>CBDAQW010000014.1:0-115981 GCA_965199185.1 Endozoicomonas sp. | reverse complement strand
TTGAAAGTTAGTGCTAATGAGATCGCCCTGTCCAGGTATGGAGAGTGTTGACATTCACACCCAGATCTTTAGCTGTTGCTGATACTGGCTGATCAGATTCAACAGCCAACTTTACTGCTGATTCTTTGAACTTAGCTGTATAGGATTTCGTTTTCTTTTCTGACATTTGGACACACCTTATGGGTTGTAATATTACCCGTGTTTGTGTGTCCGGAGAACTATAACCACTTCAGTGTTTCACTGGCAAGAAAATCACATACCGTAAAGACTCAGAATATGACACAATCCAGCTTCAAAACAGTCTCAGTGATTGGCCTTGGTTACATAGGCTTGCCCACCGCAGCTATGTTTGCTTCTCGCAAAGTTAATGTAATAGGGGTGGATGTTAACCAGCACGCAGTAGAACACAATTAACGAAGGCAAAATTCACATTGTAGAACCAGACCTTGATATGTTGGTCAGCGCTGCTGTAACTGCTGGTTATTTGAAGGCAACGAAACACCCCTGAACCCGCTGACGCATTTCTTGTGGCAGTTCCTACGCCATTCAAAGATGATCATGAACCTGATCTCTCTTACTTGAGTCCGCGACTAAAAACATCGCTCCTGTATTAAAGAAAGGTGACCTCATTGTTCTGGAATCAACATCGCCCGTAGGCGCTACAGAGCAAATGGCGCTGTGGATTGCAGAAGCAAGACCAGACCTGAAAGTGCCTGTTAATGAAAAAGAGCGTGGCGACCTTTTTATTGCTCACTGCCCTGAAAGAGTATTACCTGGTCAAGTAGTTAAAGAACTGGTAGAGAATGACAGAGTGATTGGCGGCATTAACCGTGAAAGCTCTGAGAAAGCAGTCGAGCTTTACCGGGCATTTGTAATGGGCGAGTGTATTGTCACCAATGCCCGAACAGCAGAGATGGCTAAGCTGACTGAAAACTCTTTCCGTGATGTCAATATTGCTTTTGCAAATGAACTCTCAGTGATTTGTGATGAGCTGAACATTAATGTGTGGGAGCTCATTTCTCTGGCTAACCTTCACCCGCGTGTGAATATTCTTCAACCTGGTCCAGGCGTAGGCGGACACTGTATAGCTGTTGATCCTTGGTTTATTGTCAGCAAAACCCCTGAGCAGGCAAAGCTGATTCGACAAGCTCGTGAAACCAATGATAATAAACCGGAATGGGTAATCAGTTAGGGTTGAAGAGCAGGTTGTACGGTTTCTGTCTGATAATCCTAAAAAGAAACTGAAAGATGTTACGGTTGCTTGTTTTGGTCTTGCGTTTAAACCTGATATAGATGACTTGCGTGAAAGTCCTGCTCTTCAGATCACTCAATCAATAGTAAATAGTATTGGTTGTAAAGTGATCGCTGTAGAACCTAACGTAGAAGATCTTAGAGAAGATTTTGAACTGGTAAATTTGATTCCGCTTTTGCGAAAGCTAATATCTATGTGCTGTTAGTGGATCACTATCAGTTAAGCGGTTTAAACCAGCCACTAAGTACGTGGTAGATACCAAAGGGGTTTGGTAGAGTTGGCGTGTGCAGGGAAAAAGCATGAAAGCCCCTGAAGTTATTGATCTCAAGATATATAGGCGCAAGTACCTATAGAGTAATTTACGCATCCATTGTCTTATATAAAAAATTTTGGATGCCTGACTGATGAATGCACTCGATTTAATGAACTCACTTTCTGCTATTTATGATCCCCGCCAACCTTGGAAAGTAGAGCACAAGCTTACAGATATTCTGATTTTAATTATCTGTGCTGTCATTGCAGGTTGTGAAGATTGGGAGGAAATAGACGACTTTGGAAATGAAAGGTTAGACTGGCTGAAAAAATATGGTGGTTTTGAAAATGGCGTTCCTTTGCACCATACTATTGCCAGAGTAGCAGCTGTTATTTAATCCAAAACAATTTCAGATCTGCTTTATCGAATGGATGAAAGCCTGTCATCCAGGGAAAAATCATGAAACCCCTCGAAACCAATGGCCTAAACGGGTATAAGCACAAGCACTTATAGAGTAATTTACACATCCATTGTCTTCTATGAAAAAACTTTGGATGCCTGACGGATGAATGCACTCGATTTAATGAATTCACTTTCTGTTATTTATGATCCACGCCAATCTTGGAAGGTGGATCACAAACTCACAGATATTCTGATTTTAATTATCTGTGCTGTCATTGCAGGTTGTGAAGGCTGGGAAGAAATAGAAGACTTTGGAAGTGAAAGGCAGGGCTTACGCATGAAGATAATCATTCTCATTTAGGTTTCAACAATGAATGACTTCAGTAGCTGAGCAAGATATTTGCTGCTCCATCCAGCTTTTTTACGCTTAGTCTTGATGCTTTTCTTGCTGGTGATGTCAGCCTTCAGAATATTCAGGGCAATGCGCCGTAATGTAGATAAGATTTTCAGCAGCATGTTCTTCTTTGGTCTGGCACGCGTCTTCATTAAAGGCAATATCCAACATCCAATGCAGGTTATTTTCAACTTCCCAATGCTGGCGCGTTGCGTTAAGCATCTCTCTGGCTGTAAAAGCTTTACTGGAAATGTAGAAGCGCAGGGCTGTCGTAGCTTTACCATCAATGGTTCGGTCTGACTGAACAACACCGAACTGTTTGATACCTGCCCACTCTTCTGATGTTGAGAGAGCTGTCAGTTCATCAAAAACCCAGCAACAGCGGTACTCCTGTCGACCATGCCCTTCATTTTCATGTTCAAAAAAGGTAGCAGAGATAGCTTCCTTTGGATGGCTGCGCCAATGCTCTTCAGCTGCCACCTGAATATCATGATGTAGTGTTTTCTGATTGCCTTTGACTGCAAGAAGGTAATCCGCTTCCTGGCTCACGCAAGTTTCAGCAATGCTCTTTTGGCAGCTGATTGCATCAGCTGTGATCACAGAGCCTTTCAGGTCAATGGCTTCAAGAAGCTCAGGTATGGCTGTTATCTCATTAGACTTCTTATCAACTTTCTTCTGCCCGAGAACAAGGCTCAGTTTAGTACTCCAGGCACTGACAATGTGAACCGCTTTTTTGCCCTTGCCTTTCCCTCTGGAGCCTTTAATAGCTTTGCCGTCGATAGGAATAATTTCAGCATCACTGTCAGGTATATCAAGGGCTTCAGGGTAAGCAGACTGCACCCAGCGAGTGAAGCATTCCTGAAATTTATCAGGGTCTAGCAGACAAAAAACACGATAGAAGGTGTCGTGTGATGGAATACCAAAAGGGAGTTCAAGAAATGAACGAAACCAGTCTTCTTTTTCTTCACCGAATTCCTGCATCTCTTCCCATGTATCGGCTCCACTGATAATGGCACAGATGGCAATCACAAGAATATCGGTAAAATTGTGGTCACAAGAGGAGGCACGCTTGCGTGGATCAGATAATTCGCTGAGAAACATGATTAACGGGGCTGGAACAACAGTCATCGGGCGTAAAATATGGCCATTCTACAGTCTTTTGGTACGGATACGAGCACTCTAAATGAGAATGATTATTCTCATGCGTAAGCCCTGGGTATTTTCAGCACCGGAATCAATCTCAGCTGATTAAAATGGAAAGTTCTCAGTTTGTTGCAAGTAGTTTTGCTGCGAGCTGGGTTTCAAAAAGAAAAATTTTACGGGCTTCGGCAGCTAACAAAAACTTCAAGTTCGTTCCGGTGCTTCGCACCTCCACCCGACGCCGCCTGCGGCGGCGCGGCTTAAGTTGGCGTTAGCTGCTTAGTTTCGCGTTAAAACTTTCAATCTGAAAGATTGTTCTCGCAATGAGTTTTAACCTGCAAATCTTCGAGTATATTTTTATTAGTCAGATTTTGTCGTGTAAATCAGATATGTCGAAGTTAGAATTGAGATTTTGATCCGAGGAAAAAAATAGTTTTTCCTACTTGATGTTTCTTTGCTTAGTAGCCGCTGGCGATCAACTTCAGTTAAAGAACCAGTAGCTTTTGCTCCAGCCAAAACATTTTAGTCAATTTCCGTTCGTCAACCTTGAGTTTATTGTGTTTATCGGGTTTTCTGGCTTCGTTAAAATTGAGAGTTTGGAAAAATTTTCCTAGTGCAAAACTGTAAGTTTTGAAGTACTCTCTGGTTTCATTCTTTTCAATCATCAGGTTTTATAAAATTCTGGTTTTTTGGTTTCGATGTATTTTGAGCATTGGAATAAATCTCAGCTGATTAAAACGGAAAGTTCTCAGTTTGCTGCAAGTAGTTTCACTGCGAGCTGGGTTTCAAAAAGAAAGATTTTACGGGCTTCGGCAGCTAACAAAAACTTCAAGTTCGTTCCGGTGCTTCGCACCTCCACCCGACGCCGCCTGCGGCGGCGCGGCTTAAGTTGGCGTTATGCCCCAAAATTCAAATCGGAGTATATAATTTTGGAATCTTCAACAACGATTAAGCAAATGTTTGCAGGAAATCAAATTTCTGTACCTTCATATCAAAGAGCATACTCATGGGATACCGAATTTGAAAACAAGAAGATACCAAAGCAAGTAAATGTGTTTTTACTTGACTTAGAAGATTATATTCAAAGTTCAATAAGTTCTAGATATTATTTTGGGCATTTTTTATTTGAAGAGCATTCTGAAAATAAATTTGGGGTTATCGATGGCCAACAAAGACTTACAACAATTGTCATCTTCCTGGCAGCTCTATTTTTAAAGCTAAAAGCAATTCGAAAACTTACTGAGTCTGAAGAAGATATATTTGAAGACTTGATTAAAAGGCGATCTACCTATCGATTTTCAACTGTAGATTATGATGATTGGTTTTTTAAAGATTATGTCATAGATAAAATTAAAAGTGATTCTGGTGATTTGGATACGGAATCAGCAAAAAGAATAGCTAATGCATTCGATTTTTTTACTATGGAGTTTGAAAACAAAAGTGAAAAATACCTTATAAAAATGCTACAGGCAGTCTCAGGAGCATCCTGTACAACGCATCCTGTAAAAGATGAATCAGAAGCAATCCAAATGTTCATTTTTCAAAATAATAGAGGTAAGAAACCCTCAAATTTGGAAGTGATTAAAGCTCAATTTATGTACAGTATTCACCTCTTCGGTGGTGAGGATAAGGAACTCCTGATTCAAGAGATAAAATCAAGATTTGAAAAAATCTATAAGTCAATATCTGCGATTGAATACAATATAAATGAAGATGATATATTGGTTTACACATTGAGGGTTTATTTTAACTCACTTTGGGAAACAAACGCTGTTGAAAAAATTAACAAGCTGCTTGTAGAAAAAGATTCGTTGAATTTCATCAAGCAGTTTACTCATGCGCTATCAACTAGTTTTGAGAATTTAAGTCGATTTTTTGGAAAAGATGAAAGAGAAATTTTCGAAGTTCATTCATTGATATCTCTTGGAAGAATAGGCATTGTAATTCCATTTATATTAAAATCTTATAAATTTGGTTTAGGAATAGACGATTTATCTAAGCTTTGTGCCAGCTTGGAATCTTTAGTAATTCGACACAGGCTGATCGGTACAAGGGCTGATATTACTTCTCGACTTAATGACGTTTACCAAGAGTTTGAAGAAAGTAAATTGACTATTCAGCCAATACTTCAAAGAATCGAGTGGATGAAAAATGTGACTTCTGACTCTTGGTGGTGGGCATATTGGAATGATCAGTCATTCGAACGTGCGCTACAAGGAGAACTTAATCATTCAATCGCTAAGTTTTTACTTTGGAAATATGAGAACTATCTTGAGTCTCAAGGGAAAAGTGGGTATTTACCAGCAAGATTTGACAGAATTATAAACCCAGAGTTGGAACATATAGCACCTCAAACTGAAAATCCTGAAGCTGGATATGATAAATATGATGATGAGTTTATTAACGAATATATTGATTGTTTAGGAAACTATTTACTTATTTCTAAATCTCATAACTGTTCGGTAGGCAATAAACCTTTTCCTGTTAAAAGAGAAACATATAAATATTTAGAGCAGCAAAGAGAAATACAGGAAATGACAAGGGGTGAATCGGTTTGGACTAGAAAACTGATTAAGGATCGAAAAGAAAAGATAGTTCGGTTAATCATAAGTCAATGTTAAAGGGGCATAACAAAAAATTCCAGCGGACAGCGCCTGCGGCGCTGCCGCTGAATTTGGCGTTAGCTGCTATACAACAATAAGAAGGATAATATATGAAAGCGATTTTTCTTAATGGAGTTTATGAGTCAGTTTTAGAAGAAATAATAACGGCAACATCAATGAATAATGATCTCATCTGTTATCTTCAGCCATATAAATCAAGTGAGATTAAACTTCTTAGAGAAGAACCTCCTTCTGAACAAACTCCTACAAAATTGTAATATTTCAACCACATCGAATTTGAATATCGTTTCCTACTGTGCTGATATTATTCTCTGGGAAGATAAAAGAGAAATTCCATCCCAAAGGTTGAGTGAACTTAATGATCATATAAAAAAACATCAACCTGATGAAGTTTCAATTTATCCTGACCGTGGTGATAAAGATAAACTATGTATTAATTTGATATCGATTCGCAACTTATTACATTTAGAAAATCCTTTTTCAATTGAAAAACTTATAAAGATATCTGACAAAACTCCATGCAAAAAAAGGACTCAAGCAGGTGGCTGGAGTTACGTAGAAGAATTACCAAGTTGGTTGGAAATACAAAAGTCAGCATTGCATGAAAAAATAATGTCAGACTTGGAAAAAAGAATATCAACCTCGCTAAAAGACAGCTCCGAAATAAGAAATGAGCGATTAAAAAAAGCTTCAAAGCAACCCGAGAAAGTACAAAGTACAACAGTTGCATACCTACGAAACCCTGATGTTATCGCTGCTGTTTTGGAAAGAGCCAGTTGGGAAAATGTGAATACTGCAAGAATGATGCTCCCTTCTTAAGAAAAAAAGACAACTCCCCTTATCTTGAAGTTCATCATGAAGAACGGCTAGCTGATGGTGGTGATGACACTGTAAATAATGCTGTAGCTTTATGTCCAAACTGTCACCGACAAGCTCATTTTGGCTAGAACGCAGCTAACAAATGCTTCCAGTTCGTTCCGGGGCTTCGCCCCTCCACCCGACGCCGCCGTCGGCGGCGCGGCTGAAGCAGGCGTTATGTGCTTATTCAAAGTCTATACTCTAGCGAAACTGATAATTGAGGTACGGAATGAAATTTTCCACAAACTATTGGTTCCAAGGGTGCAGAGAGTCATGCTGAAATTCTGATACAGAACTATCAAAAGCACTTTTCTGAAGATCTTGTTTCATGTGTAGAAACTTCAAAAAATAGCTTGAAGGAGTTGTGGTTAGCTGATTTTGTAATCGTTTCACATGGTAACGAGAGCGATCCAATTTTCAACTTTGGTAATCTCAAAGCGTTAAAGCTCTTTGAGCTAGACTTTCAGCACT
This sequence comes from Endozoicomonas sp., assembly GCA_965199185.1. Taxonomy (GTDB): domain Bacteria; phylum Pseudomonadota; class Gammaproteobacteria; order Pseudomonadales; family Endozoicomonadaceae; genus Endozoicomonas. The sequence continues at coordinate 108,587 of CBDAQW010000014.1, read as the reverse complement.
TTATCCAACTTCCATCAAGAAAATCAGCAGAGGCTGTATCACAAGAAGAACGAAATAAACTACTTACTGAAGTGACGAAAAATGGTTGTATAAACAGCTATACTGGGATACGAGTCTCATCAACTGGTAAAAGGTTCTTCATCGAGAATGCTAAGGTTTGGAATCTTTATGACAAAACCTCTCAGTATTATGGCCAAGCAGCAATGTTTAAGTCATGGCAATATTTATAACACCAGCACGCACATAACAATAAATTCCAGCGGACACGCCTGGCGGCGCGCCGCTGAATTTGGCGTTATGTGGTCAAATATCGAGTTCATCACTCTTTTCCTTCTCGATAAACCATTCAGAAAAATATACTCTTTGAGTTCAGGAAGCTGGCGTAATGTCTGTGTCGTATAATATTTAATCAATGTCAGCCCAAGAACGGAGTATACTGCATTTCATAAAACTGTTGGTAAGCGGTAGCGTGCTTGAGATTTCTTTTTTTACGAATTTATCATGTAAGTCAGTCATAACTTCCATTAGCTCATATTTCCATCATACTGCAGTGTCTTTCTTCTGTAGCATGAAAACGCAATTTCCTATTTAGCTCCGTTGCTTTGGTTCAGTGGTTACTGGATAATCTGTACCATTCATGTTGGGCAAATATTCTCCAGTCCATCATAAATTCTGTCATTTCGGTTTCGTGTAAATCGGACGTTTCGATCACAAATCATGGGGCAAAAATGCTCAAGTTCAAACAAAGCAAGACCACATAACAATAAATTCCAGGGGACACGCCTTGCGGCGCGCCCCTGAATTTGGCGTTAGCTGCTAAAACTTAACCAAGTTCAAGTTGAAGATTCTTAGAGAACAAAATTATGAGTCCGGAAATACAAGAATTATTTGAGGGCGTTCAGATTGAAGTTCTTAAGGCTATAAAGACGATTGATCCAATACATCAGGATATTTACGCTTCAGGCTTTTGGTTTTTTTATTGCGACTACGAAGCTATATATGCTCCGAGTTTTGGATATAACTCCTTCTTTGATGACGAAGACTGCCAATGGAGTCCGCCAAATTGGGAGGTTGATATTAATGATGAAATCTATGAAGCATTAAATCCAATTTATGAAAAAATCTCAGAAGCACTCAAAGGAAAAAGCGATGAAATATGGGAAGAAGTAATAGAATACAACTTCAGCTTATTTGTAGGAATATGTAAAAATCTGAATACAAACATAACTGATACTGAATCCCCTTTTTCGCATTGGAGCAAGACATCCGATTTTGTTGTAGGAATATTTGAAGAGCGAGAGAGTGAAGAGTTATATACCAAACTGGTAATACAGAGTGTTGGTCAGCAAAAAGCTAAAGATCTTCAAATTATTTAAATCGCAGCTAACAAGTGGTTCCAAGTGACGCCTACGGCGCACTTGAACCAAGCGTTATGGCCCAATACCAACTTGACAGAATAGATTGCGTACATACAATGTATGTATGATAAAGTTCGAATGGGATCAGGCCAAAAGCCGATCCAACCAAAGAAAGCACGGAATCTCCTTCGAGGAGGCGAAGAGTGTATTTTATGATGAATATGCTATTCAGTTTTATGACGAGGAGAACTCAGAGGCTGAAGACAGGTTTCTAATGGTTGGCCTGAGTCAAGAATCACGCATTTTACTGGTTTGTCACTGTGAGAGAGATGACGGTCAATCTATTCGCATCATCTCAGCGCGGAAAGCCACAGACAGTGAACGCAAATATTATAATGGGAGCTTATCATGAAAGATGAATATGATTTTTCAAAAATGAAGTCCCGTAAAAATCCTTACGCTTCAAAGCTAAAAAAAGTCAGTAACAATGCGTCTAGGTGAAGACGTTATTGAGTATTTTAAAAAAATGGCAGAAGAAACAGGTGTACCTTATCAGAGCCTTATCAATCTCTATCTCAGAGATTGCGTAGCCCAGCACCGTAAAATCGACATCCAATGGCAAGACAGGCCATAACAAAAAATTCCAGGGGACACGCCTTGCGGCGCGCCCCTGAATTTGGCGTTATGCTTCTCTACCAAATAAATAATTATGAATTTTGAGATAGAAACAGAGCGACTCGTATTAAGGGATTACAATAATAATGACTTAGAAGACTTCTCATTAATGTATGATGACGAAACTTTTAAACAATTTTATAGTGAAACTGATTGCTCTCGTGAACACCTAAAGAAGCTTATAAATCAGTTCGTAGTTGAATCTGTTCAAAAACCAAGAATAAAATATAATCTTGCAGTGTTTCAAAGAGAAAAGAGCAGATTTATCGGCGCAGTTGGTATCCGGCTTGAAGATGATAAACAGGCTTCAGTCGGTTGCAGCCCTCATGCAAGAGTTTCAAAATCAGGGGTTTGCCCGTGAAAGCGATGGAAGCAGTTCTAGACTTTGGCTTTAACGAACTGAATGTACACAGAGTCTATGCAGAAACCATCTCAGAGAATAAATCAGCAATTGCTCTCTGCCAAAAAATGGGGTTTAGACATGAAGCTGAATTTATTCATAATAGGTTCTTCAATAACAGGTGGTGGAATACAAGCATTTATGCCTTGCTCGCCACAGAAGTCAGCCACAACGAAGCATAACAAAAAATTCCAGGGGACACGCCTGGCGGCGCGCCCCTGAATTTGGCGTTATGTGATCAAATATCGAGTTTATTATCCCTTTCGATCTTGGAATTTTCAGAAGAAAAATATACTCTCTGATTTCAAAGAGAGGCAATCGGATATTTGGCGTACGTTATTTGTACAAATGTCAGTTCATGGAAGGAAAATGCTGTAAGTTTTCAAACAGCGGTAGGCGGTAGCATGCATGAGAAAACATCAATTCTTTGTCTGTACATAAGCCTATTTTCCTTTTGTTCAAGTTAATCTTCAAGCGCTATTGAACATCAGGCATTTTGGTTCAGCGCAGGTTGGAACAATGAGCCATTCTTATGGGGCAAAAATTCTCAGGCTCAATATAAAGTCATGCATTTTGGCTCAGAATATTTTGGCCGTCATAAGCAACAAGCGTGGGGCAAATATGCTCCAGTTCAAACAAAGCAAGATCACATAACAATAAATTCCAGCGGACACGCCTGGCGGCGCGCCGCTGAATTTGGCGTTATGTGATCAAATACCGAGTTTATTTCCCTTTCGTTCTCGAAATTATCAGAAGAAAAATATATTCTTTGATTTCAAAGAGCAGAAACCTGATATTTGCCGTATGTTATTTGTACAAAAATCAGCGCATGGAAGGGAGTTAGTGTAAGTTTGCAAACCACTGGTAAGCGGTAGCGTGCATGAAAAAGTTTTAAATATTGCTCTGTGCATAAGCCCATTTTTCTATTGTCCAGGCTCATCTTAAAAGGCTATAGAATATCAGGCATTTTAGTTCAGCGTAGGTTGCAGCAATGAGCCATTCTTATGGGGCAAAAATTCTCAGGCTCAATATAAAGTCATGCATTTTGGCTCAGAATATTTTGGCCGTCATAAGCAACAAGCGTGGGGCAAATATGCTCCAGTTCAAACAAAACAAGATCACATAACAATAAATTCCAGCGGACACGCCTTGCGGCGCGCCGCTGAATTTGGCGTTATGCGCCAATCCAAAAAGCAAGCTTATACCTGCTTCTCAGTGCAAATGTCAGATTCTCTATAATTTTCCCAAAATAGCATTTTGACAATATTGGTAACTATGTTACATTTCCTGCAGACATATTTAGGAGAGTAACTATGAGCCAAGTTATCCGTATATCAGACCAACTTTACAAGAGACTTGAAGCCCACACAGTTGGCTTTGACACACCTTCGAATGTAATTGAGAGAATATTAGATGCGTACGAAGGTGTTACAAAAGCAGATAATACAAGCACCTCTGCTGAGCAAACAATAGCTTCAGATAAACTTCAAATAACTTACCAGCCTGCTACAGAAGAAGCATTTAAAGAAAAATTTCTTGAGACTAAAAAAGCATACATAAAAATTTTCTATACAGACGGAGAAATAGAAACCAAAGAATGGAACTCACCAAGGTTCGTAGAAAGCTCCAAAGTCTCAGGAAATCTTAGGTCAGGTTATCTGAGAAACTGGAAAGAAAAGGGTATTTTTAAAGCAGAAGTATCAATCAACCAAGGTGAAAGCGCATAACAAAAAATTCCAGGGGACTGCGCCTGCGGCGCAGCCCCTGAATTTGCAGGGCTTACGCATGAAGATAATCATTCTCATTTAGGTTTCAACAATGAATGACTTCAGTAGCTGAGCAAGATATTTGCTGCTCCATCCAGCTTTTTTACGCTTAGTCTTGATGCTTTTCTTGCTGGTGATGTCAGCCTTCAGAATATTCAGGGCAATGCGCCGTAATGTAGATAGATTTTCAGCAGCATGTTCTTCTTTGGTCTGGCACGCGTCTTCATTAAAGGCAATATCCAACATCCAATGCAGGTTATTTTCAACTTCCCAATGCTGGCGCGTTGCGTTAAGCATCTCTCTGGCTGTAAAAGCTTTACTGGAAATGTAGAAGCGCAGGGCTGTCGTAGCTTTACCATCAATGGTTCGGTCTGACTGAACAACACCGAACTGTTTGATACCTGCCCACTCTTCTGATGTTGAGAGAGCTGTCAGTTCATCAAAAACCCAGCAACAGCGGTACTCCTGTCGACCATGCCCTTCATTTTCATGTTCAAAAAAGGTAGCAGAGATAGCTTCCTTTGGATGGCTGCGCCAATGCTCTTCAGCTGCCACCTGAATATCATGATGTAGTGTTTTCTGATTGCCTTTGACTGCAAGAAGGTAATCCGCTTCCTGGCTCACGCAAGTTTCAGCAATGCTCTTTTGGCAGCTGATTGCATCAGCTGTGATCACAGAGCCTTTCAGGTCAATGGCTTCAAGAAGCTCAGGTATGGCTGTTATCTCATTAGACTTCTTATCAACTTTCTTCTGCCCGAGAACAAGGCTCAGTTTAGTACTCCAGGCACTGACAATGTGAACCGCTTTTTTGCCCTTGCCTTTCCCTCTGGAGCCTTTAATAGCTTTGCCGTCGATAGGAATAATTTCAGCATCACTGTCAGGTATATCAAGGGCTTCAGGGTAAGCAGACTGCACCCAGCGAGTGAAGCATTCCTGAAATTTATCAGGGTCTAGCAGACAAAAAACACGATAGAAGGTGTCGTGTGATGGAATACCAAAAGGGAGTTCAAGAAATGAACGAAACCAGTCTTCTTTTTCTTCACCGAATTCCTGCATCTCTTCCCATGTATCGGCTCCACTGATAATGGCACAGATGGCAATCACAAGAATATCGGTAAAATTGTGGTCACAAGAGGAGGCACGCTTGCGTGGATCAGATAATTCGCTGAGAAACATGATTAACGGGGCTGGAACAACAGTCATCGGGCGTAAAATATGGCCATTCTACAGTCTTTTGGTACGGATACGAGCACTCTAAATGAGAATGATTATTCTCATGCGTAAGCCCTGAAGTGAAAGGTTAGACTGGCTCAAACAATATGGTGATTTTGAAAATGGGGTTCCTTCACATCACACTATTGCCAGAGTAGCTGCTGCTATTAATCCAAAACAATTTCAGAGCTGCTTCATTGAATGGATGAAAGCCTGCCATCAGGTTTCTAATGGCGAAATTATTGCAATTGATGGAAAGACAGCAAGACGCTCTTACGATAAAGGGAAAGATAAAGGTGCAATTCATATGGTCAGTGCATTTTCAGCAGCTAATGAATTAGTGCTGGGCCAAATTAAAATCAATGATAAAAGTAATGAGATAACCGCCATCCCGGAACTGCTAGAGCTTCTTGAGATACGTGGATGCCTTGTAACCATTGATGCTATGGGCTGTCAGAGAGACATAGCCAAGAGAATTGTCGATAAAGAGGCTGATTACCTGCTAGCTGTTAAAGGAAACCAGGGCAAACTTCATGAGGCTTTTGAAAAGCACTTCTCGATTGAAAAGATTAATCAGTGGGAAGGAGATTCTTTCCAAACTACAGAAAAAAGTCATGGTCGTCTGGAAATAAGGCATCACATTGTCAGTGATATTTTTGATGAGTTTGTGAATTTTTCTTTTGATTGGAAGGGGATGAAGCGTCTAGGAATTGTTTTATCTGCCAGAATGGATGGAGAGGTGTTTGATTCTGAAGATATCAGCATTCGTTATTATATTTCATCTGCTGAATTGACAGCAGAAGAATTAGCCACTGCAGCAAGAAGTCATTGGGCAATAGAAGGAAAGCTTCATTGGAAGTTAGATGTTGCTATGAATGAAGATGATTGTCGAATAAGAAGAGGCAATGCTGCAGAGATGTTAGCAGGGTTTCGACACGTTGCAGTTAATATGTTGAACAATACAAAGTCTTTCAAAGCAGGGCTGAAGCGAAAGCAAAAAAAGGCGGCCATGAGCACTCAATATCTGTCAGAGGTTCTTGCTGGCTGTGGGGTTTCATGATTTTTCCGTGATCATCAAAATGATGTTTTTGTGATGATAGTTGTGCATTTTTTATTACTTAATGAGCAGGTGGCAGGTGAAGTAACACAGTGCTTCAAATTAAGCTTTCTGCTGAGTGGTTTTTTAATGATATTAGACCTCCCTAAATTTGAGAAAGCAAAAATACTAGTTGTTGGTGATGTAATGCTTGATCGTTATTGGTATGGTTCAACAACAAGAATCTCACCCGAAGCACCGGTTCCAGTTGTTAAAGTAGAAGAAATAGAAGATTGTCCAGGTGGTGCAGGGAACGTAGCGCTGAATATTGCTGCATTGGGTTCGTTAACGTGGATAATTGGTGTAACTGGGGCCGACGAGGCAGCAAAAATTTTGCAAGGCAAGCTGGAAGCTGCTGATGTATTTTGTCATTTTACTAAGTTGGTTGAGGCTCCAACTATTACCAAACTGAGAGTGATGTCACAGCATCAGCAACTTATTCGGTTAGACCAAGAGAAATTTTACAAAGATCTACACTCAGAAAAAATTGAAGATAAAGTGGCTGAATTGATAGCAAATGTTGATGCGATTGTGTTATCAGATTATAACAAAGGGACTTTAGCGAAAAGTTATCTGAAAAAATAATTGACCTTGCTCGGAATAGAGGAGTACCTATTTTAGTAGATCCTAAAGGCCAGTGTTTCGAAAAGTATCGTAGTTCAACTTTGATAACACCTAATCTTAAAGAGTTTGAGGCAGTAGTGGGAAGTTGTCACAGTGAGGATGAAATAATTGAAAAAGGGCAAAAACTAGTATGTGATCTTGATATTGAGTCACTGCTTATAACGCGAAGTGAAAATGGCATGACTCTTATCCAGAAAGGTATGTCAGAAACTCACTTTCCTGCCCGAGCGAAGGAAGTTTATGATGTGACAGGGGCAGGAGATACGGTTATTTCTGTTGCAGCTGCGGCACTCGCTTGTGGTTATGAAATGACGCAAGTTGCAGCTTTAGCAAACATAGCAGCAGGTATCGTAGTAGGTAAGCTTGGTACAGCCGCCATTACAATGCCTGAACTATTGAGGGAAGTAAGAAAAGAGCTAGAAACAGCGGATCGCGGTGTTGTCTATAGTGGTCAGTTACATACTATTATACAGAATGCTCGTGAGCATGGCGAAAAGATTATCTTTACTAATGGTTGTTTCGATATACTCCATGCTGGACATGTTAGCTATCTGGAGCAGGCACGTAAACAAGGAGACCGTTTGGTGATTGCACTGAATAGTGATGCTTCTATTACACGCCTGAAAGGTAAAGGGCGGCCAATTAATTCATTGGAACGTCGCATGTCTGTAGTTGCTGCACTTGAATGTGTGGACTGGGTGGTTAGTTTTGATGAGGATACGCCAGAAGACCTTATAAGGTTGTTAAAACCAGATGTTTTGGTAAAAGGTGGTGACTATTCACTAAATGAAGTTGTGGGGGGCGATATTGTTTTTGAATATGGTGGGCAGGTGAAAGTTCTGAATCATTATGAAAAATGCTCAACAACATCGATGATTGATCAAATTCATTCAACTAAAAATATATTTATGCATGAAGCTTAAATCAAGTTGTTGGTTTTTGGTTGTCTTGAAATAGGGGATTGTTGTTGTTTAAATCAGTACTAATAAGTAATTTGGCATTTGTTGTTAAGGCTTTGTCGCTTCTTGGTATGTCGGTGATTTTGGTGGAAAGTGTCTCTACTAAAGAATTTGCCTTATGGTCATTATTAGTAAGCGTTTCTTTGTTTTTTACCTTATCTGATTTGGGAGTTGGTCAATACCTTTTGAGACAGCTAGTTGCTTATCGTAAGGATACAAAGCTTGAAGGTGAGCTAATAAAAAGTGTTGCTGCCTCTAATATTTTATTAATGGTTGTGGTGTTACTGTTTATTGTTGTTGGTTTTTTTGGCTTAAGATATATGCCTCGATTGGGAGATGTAAATGGTTATGAGTTAGGTTTGTTTGTTGCTTTGGTGTCAGTTAGGTCATTATTGATACCTTATTTTGCACAGCTATCTGCGAATGAGTGGTTTTATATAAGAAAAAATATTGAGGCTTTTTCATCATTGCTGGCTCTTTTAGTGGTATGGTGGCTTATAGGATTAAATACTTCAGTGGTTGAAATGATAATTGTTTACCAGTTAGTGATCACTGTTTCTGGGGTGTTGGCACCCATTTTTTGTCACTATAAGGGTGCTCCTAGCCTTGTTGTTTTTAGAGCTGGCTCAGAGAGAATTAACTCAGTTTTCTCCGAATCATTCCCTTATTTTATCAATAATCTTAGCCTGTTGATAACAAGGGGGGGCTTTGTTTTTCTTGTTGGTTTTTTGGTGGGTGATGCGGAGTTAGCTGAGATTGCAGTGTATTATGCTGTGTTTTTTCAGGTTTTCTATCAAGTGTTTGATATGGTTATCCGAATTATACAGCCAAAGATTTTGCTCGAGCCAGAGTTATATAAGAAAGCAAGGTTGTTTTTTGTGATGTCAATGGGAGTGTTTGTGTTAGGTGTGTTTTTCTTTGGGGAGACTTTTGTTAATCTTTTATACCCTAATATCCACACTCATTTTTATACAATGTTAGCATTTGCAATATTGTCAATATCTGAAATCTTTTTTAGCTTGTTTAATGCTCAGTGGCAAATGTACTCTAAATATAATCATCTAGTGATGATTAGTTCTGTTACTAAGGCCGTAGGGTATGTATGTCTTGTTGGTGTTTTTTATATTTTTTCTCTAAAAGTTATATTAAGCTACTTGCTTCTTCTTTTTTGTGTTTTGAATTTATTGTCTTTGGTTGTGGCCTTTTGCTCCAAGGCAAGAGTGGTAATGTAGGTTCGTTGAGATGGATGATGAGAAAAAAATACACATCGTAAATACCCATGGGCTTGGTGATGTAATTATGTCGCTTCCCGTGATATTGTATTTTATTGAGCAAAATAATACTGTGTCACTGACTTTGAAAGGTAGTTTGGAAGCATCGTTGTTATCGGCTATATTACCTGTAGATAAATTTAAAAAGCTGGAGATTTTGAAGTTCTCAACCTATCAGGCAGAAGGTTTTTCAGGTATGTGTCGGTACCTGTATGATCTTAGAAAAATAAATGCTGATGTAATTCTTACAACCCACTCAATCGATAATTTGAAATTTAATTGTCTTGCATTTTTTAGTGGTGCAAAAAAAAGAGTTGGTGCAGGTGGGAAGTTTTCTTTTCTCAACACAAATAATATTGAGAGCTATAAAGCAGAGCATAAGGTTGAACGTAATGCTGAATTGGCTGCTGTTCTTGATTCAGATATTACAAAAGTAAAATTAGCCGTTCCAAAATTCCATGCTTCAGAAAATACCGTTGATCTGTATAAGAAATTTTACCTTGAGGTTAGCTCAGAACTAATTGCTTTGGCTCCGGGTTCTGGAGAGGTTGAAAAACACAAACGATGGCCTGTTGAAAAATTTGCAAGCCTTGCTAATGAGTTGGTAGCTTTGGGGAAACACGTTATTATTCTTGGTGGACCTGGCGAAGAATGGATGGGAGAGTACATCTTAGAGTCTAGCTATTCGGATATGATACATGATTTCACGGGTAAGTTAGATATAGAAGATACTTTGAAACTATTAACGCTGGCAGAGGTTTTGGTGGCTAATTGCAACGGTTTGTCTCATCTGGGGAGCCTTATTGATAATCTGAAAGTGGTTGGTTTGTATGGTCCAACCAATCCTAGGATAACAGCGCCATATACAGATAACTTGGTTATTGTTTCAAAAATGCTGGAATGTGCGCCATGCTATCGTAGAGGTTATATTCAAGGTTGTCATGAGCCGAAGTGTATGAAAGAAATTGAAGTGGAACTTGTTTTGAGTGAAGTGCTAGGGTGATGATATTATCAATATTTTTGAATTTTGTTTGCCTGATGCTTTTGTTGATTACGTTTGTTGGTTTGGCAAGGGCGCGTAATTATTTTCAAAGTAGTTTTCTGCTTGTTTATTTGTGTTTATTTTGTTTTTATCCAATTATTTTAAATATTTTTTTAGGTAATAAAATGTACCACCCTGAATCAGTCAAGGGTGAGATTAATGAATTGTCTTTTTATTATATATATGCTGTTTTGAATTTGATATTTTCTATAGCTGTGGTTGTTGTTTCGAGGGTTAGAGTCCCATTTGTAAGTTTAAAATCAAATAATAAAAATAAAGCTGTAAGTAATAATGTTAAGACTGATTGTTTTTATAAAGAGTCAGTAATTAAATTTAACATGCAGGATTTTCTTTTTTTCTTGCGAAGATGTTTTGGTGTTGTTTTTGTTGCTGGTGTTTTTGTCTACTTTTATTCTCTTGGATATGCGCTAATCAACCCGTTTGCGTATGTTTTAAATGTGATAAAGAATGGGCGGATGGCTCATTTTGCTAATGATGGATTTAGCGTATTATTGATTAATGTTTCTTTTTATATGATGGCGTCAGTGGCTGTTTTTGCATATTTAGATTATAAATTGAAGCGGTGTAAAAGTGTTTTTTCTTATCTTATTATTTTTTTAGTGGCTTTATGGACAGTTTCCTCTGGAGGAAGGCAGTTTCTCATTATGTATGCTTCTGGCTACATATATGGAAGATTTGAGGAGCGCACTTTGTTTAAAGGTCATTTCTTATTGATTTCTTTCATGCTGGGCTTTCTGTTGATTGTATGGCAAGTTTTAAGGAAGGCTATATTTCTTGGTTCTACAGAGTCTTTAAATGTAGAAGGTTTGTTTTTTGTTTTTTTGCAAGGTGATTTCTCTTATTTTTATTATTCCTCATTAGAAGCGGTTCGTCATTTTTATGACGATGGTCTTATTTATTTTGGTAATTTTTATCGAAACCTTTTGTTTTTAGTTCTGCCAACTGAATGGACTTTTGGTTTAAAGCAGAGAGATTTGTCTAGTCTGTTTTCAGTCGCTTATCAATCGGATGTGAGTATAAGGGGTGGAAATTATCCACCTGGTCTCATTGGTTTGTTTGTTTTGAATTTTGGTTGGTTTGGCTGGCTTTTAATAGGTGTTCCATTTTTGATGTTGATGAAATTCTTGGATTCATTGCCAAAAAATATCTCGGTAAAGTGGTTGTCAGGTTCTGTTTTTTTATTTGTTATTTTTCAGTTCTCTAGAGGTACATTGATGGGTTTTTATCAATGGGCAATGCTATTTATTCTCTACTTTTTTTTCATTATTCTTTTTTATGCTAGAACGCGGTTCTGTGATATTTTTTATGCGCCTAACTCAAGCTTTTAGGTGTTTTTTTTAAGGTTGATTTAGATTAAACTGTTTATGCATCAAGTTCTTCAAAACATGTCCTCCGGTGAAACCTTATTGGTTGAAGCTCCATCCCCCAAATCTAAAACGGGTCAACTTTTAATCCAAAGTAAAGCATCGCTAATTTCAGCAGGTACTGAACGAATGTTGGTTGAATTCGGACAGGCCAATCTGCTGGAAAAAGCACGTCAGCAACCAGATAAGGTAAAGATGGTACTAGAAAAAGTTCGAACTGATGGTTTGGCTACAACATTGGATGCCATTAAGTCGAAATTGGATCAACCATTGCCTTTAGGTTATTGCAATACAGGTGTTGTACTTGAGGTTGGAGCCGGAGTAACAGGCTTTTCCTCAGGAGATCGTGTTGTCAGTAATGGTCCTCATGCCGACGTTGTTCGTGTCCCACAAAATTTGTGTGCAAAAATTCCTGATAGTGTTGATGATGAGTCGGCAGCATTTACGGTGCTTGCAGCAATTGGTTTACAGGGTATACGTTTAGCCCAACCAACGCTTGGTGAATGTGTTGTTGTGACTGGTCTTGGTCTGATCGGTTTGGTGACGGTGCAGTTGCTTCGAGCTCAAGGTTGCCGAGTGTTGGGTATTGATTTCGATGTGGAGAAGCTGGCTCTTGCAAGACAATTTGGCGCTGAAACAGTCAACCTTGCTAGAGGGGAGGATCCCGTTGCCGCTGGTGTCTCATTTTCCCGTGGAAAGGGTGTAGATGCAGTTATTATTACAGCTAGTACAAAGTCTAATGACCCAGTTACACAAGCTGCTCATATGTGCCGTAAGCGGGGGCGTATTGTGCTTGTCGGTGTTACTGGGTTGAATTTGAGTCGTGCCGATTTTTATGAAAAAGAACTGTCATTTCAGGTTTCCTGTTCTTATGGCCCAGGTCGTTATGAAGCTAACTATGAAAATAGGGGGATGGATTACCCCATAGGCTTTGTACGTTGGACCGAGCAGCGCAATTTTGAGGCTATTCTGGATATGATGGCTGATGGCCGACTGGATATGAAGCCTCTGATTTCCCATCGATTTAGTTTTAATGATGCTATTGATGCCTATAAAGTTTTAACAGATGCTCCTGATTCTTTGGGCATATTGTTAGAATATCCTGATCAACCTCTTAAACAGTTAAGCACTGACCGTATTATGCTTTCCGCAAGACTGCATGACTATCAACAAAATGAGCCAGTATGTGGCTTTATTGGTGCTGGTAACTATGCTTCGCGGATGTTAATTCCAGCGTTTAAAGCGGCGGGAGCAAAGTTTGATACGGTTGTAACCAGTAGTGGTATAAGTGGCGTACATCACGGCAAAAAAGCGGGGTTCGTTGAAGCTTCTACCGATGTAGATAGTATGCTGGGCAACCCGGAAATCAATACAGTAGCTATCGTAACTCAGCATAATACTCATGCTTCTTTCACGTCTAAAGCGCTTAAAGTAGGGAAGAATGTTTTTGTAGAAAAACCTCTGGCTCTGAACCATCAAGAAATTGATGATATTGTTAAGGCACTGGCAGCAGTAGATGATCAACCGCGTCTGATGGTGGGCTATAATCGTCGTTTCTCTCCACATATACAGAAGATGAAGTCACTGCTTGAGGCTGTCAAAGAGCCAAAGTCTTTTATTATGACTATGAATGCAGGAGCAATCCCTGCTGATCACTGGACTCAGGATCCCACAACAGGTGGTGGTCGAATACTTGGTGAAGCATGTCATTATATCGACCTGATGCGATACTTGGTGGGTAGTTCCATTATAGATTTTAAGGCAACCCAGATTGGAAATGTCTCTTCAGTAGAAGTGCGTGAAGATAAAGCAGCAATAATGCTTAATTTTGCTGACGGCTCCTTTGGTGTTATTAATTATTTGGCTAATGGTGGTAGTAGTTTTCCGAAGGAACGTATTGAGGTGTTTGCTGCTGGTGCTACCTTACAGATTGATAACTTCCGAAAGATGACTGGTTTTAACTGGCCTGGCTTTAAGAAGATGAATTTAAGCAAGCAGGATAAAGGTCAAAAGGCTTGTGCGGATGCATTTATAAGATCGATTCGTGATGGTAAGCCTGCCCCCATTTCTGTAGAAGAAATTTTGGAAGTAGCTCGGGTAACGGTTGATATTGTTGAAACGTTAAGGGATTAAAGAGTTAAAGAGGCTTCTTGTCTACAAAACAAGTGTGAGGGTGTTGGTAATGGAAAAAATCAGTAGGCAATAATCCAAAAGCTATGTTAAACAAAATTTCAACTTATAGAAAACTTGGTATTTCAAATCTTGTTAATGTATTTTTCTATCGCCTGAAAAAAATAACAGGTCTTCACGAGAAAAAAATGCCGGTTTATGCGCTTTCCTCCAAACCTTTGTTTGGAGGTGGTTGCGCAAGGGCGGCTGTTGGTGAAAAGGCTAAAGTTTTACAGCAAGCTAACTCGCTTTTGCGAGGGGAATTCATTTTTTTTTCATGCCAGAAAGAACTGCTGAATGCCCCCCCTAAGTGGCGTGCTTCTCCCGAGAATGTTGAGGTTAGTGATGCAATAAAACATTGGTCGTCTATACCTGATTTTAATCCTGCTGTTGGAGATATTAAGCAGGTCTGGGAACCTTCTCGGTTTGATTGGCTGCTTGTATTTGCAAGAGCTTTTTGCCATTCAGGTGATGCTCTCTACCTTGAAACGATCAACCACTGGTTGATCGACTGGTGTTGTGAGAACCCAGTTAATGGTGGTCCAAACTGGAAGTGTGGGCAGGAAGTTTCTATTCGATTAATGCAAACACTTCTTGCAGCTTTTTTATTGGGTGAAGATAAAGAGCCTCAGCAAAGTTTGGTAGATTTTGTCTTGGCTCATTGCCATCGAATTATGCCAACTTTACGCTATGGTATGGCTCAAGATAATAATCATGGAACGAGTGAAGCCGCAGCCTTGTTTATTGCTGGCGCATGGTTGCGTACTTTGCCAGCTACTAGCACTACGGAGGCATCTCTGAAAGATGCCATGCACTTTGTAAAAACTGGCAGAAAGTGGTTAAACAATCGAGCATATAAATTGATAGCCAGTGATGGTAGCTTTTCACAGTATTCAGTGAACTATCATCGAGTTATGCTGGATACATTGAGCATGGCTGAGTTCTGGCGCCAGCGGCTGGGGGAGGCTCCCTTTACTTCGGTGTTTTATCAAAAAGCACGGGGGGCGACTGAGTGGTTGCGAATAATGACTTGCCCAGAGACTGGCGATGCTCCAAACATGGGGGCAAATGATGGTGCTCGTTTGTTTTTGCTATCGGAAACTGACTATCGTGATTTTCGCCCCAGCGTTCAGTTGGCGAATTCTTTATTTAAGCAGCGACGTGTTTACCCAGCGGGTGTTTGGGATCAACCTTTAGACTGGCTTGGTATTACTGTAGAAAAGTATCAGCCACCTGAGCGCTCATCAAGGCTTTTCGATCAAGGGGGGTATTGCTTTCTTAGCAATCATACATCGAGCCTTGAGCTTTATATTCGCTATCCTCGCTTCGGCTTTCGTCCCAGCCAGGCAGACCTTTTGCACTTAGATCTATGGTTCAAAGGGAAAAATATTATTCGAGATGCGGGCAGCTACAGCTACAACACTGATGAGCCATGGCAAAGCTATTTTCCTGGTACAGAAAGTCATAGCACGGTGCAATTTGATGATCGTGATCAAATGTCTAGGCTTGGTCGTTTTCTTTTCAGTAACTGGTTATCACCCGATAGGATTTCATCTATTACTGCTGTAGGTAACTTGCAGCAATGGAGTTGTGGTTATCGTGATGCTTGGGGGGGGAGGCATCATAGGGATGTCTGTTTGAGATCTAACCGATTAATAGTCATAGATACTATTAGAGGCTTTTCTGAAAAAGCTGTATTACGCTGGCGACTATTGCCGGGCAATTGGTCGCAGGGTAATAATACAATTACACGTGATGATATCAAAATAACGATTTCCAGTAATTGTCCAATAAAACGTATGGAGCTAGTGACAGGTTATGAAGCTCGTTACTACAATAAAAAAACTCAACTGCCTGTACTAGAGATAGAAGTAGATCGTGATGCAGTTGTGACGTCAACTTTTGACTTTGGTTAGTTATGCTGATCGGCTCTACTGTTTTTTATCTGGATTAAAGTAAACACCCAATATAATTTCATGAAGATACTCTATTTTCATCAGCATTTTAGTACGCCTAAAGGTTCTGCTGGCATTCGTTCATATGCTATGGCCAAACATCTTGTTGAACAAGGCCATCAAGTAACTATGGTTTGTGGGTCGTACAGCGGTGGTCATACCGGGTTAGATCAACCCTTTACTGGTGGTGTTAGGCAAGGTGCAGTGGATGGAATTGATGTCATTGAATTTCAACTTAACTATTCTAATACTGATGGGTTTATTAAACGTACAGTGCTGTTTTTACGGTTTGCCATGAAAAGTATTGGAGTAGCGCTTTTTGAAAAATATGACTTGCTATTTGCCACTACGACGCCATTAACTGCTGCATTACCAGGGGTCTTTGCTAGATGGTTACGCCGGAAGCCGTTTGTCTTTGAGGTGCGAGATTTATGGCCGGAGCTGCCCAAAGAGATGGGGGTTATTACTAATCCATTCATACTAAGAGCAATGGGTATTCTTGAATGGATAGCATATAAAAGCGCTCATCGGCTGGTAGGGCTTTCACCCGGAATTGTTGATGGTATCGCTCGGCTTGGTGTTCCAATGAATCAAATTGCTATGATTCCGAATGGCTGTGATTTATCTCTCTTTAATTCGGAAGGTGTTGTAGGGTGCGAAAAGCCTTGGAGGCCTGAAGGCGTACATAGTAATGATCTCATGGCTGTTTTTGCAGGAACCCACGGTATAGCTAATGGTCTTGATGCTGTGCTTGATGCTGCCAAAGTCTTGAAAAAGAAAAATAGGGCTGATATTAAAATTGTATTAATTGGACAGGGAAAACTTAAAGCTGAACTTGTTTGTCGTGCAGAGCGTGAACAGCTTAATAATATCATTTTTCATCAACCAGTAAGTAAGAATAAACTGGCTGGATTAATGGCTAGTGCTGATGTAGGGCTTCAAGTCTTAGCTAATGTTCCTGCTTTTTATTTTGGAACATCGCCTAATAAGTTTTTTGATTACATTGCAAGTGGTTTGCCTGTGTTAAATAATTATCCTGGTTGGCTAGCGGAAATGATTGACGAACATCAATGTGGTATTTCCGTTCCTCCGGAAAATCCTGAAGCATTTGCAGATACACTCATTTCTCTGGCTGATCATCGAGAAAGACTTTCGCCAATGGGTAAAGCAAGCATAACCTTAGCAGAAGAACTTTTTGATCGGATGAAGCTGGCTAAACAGTTTAATAGTTGGGTTACTGATGGTAGGAGGGAATGAAAAAGTGTTTGCCTTGTTTTTATCAAGTATTCAGAGCTTTTTAAAATGATAAAGAGATTTTTTGATATAGTTGGAGCAGTGATAGCCCTTTTTTTACTTAGTCCCATCATGTTTTATACCAGATGGAAGGTATCTAAAACGATGGGCAGTCCTGTTTTGTTTAGACAGACTCGCTCAGGTCGAAATGGTAAGCCATTTGAAATGATTAAGTTCCGAACCATGCGAGAGGCATATGGGTTGGATGGCAAGCCTTTACCCGATGCAGAACGCATCACCCCTTTCGGCCACTTCATGCGCCGAACCAGCCTTGATGAGCTGCCCGAATTCTGCAATGTGCTTAAAGGCGATATGAGTTTGGTTGGTCCTCGCCCTTTATTAATGCAATACCTTCCTCTTTATTCTAAAGAACAGTATCGCCGCCATGAAGTGAAACCGGGCATTACCGGGTGGGCGCAGGTTAACGGACGCAATGCGATCTCTTGGGAAGAAAAGTTCAAACTTGATGTGTGGTATGTGGATAATCACTCTTTATGGTTAGACATTAAGATTTTGTTACTAACGGTAAAAAAAGTGTTTTTTAAAGAAGGGATTAGCCATGGTGCTGAAGCGACAATGCCTTTTTTTGAAGGGTCAACAGTAAAAACGAATCAGCAACACAATAACGATGACAATAAATAAAACATTACTAATTCTGGGAGCCGGTGGTCATGCCGGTGTGGTGGCCGATTGTGCTTTGGCTACTGGCAGATGGTCGGATATTGCCTTTTTGGATGATCGTTTTCCGGTGCTGTCGGCTAAAAATCACTGGCCGGTGATTGGTAAACTATCGGATCTTGAATCATATGTTGATAAGTACCCTGACATGGCATTAGGGTTGGGCGTAAGCTATGAGGTATTGCGGCTTGAATTATTAGCCGTAGGGCGCTCGCTGGGTGTTATGTTTCCATCGTTAATTCACCCGGCAGCAACGGTTTCACCGTTTGCAAAAATAGGTGATGGTTCTGTTGTGTTTGCCGGGGCTGTGATTAATATCAACGCTTGTATTGGTGAAGGGTGCATTATCAATACTTCGTCGTCTGTTGACCATGATTGTAGTATTGGGAATGGTGCCCATATCTCGCCCGGTGCTGTTTTAGCAGGAGCCGTCTCGGTTGGTGAGCGAGTATGGGTTGGCTTGGGTGCCAAGTTGTTACAGAGCGTTTCGGTTGGCGATGATGCCGTTGTTGGTGCGGGGGCTGTTGTGCTTTCTGATGTGACCTCTGGTCAGAAAGTGGTTGGGGTTCCTGCTCAATCTATGGTTCGGTTATAGTTATTTTCGTTAAGTTGATTTTTTGTGTGAGTTTTATTGTTTGGCGGTAGCCGGTTGGGTTGCTGTGCTGCTTGGTGGATTGACCTCCCTGTCTCGTGGGTTCTGTACAGTCTCTGTACAGGATGACAGTTTGGGGCGGTTGGTATTCTTTTTTAATCACCGTGCAGCATTAGAACGTTAGAGATTTTAGGTTCGAAAGCACTTCAATAAACACTCATTCGTCAGATTAAATTAGCTTTAATTTATTCATTATCAGTGTTGCTTTATGTTAAATACTCCCTTTTCCCCCTGGCCCTCATTCACTCAAGAAGAAGTAGACGCCGTTAGCCGTGTATTGTTATCCAATAAAGTGAATTATTGGACGGGCTCTGTTTGCCGTGAGTTTGAACAGGCTTACGCTGATTACTTCGGTACCCAATACGCCATTGCACTGGGCAACGGTACTTTGGCTCTTGATGTGGCATTGCATGCTTTGAACATTGGTAAAGGCGATGAGGTGGTGGTGACTTCCCGCACCTTTTTGGCTTCAGCCAGTAGCATTGTGAATGCCGGTGCCAAACCGGTGTTTGCCGATGTTGAACCGAACTCGCAGAATATCTCTGCCAAGACCATAGAGCGTGCGCTAACGCCAAAAACCAAAGCCATTGTTTGTGTGCATTTGGCTGGATTCCCCTGTGAGATGGATGCCATTATGGCCTTAGCTGAGGCGCACAATCTGTATGTGATTGAAGATTGCGCTCAGGCCCACGGTGCCAAATACAAAGGCCGATCTGTCGGCAGTATTGGTCATATTGGAGCGTGGTCGTTTTGTCAGGACAAGATTTTAACCACCGGTGGTGAAGGTGGCATGGTGACCACCAATGACGAAGCGCTCTGGAAGGCAATGTGGGCTTATAAAGACCATGGTAAGTCTTACGATGCGGTGTATCATACAGAACACCCCAAAGGTTTTCGTTGGTTGCACAACAGCTTTGGCACCAATTTCCGGATGACGGAAATGCAAGCGGCCATTGGTCGTATTCAGTTGCAACGGTTGCCCCAGTGGACCCGACAGCGGCAGGCCAATGCAGCGCAGATTGATGAAACCTGTCGCTCCATTGCAGCCTTAAGAGTGCCGGAGCTTCCGGATTATATGGAGCACGCCTGTTACAAACACTATGTATTTGTTCGCCCCGAAATGCTCAAGCCCGAATGGACCCGTGACCGGATTGTAGAAGCCATTAACGAAGCGGGTGTACCGTGTTTTCAGGGTTCCTGCTCTGAGGTGTATTTGGAAAAAGCGTTTGATAACACGGGGTATCGCCCGGCAAGTCGGTTACCTGTGGCCAGAGAATTGGGTGAAACCAGCTTGATGTTTTTAGTGCACCCGACACTGACCCGTGCAGAAATAACCAAAACATGCGATGTTATTCAGCAGGTGATGCATAAGGCTTCTGCCGTTTAATAGGGGCAGCACCATATAACTTCTGTTTTTTATGCGGTGCGGTTTGCCTCTGATTTTTCGCTGTCTGCGGTATTGAGTCAGGCAGTGCCATGGATGCGATGATGCAATGATGCGAAACAAACTACTCACCCTACCCAAGTATAAAAAACGCCTGATCACTCTACTGATTGATGTTCTCTCCATCTGGTTGGCCATTGTGCTGGCTTTTTGGGTGCGGTTCGGTTGGGATGAGTTTAATCAGCGCTACCTTTCTGTCATGTTAACGCTGTTTTGGTTAACGCCGGTGGTGACGCTCCCTATTTATATTCGGTTCGGTCTTTACCGGGCTGTGTTGCGGTACATGAGCCATCAGGTATTGCTGACCATTTTTAAAGCCTCGTTGGTGTCGGTGTTGGCGCTGATTACGGTGTTCTATCTGTTCAGTGTGCCGCACGCCCCCCGCGGGGTGATTGTGTTGTATTGTGCGTTTTCAGGCTTGTTTCTCAGCCTGACCCGATATGGCGCAAGGCAGTGGCTGGATGGTTATTCGTTGGTCGAGATTGGTCGGGCGATACTGTCGTTCAAACCGGTGGCGTTGCAGAAGAAGCATCAGGGGCACGGTATTCCGGTGCTGATTTACGGTGCCGGAGCGGCGGGGGTTCAGTTGGCTGAGGCGTTGCATCAATCCAGAGAGTATCGCCCGGTGGGGTTTCTGGATGATAACGATGCCATGCAGCGGCGGGTGATTGCCGGGTTGGCTGTGTATAAGCTGACTTCCGCCATGGGTGAGGTGATTGAGAAAACCGGTGCTCAGGAGGTGTTGCTGGCGATTCCGTCGTTGAGTCGTTCTCGTCGTAAAGAAATTTTGCGCCGTCTTGAAGGTGTGGGCATGCCGGTGAAGACCATGCCGGGGCTGACGGATTTAGCCAGTGGGCGGTTGAAGATTCAGGAGATTCAGGCGGTCGATATTGCCGATGTGCTGGGGCGTGAAGAGGTGAAGCCTATTCCGGAGCTGATTAATTTGCACATCGCCAATAAGGTGGTGATGGTGACCGGTGCCGGAGGTTCCATTGGTTCGGAGATGGTGCGCCAGGCGTTGCGGCATCAGCCGGATATGTTGATTTTGTTCGATCACAGCGAGTTTAATCTGTACGCCATTAATCAGGAGGTGCAGAAGGCGATTCGGTTGCAGGGCATTGCGGTGAAGGTGGTGACGCTGCTGGGGTCTATTAACGACCCTGGTCGTATGTTGGATGTGATGCAAACCTATCACGTCGAGACGCTGTATCACGCGGCGGCTTATAAGCATGTGCCGATGGTGCAGTACAACGTGTCGCAGGGGTTGCGGAATAATGTGCTGGGTACGTTGTTTACCGCGCAGGCGGCGATGATTGCCGGTGTGAAAAATTTTGTGCTGATCTCCACCGATAAGGCCGTGCGCCCCACCAATGTGATGGGGGCTTCGAAGCGGTTGGCGGAGATGGTGTTGCAGGCGCTTAGTAGCGAAACGTCGATTTCGTTGTATCACCCGGAGTTGTATCAGCGTGCGCCCAATACCAAGGTTGCCAATCAAACCACTTTTACGATGGTGCGTTTCGGTAATGTGCTGGGTTCCAGTGGCTCGGTGATTCCGGTGTTTCGGGAGCAGATTCGTTCCGGCGGGCCGATCACAGTGACGCATCCGGAGATTAATCGGTATTTTATGAGCATCCCCGAAGCGGCACAGCTGGTGATTCAGGCCGGAGCACTGGGGACTGGCGGCGATGTGTTTGTGCTTGAAATGGGCAAGCCGGTGAAGATTGTCGACCTCGCCCGGCGGATGGTGGTATTGTCTGGTTTGTCGGTGAAGGATGAGGCGAACCCGGATGGAGATATCGAGATTACCTTCAGCGGCCTTCGCCCCGGCGAAAAGCTGTATGAAGAGTTGTTGATTGGTGAAGCCGTCACCGGGACGGAGCATCCGAAGATTTCCCGTGCTTACGAGGAGTTTATTCCGTGGGTGCGGTTGACAGCGGTGCTGGATGAGATTTTAGGGTCGTTGACAGATCATCGTTACAGCGTTACCCGCACGTTGCTGTTGCGGTATGTGAATGGCTATGAGCCGAGCTCTGCGGTGGTGGATTGGTTGTATAAGCATTCGGAGCGTGAAGGGGAAGTGGAGCAGGTGGTTTGAGGTTGTTGGTAGATTCTTGTGGGTCCTGTACAGTCCATGTACAGGATGACAGCCGGAGGGAGTTGTGGTTGCCGGATGTTTGGTGGTTTTTGTGAGTGTGAGGTTTTAAAAGCTGGCTTCTGAGTAGGAGTCAGCTTCAGGGAAAAATCATGAAACACCCCGAAGCATTTGGCCTCAAGGCCTATAAGTGTAAGTGCGTATAGCCCGATTTATGCGTCCATTGTCATATATAAAAAACTTTGGATGCCCAACCAATGAATGCATTAGATTTAATGAATAGCCTTTCTGTTATTTATGATCCACGCCAAGCATGGAAAGTAGAGCATAAACTCACAGATGTTTTGATTTTGATAATCTGTGCTGTTATTGCCGGCTGTGAAGGTTGGGAGGAAATCGAGGATTTTGGAACTGAAAGACTCGACTGGTTAAAAAAGTATGGTGACTTTGAAAATGGAGTTCCATCTCATCATACTATTGCCCGAGTTGCTGCTGTTGTGAATCCAAAACAATTTCAACGTTGCTTTATTGAATGGATGAAAGCCTGTCATAAAGTAAGTAATGGCGAAATCATTGCAATTGATGGAAAGACCGTAAGAGGTTCCTACGATAAAGGAAAAGATAAAGGAGCCATTCATATGGTAAGTGCATTTGTGGCTGCCAATGAATTAGTTCTCGGGCAAATTAAAGTCAATGCCAAGAGTAATGAAATAACCGCTATTCCAGAGCTTTTAGAGCTCCTTGAGATTCGTGGATGCCTTGTAACCATTGATGCCATGGGCTGCCAGAGGGACATTGCCAGCAAGATTGTCGATAAGGGAGCCGATTATTTATTGGCGGTCAAAGGTAATCAGGGCAAACTTCTCGAAGCATTTGAAAACCATTTTTCTTCAGAAAAGATTAATGCTTGGAAAGGTGATTCATTCAAGACGACAGAAAAAAGCCATGGTCGGCTTGAAATAAGACAACACATTGTTAGTGATATTTTTGATGAATTTGTAAATTTGTCCTTTGATTGGAAAGGGATGAAAACACTTGGAATCGTAATGTCAGCAAGAATGGATGGAGAGGTGTTTGATTCTGAAGATATCAGCATTCGTTATTATATTTCATCTGCTGAATTGACAGCAGAAGAATTAGCCACTGCAGCAAGAAGTCATTGGGCAATAGAAGGAAAGCTTCATTGGAAGTTAGATGTTGCTATGAACGAAGATGATTGCCGAATAAGAAGAGGCAATGCTGCAGAGATGTTAGCAGGGTTTCGACACGTTGCAGTTAATATGTTGAACAATACAAAGTCTTTCAAAGCAGGGCTGAAGCGAAAGCAAAAAAAGGCGGCCATGAGCACTCAATATCTGTCAGAGGTTCTTGCTGGCTGTGGGGTTTCATGATTTTTCCGTGAGCGATAGCTCCATAGCTACTGAGTTGTCGGTAAGTGTCCGAAGTGTTGAGTGATGAAAAGACAGGAGTATTACCATGGTTAGAGAAATTCTGGTAAGAGATTATCTGACAGAGGATATGATCGCTTTTGGTGAATCGCTTCTCAATAAATTGGATGATGATGACGCTCAGGTTTCTTCGACCTTTTGGCTATACGATCAGGAAGAACGGGTGTGGCGCTTGTTCTTCGCATCCGCGTTGGTTGAGTCTGAAGGGCCGAGAGAATATTACAAAAAGGTGCTTGATGCGTTGAATGACATGAAGAAAAGTGAAGAATTAACGCTGTCCCTGAACGATATCAGTGTCACCGATAACTCAGATAAAACGGTGCAAGTTTTCGCGGATGTTTTTGGCAAGAGTGCACCTTTTTTAAAAGGTCGCATTTCAAGAGAGGCTGTGAATGGGCATTTTATAGAAGATGCTTTTGTGTATAGGATTAATTTGCATTAGTTGTTTTTTACTCTTCCCCACGCATAGAAATGTGGAGCTCTCCGGCAGGTCTTGTATTGTGGGTTTGCTTACCCTCCATGGTGAATGGGTTCTGTACAGTTCCTGTACAGGATGACAGTTGGGGAGAGCGGTGTTTGCGGGGTGTTTGGTGGTTTTTGTGAGTGTGAGGTTTTAAAAGCTGGCTTCCGGGTGGGAGTTGGCTTTTTTTGGTTTTGGCGTACGACGATGAATAGTGATTATCGGTATTCGTCAATGGTAGGCTCAGGCGATAAGAGTTGATGCCTGCGGATGGTGCTATGAGCCTTAATGATCAGTACTTTGAATTATTTCTACAAAACTGGGCAGAGTCTTCCCGGGCGGTTAAGCGACTGAACAGCTCGCTGGTGCGACTGGCCCCGGTGTTCCCGTTGTCTGCTGAGTCGCTGTTGTCTGACGATGAAGAGTTACACGAGAAGCTGGATGCATTTCGGATTCGTTTTGTAGCTTTGCAAGATTGCATTGGTAATAAGTTGTTCCGGAATCTTCTGCGAGCTGAGGATGAAGAAGGCCTGAACATGGCAGATACGCTATCGCGGATGGAGAAGCGTCAGATTTTATCGTCATCAGCCCATTGGCGAATGCTGTGTGAAGTTCGTAATTCGTTTTCTCATGATTATCCAGAGTCGGAGAAGCAGCGGGCAGAGGCGTTGAATCTGGCATGGCAATATGCGCCGGATTTAATCGGGATGACGCAGAGCATTCAGGCTTATATAAAGCGGCTGTATGCCATCAATATGGATGATGCCTCATGAGAATTTCAGCCAGGGAGAGAAAAACAGGGTCAGTTCTTTCCCTTTGCGCCAAAGACTCAGGTGATAGTAATTGATGCTTGCGGATACTTAATGACCACTATTTTCAGCTGTTCGAAGAAAGCTCAATTCGCTAAAATAATGTGCATCTTATAATTCATCTCAGGTTAATTTCTTGACTTTCACATGGATCGACTGGCTCATAACCGGTACTGTTTTGATTTCAGCACTCATCAGCCTTAAACGAGGCTTCTTTAAAGAGGTGCTTTCTCTCCTAACCTGGTTGGCCGCTGTTTTTGTGGCCTGGACTTTTGGCGGTGCACTGGCTGTTCATTTTACTGACTATTTTGATACGCCTTCCGTCCGGGTGATTGTTGCCTGTAGTGCGCTGTTTGTTGCTACTTTACTGGTAGGTGGTCTGGTGAATCGAATTGTGGGTGAGTTAGTGCAAGCGACCGGGTTGTCCGGCACTGATCGGGTGCTGGGGATGGCATTCGGTGGGTTGCGCGGCTGCGTTCTGGTGATGGTGTTACTGGGTCTTATGACTTTTGCACCAATAGAGCAGGACAGTGCTTGGAAAAATTCGGTATTATTACCGCACTTCCTGATACTGGCAGACTGGTCAAAAGAAACGGTCGTGCAGATTATGGAGCCTTTGTTGAATAATTAAAGAAGCAATCGAATAAAAATGACCGTTGTTTTTCACGCTTAAAAGCGATGATAGAACCTGGGTAGGTTCGCTTCCGCCCAAAGGGCAGATACTCAAAGGGCACAAGAACCGGCCTGTGGTTTCTGGCAGCTTGTGTGGAAACATCTATCAGAACGCTGCTTCTCTTAAAAAAATGGGGTCGGCTTTATCTCCAGTAAAGCCAGCCTGTTTTACATCAAAAGGCCAGCCATCAGGTGGTATGTTCGCGGAACAGGCAAATTCCGAACATAATACCTGAGTGTTGGCCTTTTTTTTGCTGATCAATCCAGAGGATGTTTTACATGTGCGGAATTGTCGGTATTTCGGCGACAGTGAATGTTAACCAGCTGTTGTTCGATGCGCTGACTGTGCTACAACACAGGGGGCAGGACGCAGCAGGTATGGTGACGCTAAAAGATAACCATTTTTACCTGCGTAAAGACAACGGGTTAGCAAAGGATGTTTTCCGCACCCGGCATATGCGACGGTTGCACGGTAATACCGGTATTGCTCATGTCCGCTATCCTACGGCTGGTTCGTCAAGCTCTGCCGAAGCGCAGCCATTCTACGTGAACTCTCCTTACGGTATTGCGCTGGCGCATAATGGCAATCTTACCAATGCTGAAGTGATCAAACAGTCGTTGTTTGAGAGTGATTTACGTCATATCAATACCAGTTCGGATTCTGAGGTATTGCTCAATGTGTTTGCTCACGAACTGGCAAAGCAGGGCAAGCTGAAGCCTCAGGCTGAGGATGTTTTTCGTGCGATTACCGGCGTGTATCAACGCTGCGAAGGGGGGTATGCCGTCGTCGCGATGTTGAATGGCCATGGTATGGTGGGTTTTCGCGATCCTGATGGGATTCGTCCACTGGTGTATGGGAAGCGTGACTCAGAACAGGGCCCGGAGTATATGTTTGCTTCTGAGTCAGTAGCGCTGGATGCCCTGGGTTTTGAGTTAATTGGTAATGTATCGCCGGGTGAGGCGATCTATGTGGATGAAGATCGTCAGTTGCATAGTTTTCAGTGTGTACCCGGTCAATTAACGCCCTGTATGTTTGAGTACGTTTATCTGGCGCGCCCGGATTCCAGTCTGGACGGTATTTTTGTGTATCAGGCTCGTTTGCGGATGGGGCAGACATTAGCCAATAAAATTCTGCGGGAATGGACGGATCACGATATTGATGTTGTGATGCCAATACCCGACACCAGTCGTAATTCTGCCCTTGAAATGGCGACCCGGTTGGGTTTGCCTTATCGTGAAGGGTTTGTGAAGAACCGTTATATTGGTCGTACATTTATTATGCCTGGCCAGGCTACGCGCAAAAAATCGGTCAAACAGAAGCTGAATGCGATTGGTCAGGAGTTTGCTGGTAAGAATGTGCTGCTGGTGGATGATTCCATTGTGCGCGGTACAACGTGTCAACAGATTATTGAAATGGCGCGGGAAGCCGGTGCTAAAAATGTTTACTTCTGCTCGGCGGCTCCGGCGATTCGCTATCCGAATGTATACGGCATCGATATGCCCACCTCCGACGAGCTGATTGCTTTTGGTCGTTCTGATGATGCCGTGGCTGAGTTGATTGGTGCAGACCGTTTGATATTTCAGGATTTAGACGATTTGAAAAAAGCCGTGTCGTCTTTGAATCCGGCGATCAAAAATTTTGATTGCTCGGTGTTTGATGGTCAGTATGTAGCCGGAAATATCGACCAGCAATATCTGGAGGATCTTGCTAATCGGCGCAATGATAAAACCCGCAGTGACGTGAGTGATATTATTGATCTTCATAATGAAGAAGATCAGGAAGCCTAGCCCGGTTTCCGCCCGAAGGGCAGGTGCCCACAGAGGGCAAAACCAGGTAACCATTATGCATTCTTTGAATGCATTGTCGGCTTCACGGAAGCCGACCTACGGGTTGGCAATGTATCGCATGTCTTTGAGGCTCATTCCAAGGTCAATATCTTTCTGCAGGGTGATGAGTGTTTTTGATAAGGTTGCCTGGTCTTTTTGTTCAAGCACCTTGCTGAGTGCGCCTTTGATTTCTCCTTCACAGTGCAAAATGGTTTCAAGGCTGTTGTGTTCCTGCAGCAGTTTGAATGCCCCTTTCTCTCCTACACCGGTCACACCGGGCACATCACCGATACCTGCCAGCGCCCATAAATCAATCAGCTTTTCAGGTGGCAGGTTGTATTCCCTGATAATATCCTCCCGTTGCACATTGCTTTTATTAAAATGATCTCTCAATGTCACCAGAGGGGAGCTTAATAATTGCCGGTAAATTTTATCGGTGGATAAAATCGTCGTCGGAATTGTCGCTTTAACCGCTTTGTGAGCAATAGCGCCAATCACATCATCGGCTTCAATACCGTTACGGCGGAAGGTCATAATGCCATTCTGGCGGAACAATTGATTAAAGTCGGTCAGGCGCTGACGCAGTTCTGTGGGCATGGGTTTACGCTGACTTTTGTATTCAGCCAACAATTCATGCCGCCATGTGGGCGGATCGCCATCAAACACCACCAGAATATGACTGGGTTGGCTATCCTGGATGGCTCGCAGAGTGGAAGACAAAACCGCGGACAAAGCGCCATCGACCTGCCTGCTGTCATCCGGTGCTTTGACCGCAGCGTGTACACGGCGAATCAGATTCAGAGCATCGATGAGTAGCAGTTGTGGTGTCATATTGTAGGTAACCGGAGACAGCAGAAATAACGCTTAATCTTATCACAAATCAGCGGATTTTCTGGTTCTCTGCTTTTGACGCAAGCTTGAGTCTTGTCAAAACTAAATCATCACTGTCTACAAGGCTTTGTTTTAGTTATGCTTTCGTTGCCGTAATTTGAATACAGGCTGAAATAACAATGACAACGCGTATCCAGCAAGAGCAAAAGATGCCATGAGTGAGCATGACCTGACCGATAATCCTGACTGGGCGTTTGCGACCCAGGCTATTCGCGCCGGTTCCTGGCGCAGTGATCAGCGTGAACACAGTGAAGCGATTTACCTGACGTCCAGTTTTACCTATGAAAGTGCCGCCCAGGCTCAGGCGGTCTTTGCCGGTGAGGAAGAAGGGAATGTCTATTCCCGTTACACCAACCCATCGGTACGAATGTTTGAAGAACGTATGGCGGTGCTTGAAGGCGGTGAAGATGCCTGCGCTACTTCATCGGGCATGGCCGCCATTTTGGGCACTTGCATGGGCTTGTTGAAGGCTGGAGATCATGTGATTTGCTCTCGCAGTGTCTTTGGTACCACCTTTACTGTGTTTGCTAAATATATGGCGAAATTTGGTGTTGAAACGACATTTGTTGATTTTCTCGATTATGACCAGTGGCGTGAAGCACTTAAACCGGAAACCAGGCTACTGTTTCTTGAAACACCTTCTAACCCGTTGGGTGAAGTGGCAGACCTGAGCATTCTGGCGGATATTGCTCACAGTCATAATGCATTATTGATGGTGGATAATTGCTTTTGCACGCCAGCACTTCAGCAACCCCTGAAACTCGGTGCTGATATTGTGACGCATTCATCGACCAAATATATTGATGGCCAGGGGCGTTGTGTTGGCGGTGTCGTGGTGGGCAAAAAAGAACGGGTGCAAGAGGTTCATCTCTGGCAACGATCGGCTGGTGCCACCATGAGCGCCTTCAACGCCTGGGTGTTTTATAAAGGGTTGGAAACTCTGCCTCTTCGGATGGAAGCACATTGTCGCAATGCGCTGGCAATGGCTCAATGGCTGGAGGCTCATCCGGCGGTTGAGAAGGTGCATTACAGCGGTTTGGAGAGTCACCCGAGCCACGCTCTGGCTAAAAAACAACAAACAGGATTTGGTGGTGTTCTGTCGTTTACGGTAGCCGGTGGTCGTGAGCAAGCCTGGTCTGTGGTGGATGCCGTGAAAATAATGTCTCGTACCGCTAATCTGGGTGATACACGAACCACGATTACTCATCCGGCCACAACGACTCACTGTCGTTTATCCGATGAAGATAAACAGCGGGCAGGCATTTCAGAAAATCTCATTCGTATTGCGGTGGGGCTGGAAGATATCGAAGACCTCAAAGCAGATTTGCAGGCTGGTCTGGATAAATTGGTGGATTAACCGGCAAAACTGTCATTTTCCAGTAAGTCTGCCAGAAAAAGGGAATGTTGCTGAATATGGTTTTCGATGGCGGCGTAAGGCTGAGGAGCTAACTCCAGTGCCGCTTTCTTGTCGCTGTTGAAGGCTCGGCTAACGACCTTACGGTCGATGTTCTTTTGTTGATGACGCAGTGATACCCCAATACGAAGGTCTTGCTGCTCATGAATGACATTCCGAACTTCGTTGGCCATCGTTTCAATATCTATGGTGGCCAGGTGGTTTTGGCTGAACTGGCGGGTAAAGTTCAGGTCAGCCGCATCAAACACACGCCTTTTTCGAACAGTGTCCAGGGCGATGGCATCATGGAGCACTTTCTCCAAAATGGTTTTGTCTTTGTTGAGTGGGCGATGCTTGCCTAATATGCTGGCGGCAATCTGGTGCGCTGTTTCTGAGTCAACACCCTGTTGTATCAGCGCCTGTTTACAGGCTTGCGCACTTTCTACTTGCCATAGATGGGGCCCTTCATCATTCTGCCGGGCGCTGGCATCAAATATCGCCGCCATCTGAATCAGCGGAATATCTTCTTCTCGGATGCCAGCGGCTTCTTTGTCGCCATGCTTTTGGTAGAGCTGAATTAAGGCTTTGACCCATACCGCTGTTCGGGCAGCGTTGAGTACTCCGTGGTTATGCCGCTGAATTTTTGCCCCATTATCAGTGCTAATGGTTTGATAGTTTGTTTTGAGAGCCTGGCTGGCAAGGCTATCGAAATCATCAAGCATCGTCTGTTTGGCATCCACCGGGCATTCAGGGAAAATACTTTCGAGCTTGGCATCAGACGCCCCATTCTCTTGGCGGGATACAATGCGATCCTGTTTTCGCTGGAATAGCGCTAAGGTTTCTAGTTGTTGGCTCAGATAGGCTTCAATTTCCTGATATTGTCTGGCTGACAAGGTTTTCTGCTCACCCATGCCCTGTATTTTGCTATAGACCTTGTTAACGTATTGAGTAATTTGCCTGGCTTTTTTCTCAGAGCAGTTTCCCCGGGACAGTTTGACGCAGGTTCTTTTTATTTCGTTGTTCATCCACTCCAACTTTGCCTGAAATCTAAAGTGTGGATTCACCGTCGGAGGCGCGGGAAGTAAGTCGTTGAGCATCTTTAATGTTGCCCTAGAAGGCGCTTGTTGAGTGGGGGCTTTCTTTTGCAGCAAAGCGTCCATTGTCCGGTATTTATTTCGATTCTGTTTATTGTTTGGAAATACAAAATAGACATCAGGCACCTGATCACCATATTGGGCATTGTTTTGACAATATCGAATGGCGTTCAAGGCGATCAGGCAGGATGCTTTATTATCTATTTCGTTGGGGCTAAAAACAGGAATAGCCACCGTCTTCAGGTTTTGTTGAAGTGCTTCCTCAATGGCATCTATATAACTGTTAAACAGGTGCAGGGCTTGCTGCTCTTCGTCGTGATGCGAGATGTTTTGCCGGATGATGTGGCCCGGATACTGAGTACTGGCTGTTGATGTTACAGAGCTATCGCAGACAGTGGCATCCACCGAAAGGTCGTGGATTGCTTTGAGTTGGGTCATATCGCCAATGAGAATGTTAATGCGATTGTTCTGGTAGTTTTTTTGTGTTTTTTTGAGAATGCTTTCTAATCTGGAGGCTCGATTAATGGGCTCCGGAAGGTGAGTGTTTGTTGATGGAGTTTGTTGGCTTCTCCCTTCGGGGGAAACCGATCTGCTGTGGACCAGTCGATTAGTTATTTCTCTGGTGGGTTCTGGGGCGGTTTTTATTTCGGCATCAGGGTCCGGCAGGACGATAACATTCCGACCTTTAAACTGGCTGACATAATCCTGCCATTTTTCTCTGGCTACCTGAAAAAATGCTTTTACCCCGGTGACTAATTGCACAACGCCTACCTATCTGCTGATGTTCTTTTATAGCCATCGGCAGCAGATAAAATGCCATAAAAAAGAAACCCCAGCCCACGGTTGGGGGCTGGGGTTTACAGAGGTTTAACGATCAGAATCAGCTGGCTTTGGTGATAATCTCGTTAGCTGCCTGTTGATAGGACTCCACCTGATCAAAGTTCAGGTAGCGATACACTTCTGAACCCATAGCATTCAGGTCGCTGGCGTATTCCAGATATTCCTCAGCAGTAGGGATTTTGCCAAGAATGGCACCTACAGATGCCAGCTCTGCAGAACAGAGATAGACATTAGCGCCATCACCAAGACGGTTTGGAAAGTTCCGGGTCGAAGTAGACAGCACCGTAGCGCCTGCTTCTACTCTTGCCTGGTTACCCATACAGAGTGAACAGCCGGGGATTTCGGTACGAACTCCGCTGGTGTTGTAAATATCGTAGTAACCTTCCTGTTCCAGTTGCGCTTTGTCCATTTTGGTTGGAGGGGACATCCAGAACCGGGTTTGCAATGGTTTGGTGTTTTGCTCCAGCAGCTTACCGGCTGCACGGAAATGACCGATGTTGGTCATGCAGGAGCCGAGGAAGACTTCGTCTACCTTGTCACCGGCAACGTCGGATAACGTGCGGGCGTCATCCGGATCATTCGGTGCGCAAAGAATAGGTTCTTTGATATCGGCCAGATCAATTTCAATGATTTCGGCGTATTCAGCGTCAGTATCAGCACGCATCATGGATGGATTGGTCAGCCACTCTTCCATCTTTTGGGCGCGACGTTCCAGAGTACGGGCATCGCCATAACCCTCCTTAATCATCCAGCGCAGCATGGTGACGTTGGATTTCAGGTATTCAGTAATAGAGTCTTCTGAAAGGGTGATGGTACAACCGGCAGCAGAGCGTTCTGCAGAAGCATCTGACAATTCAAACGCCTGTTCAACGGTGAGACTCTCCAGCCCTTCGATTTCCAGAACCCGACCAGAGAAGGCATTTTTCTTGCCCTTCTTGTCAACAGTCAGCAGCCCCTGTTTGATGCCGTAATAAGGAATGGCATGCACCAGATCACGCAAGGTAATGCCGGGCTGCATTTCACCTTTAAAACGAACCAGTACGGACTCAGGCATATCCAATGGCATCACACCGGTGGCGGCAGCAAAGGCAACCAGACCAGAGCCCGCCGGGAATGAAATACCCAGTGGGAAGCGAGTGTGAGAATCACCACCAGTACCTACGGTGTCAGGCAGCAGCATGCGGTTCAGCCAGCTGTGGATAATGCCATCACCGGGACGCAGGGCAACACCACCACGGTTCATGATAAAGTCTGGCAAGGTGTGGTGCGTTTCCACATCTACGGGTTTGGGATAAGCTGCTGTGTGGCAGAAAGACTGCATTACCAGGTCGGATGAGAAACCAAGGCAGGCGAGGTCTTTCAGTTCATCCCGGGTCATTGGTCCGGTGGTATCCTGAGAACCGACGGTGGTCATCCTGGGCTCACAGTATTGACCGGGGCGGACGCCTTTGACGCCGCAGGCTTTACCCACCATTTTCTGAGCCAGAGTGAAGCCTTTGCCGGAGTCTTCTGGCGATACCGGGCGACGGAAAACGTCTGAAGGTGCCAGGTCGAGTGCTTCACGGGCACGATCGGTAAGACCACGACCGATGATCAGATTGATTCGACCGCCAGCTCTGACTTCATCCAGAATAACATCGGATTTGAGCGTAAATTCAGACAGCACTTCGCCAGACTCAGACAGAATTTTGCCATCGTAAGGGCGAATTTCAATCACATCACCCATGTTCAGTTGTTCTACCGGTGCTTCAAAGACCAGAGCGCCGGCATCTTCCATGGTGTTGTAGAAAATAGGGGCAACCTTACCACCGATACAGATGCCTCCAGCCCGCTTATTAGGAACGCCGGGAATGTCATCACCAAAGAACCAGAGTACCGAGTTGGTGGCTGATTTACGGGAAGACCCGGTGCCGACCACATCGCCGACAAAGGCAACAGGCAGACCTTTATTTTTGATTTCTTCAACCTGTTGCAGAGGACCAACTACACCCTGTTCATTCGGGGTCAGACCATCACGCTGCATCTTATACATGGCACGGGCATGCAAAGGGATGTCCGGGCGGGACCAGGCATCCGGTGCCGGAGACAGGTCATCGGTGTTGGTTTCGCCAGTGACTTTAAATACAGCCACTTTAATGCTTTCCTGAACCGCTTCACGCTGAGTGAACCACTCAGCTTCTGCCCAGGATTTCAGAACGGCAACGGCATTGGCGTTGCCTTCTTTGGCTTTGTCTGCCACATCATGGAAGGATTCAAAGACCAGCAGCGTTTTTTTCAATTGCTCGGCTGCCAGTTCACCCAGTTCGGTGTTATCCAGCAAGCTAACGAGCGTTTCAATGTTGTAGCCGCCGAGCATCATGCCCAGTAATTCAACAGCACGCTTGTTGTCGATCAGAGGTGATTCTGCTTCCCCTTTGACAATGGCAGAAAGGAAACCAGCCTTTACATAGGCGGCTTCATCCACGCCAGGGGGGATGCGGTTTTCGAGCAGGTTCAGCAATTCCTGTTCTTCTCCGGCGGGTGGGTTTTTCAGCAACTCAACCAGACCAGTGACCTGTTCGGCACTCAATGGTTTGGGAGGGACACCTTCGGAGGCACGTTCTGAGACATGTTGTCTATAGGCTTCTAGCACGGCTTCGATCCTCATCAGTGGTGTTGTGGCGATCCTTCAACTGACATTCTTGATTGTTTTGGTCAGTGAGACATTCCTGAAAATAACCTGTAAGCAAACGAATTTGCAGTGCTGACGGATGCTGTCGCTGCTTGGTTTTTGATGGATATAAAGGCGACAGTGAATTGGAAAACAGAGCTTTACAACATCAGTATGAAGAGACGCCAAAAGCTGGAAACTGACCATCAGCGCCGGCAGTATAACGAATGGTGGGGCTTAAGTTAAGTATTCACCGAAATGGTGAGTATTCATCACAGAAATGAGTCCAGGAGGCAATATCGGCCTCCTGAGTAAAGGTTGATCAGGTGCCTACGACTTCGTAGCAGGGCTGGTAATGACTGCCGGGCAGTTTCATCCGGTACTGATCGACAAACGACTGGAGCAGGGCGTCAATCTGCTTCATCAGTTTTGCTTCGCCGGTGAGTTGATAGGGGCCGTGTTGGCGAATCAGGTTAACACCATCTTCTTTGATGTTTCCGGCAACAATGCCTGACATCGCCCGGCGCAGGTTAGCAGCCAGCTGGTAATCTGGCAGCGAAGTACTGAGTTCCAGTGATTTCATGTTGGCATGGGTCGGGTCAAATGGTCTCTGAAACTCATGATCAATAGTCAGAAGCCAGTTGAAGTAGTAGGCATCTCCCTGTTTACGGCGGAAGCGCGTTACTCTGTCCAGTTCAGTGCGCATGGTGCGCGCCACTTCCACAGGGTCATCAACGATGATCTGGTATTTGTCCTGAGCCTTTTTGCCGAGTGTATTGCCAATGAATTGATCAATCTTCTCAAAGTATTCACTAGCACCCGCCGGGCCGGTAAAGACCAGCGGCATGGGGATGTGGTCATTGTCCGGGTGTAGCAGAATACCGAGCAGATAGAGAATCTCTTCACAGGTGCCCGGACCACCGGGGAATACAATAATTCCGTGCCCGAAACGCACAAAGGCTTCCAGGCGTTTTTCGATATCCGGGAGAATAACCAGCTCGTTAACAATCGGGTTAGGGGATTCTGCTGCAATAATGCCGGGTTCGGTTAAACCAATAAAACGGCCGTTGGCTACCCGCTGTTTGGCATGACCAATGTAGGCACCTTTCATTGGGCCTTTCATGGCACCGGGGCCACAGCCGGTACAGATATCCAGTTTCCTCAACCCCAGCTGATAGCCGACCAGCTTCGTGTATTCGTACTCACCACGGGAGATAGAATGCCCGCCCCAGCACACAATGGTATTGGGCAGCTGTTTGGTAATAAAGGCATCAGCATTACGAAGAATATCAAACACCAGATGGGTGATGTCTGAAGTACTGTCATGATTGTATCGAGGGTCATCGGTGATGTGAGAAGACACATACAGAATATCCCGCAGTACGGAAAATAGGTTTTCCCTGACACCGCGAATTAATTTTCCGGCGACAAAGGCGCTGGCAGGTGCATTGATCAGTTCAAGTTTAAGGCCACGATGTTCCTGCACGATGGCGATGTCAAAATCCTGATACTGTTTGAGAAGTTCTTCAGCGCTGTCGCCCTCCTGCTCACAGCTTAAAACCGCCAGTGCGCACTGGCGAAACAGTCCGTGCAGGCCGGTTTTGCTGGTGTCCTGAAGAATGTTAACTTCCCGGCTTGAGAGGACTCGCATAGAGCCCACGGGATTTACAATAGCAGAGATAACATTGGTTTTGGTCATATTGTCCCCTTTGGAAAACGGTGTAGGTCTGGTTGCAGTGAAGGCAACGGATTTCAGGGATGGTTCTGGTATTGTCGGAAAATCTTGAATGTTATTGAGTAGAAACAAAATGGTAATAAAAAGCTGATGAGTATTAGTATACCGGTTGCGGGCAATACTTATCAGTCTTGACGAAAGATCTTTCCTCTGACAAATTCAACAGGTTTGATGATGAACGTATTGTTTGCGACTCGCTGAGTAATAAAAAATACAATAAAAACCCGATATGTGACTTTTAATTTCAACATGGCTATCCATGGTTTCTGGGTTCTGTACAGGGAGTGTACAGAACCCAGAAACCATGGATTGGCAACCTACGAGATAAAAGTCACACATCGGGTATAAAAATAATGTGGCACTAAAAAACAGGAGGCAGATCTTTATGTCTGGTCAGCAAGAGCTTGAGGCAAAGGTAGAGCAAGTCTTGATTGTTGATAATCATAACCATGTGCTTGGCAGCGCTTCCAGACCTACAATGCGTGAAGAAGGTCTCTGTCATCGGGCGACTTATGTGTTTGTGTTTAACTCAAACGGTCAGCTGCATGTTCAGGAACGAACGCTGAGCAAAGATATTTACCCCGGCTTTTTTGATCCATCCACCGGTGGCGTGGTTGCTGAGGGCGAAAGTTATGATGAGGCGGCCGTTCGTGAACTGGAGGAAGAGTTAGGTATCGAAAATACGCCGGTGACTCCGCATTTTCATTTCTATTTTCACAATGATGACTGTCAGGTCTGGGGCAGGGTGTACAGCTGTCGTTATGATGGGGCTTTAACTTTGCAGGAAGATGAAGTGGTTAATGTTGTTTTTGAAACGCCGGAAGATATCTTAAGCAACCGGCATCATCGCAATTACACGCCAGACAGTCTGGTAGCTCTGGAGCGGCTGGCGCATTGTTTGCGATAAGTGTAATCTGGTTTACGCTTCATTTTTACTCCTCATCTTCTGGCCGCTGCAGATCGATAAGGTCTTTTCCGTGTTGGCTTGTCGCGTTGCGAATCATGCTGGTCAGGTCGGTTGCCCAGTTTCCTCGTTTGCTTTCGTGATCATTGCTTTCATTGAGTTGCAAAACGTCAGAGATATTTTCTTGAGCATCATAGAATATATCCTCGTCTTCACTAAAAATGTCCTCGGCATCATTAAATGATGTTTCCTGCTCTGAGAGGTCAGACATCTGAATCTGTGCTGGATCATTGTTGCCATTACCAAAGTATTGGTAGGTATCATTCACCAGTTTTTGAAATTGTATGCCTTGATGAGTCTCATCGGCCAGTGCATCAACAACGCGTATGCAGTTCTTTATGGAGAGTGTTGCTATAGAGGAAGTAGCTGAGGTGTCGTTTAGAGCGGCTGATAATTCAGTTTTTATTTCATCCAGTTTTCTGAGCAGTGTTTCAGGCCTTGTCAATATCGATGTTGGTATGGCAAAGAGTTTTTCAAAAGCATTTTTTTGATCTGAGAGCGCGGGAGTGTTCGCATTATTTTGGTTCGCCGCAAGAAATGGCCAGTCGATATCTTTGTTCCGGGTTTTTTGCCAGAGCTGGCTCATTAGTTTTATGGCTTCATTCTGCAGTTCTGAAGAACATTGGTTGTCAGCCAGTAGTCGGTTCAGCAAGTTAAACGCATGAGAATACAATGGCTTACCATAACGCTCATGTTCAATTTCTCCGAGAATTCTGTGCCTTAACGCAGAAACGTCACCGTTTTCTATAGCGGAGTGCAGTAATTGCTCAGCTCTGGTTGTATGACCAAGGCGGTCAAGCCATTTGACAATGGTTACAGGGCAATGATGCTTGAGAGCCAGTCCTTCAAGCACCGACAAATGTTGCTCATCAGTCGGTACACCTCTTAGATAGTCTCTCTCTATTTGCTGAATGGGGAATTGCTCCAGTATTTGCGGCAGGAATTCAGATATTTCCGGTTCTAACCCTAGCAAAAAGTTGATCTGTTGCTCGGGCTTGCTGATGTAATGGGGTGATCTGATGACTCTTTGTAATAAACGAGCCATTTGATCCGCAGGATATAGTTTCTCTCTGGTAAGCGTTGCAAGGTGTTCGACGGCTCCCGATTCCGGTTTTGCCCGCGCCATAAATTCGAGCATATCCTGAGCCGCTGTTTGCTCTGTTCCACGTTTCCGGCAGAGTGATAATGCTCTATCTACCATGGTTTTGATATTCTCAATGTCGGGCAGATGGTTGAGTAGTGCGGCATTGGTCGTCATGGCATAGACGGCAATGGCTTTGTCCGGATTGATTTCTGCCAGCCTGCGTGCAACGTGTGAAAGTTGCTCTACTGTGAAGTCTTCGGATTGGGTATACAACTTGTGAATATGTTCAAGAGGTACCGCCTCGAGAATGCGCAGAACTTGTGCTGAATGCCCCTGATTTTGCAGCCTGGAGGCAGAACTCATCAATTCGCAACTGGCGGAAAAATCTCCGCATGCTGCTTTATTACACAAAACCTCCAAATCCTTGCGAACAATATGCGCTTTGATTGGCGTTAAAAGTATGCTGTTCAGCAAAGATGGGAAGTTACTGGCAATAATTTTTCCTTTGCAGCCTTCCCGGGCAACAAGATAGTCACCAGGAAGAGGAATATCTTTCAGGTATCTTCCAAGCAGTTTTCCAGCGAGCCAACCTATTACAGGGATGGAAAAGCCGACTTCAAGTTTATGATTACCGGCTTCATCTTTATAGATTTGGGTCTTATCTGATTTAAGGACGGAATTAACGAACCATGCCACAAACCAGCTTTTAGGATTCCAGCTTTTCTCTTCAGAAACTTTCAGGCTTTTTTTGATCGCATTGAAATCCCCTTCTCCATTGACCAAGTCCAGATTGACTTCACAATTAAGACGAACACCATTGAGCAATTTTAATGCATCAGGAGTATCCGGTAGGTTCCGGGCCAGACCAAGGTCGAGTGACAATGAGGCGCTGACATGGCCGCTGAAGGAGTCATCCAAATTTGGCGCATGGACTTCTTTCAAGTCAATCAGACACTTGCGATTAGATTTGTTTTTAAACGCAAAACCACCACACTGTATGATGGTAGACTGATGAGTTGGCGCGCTCAACTCGATGGGCTTGGTAATGCAGACATCTTTCAGAATGGCTTCGCCTTCATCAAATGCCATAAACCCTGGTTGTTCCGCTGCGACAAGTTCGCCCTCAATAAAAGGGATTGCCAGATCAAGCCTAGAGTGCCTGATGATGAGTTCTGGTGCTTCAAGTCTTATGGTGGTGTTGTCTTTATCAAGCGACAGGTTTTCAAATCCTGACCAGGCTGCTGCTTTAGTGAGATTCATCAGGCCGGCTTTTCTCAGAGTGCTCGGGAAATCACTGCCGATAGTAAAGGTGCCCTGCTTCATGCCAAAAAAAATTCTGGCATAAGGTTTGTTTTCTTCCTGATTGGGAAGATCAAGAAAGCATTCAAGATTTTTCAATTCAACAGAACGCTTTAGCCCTTGGTGATGAATCAGCGCGCAATTACGTGCTAATGTTTTTGGCACTGCCTGGAATGACAAATCTCTGATTTTAAGTGGTTTATGCAGGCCAATATCGACCTCTATCTCAGAGATAATAATATCGATTGGGTTAGAAGATTCTGGCACGGTATTAGAAACCAGGGTGGTCAATTGGCTGAGTAGTTTTTCAAACTGTTCATCGGTCAGACCGGGGAAACGCATATAGAGTTTTTGGTCCAGCAATTTTCTGGTGCCCAAGGCTCCCCAGTTGAGGGCTTTACTCTGCAATTTGCCGCCAGATAACCAGTTGGCGGTTTTCGCGGCGATTTTGACTGTACTTTTCAGCAGGCTCACAAAGGTGCTTTTTCTTTCTTTATTTCTTTCTTCAATAGCCTCACCCTGAGGAATATATTCCTGCCCTTCAGTTCTTCTGACCGTTTTATTGTTAAACAGGCTTTTAGTCCAGTGCCACACGGAAGAAATATATGATTTGGCTTGGGTTTTAGTGACATTACTGAAGGTTTTCTGAGTCGTTTTTTGCTCATGAATTTGCGTGTCTGGTGTTTCAGGAATATGTGAGAGAGATGGGCTTTCTCTGATCTCCTGCCTCAACGTATTATGCCCAACGGTAGGGTTATCTGCTTCCTGCTCAGATGGGGAGGGCAAGTTATCGTTGGTTTGCGATAAATCGGTGCGGCGAGGGCGAGATGACGAATCCATGTCTGACAAAATTCCTTACTAAAGACTCCCTGACTGGAGGCTTTGCGATTTTATTGATTGGTACTATTTATTCTAGACAAGCTGAAAGATCTGACTGGGAAGTCGGTATGCCTTAGTATCTTGCTGATACTATTGGGCTTTTTATATGTTGAGAAGGTCTAAGCGGATGCTGGACAGTCATTGGGATGCGCATTATAACTATACATGCTCACTAGCGTGTCCAAGCGTGATTAGATCTCGCTGCAGTAGTTAGCAAAAGTGACTAAGCCGCCGATGTTCTGGCGGCTTTGTCTTTTCAGGGGCTATTTCTTTTTAGTTGATCTTTTCTTGCCGGGTGTTTTCTTTTTCGGTGGGAAAATAACCTGATAAACGTCCTTGTATTCGCTGGCAAAGTGTACTTTGATGCCCTTGCGGATGTAGGTTGGCAGTTCGTCGAAGTCTCTTCGGTTTTCCTCAGGAAGTATCAGTTTATAAATCTCCTGTCTTCGTGCAGCGATTACTTTCTCCCGGATGCCGCCAACGGCCAGAACCCGACCTGTGAGTGTTAGTTCACCCGTCATAGCAATACCTGATGCAGGTTTACGCCCGGTTGCCAGGGATATCAACGCAGACGTCATAGTCACTCCGGCACTGGGGCCGTCTTTTGGTGTAGCGCCCTCAGGTACGTGTAAGTGAATAAAGGCATTCTTGAAGAAGTCTTCAGGTACATCAAAAGAGTGTGCGTTGCTTGCCACATAACTGTGAGCAATTTCAGCAGACTCCTTCATTACATCACCCAGCTTACCGGTGAGTTTAAAACCAGCACGCTGTTGATGAACCAAGCCAGCTTCTACCGGTAATGTCGCGCCACCCATCGCAGTCCAGGCCAGTCCGGTAATAATGCCTACGCCTTCCATGGTGCTTTCAGGTCGGAAGTAAGGAGCGCCCAGATAGTCTTCTAGGTTCTTTGTAGAAACTGTCAGACTCTTCTGTTTACCTTCCAGTAGCTTGACGACCACTTTGCGGATGATTTTCTGGAGCAGTTTATCTAGATTTCGAACCCCGGCTTCACGAGCGTAGCCATCAATAATGGCTCTGAAGGTGGGATCAGACATTTTCAGCTGACTTTTCTTCAGCCCCGCCTTCTTCAGCTGTTTAGGCCAGAGATGGTTTTTAGCAATGGCGA
This sequence comes from Endozoicomonas sp., assembly GCA_965199185.1. Lineage (GTDB taxonomy): Bacteria > Pseudomonadota > Gammaproteobacteria > Pseudomonadales > Endozoicomonadaceae > Endozoicomonas. The sequence continues at coordinate 67,345 of CBDAQW010000014.1, read as the reverse complement.
TTTTTTCTTCGGTGATATAGCCGGACAGGCGAATCATATCCATTCGGTCACGTAACGGGCCGGGAATGGTATCCAGTTGGTTGGCTGTGCAGATAAACAGCACTTTGGACAGATCAATGCGCATGTCCAGATAGTGGTCGAGAAATTCACTGTTCTGTTCAGGATCAAGTACTTCCAGCAGCGCTGAAGCCGGATCCCCCCGGAATGAAGCACCAATTTTGTCAATCTCGTCGAGCATGATCACCGGGTTAGCCACATCAACTTCTTTCAGGGCCTGCACCAATTTGCCGGGCAATGCGCCGATGTAAGTTCTGCGATGCCCTTTGATTTCGGCTTCGTCACGCATGCCACCAAGACTGAAGCGGTAGAATTTACGACCAAGCGCCTGAGCAACGGATTTACCGATGGAGGTTTTGCCAACACCGGGAGGGCCAACCAGCAGCATGATGGAACCGGACACTTCCTGTTTAAAAGCACCGACCGCCAAAAATTCGATAATCCGGTCTTTTACATCATCAAGCCCGTCATGGTCGGCATTCAGCACCGTCCGGGCGTATTTCATATCAAGGATGTCTTCTGAGAATCGTCCCCAGGGTACAGATGTTGCCCAGTCGAGATAATTGCGACAAATGGCGTACTCCGGTGAACCCGTTTCCAGAATAGACAGTTTGTTCAACTCATCATCAATTTTGGTTCTGGCGGATTCCGGAATAGTTAACCCTTCCAGACGTTGAGTGAATTTCTCTATTTCGGCGGTTCTGTCGTCTTTCGATATGCCCAGCTCTTTCTGAATGACTTTCAATTGCTCTTTCAGGAAAAACTCTCGCTGGTGGGTGCTGATCTTACGATTCACTTCAGCATTGATTTCACTTTGCAGTCGCGCGACTTCCTGTTCTTTGCGAATCAATACCAGTACTTTTTCCATCCGGCGTTGGATGGGCATGGTCTCCAGTACTTCCTGAAGTTCATGCCCGAGTGCAGTGGTAATGGCAGCGGCAAAATCCGCTAATGGCGACGGGTCTTTCGGGCTGAAGCGATTCAGGTAACTTTTCAGTTCTTCGCTATACAAAGGATTCAGCGGAATCAGTTCTTTAATAGCCTGGATTAAAGCAAGGGCATAGGCTTTGACTTCATCACTGTTATCTTCAGGGCTGTCGACGTAATCCACCTGCACAAGATAGGGTGGGCGACGACGTAGCCACTGACGAATTTTGAAACGTTGCATGCCAAGGGCGATAAACTGAACCTGCTCCTCGTCTGCAACAATGTTGTGGATTTTGACCACACAGCCAACGTCGGGGAACGCTTCCGGAGGTGTATCTTCATCGGGCATGCCGCCAACAAAACTGAGTCCCATCACTTTATGAGGGCTTTGTGCGACACGCTGAAGTGTTTCTCCCCAGCGATCTTCGCTGAAGACTAGTGGCTGCACCTGAGCCGGGAAGAAGGGGCGGTTGGAAACCGGAATCAGATAGAGTTTATCGGGCAGTGCCTGATGAGGTAATACCAGCTCGGTGCCGGTTTCCTGATCGTCATCGTCCCCGGTAATGACTTCGGGGTCTTTGGAATCCTGTTCTGTCATGATATCTGCGTTCGCCAATGTTGATGTTAGGTGGGTAAAGCAGAGACTGTCTGCAGCCCTCTGCTACCTATTTGGAGTCTGAATCAGTAATTTCAATAGGTGGTGTATGTAAGTATGGTTGAGATACTGTGGCGGAAGCACAATATATTAGCGAATTTTTTTAATAACCATACGGACTATTTGAATATTTTTAATAGTTCTTATCCGTCTTTTAGAGGGTTTGCAGAGAGCAAAAACCTAATCTTGACTGTGAAGTAAGGTCATCAGTAGTTGCTTGATGGCGAACACTCTAAAGTCATAAATAAAGGAATTATTATGATATTCAAGAAAATTACTACCCTCATGTCCGCTCTTCTGTTCAGTATTACTCTGTACGCCGCTGAAGGGCATAACCATTCCGCCTCTCACATCAATGTTAATAACGCCACTGTTGAGCAGTTGGATGAGTTGATTGGTGTTGGAGAAATAACAGCCCGAGCGATTGTTGAATACCGACAAATGAACGGTCCGTTTAAATCTACAGAAGATCTGATGAATGTCAGGCGTGTTGGTGAAGCGGTGATTGAGAAAAATAAAGACCGTATTGTTTTTGAATAATATTGCGGTGAATTAAAATCGCCTTGGAATAAAAGGCGTTAGATGAGATTCAGGTTATGGGGAGACCTGAATCTTGTTTACTGAATCAAAATGTTGAGCAATTTATGTGATCATCAAAAATGATTAACGCCCCATCATTTCCGGAGTCACAAATGGATGGATACGCTTCAGAACTTCTTTGAAGCAACGGGCATTACCCGCTACAACCTGTCTTTTGTTCATAAAGTCATGACCTCCTTTGAAATCACCCACCAGACCACCTGCTTCCTGGATCAACAAAACACCGGCCGCCATGTCGTAATCATTCAGACCGATTTCCCAGAAAGCATCCAGACGACCAGAGGCGACATAGGCCAGATCCAGAGCCGCTGAACCGGCACGACGAATACCCGCGGTATCACCGAGTAGGGCGCGCATCATATTCAGGTAGTTATCCAGGTGATGGATAGCAGGGGTAGTAAATGGAATGCCAGTACCAATTAATGCACCATCCAGGCTGCGGCGATCGGATACACGGATACGCTTGCTGTTCAGAGTGGCACCATGGCCACGGCTGGCACAGTACTCTTCTTCCTTCAGAGGGTCGACAATGACCGCATGCTCTAGTCGGCCGCGATACTGGCAGGCAATGGAGACAGCGAACTGAGGAATACCTTTGATGAAGTTGGTGGTGCCATCGAGCGGGTCGATGATCCAGAGGTAATCCTTACCATCACCCTTGCCTTCGCGCAGGCCGGACTCTTCACCATAGAATCCATGATCGGGGTAGGCTTTGCTGAGAGATTCGATGATCGCCTGTTCAGCTGCCTTATCGACCTCAGTAACAAAATCGTTGCGATTCTTAACCTCGATGTTCACATTGTCGAGATCGTTATACGCATGAGAAATAATGTCGGCGGCCTTGCGTGCTGCACGCAGGGCCATATTCACCATTGGTTGCATAGGCTTTGGACTACATCTGAACTGTAAAAGATCGGTTGGGGTCAATCTGTATTGAGCCCCGGGGGCGCGGGATTATACAGCGTTCACTGTATGGATTCACCCGGATTATGGCGGGATTCTGACAGGATGTTGAACAGCTTGCAATCAGCATATTCCAGCGAGTTGATGCGGTGGAACCGATTTAGCCTTGGTTTGTTGTTGATTTTCAGTAAACTTGCCCACAGTTATCAATTTATAGACAGCTTAATAGAGAGTCTGCTAGTGCTCGACAATATTACCATCGTTCTGGTTAACCCTTCTCATCCTGGCAATATCGGTTCGACTGCCAGAGCCATGAAGAATATGGGGGTGAAGCATTTGTGTCTGGTGAATCCGGATGATTTTCCTTCCGGAACAGCCACCGCTCTGGCCTCGGGTGCAGATGATATTCTTGCCAGTGCCCGGATTGTTGATACGCTGGAAGAAGCGTTGGCAGACAGTCATTTTGTGGTCGGTACCAGTGCCCGGGTGCGTGGCGTTTCTCTGCCGCTGGTGGACCCGAGAAATTGTGCCAGCACCATGATTCAGGAGTCAGTCAGCAACAAAGTAGCCATTATTTTTGGTCGTGAAGACAAAGGGCTGACCAACGACCAGCTGCAACGCTGTCATTTACAGGTGCATATTCCTACCAATGAAGATTTTAGCTCCCTGAACCTGAGTCAGGCCGTTCAGGTGTTAGCCTATGAACTTCGTATGACGCAGTTAAATCAGGATGATGCACTGGAAATGCCGACACCTCGTTCACACGATCTGGCCACTATGGAGGATGCTGAGCGTTATTATGAGCATCTTCATCAGACCCTGATAGAAATTGGTTTTCTGGATCACAGCAGCCATGAAAAAATCATGGCAAAACTCCGGCGCATGTATGGGCGTATTCGCCCGGATCGAGTTGAACTCAGCATTCTGCGGGGGATATTATCCGAAACCCAGCGATCTTTAGCGGCTACCCACAAAGACAACGATCAGTAAAACACATAAAGAATAAATAGCAGGCATGGCTATGTTTGAGCGATTAAAAGAAGATATCAGAACTGTTATTGAGCGCGACCCGGCAGCTCGTAATACCTTTGAAGTGCTGACCAATTATCCCGGGTTACACGCTTTATTGTTGCACCGGCTGGCGCATAAAATCTGGAAAGCAGAGTTTTTCTGGCTTGCCAGAACCATATCCACCTTTAGCCGCTGGTTGACGGGTATTGAAATTCATCCCGGAGTCAGTATTGGGCGGCGTTTTTTTATTGACCATGGCATGGGGGTGGTTATTGGTGAAACTGCCATCATCAAAGACGATGTGACACTCTATCAGGGCGTGACGCTTGGAGGGACTTCACCTAACAAGGGTAAAGAGCATCCGTCGAATCAAGGTAAACGTCACCCGACGCTTGAAAATAACGTTGTTGTTGGTGCAGGTGCAAAAGTGCTTGGACCTTTTGCGGTAAGAGCCGGAGCCAAGGTCGGTTCTAATGCGGTGGTTGTCAAGGAAGTTCCGGAAGGCGCCACCGTTGTTGGTATTCCGGGCAGAATTGTTCAGGGTGCCAGAGAAAACGATGAACGAAGTCAGGCGATGGCAGAAAAAATGGGCTTTGATGCCTATGCAGTCACATCTGAAATGCCTGATCCGACAGCTCACGCTATTGCTGCGATGTTAGCCCACTTGCACGAGGTGGATGCCCGCTTTGAAAATATGTGTGCTGCCCTCAAAGCCAATGGTCTCAGCTGTGAAGTGGAGCCACTCCCTGAATTAAAAGAAGAAGATTTTGCCGCAGTCAAAGAAACCAAACAATCAACTCTGACGCCATAAAAACAGGATGCTGCGCCCGATAGAAAACACGGTGCTCAGAGGCCGTCTGAGATCCATCAGGCCGTGTTTTCTTTGTAATGAGGTCAGAGCTTGTATAGAATCGACTTGCCTTTCAGACAACATCTTTAGATTGATTTTTTATATATTTGCTTTTTTCTCCTCATCATCATAGCCATACCTGAATAATAGTTGACTGTTTTGCTAAGGTATTACATAATCGCTCCGAAATTATGTTGAAGGGAGTGCCTCCACTCCACGATTCAGTCTGGAATCAATGCTGGGGAGATACCGCTGATGAGATTGACGACCAAAGGACGCTATGCGGTAACCGCCATGCTCGATCTGGCATTGCATGCTGATCAGGGGCCGGTTTCTCTGGCGGATATTTCAGAACGTCAGGGTATTTCACTGTCTTATCTTGAACAGCTGTTTTCCAGACTTCGTCGCAACGACCTGGTGTGTAGTGTCAGAGGCCCTGGTGGTGGGTATCGTCTTGGACGCGATAGTGCAGATATTCATGTGGCTCAAGTGATTGATGCGGTGAATGAATCTGTTGATGCGACCCGTTGTAAGGGCAGTGGCAGTTGTCAGCAGGGAGTTACATGCTTAACCCATCATTTGTGGTGCGACCTGAGTGAACAAATTCACTCCTTTCTGGATGGTATTAGTCTGGCGGATTTGGTTGCCCGGCACGAAGTACAGAAAGTGGCAAACCGTCAGAATGGCCTGCAGCACACGTCAGAAAACAACATAACCGCAGGCTGACTCGCGCCTGCTGGTATAAATAATGAAGATAGCCTGAGGCCAAGGGCCTTGAGCACACGGACCTCTTGGAGATGTACCTGATGAAGCTACCAATTTATCTGGATTATTCCGCGACCACACCAGTGGACCCACGGGTAGCCGAGAAAATGATGCAGTGCCTTTCTCTTGATGGTAATTTCGGCAATCCAGCTTCCCGCTCCCATCTGTTTGGCTGGAAAGCTGAAGAAGCCGTAGAAAATGCTCGTCGTCAGGTAGCTGACCTGATTAATGCCGATCCTCGTGAAATTGTCTGGACATCTGGTGCAACTGAATCAGACAACCTTGCCATTAAAGGTGTTGCCCGTTTTTACAACAAAAAAGGCAGGCACATCATTACCTCAAAGATTGAGCACAAGGCAGTACTTGACCCTTGCCGTCAACTGGAACGTGAAGGTTACGAAGTTACGTACCTTGAACCAAACAGCGAAGGTTTAATTACACCTGAGGCGGTAGAAGCGGCGCTCCGTGAAGACACCATTCTGGTCAGCCTGATGCACGTCAACAATGAGATTGGTGTCATCAATGATATTACAGCCATTGGTGAGCTGACCCGCGCTCGCAAAATTCTCTTCCACGTGGATGCGGCACAAAGCGCCGGTAAGATTCCACTGGATATGGAAGCGATGAAGGTTGATCTTCTTTCTATTTCTGCTCACAAACTTTACGGGCCGAAAGGCATTGGCGTTCTGTACGTGCGCCGTAAACCCCGTGTCCGTCTTGAAGCTCAGATGCACGGTGGTGGTCATGAAAGGGGCATGCGTTCCGGCACACTGGCAACGCATCAGATTGTTGGTATGGGTGAAGCCTGTGAAATGGCCAAAGCAGAAATGGCATCGGCTAATGAGCGCCTGTTAACCTTGCGTCAGCGCTTTCTGGATCGTCTGGGGAATCTCGAAGAAGTTCATGTCAATGGCAGCCTTGAGCAACGCTTTGCCGGCAACCTGAATGTTAGCTTTGCTTTCGTGGAAGGTGAATCCCTGATCATGGCGCTGAAAGACCTGGCGATTTCTTCGGGTTCTGCCTGTACGTCTGCCAGTCTTGAACCGTCCTATGTACTTAGGGCATTGGGATTGAGTGATGAGCTGGCACACAGTTCTTTGCGTATCAGCTTTGGGCGCTTTACTACCGCCGATGAGGTAGATCATGCAGCGGATCAGATTCGCGGTGCGGTAGAGAAACTGCGTGAGTTGTCCCCGCTGTGGGATATGTACAAAGACGGTGTTGACCTGAGCAAGGTTGAATGGGTTGCGCACTGATTGATGTTTCCCTGAATTAATCCAGGGTTACCTGGGAGGATAGAACAATGGCTTACAGTGAAAAGGTTATTGACCACTACGAAAATCCTCGTAACGTGGGCAAGCTGGATCAGGAATCTCAGCAAGTGGGTACCGGAATGGTCGGTGCCCCAGCCTGTGGCGATGTCATGCGCCTGCAGATTCAGGTCAGTGATCAGGGTGTTATCGAAGACGCTCGCTTTAAAACATACGGCTGTGGTTCAGCAATTGCGTCAAGTTCTCTGGCTACTGAGTGGATGAAAGGCAAAACATTGGATGAAGCCTCTGAAATTCGCAATACCGATATTGCTGAAGAACTGGCTCTCCCGCCCGTTAAGATTCACTGTTCTGTACTTGCCGAAGACGCTATTAAAGCGGCCATTGACGATTACCGTAATAAGCAGGGTTCCTGACTATCAGGTGTTTAAATAGTGTTGGAGTACTAAATGACAATCACAATAACCGAGGCTGCTGCAGAGCATATCTGCCGACAGATCACCCAGCGGGGAAAAGGAGAGGGGGTTCGCCTTGGTGTCAAAACCTCCGGTTGTTCCGGTATGGCTTATGTCCTTGAATTTGTGGATGAGCCTGAAGGTTCAGATCAGGTGTTCCAAAGGGATGGCGCGACGGTTTATATAGATCCTAAAAGTATGGTTTACCTCGATGGTACTGAACTGGATTTTGTTAAAGAAGGTCTGAACGAAGGGCTGCAGTTTAACAACCCGAATGTATCGAATGAATGCGGTTGTGGCGAGAGCTTCAACGTATGATTGATAACCCGCACAGAATTCTCTGTGCGGTTTTTTCGTTTCTCTTTCCCTGACCAGGACTGATAATCACTGATGGTTGATCTCACCGGAAATTATTTTGAGTTGTTCCAGATGCCCGTTGCCTGTGAAGTGGACTTGCAGCAACTGGCTCGCCAGTATCGTGAATTGCAAAAAGCGGTTCATCCCGATCGCTTTGCTGGTGAAAGTGAGCGTCAGCAGCGGTTGTCCGTTCAGTATGCGGCACATGTCAATCAGGCATACGACACATTGCGTTCGCCATTATTGAGAATGATCTATCTGCTCAAATTGTCTGGTCGGGAGCTGGAGATGGAAAACAATACCATTATGGATCCGGTTTTCCTGATGGAGCAGATGGAGTTGAGAGAATCTCTGGCGGACTTGCATCACAGTGAAAACCCGGAGCCTGAACTTGAAAGGATGATGGCCAGAGCTGATGCCGATATGGAAACATATCTGGCTGATTTTAAGTCTCTCTGGCAAGTGGGTGGTCAGGATGAACTCAACAAAGCCGAGGCGGTTGTGCGCAAAATGCAGTTTATGGTAAAGCTGGCAGCCGAACTTGAGCAACTGGAATCGCAGTTGCTGGACGATTAAGGAGCAGGTATGGCATTACTGCAGATTTCTGAGCCGGGGCAAACGCCTGAGCCGCATCAACTAAAACGAGCGGTCGGCATTGATCTGGGAACCACAAACTCTCTCGTAGCCAGTGTGCATTCAGGCAAAGCAGCTACCTTACCGGATTTACAGGGACAGCACATTCTGCCCTCTGTCGTTCATTATGCAGATCAGACGACACTGGTTGGTCATAATGCCAAAGCTCTGATGACCTCAGATCCTCTAAACACCATTGTTTCTGTGAAGCGTCTGATGGGGCGTGGTGTTGAAGATATTGATGCCCTTGGCGGTGTGATGCCTTACCATTTCTCTGAAATCGGACAGGGAATGCCTTATATTGAAACCCGCAAGGGCGCAGTCAGTCCGGTCGAAGTGTCTGCCGAAATCCTCAAATCTCTGGCTACCCGGGCCTGTGAAACGCTTGGCGGACCCCTTAGTGGTGCCGTGATTACCGTACCAGCCTACTTTGATGATGCTCAGCGTCAGGCGACTAAAGATGCAGCCAAGCTGGCAGGTATTAATGTTTACCGTCTTTTGAATGAACCCACAGCGGCCGCTGTCGCCTACGGTCTCGATGAAGGAAACGAGGGGACTATCGCGGTTTATGATCTTGGCGGTGGTACTTTTGATATTTCTATTTTGCGTCTTGAGAAAGGTGTTTTCGAGGTGGTTGCTACCGGTGGTGATACCGCTCTGGGAGGCGATGACTTTGATAAGGCAGTGGCTGACTGGATTCTTGAACAGGCGGGCGTATCTGAAGCGGCGTTAGATCATTCTGTACTGCGGGTGTTAATGGTCGAAGCTTGTCGGGCCAAGGAGCAGTTGACGGAAGCCGATTCGGTGGCTGTCAGCTTAAATGGCTGGTCCGGCGAACTCACCCGTGACATCTTTGACTCTCTGGTTGACCCATTAATTTGCCGAACCATCCGTTCCTTTAAACGTGCATTACGGGACGCCGGACTCAAGGCAAAAGATATTGAAGAAGTGGTCATGGTCGGTGGTTCAACTCGCGTGCCTTATGTGCGTGAACGGGTTGAATGCTTTACAGGGCAAAAGCCACTGACATCTATTGATCCTGATCGTGTGGTGGCTGTCGGTGCGGCATTACAGGCTGATGTTTTGGCGGGCAATAAATCCGGTCAAGACTTGTTGTTGCTGGATGTTACCCCTCTGTCGCTTGGTTTGGAAACTATGGGTGGCTTGATGGAAAAAATCATTCATCGAAATACCACTATTCCGGTCAGTCGTGCTCAGGAGTTTACAACCTATAAAGATGGGCAGACGGCGATGGCCGTTCATGTTTTTCAGGGCGAGCGTGAGCTGGTTCAGGATAATCGGTCCCTGGCGCATTTTGAATTGCGTGGTATTCCGCCGATGCCTGCTGGTGGTGCAAAAATACGGGTCACTTTTCAGGTAGACGCTGATGGTTTACTCAGTGTCTCTGCCCGTGAAGAATCCACCGGCATAGAAAGCAGCATCCAGGTGAAACCTTCTTATGGTCTTGGTGATGCAGAAATCTCCCGCATGCTGAAAGACTCATTCGAGTTTGCCGGTAACGATCGTGATGCCAGAGTCCTGCGTGAGCAAGAAGTAGAAGCGGACCGTGTAATTGAAGCACTGGTTGTAGCTTTGGACGCGGATGGTGAGGCTTTGCTCAGTTCTGATGAGTTTGCCAATCTCACTAAAGACCTGGAAGAACTCAGGCAGATTCGTAATTCTGGCAATGCCAGTGCAATTACCCAAAAAATTGAAGCGGTTTCCCAAAGTAGTGAGGAATTTGCTGCCCGCCGGATGAATCATGGAATTCGTCAGGCATTATCCGGACAGAAGCTGGACGATTTAGAGGACCTTTGAGTATGACACAAGTGGTTATTCTTCCCCATGAAGAGTTGTGCCCTGAAGGGGCTGTGTTGGAAGTAGAACCGGGTGTGACTGTGCTGGATGCAGCACTTCAGAACGGTATTGAGATTGAGCATGCCTGCGAAAAATCCTGCGCCTGTACCACCTGTCATATTGTGGTTCGTGAAGGGTTTGACAGCATGGAAGAGAGTGATGAGCTTGAAGATGATTTGCTTGATAAAGCCTGGGGGCTGGAGCCAGAATCCCGCCTGAGCTGTCAGGCGATGGTTGCCGATGAAAATCTGGTGGTCGAAATACCCAGATATACGCTGAATCAGGTGTCTGAACGTCACTAATCTTCAACCTAAATTCAGCAGTTGGATGTGGATTTTCTGGTAAATTTCAGGGTTTTCAGCAAGGCGCGTCATGCAGCCAATGGCCTTAGCCCTTGGCAAATGGCGCAACGCAGCGGAGGACGCTGAAATTTTTCAGAAAACCACAGAGCGTTCTACCAACTCACCCAAAAGGTGATTCGAGAACGCCTGACAAAGTCTTAATTTCTTTAGTAAATAGAGAAATTCAAGAGTCCAATTGCTGAATTTAGGTTCAATAAGCGAATTAATCGGGAGTCAAGTTGTGGGCCTGAAATGGACTGATGTTTACGATATTGCCATCGAATTGCTCGAAGCCTACCCGGAAGTTGATCCAAAGTTTATCAACTTTGTTGATCTGAGAAACTGGGTCATGGCACTGGATGAATTTGATGATGAGCCTGACCATTGTGGTGAGAAAGTTCTTGAAGCCATTCAAATGGCCTGGCTTGAAGAAGCTGATGATTAAATTCTGATGCCAGGTACCCGTTGATGCTGCTTAATTATCAACGGGTCACTCCAAAGCTATTAAACGCCTTTCATTTTATTGATAATAGGTGAATAGACTGAAAAAGCCTTCCTTTATATTTTTGATCATCAAACGAGGCAATGTCGACATTGAATTTTTCACATAGCTAAAGTAACTGTTGTTGGAGGCAGAGAGGGTGTTTTCTTCCGAATCTTGAAGGGTAGAGCTTCCACCATAACCTGCCAGATCATCCTTCCATTTTTTATAGTATTCAACCGTTGTATTAGACGCTCCTGAGTGATGACTAATGTAATAAGAGAGGGCTATCACTAGAGATGCCAGATTACCAACCCCCTTAAAGACAGCGTTGACGGCGGAGCGAGTCACGGGAAAGCCATAAACCATATCTGCACCTGCTGCCATAGCCAGGGTAGTAGGGATACCCATCACATTGCCTCTGATGACAGAGCGAAAGCCTTTGGCATAAGGCTGGTATTTAGGGTGTTTCAGTGCCGCATGGATGGTTCGTCCTGTGCCTTTATCAAGGAGCCGGGTAACCATATTTACGCTATGAATCACGGCATATGGCTGAAGTACTTGAGCATAATCAACAATGCCAACGATCAGGGCGTGGTATTTTTCACGGACTTCGCGAAATGAAAAAGGCGTTAGTGCTTGTTTCTTCCAGCTCTCCAGTTGATCCTCTGGCTCATGATCTTTTAGAAGATCAAGTGCTGGTTGTAAAGCATCTCGCCATTGCTTGTTATTCAGATCAAGCTGAAGCATGGTGAAAAAAAGCACTTTAACCTGATTTTGTGTTTCTGTTCCGCTAAGACCTGAGTCAATAAGTTGGTTAATCCGGTCAGCCAATGCACGTTGAATAGGCCAGACCGGGTCGAACCAGCGAAGCAAGTCAATCACCCTTTTAGTGCCCGACCCCTTATAAGTAAGATCCATTGCAAAACCGGTCATCGACAACTTTGCAATAGCGGTAATGGCACTGAGTTGGTTGCCGGCAATAAAGGCAGCATTGCTGGCAATGGCTGCTGTTTTGGCGAAGTAGTAATATTGAGTAAGGTATTTTATGCCTATTAAGATGGGGGCAGTACCAGAGCGTATTTTGAAGCCCTTAATTATTTCCAGAGCTTCAAGGAGTGTTTGCAACGCCGCTTGGGAGCTAAGATCCTTTACTGCATGAGAGGCAGAGTCCATTGATGAAGAAAAACTCTGTACAGTGTCGGCATAGGCAAGACGATTAATAATATTGTTGTTTGCTAATTCAAGAATGAAAAAAGTTAAATCCCAAATATCTGCCTGTATTGCCAGGTCGAGTTGCCTGTAATTTGCGGCTACAAGAGCAGATCTCATTCTTAATGCTTGCCAAAGTGTATCGATTTCCTCTTTTCTGCCTTGTTCAATAAGAAAATGAAACGCATCAATATGCTCCTTGCCGAGTGATGCAAATTTTGCAGCAATGCTGTTCTCACCTCCTTCAGCAAGGAGCAAATGTAAACTACTGGGGTCCAGGCTGTCATCAACAGCTTGCTGTAATTGGGCTATAGCAAATCTTGCCAGCTCTATATTTTGCTCAATGTCGACGTCTGAAGGTTTGAATGTTTCAAGCTGTAGTTTGCCCGTGAGTGGCTGATAATAATCAGGGTATGGGCTATTATCGACCAGTTCAATAGGGATGCTTTTTTCATAGTGCGGGCTCAGTGTTTTTTCTATGTTTTCTTCCTGGCTTTTCAGATAATTTTGTATTTCGGAGTAAATGTTATAATGACCATTACTATTAGTGTGCATCTCTAATTCTGAAAATAATTCAGTGACTTTAGTTGCTAAAGATGAAGACTCTCCCTCTATAAATTTAAATAAGATGTTAGAATATGATTCTTCAGTTATATGCGGTTCAGAATATTCATTTTCTTCAATAGCTTCTCGATATTTTTTTTTGTATTCTGGATAATGATTTAAATATTTAATGGCAGTTAAAATGCTGATTTCTCTTATGCTTTCGTCGCTAAGATTTTCTTGAGTGTCCAGATAGGGCTTTAATTTTTCAAATAATAATTGGTTTACCGGGCCTGTTGACATGCTTGTTGAAATTAGAGGCATGTCCTGTAGAGGTTTGTTGTCTTTTCTGGATAGATCTTTAACGAAGTTGTCTAAATATTTCCCGATTAATAATTTGTTACTGACAGGAGAGTTCGTAAAGATTGCAGGCTCTTTTCGCATAATGCTGTCTGTATGAGTTCCAATCGAAAGAGATGAGGCTACAACCACAGGGTTGATATCTCCATTTGTCAATTCATTGTTTAGTGTGTCGAAATTAAATAAAGAAAGACTGATGTATAAAAAGGTTGGATTATCAATCAGTAGTAGGATGTTTTCTATGTTCGCTGTTTTAATCTTCTCATTAATGAATGATAGCGTTATAGTTTTTTTTAGCTTGAGGGCGTCAGGATCGTTTGATGATATTAAATGGGATTTCTGATCTTCAAGTATCTGCTGTTTGAATCCATTGTTTGGGCCTGTCGAGTCTTCTCTGGTAAATATGATTTGGAGTAGGTCGTTTTTGTAAACGTCCATTTTGTCAGCGTTGTTTTCTAATGCGGAGACGAAATAGTTGTAGGAAGAGGGTAAAAAATACTTAAAATCTTTATGGTAATAGATGGACATTTCCCCTGAATTCAAGTCCACTCTAATTTTGCACAAGATAGTAGGCTTTGGTAAGGCATAAGAATGTCGCTCTCTTTGTCTATAAGTTAAATGATATTCAAATGTGTGCTCATCTATAGGAGTGAATAAGTCTGATATCAATCTTTCATCACATGGCTCAAACCCATGTGGTGAGTGGTGGAGGACAGCATTGTAAAAAAAAGGTTGTGTCAGTCTTTTATTAACTATGGCTATTTCTTGATTTTTTTTTCTTAGTTTTTCTAATGGATGGAAATAAAGATGTATTTTATTGTTTGCTTGAGTGATTAATGTCGTGGGTTGGGTTGGCGATTTTCCCTTAAATGCTTTTTCTGTACTTTCATCATCTGTATCTGTGCTAGCTGTATCACTATTTTGGTTGCTGTCTCCTTGCACCATTGCTAAAGCATTAAATGATTGAATGGATATTGATGCAATAAGTAATAAGGGTAAAATTATTGATTGCCATGTTGAGGTGTAAGTCATTGAGGAAAATCCTTAAGTATGGGTTGATTTGCAAGTAAAGTATAAAGTCAGGATTGTTCAATGATTTTCTTCTTAATTGTATTTTTTTGTGTGTTTGTATTGCTCGGTCTGCCTATGTTAATGGAAGTGATGTACGTGAGTTTTGATGTGCGATGGTTTTGTTTTTTAGATGTTTTAATATTGAAATGCATGGGTAAATGCAAATATGTGTTAGTGGGTATAACAGGTGGGTTATTAATTTTCAACTTAATTTGTATGTATTATTTCATGACAATTTTTCCTGGAAGAATTGAATGCTTAAATGGATCTTAACTAAAAGAGGTGATTGATATGGAAAATGCAAGTTTTACAAGTCATACGAGACATAAATTGGGATATGATCATACATTGCAAGAGAAATTAGATGCTGCGTAAGCGTCAGCCAAAAACCATCTACCCAGCCTGACCACCAGTCCGGATACTGATGCTTCCAGCTTTCAGGAGGTAACATGTCCGAAAAACAACAATTCTGGTTTAAGCATATCGAACAATGGCAGCAAAGCGGACTTTCTCAGGCGGAATACGCTCGTCAGCAGAAACTGTCCATCAAATCTTTCGGTTATTACCGTCGTCGCTACAGGCAACAGTCGACCCCTGATAAAAGTCCAACCCCTCTATTACCAGTCACTGTAGCTCATATCGAAACCAATTCGCTCCCTGCTCAACCAGGAAGTACCGGCATCACCCTGACCAGCCCCTCCGGGTTTCGTATCGAACTGGCACCGGGATTCGATCCGCAGACCTTGCGAACCGTACTGCAAACCCTGGAGGCTGCAGCATGATTGGTGATGCGACTTCCCTCAAGGTCTATCTAGCTCCCGGTGTCACCGACATGCGCAAGTCTATCGATGGTCTCTCCCTGATCGCCAGCGAAGTACTGAACCTTGACCCGTTCTCCGAAAGCCTGTTCGTATTCTGCAACCGGGGACGCAACAAACTCAAAATACTGCACTGGCAGACTAACGGGTTCTGGCTTTACTACCGTCGCCTCGAGAAAGGCCGTTTCAATTGGCCTGATCATGAAAAGACGAATCAGGCAATCACTCTGACCCGTCGTGAGCTGAACTGGCTTCTGGACGGCTTGCCAGTCGATCAGAAAAAAGCACATCCGACATTGTGCTATCAGCCTGCCGCCTGAATGTCCATGAACTACAACAATGAAAACGACGGCGGTTCTGTTAGATAATAGGCGATATGAATACGATGACCACGCCAGACAAACCGACCATTGAATCTCTTCAGTTTGAGAACGTTCAGCTGAAGGCGAAACTCGCGTGGTATGAGGAACAGTTCCGCCTGCATCAACATCAGAAATTTGCCGCTTCCAGTGAACGTTTCGAGGGCCAGGAGTCACTGTTCAATGAACCTGAATTATTGGACGAAGAGTCTGCTGAACAATCTGAAACCCAGACCGTAGAAGCTCACCAGCGCAAAAAGCCGGTCAGGAAAACACTGCCTGACCATTTGCCCCGGGACGTGGTTCAGTTGGATATCGCCGAAGAAGAAAAACAGTGCGACTGCTGTGGTAAAACCCTCAAGGCATTCGGCCATGAGAGCAGTTGTAAGCTGGACATCGTTCCGGCGCAGGTGAAAGTCGTTGAATTCCAGCGCCTGAAATATGCCTGCGAGTGCGAGTCCGGCGTCAAAACGGCACCGATGCCGAAAATGCCCATCCCGAAAAGCATTGCCACTCCCGGATTGCTGGCCTGGATCATCACCAGCAAATATTGTGATGCTCTGCCCCTGTATCGACAGGAGTTTATCCTGAAGCGCATGAACATCGAGATCAGTCGTGCCTCCATGGCTGAATGGATGATCAGGGTGTCCGTATTACTCAAACCAATATACGACGAGCTACAGAAAATGCTGGTCAGACGAAGCAGTATTCAGGCTGACGAAACACCGCTGCAGGTACTGGATGAGCCCGAACGGTCGCCACAGGATAAATCCTATATGTGGGTGTATCGCACTACCGGGCAGCTGGGGACACCAGTCATCCTCTATGACTATCAGTCAGGTCGTGACCATAGTCGTCCACAGGCATTCCTGTCCGGGTTCAGCGGCTATCTGCAATGCGACGGACTGTCTGCTTATAAAGCGCTGAGTAAGAAGCAACCGGAAATAGAACTGGTTGGCTGTCTTGCGCACGTCCGGAGAAAATTCAAAGAAGCGCTGGACGCTATCCCAAAGAAAAAAGGCCAGCCACAAGCCAAAATCACCAAGCCCGCCCAGGTGCTGACGATGATCCAGACGCTCTACGCTATAGAGAGAAGGGTCAAAGATAAAGCGGTAGAAGAACGATTCCAGATAAGACAACGGGAAAGCCGCCCGATCCTGGACAAGCTGAAAGAGTGGCTGGATCGGCAACAGCCCAAAATCCCTCCCAAAAACAAGCTTGGCAAAGCCATCACCTATGCGCAAAACCAGTGGCCTTATCTGATACGTTACCTTGATAGCGGGCTGCTGGATATTGACAATAATGCGGCAGAGAGAGCCGTCAAACCGTTCGTAATTGGCCGAAAGAACTGGCTTTTTGCTAAAAGCGTAAACGGAGCAAATGCCAGCGCAACACTTTATAGTTTGATCGAAACCGCCAGGGCGAATGATCTGGAGCCGTACGCCTGGCTACGTTACGTGCTGTCCAGGGTTCCTCAACTGCCCAAAGAAGCGTGTGTTGAACACCTGTTGCCTATGAATCTCACGCCAGACGATTTAAAAATAGCGAATTGGTGGGAATAGGGGTAGATGGGGTTGCCCGACCGCTTACGATGCTGCTAAAAGTGGTGGCTGTGAGCTCGCTGGGAGCCTTACTCCTGTAAAGGGGTTAGGTGTTTTAAGTCATCCGAGAACTATTTCGATTGCCAAATGTCATCATTACATGATGGATAAAGTGTATGCTGTCAAAATAGGCATGGAGTTAACTGGCACGGCTAAAGAGGTATTCATTCATGATTTTGAAAATATTGAAAATGCTGTTGTTGGAATAAAAAGCTATTTAAAGGAAGGGGCTGAAAGTAGCATTCTAAAACTTTCTGATGAGCGTCAGGTTGATCTTCCTCCTACTGATGAGAGTCAGGTTGATCTTCCTCCTGCTGATGAGAGTCAGGTTCGTCTTCTTCATGACCAATTCAACCACAGTTGATTTATCGTCAATGATTTTCAGGCCATAGAGGAGGTTCGGTAAGGCGTTTTTTGTATAACGATGGTGTGTATAACGGTGCTTTACAGTCATTAGGGTAAGTGCTCAACTAATGGTTGTCTGGCACCGCTTAATTATGGGCAAGTGTTTGTTGGGCTTGTGAAAAAAAGTCTGTTAAAAAAAACAGGAACATCTTGCCATATCACACCCCTGTGAAATCCTTTTTCTGCCCCACTGTTTAAGTACCCAGTCATTTAAAATCATATTTTCTGACTTATTGTTCAGGCGCTCTACTGCGTTACAACTTTGGTCACATAGCTTGCAATGCTCCCGTCGTTGCGCCTTGAAGGACACCTGCCAACAAGCTGGTTAATGTCAATATTTTGTTTTATGGTGTAAGTCACTGAATTTGCAAGTAGCGCTTTAGCTATGGATCGCTAAAGTTATTCGTTCAATAAGTAATAAAAGCCTCTTTAAGGGGCGAATAAAAAACGGGAGATAGCAATGGCTTTAGAGCGTACTCTGTCGATTGTTAAGCCAGATGCGGTGGCTTTAAATGTCATCGGTGAGATTTTCAGCCGGTTTGAAAAGGCTGGTTTGAATATTCTGGCGACCAGAATGTTGCATATGTCGCCAGAGCAGGCTGGTGGCTTTTACATCGAGCATGAAGGTAAGCCTTTTTACGAGTCTCTGGTCCGCTTTATGACATCTGGTCCGGTGGTGGTTTCGGTGCTTGAAGGGGAAAATGCGGTCGCCCGTCATCGGGAATTGATGGGTGCTACTAACCCTCAGGAGGCTGCTGATGGTACTATCCGCGCAGATTTTGCAAAAGCTATCGATGAGAATGCCGTCCATGGCTCGGATTCGACAGCATCTGCAGCGCGGGAAGTGGCATATTTCTTTAAAGATGCAGAGATTTGTCCAAGAACGCGCTGATTTGAGTGATTAGATTTGACTGTCAGAGCGGGTACTCTGACAGTGTTGAGGTATGAAAATGTCAGAAGCGATCGAGCTTTCCACCCCCGAAACCAAGGTGAATCTGCTGGATCTGAACCGGAAGAAAATGGAAGCTTATTTTCTCAGTATCGGAGAGAAAAAGTTCCGCGCCGAACAGATTATGAAGTGGGTGCATCACAATCGGGTGGATGACTTCGATGAGATGACCAATATCAGCAAAAAATTGCGTGACTATCTCAAGGCGAATGCAGAAATTCGTGCACCAGAGATTGTTAGTAGCCATTTTTCTGAAGATGGTACCTGTAAATGGGTGGTAAGAGTGGCCAGCGGCAGCTGCGTCGAGATGGTGTATATCCCTGAAGGCGGTCGGGGGACGCTTTGTGTTTCTTCGCAGGCGGGTTGTTCACTGGATTGCAGTTTTTGTTCGACTGGCAAACAGGGTTTCAACTCTGATCTCACCGTGGCTGAGATTATTGGTCAGGTCTGGATTGCTGCCCGTCACTTTAATAATGTCCCTGCCAAAATCGATCGGTCTATCACTAACGTCGTTATGATGGGGATGGGCGAACCCCTGATGAACTTCGATAATGTGGTCGATTCCATGGATTTGATGATGGATGATCTCGGTTATGGCTTGTCGAAGCGTCGAGTCACGCTTAGTACGTCCGGTGTTGTGCCTGCGTTAAAGAAACTGGGCGAAGTGACTAATGTTTCGCTGGCGGTTTCTCTGCATGCTCCGAATAACGAACTGCGTAACCAGCTGGTGCCGATAAACCGTAAGTATCCACTTGATCAGTTATTGTCAGCCATTGATGGTTATATGAGTGGTTTGAGTGATCGCGCTCGTGTTGTGACCATTGAGTACACATTGCTGGCCGGTGTCAACGATCAGCCTGAACATGCAAGTCAAATGGTAGAACTGCTCAAGAACACCCCTTGCAAAGTGAATTTAATTCCTTTTAATCCATTTTCGCATTCAGGGTACGATCGACCAAGTAACAATGCCGTTCGCCGTTTTCAGGAGCGCTTGCAGCAGGCAGGTATGAATGTGACGGTTCGTAAAACCCGTGGCGATGATATTGATGCGGCCTGTGGTCAGCTGGTCGGTAATGTGCAAGATCGTACACGACGCAGTGAGCGTTATATCGCAGCCAGACAGATTGAGGCATAATGACCAGGGTTGATGGCAAGATATCGTTTGCTATCGCTACATTATCACGGGCATTCTGAAGCTGTTATTCAGGTAGCCTCAACAGGTATCGGGGAGTTCAATGGGGGCAAAACTCAGATCAGCAGCATGGTTGTTGACGTTAGTGGTTGGGGTATCCGGGTGTGTCAGTACTGACACCAGCAATGCACCACTGGATCGGAATAAGGCGGTTACAGATCAGATGAATCTGGCTAAGTTTCATATCCAGAACGGTTCGGCAGAGCAAGCGGTTACACCTTTAAACAGAGCTCTGGCGCTGAATCCCCGGTCCGCAGAAGTGTATGGGCTTTTGGGGATAGTTTATCAGGCTCAGGGTGAGAATGCCCTTGCTGAGGATTCATTCAAAACGGCGCTCTCTTATAACGTTAAAGCCTCCGATGTTCGTAATAATTACGGTGCCTACCTGTTCGGGCAGAATCGTCTTTCCGAAGCTTACCGACAGTTTCAGTTAGCATCAGAAGATCTCTCATACCCTCTCCGCAGCAGAACCTTTGAAAACATGGGGCTTGTCGCCTTACGCCAGGGTAACTCTGCGTTGGCAGCCAGTCACTTTGATAAAGCTCTGCGCCTGAACTCAAGCCTTGCGACAGCCAACCTTGAGCTGGCCGATCTCTATTTTAAACAGGGTGATAATCTCAGAGGTTGGCAGTATTATCAGCAATTTACAGGGCTGGCGCGGCAGAATGCCAGAAGCCTGTGGCTGGGTATTCAACTGGCTCGCCAGAATGGTGAAAAGGACAAGGTGGCAAGTTACGCTCTTCAGCTTCAGCGCTTGTTCCCGGGTTCGCAAGAGTTAAAAGAATATCGGAGTCGAGTGGGATATGAGTAATGATGTTCCCAAGGTGAGTGAAACCTCTGAACGAGTTTCTCCCGGAGAAATACTGTCTAAGGAGCGTATAAAACAAAATATTTCTGTTTCTACAGTGGCGGAAGCCCTGAGAATCGGTGAGGATTTTGTGGCTGCACTTGAGCAAAATGATTTTAATCATTTGCCAGAAGCGGCCTTTATTCGTGGGTATCTGCGTAATTACGCCAAATATCTGCAGCTGCAACCTGAAGCACTTGTAACCTGTTATGATCGCTA
This sequence comes from Endozoicomonas sp., assembly GCA_965199185.1. Taxonomy (GTDB): domain Bacteria; phylum Pseudomonadota; class Gammaproteobacteria; order Pseudomonadales; family Endozoicomonadaceae; genus Endozoicomonas. Next base: position 46,606 of record CBDAQW010000014.1, on the reverse strand, counting down.
TACGGGTCAGACCGGTGCAGAAGCCATCATGTTAAAGGCCGGGTCAGACCGCCCCTTAAAAATCCGATCCCGTATATCACCCGTTGGGTTTGGCCTGACTCTATTTGCCGTTGCTCTGGTGGGAGGCTTAACTTATTTCAGCTGGGATGCCTATCACTCCAACACAGAAACGATGGTGGGTGAACCGTTGGCTAAATCGCCCACTAATGCGCCTGAAGCGAATGTCATGCTTCAGACACAAACTATTCCGGAAGTGCTCAGTCAGGATTTCGTACCAGCCGCAGAATTGGAAGATGCGGAAGATTTGTCAGACGCTGAAGCCTTGTTTGAGCAAGAAACGGTGCCAACTGAAGCGCCGGTGTCTGGCATAGTCCAAAAAAACGTTCCACAAGCGGTTCAAAAAACAGCAGATGCTGATACGCAGGCTGCTTCTCCTAATGAAAGCGTGTTGCTGATGGTTCGCTTTGCGGAGGACTGCTGGATTGAAGTTCGTGACCCAACGGACAGTATACTGCTGTCAGAGGTCAAAAAAGCAGGGACTGTACTTAACCTTAGAGTTCAGGCGCCGGTAGATGTCCACCTGGGTAATGCGCCTGGTGTTTCTGAAATGACATTCAATGGCGAGCCGGTTGAGATCAACACTGGCAAGCGGATAGCGCACTTGCAGCTTGAATCTGCTAATCAGGGTTAAGCCCAACACAAGTTGCATTTGTTTTCAAAATTGTTTTCAAAACCCAAGGCAAAGCATTACGGGATTGTCAGGAAAAGGCCGGAACGGTTATAGTTCGTCATTTTTCCGCAGCTGCAATGTTTCTGTCACTGTTTAAACGGATAGATTCTGTACTCCAGGCAGAGCAGGCTGCACCCTGAGGTGAATTGAGAGGATGTCGCAACTTGGCTAAACAACTTCAAGCCATCCGTGGAATGAATGATATTCTGCCGGCACAGACCCCTGTCTGGCAGTATCTGGAAAGCCAGGTTCGTAGTGTGCTGGCGACCTACGGCTATCAGGAAATTCGGGTTCCTGTTGTCGAGAATTCCGGGCTGTTCAGTCGAGGCATCGGGGCTGGTACTGATATTGTCGAAAAAGAGATGTATACCTTTGACGACCGCAATGGCGACAGTCTTTCTTTAAGACCAGAAGCCACTGCTGGTGTGGTCAGAGCTGGTATTGAGCAGGGGCTTTTATACAATCAGGTTCAGCGTCTCTGGACCTCTGGTCCCATGTTTCGTTATGAACGTCCACAGAAAGGACGTTATCGTCAGTTTCATCAAATCAGTGTTGAAACCTATGGGATGGCGAGCGCAGATATTGATGCAGAACTGATTTTGCTAACCGCCCGTCTTTGGCGTCAACTGGGTTTGACAGAGCACGTAACGCTTGAGCTGAATACCCTGGGTACTCTGGAAGCTCGTAAAAACTACCGGGCAGCTCTGGTGGACTATTTCAGTCAGTACGAAAACCAGCTTGACGCCGACAGTCGTCGCAGACTCAGTATTAATCCTCTGCGCATTCTCGACAGCAAAGATGCTCAAACTCAGGCAATTGTCGCTGAAGCACCTTCCCTGTTTGATTATCTGGATGATGAGTCAAAAGCGCATTTTGACGATCTTAAGAGAATCCTTGATGAATCCGGTCTATCCTATCGTCTTAATCCAAAGCTGGTGCGAGGTCTGGATTACTACGGCAGGACCGTGTTTGAATGGGTGACTGACAGTCTTGGAGCTCAGGGCACGATCTGTGCCGGTGGTCGTTATGATACTCTGGTGGAATTGTTGGGTGGTAAGCCAACACCGGCTATTGGCTTTGCCATGGGGGTTGAGCGTTTGGTGTTGATGCTTGAAACGCTTGATCTGGTTCCGATCTCTGCCTCCAATGATATGGACATTGCTGTGGTGGCTGTTGGCGAAGGTGTTAGCCACAAAGTGATGCCAAAAGTTGAGCTTCTCAGAAACGCTCTGCCTAAGGTCAAGCTGCTGGTAAACTGTGGTGGTGGCTTTAAGGGGCAAATGAAACGAGCCGATCGCAGTGGTGCGCAATATGCTCTGATTGTTGGTGAAGACGAGCTTCAGGCTGATACTGTAACCGTCAAATCCCTGCGCAATGATGAGCCACAGCAACAGCTGACCTGGGCCGCAGTGGCGGATTTTTTGAAAGACAAGATTCAGGAGTAAAGGGTGAGTTACCAGCAAACTGATGAAGAACAGGTTGAGCTGCTTAAGAATTTCTGGAAAGACTTTGGTCAACCGGTGGTGCTGGGCGTAGCGATTACGTTGGCAGCGGTATCGGGATACAAGTATTGGAACAAAGTGCAATATGAAACCGCCGCTGAAGCCTCAGTGCTCTATCAAAACCTGCTGGATACCGTCAATGTTTCTCAGCAGGGACAACTGCCTCAACCTCTGACGGCAGAGCAGAAATCCACCGTTAATCATGTTATTTCTACTCTACAGGCTGACTTCACAGACAGTCGTTACGCTGCACTTGCCACTTTGTTTGGTGCTCAGCAGAAAGTAAAAGATAACGATCTGGCCGGTGCTCGTGAATCACTGGAGTGGATTCTGGCGCAGAAGCCGGATGCTGAAGTTGACGCTATCGTACGGATTCGTCTGGCTCGGGTGTTGCTGAGTGAATCCGGTGATAATGGCCAGAAAGCACTGGATTCACTGGGTAAGATCACGATAAAAAAAGCCTACGCTGCTTCTGTTGAGTCTGTTCGTGGCGATGCTTATTTGGCGCAAGGCAAGTACGACCTGGCTCGTGAAGCCTACCAGAAAGCCATCGATGCTGCACAGGCTGAGGGTGAAAACCGCCCACTGCTGAAGTTAAAACTGGATGACCTGGCTGCGATTGCTCCGCAGAAAGGGTAAGGATACAACGCTTTTGCAGCTCCTTCCGGGTTGAGGGAGCATTGCTTTCAAGGTTAAGAGGTGAAAAGAATGGAGAGGATTTTCAGGGGAGCAGTCATCCTGGCGTTGTCGGCAGGGTTGTCGGCTTGTAGCTTGTTTTCATCGGATGAAGAGGAAGTGCGTGTTCCCAAACCTCTCCAGTCCTTTGATGAGCAGGTCGAGCTGAACAAGGTCTGGTCCAGAGATATTGGTGCTGGCGTTGGCGAACGTTTTGAGCAACTGTCTCCCGCTGTTTCCGAAGGCATTGTTTATGCTGCCGGTGCTGATGGCCTTGTCAGCGCCTTTGAGCGTGAAACCGGTAAGCCAGTCTGGTCACGCAAGCTCGACTCTGTAAGAGTTGGAGCTGGTGTCAGCCTGGGGGCTGACCAGCTTCTTCTGGGTACCATTGATGGCGAAGTGATTGCACTGAATAAGCAGGATGGTTCTGATCTCTGGAAAGCCCGGATTGGCAGTGAGATTCTCAGTGTGCCGGTCAGTGACGGGGCTTATGTAGCCGTTCATGGTATTGATGATCGTCTGACCGTGCTGAATGCCAGAAACGGTGACATGCTCTGGCGTCAGGATGTATTGCAACCCGCTCTGACCTTACGTGGCTCTTCTGAGCCGGTGATTATTCGTGATGCAGTGTTTGTTGGTTTTGCCAGTGGTGAAGCCAAAGCATTTCGACTTGCAAATGGTGCACCGCTCTGGAGTAGTCGGGTGGCTGTGCCTAAAGGCAGCACTGAACTTGAACGTATGGTAGATATCAAAGGCACACCTCTGGTGGTTGGTGATTCTATTTATATGGCCAGTTTTCAGGGAAATCTTGCGGCGTTGGATTTGTATTCCGGGCGTGCGCGCTGGACCAAGGAGGCCTCAACTTATCATACGGTTGCAGAAGGCTTTGGTTCTCTTTACCTGACTTCAGCTAACAGCTACCTGAGTTCTGTGGATGAGCGAACAGGTGCTTCCAACTGGCGCCAGGAGAAGTTTGAGTATCGTCGCCTGTCGGCTCCGGCTACCTTCAGTAACTATGTCCTGGTCGGAGATTTTGAAGGTTATATTCATCTCCTGTCTCAGGTAGATGGCGGTATCGTTGGTCGCTTCCGTGCCGGTTCTGCTGCCATCAGTGCTCAGCCACTGGTGGATGGCGATATGGTGTTTGTGATGAGTGCTGGCGGTGAGCTGACAGCACTGAAACAGAAGCAAGACTAAGCTAAAACGCTTTCGAGTTTTAGCGGAGGCGCATGCGCGCCTTGTCAAATGAGTAAGAATTTTCGGGCTGAACTCTAATGTGTAGGGTTCAGCCCGTTTTCGGTTGTAGAAATACCGGTTTTAGATTGTTGGTATGAGCTTGATAACAATCTGATACCGGTCTTTGTGGTAAAAAATATGGTTCCTGTAATTGCCCTTGTGGGGCGTCCCAATGTGGGCAAGTCAACTCTGTTTAATCGCCTGACCCGTTCCAGGGATGCGCTCGTCGCCGATTATGCAGGCCTGACTCGTGATCGTAAGTATGGTGAGGGGCGGGTTGGTGCTCACCCCTATATTGTCATTGATACCGGCGGTATTACCGGTGATGAGGAAGGCATCGATCACAAAATGGCAGAGCAGTCGCTGACAGCCATTGAAGAAGCCGATGTAGTCCTGTTTCTGGTGGATGCCCGGGCTGGTCTGACCGCTGCTGATGAAATGATTGCTACTCATTTACGTAAACAGGGCAAAACGTATCATTTGGTGCTTAACAAAGTAGATAGCATTGATGCCAATCAGGCTGAAGCAGACTTTACCATCCTGGGTGCCGGTGCAGCATTTCATGTTGCTGCAGCGCATGGTCGTGGTGTAACCCAGATGATCAATGATGTGCTGATGGCGGCAGTGGGTGATGGTGAAGAGGAAGAATCCGACGAAGAAAATTCTGAAACCAAAGCCCGTGGTATCAAAATCAGTATTGTCGGTCGTCCAAATGTCGGTAAATCCACGCTGGTTAATCGAATGCTGGGTGAAGACCGGGTCGTGGTGTTCGATCAGGCAGGCACCACCCGTGACAGTGTTTATATTCCTTTTGAGCGTTGGGGGCAGGAATACACCTTGATTGATACCGCTGGTGTGCGTCGCCGGGGCAAAGTATCAGAAGCGGTGGAAAAATTCTCCGTGATTAAAACCCTGCAGGCGATTGAAGATGCCAATGTGGTGGTTATGGTGCTTGATGCCCGTGAAGGTATTGTCGAGCAGGACTTGCATCTGCTGGGTTTCGTTCTGGATTCTGGCCGTGGTGTCGTGTTGGCTGTCAATAAATGGGACGGTATGGATGAAGAGCAGAAACGCATTGTTAAGGAAGAACTGAAGCGTCGTCTGGGCTTCCTGAATTACGCTCGTATTCATATGATTTCCGCCAAGCATGGCACAGGGGTTGGTCATTTATACGATTCCGTTGAAGAAGCATACAAATCGGCCACTGCCAAGCTGTCCACCAATCGCTTGACTCGTATTCTGGAAGATGCCGTTCGGGAACATCAGCCACCGATGGTGCACAATCGACGCATCAAACTGCGTTACTGTCATGCAGGTGCCATGAACCCACCGACGATTATTATCCACGGCAATCAAACTGAGCAGGTACCGGCCGCTTACCGTCGCTATCTGGAAAATACCTTCCGTAAGGTGTTGAAAATCATGGGTACGCCGATTCGAATTGAGTTTCGCTCCGGTGATAATCCGTACAGCAGCAAAGAAGAAACCACAGATCGTCAGCATCATCGCCAGCGTCGCCTGGCTAAAACCGCTGAGGTGGCAAAAGGCAAGAAGAAAGTACTGACCAAGAAGGGTAAGCAGGTGTCCAAAGCGGCGAAAGCAGGCAAGCCACCGGGTAGAAAACGAAAATAAAGCGTCCAACGTCTGAATTTAGGTTGAAGAGCGCAGAAAGTTCGACATTTTCTCAGCGCTCGAATAGGGCATGAGTTTTGCTGATTGTGTCTGCATTTCATGCTGATTGTTGGCTTCTGCCCTTCGGGCGGAAACCAGCCTACATTCTGGCGTAAGTCGGTGATTAGATCAGTTGATTGCCTTTACTTCGCAAAGAGCGCTGCCCTCGCTGAATCTTGCGGTGATCTCATCGCCCGGGTTTAATTCGCTGCTTTGGTGAAGAACCTTCCCTTGCTTCTGAACGATTGAATAGCCTCTGGATAAGGTAGCTAATGGGCTGACTGCATGAAGTTTTCCAGACAGTTGTTTTAGTAGGAGTTGCTCTCGTTCCAGAATATTACTCATTAACGTCTCAAGTCGCTGATTGAGATAACTATTTCTGGTGGTCAACTCTGCCAGTTTTCTTTCGGGAGACTGATGTTTCAGCCGTCCTTGTTGTTGAGTAAGTCGATTCTGGCTGCGTTCCAGCTTCAGTTGTAAAGCCTGATTCAGTCGAAGTTCCAGGTCATCCAGGCGCTGGCTGTTTTCACACAGGCGCTCGCCCGGATGTCTGAGGCGCTTGCTGAGCCCTGTGAACTGTTGATGAGCCATTTGCAGTTTGTGTTTGGTCAGACTGGTCAGTTTTCGTTGCAGAAGATTCAGTCTTCCTAATAATTCTTCATTATCAGGGCTCAGTGTTTCAGCCGCAGCTGATGGTGTGGGTGCCCGATAATCGGCGACAAAATCCGCAATGGTAAAATCAATTTCATGCCCGACCGCACTGACAACGGGTATCGAGCAATCGGCAATAGCTCTGGCAACCATCTCTTCATTAAATGGCCAGAGATCTTCCATAGAGCCGCCACCACGCCCAATAATGATGACATCAAACCGGTTGGCGCTTTCAGCTTGTTGAATGGCGCTGACCAGTTGCCGTTTTGCCTCATCGCCTTGAACGGCACTGGGAATGATCGTCACCGGAATGCCCGGGCAGCGTCGTTTGAGTACCGCCAGGATGTCGCGAATAGCGGCTCCGGTAGGCGAAGTAATGACGCCAATATGTTTGGGGTGTTTGGGGAGCGGTTGTTTGCGCTCACTGTCGAATAAACCTTCTTCGGCCAGTTGCAATTTAAGCTTTTCAAAGTTTTTTTGCAGAGCGCCAACGCCGGCATCATCCATATGTTCAACAATCAGCTGGTAATCACCACGGCCCTCATAAAGACTCAGCCGACCTCTGACCAGAAGCTGCATACCTTCTGATGGAGTGAACTTCAGCACCTGATTTTTATGACGGAACATGGCACAACGAATCTGAGCCTGATTGTCTTTCAGTGTAAAATACCAGTGACCTGAGCTGGGGCGAGCCAGCCCGGACAGCTCACCTTCTACCCTGACGTTATTGAAGTTCATTTCCAGTAGTCGTCGTGCCCGACCGTTCAGTTCAGATACTGACAGAGCTTGGGGTAGGGTGAAATCGCTAGGGGAGGTTCGGGGTGATCTGAGCATGATCCATCTGGCAGGTGTCTGGTAAATGTAGCGATATTCTGCCAAAAGCCGCGCTTCAGGGACAGTCTGGTTTTAGCGGCCGAGGTCGTTTGATGTTTTTAGAGTCTTGTTCTAAAAAAGTTATTTTATATAAGAATAAGTCCGGTGAGGGTCTGGGTTAACCGTACTATTTTGTTGAATAGTTGATTAGAGGTTCTGCTGTGTAAGGGTTTTAAGTATACTTGACCGAATTTTTCCTCCACTTTCTTGGTAACAGGCAATGCTGAGAATCTCTCAAGACGCACTTACGTTCGATGATGTACTGCTCCTCCCGGGCTACTCTGAAGTTCTCCCCAAAGATGTTTCGCTGAAAACCCGGTTGACCCGGGATATTGAACTGAATATTCCACTGATTTCTGCCGCTATGGATACGGTCACTGAGTCCTCTCTGGCGATAGCCATGGCGCAGGAAGGTGGCATCGGTATTATTCACAAGAACATGACGATTGATCAGCAGGCGAATGAAGTTCGCAAGGTCAAGAAGCATGAGAGTGGCGTGGTAAAAGATCCGATCACTATTGATGCTCAGGCTACCGTTCGTGAGCTGATTGAACTGACATCTTACCACAAGATTTCCGGTGTTCCGGTGCTTTCAGGTGATGATCTGGTCGGTATTGTGACCAGTCGTGATGTCCGGTTTGTTTCTGACTTGAGCAAAACCGTTTCTCAGATTATGACCCCCAAAGAAGGTTTGGTAACGGTACTGGAAGGCACTGATCAGGAAACGGTGCGCAAGTTGCTGCACAAGCATCGTATTGAGAAAGTGCTGGTGGTGGATACCGATTTTTGCCTGGTTGGCATGATGACTGTGAAAGATATCAAGAAGGCTCAGGAATACCCCAATGCCAGCAAAGATTCTCAAGGTCAGCTTCGGGTTGGTGCGGCGGTGGGCACTGGCCCTGAAACACCGGAACGGGTGGCAGCATTGGTGGATGCTGGTGTTGATGTGGTGGTGGTTGATACGGCACATGGACATTCAAAAGGGGTTATTGAGCGGGTGAAGTGGGCTAAAAAGACGTATCCACAGGTGCAGGTGATTGGTGGCAATATAGCCACTGCAGCGGCTGGTCTGGCACTGGTTGAGGCCGGTGCAGACGGGGTGAAAGTGGGCATTGGTCCCGGTTCTATCTGTACAACCCGGATTGTGACAGGTATTGGCGTGCCACAAATCTCTGCGGTTGCTAATGTGGTTGAGGCGCTGAAAGATACTGGTGTGCCTGTGATCGCCGATGGTGGTATCCGTTTCTCTGGCGATTTGGCGAAAGCTATTGTGGCCGGTGCTAATACTGTGATGCTGGGCAGTATGCTGGCTGGCACCAAGGAAGCCCCCGGTGAAGTCGAGCTGTATCAGGGGCGCAGTTATAAAGCTTATCGCGGAATGGGCTCTATGGGTGCTATGTCTCAGGCTTCCGGCTCCAGTGATCGTTATTTCCAGAGCGCTGATGACGGTGCAGAAAAACTGGTACCAGAAGGGATTGAAGGTCGTGTGCCTTATAAGGGGGCTTTGAGTGCCATTATTCATCAGATGGTGGGAGGGCTTCGGGCATCTATGGGTTATACCGGTTCCGCTGATCTGGACACTATGCGCACTCAGCCAGAGTTTGTACGGGTGACTAACGCAGGCATGGCTGAGTCTCATGTTCATGATGTCACTATTACCAAAGAAGCGCCCAACTATCGTGTCGGCTGACCGACGTGTTTAGCTCAACCATGTAATAACGCACATCAGCCGGGCAGAATGTTCTGATCCGGCTGATGTCTATTCAGAACGGAATTTTTGAGAAAAACCATGGCCCAGGATATTCACGCAGAACGCATACTGATTCTCGATTTTGGTTCCCAGTACTCTCAGCTGATTGCTCGTCGAGTGCGGGAAATAGGTGTTTACTGCGAATTGCATCCTTACGATATGAGTGCGGAGGCCGTTCGTGCTTTTGCGCCAAAAGCGATTATCCTCTCCGGTGGCCCGGAATCGGTCACTGGCGATAATTCGCCCCGTGCACCGCAGCTGATATTTGAGCTGGGTGTTCCGGTGCTGGGGATCTGCTATGGCATGCAGACTATGTCTGAACAGCTGGGTGGCAAGGTGTCCACTTCCGATGTGCGCGAGTTTGGTTATGCCAGTGTGAATCTGGAAAACAAAACTCGCCTGTTCAAAGGTATTGAGGATCATGTGAGCGAAGGTGGGTGTTTGAGCCTGGATGTCTGGATGAGTCACGGTGACAAAGTATCTAAACTGCCAGAAGGCTTTGTTCTGGCAGCGACCACTGACTCCTGTCCGATTGCTGCCATTGCTTGTGATGAAAGGCAGTTCTATGGTGTTCAGTTCCACCCTGAGGTTACTCACACCAAACAGGGTCAACGTATTCTGGAGCGGTTTGTAGTTGATATTGCGGGTTGCCAGAAGCTGTGGACACCGAGTCAGATTATTGAAGATGCCATGGCTCGTGTTCGAGAGCAGGTGGGGGATCAGCAAGTTTTGCTTGGGCTGTCTGGTGGCGTCGATTCCAGCGTAGTCGCTGCTTTGCTGCACAAAGCTATTGGTGATCAGCTGGTTTGCGTTTTTGTCGACAATGGTCTGTTGCGATTGAACGAAGGCGATCAGGTGATGTCTATGTTTTCAGAGAACATGGGAGTGCGAGTCATTCGGGCCGACTCGGAAGCGTTGTTTCTGGGTAAACTGGAAGGTATTAGTGACCCTGAGCAGAAGCGAAAAATCATCGGCAACACCTTTATTGAGGTTTTTGACGAGCACTCCAGTGTTCTGAATAGTGTGAAGTTTCTGGCACAGGGCACCATTTATCCTGATGTGATTGAGTCGGCCGGTGCTGAGAGTGGTAAAGCTCATGTCATCAAGTCGCATCATAATGTAGGCGGTTTGCCGGACGATATGAAGATGGAGCTGGTGGAGCCGCTTCGTGAGCTATTTAAAGATGAGGTGCGTAAGATTGGCCTAGAGCTTGGTTTACCTTACGATATGGTGTACCGCCATCCATTCCCGGGGCCTGGGTTAGGTGTACGTATTCTCGGCGAAGTGAAAAAAGAGTACGCCGATATTTTACGTCGTGCTGATGCCATCTTCATCGAAGAGCTGCATAAGGCAAACTGGTATCACAAGACCAGCCAGGCTTTTGCCGTATTTCTACCGGTAAAATCTGTCGGGGTCGTGGGTGATGGTCGTCGATATGAGTATGTCATCGCTTTGCGGGCGGTAGAAACCGTGGACTTTATGACGGCTCGTTGGGCGCATCTACCTTATGAGTTGTTGGAAAAGGTATCCGGGCGCATCATTAACGAAATTGAGCATGTTTCTCGTGTGACTTATGATGTGTCCAGTAAACCGCCAGCCACTATTGAATGGGAGTAGTTTTTATTCCCGAAAGTAATGTGTAGTTTTTATTTGTGTTTTATTTGGGCATAATAGCGCCCTTGCAGAAAAATGACTGAACGCTGTTTTTCTGTTGTGATCCTCTTACCCAATTAGAGGCGCACTGTTTATAAGTAGATCGAGTCAGGATGACGTCCGTAGCTCGCTTGAAAGGGGACAGTGCCGAAGTGGAGTAATCGTCAAGTTATTCTGCTGGTGCTGCATTTAACAGGTGCAGCACTGTCACGGTTTATAACTGTGGAGAGCTAGCGGGTTTATCAGGAAAAGCGTGGTTTTACCATTGCCTGTTCCTGCATGTCCATATGCCTCCTGATCCGATTTATTTGCACATTGGTTTTTTGTTTTGAGCCTGTTGTGCATCAAGAGAAAAAACGAGATCAGTATTATGGAATTATCGAATTTCAGTGACTCATTCTTGTCCTTATTGGCACCGGTTGTTGCCATCATTCTTGCGGTGGTTACCCGCAAGGTTCTTTGGTCCCTTGGCGCTGGTATCCTGACTGGCAGCATGTTGCTGACTGGTTTCAATCCACTCAATGCCCTGCAATACATCTTTCAGAATTTTCTCGGGGTTTTTTGGGAAGATGGCGGCCTGGCTCTGGGTAATATCTATATTCTTCTGTTTCTGGTTTTGCTGGGTGTGATTACCAGCCTGATCAGTATATCCGGTGGTGCCCGTGCCTTTGGTGAGTGGGCCAGGCGGCGAGTTACGAGCCGTCAAGGCTCACAGTTGATGACTGTATTTCTGGGCGTGCTGATTTTTATTGATGATTATTTTAATAGTCTGGCTGTGGGAAGTATCAGTCGACCATTGACCGATCGTCAGGGCGTTTCCCGAGCCAAGCTTGCTTACCTGATTGATTCTACCGCTGCACCTATTTGCGTGCTCACCCCTATCTCCAGTTGGGGGGCATACATCATTGCAGTGGTTGCGGGTATCATGGCAGCGCATCAGGTGGAATCGGCCAGTCCGATTCATTCCTTCCTGACGATGATACCAATGAACCTGTATGCTGTGTTTGCTCTGGCAATGGTTATCTGTGTCGCCTGGTTGGATTTGAACGTAGGTGCTATGCGAAGTCATGAAGATAAAGCGCGCGCCGGTGAGCTTTTTGATACTACCAAAGGAACACCGCCCGGAGCTCCTGAGCTGAAAGAAGATGAGAACGGCCGTGTTGCCGATCTGGTAACACCCATTGTTACCCTCATCATTGCAACGGTGGCAGCAATGATGTGGACGGGTAACTCTGCATTGGCAGAGGAAAGTTTGCCATTCTCTATTTTGGGTGCTTTTGAATACACCAGTGTTAATACATCTTTGATTGTTGGTGGTCTGATTGGTTTGATCGTCACCGCCGTACGTTTGTTGAATCGCAATATTTCAGGTGCGATCTGGCAACAAGCGCTGATTGAAGGCACTAAATCCATGTTGCCCGCCATCTATATTCTGGTGTTTGCCTGGGTGTTGACCGGAATTATTGGCAGTCTTGAAACCGGTAAGTATTTGGCCGGTATGGTTGAAGCTAGCAATATTTCCCCAAGCTTCCTGCCAATGATTCTTTTTGTGGTGTCAGGGGTAATGGCTTTTGCTACCGGTACCAGCTGGGGAACTTTTGGCATTATGCTGCCTATCGCAGGTGATATGGCTGCCGCTGCAGATATTGCTATGCTGTTGCCAAGTCTCGCAGCTGTGCTTGCTGGTGCTGTATTTGGCGATCACTGCTCACCGATCTCTGATACCACTATCCTGTCCTCTACCGGTGCTTCTTGCCATCATATGGATCACGTGACTACACAGCTGCCTTACGCACTGGTCATTGCGTTGGTGTCTATGGTTGGTTATCTGGCTATGGGTATGACTGCTTCTGTCGCTTCTGGTTTTATTGCTTCCGCGATCACCTTTGTTTTTGTTGTTCTTGGTTTCAGAAAAATATCCAATGGCAATCAGCAGGCAGTTTTATCTCAAATGCTGGCTGAGTAAGAGCGTCTTCTGACTACACTGAAGGAAAAGGGAGGCAAGGATCGCTTCCTCTTTCATCTTTTCTGAAGAGGCATGGATGCCATGAGCTTTGATAAACTGATGCAGTCTTTTGCGGATCAGCAGCAACTCGGTGAGTTAGAGGTCAGAGATAAACGTTATTACTTCACTATCGACTCTGAAATGGAAATCGCCTGCTTTCAGGCCAATGGTAAGTTTTATGTTTATGGCGTGGTGTCGATGCTGCCAAGAGATAGTCAGAAACGTGAAGATTTTCTGTTAAATATCCTCCAGAAAAACCTTGCACTGCTGATGAGTGAACGGGTTTCGATCTGCATAGAACCCAATGAAAATGTTCTAGCCATTTATCTTTGTCGTCCGCTGCAAGGGTTGCATGTTGACGTTGTGGAAGAAGCAATCGCCACATTAACCAATAACTTTGAGCTGTTTCTGAGTATTGCTTCCGCAGAATCGGTGCCAAAACCGGCATCACCTTCGATGTTTATGCCCTGAGCCCGGGTTATGAGAACGGGTGGAAATTCGAAATAAAAAGGGAGCAGAATGCTCCCTTTTTTTGTATCAATATTACTCGCAGGCTATTGGCTGTGAATATTATTTAACAGTTCTTTAGCCATTTTAGATGCCTGAGTGTCTTTCGAATTAAGCAACGGGGTGAGGTAGTCTTCACTTTCCTTGTTGCGTCCGGCAAGCATCAGGCTCATACCGATAAATGCTCTCAGATCAGGATCATCTGGGTTGTTTTCCAGCCCTTTGTATAAAATGTCCAGAGCTTCCTGATGGCGTTTTCGGTTCATAAATTCCATGGCAAAGCCGATTTTTACAACCGCGCTATCAGGTCTGGCAGCTTCGAGGCCATTGAAAATGGCGAAAGCATTTTTGGGCAGACCGGTGCCACTAGCCATAAAGCCAATATCTGCCAGAGTTTTTAACAATTTATCTTCAATCATGCCCAGCAGTCTCCGTCCCTGAGGTCAAGTGTTTTACAGCTTCTGGATAATACTCTGAAGCGTATCTTTGATGGATTTAATAATGCTTGATCGCAAGCCTTCAACGATCATGTATTTGTTGAATTCAACCTGAAACTCCACCATATCCTTGGTGTTGTTAGGATCCATGGTTGAAATTCTATCTCTGAGGATCGTGTCCATTCTGTCAGCCTGACGGCCAAACTCCTCCTGGACTCGGGTAAAGTTAAGATCGCCACTGTCGGGTTGTGTCGTATCAGCAACGTTAGTCATGACTTATCTCCCTGTCGAACCACTTTTTTTGTGATGCTGCTGCCAGTTTTTCTCAACTACTTCGATGGCGGCAACAATGCCTGTCAGAATATTGTCTATGTTGGCAAAGTCTTCCGGAGAGGCGCCTTTATCGTTCATAGACTTCAGTCGAGTTGCCTCCTGATACAGCTGCTGAAGCAATTCTTCCCGGTAACGGCCGTCTTTGTCCTGAACCAGACGTTCTTCAGTATCCGAAAGGTAGATTTTATCTTCGCTCTTTTTAGTGTCCGCCACGGTTCCCTCCCAGACGGTATTTGATACGATCAGTTCCGTTAGTTAACAAAAGATACTCCAAGTTAATATCTTCAATTATATACCCATTGGCCAGTTTTGCTCCTATTAGATATTTTGAGCCGTCTTTCATGACTACATAAGGGACTTTACCCATGCTGATTCCCTTTATGGCTAGTGACGGTAATATAAGTCCTCCTGATGTGGTTTTAGTCTTTTTGGATGTCCCCTGAGAAGGAGGTTCACCGTCAAAACGTGTTGCTAAAGTAATCTGAGGATTATTTCCATAGCGATCCTTAAAGCGTCGTATAAGTTCCTGCAGAGTGTAACTCTGAGTGTCATCCAGCAGATGCCCTCGAACAGTTACTTTTCCAGGTCTGACGGACAGATGTACCCGGGTATTTAGTCGGCGCTCTCTGAGCAGAGATCGCAGGATATTCACCCGGCTTGTCTGGTTTTCGACCTGATCAACAATCGCGACCAGGCCATGTACCTCCTGTTTCATTAATGAAACAAGGTTGTCCATTTCATCAGGGCTGCCAATATAGCCCGTCAACACTAGTGATCCTGGTGTGTTATCCAGTTCAACTAACAGATCACCATAGCCCCGGCTTTTCAATAGTTCATCAGCGTTACTGCGTAATTCATTCATGGCAACAACCTGCGAAGTGAAGGAAATGCCTTTCGCTCTGAGTTGTTTATGAAGAGTACGTTTATTGCTGCTATCCGGTACATAACCGCTGACCAGTAATGGCTGTCCCTCTATTTCTTTGAAAAGGACGTCTTTAAGTCGGAGTTCAAGACGTACCTCTTTTGCAATTTCTATGGTGCTCATTTCAGGAGGGGGAGGAGGCTTGGGCATGCCTGCAACCAAAAGGAAAGTCAATAAAACAGAAATGAGAGCTGCAGGGATTCCTATCAGTAACTTTTTGTTGATTTGGGCAAGAGGGTTTTCGTATTCCTCTTCGTACTCTTCATCATCCTCATACCACTCGTCGTCATCTTCACCTTCTTCATCTTCATCTTCCAGGGAATTGATGATGTCAGTCAGGTCATTGTTATCAATATTATCAGAATTGCTTGCTGAATCCGGCGCAGGGTTTTCCTGGTTGGTATCAGAAGGTGTAGCATCTGTGGCTTCAATTTCTTTTTTACCCGTTTGTAATTCAGGCAGAGTCATCTCAGGCCATTGGGTGTTCACAGGGCCGAGGGCAAAGAACAGGCCGCTGGAGGAGATGACGTCAAAATGATTACATTGAATGCTGGAACCGGCCGCAGCACCGTTCACATAGAGAGGTTCATCGGCGGTGCTGGTCTGGATACTTAGCTGACCGCTGTCTGATATTTCCAGAATTAATTCAATGTCATTAATGGATGCATCCGTCAGAACCAGATCACAGTTTTCATCGCGACCAAGGGAGTAACGTCCTGGCTCAAGGGGGATTTCAGCCCCGATATGATTGCCGGAAAGAATTTTAAGATAAAGCTCAGTCATAACCCATCTCGCAGGTAGGGTGACAGAGTTGAGCTGGATTCAGAGAGCAAGGCCAACATCCTGTTGTTATATTTTCCTGAGTCTTTATCGACCACTTCTTAGTCCAGATTAAGGGAAAGCAACCTCCTTTACCAGAAGGATAACGGTTTTTTTAAGGCGAGGTGTGAAATTGTGAGTGTTGTTGTGAAAGGTTTTGGGTAAAATTGTCAGAAGCCGTAATCAATAACAATCATAAAAAAGAGAAGCTGTAATTATGGAAACATCATTCTGGAACGATAAACGCCCTGCTGGCGTTGAGTCAGAAATAAATCCGGACGAGCATGGCAATCTTTTGTCGGTTGTTAACCAAATATTTTCGCAGTACTCGGATCGTCCTGCCTTTACCGGTATTGGTCATACGCTCAGTTTTTCGGATATTGATCGCTATAGTGAACAATTTGCAGCTTACTTGCAAAACCACACTACATTGAAACCCGGCGACCGTATTGCTATCCAGATGCCTAACCTGTTGCAATACCCTATTGCAGCTTATGGCGCCATACGTGCTGGTTTGGTGATTGTTAATACCAATCCTCTCTATACTGCTCGTGAAATGCAGCACCAGTTTATAGATTCCGGAGCAAAAGCACTGGTATTCATGGAGAATTTTGGCCATCTGGTTGAGGAAGTGGTCGCCTATACCGATATCAAACACCTGATTGTTACCCGTGTTGCGGATATGTTGCCGACTCCGAAGCGGCAAGTTATCAACTTCCTGGCAAAACATGTGAAAAAGATGGTGATGCCTTTTCATCTGCCCGATGCTGTGCAGTTCCTGGGAGCTCTGAAAAAAGGCAGTACTGAGACTTACAGTGCACCACCCGAAGTAGCGAGTGACGCTGCCGCAGTATTGCAGTACACCGGGGGCACAACAGGTGTCGCTAAAGGTGCTGAGCTGACTCAGAGGAACTTGTTGGCTAACATGCATCAGGCTCGTGCACACTTGTCTCAACATGATGATAATGGTCAGCCTTTTATGAAGATGGGAGAGGAGATTTTGATATCCCCTCTGCCGCTTTATCATATCTATGCATTTACTGTGCATCTGTTGTGTATGCCTTATATGGGTAATCAAAGTGTGCTGATTGCCAACCCAAGAGATACAGATACCTTTATAAAATTTATCAAACCCTGGCGGTTTACCGGTTTTGTTGGTTTGAACACACTGTTCGTTAGTTTGATGAATCATCCAAAGTTCAAAGAATGTGATTTCTCTGGCCTTAAACTGACGCTATCCGGTGGTACTGCCTTGCAGCACGCCACCGGTGAACGCTGGCAGGAAGAAACCAGCTGCGTGATCTCAGAAGCCTACGGGTTAACAGAATGTTCTCCGGCGGTATGTATAAACCCGGCCGGGCGTTTTGCTCAGCCGGGAACCGTTGGTTTACCGGTTCCGTCAACTGAACTGAAAACGGTGGATGAGAATGGTCAGGAAGTAGCGATTGGCGAAAGAGGGGAGCTCTGTGTTCGTGGCCCACAGGTGATGAAAGGCTACTGGAACAGGCCTCAAGCCACTAAAGAGGTATTCGATGCTGACGGCTGGTTAAAAACCGGTGATGTTGCCATCATCCATGAAGACGGCTTTGTTCGTATAGTGGATCGAATCAAGGATATGATTTTGGTGTCCGGCTTCAATGTTTACCCGAATGAAATAGAAGATATTGTGGTTGAACATCCAAAGGTTGAGAACTGTGCTGCGATTGGTGTGCCCTCGGAAAAAACCGGAGAAGCAATAAAACTGTTTGTCATTAAAACCGATGATAGTCTTGGAGAGAAAGAACTCATTGACTGGTGTCGTCAAAATATGACTGCATATAAAGTTCCGAGACAGGTTGAGTTCAGAGCTGAATTACCGATGACGAATGTCGGCAAAATTCTAAGAAAAGATCTGCGCGAGGAAATGTTGAAAGGATGAAGCGAATTACCATTTAGAATTTTGGCCACCCTTGCAGGGTGGCTTTTTTCAAGGAAATTATGCAGATTGCTGATCTGAGTCAGAAAAGTACTGACGCTGTGCCTCAGGGTCATCTTTCAGGGCATTAAATGCCTCTTTATCAGAGCTGGGTGTGATGCTGGTTCTATCGAGTTTCATACGACGAATGCTGGCATCAAACCAGAACCAGTGCCCTTCTTCAGTCTGACACAAGGCGCGGACATAGTAGCTGGTTGAAGGTATCAGTGGTAAAGGCATGCCGCTGTTCATTTGCTTACGCACGACAGTGGCATCATGACAGGAGTAGGTGATGTTGTTGTATCTCCTTTCAAAGCGATCAAATATTTCGCCAATTAACTGATTGGCCATCTGGTCTTGCTTTTTGCTCAGGTAGTAGAGTGCTAAAAAACTGACGACGATAAGAATGAAGCTTTCCATTGAACTGACCTCGCAGGTTTATTTCCGGGCGTCCTTGTTAAAGCGTTTCGGTAAACCCTTATGTTTATTTTAGGCACGGTTTGCCGGTAAGGATCAAGCGAAATATCCATCATGACTGGAGGAATTTGCTGACTTTTCGGGCTGCTAAAGTGCCCAGTGTGCAATCATCTCTTTGGCTATCGGCCGGTAAGCATCTTTTCCATAGAGAGCGTCGATGATTTTATAGGAGAACCCCAAAGCGCTACCGGGCCCCTGGGCAGTAATAACTCTTTTTTTCTCATCCACAACGATGGTATCTCCAGCTTTTGGCAGGGCGCCTTCCATCTGATCCATAAAAGATGGATAACAAGTAGCGTGGACGTTATCGAGAAGCCCAAACGACGACAGAACAATGGCGGGAGCAGCACAAATTGCAGCGTACCATCGCCCGGCTTGTTGTTGATCGAGAAGTAGTTGTTTCAATACGGCACAATCTCTCAGATTTTCTGCCCCCGGCATACCGCCAGGCAATACAATCATATGGAACGCTTTGTTCTGACACTGACTGATATGAGTATCAGCAACAAGAACAACATCTCTGGAGGCTTTAACCTGCAACCCGCCATCCTGCTGACAGCTGGCTATAATAACCTCTGCACCGGCTCTTCTGAGGCTGTTAATAATGGAAACCGCTTCTAATTCTTCACATCCATCCACGATAGGGACAAGAACCTGTCTATACATTTTTCACTCTCAAAAACATTGGGTAATACCCGATGTGTGATTTTTATCTCGTAGGTTGCCAATCCATGGCTTATGGGTTCTGTACAGTCCCTGTACAGAATGACAGCTAGTAGAGGTTTTGTGCACTCTGCTGTCATCCCGTACAGGGACTGTACGGGATCCACGTGGCATGGATAGCCATGTTGAAATTAAAAGTCACACATCGGGTTTGGGTAATAGTACAGAGTACTGAGGCATGCAGGTAATTTAGCAGATGTGCAGAGTGTCGATGGAAAATATACAGCTATTAAGATACCTGCCAGATATAGCAGGCGTTGTTAAGAGTCTGGTTGAAAGTTAGAGGCGGTCAGGCAGCGCTGTGCATCTGCCTGGCAAAAGCAAACCCTTGAGAATAACCAAGGTGGTAGTCCGCCACCAGGCGGGCACGATTACGGGTGCTACGGGTACTGCTCAGTGGTTGCTCGGGGGCAATCTGAATCAGATTGATGTTGTCGCTCAGGGTAAGACTATCAAACTGGTCTGCTGAGTCATTGTATCGTTTGTATTGTTGGCGGATCAGTTCGGCAATTTCTGGTTGGCGGCGAAATTGCCAGGCCACCATCCGGCTCGAAGTGCTGGATTTCTTGCGGGATTCTACCGGGCGAGTGCGAATCAGAATGATATCAGTGCAGCCATCTTGAATCGCTTTAAGTACCGGCATTGGGTCCGATAAGCTGCCATCCATCATTGGTTTGTCATCAATAATAATCGGCGTGCGGTAAATAACCGGTAGTGCGCTGGATGCTTTCAGTGTCTGATTCAGAGTCTGTCTGGAGCAGCTTTCATCAATAATCTGGTAACAGGGGGTGCCATTGTCGGTATCAGTGGTCACCACCGTAAACTGTTTGTTGGCCAGCTGTTCTTTAAAGCGAAGTTCGTCCAGTGAATATTGCAGGCTGACTTTGTCAAAAAACCAGTCCAGATCAAATAAATTACCGCCTTTAAGATGGCGGGACATGCTGATAAAGCGAGGTTCAAGACAGAGGTTAGTGTAAAGATTCTGACTACGCCCCCGTTGTCCGGAGATAAAGGAGCTGAGAGTCAATGCACCAGCGGAAACGCCATAATAATGATCAAAATCTTTCAGACGTTTATCCAGAAATGCGTCCAGAACGCCAGCAGAAAACACGCCACGCATTCCGCCGCCTTCAACAATTAGTGCTTTTTTGGGAGTACTATCAGAATTTATTGATGGCATTTCAGACACAGGCACACAAAAAAACCGATGAGATACCGGTGTAATTGGTAGCGGGGACCGGATTTGAACCGATGACCTTCGGGTTATGAGCCCGACGAGCTACCATGCTGCTCCACCCCGCATCAAAACAGATTGTATTGAAAGTGCGACTAAGTACTTTCTTCTCCAAACAAGGAGTAAGTGGTTGCGGGAGCCGGATTTGAACCAACGACCTTCGGGTTATGAGCCCGACGAGCTACCAGACTGCTCCATCCCGCGACAAAGCTGCTCAGTTGAAATGAACATCAACTGCTTTAAAAATGGTTGCGGGAGCCGGATTTGAACCAACGACCTTCGGGTTATGAGCCCGACGAGCTACCAGACTGCTCCATCCCGCGACAAAGCTGCTCAGTTGAAATGAACATCAACTGCTTTAAAAATGGTTGCGGGAGCCGGATTTGAACCAACGACCTTCGGGTTATGAGCCCGACGAGCTACCAGACTGCTCCATCCCGCGACAAAGCTGCTCAGTTGAAATGAACATCAACTGCTTTATAAATGTGGTAGCGGGGACCGGATTTGAACCGATGACCTTCGGGTTATGAGCCCGACGAGCTACCATGCTGCTCCACCCCGCATCAAACGAGTGGCGAATTATAGGGACGTTGGTTGCAATGTCAATAGAACTTTCAGGAATTACTGTAATTAATTTTTGTAACCGCAACAAAAAAACGCACCCGGAGGTGCGGTCTAAACCGTGCGGCTTAAACATCGTGGTTTAAACAGTAATAGCTATAAATAGTCGTTTATTAGCTGGCAACAGCATGATTGGCAATTAATTGATGCACGACTTCCGGATCAGCCAGTGTTGAAGTATCACCTAGTCCTTTATATTCTCCGGCAGCAATCTTGCGCAGAATTCGGCGCATAATTTTACCGGAGCGGGTTTTTGGTAATCCGGGTGCCCACTGGATAATATCTGGCGTGGCGATCGGGCCTATTTCCTTGCGAACCCACTGTTTCAGATCACGTTTCAGTTCTTCACTGGTTTCAGAATTTGCATTCAGCGTCACGTAGACGTAAATGCCCTGTCCCTTAATGTCGTGAGGGAAGCCAACCACGGCTGCTTCGGCTACTTCATGATGCGCCACCATCGCTGATTCGATTTCTGCTGTACCCATGCGATGGCCGGACACATTAATAACGTCGTCTACCCGACCGGTGATCCAATAGTAGCCATCTTCATCTCGACGGGCACCATCGCCGGTGGTGTACATGCCACCAAAAGTCGAAAAGTAAGTCTGGACAAAGCGTTCATGATCGCCATAAACGGTACGAGCTTGACCAGGCCAGCTGTCCAGAATCACCAGGTTGCCTTCGCCGGAGCCATGCATCAGGCGCCCCATATTATCCACCAGTGCAGGTTGCACGCCGAAGAAAGGCCGGGTAGCGGAACCCGGCTTAAGTGCTGTTGCACCAGGTAGTGGCGTTAACATGGCAGCCCCCGTTTCTGTTTGCCACCAGGTGTCAACAATGGGGCAGCGTTCTTCGCCCACTGTCTTGTAATACCAGCTCCATGCTTCCGGGTTAATGGGTTCGCCTACAGTACCAAGCAGTCTTAAACTCTTACGACTGGTGCCTTCTACTGATTTATTGCCCTTTGCCATCAATGCCCGGATAGCGGTAGGCGCTATGTAGAGAATATTGACGCTGTGTTTATCAACAATCTTACTGATCCGATTAATGGCCGGATAGTTGGGCACGCCTTCATGCATAACAATAGTGGCGCCGTTCAGTAATGGACCATAAGTGACATATGAGTGTCCGGTGACCCAGCCTACATCTGCATTGCACCAGAAAACCTCGCCGTCTTTATAATCAAAGACATATTGGTGTGTCATCGAGGCATAAACAATATAACCGCCAGTCGTATGCACAACGCCTTTTGGTTTGCCGGTAGAGCCGGAAGTGTAAAGAATAAACAGGGGGTCTTCCGCATTCATGGCTCTGGGCTCGCAATGAGGTGATGTCAGAGCCGCCAGGTCCTGCCAGCATACGTCGCGATGTGGATGCCAGGGGACATCAGCACCGGTGTGTCGATAGACAATGACTTTCTCAATGGTTTTTACATTCGGGTGAGTCAGTGCTTCATCCACATTCAGTTTGAGTGGTACAGTACGGCCACCACGCAAGCCTTCATCAGCGGTCACGACAATCTTGGCATTAGAGTCAATAATTCGACCGGCCAGCGCATCTGGAGAAAAGCCACCAAACACAACAGAATGAATAGCACCAATGCGGGAACAGGCGAGCATCGCCACGGTGGCTTCAACGATCATTGGCATATAAATCGCCACCACATCACCTTTACGCACACCCTGACTTTTTAGTGCGTTGGCAAATCGGCAGACTTGTTCGTGCAGTTCTTTATAAGTCACTTTGCGAGCGTCGCCTTCATGATCCGGTTCCCAGATGATAGCGACCTGGTCACCTTTGGTTTCAAGATGTCGATCCAGTGCGTTATAAGATGCATTGGTAGTGCCATCATAAAACCATTTGATACTGACGTGGTGCTCATCAAAGGAGACTTTACGAACTTTTGTGTAGGGCTTAAACCAGTCAATCCGTTTGCCTTGCTCGCGCCAGAACCCTTCCGGGTTGATAATGGATTGCTGATACATTTCTTCATACTGGTCATTGGTGACCAAGGTGGTGGCTTCTACTTCCGGTCTGACCGGATAGACTGTTGATTCTGTCATACCATGCTCTCTGTTGTTATTTTTATCAGGATAAAAGTCTATCGATGTATGGGATGGTTTTTTTTATTCGATTAGTTTACGAGGCTGGCAGGCGGGAAAAATTAGACCTTGGTATTAAATTGTGTGGTTTTTTTGTTGCGCAACTTAAATAGAACCCTTGTCTCAGGTTCTTAGAGAGATATTTTTCCTCCGCTTCTGGTTTGATATGGGGTTGACCCATATTTTAGTCTCAGAAACATCAGTGCCGTAGTGAGGCTGTCGCCTATCGCAGTGTGCCGACCTATGGGTTTAATCTCCAGTGTTTGGGATATTGTCTCAAAGCCAATGTCTACATTTTCATCAGGGTGTGCTGTTCTGGTTTTTTTTCGGTAGAGCTCTGATAGTTCAATGGTGCGATTGGGTAGAGTAAAGCTGTATTGCTGCTTCACCAGTCGGTTAATCAGCTTCATATCAAATTTGATCCAGTAACCCAGAATCGGGCGGCTGCCAATAAAATTCAGGAGCTGCTCAAGAGCCGATTCCATTGGCTCCGCACCTTCAAGATCTTTGTTTCTTAATCTATGAATGCGAATGGAATCCCCGGTAACAAGCTCAACAGGTTTAACCTGTAAATCCAGTCGTCGCCCATGGAGGATTCGCCCATCTTTGATGATGACTGCGCCAATGGCGAGAAGCTGGGCATCATTTGGATCAAGTCCAGTGGTCTCTGTATCCAGACAGACAATTTCCCCTTCAGGTTCCGGTGCGAAGAGCGCCTGATGATCTGGATATTGAATGGCGTGCCGCAGCCGTCGGCGAGCGCGAAAGAAATCACCCAGAATCATCAGAATCGCTCCAGATGAAAATGATGCCAGATGAATTGCTTAAATTTTTTAACAACATGGAGGCTTTGCCTTAGCAGATCACGGTCGTTGCGAGCGAGAGAAGTCATGTCCAGTTTGTTGTCGTAGTTCTGATCATCTATTAATAACTTGTCCAGCTTTAAACGGTGAAACAATTGAAAAGCTTCTTTGAGATTATCCGCCATACCTGGCTCCAGACGTGTATTTTCTTTAAGCCAGTCAATCCGGTTCAGGGTTGATGTGACACTTAGCCCGTGTTCCATGGCTAGTGAGCGCACACCATGAACGATAGGAAAAATTCCGCCTTTTTTGATATCTACCAGATGCTGGTTAGTTTTAATATCGCCAAGAAGCGTTAATGGGGTATCAAAATACTGAGTTGCCAGAGCAAATTGTGCAGCCAGCCGGGTTGTAGGGTCTTCAGGTTGATGCAGCAGTGGGGCGATCTCTTTAAACAGTTCGATGTCACCGGCTACCGGCCGGGCATCCAAAAGAATAGCCAGGTGCATCAATTGTTCAGGTGTCGCCGATGTTCTGAACGCTTCGAGCCTTTTTTGCCATTGTGAAGGGGTTCCTGCCCATTGCGGGTTATTCACCATAATATGACCGGGGCAGGGAGGATAACCCAGTCTTTGCAGGTGTACTGAAAACTGGTCCAATTGCAGCGCAAAATCGACAGATGGTGTCCAGCCTTCACGAATCAGTAAACCATTGTCCTGATCGGTTTTGATAATTTGCTCACCCCGACCTTCACTGCCCATAACCATCAGAGCGCAGTTGTCTTTTATCTCTTTGGTAAAATGTATATCAAACAGGCGACGTATAATCTGTTCGTTGAGCGTGCTGACCAGTT
This sequence comes from Endozoicomonas sp., assembly GCA_965199185.1. Classification (GTDB taxonomy): domain Bacteria; phylum Pseudomonadota; class Gammaproteobacteria; order Pseudomonadales; family Endozoicomonadaceae; genus Endozoicomonas. Next base: position 22,075 of record CBDAQW010000014.1, on the reverse strand, counting down.
TCATTAAAAAAGGAATGCGTAGGCCATTATTGTGCAGATTGCGTATGAGTGGTTCAGTTTCTAAGGCGCAGGCTTTTAACGCTTCCACAGAATTTGCCCGTTGAATTCTCAGACCCATGACATGAGAATGAGTAGAAAATAGGCTCAGCAACTGAGTCAATGGCAGGATGCCAATAATCCCCTGTTCATCTTTAACGACCAGTCTTTCAATGTGGTGCCGAGTCATCAGAATCATGGCATCAAAAAGAAAGTCGCCGGGGCTGACGGTGATCAGTGGGCTGGTAATCAGCGGCTGAACACTGTCGGAAAGCGGATGCTCATGAAGTGCAATTCCTTCCAGTAAATCGGTACGGGTAATCATCCCCGGCTGTTTGTTATCAAGTACCAGCAGCGAATCACAGCGCTGGTCTTTCATGATCTGAACCGCTGCCTGTATCGATATATTACTGGCAACGACCGCAGCCGGTTCGCAGTGTTCTTCTCTGACCTGAGTCAGCAAAAACTCGGATAAATTCTGACCTTGCTGACGTTGTGATAACCGTTCATGTTTTTCCCCAAGGCTGGCCTGAAACCAACGATAAAACTCAGGAACAGTGGCTCCCAGATCTTTAATCATCTGAATAGGTAACTCAAAGCCAATGGTCTCTTCCATACATACATAATCATGTTTGCAGTGTTGGGTCAGAACGCTACGGGCATCAAAAAAATCATCGGCGGTGTATAGTGTAAAATGCTGGTCGCCCAGTTGTTCTTCTACCTGGCCTTTGTGAATAACAACCAGATGAGTGACCTTTGTATTGGCTTTGAGAATCGCTGCACCTTCCGGGTAGTAAGTAATCTCCAGAGCATCTTCAACCATTTGCTGTTGTCGGCTATTCAGCAAGTCAAAGGGGGGAATATTGAAATTAAATGGTCCGGGCATTACGGGTTGCATTCCTGATGTCTGCTTACAGGTAAAAATCTATCAGCAATCCCATTGGTTGATATAAGACATTAGTCGTATCAGGGTGTATATTGCACCTAACATATCTCTATAAAATAGCTCTATAAAAGAATAAAAAAATGGCTGGATGGTTACTGGCATTAATAGCCTTGATGTATGTTGGCGGACTGTTTCTGGTTGCCTGGTATGGGGATTACAGAGGGCAGCGATTAAGAGATCGCTGGCAACCTGTTATATACAGTTTTTCGCTTGCAGTTTATTGCACTTCCTGGAGTTTTTTTGGTGCAGTTGGTCAGGCTAAACAGGAACTTTGGTCTTTTCTTCCTATTTATGTCGGACCGATTGTCATATTTGTTTTGTTCTGGAAACTGCTCGTTAAACTGATTTTGGTCAGTAAGCAGGAGAACATTACCTCTGTCGCTGACTTTATTGCTTCCCGCCACGGGCGTTCACCGGCATTGGCTATTCTGGTAACCCTGATCCTGGTCGTTGGCATCCTGCCGTATATTGCTTTGCAATTAAAAGGCATTGTGATGGGTTTTGATTATCTGATGGCTGACCAGGTTGGACGCTGGTCGGTTCAGGATTTGGCATTGACGGTCACGCTGGTACTGGCGGTCTTTGTCATTATGTTCGGAACCCGGCGACTGGATACCACTGAGCACCAATACGGTGTGATGACCGCCATTGCTTTTGAGTCTCTGGTCAAGTTATGCATTTTCCTGCTGGTGGGTGGCTGGGTCACCTGGATGTCTTTGGGTCAGGATGATGTGCTCACCACTTATCAGGTAATGTCGGCAAACGTCTCTGGCAACTGGATGAACTCTCTTATTATTCCAACCGTCATGGCGATGGCTGCCATTATTTGTTTGCCCAGACAGTTTCATGTGCTGGTGGTAGAAAATGCCAGTATTCAGGATTTTCACAGGGCGCGCTGGGTATTCCCGGTTTACCTTGTTTTGATGGGGTTGTTTGTTTTACCGCTGGCTGTCGCTGGTCAGCACTGGCTCGGAGATAGCATTAATCCAGATGCTTATGTGATTGCCTTACCTAAAATTCTGGGTAGTGATTATCTGGCTATGCTCGCTTATCTTGGCGGTGTTTCTGCTGCTATCAGTATGGTTATCGTTGCCACTATCGCACTGTCCACAATGATTTCCAATGAAATTCTGATGCCGTTGATTTTGCGCCGCTCCCGACAACGGGGTCGTGACTTTTACCGTTTTAGTGGTGTACTTCTGAATGTCCGCCGAACCACCATTCTTATGATCCTTTTGATGGCTTATGTCGTCTTTCGCATGTTTGATCGCTCCAACTCTCTGGCTGGTATTGGTCAAATGTCGTTTTCTGCGGTTACCCAGCTGGCGCCGGTATTTATCGGTAGCCTATATCTCAGGGAGAGTAATCGGGTGGGTGCCTTTCTGGGTTTAACTGCCGGAATGTTGATTTGGCTGGCGTGTGTGGTTGTTCCTGTATGGGTTAGAGGTGGCTGGATGGACAGCTATATTCTCGATACAGGGCTGTTTGGGCTTACATGGCTTAAACCTCATAATCTTTTTGGTCTGGGGATGAGTGATACGGTCTCTGGTGCTACAGCACTGGCTCTTGGGTTGAACCTGTGTTTCTACCTGTTGGGTTGCTTATATTTCCGGCCGAACTGGGAGGAAAATCGTCAGGCTCAGAAGTTTGTCGATGCTTCACTGGGTGATCAGGGCACAGATTACACGATCTCGGTAACGGTGACAGAGTTGGAAGAGCTAGCCAGCCGGTTTGTGGATAAAAGTCGTGTTCAGGCCATGATGCATGACTTTTACAGCAATAAGAGCCTTCCAGGGCTTGATATTCGGGTCCGACAAAGGCGTGCCAGTCATGACGTGGTTGCCGCTACTGAACGGCTGCTGGCGGGTACTATGGGGGCTTCTTCGGCGCGGGTGCTGATGAAGTCTCTGGTTAGTGGTCGTGGTTTGGTGCTTGATGATGTGCAGGTGATGGTGGATGAAGCCTCGGAAACTTTTGAATTTAACCGTGAGCTGTTGCAGGGAGCCATTGAGCATATTGATCTCGGAATCAGTGTGATTGATCGTGAGCTGAGGTTGGTGGCATGGAATCCACAATATCTCAAGCTGTTTAATTATCCTGAAGGATTCATTCGTATTGGTCGACCGATTGGAGATGTCATTCGCCACAATGCATTACAGGGGCTTTGTGGTCCTGGTGAAGTGGAAGAACATATTCGTAAACGTATGTCGTATATGCAGCAGGGTACTGCCCACAGTTCTGAACGGATAAGACCCGATGGGCGAGTGATTCAAATGCAGGGAAGTCCAATGCCGGGTGGCGGTTTTGTCATGAGTTTTACCGACATTACCGGTTTTAGAAAAGTAGAGAATGAACTCAAGAATGTGAATGAGCGTCTTGAGCAACGGGTTCAGGAGCGTACCAAAGAGCTATCTGCTTTGAATATGCAGTTGTTACGGGCAAAGTCGCAGGCGGAGCAAGCCAATCAGATGCGGCTAAGATTTTTTGCGGCTATCAGTCATGATCTGATGCAGCCGATGAATGCTGCGAAACTCTTTGCTTCTTCATTAGAGCTAGCTGCAGAGCAGCATGGAGAGTTGGGTGGTTTGGCGAGAAATGTTAATAGCTCACTTCAGTCAGCAGAAGACTTGCTGACGGATCTTCTGGATATGTCCCGACTGGAAGCCGGAAAAATGAATGCGTCGGTGAGAGATATATCATTGAGTGAAGTACTGGAACCGTTGAACAGCCAGTTCTCTTTACTGGCCAGAGAAAAGGGAGTGCGATTTTATCTGAAGGGCAGTCAGGCCTGGGTGCATTCAGACCCGATACTCTTACGACGGGTGTTGCAGAATTTCCTCACCAATGCGTTTCGTTACGGGTTAGGACGTGAAGGGAAAGGGCGAATTTTACTCTGTTGTCGTCGTGCAGGTGACCGGAAAATACGCATTGAGGTCAGAGATAATGGTGTGGGTATCCCCAAGCAAAAACAGGGTTTAGTTTTTGCCGAATTTCAGAGGCTGGGAGCCGATTCGCAGGGGCTGGGGCTGGGGTTGTCCATCGCGATGGGTATTTCGGAAATGCTAAAACACAAAATCCAACTGCGCTCACTGCCGGGCAGAGGTACTACGTTTGCTATTCTGCTGCCCCTTGCAGAGAGAAAGACAGTGGCCGTTCAGAAAGTCATGGCAGGTTCTGCGGCACCATTAAGTCATGTGAACGTGCTTTGTATTGATAATGAATCAGACATTCTTCTGGGAATGGAAACTCTGCTTAGTCGCTGGGGTTGTCAGGTGAGTACCACAAATTCCAGTGCTCAGGCAATGCAACGTCTAAACGACGATCACGAGTTTGATGTATTGCTGGTGGATTATCGACTGGAAGAAGAGCTTAATGGCTTGCAACTGATTAACAGGCTTCGTGAACGATCTGGTTGGTCGATACCTGCTGCGCTGGTGACAGCAGATAATCATGATGAACTTCGCCAACAGTGCCGCGAGCAAAAGGTTGGTTTTATCGGCAAGCCGGTGAAACCTGCTGCTATGAGAGCATTCATCAATGGTGTAAGAAAAACTGTATCTGCCTGAAAGCAGGCATTGTCGGCTTCTGCCCTTTGGGCGGAAGCCGACTTACGCAGCATTATACTTGAGGGGAGTCTGAAGCTGGCTGATCAATCTCCAGCTCTTTCAGTGCAATCACGGCCTGAGTCCGGCTGCGCACACCGAGTTTTTTGAAGATAGCGGTAACATGCGCCTTGATCGTTGCTTCAGAGACTTCCAGATCATAAGCAATTTGCTTGTTCAGCAAGCCTTCACTGATCATGCCCAGAACGCGGAACTGTTGCGGGGTCAGGCTGGCGAGTTTCTCTTCAATATCATTCTCAGATGCTGTTTGAGGCATGTCTACCGGGCAGGGTAGCCAGTTTTCACCATCCAGTACTTTGAGGATGGCGTCCTTGAGAACATCCAGGGAGGATGACTTTGGAATAAAACCATTGGAGCCATGCTGCAATGATTTCTGGATAACCTGAGCATCCTCAGTGGCAGAAACAATCACCACCGGAACTTCAGGATAATGACCTCGCAAAAAGATCAGGCCGGACAGCCCATAAGCGCCCGGCATGTGGAGGTCGAGAAGAATGAGGTCAGGATCAGGCGACGATTCCAGTATATTTTGAAGAGCCGCAATGGAACCGGCTTCATGAATCTCCGGTTCATCAAGTGCCTGTTTCAGGGCGGCTTGAAGTGCTGCTCTGAACAGGGGGTGGTCGTCTGCAATGATGATCTTATATTTCATTCTCAGAGAGTGCCACTAACCGAGCTTATGGTCAATGTGCCGCAGGGTAGACAGGGCTGACGCATTCAGGGTGTTTACCATGAATGTTGGCATAGAAGGCCTGAATCTCATGCAGGTCTTTATCAATGTTGTCACTGGTGCGTACAGTCGGACCATAACCGCCACGACGATTTTTGAAATCGAGAAAAGCCAGCACAATAGGAACGTTGGCATTTTTGGCCATATGATAAAACCCGGTACGCCAACGATCCCCAAGAGAGCGAGTACCTTCAGGACAGACAACAATGGCCAGTCTGTGATGTTGTTTGTAGTAGCACACCGTTTGCTCCACCAGGCTACCACGGCGACAGCGACCATTCCGGTCAAGAGGGATGCCGCCCATCCAGCGCATGATCGGGTTAAAAGGACCCCGGAACAAGGTGTGTTTACCGATCCAGTGACACTCGGCACCAGTGGCGAGCGCAATGGCCATACCAAAAATAAAATCCCAGTTACTGGTATGTGGTGCCCCAACCATTACATACTTGGGAACTTTCGGTGCTTCTCCTACAATGGTCCAGCCTGCAAGTTTCAGGAATAATCGAGCCATTAACGAAATGATCTGACTGATCACAGGGGTGTTAAAGATGGTTAAACGCATAGTAATTAATTGATGCCTTACTTCTCAGTAATCAAGAAGCGGTGAGAAAAATAATCGTTGATAAGATTACTTTTACGACAGCTTCTTTTGACTCGCTGCCGGAATAAAGTTCTACCAGCAGCACTCGGAGTTAAATCAATGTTAGTCTTGTTCTTTACAACACAAAGACACCTTGCATCAGAGTATTGACGCAAAGCGTAAACTGCTTGCTCCTGATGAACGTACAACAGGAGCCTTGTAACAGACTTAGAAATGACCAGTAACGACGCCACTCTCCAGCGAAAAATCATACATGTGGATTTTGACGCCTTTTTTGCGAGTATTGAAATACGTGATAATCCCAAGTTGTCAGGGCGACCAATTGCTGTTGGAGGTTCCTCCGAGCGGCGGGGTGTTATCGCTACCTGTAACTATGAAGCGCGCCGTTTTGGTGTGCATTCGGCAATGGCTTCTGCCCATGCCATGCGAATCTGCCCGGATCTGAAAATCATTCCTCCCCGGTTTCAGGTCTATCGCGAAGCGTCAAAAGAAGCCCATGTAATCTTTCATCAATACACTGATTTAGTTGAACCGTTGTCATTGGATGAAGCTTATCTGGACGTCTCAGAGACTGAACTTTGTCGTGGCAGTGCGACACTGATGGCGAAGGAAATTCGTCAGAAAATAGTTGATCGTTTGCAGGTGACCGCTTCAGCTGGTGTGGCTGCCAATAAGTTTTTGGCCAAGATTGCCAGCGATTGGCACAAGCCTGACGGTTTATTTGTCGTGACACCTGATAAAGCGGAAGCATTTATTTTTGATCTACCAGTGAAAAAAATTCACGGCGTCGGCAAAGTTACTGCCAGAAAACTGGACAAAAAAGGCATCAAAACCTGTGGTCAGTTGCGACAATATTCGAGGCTGGAGCTCAGTCAGTGGTTTGGCAGTTTTGGTGATCAGCTCTGGTCGCTGGCCAGGGGGATTGATCATCGACCGGTAAAGACTGACTACCGCCGTAAATCCCAGTCGGTGGAACATACTTACGAAAAAGACCTGAGAGATATGGTCGATATCAGAGAGAAACTGCCAGCATTATTGGCGGATCTTGAACAACGCTATCAGAAAATTGAAAAAGAGTACGGGGTAATCAAACGTTTTGTGAAAGTGAAATTTGCTGACTTTACACAGACAACCCTGGAAGAAGGCTTGGATAGACAAGGCGCCTCAGCCCTGGCGCACTTTAGTGATCTTATGGAACGAGCATGGCTGCGTGGTAAGAAGCCCGTAAGGCTGTTGGGGGTTGGTGTTCGGCTCGAGGACCTTAGAGGTGATGGCTCGCTTAAGCAGTTGGAGTTGTTTAAACGTGCTCAGAGCAAGATATAATAGCAGTATGTAATCCCTTTGAGTTTAATGGTTCCTATGGAATTAACACTGACGACACCGGCTTTATTGTTTCCTGCCATTTCTTTACTGTTTTTATCGTACACCAATAAATTTCTGGCGCTGGCTTCGTTGATACGAACATTACACAACGATCTTGAAGGTGGGCAATGCAGCCCCTCCACGCATCGTCAACTGAAAAACCTCCGGCGCCGTATGAAACTGATTAAGCATATGCAGGGAGCTGGCATCGGCAGTTTTATTTTTTGTGTGATTGATATGTTTTTACTGCACCTGCATCTTAAGGATCTTGCCTTTATTATCTTTGGATTGAGCCTGGCATTTCTGCTGCTCTCTCTGGTGATCTGCCTGATGGAAATCAAAATCTCTATCGATGCCCTCGAAGTACAGGTTCAGGATATGGAAAGCTGAACCCAGGTAGGTGGCCAATAAGAGCATACCAGCGTTTGTGTTGAGTTTGTCGAAGGGTGTTTTTGTAAGCGTACCGGCAAACCCCCTTCGACAAGCTTTAGAGTGAACAGTGCTTTCTTATGTACCGCCGCCTTAATCTTAAGACGAGTAGGCTCTGATTTTTTCAGTAATGAATGTATTGCATGTCGGACACCTTTGCAGATTAGGTTGACATTCTTCACAGACGCCTAAATGACCACAGGGTACCAGCACATAGCAACCTTCTCGTTTATGGCAGTTTATGCAGTTTTTTCTGTCCTCAAACTGACGTAATTGCTCAGTGGGAGAAAGGGAAGAAGGTTCCTGGCCGGCAGATGAAGTTCCTGCTTCCGGTGAACTTAATGACTCTTGCGTCGATTGAGGGAGATCCAAAATAGCGTCAGTCCAGTCACTAAGGTTCTCAAAACCTTGGTTGTTTTTTAAATATTCTGACTGAAGTGCTTCACGTATTTGAGTATGCTCGAACCCCATCATTGTCAGTTGTGCAGCCATTTCTGAATTCATGCCATCGTCAATCAGAGGTTTATAAGTCTCTAGCTGATTCCGGTAATCCACGATTTCAGGTGCAAAACTATTATTTTCGTCGTCAACACTATTAGCTGGATGCAAGTGTTCATAAGCAGACCCTGACACTAATGAGTTCCTGCGAGCAGGAGGTGTTGAGGTATAAAGTTCTAATCTTTCTAAATTAGGGTGTTGCGAAACAATATTGCTTACATAAGCAGGGCCTTTTTGTTGAAGAACATATTCACAACTTGGATACCATTTGGCGTGTTCTTCCCATGGGTCGTCGTGTCTATTCCAGTTTTTCAGCCCTCCATTGCAGTACCAACATCTTACTCTGTCTGTATCGCCAAGGTAGTACATTCCGGCATCGGCAATCTGTGCAGGTGTTGCGTCTATGCGATGTGCAGGCCAGATGGAAGCAAAATCCAGAAAGGTTTGCAGGCGAGCTTCCCGAAGTTCCATATGTGGATTGCATGGGTAACGGCAGGGGTAGAGTATAAGTAGCGCTGAGTGTGTCGAGTGACTGCCGGGATTGCCCGATTGATGTCCATATCGAGAGGGCCCCCAGGTACTACCGGATAGTTCGTTTATTTGTACCAGAGTATGTCCGTTATGGTTCACTTCAATGTTCATTATTTCGTTCATTGCTTCGATTGGAGAACTAAATGACGACGGAGTTTGTTGAGTACTACCGCTACTCGTACTGGCAATAGCCTGTGCTGAGCTCCTCTGGTTGAGAGATGGGGAGGTATTGCTCAATGGAATATTGCCGGCGTTCTCGCCGAGTGCAAACTGGCAATTAGGCTTGTGCCACTCACGGCTCCCTACATCATCACCCAGTGCCCAGTTTGCTACGTCCTGCTCACAGGAAAAACAGCGAACCTGATCATCGTGTCCGGTATAAAAAAAACCATACTGAGCCAGCTCAATCGGGTTGACGGGGGCATCAGGCGGGAATTTAATGAAAGTAGATATTCGGTAGGACTCAAGCGCAGGATTGCCGGGAGGGATATAAATACCATTAAGACTGGAAGCGGTATGACGACTACTCACTAGCCTGCCATCGTGTTCTATATCGCACTGATGAGGGACGTGCGGGAGTAATTTTTCGTTGCACAAAGGGCAAACATTGTGCGGCTGTATTGGGTCATCGTCGCCATCATCCCTGCTGCTGCGCGGCTGATTATACGACGAAGGCTGGTTGTTCTGAGTATGACTTGAGCGAGTTTGAGAATCATCGCCCGATGAGGCGACGGCCAGAGAACTCCCACTTACAGGGTTGACCGGATAGGCCTGTATTCCCGGTACTGCCACCGATTGTTCTGAAGAGGCAGGCTGTGGCGGCATTTCACGATCGGCTTCAGCCTCTGTTCTATATAAGTAGGCTTTTTGACCTGATAGCTGGTTTTTCGTTGAGAGTTCCCACCAGAGATTCTGTCCAATGGCCATTGCGGCGTCCGAAAGGTGCAAGATACGGTGCTCGACAGGTTCGATCATCATGTGGCTGACAGTGGCAGCTGAATTGACCCGGTCAGCCAGAACCCGACTTATTTCGTAGATTGTCGTTGGTGCCAGGAGGTTGAATACAGGGTGACGAGACGCCTTCCCTCCCGATATCTCAGCACATACAATGGACTCCACTTCAGACTTTATTGATTGGCTGTTATTGAGTTGCCATATCACAGACTCTGGCACATCTTCATTTTCATGATACATATTCATGGTCAGGATTTGCTGTTGATGATCCGGCACTAATTGCAAACGGTCATACTTCAGTGCAAGCATGTCTGAATAGATTGATTGCCAGAGGGTGCTGGGTCTGGTTTGATCGTTGAGAAACAGTGAATTTCTGGTGATCGTCAAAGAAGGCTGAGGGTAACATGTATAAAAAAGGTTGAGATTGGTTGGAAGGATGTCAGCGTCTGCTTCAACGGGAGTAATGTGTCTTTGCTGTTCGGATATTCCGGAAAAGAGCGCTCTGATTTTGGTAAACATCACCCAGAGAAGGCTGGGGCTCTGGTCAATAGAATGAGCGAGCATCTGCAATTTATGATCGGTTTGAATCGCCCGGTAGATGAGAGCTCCAGGGTTGCTCTCATCTACCGGGTGACTGAGGGAATGGAGTGTATCTAACGTTGAGGTATGGAAAACCGGGATATGGAATGATTCCTGATAGGCAGGGGATTGGATCGTTTCCAGAACGGTTGAAGAATAGGCCCCGGACTGATGGAGACCCATGGTTGCATCAGCCAGGCAAGCCCAGAAAAACACAGTTAATTGCGAAAAGATGAGTAATGTTCCTGTGAATAAACGACCTGTCAGTAAACTGCCCATAGACGAACTTTCTCGTATAGTTAGTGAAATCGAAGCTGTCTTTACCTGTGGAGGATGCCGGATTTTTTGGTCATCAAAATGAATAAGAGATTTGTTGTTGGTGTTAATACTTATTCATGATGAAGAAATACGTAGCAATATAGTCGTGATTAAGAGGATGGGTTATATGAAATGGAAATAATGTCTCGACGGTCAATATAAATAGCTATAAGACACAGGTAGTTAAGGATGCCCGAACTATTCAGTCGGGCGAAAGTAGTCAACGAGCAGTTGCAGGTTTTGCTGGCCTTTGAATTCGTTGATGTCCAGCTTAAACACGACATCCAGCTTTTTTATTCCAGGATTTGGCCAGTGTCGTGTATCTACATTGAAGGCAATCGCATCCAGCCAGAATTCAGAATCAGGTGCTTTCAATACCATTTTTAAATGTTTTTGACCGACCAACTTTTGCTGCAAGATCTGGAACTGACCATCAAAACGAGGCTCCGGAAAATTCTGTCCCCAGGGCCCGGCATCACGCAGTTGTTGCGCTGTAACCATGTTCATTTGTTCTGAATCAAGTGTGCCATCCGTAAGGATTTCTGCCTGCAGATCGTTGGCGCTGAGCTGTTTTCTAACTTCCTTATCAAAAGCAGACTTAAACCGCTGGAAGTCGGCCTTATAAAGGCTGAGTCCGGCGGCCATAGCATGTCCGCCAAACTTGAGGATCAGCCCGGGATGCTCTCTGGCAATAGCGTCTAATGCATCACGCATGTGAAAACCGGGAATGGAGCGGGCGGAGCCTTTGATTTGAGGTTCGGCATCAGGATTGTCTGCTTCGGCAAAAGCAATCACCGGGCGGTGTAGTTGATCTTTCACCCTTGAGGCCAGAATGCCAATAACACCTTGATGCCAGGTTTCCTGAAACAGACTGACCCCCCAGGGCATGTTTTCCGGTGTATCCAGTTGTAGCTGCTCCAGTTCGGCCATGGCTTGCTGCTTCATACCGGCTTCAATTTCCTTGCGATCCTGGTTTAACTGATCAAGTTCGCTAGCCAATTGCCTTGCCTTGTCCGGTTGCTCGCAGAGTAAGAGTTCAATACCAATGGACATATCATCCAGACGACCGGCGGCGTTTAATCGTGGTCCCAGAGCAAAACCGAGATCGGTGGCCACTAGTCGGGTCTGATCTCTGCCAGCGATGTCGATAAGGGCTTTGATACCGGGACGGCAACGATCGCTGCGAATACGTGCCAGCCCCTGAAAGACCATAATCCGGTTGTTGGCATCGAGGCTGACCACATCGGCAACGGTGCCCAGAGCCACTAGGTCAAGTAGCTCTGCCAGATTCGGCATAGCGTGATGATCAAAGTAACCGTGCTCACGCAGGCGGGTGCGCAGGGCACACATGACATAGAAAATGATGCCCACACCGGCGGGATTTTTTGATGGAAAATGACAGCCCGGCTGGTTGGGGTTAACGATGGCATCAGCGTCCGGTAACTCCCGGCCGGCCAGATGATGATCGGTGACTACGACTTTCATGCCTCTGTCTTTGGCAGCCTGAACACCGGTGATGCTGGAGATGCCATTATCTACTGTCACCAGTATATCGGGTTGATATTGAGTCGTTGCTTCAACAATTTCCGGTGTGAGTCCGTAACCGTATTCAAAACGGTTTGGTACCAGATAATCCACAAAGGCACCCATTTGACGCAGAGCCAGTATGCCCAATGCGCTGCTGGTGGCACCATCGCAATCAAAATCTCCTACAATCAGAATTTTCTGCTGGTTGATAATCGCTTCAGCCAGAATGTTGGCGGCTTTATCAATGTCTTTTAATTGCCGGTAGTCGTGCAATTCTTTCAGTTGTCGGGGCAGTTGCTGATCGCTGGTGATGCCTCGTGCGCTGTATATTCTTGCCAGCAGCGGGTTAAGGTCATCAGAAAAATGGCAAGCATCAAGATCAAAAGGACGACGAACAATGTTAGCTGACATATCAGGGCAAAGAGTGATGATGGTCTGCCTAGACTAACATAACAGACGACTTCTCGCTGTCTTTAAACCAGGGTTGGCTATGCGTATAGAAAAAGGGGTATAAATGGTACAAAGGATGAATGCACGGAAGCAGACAATGAAAATAAACAACGATAATAACAGGCTCATCCAGACGTCAGAAAGTGGAGAGAATCCTGAACATCTTGCAAGGGCACCGGAGGAACAAAAGACATCTTCCTTTGTTCACTCCTTTGTTCACTGGTTAAGCTCTTCCAGGTTGATTACGTTTTTCATAGCCTGTAAGAATTATCTGACCAATAGTATCAGCCCTAACAGTACCAGGCGGATGTCGATTGCAGAGAGGTGTGTGGAAGAGGTTGCTCCCGACACTTTGGTGAATGAATCTGGAGTCAATGAATCTGGGCATAAGGCTAATAAAACAGCAGGGCGTGTTTCAGAAGAAGCTCTTGCTTTTTTTGAATCATTCCCTGAAAAATATTTTAGTGCGCCTTATCGTCAGGATTTTGAAAAAGGTGCAGGACTTCTGGCGCAGTTGAAAGAAATATTCCCGGATTATTTTGAGAGACACCCTGCCAGTAAAAATGCGCTGATCTTAGACAAAGAAGAAGTTATGAAGGTTAGGTCAGGTATTGTCAATTTTTATCGGTTAGCAGAGCAAAAGAGTGAAGGGTTTATGCTTGATAATGGCTACCATAGAAAGCCAACCATTGATGACGGAGATTGTCTCTTTGATGCTATATGGAATGGTCTGAGCGATGACATCAGGCGTCAGGTCAAGGGTCGGACAGGTAATGATGGCTATCTGTCTTTGCGCACACTGGTGGAACAAAAGGCTGATTCGTACAGAGATCTGATAATCAAAAATAAATACAACACCAGTTATGATATTGCTGATTTAAAGGCCGGAGCAGAGACAGATATCAAACAGAGTGAAGATGAGGTTTTCAATAAATACAAAGCACTGTTTGCTGACAAAACAGCAATTTGGCCCAGATATTACGTAGAAGGTGTTATGCTCGCCAAAGAGCTGAACTTCAATTTAGTCTTGATTGGTGGGGTGGGTTATGAGGAGGGCCTGAATGAAACCGGGATGTTTATCACTAAAGATGACATGCTGGCTCATAAGGCTGGGCCGGGCAGACCTACGGTATATATTGAAAATATCAAATCGCATTTCATGGGGGTTGATAAGGTTTAGTGAGAGGCTATTTCTTGAGAATCGCAGTCAATCCTGATGTTTTTTTCAGGGAGGAAATTCAAAATCTGTTTGCAGGCTCGGTCAGTCACAGAAATATTACGCTGTTTGCTGGGCTATTTTTAGATGAGTTTCAGATGGTTTCGGGTATTTACAGGTAGCTGCGCTTCCGGCAGCCACCAGAAAAAATCATGATTATGCTTGAGTTGCTCATTTTATTTCATTAGGGGGTGATTATCGGGCAAGTTGCGGGAAATCCATAAAGCCAACTTATGTTTCATCAGAGGTTCGGTTTCTGTGCCCTTGGCCAGAGGCTGAATTAATCCATCATGCACCAGTAGCTTATACAGGTATTCTATTTTCAGCTTGGCTGAATCAGTTGCTTCAAACTGACCTGCCTTGCGGTTTACCGCATAAATGGCACCAACTCTGAGTGCTTCCTTAACCAACTCTGCTTCATTCTTTAGTTTTTTCATATTCATTCTGCTGGCTGCATGATCGGAGTCATTATAGTAAATCATATAATGTGGATTGCGTGGTGGTGATTTTCGTTTTGGCAGCTAAACTTTTCGGCGTGCATGCTGATTGATGTTCTCCAATTGTTGCAAGTCAGTACTAGAACATGACTATCTCAAGTGCTTTCCGTTGGTTTTGTTTTTCTTTTGGTTTTTATTGTTGCTCTCTGGTTCCTCATGCTTGGTCGGGCGCTGTGACTTCCGGATCGATAATGTCCACACCCAAGGCGTTTGCTGCCGGGTTGAGTGTCTTGCAGATGTTGGATGTCACGCTTTATGACTGGCGGTTGTCTGAGGGATCTCAGCAACTTGTGGCGCAAGATAAGCACGATGCCTACATTGATTGGCACATGGATACACATGAGGCTCTCTGGTGTCATCTGTGCTTGAAGGATGGATCCATCGCAAGAATCGAAGCAGATGATGGCCTGGCTCATTCGCTTATCATGGAGGGTGATCAGGCAAAAATAGCACTATCCCCGTTATCGGCTAAAACTGAAGACGTTGTTCGGTTTCGTTTTCTTGATGATGTTTCTGTTGATCCTGCCTGCAGTTTCATCAGCATCGGTCACCGCCAGCTCAGTTTGAAGGAGGCGGCATGTAAGGAGAGTGGTTATCACTCCAACCGGATCACATTATCTCTGGCGGGCATCAGATACTGTTATGACTGGAGCAGTGGCTCCATCAACCAGACGAACCTTTCAAGGCAACCAAAAGAACCGGTTCTCAGTGTTTTTGGGGCTGGTCATAGTTCACAAAAATCCGGCAGGCAGAAGGGAACGGGCTCCCGAAATAATAACGTCGGGCAGGATAATGCCGACAAAGAAACCTCACCGCCACCTGAGCGTAATGGACAAGGTCGTCGACAGAACAGTAATGGAGGTGACGGCAATCACCCGAACGAACACAAAGAAGCTTTAAAGCCTGCTGATGAATCAGACTGGATTAAAAGGCTAGAGCGAATGTTAAGCATACTCAAAGGCATGAACGATCAACAGATGACAGTACTTATTGTTCAACTGTCGGATCGTTTTACGGATGAGTCTTCATTTTTCAGAGTGGCCCGTAACATGCTGGCTGATCCGCTATACCCCATTCTTTATCAAGAGTTTACAAGATATCTCTCTGATAAAGAACTGATTCCTATTTTACTAAACAGGCTACTTCTAATAGAGGGGGGTAATATTTTTGAATTTGAGCATTTTCTTGCAAATTTAGACTTTGCTGACTGGGAAGCCTTCATTGATATTGTAGAATCATTTGAATTTATATCAGCAGACAGTGATCCTCTGACATCGATATTGGCTTCTGAACCAGGGTATCGGTCTGTATCAAGAGTACCGGAGGTTGTTGAGCCAGAGATCGGTATTCAGACGGTAGAGCATTTACCCATATCAGAAGCCGTTAACTCCAGTGAAGTAGAATATACTCCTGATCAGCTAGATACTCCTTCGATTGAGGCATTGTTAGCTCGTTCACCGCGTAGCTCATTAGAAATAGAGACGCATGAAGCAGAAAATGATGAGCTGGTCACCTCTTTTCGCTCCGTTAACACCCTTGAGCGTCCTTTAGAAAAGTAAGCAAGAAGATGACCCACTTTCTTGTGGGTCATTTGGGTGATCAGGTTCGGGTGTGAATAATGTGTTTTTTCAGCACATCCAGATTATTTTCAAGCACATCATAGCGCTCTTCCCGCTCGTACAGATCGGCCATATGAGCAGGAAGCTCAGGCGCCGCCAGGCCGGATTCAACGATTGAATCAGGAAACTTCACTGGGTGAGCGGTCGCCAAAGTGACCACAGGAATATCGCTATCGACATTCAGTTCCCGGACAGCCCGTATACCGGTGGCGGTGTGAGGGTCTGCGAGATAGCCTGTGTTTTGGTGCAGTTGTCGAATCGTTTCACAGGTTTGCTCATCATCGGTGCGATAACTGTCGAAGAGATTTCTGATATTTTCCCAGGCAGCGTCATTAACGCTGATGACACCCTCTTTTTGAAAGCCTGCCATCAGATCGGCTAAAGCCTGACCATCCCGTTCATGCATATCAAACAGCAGTCGTTCAAAGTTGCTGGATACCATGATATCCATGCTGGGTGATAGCGTCTGTTTCAGCTCGCTGCGGCGGTAATCATTCTCCCGGAAAAAGCGGTCGAGAATATCATTACTGTTAGTGGCAACAATCAGCTTATTGACGGGCAACCCCATGCCTCGGGCAAGATAGCCGGCAAAAATGTCACCGAAGTTGCCGGTAGGTACCGAGAAGCTGACTTCCTGATCAGGAGCACCCAATGAGAGGCCGGCGTGGAAGTAATAGACAATCTGAGCCATGATTCGTGCCCAGTTAATTGAATTCACGGCGACCAGGCGGGTGTTTTCGGGTAGAAATGATTGATCAGAAAAACACTGTTTAACCATGTCCTGACAATCATCAAAATTCCCTTCAATAGCAATATTATGAACATTGTTGTCGAGCACGCTGGTCATCTGACGACGCTGGACTTCTGATACCCGCTGATAAGGGTGCAGGATAAAAATATCCAGGTGGTCGCTATGACGACAACCTTCAATAGCTGCAGAACCGGTATCGCCGGAGGTGGCTCCCAGAACAATGGCTTTTTCATTGCGTTCAGCCAGTACATGGTTCAGCAGGCGGCCCAGCAATTGCAAAGCGAAGTCTTTAAACGCCAGCGTAGGGCCATGAAAAAGTTCCATAACCCACTGGTTACGATCTAGTTGCTGCAATGGCGCAACCGCTTGATGAGCAAAGCTGGCATAGCTGTCATCAATGAGTCGTTTAAGGTTCTGATCACTGATTTCGCCATTCACAAAAGGTTGGATGACTTCAAAAGCCAGCTCATTGTAGGGTAGACCTTTCAGGGATCGAATTTTATCTTTGCTGAATTTGGGCAGGGTTTCCGGAATATAAAGACCGCCGTCCTCTGCCAGCCCAGCTAGCAGAACATCCTGAAATGAGCGGGGGTTGCCCTGCCCCCGGGTGCTAATGTATTTCAATGGTTTCTCCATCCAGTTTGGTATTACACCATCGGTTCGACGCGGATGCGCATAATTCCGGGCTGGACATCAGACAACTGTTCCAGCTCCTCAATGGCTTCATCAATAATGGTTTCACGGATATTGTGCGTCAGAATCACAATGTCGGCATAACCGGGTTGATTTGGGGACATTTTCTGAATGATGGCATCGATGTTGATGCCATGTTGCCCCAGAATCTTGGTGACAGCGGTCATGACACCAGGGTGATCTTCGGCATTAATGCGCAGGTAATAGCTGGATTCAATCTCGGACACTGGCAGAATAGTCGGAGCATTATCGGCCGGTTGTTCGGCATAACCCAAGGCTTTTACCGCTGTCTCAGGGGCGTCGATCGTGCGGGCAATGTCGATAATGTCGGCAATGACGGAGGAGGCGGTTGGTTCTGCTCCGGCACCCGGACCACTGTACATAGTTTGACCCACTGCATCGCCCTGAGCCACTACGGCGTTCATGACGCCGTTGATATTAGCCAGTGCCTGACTGGCAGGAATCAGCGTCGGATGCACACGCAATTCAACACCGTTGCTGTTGCGACGGGCAATACCCAAATGTTTTATCCGGTAGCCGAGCGTGTCAGCGTATTGAATATCGCTTGGTGTGATTTTACTGATGCCTTCGGTGTAGGCTTTGTTGAACTGCAACGGAATACCAAACGCAATAGAAGCCATAATGGTTAATTTATGGCAGGCATCAATGCCTTCTACATCAAAGGTTGGATCCGCTTCGGCATAACCTAACTGCTGGGCCTCAGCTAATACATCGTCAAACGTGCGATTGTGGTCGCCCATTTCAGTGAGAATAAAGTTGCCGGTACCGTTGATAATGCCAGCCAGCCAGCTGATCTGATTGGCTGCCAGCCCTTCACGAAGACTTTTGATGATTGGGATACCACCGGCTACCGCTGCTTCATAGGCAACGATGACATTGTTTTCTCTGGCAGCGGCAAAAATCTCATTACCATGTTCTGCAATCAGAGCCTTGTTCGCAGTGACGACATGCTTACCATTGTTAATGGCAGTTATGATGAGTTGTTTGGCTGTGTCGTAGCCGCCGATGGTTTCAACAATAATGTCGATGTCGGGGTTGCTGGCAACGTCGAATATGTCCCGGGTCAGGGAGGTGGTGCTGATATCACAGGCAGGGTTATCACTGCGAGCGCCAATCTGTTCAACAATCACTGGGCGACCAGCGCGTGCGGCAATAGTATCCGCATTTCGAACCAGTACATTGAAGGTGCCACCACCAACAGTACCCAGTCCACATATACCTACTTTGACTGGTTTCAAAATTTACCCCGCTTTATTGTCAGACTGTTTTTTTGTGTTTCAGGCTGGGTTGGATTATAGCCATAAACTGAGTTGAAGTGCGATAAACGACATTGACAAAAATTTCCTGAAGCACCGCCTAAAGCAAAGCGGCAGGTGGTGAGTGTCAGACTGCGCGTATCCAGCAGGGGGAGCAGCAAACGATCTGAAAGGAAGCCTTCGTAGTTTGAGTTTGACCTGAACGTCTACATATCATCTTGTCAATCCGGTTTTGCAACGGAAGCATTTTTTAAAGTCACTTGTAGCGTTTGTCGCTGCTTGAATGGGGTGTTGCGAAATCATCACCAGTCATCGGATTTATCTAAACCTGCGCACGCTCATATATCCGTCGTTTAAGTACGCGCTGCAAACCTTCAAAATACAAAGCATTTATCTCATCTGTTTGCCTCAACGCTTCGGGAATATCGCTATATACTGCTTGAATATCGCTATATAGTTCTTGACTATTGCTATTGGACAACAGCTGAAGAGCCCTGGAGGCAATAGTCTGATCTCCTTTAATACGATTCGATGCATATAAGTATGCCTTGGCATTAGTCTGAATGGCCTTTTTCATAAACGCCATATCATCTATTAACGATTCAGCCACATCACTCAGGTAGTTAATGTTGTGCTTCACACTTGCCAGTATAACTTCAGCGTCTTTTGAATAATTTTCCAGATTAGATGGTATGCGGATTTTGGTATTAACAGGCAAGTTGAATAGTTCTAACACGGCATTTCTGCTTAGCTCTCTACATCCCATTGAGTATTCCATTGAATTACCATGTGCTGCCGCAGATAATATTTCACGATCATTCCAGAAAACGACATCGCCATGCTTTAGCGCTGTCGGGTTGTGAGTGGCTGCCGCCATCACAATGTCCCGGTCTTTTTTCAACTCTGGAGATAAGTGTTTCAGTAACTCTCCATTCAGGGTGACCAGTGGTAATGCCTTCTCTTTGCTCTCAAGCCAATCAGAATGCTGCTTTACGGAGTCCAACACCTTCTCAGGTTTTACTATCAATAGAGTGCGAATTTGTTCGGCATCGCACTGGAAAGACTGCTTGGAATCAACAATGTACGTATCTTTTCTGTCCAGACTGGCAACTTTTTGAGCAAAATTGATCAGCTGAGCTTCATCGCTATTCTTTGGAAAAAAGGCTTTAAGAGTATGACTTAAACCACTTTTTGAAAGCACCAGGTGAAAAATTAATGCCTTATACATGCTTCGGCTATTAGCATCTTGAATGCGCTTAAGATAGGTTCGGAGCACTGGGAAGTTATCTACTGAGGCAAGACCGTTAGTCACTTTGGAGAAGGCTTTATCTTTATCTGAAGAGTGAATCATAACGTCAATCACCGTGGCTAATTGCTCCCTCATGTGTTCAATATCAGGAATATTATTAATTTCAACGATAATCTCATTCATCTCCTCATTAAGTGTTATTTGCACACCTTGAGATGGGTCCTGTTTCCCGATATTGTTTAATAATAACGCCAGCCAGAGGAATCGTTTGAATTTTCCTTCTGGACATGTTGGATTGTCGTTTAAATTATCTATCATTCTTACGCGCATCAGCCTTCCCTGACTACCCGCACCTTTGTCCACTAACTCAATGACGCCTTTATGATGGTTAATATCAGTGCTGATGATGCTGACCCCATCCATATTCAGGACAGTATTTCTGTTGCCATAATTTTCCAGCACAGCAGCGCACTGATCATCCAATAATTTTGCCATTCCCGGGGTGTTGAAATTAACGAAAGTGACGACTTCCGATTTTTGTTCAGTAACCCCCTGTCCTGAAGCACTGGCAACATCGGCCAGAATATCCACAAAGCTTTTATGTACCAGAAAAATAATATCGTGTACCGAACGCACTTGATCCGCTGTTTGGGGTTGGGATAGTGCTTGCAAATGGTTCTTTAAATCCTGACAGTCCATTTGCCATTGGCTGAAATTAGCAGGATTGTGTAACAATTCATTATTTTCAGCGAACCCTTCCGTTATTCGTTCTAACCCGGTGTTCACCTTTGCTTTGATCTCGCCGACGCGGGTTTTCAGATTTTCCAGACTTTCAAGATAGGTTGTAATTTTGGGCAGCGTATTCTCGCCTTCTGTGCCTGCATTCAGATAATTCCCGTATCCCTTCAACAGTGCATCTGTATCCGCAAAGAAGTGTGCAATTTCATCGTTAAGTGCGTTTAAAATTTGATGCCGCTGAGGGGACATACTGACCAGAATGGTACCTTCTGGCGAAAGACATCGGTTTATCAAACCATCCCGGTCAAAATATTGCAGTAGTCGGGTATTCTGACTATTGAGCCACTTAAACTGGTGATCAACCCTCACTCCATCACAATCTGTCGGTTGCCAATGTTGGTTTCTGGAGATGGCTGCACTGAAGTCAGAGGTGGCAACTGGCAATGTATTTGCCTGGTACTGCTCGAACGCTTGCTTACCTTCCAGCAGAAAACCGCCGGACTGACCATTAAACTCGCCACAGGCCAGTGTTGCAATCATGTCTCTCTTTATAGCGGGTTTCTGATCAGTAATAATACAGGGTCTACCTGCCTGCCGAAGTGTAATGGCTACGTGATCTCCCGTTCCTCCCTGCTCAAATACAAAACCGCTGACTTTCTTCAGAGTTTCCGGTAGCAACATCCAGTCTTCACCGTGATGTGCAACAATAATGGCATTGTCGGGAAGGTTTTCCGGGATATCCCCCACCTTGATCGGTACAATCGAGCCTTGGCACAATCCTTCGCTGACCACTGTCCCCCGGGCAATCGATTGAGAAGGGGGAGCCACTGAAAACTGAGCCCCGCCCTGCAAACGAGTCACCGGTCTGACTTGAAGGATTTGGATTTCATTCTGCCTGCCAACCCCAAACTCCACATCCACAGGGCATAGCAACAGGTTTTCCAGTTTTATAATGATTCTATAAAGCGCCTGCGCTGTTGATTCCGGAAGTGTTTGCTCTTCAGAAGGTGTCAGTGTTGTCAGCTTTTCAGCGGCTTTATGTTCCCCTTGACTCTCAAGATAAAAAAAACCGTGAAACATCACCGGGGACATGTTCTATTACCGCATGCTCCTGGTTCCGGGTGAGAATGTAACGATGAGGCGTTACACCGGCCAGTCCGGAAACGGCACCCTTTGGTTGTCCCGGCACATACTCAACTTGAATACGGCTATCTTTTAAACCTGTGTAACTCATAACAACGCCACCAAACTGACAATCAATACAGTGTTGCATCACCAGAGACAATGTTGTTGGCATGCCGTTTTTACACACTTCAGGTCGATATCCGGAAGCCATTACTTTTAAACAGGTACGTACAACATCATCATCACCATGCACACAGGATTTCGTATTTACCCGCCTGAGCATCACCATAACCATCTTCTTTTGCTCCAGAGCTCCTGATGATGAC
>CBDAQW010000013.1:0-272935 GCA_965199185.1 Endozoicomonas sp. | reverse complement strand
GATATTTTCAAGAATCTGGATGCTGAAATGACAGACTTCGGGGTTGAATATAAAACCAATAACGAAACAATGTTTACAGACAAAGGCTCTCGTATTGAGTTTGAGGACAAAGCCATAGAAGACACGAATTCTCTTGAGGCAGGATTCTTGATGGCTGCTGCTAATTTTAAGAACTCAGTAAGCATTAATGGTTCACCTGAGTACTTGGATAAAATGTGCCGTATCGCAGCAAAGTATGATTTCGTTGAAGTTAAGAACGAGGAACTTAAACCAATTATTGAGCAATACAGAAAAGAACTTAAAGAAAAATGGAAAAACAAAGAAACTACAAAAGGGCAAGAAACTAATCATCTTGGCGCACACAATATTGAGCACAAAATGACTAGAAGGAGTAACCTAGAGAAGGAGAATGACGTTAGCTTAGAAGTATAAGAAAAAGTAGGGGAAAAACTAATGTGATAAAAATGAACTACCTCTGAGCAAGCTCTGAGGTAGTCTAAGATGCTCAACTTCTGATGAAGAAGTGTAAGCTTATACGTATTGCAGCTTCCTATTTGCTGATTTCATTCCACTTGTATAATCCCCATAGGGATTGAATTAAATAGACTCCAAACAAAAATGAAGAAGAAAACAAAGATAGAGAAAAATAATATCCAACCCAAAGTATATTAACCACTACCCAGATGGCGTAGCCATATTTATTTCTATTGATAACCAATTGACCACCAATTAAGCTTCCAACAACTAATATCCAAGTAAAGTCCATATAAAAACCAATATTTAAAAAAAAGATCTGAAGACTTTGATTTCATTTTTTTAGTGGAAATAAAACCTTCAGAATAAGATTGTCTGTGAATCTAATTAGTCCAAATTTCTACCATATCCATCACAGAGCTTTCTAAATCTAATTCTCCAGTTAATAATTGCTTTTTTGTGAACCACTTAAGATTATTTGACTCATTACTAACAGTATAATCTTTAGTAGTTGTGTAGAGCAAAAATCTTACGTCATAATGTAAATGGGCAATGTCTTTTTTATTTTCAGGTATTTCATGAATATCAATATCAAATATAGAACCTTCTTTCAATACAACATCTGTAATACCAGACTCTTCGATTGCTTCTTTGATTGCCACGCCTATAACATCTGGATCACCGTCACAGTGGCCTCCAAGCTGCAACCATTTATTTAACTTTTTATGATGTGTTAGTAATACTTCTTTTTGGTTATTTATTAGCCAAGCAGAAGCTGTAACATGCCCATGACTATTATCTCTAGAAAAACAGTCATTGTTGCTTTTTACAAAATCAATAAATTTATTTTTGATCTTTTGTTTGCTTTCATTTTTTGCCTGATAATTTTCAAGCATATCTATAAAAGTAGATTTTTGTTCATCATAATCAAACATTGAACTCTTCCTCAAAAAACTTTGCTAACCCATTCTCAGTAACTAAGCCTATAACTTTATCTGCAAGCATTTTAAGCTCTTCTTCTGCATTTCCCATTGCAACTTTAAAACCTGCTTTTTTTAAAAAATCAATATCATTAAGACCATCACCAATAGCTATTAGATCATCTAAATTATAATTTTGTCTTTTAGCAAGCTGCTCCAATGCAGCCCCCTTAGTAGCATTCTTATGAGTGATGTGCAGGTCTATCACCTCAGTATTAATCCAAGATTTTGTGATAGCAGCGTGTAAATTGCTTGAAGAAGAAAGTTTATTCAAAACTTCATCAGCTTCATCCTGATTTATGTTGAGCAAATAGACAGTGTTTGCTTGAATATGAGTCTGATACTCATCAACTTCTTTAATATTTTGTGTATTCAAGCCATCAACATAAGAAATTTTCTTATTATATTGCTTTGCCAACTCAAAAATGAGCCTAGCATCTTCATGCTCAATTTTTCTCTCCCAAAGAAGGGTCTCATTTACTGGATCAATTATTTGTGTCCCACCACTAATGATACAAGGATTTGTAATATTTAACTTACGGATTATATCTTTTGCATGGTGCCAAGATCTTCCTGTAGCTACAGAAAAATGTGCCGTGTCATTATTTTTATTTAATATATCAACAAGCTCGTCTGTTGGACTAGATTTTTCATTACTAAGTACAGCCGTGTCGTCCAAGTCAAATACGTATACTCGTTTTTGTGTGTCATTAGGTGTAGAGCTATCGATATTTCTTAGAGTATTAATTACTCTATCAATATCTTCAGTACTCATTCCTTCATGTACAGGCAAGGTAATAATTTCTTTAAGTATTCTCTCTGAGTTTGGACAGTTTGATTTATAGATTTCTAATATCGGAAGCTCGTACAACGGCTTAATATCAAATCTGTAGGTATCTGAAATAATGTTATTATCTGATAGAACTTTACCAATTTCTTTGGCCGTAAGTGTCTCATGACTACATTTGAAAACTAAAGAATAATGATTGTGCTTATTAGATTTATCATATTCGACCTCTGTAAGCCATGATATAGAGGAAAGTGCTGAACGTATTAAGTCACCATTTTTAACTCTAACTTTAATTTTATCATCAAGTTTATTTAATTGTGTAATACCTAATGCGGCTGACATTGCTGGTAAGCGAAAGTTGAGACCGAATAAATAACCGTATTGATTTTTACGTGATAACCACTCTTCACCTTCCCGAAATGGTTTACCAAAATCACGAATTTCCTTTATTCTATTAGCAATGTGTTCTTCATCGGTTAGTATAAAGCCACCTTCTCCAGTAGAGACTAATTTTCTTTCCTGTGTACTAAAAAATGATACATCACAGACAGTACCAATATACTTATCATTAACTCTTGAGCCATGAGCGTGAGACGCGTCGTTTATCAAAGGTATTCCTTCGCTTTTTAAGTATGAGTACAACTCCTCTTCAGAGGTGGGATAACCCCACATTGGTACAGTTATTACTGCTTTTGTTTTAGTGGTTATTTTATTTTTTAAGTCTCGTATATCAAATGAAAAATCATCTTTATTGTTGTCACAAAAAACTGGTGTTGCATTTACAGCTAATATTGGTAGTACAGACATAATTGGTGCGGAGGATGGTAAAATGATTTCATCGCCAGACTTAACGTCGTACATATACAATAATAAATGAAGAGCAGAAGTACCACTAGATACTGCTAAAGCGTGATTCACATGAAAGTGATTTTCTAAAGCATGTTCATAGGTTTTAACAACAGTAGCCATTCCAGATAGCTCATTGCAGCCTATAGAATAAACTACAGAGTCAATATCATTTTGGTCTATATTAATAAATCTATTTTCTAGTTTTTTCATCGTCTTGATCTCATCCCCAGAGATTAAAAATAACCCTAAGGATCATAAAATTATATTCAGCACACCGATTTGAAGTGAACTTTTAAAATATCAGTGTAAGCGCCTTAGTGAAGGGTAAAAAATGCTCAATCATACTTGAAATTATTTTTTATATTTCTGATCTTACACTATAGGATATAATTGATTTTATTTATCAAACTGCTAATTTGATTGTTCTTTCTACTTGGTTGTTTTTTTCTATTTCTGTCTGCATGGCTTCCATAACATCATAAATACCTTTGCATCTCTCAATAGAAAAAATACTATCTGTATTGCCTTTTATATTAGAAATAAAATCTTCAAACTGATAGTAGTAGCCATTTCTTTTAAAGCCTCCTGAGATAGGGCTAGGCTTCCATGTTTCTCTCCACCATTTTTTATTTTTTATTAATGAAGATTCATTTTTATTTGAGTAAACTTCCATCTCCCACAGCGAATTAATATCAATAATAACTCCCTTTGTACTAATCATTCTTAAGCTCCATTGAAAAAATGGAGATGTAGAGATTGAAAGCAATTCAGCAGTAAAGCTCTTCCCAGAGTAACTATTAATCATTTCTAAACTAGCTTTATAGCCTACACCCATAGCAGTAGAGTACGCACTAACATACGGCTCTTTTTCTGATTTGTGGCCAAACCCAAAAATTACGCCAAGTGGATGTATTGCTTGAGATAGTAAAAAAGACCATGACAAATCATTTAGCCCCCACATTGGTTCATCTGGCTTATTACCGAAGTGTGAAACTTCTAAGAACTGAATTTCTCCAAAATCAGGATCTTGCAAAATTTCATTCAGCGTTTTCATTGGTTCAGCAAAAATAAAGTTAAGGCCAACAGCAGTTTTTGTTTTAAATCTTTTATTTAGACTAATTAGCTCATTCAACTCTTCTGTATGTAAAGTTGGTGGCTTTTCTACGAAAGTAGGTATCCCCATAGGAAGAGTGTCCAATAGTACATCACGATGGACATTAGGGTGGCTTGCAACGATTATGAAATCAATTTTTTCCTTGTCTAACATATCACGATAATTAATATATGGAACTGCTCCATAATTTCGTGAGGCATTTTTAAGTGCTGTTTGACATATATCAGAGACACATTGTATATTCACAGCCTTCATCATTGCTAGAGTTGGCAGTATGTTATCCCAAGCCTGCTCACCAAGGCCAATTACACCAACATTGAATGTTTCTGTCACTACTACTTTCCTTAGACTCAATCAATCTTTTATAATTTGTTCACTAACACTTCATTGTGTTAACGAACAGATTATCACACTATACGACACATGATGTCTAGATCGGTTTGGATATATTTCTAATTGATTCTCAGCTCGTAACAATAACGTGGAGAAAGAAGTCTTGTGGCAATTGATAATTAAAACCTCATTATTACTCTTTAGTTTGCTTTCCTTGGATTTTTAGGCCATAGCTAGCTGGCTAGAGGACAGTATAATCAAGGGAACCACTTTTAAATTGAACACTTTTGCCTGCAAGAGGTGAGTAGTTACCAATTTTTCGTTATGCGTTTGTGCGAGAACAGAGTTCCATTTAAAAGCTGTTTAACGTTCCATTCGTCAAGTTAATTTAAGATAATAACTTTCCTCTAGAAAGCTCAGTTCATAAACCCAATTTAAGTGCTATTATCGAAGCACATGCAAGGAGCAAAACATGACAAAAGAACTAGAGACGGTTGAAGACATAACAGCCCGGATTTTTAGGAAATGGCAGCTTACTCAAGAGCAGCAGGCCGTCCTGCTACCTGCTGAATCTGAGGGTAGACTAGCAATAATGCAGGACATAATGAGCATTCACAAAGCTCTCAGATATCTGTACCCACATAATGAAGAACTACTGTATGGCTGGATACACTTAAAAAACTACGACTTACAGGAACGTAAGCCACTGGACATAATGCTGGAAGGCTCTGAAGGTATACAACAAATTCACCACTTTTTAAACGCCTGCCTGCAACGTTAATATATTGGAGGCAAAGCCTCCTGTTTTATTGTGCTCAACACATATAAAAATATGGCAGTAAATATCAATGTTTTCACTCTTCTGGGAGTGATTCATCCAGATCAATATCCATACGATCAACAAGGCTTTTTACTTCTGCAACAAGCTCTTGAGATACAGGCTTTAATCTTTGAGGATTTTCCTTTATGTCTTCTTCAAGAAAATCCAGAAAGTCCACTATTACAGGATCAACTTTTTCCATTAGGTGAATCTCCAGTTTAATTATTACTGTATAAGTAATACAAAAATTAGCAGTATAAATAACCCTATGTTTGAAATACCCTTGATTGTGCTCAAACAAGCCCTCAAAATAAACATACAGAACACTGAAGGATTAAAGATATGACTGAGCAGGAATACTTCGAAAACGCCTTCCAGCAAGCTCAGATTTCTTTACAGCTTACGCTCAACAATTCCACAGAACAACGTCAGTTCGATCTCTTCAGGATTCATTCAGCATTGATCCAGATCACGAACAATAACGATGAAGATATGCGGAATTGGATGCATACTGAAAACAGTTTTTTTCAGCAAATTCCTGCAACCCTGATACAGGGAAATAACATGGATGTTGTCGTGAGTTATTTAGAGTTATTGGCATTGAAGCACTTAAAGAAAGTGGGATGATATACGGAAAATTTGAGTTATTTTTCCTGATAAGGGTGAAAAATCCTCCGCATATTATTTTCGAAAAGGTGGCGGTTGATGTCACCACCTGTGCCACTTTTTTAAAACTCATTGTTATGCAATTGTTGTGATATTTTAAATAATTTCCATGCAAATGCTGTGATATTTTTATTTTAAAAATAATTTAAATCTTTTTTACTTCGTTCATTCTAATTATTTCTGTCTTGTATACCTTTCTTTATTTTTGATGTCCAGTTTTTACTTAAATTAATTTAAATAATCCCTTTAGTTTCGATTATAATATGACGATTGGAGTTATATATGCGACATGTATTGTACATATATAGCAACTATAAACTAAAGAGGTTAATGATGTCATTAAGAGAGATACTAGGAAACAAAGATAAGCAACCATCTATTCACTCAATAATAAAAGATAACTTAAGTGAGCTTATTGAGCTTCAAGAAGAAGGATTTACTTATGGAGAGCTTCATAAAGCTATTGAAGTAAAGTCCGGCCTTACTTTTTCCAAAAATACATTTATAAAATATTACACAGATTTTAAAAAGGACACCAAATAATGGCTATTAAAGATTTTCTTAAAAATGAAAAGCCTAAAGATCTCTACAAGCCTATTGATGTTGTAAGGGATCATTTTGAAGAATTATATTCATTGCGTGAAGAAAAATATAGCTACGCCCAGTTGCATGAAGCCTTTATAAAGGAAACAGAATTAAACATCCAATTGAGTACGTTTCGAACTTATTACAAGTCAATTAAAACAGAAAAGGGGTTAACTAAAAAGAGATGATGGAAAATTCAAATAATAAGTCAGCTCTTCCTCAAATTACTGACATCCTAAAAAATCAAAGGAATTTAAAAGAAAGAGCTAGAAAGAAACCTAAGCCCACAGAAATGATTTTACAGGGACTAGCTAGAGGAGTTATTGCAAATTTAAGCGGTACTGCATCTGTAGGTAAGTCAACTTTAATTTATCAGGCTGCTCTTGAAGCTGCTGGCTACACTTTTACTGTGTCAGGACTAAAAGGTAATCAAGAAAGAATAAGGGTTGCGTACTTCCCTGCCGAAGACCCTGAGAGTCCAAGCTGGCATAAAGATTATTATTTTTTAAATAGATTAACTGAAACTGATCTTGATGATATATCTGAAAAGTTTGTAATTAATGACTTATATAATGAGACACCAGATATAACAAGTGAATACTGGATTCAGTACATTAGATATTATGCTGAACGCTTTGATTTAATTATTATTGACACACTCAGATGCTTTCATAATAAAAATGAAGTGTCCGATGAAGCTATGAATGAAATTCTTGATGCAATGAGATCAATAATAAAAGACACTAAAAGCTCTATATTATTTATACATCACACTAACAAGGATGCAGAAAAACATGGTGTTGCTGCCCTTCATTCATCCAGAGGATCATCTGTATTAAGCTGTGACCCCAAATGGTTGGCAGTAATGCTACCAGCAACAGAAGATCAGTTAAAAGAACATGGTGTTGATATAAAGTTCGAAGATGTTTCTAATTATTGCAGTTTAAAACTAGTCAAAGAAAATTTCTCAAATAGTAAAGCTAATTATTTGTATAAAAGGGTTTCTGACAAGAAATATGGAACGGAAGGCTTTCACTTTGAAATCATTGAAAAGAGTGATGCAAAACCTCCAAAGGAGAATAAAACAAAAAGAATTATAAACAAAGGGTTTAATGTAAGGAATGAAGAAGAATAATAATAACGACAAAATCAATCCCAAACAAACGAAAAACATCAAAGAAGCAATCAAAAATGATGAAATGATAGAGATTATGAATATATTTAAAGTTTGGCAAGGTGACAAGAAAGGGCGAGTGTATGAGAAAGAATATACTCACAACAATATAACAATGAAAATTAAAAGTTATGATCATCTAACAGCAAAAGATAGAAGAATATTTCAAGGCATTCTTTGTCTCTGTACTAATTCAACAGTCAGTAGAACTATTAAAAATACAGCTAAATCCAGTGTTGCTAACACACTAAGGAATCAGATATTTACATTGGATGATAATCATGATGTGTCCACAATAGAAGATGTGACTGTGATTGAGCAAAAACAGAATCATGAGCCATTTATTTATGTCAGATGCACAGCAACAGCTCTAAACAAAACCTGCAATCTTAGTACTGGAGGTGGATCGTATAAAAGGCTGTGTGATTACTTAGATAGACTCTCAGGTGTAACTCTTTTTATTAATGATAATGGAGTAAGATCATCGATGAGGTTATTAACATATAGTACTGACAAAGATACAGGTGAATTATTAATATCAATAAATACAAAGAGTGCATCTGCAATACTCGGAACTAAATCTAATCAGTTTAGCTTTGAAAACATGGATACATTTAAGCAACTAAAAGATGCTGAGTCAGTTATTATACACGGATATTTATCAAACAGAGTAAAGCAAAATGGCAAAGCTGAAAAAAAAATTAGGCTCGATACCATCTGCTCTAAGGTGTTTGACGGTTTCGATGATTTATCAGAAGAAAACGAGTCTGAACTTGGAATAAAAAATGTGTATAGGTCTCGCACAAGAAAAGCTCTAAAAGCAATTAATTTATTTAATGACTGGGATATTAGATTGGTAAAAGAGTTTTATGGCAGAAGCAATGCAAATAAAAAAGTTGAATTCGCCTATATCTCCAGAAGATAAGCACCTAATATAGCTAACGAGAAAAAAGGAGTCATCTAGCGACTCCTTATATATTACTTTATTATTACCAAATCATCCCTATCTAAAAACCATAATGATGACATACTTTTCTTTAACGACTCATTCCAGTTACCTTTAGGTTTTCTAATAGCGATTACTACTATATTGCTAACATATTACTATTTTGTTTAATTTTAGTAAGATTACTATTTTATGATATTTTTATTGTTCGATGGCGACTCCTGTTATTTTTCGTAGCGATTACTGTTATTTTACTTAGCGATTCCTATTATTTTTCGTAGCGATTACTGTTATAAGTTTTGGTGCAAAATCTTCCAGTTTTCCTTATTATATAAGGCATTGATTGATTTTTCTAATACACCCTTTTAAAACTCTCTTAAAGAGTTTTTATATCTCTTTTATATAATATTGAATTCAAGGGTTATGATCCTTGCGGATCATTTTTAATTGAATTTAATTTTAAAAAATAAATTCTTATAGTAGTTCTAAAACACAAAATAGAATTCAATTTACTATTCTATTTATTTTTGGCTTTTTAGACCCATTGCTTTCAGCTCCTTCCTTTCGAACCATCATGACATTTGGATGATGAATATCTATTAATGAAAAATACAACTAAACATATTTAAAAGTCACTATTATTTAGTAGTAAATAGAAAATGAATTTAGAGTGCGATTCAATAAATAAATTTAAGTTTTCCGATTCCTTTTTATATAAAAATAATAATACAATTCAGTAAAATAATGCTTGATTATTTGTTTTTCTATATTGAGTGGTGATTAATATTCTGAGATACTTATCTATAAGAGTTATTCACTCCTTTGTGTTTGGCGGTTACGAGGGGGGAGTGAAATAGATCGGAGTAGCTACCGAATAAATTTAAGTTTTCCGATTCCTTTTTATATAAAAATAATAATACAATTCAGTAAAATAATGCTTGATTATTTGTTTTTCTATATTGAGTGGTGATTAATATTCTGAGATACTTATCTATAAGAGTTATTCACTCCTTTGTGTTTGGCGGTTACGAGGGGGGAGTGAAATAGATCGGAGTAGCTACCGATTAAATAACTCAGTCAGATCATTGTTTCTGACCTTTGACTCCCTCGTTGCCTGCCATTAACTACTTCGAAGGTAATAATAATAATGACAAACTTAAATCCAGCACTTAATAGTGCTAATCCTACAGATATATCTAACCAAATTTCAGAGGTTATCAAATACCTCATAGTATCGCTATCTCTTCTTTTGACAGGCTTATTCTTCTTTGAAAATGGCGGCTTTGTATTAGCTTCTATGCTTGTTTTGGCTCAGCTATATGTAACGATCAATATTCCTTCAAAACTCTCAGAATCAATTAAAAACAAGAGTTTAGGTAAAAGCTTTTTTAATGCAGCTTTACTGACAATCGTACTTGGTTTCTCTATTGCTGGTTCTTTCTTCTTTTTAACTAAAAGCACTCATTCAAATGTTGCAATTTTAAAGCAGCGAGAAGTAATCCAAACCCAAATAGATCTTAAGCTAGAATCAGCCAAAAAACTCGTTGAGCGTGATTTTATTACTAGATCTAAGCCACTGTACGCTGAGATAAAAAGCCTTCAGAATGAATTAAAAGAGCTTCCCGTTCCAAATGGTCTCGACACTTTATTTATCTCAATCTTTGGAAGCGAAAAAGGCATATTGTTTTTCAATGTATTTATGATTCTAGCTAGTCTGGTTGTTGATTTGATAGCTATGATTGCTTTCTCCAGTAATAAAAATGAAGTCGCTCAAAAGTCAACTGAAGTCACTAATGAAAAAGAAATTGGAGTAGAATCAAAACCTATTTCTCCCAAACCAGATGGCAACGACAATCCACCCAAAAAGACTGCTAAGAAAGCTGAGAAAAAAACAGAGTCCTCCAATGAAAATATTTTTTCCTTTTCTACTAATCCTGATGTGAATAAAGTTATAAAAGCTTACAAGACCGGAGAGATTGACAGAATAGTTGTTAAAACAGTGCAGCCTCTTCTAAATAGAAATCAAACTTACGCAAGTGAAATCACTAAAGAGGCCAAAAGGCTTATTGGTAAAATTGAGGCAGCATAACTTCCGATAATCTCTCTCGGTAACGCTTCAGTAAGATTTTATTGGCGTTACCGACACGTTATCCAAACCTAAAAACCCTTATATATCAGGGGTTTCAGCGTTACCGCCTTATAAAATCATTCCGCACAAAAAATGTCATAAATGACTATGTGAAAATGTTGCTGGATGGCGAAGGTGTGAAGAGGGCTGCGTGACCCTCTGATTTGCAGATTTTAGCAGCCATACCCACAGTTATGGGTATGACCGAAAACCAGCTTGATTAAGCATCAATTTTCTTATATTTCATGCGATGCGGATGATTATCGTCTTTTTTGGGTAATGATAATTCATACTCTGTGTAGTTTCCTTCAAAGAAAGAGACTTTCGAATCGCCTTCGTAAGCCAGAATATGAGTTGCAACACGATCCAGGAACCAGCGGTCATGAGAAATCACCATGGCGCAACCTGGGAAGGCCAGTAAGGCTTCTTCCAGTGCACGCAGGGTTTCTACATCAAGGTCGTTGGAGGGTTCGTCCAGCAGCAGAACATTGCCGCCTTCTTTCAACGTGGCAGCCAGTTGCAGACGACCACGTTCACCACCAGAGAGTTCACCAACACGCTTCTGCTGATCACCGCCCTTGAAGTTAAAGCGTCCAATATAGCTGCGAGACTGAACTTCGTAGTTATTGATGCGGAGAATATCCTGACCGTCGGAAATCGCTTCCCATACTGTCTTTTTGTCGTCCAGTTCATCACGCATTTGCTGAACATTGGCCAGTTTCACGGTTTCACCACGTTCGATGGAGCCAGCATCTGGTTGTTCATCGCCCATGATCATTTTGAACAGGGTTGATTTACCGGCACCATTACCACCGATAATACCGACAATAGCGCCTTTTGGAACGGAGAAACTCAGGTCATCAATTAATAGACGACCATCGAAACCTTTGGAAACATGATTAAATTCCAGGACCTTGTCACCCAGACGTGGGCCAGGTGGAATATAGATCTCATTGGTTTCATTACGGGACTGAAAGTCCTGAGACTGCATCTCTTCAAAACGTTGCAAACGAGCCTTGCTCTTGGATTGACGACCCTTGGCATTGGAACGAGCCCACTCCAGTTCGTGTTCCATGGCTTTACGGCGGGCATCCTGTTGCTTCTGTTCCTGTTCCAGACGCTGTTCTTTTTGTTCCAGCCAGGCAGAGTAGTTGCCTTCGTATGGGATACCGTAACCACGATCCAGTTCCAGAATCCAGCTGGCAGCGTTATCGAGGAAATAACGGTCGTGAGTGATTGCCACAACAGTGCCGGGGTATTCCAGCAGGAAGCGCTCGAGCCAGCCTACGGATTCGGCATCCAAGTGGTTAGTGGGTTCGTCAAGCAATAGCATATCCGGACTGGACAGTAACAGACGACAAAGTGCTACACGACGACGTTCACCACCTGACAGATTAGCGACACTGGCATCCCATTCTGGCAGACGCAGAGCATCGGCAGCGACATCCAGTTTACGTTCAAGGTTATGAGCATCGGATGCCTGAATGATATTTTCCAGACGCGCCTGCTCTGCAGCCAGTTTATCGAAATCGGCATCGGGCTCAGCATAAGCGGCGTAAACTTCATCCAACCGTGCCTGAGCATCTTTGATTTCACTCAACGCTTCTTCAACCACTTCGCGAACGGTTTTGGCGTTATCCAGTTCTGGCTCTTGTGGCAGGTAGCCAACATTCAATTCTGGTTGTGGGCGTGCTTCACCATCAAACTCTTTATCAACACCAGCCATAATACGTAGCAGAGTGGATTTACCGGCACCATTCAGACCCAGAACACCAATTTTGGCACCGGGGAAAAACGACAGTGAGATATCTTTCAGAATTTGGCGCTTTGGGGGAACAATTTTGCTCACCCGGTTCATTGTGTATACGTATTGAGACATTATAACGACCGTAATTACGAGACTAACTTATTATATATTGTTTACAGGCAAACTCGAAAATATCGAGCTGACCGTCACAGACCGGGTAAGTTTGTTGATTTAAGGATGATGAGAAAGCGAATTGGCGTCATTAATAAAACTGACGCCAGGGCAAAACGATTAATGGGTAGCCAGCCAGAGATCGAGGGCGCGATGCAGCGCTGTCTGATGTTTCTCGGGCAGAGTCACTTCAATGTTTTCAATAGAAAACCGCGCTTTTTCCAACGCCTTGCGAGCTTGAGCCAGAACCTGTTTATTCTGATCGGGTGTTGAGATGCCTTTCAGCCAGCTCTCCTCTTCTTCAGATAAATGTGAGGTGACTTCTACCCGGTCTGTCGCTGACAGCTTGTGTAAATCTACTTTGATATGATTGATCGCACAAAAATACCGGTTAATTAAAGCAACCGCTGCCTGATTATATTCATCCTGAGACTGAGCATTAACTAATGGTGATGCGTCCAGAGGTTTAAACTGAGCCAGATCAAACACACTTTTGCAGTATTGCTGTAACCGATGCCAATGACGATCTGACTTGCTAGGGCAGTCAGTTAGTTCTATGTGTGCACAGTGGTTGTTGGTTTCTAGCACAGGATCATGAATGTTATTCAGTGCCATGTTCGTTATCCCTATCGTTTAAAATTGTTGTGGTTGCACTGTATGATGATCAGCCCTTAAGGGCAAAGTAAAACAAACAAAATACCGACTTGAATCAATATTTGGCTGTATTTTGATCATCCGATTATTTGAAAATATTCGGTTTCCTGATCTGGAGTGTCATGAAAGCATCCAACCATTTTCATTCTTTAACCAGTTGAAATATTTCAGTAAAAATACAATTTAAACTGACGTTTTGTATATACATAATGGTTAGCAGAATAGCAAGAAGTATAACGATAATTCACATGAAAATTTTTATTGTAGTTTATTAATTCTATGCCAAATTTAAGGCATCACTCACTCACTCATAGAAGTTTTTGGATGTGTTCAGGTATCTGCCATATATATTTTTTTTGATGTGTAAAGTCAGTTTATTTACTTTTGCCAACATGGAGTGTGATTCGACCGATGTTTGTAACCTGAAGGTATTTCGTTGCAAAGAACAGGGTTGCATTGATCTGCAGAAAAGGTGTGATGGAAACAATGACTGTGATGATGCCAGCGACGAGTTAGGTTGTCTCTTAACCTATGATCCGTTAACAGTGACTCCTGAGAGTGACCGGTTGTCTTCTCAATTGTTTATGTGTGAACTGATAGCAGACAGCAATTCAACCGATGCAAACCAAATGATGATTAACCATTGGCAAGTCTGTGACGGGAGCGTTGATTGTCCGGGGGGAGAAGATGAACGCAATTGTCAAAATTTTCCGATGGGGCAATCATGTCTTCCGCTCACCATTTCCAGAACTCAGGCCTGTAGAGAAGATAGTGAATATCTGGCCATACCCTGTTCTACGGGTTCAGTATTATTGAAGGATGGTCGCTGTGTAGAAAAGTCCAAACGATGTTTACCGAATAATG
Source organism: Endozoicomonas sp. (assembly GCA_965199185.1). Taxonomy (GTDB): domain Bacteria; phylum Pseudomonadota; class Gammaproteobacteria; order Pseudomonadales; family Endozoicomonadaceae; genus Endozoicomonas. The sequence continues at coordinate 258,640 of CBDAQW010000013.1, read as the reverse complement.
GGTCAACATATCAACAGGATTTAAGTAATGGCTGTATCTTCTCTGAATTTAGAGATCCATTTGAAGATGAATTGAAATCTTCATTGTATGAATGCCGGAATGGCTTTTACATTCCAGTGTCAAAGATGTGTGATAATTCCGAAGACTGTGAGAATGGAAGTGATGAAAGAGGGTGTCGGTTTTTCTCTCCAAGTTCTACTTGTCCGCAAAGTTTTATTTCGCCTCTGGGGATAGCTGCCACTGCGAGCACCATTTTGGCCTCATTTCTCTTTATGATTCTTTTAAGACATTGGAGTGTTCCTGAGAGACACCCTATTGCTTTATATCGCGCTGTGCATTTGTTTGGTTTAGCCGCTGCTTCAGGATCTCTTGTCCATGGCAGAGGGGAGCTCAATTTTGCTACATTCAGCGGTGTGTTCTGGACAGCACAAAGTATAATGGGGCTTTTCAATTTACCCTCATCATTTTTTGATATCAAAATATACATTGATCGATCAACGAATACTGATGGAGTTTCTGATAGTTCAACCTCGACTGGTTATGATAATTCAGCATTAAGTTCTATTCCCGCTAGCTCAAATACGGGCAGCAGCTTTTATTTTGAACGCGAAATACCCATGCCGCCGGTCGCTCCGAACTGAAGCCCAATAGCTCGCCGCCGATGATTTATCTGATAATTTTGTGTCAGGGCAATGGATATGCGTGTAGATCTCGGGAATGGTTATAGTCTTAGACAATTTTATTATGGCGATGCGCCTCTGCTGGCAAAGCATGGCAATAATGAAAAAATAGCGCGTAACCTTCGTGACAGTTTCCCCCACCCATACACTATTGCCCATGCTCGCGCTTGGGTACAGCACGTAAAGGAGCGTGAGGCGAAGACCCGTTTTGTGATTGCTTTTAATGATGAAGCTATTGGTGAAATCGGTTTTGTTCCTCAGATTGATGTACATCGTTTTACCGCAGAAATTGGTTACTGGATTTCAGAAGATCATTGGGGTAATGGGGTGATGGGGATAGCAATTGGCTGGGTGAGTCAATACGCGTTTGATAAAATGGGTGTTGTTCGATTGTATGCTGATGTGGTGTCACATAATACAGGCTCGTGCAAGGTGCTTGAAAAAAATGGCTTCGTTCAGGAAGCCATTTTTAGGAAGCACATCTTTAAAGACAATGAGTTTTACGATCAGTATGTGTTTGCCAAATTGAATTCAGATTGAGATACGACCTAATGGCTGTACGGTGATCTCTTCGGTCAGTTCCTGGTGCGATAACACGGCAAGGTCATAAACTTCCAGCTCCAGCAATTTCCGTACATAGCGACGAATATCCATCGAGGTTATCAAGACAGGTTTGTGTTCCAGATGACCAATTTTGCCGACCGATTTTTTTACTTTTTCAACAAATCTGGCGGAAGTAGAAGGATCGAGAGCCAGATAACTGCCTGCCGATGTTTGGCGAATACCACTGCGAATGGTGTCTTCAACGTCCTGATCGAGCAGGTAAACGGGCAGCATGTTTTTGCCGTTGGAATATTTATAGCTGACATAACGCTTGAGAGATGATCGTACATATTCGGTGAGCTGTACCACTTCTTTCTCTTTATGACCCCAGACGACAAGCGATTGCAGTATCGAACGAAGGTTTCGAATGGAGACATCTTCAGATACCAGCCGTTGGAATATTTCGGTAATTTTATTGACTGGCAGCAGACGCTGTACTTCTTTAATCAGCTCCCCGAATGTACCTTCCATCTTTTCGAGCAAATAGCGGGTTTCCTGAATCCCGACAAACTCCTCAGCGTATTTTTTCAATACGTGAGCAAGATGAAAAGTCAGGATTTTCGGTGAGTCCATGAAATTGACATTGTTCTTTTCCAGTTTTTTCTGCTGGTTCAGTTTTACCCAGAGGGTATCAAGACTTGGTAAAAACTCATCGCCCTGTTCATAGGGAATTTTCAGCATATCGAGATGATCAATGGTTTCTCTGACAAACAGGTAATCCGGCTTGAAATGGCCGGCGGCAACAGGCACTTCCTGAAGCAGAATTGAGTAGGTATTGTCGGCCATAGAATCATTAAAACGCAGATGAATACCGGGGAATGGAACACCTAAATCCATATAAAGTGCTTTACGCACTTTCAGTAGCTCGGTATTAAGGGCGCTGGTGTCCAGTGTTTGCTGAATAGACGTCGGAACATCAATAATCAATGGCAGTGTCTGAGTGAACTCTTCTTGCTGGTCCAGACGGCTTTTAGCTTCTGTTGGTGTTTCGGAAGCTGCAGCCATTGCCGGAATACCGCCTTCTTCTTCGGCAACTCTGGCCTGATCGGCTTTCTTGAATAGCAGATAACCACCGCCGCCAATCAATACAGATAAGCCCAGAAATGTAATGGTTGGAAAGCCAGGAATCAGTGCAAAGCACAATAAAAGACCACCGCCTACCATCAATGCCTTGGGTTTATCCATCAGCTGTCCGCCAATTTCATTACCCAGGTCTTTGGCGTCTTCGTTAGAAACACGAGTAACGATAATGCCGGCGGTGATGGAGATCAGCAGGGCAGGAATCTGTGAAATCAGACCATCACCTACGGTCAGAATCGCATAAAGCTGAAGCGCTTCATCGGCGCTCATACCACCTGTTGTGGTACCAATAGCAACACCTGCAGTGATATTGACAAAAATGATTATCAGGCCGGCGATAGCATCACCTTTTACAAACTTCATTGCCCCATCCATCGAACCAAAAAGCTGTGATTCTTTGGTGACGAGTTCACGTCGTTTCTGCGCTTCTTCCATTTCGATAGAACCGGCACGCAGATCAGCATCAATACTCATTTGTTTGCCGGGCATTCCATCCAGAGAGAAACGGGCACTGACTTCAGCAACCCGTTCAGAACCTTTGGTAATAACCAGAAACTGGACAATGGTAATAATCAGGAAGATAACGATACCAACAATCAGGTTGCCGCCTACGACGAAATTACCAAAGGTGTAGACGATTTCACCGGCGTCAGCCTGAAGCAGAATCAAACGGGTTGTGGTAATGGACAGCGACAGTCTGAATAGAGTCGTCACCAAAAGTACTGCCGGGAACGAAGAAAACTCCAGTGGCGATTTCAGGTAAATAGACGTCATTAGAAGGATGGTTGAAATGCCCATATTCAGAGCAATCAACAAATCCACCAGAGGAGTAGGCATTGGCAGAATGATAAGACCAATAATACCGACCAGCAGAACCGCCAGTACGAGGTCATTTTTTCCACCTAATTTATTAAGCCCCGGAATTAACCCTTTCATTCTGTTTCTGACCAGGTTGGTGGGGCTGTCCGGACAGGGGAGATCAGCGGGCTACGGCAGCAGCTTTTCTCTTCTGAAGCAGGGCGCGCCCCTTGATCCATTTGATGGCCCGGACATCCCTTCCGGGTTTGGCATACTTCACAAAAGTATCGGCGGCCTTAATTGAATCTTCAGGTCGCTTCGCTTCCAGATAGGCATAACTAAGCATGCGATAAATGTCAGGATTTTTCCGATCCAGTCGGCGCAGGGCTTCGAGCAGGGCAATGGATTTTTTCGGTTGCAGATACTCCAGATAATAGGCTGCCTGTGACATCATCCAGCTCTTCAGTTGCTTATCCATGATTTTGCTCCTTTAGCCTGCGAGTAGTACGTTGCGGCTCATCATTAACTCTTCTTGCAGGGATTTTGATTCCTGAAGTATGGCCAGTGCAGGGCTGATTTCTGGCCCGTCTTTGATATGGCGACTTAATACAGAGATCGCCATATCGGTCATCATGTGGTGTTCTTCCGGCGAAAGAGTCAGATTTTTACCGGCAACATTGGTGGCGAAGATTAATTCCCGATTAGCAAAGGTCCGGTTCATTTCCAGTATTTTCCAGAACTGAGCAGGAACATGTTCGCCAGAGGGCTTCATAGAAGATTTGGTTTTTGGAAAGTCTTTATCAATAATCTCAGAGCTTACCCGTGAAACACCAGAAATACCGTTATCGAAAGAAATAGATGCCATGGTTTGCCCCTTTTGTTTGAAGTCAATTTGAAAGAACAGAGGAAGAACTGAGAAAGTCATCGGCCATTCCTATAAATTCTCTATAGCGAACTTATACGTCGATGCATTTGTTTTAAAAAACGGCATTTTTAATAATAAAACCAAATCTAACTGGTAGACTGAGGTACGCTTGGCTGGCAATATGATAAATTGAATTCACTAAAATTATTCATTCTGGCTGTTGAATAAGCTTTAGGGCATGAGCATGGAGGCACGCGTCTGATGAGCTTTAAAAAAGTCATCCATTTTTTTACTCTCTGTTTACTGGTATGGACAGTGGATGTTCCCGGAAACTGGTCTTCGGAAGAACCTCAAACCAGAAAGCATACAGTGCGCCCTGGCGAAACGCTTTCAATCATTGCGAGAAACTATGGCTTTGAGTTTCAGGAATTGGTTGAATACAACAAAATGGAAAATCCAACCCGCCTTGACGTTGGTCAGGTGATTTACTTTCCGGAAGATATTAAGCCTGCAAGTCAGCCAGTAAGTACCTCAACATCTCAGACTAAGCCTGTTGAATCATCGCAACCTTTAAACGCTAAAGATTTCCCCCCTACATCCGTGAAACCGACACCGGAAGATTATTATCAACTTCAGGAATACATTAATACTCAAGGCAGTATTCTTCCTACTAACGAGCCTGATTATAATTATCCGCAGTTAGAAAAGCTTCCGGAGCTTAATCCGACACTGCATCAACCATTGATTGAGTCAGATAATGCCAATGCGTTGGCTGAGGCAGTGTCAGAAAAAAATGAAGGGAATAATGACGCAGAGCAAAGTACTGAAGAGCAGATTGACGATAGTGCATCACCCGCATTAGATGCTTTCAGTGACCGACCTTATGCCTACTTTGGGGGCGGAGAAAAACTGGTGGATGTTATTCAGAACTTTGCCGCCAGCTATTATGTCCCCACGATTATTGCAGAAGATGTTTCCGGTGAGGTAAACGGTAAAATCGGACCCCTGACGCCGGTGGATTTTCTCGATCATATGGCCAATATCTACGGCTTTATCTGGTATTTTGATGGGCACACGCTGTACGTCTATAACGGCAATGCGGCCAGTCAGCGAATTATTAACCTTAATTACCTGAGTGCTGATCAATTTAAAGCAACCCTGAAAAAAATTGGTATCTGGGATGGGCGGTTTTTCTGGAAAGCTCAGGAAAAGGAAGGGTTGGTATTTGTCTCGGGTCCTCCAAGATATGTTGATCTGGTAGCTCAGACGTCTATGCTGCTGGATGAAAAGGAGGGAGAGCGTCAGAAGAGTAAGCTGACGGTTAAAACCTTCCGGCTGAAATATGCCTGGGCAACGAATAAGAGTTTTCAGTTCCGTGGGCAAAAGGTAACGATTCCCGGAGTCGCAGCCATACTGGAAAGTATTATCAGCGGCGGTGGTGTGGCACAGATCACCAGAACAAATATTGCCAACCCAACTGTTGCGCCTGTGCAAAGTGTTACCCAGTCTGGTGAAAATAAAACCTCTGCTGACGCGCTGGCAAATAATGCCCCCGCTTTGAACCAGGGCGCAGAAGCTGAAAAGGTGTATATCAATGCAGATCCGAGATTGAACGCTATTATTGTCCATGATCTTGAATCAAAGATGCCTATGTATAAAGAGTTGATCAATTCGCTGGATAAACCCACTTCGCAGATTGAGGTCAGTATCTCCATTATTGATATTGATACCGATAAATTGGATGCTCTGGGCGTGGAATGGAATGCCGGTGATACTTCCAGTGATTTCCAGTTTAACCCTACACCGGATGCCGACGGCAGCCGGTTACCCTCATACTCCACCATCATTCAGGCCAATTTTAGTAACTTCAATGCCCGGGTTAATCTTCTGGCAGAGGAGGGCAAACTAAAAGTGATATCCAAGCCATCCATTCTGACGCTGGACAACCTTGAGGCTGTTCTGGACAGTAGCAGCACCTTTTATGTTTCTGTTGCCAGCAATGAAGACGCCGAACTCTTCCCGGTTACTTCAGGTACTGTTGTTCAGGTTACTCCCCGTATCGTCAAGGAAGATCTTGGTCGGCGAATTCATATGAGCATCAATATTCAGGATGGCTCAGGTGATCAAGGAGGGGGTGGGCAAGCTCTGCCATCGGTGAAGAATAGTTCTATCAGCACTCAAGCCATAGTGAATGAGAATGAAAGTCTGCTGGTAGGTGGTTTCTATAAAGAAACCGAAAATGAGTATTCCACCAAAGTGCCTGTTTTGGGTGATTTACCGGTTCTTGGTGAGCTGTTTAAAGCTGACAAGGTGCAAAAAAATAAGCAGGTTCGTTTATTCTTGATCAGCCCACGCATTGTTGGTATTGAAAGAACCTGATTTCCAGAAGAACAATAAAGGAACAACTGTTTTTTTAGCGGTTGTTCCTTTTTTTTGTCATTTTTATTGGATTTACGCTGCTTCACACTATAAGCTCACAATAGTTGCTATATTTTCGTTCATGTTCGTTGATTATCGGGAGTGAATAATAATGAGTATGTCCCCGCAGTCTGAACCCTTTGACCTCTTTGTGGTCGGAGGTGGTATCAATGGTGTTGGTGTAGCGGTTGATGCTGCTGGAAGAGGGTTAAAGGTGGGGCTCTGTGAAATGGGTGATCTGGCTGGCGCCACCTCCTCCTCCAGCAGTAAGTTGATTCATGGCGGATTGCGGTATCTGGAACACTATGAGTTCAGACTGGTGAAAGAAGCACTGGCAGAACGGGAAGTATTACTCAGAATGGCACCACACATTGCCTGGCCACTTCGCTTTTGTTTACCTCATCGGCCGCAGCTGCGTCCGGTCTGGATGATCAGAGCCGGATTGTTTCTTTACGATCACTTGAGTACACGGACAACACTACCAGGCAGTCACACGGTCAGTTTTAATCATGACTCGGCATTAAGATCAGATTTCAAAAAAGGCTTCGAGTACTCCGATGCCTGGGTAGATGATGCCCGGCTGGTGGTTCTTAATGCGATTTCTCTGCGTGAGCGTGGTGGCAAAGTCTTTGCCAGAACCAAAGCCTGTTCCGCTATCCGGAAGGATGGGCAATGGCATATTGAACTTCGTGATGAAATCACCGGCAACACATTGACTGTAAAAGCCAAAGCACTGGTCAATGCGGCAGGCCCCTGGGTTACAGACTTTATCCAGAGTAGTTTGCAGCAAAAATCACCACGAAATATTCGTCTGGTCAAAGGCAGTCATATCATTGTGCCCCGGATTCATGAAGAAGAAAGATCCTATATTCTGCAAAACGACGATCAGCGAATCGTGTTTGTCATTCCTTATCTGGACAAGTTTTCGTTGGTGGGAACAACGGATGTGGAATATGAAGGTAACCCATTTCAGGCGAGTTGTTCAGAAGATGAAAAAAGTTATCTTTGTAATGTGGTTAACCATCATTTCAAACAGCAGATTGCTCCAGAAGATATTGTCTGGACCTATTCCGGCGTGCGTCCTCTTTGTGAAGACGAATCCAGTGACCCTCAGGCAGTAACGCGGGACTATACCTTTGAAGTGGACGATGTACAGGGTAAAACCCCTTTACTGTCCATATTTGGAGGCAAGCTGACAACCTATAGAAAGCTCGCGGAACATGCTGTAGAGAGCCTGACTCAATATTTCCCGGAAATGGGCTCTGCTTGGACGGCAACCAGCCGGTTACCTGGTGCTCAGAATCAGACAGAGTGTAAAGACCAATTGAAAGATCAGTACTGCTGGTTACCAGAAAACATTATTCAGCGATTTTCAGTTAGCTACGGCTCTCTTGCTTTCAGAATGTTGTCGGGTTGTGAGAATCTGGCCGATCTTGGAGAACACTTTGGGGCAGGCTTGTATCAGATTGAAGTGGATTATCTGATTCAGAATGAATGGGTAAGAAGGGTCGATGATTTACTCTGGCGACGCAGCAAACTGGGTTTGTACCTGAATAAACTGCAGCAGGCGCATTTAGCCGCTTATATTGAATCAAAACTTTCTTCCGAAAAAATTGCGAGCGAGCTCACATAAGGCTTTGAAGTTGGTTATAGTGCTGCCTTATAATTTTAGTATTAATTCCAACAAATTACCGCTCCCATGCAATCAGTACAAGCACTTTATAAATTCCGTCGGGTCGTTGCTATTGGTGGTGGTCATGGGCTTGGCCGAGTCATGGCGAGCCTGAGTTTTCTGGGCAGTCGGTTATCCGGCATTGTAGCAACCACTGACGATGGCGGCTCTACTGGCAGGCTTCGTGAAGCCAGTGGTTGCATTGCCTGGGGTGACCTTCGTAACTGTCTCAATCAGTTATGTGCCGATAGTCCAAATCTTTCCCGAATCCTCTTTGAGTACCGCTTCAAGAACAGTGGCGAACTGACCGGGCACAACCTGGGCAATCTCATTTTGCTGGCGCTTGACCAGATGGTGATTCGCCCTCTGGATGCCGTAAATCTGATTCGTCAGATGTTGCAGGTAGAAGCTCAGCTTGTTCCTATGTCTGAAGAGCCAGCGGCTTTGGGCGCACTGGTTTCTGGTCAGGAAGTACAGGGGGAAACAACTATTGATGCCTTGCAGCATCGTCCCGAAGCGTTAATGCTGATTCCCGAAATTTCTCCAACTAAAGAAGCGGTTATGGCTTTGTCGGAGGCGGATATGATTATCCTCGGTCCAGGCAGCTTTATGACCAGTATTCTGCCTGCTTTGTTAATGCCTGAATTGGCAAAAGCCGTGAAAGACAGTTCTGCAATAAAAGTGTTTCTTGGGAATATCCATCCGGAGCAGACATCCATGAGTCACATGACTATTATTGAGAAACTGGAGTGGATGGAACAGCTGACCGGATTGTATCCCGATGTGCTGCTCTGGCCTTCAGAACGATCTCTACCAGGAAAAGCTAAATGCGATGTGCAGATCAAAACTCTGGGCGACACCTTTCAACCGGGTACTCATAACCGTGAAGCACTGCGAGATGCTTTGGATCTTCTGGCAACTCAGCATTTGATGACTTAACCAATACTAAAACCGCGATCGTTTACTGACCGCGCCCCAGAATCATCACAGTGAAGGTTCTGAACATCACTGAGATATCCATCTTCAACCACTCCCAGGGACTGCTCAGAGACAGTGCATAAGCATGGTCATAAGCAACCTTGGTGCGCACATCTTCGATGGTTTCATCATACCCCAGGCTGACCTGAGCCAGCCCGGTAATACCTGGTATCACATCATAAGTGCGCTCGGAATAAAAGGGGATATTCACTTCCAGCTTACTGCACATACCCGGGCGTTCAGGTCTTGGCCCTACAATCGACATATCACCAATCAGTACATTCCATAACTGAGGTAATTCATCCAGTCGGCTTTTACGCAGGAAGTTACCCACCCGGGTGATACGGGGATCATTTTTCTGTGCCCAGACAGGCCCGGTACTATCTTCTGCATCGGTGCGCATGCTTCTGAACTTCTTCATCATAAACAGGCTGATATAGCTGTCTTTCTGATAACCAATGCGCAGTTGCTGATAGATAACCGGTCCCCGACTATCCAGCTTTATCGCAAGCGCTATCAACGGAAACAGTGGCAGAGTGATAATCAGGCCAATTAATGCAATAGCTACATCCATAACCCTCTTACCAATCGAAGTGAGAGGGTGAACATAGGTGGTTTCTTTCATTGTGATACTCCTTGTTTACTACCAGTACTTCCCTGTGATTTTTTTTGAATCTTTTTCCACTTTCCTTTTTCATGGCCTGACACATACCGGATAAGCCCGAAAGCCATAGCAATGTGGCCAGATAAGATATAGAAAATAACTTTAAGTAACCGGTACCGGGGCTGATATTTGCTCAATAGATACCAGGCAGTCATTGAATAGAGTGCGCATTGACTCCAGAAAATAACCTGAAATACACCAAAGCTTCGAGCCAGCTCGGCAGATGTCAGCAATACCAGAAGCAAGAAAACCGGCATCAACGGGCGCAGAAATTTTCCTGAAAGGAAATTGAAGGCAATCTTGCCATAGCGTGGATGAAGCAAGCCTATATGGCGGATAGCCTGTTGAATATTCCCGGCAGCAATTCGTTTGCGCCGTCGGAAGTCTGCTTCATTGCTGGCCTGCTCCAGCTCCAGAACGGTGATTCTCGGATCATAAAGGCACTGATAACCTTGCATAATGATGGAAACGGGTAAGGTGAAATCATCATTGATAGTATCAGCGGGGAGTTCTTCAAACAGCTCTCTTCTGAACGCATAAAAGGCGCCATGAACGCCGAGCGTCGCTCCCATTGCACTTTCCTGAACCTTTATCTTGCGTTGATAATGCCAGTAAGCCTGTTCACCCACACTGAGCGACTGGAAGAAATAGTAACAGCCACAGACCATGCCGGTGTCATTATCACTGAGCTGGGCGGCTGCAATTAATAAACCGTCGATAGATAGCAGCGCAGAAACATCGGAAAGCGCAATGACATCGCAATCGCATGAGTGTATGACCTCGTTAATGATAGCGACTTTGCCTGAGTTGGCTGATTTCTCCACAACATCCGCCATTAGGTGCTGGCATTCAGGTTCTTGTAGAGTTCTTCTTGCGAGAATAGCAGTATCATCGGTGCAACCATCGCACATAATTACCAGACGCAGTTTGTTTTCAGGGTAATCCAGGGCAGCAATATTGCGGATTTTTTCCTGGATGCACTCTTCCTCATTAAAAGCAGGCATCACCAGACAGACTCTGGGTAACATATGGTCCAGCGGTGTTATTCGATAATGACGGTGATAAAACGAAGGCAGATCATTATCAATGGTTCGAGCCATTAATTTGAGCACGACCGGATAGCCGATATGGTGATAGATAACAACGAGGCTGGCGGCCATAAACAACGTGAACACAAACAGGGTGGTCATAACATACCTCCCTGATAAAGAGACTCGTACTTGCGGATCATCCGTTTCAGGTTGCCGTATTTCTCGACAAATTCACGGGCTGAGGTTCTTGATGAGAGGGTGATGCCCGATTTAAGGGCATGCAGTATCCCCTGATCAAGAAGCTTTGATTCCCCATAAGGCACCAGTACACCAGATTTCGGGTCAACAGCCTCACGACATCCCCCGACGTCGCTAAGAACAACCGTTCTGCCACAGGCCTGAGCCTCAAGAGACGACGACGGTAAACCTTCTCTCTGAGATGTCATGCAGAAAATATCGATCGCCCGATAGAATTGTGGCATATCATCAATCATGCCAACAAAGTGAACTCGATGATCGATATTTAGTTCACTGACCTGCTGGCGGAGTTTATCTTCAAGTTCACCGCCACCAGCCAACGCAAGATGGATATCATCGGGCATCCGGGTAATAGCATCAATCAATAGATGGAGTGATTTCACCGCGCTAAATCGTGCGGCACAACCCACAATGCGGACATTTTCAGGCAAGCGAATTTGCTGCCTGGCTTTAGTTTGATCACCGGGGCAGAACCTTTCTGTATCTATGCCGTTCATCACGACGTTGGGGCTACTAAGTGGAATATGATGCCTGACGCTCTCTGCCACCAGTTTTGCATCTGCCACGACTTCAGGTCGGAGTAAATGAAAACAGGTTCCGACCAGGATTCGTCTTTTTAGGTTGTCCAGATGCCATGCATCATGTTCAGTATGTATGTGCTTACACCGAGCCAATTTTGCGGCGATGCCACCATACAGAAGCGGGCCTGCATGATGAGTATGAATGATAGACACATTGAGTTGCTTTAGCAGGTAAGCCAGTTGAAGCATCGTTCTATATTGAAAGCCGGGGCGCTTGCCGAGGAAATGCAGCCGGTATTTATCAGCCAACCTCGGCCAATGATTTACCGCTTTCTGAAAAGAGCCTTCAAGGCTGATGATATGAACATGCTCAGGGGAGGATGCCTGGCTCTGTAAATCAAGAACCATTGTTTCTATTCCACCCGGTGCCATATGCTGGACGATTTGAGCGATCACCGGACGGGTCATGTAGTAGCCCCCCCATTGAATTTATCGGACGCTGAATCATAGCTCAGCAAAGGGGCGTGAGGCATAGCCGGCAAGCGGGTCAATACCGGGACTCCGGCCATTTTTTCAACGGTTTCCTGAAGTCTTAACGTAGTATCTGATATCTCAGCAATAGCGGATAATCCTGTGCCTATGCCTAAGCCAGCAAAGAGCCCGGCAACAATAAATAATGCGGCAGGCAATTTATTAGGACTACTGGGCGTAAATGGTTGGTCAATAATCTGGACTCGCTCTGACTCTTCATAAGTGCCAAGGTCACTGGTAACTCGTGCCAGTTCATATCGGTTAAGAAAGTCGTCGTAGAGCTTTTGTTTGATATTGAAGTCTCGCTCTAACTCCACCAGATTACGTTCAACCTGAGCAAAAGACTGGACTTTGGCAAACAGCTCATTGGACATTTTCTCCAGGCTTTTTACTTCGTTCCGCAAACTGGTGACTTTGGCGTTTGCGTCCTGAACGGCCTGTAGCTGCGAAGCCAGAACATTGGTTTGAGCCTGATTATTTTCACCGGAACCTGATGGTGTTGACGCCGCCAGATTCCATAACCGCTTGATATCTTCCGCCTGTAAGTTCCTGCTCTGGGCGACCAGTCGCTGACGTTCGAGCTCAAGCCGCTCAAGCTCCCGTATGGCCGCCTGAACCTTGCTGTGCCTCTCTGTATACTTGGAGCGCAACATGCTCAGTGTGGTTTGCGTCTGAATAACCCGTTCTTCCAGCTTGCCGATCACCGGGTTGGTTTGGACCAGATTATTATTGAACTCTTCCAGAGCGGCTTCAGCACCGGCAAGATCAGTTTGCTTTTCCATCAGAGCCTGTCGCAGTTCGCTCAGTCGGGTGACATTGGCCTGATGCAACTGAGGCAACTCAAGTGCGTACTGTGCTTTGTAATCTGCTAGCGCCTGTTCAGAGATTTTTAGTGATTCTCTCTGCCGATCTACCTGCTCTTTCAGGAATGAGGTTGAGGTTTTCTGCCAGGATTTCTGGGGTGCCAGAACCAGACTTAAAAAATGTTTGGTGACGGTATTGAGCAGTGTTTCTATATCCCGTTTGTTTTCACTGCGATAATAAATTTTGACCAGCTCGCCACCAAAGACAATGGACAATGAGCGGGACAGCTCATCAATCTGTTCATCCACTTCTTCTCTGGTGGATTCCTTGGTGATGTACTTCATATCTTCCGCCACGGCACCAAGAACTTTTCGGCTTTTCAGCAAGATTTTCAGGGCAGCCTGCCGTTCTTCAAGGCTGGTAGAAACGGAGAAATCTTCAAGGATTGGATTTAGCTCACTGGTATCCTGCAAAAGAATCGTGGTATGTGCTTCGTAGAATTTTGGCGCCATAAAACTGACCCCAAAGCCGACAATGGGCATGATCAGCACAGGGATAACAATCATGTAACGTCGGCGCCAGGCCATAGACAGCAAGTTAAATATATTCTTGAGAATATCGTGAGACACTGTCAACCCCCCACTATCTGAAGGGTGGCTGTATCAGGCACAAAATCTGGCTGGTAAATCAGTTCCACCTTTTCGCTGTAACCACTGACGGCATCTTCCAGGCTTCTCAGGCGTTTCCAGACGGTCTGCAAAGAAGAGTAATTGCCAGAGCTGGCTGTGGGGGCAACATTAATCACGATCTTCATGGATACATCAGGCGGCAATGTCTGAAAGAAAAGCTGAATGATTTTTGAATGATGTTCTGTCAGGGATTGTTCTGAAGGTTGAAACGATAATGAGAGCCGTCTGTTGAACACGGCTTCACTTGAGGTTTTTGAGGGTTTGCTCTTTTCCGATTCACGGATTGCTTTCAGAGAATTAAACAGTTTTTCGTCGGTGGTTCGGTTCGATGGATCTTGATTTTTTTTAGCAGCAAAGTCACTCAAACAGCCTGTCAATAATGTCAGGCTGAGCGATAAGGCGATGAAACCAAGCCACTGCGTCCTTGTCAAAACGGGATCCCTTTTAACGGCTCAACGTTATTCAGGCAGGTGACGACATATCGTTCCGTTAACAGTTGAACAGCAAATCAAACTGCTTTCCGATGGCTTATTGACAGAATTAAAAATACAGCCAGAGGGTGATGCCTGATTACTCTTAAGTGTAGCTTTTTTCAGGAGCTTGCCTTTGCTCCAGATAAGAAATCAGTTCTTCCAGTTGATCGGCACGACTAATCCAGGACTCATGTGCTACCCGCTGTTGTCTAGATTGAAAATGGTGAGTTTGTTTGCTGGCTCGTTGAATAACACGAAAGAAAGGTTCCCGACTTTTTTGAATAGCAATGAAGTCGCTGTAAGCATTCACAGCAGGGAAAGCTGTTGAAGCAATGGGCGTGCCCGATGCCAGATACTCTCTGAGCTTCAGAGGGTTACAGGCTTCTATCTGGCGATTCCAGCGAAATGGCAGCATTGCCACATCCCAGTGCTGAACGTAGGCCGGTAATTGTGAATGTGGTTTGGGGCCAAGAAAATGCACATTAGGCAGTTCCTGTAGTGTTCTGACATCGGTTTTGATATTGCCTATAAAAACAAATTGCCAGCCGGGCAGAGCAACGGCGGACTGCGCCAGCATTTCTACATCCAGCCAGGCGGATAAGCTGCCGTAAAAACCGGCAATAGAACCAGTATCAGGAAGATCAGCCGGTCTGCCTTTGGGGTTTGAAAATAACTCATAATCTACACCGTGAGGAAGCAATACTGTATTTGGGCTGGAAAGTTTCTCAGCCAGCTCATGGCTGGATACCAGAATCAGATCAACCTTGCTAACCAGTTCTTTTTCCATTGGCTCGACAATATGATGATCAACACCATCAAGTCCTGAAAAATCATCACAACAATAATAGATAGAAACTTTCTCTCCTAGTGAGCCAACCATATCTACCGCAGTGGGCAACGATATCCAGAGAATAATGCCTTTAAAGTTCAGTGACTCCATGGCATGACCAATACTGCGCTTTAACAGCCATTGATTGATGTTTCTGATGAGTGGGATGCTGTGCAAAGAAATCACTCTGGGATGGATGATAAACGGTTGCTTGTCAGAACCAGAATTCGGTGATTCCTGAGCTGTCCGGAACATAGAAATGACTTTACGGAAAATTCTGGAGAGATCACTCAGGTTCAGCCTTGGGTTGCGCATACCTATGGAGTTCACCCAGATAATCCGGTGCTTCTTAAGCAGGTGCGTCATCAGGTGCTGAGTGCTTGAAGGCAAGCCACCCCAGTCTTCACCAAACACAACCAGATCAGCCATTAGGTTTCTCCGCGTGTTCATGAATCATATTTAAAGGACGAATTACTTTAGCCGGAATGCCTCCCGCCAATACTCCCGGTGGTAAATCACAGGTGACTACACTGCCAGTGGCAACGATGGTGCCAGCACCAATCCTGACCCCCCCCATCACAGTGACACCTGCAGTGAGCCAGACATCATCTTCAAGAATAATATTGCCAGTCTGATCATCCGAATCAGGCATACCTTTGGCTCTGGCTATTGGATCAACCGGGTGTCCGGGATAGCCAACCAACCTGACTTTTACCGCCAGTCTTACGTTGTCGCCGATCTCTATCCGGTCACCCACTAAAATTTCATTCTGCCAGCTAATTCCGACATTATTCCCGACCAACAATTCCGGTTTGATTGTTTGTGAAGTCCTCCCACTAATCGTCGTATGACCGGAAAGCCGGCAGTGATCTCCGAACTTCATAGAAAGAGACCCTAATATCAGAGGCATACCTGAATAGAGATAAAGTTGTCTGGGGTTGTTTGTTAACCGGGATTTGAACAGAGGTGTCCAGTAAACCACCCTGAGAAAACCAGAAAATAGGCCCGTAATGAATTTATGAAGATGGTATAGCGGAGAATAAATAAACCCACAGGCAGGAAGTTCAAAATGAATGATGGATTTTAAGGCAGAAAAGAGGATTCGGGCGATGGCCGAATCCTCATTTTTCATCCATCCTTTGAGACCGTTTAGCATTTGGCAAACCTTTGCCGAATTGTTTTTTTCCTGACTTGTTAACTATAGACTCTTTTGCTGAATCAGTTGGTTCCTGATTTTCTGCAAGCATCTCAGGATAGGTTTTCTCAATATAATGGGCGATGGCGATACTGATCGACGTAATAATATAAACCGGCCAGAGAAAGCCCTGACTCAGGAAAGTACCAGATACACAAAATCCAACCAGCCCCGCATAAGTTCCCATGGTAATAGCCGTCATATGCGGATCATATTCCGGCGAACCTTTGTTGCGATCCAGCAAAATAATAGAACCACGGATGGATATGAATACGGTGTAAAGAAGAAAAAGAAACAGGCCAAAACCAACAAATCCGGCTTCAGACATCACCTGAAACCAGGTACTGTGCGTAACGTGAGCCTTACCTTCTGCACGGGAGTGCGTGGCGTAATTCCAATAGTTATCCAGAAACATGGAAAGTCCGACGCCGGTCATGGGATTACGCAACGCCATATTGAATGCCGCTTCCCACGCGTGAATACGACCCATAGCAGAAGCATCCATCCCCTCCTCGGCAGCACCGCCGGATTTACGATCACTAATGCCTGCTGCCGCAATCAGAATCACCAGACCAAAACTGCCAATACTGATTAACAACAGTTTTGACTTAATCACTCGCAAACCAAAAATCCCCATAACCGCGATGGTTGCCAACAAACCACCACGACTCTGGGTAGCGATAATAGAGCTGATAAACACCACAAAGGCGACCATACCTAAAACAGTACGAATCTTGCCAGTGCCTCTGGTCACCACAAAAGCGATGGCGTAACTCATCGGAAAACTGAGCACCAGGGAGAGGTCGTTGGGGTCACCCAAGCTGGTGTTGGGAATGGTGACACGAGTTTTTTCCACCATACCAATACCGTTGGCATTGTTATAAAGAGTGACTGCACCGACAGCCAGACCTGAGCAGATAATCAGGAAATGCGTCAGCTTAAAATGCCATCGTTCACTCATCAGCCAGGAAATCGCTAATACCATGATGCCGATTTTCACATAAACATTGGTAAAGCTGCCAAAAGCGGTTGGTGGATGACTGGCGAAGGCCAGCCCGATTACCACCCAACCAAAGAAGCGGGCAAAAATGGTGTGTTCTTTGCGCCAGTAAACTTCGACTTTACGGGTCAGAATAATGTGCCATGCCAGCACAAAATAAGAAGCCAGTGCGCTTAGCAAAGGTATTTTTATAGGGTCGAGCTGGGGGAACACTTCATGCAGACGGAAAAACGAAAAGAGAATAAAGATCAGACAGACAACGAATGGTTTTTTCAGAACAAAGACTAACCCTGCAGGAATAAGAGCCAATGACAATAAGGCTACAGGGTGAGGAATAATCAGACTGGGTAAAATCGCCAGAATCGTGTAAATAGACGCCACGATAATCTGGTAGCGGGTAGAAAAAATACGCTCTTTTATTGTGGTCTGTATGTTCGTATTCATGGACAGCCCCTGCTATCGATGGCGAAAATAGCCAGCTGTTTCGAGCACTTGTTGACGAAACAGAGCAAAGGCGGCGATGGCAAAGAGCACGCCACCCAACGGAATAGTAAGAATAAAGAGCTGCCATGGTTCAACCGTGTTTTCCAGATCAGACCGTAACCATTGCAAACCGGTCAGCATAATCAGGGCGCTGGTAAAACCGGGTATTAATGATGTGACAAAGTCGTTCAGAGACACATGAAAAACCGGCAACATCATTCTGATATGTACTGCAGAACTGATAATGGTAATGATCAGCCATGCCCAGCAGGCACCTTCAACACCGTATTGAATACCTGCCAACATGATCGGTAGCATCAGCAGTGAGATAACCAAAGCATGAGTGTTTTTAATGGGTTCTCCAACCGCAGTGGAGGTAGTCGCCAGCATTTCAGACATCATTCTTAAAGGACTGGAAAGGCAGAGAATCTGAAAAGGTATGATCGCTGCCAGCCATTGATCGGACAAAACTAACGAGATCAATTCAGGGGCAACAACACACATACCGAAGTAGACCGGAAATAAAATAAAGCTGGCAAGGCGAACCGACTTCAGTAAATAAAGACCGGCAACGTCTTTTTCATTTTGCAATGTAGCGAAGGAGGCCAACCCTAAATGATTCAGTAGCTCACCCATTTTATCACTAGGTAAATTCGCCAGATTGCGAGCCACCGAAAATATTCCGAGATCGGCTTTCGACAATAATTTACCGATACTGATGTTGCCAAAAATATTAAAAAGGTAGCGAAGTACATCATTGATGGTGGTCAGTCCACCAAATCCGGCCATACTGGCAAAGCCCTCGAAATGAAGTGCGGGAAGCACTTTACAAGGTGCAATCAAATGATAACCAATAGCGGCCACCAGTCGCATAAATAGATGGCCAAGAATCAAAGCCCAGACACCAAACCCGGTTGCTGCCAGAATCAGAGTAAAAATACTGGTACTCAGTGTTGTATAAAACTGCACTTTCTCCCGTTCACTGAACAGCATCTTCCGACTTGCCATAGCATAGGGCAACGTATAAAAAATCATAATCAAATGCTGACAGGCAATAGCTTGCACCAGAGCGGTGACCCGAGGCTCATCGAAAAAATCTGCAATCAGAGGGGCGCTGAAATAAAACAGCAGAAAGAACCCTAAACAGGAAATAATGTTGATGGTGAATGCCTGGCGGAGCTGCTGGTCATCAAGACGCTCTGTTTGAATAATGGCTTTACCAATACCAAAATCCCCCATAAGAGCAAAGATACCGATAAAAGCCATGGTCATGGCCATTAAACCATAGTCGTCTGGTGTCAAAAGACGAATCAGAATGAGAGTATTCAGCCAGGTAAAAATCTGAGCGGCCAGGCGCAGCATGCCCCCCAGTTTCAGACCTTTCATGACGCTGTGACCAACCTCCATGATTAGTCTCCATAAGATAGCGTTTCTTTCACAACTTTTTTGTTCAATATTATCGAAAAATGCAGGCTTTTATCATCGCAGGCTTGTTGATAAACCCCCAGAATCTCTGGTAAGACCGCTTGGGGTGAGTAAGATGCCTGAATGGTTTCTCGACAGTTTTTTCGTATCTGTGCCTTGTCGTTTTCTGAGAGCCGTTGCCAGTTTGCGATATCATCACTCATCTGTCGTATATTGCCGAGCGGTGCAATCCATCCATTAATGCCTTGCTTTATCAGCTGTGGCATTGCCCCCAAACCAAAGCTGAACACCGGAATGCCATGAGCCATGGCTTCCAGTGCAACCATGGGCAAACCTTCGTGGCGTGACGTAATGCAAAGCTGTCCAATACCCTGCCAATGAGCATTCATGCAGGAAACTTGCCCGATAAACGACACATTATCAGGTCTTTGTTGCAGCAGACTGCCTTGCATTGGACCGCTGCCGTATAGGCGGAAGTGCATATCCGGTTGATGTTTTGCTAGTTGAAGAAATTGATCAGGCCCTTTTTCAACACTCAGTCTACCCACAAAAGCGGTATCTTTTCCGAGGGCTGCAGGCTGAGAAGGCATTTCAATAAAATTGTTGATTTGTTGCGGCTGTTGTTTGAAGCGACGGGCAATTTCAGCACTCACAGCAATATTTTTGGAATAGCAACTGGTCATTCGATCCAGCCAGGTGTAACAACGGACAATTCCGGTTCCCGGGTCACCGTTATGAAATGTTGAAACCACCGGTGTATCGGTGAGTTTTCCCACAAGACGTCCAAGTATCCCAGCCTTATATCCATGAGTGTGAAGAATGAGAGGCTTAATATGATCGGTTTCTGTTAACAGATGACTGAAACTTCCCTGCAAATAACGATAATCAATATTTTCTGATTTTAATCTGAGCTCCAGCGGATGTTGCTCATCATATTGCCGGTAAAACCAGATACAGATCAGGTGACCAGCTTGTTGAAGTGCTTTTGCCAGATGATAAACGTGGGTTTCTATACCGCCCGATTGACTGGAATCCAACAGAAGAATGATAGTGCGTCTTTCCATAGACTGTGCTCCTGCTAATGGCTGGGAGCCGCTGGTGGATTATTTGACGGAGGAAACGGTATTGTCAGAAATTTGAGAAATTGTTCAACGGACATGGGCTTACCATAATAATATCCTTGTCCTTCCAGACAGCCTGACTCCATCAGAAAATGCTCCTGATCAGCAGTTTCAATACCTTCAGCGAGAACATCGATATTAAAGCTTTTACCAAGCTGTATGATCGCTTCAACGATCACCCGGTTGTCTTTATTCTCGGGTACATCTTCGACAAAGGATTTGTCGATTTTGATTTTGTCGAAAGGGAATTTCTGAAGGTAACTCAAGGAAGAATAGCCAGTACCAAAATCATCCAATGTTAAAATAATGCCTATGTCTTTTATTTTTTGAAGTTGTTTTTTGGCGAGCCCTACATCTTCAAGAATGGAAGTCTCGGTCACTTCGAGTTCCAGATTACTCGGTTTGAGTTTGTATTTATGCAGTAGATAGGCGACCCGTTCTGCCATTTGCTCATCTCTTAGTTGCACTGCTGACAGATTGATCGCCATGCGTAAATTCGGGTACCCAGCTTTGTGAAATTCATGCAATTGATGACAAGCCGATTCTAAAACCCAATTGCCGATAGGAATGATGTCAAGACTGTTTTCCGCCATAGGAATGAATATGTCCGGTGAAATTGAGCCTTTTGTCGGATGCTCCCAGCGAAGCAGAGCCTCGACTCCGATCATGGTATCTGAACCAAAGTCAACCTGAGGTTGATAGGCCAGACTCAGTTGATTATTTTCCACTGCCAGGTGTAGATCCATCTCCAGCTTCTTTTGTTGGCGGATATCACTGTCAATATTGGCGATATAAAACTGGTAGCGATTGTTGCTGCGGGATTTCGCCATAATCATGGCAAACTCAGACTGCTGTAATATGGTATCAACGTTTTCACCATCATCAGGGAACAACGTGATACCGACTGTAGCGCTGACGGACAGGCTTTCATAGTTCACTGCAAAAGGACGATTCAGCTGTTTCAGCATCGATTGAGCCAATTCAGCGGCTGCATAAGGCTGCTGAATGTTGGGGAGAATGATGGCAAATTGATCTTCTCCCAGACGCCCGATGTAGGCTTTGTTGTTCAGGTGGTTTCTTAGCCTGTCTGCCAATTTAACCAGAATGTATTCAGCAGCATTGAAGTTTACTTGAGCATTCAATGACTTAAAATCATCAAGACCAAGGCATAGAATGGCCAGTTTTTCATTCTTTGCCTGAGCCTGAGTAATCAATTTATGTAAATGCTTTTGAATGGTCCTCCGATTGGGAAGACGAGTCAGGTAATCGTATTGAGACAGACGCATGATTTGCGCTTCTGCTTTCTGGCGAAGGTTAAAATGATGCTCAATCGCTTTCAGGAGATTGTTGGTCGTACGAACCCAGAGTCCAAGCTCGTTATCATGATGCCCTTTGAGTGTTGGTAGTTTTTGCTCTCCGGGGGCTTCAGGATCAATACTGGAAAGATGTTTTATGAGACGGTTCAATGGTTTAGTTAACAGCACCGAGTAAATCATATACAGCATTAACGCCATTGCAAGCGCTCTTACCAGCCCGGCAAACACTACAATAATCGAACGTTGAATAAAGTCCTTGCCGTAATAAGCGGTATCAATAGCTATGATCAGCTCGCCAAGAAATTGCTGATCTCCCTCTTTGAGATGGAGTTCGGTTCGGTATATGCGGATGGGCTCAAAGATATAATCAGAAACCAGACGGTAGCGCGAAGTAGACAGCTCTCGTTCCACAAGGGCTAATTCAGGTGCATCATCAAGTCGAATGGCCGCCACCTGAACGGATTTCATTTCCAGCAAACCATTAAGGACTTCCTGCCCCATATTTTTATCAAACCTTGAAGCTGCGCGAGAAGCAGGCTCACGAATCATGGCCAGCATATCTCTGGCTTTCTGGTCTATAGCAAGTCGGGATTGACGGGCGTCAAGAACCACTTGAATCAAACTGAGAAGTACGCCGAGTAAGCAGGCAGCAAGAAGCACTACTTTCAATAGCTTTGTCGATAGCTGACTTTTGGCTTTATTTGATTGGGTCGTATCCATACGATGACTTCATCCAACGCCACTGATTCAGAAGCCATCATGGATACATCGTGTTCTGAATATTGTCAGGCGTAGCTGCTTAATTGGAACTGCTATGGATTAACTATAGGAGCATGGAGATTGATTGATTTAGAAGAAATAAGAATTAATGATTGCTTTTAAATTACTAAATTTAATTTTTGATAATATCAATACTATGGCCACATTTAACTTAATGAAATTAAAACGACATCTTTTTGGCTTTATAAGATTTTGGTTATTAAAGAAAGCTGTGCTGTTGCTTTTATATTCCCAATGGATATATCTATTCGATGTTAAATGAGTTGGATTGTCTAATCTGATGGTGAGGCAAGATAAATGAGAAGTGCTGGATAGATAATAAAGCACTTTGAGTTATTCATGGAATGGAGTAGAGGTGTAATGGATTACGCAACCTACCAGGATAGTGCCTGCGACATTATTGAACTGCACAGTAAATTCAATGTAGATACCGTCAATGATGTAAGAAGTCACTTTGAACACCTGATTAAAGATTGCTCCGGAGATGTACTGGTGGATATGAGCTCAGTGAATGAACTTGATTCATCAGGAATTGGTGCGCTGGTTTTTCTTTATAAGCGACTCAAGGTGGAGAACAGGAATCTTGGATTGCTTGGTGTTAACGGAAAGCCTGATGAGTTACTGACAATGCTCAGAATTAACCAGACAATCAGGCAATATGAAGACATCGACGAGTATCTGGGATACAAATAATCCCTCGGATTCAGCAGTACTGAGATTTAGTGGTATTATCACCAGGCTATTTCGTTGCCTGATTTTTGTACTTATTTCTTCCTGTACCCAATGGCCGGATTCTTCTGAGCGTGTGCTGAGCATCAGTGATGAGAGGCAGGAAATTCCTGAATATCTGACCAGGGATTATTTGCAGGAGCTTCTCGTTCTCATGGAGCATCGCACCGATCAACTGGTGGCTGTTGGTGCTCAGGAGTGCCTTCCCGGACAAATACTCAATATTACCCGGCTTCACGATCTGGTAAAGCTAGAAATAGACGGCAATTTATTTCTGGATGCCGAGAAGAATTTGAAAAAAGCCTTTCTCGCTCTGAATGAAGCACGCAGAAATATTGAAGACTCTACTATCTCCGAATGCCTTCATTCATTTCGTATCGGACACCGGGGTAAACGGTCTGATCCCAGAACCCTTGTTTTATACCGAGAACTTTCTGACTGGGAAAACTCTGACATTTTGAATCGTCTAATGGGGGGAAGAGATGTACTCGATTCCCCCTATTAAGCAGTTGTTAATCTTTGCTGTATTGATTTTATCTTCACAGAATCTCTGGTCCAGGGATGTCGTGCGTTCTGGGGATGCGTTCTTTTTAGATATTGTTAATTACAACAATAAATCCTTATCCGTTGTTGATGAAAGATTTAATATTGAGTTACCAGATAGTAGTTTAATTAATATTGCCGATAAAAGTGTTTCTCAAATTAAGCAAGATATTCATCAATATTTAGATGGTGACTACAATCTTCGCAAGATTGAATACATCAAAAAAAATAAACTTATTAATATAACTATTCTCGGGGATATTAATTATCCTGGCAATTATTTGACGAAAAAGAATTCTGACTTAAGCCTAATTAATAAATATAACGGATTATATGATGAGACTGCTTTTGATTCATCCATAATCTTAATAAGACATGGAAAACGAACAGCTATCAACCCTGGCAATTATGACAGCTATCAGACGCAACCAAGCGATATATTTTTAGTTACTTTGATGCAAAAAAAGACATCGATTATCAGTAAACAGGCGTCTATGACACCAGAGATTAAAACATCAGTAAAACCCGATAAACCTGAATTCGCACTTCAAGGCAGTGAACAAGCAACGCAAGTTGTGATTAAAAAGCAAAATACTCCTGCACAGACTTCGCCAGCATCAACACCTCCAAAAGCAGAAGCTAAAGTGAAAATTCCTGCAGTTAAAGAAAAGAAACAAGTGAAACCGCCTTTATCTGAAAAAATCAAGCCTGATAAAAACGCTCATCCACAAGACAATAAAATGCAGAAATTACCCGATCTCAGAAAGACACCCTCTGAGGTTTATAAACTGCAACCCGGTGATATTCTCTCCATTGGCTTACCCAGCGAAGAAGGTTTTAATACAGACTTCCTGATCGACCGTGAAGGTAATATTACTCTGCCTGAAATCGGGCAGCTGACAATTGCCGGTACATCTATTGATAACGCTGCTCGCACGATTCATCACAGACTATCGGATGTGTTTCTCGGACTGGATAAATTAAGTGTTCATCTCAAAGAAAAGCGTCTTCTGATCACCGTTCTTGGTTATGTGACTAAACCCGGTGAGGTCGACCTGCCTAGTAATGGCAATGTGCAAATGGCAATCAATGAGGCGGGAGGGCTTGAGTCGGGAGCCCAGATGGACAAGTTGCAGCTACAGCGGAATGGCAAAATCATAGAGTTTGATTTCAAAAAATATCTGGATACCGGTAACAACCAGCTGGTTCCCAAATTGCAATCACTGGACGTGATCTTTGTTCCTTCCTCTCCTGAGCTCGGTAGCATTCATGGTGAAAAGGGTATGTTGGATGCGAACGGAATAGACCCCATTAAAGACCGTGATTCCATTAAAGTCTTTGGTGAAGTGGTAAAACCTACCAGTATTCCATTTCAGGAGAAAATCACACTGGTTGATGCCTTATTGAAAGCGGGGGGCGTAACGCGCTTTGGTAATGTTGAGCAGATCAGAGTCATTAACAATGGACGACCAACACTCTTCAATCTAAAGAGTTTTCTGGATACAGGTGATCAGTCACAACTGCAACTCCTGTCTAAAGGCGCTACGATTTTTATACCTAAACAGGTTGAGGCAGTACAGGGTGGTGGTCGTATTGTTTATGTCATGGGGCAGGTTCAGAAGCCTGGCTCTTTTGAAACCGGCAATAATGTAACGTTTCTGGATGTATTGGCTAATGCCGGTGGTCCAAACCGTTATGCGGATACCCGGGCTGTACGAATTCTTCGTGCAAATGGTGAAACCGTTCCTTTCAATTTACAGGAATACGCCGAAGGGCGTGGAGATGTATTGCCCGACATATTCCCCGGAGACGCTATCTTTTTCCCTGAAAAAAACCCGGATGAAGACCAGGGTTGGTTGACACTGACTTCCGACAAATCGATACAGATGGTCGGTGCGATAAAAAGGCCGGATCGCTATGAATGGTCTGAAAATGTCACCTTTATGGACTTGCTTGGTCATGCAGGAGGCCCTACTGAAAAAGCCGATCTTGCTCATATTAAAATTATCTCATCAGGACCCGATGGGAAGACGGTAACCCGCATCTTTGATATGGAAAAGTTTATTGAGGGTGGTGGCAGCTGGTCACAAATGCCTAAGCTGACAGGGGGGAGTACGATTATTTTCCCCGATTTACCCAGAGATCCCAGTGATAACAAAGCTCAATGGGTTAAGGTGCCTAAGGAAGAAGCTATCTACATGATGGGGGCAGTAAACAGCCCTGGTCGATACTCTTTCAATAACAAAATGGATTTACTAGATATTATTTCAGCCGCAGACGGGCCGTCCAAAGATGCTGATCTTTCCAAAATTCGTATTGTTCATCGTGGTGAAGGAGCACCCAGAACCAGTCATGTCAGCCTGGTGGATTACTTTGAAACCGGCGACGAAAGTCTTTTACCTAAAGTAAGAACCGGCGACAGTATTTATATACCCTCTATTGAGCGCAGCTGGACAGAAAAAAAGAAAGAAGACACTGTTCGAATATTAGGTGCAGTGACAACCAGTGGCCGATATGACTTTAATAACGACATGACGGTGCTTGACCTACTTGCTGAGGCTGGTGGTCCAACAACAACGGCTTACGTCGAGAAAATCATCATTGTTAATACGTCCTGCTGTAAAAATCAGGCCTACACCTTCGATCTGATGGACTTTATGAAAGACCCGGATACCTCCAAGCTTCCTGTATTGAGAGCTGGAGATACTATCTATGTGCCTGATACTTCTATGAGTTACTGGGCCATGTTTATGGAAGCTGTGAAGGATTCTCTGAGTGTTATTTCACTGGTATCAATTATAACGGGGTTCTAGGATGATCAAGCTGCCTGTTACTTATCTGGAAGTAGAGAATATCTATTCCAATACGATCGGGCGTGGAATGCGTTCGGTGGCTGTGACCAGTGCGAACCCAGGAGAAGGTTGCAGCACCGTTGCTTATGCGCTCAGCAGACGAAGTGAAACCGATAACAAACATACTTTATTGGTTGAAGTGAATCTACAGCATCCTGAGCTGGGTGATATGTCAGGCCACTTACACACAGACTGGCTACCTAACCCGAGTTCTGCTGATGCCTGTATTATGCATGATGAAGAATCCGAAATGGACATGCTTCCTGCACCCTGTGATACCGATGCCATTATGTTCAGAAATAATACAAATATAAATAAGTTGATGGAACATTGGTTGGAAAACTATGATGTTGTCGTATTTGATACTTCACCGGTTAATGCCATCAACCGGAATAACATTCCTGCTGAATCCATCTGCGCTATGGTTGATGGCGCGATTATGGTCGTGATGGCGGGGATAACCCGGCAGACGGAATTCCAGACTGCTTTTGAGCGGCTGTCAAACAATGACGTATCACTGGCAGGTGTCGTTTACAACGATATGTACAATCCTCGTCTTGCCGATGAGATGTGTCGGGAAACCAGGCGTTTGGATAAATGGTTTCCCAATGCCATGGACAGACTGAGAAAATACATCAAACGATCATCTTTCCTGAATATCGAGCTTTAATCAGGTTGGTGGTGATACGCCTATATCTACGACAGGCCCCAGGTATTTCGGTTCAGTATCGAGCATATGAATTTCTACGACAGCTAATACCCTTGCCAATATTTCTCTTACCCGGTTATTCCAGTCGGTATCCTGCCCGTTTCCAGCATTAAATGCGATGGCATTAATGTTTCTATTATGAGCGATGTAGATAGCTCGGAGGTTATGTGTTGCCTGAGAAATAATGGTGAATTCAGGTTGACCAAACACCCGGTTTGCTCTGATTACCGAGTCCAGCGTACGAAATCCCGCATAGTCTCGATAAATCCGGTCTGATGGAATGCCCATGCTGAGCAAATCGCGACGTATCGTACTGGGCTCGTCGTAATAGCGGGTGCTATTGTCACCACTGATCAGGATATAATCGATCTTATCCGCAGCAAATAAATCAACAGCCGCTTTAACTCGCAGGCGGTAATGGTCATTATACCCACCAAGTTTTGCATACTTACTGGTGCCCAGCAGTAAACCAACCCGGTTATAAGGAATATTGTCAATGCTGGAATAAAGCGCACTTTTTGAAGCGTTCAGAATCAGATAGTTGCATAGAATAACCAGGGCAGTAACACCGGTTAAGACAGCTATGAGTACAAACGTAGTCATTCGCAAGTATGGCCTGATACTCATGACCAGACCTCATCAGATAAACTTTGCATTTGATCGAGTAAACCATAAAGCCCGTTCAGGTTAAAGCAACACTGATTAATTATTGTTTTATTGGTAGCAGGACATATCCATAAAATGCCCTGCTATAGTAAATTACCTGTAGAAAACGGTGGTAGAAAATCAGTTGCGAATCAGGTAGACACCCATTTCTGCATGATGGGTATAGGGGAACTGGTCAAACAAAGCCATCTTTTCAATACGATGAGTTTTGCAGATCTCTGACAGGTTTTCTTTCAGCGTTGCGGGATTACAGGAAACATAAATGATACGGTCAAAGCGTTTTACCAGGCTTTCGGTTCCTTTATCCAAACCTGCACGAGGAGGGTCAACCAATACGGTAGAGAAGTCATAACTGTCCAAATCAATCTCACTGAGGCGACGGAACAGGCGCTCTTTATTCATAGCCTGAGTTAGCTCTTCACTGGAAAGGCGAGCAATTTGCACGTTATCAATACCATTTAGTTCAAAATTCTCTTGGGCGGATGCGACTGATGCTTTGGAAATCTCCGTCGCCAGAACCTTGTGGAATTGTTTTGCCAAAACACAGGTAAAGTTTCCATTACCACAATAAAGTTCGAGCAGATCACCCTCGGTATCTTTACTGACATCGCTTGCCCAGCTCAGCATTTTTTCATTAATACCGGCATTGGGCTGAGTAAAACTGTTTTCGTACTGGGTGTAGCGAAATACCTGGTTGTTAACGGTCAGCTTCTCGGTCACAAAATCTTGCTCGAGTACGAGCTTTTGTTTTCGAGCCCGACCGATTATTTTGATGCCAAATTGCTCTTGCAATTTTCTGGCTTCTGCTTTCCAGCTGTCGTCCAGCTGACGATGATAAATCAAGCTGACCAGTGCTTCATTGGCTTGTGTGGTTAGATATTCCAGCTGGAACAGACGCTTGCGGATGATGTCATTGCCGGTGATGGCTTCCATCAATGGCATCATCAGCCGGTTGATCGTCTCAGAACCTGCTGGAAACGCTGTAACTTCAAAGGGAGCCTTTGTCTCAGGGTCAAACATGCGGTAGTAGCTGCGACCGTCGTCATGCCAGATACGAAATTCAGCCCGCATCCGATAATGTTCCGGGCGAGAGCGAAACAACGTCAGCTCAGGTGTAACAAAATTGGCAAACTCCTCACGCACCCATTGTGCTTTGGCTTCAAGTTGCGCTTCGTAACGTTCGGGTTTGACTTCGGCTAAGGACATAAGTTTCGACAGGTATAAAAAAACGGCTCGTATTATGAGCCGTTTTCGAGGTCAGGTGAAGTTCTGTTTATCAGCTGAAGAGTGCCAACTTAGCAACAAACAGCAAGGGCAAAATAATCATGGCTGAATTCAGCTCCTTATGACGACCACTAAGAAGTTTGATGGCCGTATAAGAAATAAAGCCAAAGGCAATACCAGTGGTGATGGAATAACTCAGGGGCATGGAAATGGCAGCAATGACCACTGGCGCAGCCTCGGTCAGATCATTCCAGTCACACAAGGTCAGACTGTGGGTCATCAGAATAGCGACAAAGATCAGCGCAGGCGCGGTTGCATAAGGAGGAATCATACCGGCCAGTGGTGAGATAAACAGACAGGCAATAAACAGAAGAGCAACCACTACCGCCGTCAGACCAGTACGACCACCAACTGATATACCAGAAGCGGATTCAACATAAGACGTCGTCGTTGATGTACCCATGGCGGCACCAGACATGGATGCAATCGAATCGGCCATCAGGGCACGACCAAGACGAGGCACATTGCCTTTTTCATCCAGTAAATTGCCTTTCTGAGCAACAGCAATAAGCGTACCAGAGGTATCAAACAGATCGACAAAGAGGAATGAGAATATAATGCTGATCATACCGATTTCTAGTGCTCCGGCAATATCCAGCAGGGCGATCTCATTTAGCACTAACTTTCAAATAATTCCTTGAAGCAGCAGTGTTCTGTATTCGTCATCCGCTGCCGCCATGATGCGCTTGTTCTTGATGCCAAGCTTTAAGGTAGTCTCCTGCTTCAGCAAGTTTAGAGCTATTTGTCTGAATATCGCCATATTCTCTGGGCCAAAGCCTTTTCTAATACGACACTCGTCTTCTCTAAAGCCAATGTCGAGTACCTAGTGCAGATTGTTCTCCACCGACCAATGAGATCGCACTGAATTCATGAAGTGCTTGGCACCTGTGGTTAGGCTAGAAATAAAATATCGACGCTCAATACTCACCTGATCACCTTCATGACGCTCACCTTCAACAACCCCTATCATAGCGAGATCTTTCCAGTCTTCACGCTGGACAAGCCAATGAATATCAGTACTTGTCCAACAGCGACGTATTTCTATTCGTCCATGACCTTTTTCTATCGTTTCATGAAAACTTGCGCTTTCAGATAGCTTTTCCTTTGTCGCCAGATCATCAAGATAAAGCTTGATATCATCGTGTAGGTGCGGCTGGTTTCCTTTTACAGCCAGCAGGTAGTGCGCATTTTTATCTCTGATTTTTTCAGCGATCGCTCTTTGGCAGCCCATAGCGTCAGTGCTGACAATGCACCCGCTGATCTCTAGCATATCGAGAAGTGCTGGAATAGCGGTTATCTCATTAGACTTGGCTGCTGTCTTAAGTTGCCCAAGTACCATACCTGTCTGGCTGGCCCATGCGTTGACCATATGGATAGCGGCCTTGTTATCACCTTTATCGTATGAGCGACGCAGTGTTTTTCCATCAATAGCGATGACTTCACCATGAGTACGCTCAGCAATTTGTTTAACCCAGGTTATAAAACATTGGCGAAACTCATCTGGATCAAGTCGTTCAAAAACTCGAATAAATGTGTGATGAGATGGGACGCCATGAGGAAGAGGGATATGAAGCTTTAGCCAGGATTTCTTTTTCTTGGCAAGTTCTGAGACCATCTTCCAGTCTTCAGCGCCACAAGTGATCATGCAAACAGCTATGAAAACAAGGTTTGGCAGAGGATAACGATGATTATCAGCACGAATTTCAGTCAGTTCGGAAAATGCATCCAAGAGGGTCATATATGGCATCCTTAGTCTTAGGGTGGAGAATGCCATACCTTTTGAGTTGTTTTAATGTCACAGGGCAAAGTATGTTAGTGCCAAATGAGATTGCCCTGCAATATCCAGCTGCATAAAGGTAGGCGCTATGCTCGGAGGCATGGACACCAGGCCGATCATCTCAACCTTACCGGCAATAATACTAATCACCGTGATGGTAAGAATCCCGATCATCACAGAACCCGTCACCTGACGGTAATAGAGAGCAACAATCAACACAAAACCCAGCGCCGTCATAATGGCTCCCCAGGAAGACATATCACCAAGAGTGACGAGGGTGGCAGGATTGTCGACAATGATTCCGGCGTTTTGCATAGCAATAAACCCAAGAAACAAACCAATACCGGCAGCAATGCCACCTCGTAAAGAATGGGGGATACTATTGATAATCCACTCACGGATTTTAAAGATGCTCAACAGGAAGAAACAAACACCAGACAAGAAAACTGCCCCCAGTGCTACCTGCCAGCTATAACCCATCTGACCAACCACGGTAAAAGCAAAGAAAGCATTCAGACCCATGCCTGGAGCCAGAGCAATCGGGAAGTTAGCGAAAAGCCCCATAATCAGGCAACCCACGGCAGCGGCCAGGCAGGTAGCGACAAAGACAGCACCCTGATCCATACCAGTGGTTGCCAACATACCCGGATTAACAAAAATGATATAAGCCATGGTCAAGAATGTGGTGATTCCTGCCAGCACTTCCGTTTTTATATTGGTATTGTGTTCCTTAAGTTTGAATAGTTGTTCTAACATTTTGCCTGTCCCGAAATTCTCGAAACCACGTATAATACATAGGCCTATTTTTTATTGAAATAAAACTTATTATTTCTTTTTGTTTTATATTTTTGAGGCGATTTAAAAAACCGATAGCGGACACGCACCACTATCGGTTTATCTGATTGATACATCTGGAATCAGTTACATCACTCGCATACCAGGCTGTGCACCTTCGTGGGGTTCAAGAATCCACAGTTCTTTACCACCTGGCCCTGCTGCCAGCACCATCCCTTCACTGACACCGAACTTCATCTTACGAGGTGCCAGATTAGCGACCATGACCGTATGTTTGCCAATCAATGCTTGTGGTGCATAGGCTGATTTGATTCCGGCAAAAATATTACGGGGTTCCGCTTCACCAATATCCAGTGTCAGACGTAACAGCTTGCCTGCTCCTTCGACAAATTCAGCATTGACAATTTTGGCGATTCGCAAATCGACTTTAGCAAAATCATCGAAGTTAATTTGCTCTGCTACAGGCTCTTTTTCCAGCCATTTGCTACTGCTTGCTGGCTTGTCTTCCTGCTTAGGTTGTGCCAGTTGGGCCAGAACCTGCTTGCTGGCTTCAATCATCTTGGCGACCTTGTCGGATTCCACACGGGTCATCAGTGGTGTAAACTTGTTCACCTCATGATCAAGCAGCAACGATTGGCTGTCAGACCAGATCAGAGCATCGACGTTCAAAAACGCTTCAGCTTTCACTGCCATAGCAGGCAGCACCGGCTTCAGATAAATCATCAGCAGGCGGAACAGGTTAATACCGGCAGAACAGATGTCGTGCAGTTCCTGGTCTTTGCCTTCTTCTTTAGCCACCACCCAGGGTTTAACTTCATCAATCCAGGCATTAGCTTTATCCGCCAGTGCCATAATTTCACGCATGGCTTTGCCGAATTCACGAGCTTCGTAGAGTTCAGCAATTTTATTGCCCACTTGCTGAAAGTCAGTAGTTAGCTCAGGAATCATATTATTTGCTGACAATGTGCCACCAAAACGCTTCTTGATAAAACCAGCGTTACGACTGGCAATGTTGACGACCTTGCCCACCAGATCGGAGTTGACTCGCTGAACCAAATCGTCAGTATTCAGGTCCAGATCATCAATGCGGTTGGACAATTTGGCAGCGTAGTAATAACGCAGATATTCCGGATCCAAATGTTCCAGATAAGTACGCGCAGTAATGAATGTGCCACGGGACTTGGACATCTTTTCGCCATTCACCGTGAGATAACCATGCACATTAACGCTAGTAGGGGTGCGGTAATCAGAACCAGACAGCATGGCTGGCCAGAACAAACAGTGAAAGTTGACAATATCCTTGCCAATAAAGTGGTGTACTTCGCAGTCGCTGTCTTTCTTCCAGTACTCATCAAAGTTGAGGTCGTCGCGACGATCACACAGGTTCTTGAATGCCGCCATATAGCCAATAGGCGCATCCAGCCAGACATAGAAGTATTTGCCCGGTTCGCCCGGAATCTCAAAGCCGAAGTAAGGCGAATCACGGGAAATGTCCCAGTCCTGCAAACCTGCATCCAGCCACTCCGCCAGCTTGTTGGCAATTTCATCAGAAATGGTACCGGAGCGAGTCCAGTCTTTTAGAAAGCTTTCGAAGTCAGAGAGTTTGAAGAAGAAGTGTTCACTTTCTTTTTCTACCGGTGTTGCGCCAGAAATGGTTGAACGAGCGTTTTTCAGGTCGGCAGGAGTATAGGTGGCACCACAGACTTCACAGTTGTCGCCGTACTGATCCTCAGCACCACATTTTGGGCATTCGCCTTTAATGTAGCGATCGGCCAGAAACATCTCTTTTTCGGGATCGTAAGCCTGTACGATCTTACGGCTGGCAATATGCCCTTGCTCTTTCAGCGCCAGATATATGGCAGAAGACAGTTCACGGTTTTCTTCAGAATGGGTGGAGTGATAATTGTCGAATTCCACATGGAATTCACCAAAATCACGGACACGCTCTTTATTAATCAGAGCCACCGACTCTTCGGGCGTAATACCCTGTTTTTCAGCGTGCAGGCTGATGGCGGTGCCATGGGCGTCATCAGCACAAACATAAGTACACTGATTGCCAGACAGCTTCTGGAAACGAACCCAGATATCAGTCTGAATATATTCGACCAGATGCCCCATATGCAGTGGACCATTGGCATATGGTAAAGCACTGGTCACAAGAATTTTGCGTTGGCTCATGTTGAATGTCTTGGGAAGTGAGGTTTCTTAAAAAGAAGCATTATACGTTAAAACGCACCAGCTTAGGAAAGGCGTGTTTGTGAGGTTTATCCACGATGCATTTTAAACACAATCATCATGGTCATTTCTTCACTATGCCCAGAGCTAATCAGAACCACGCAACAACCTGCCAGCAGATAAACCCAATCCTGATCAACCCTTGAAGTTCTTTCTGAAATAACGTTCAGAAATACCATTCACGCCTCTATAGAGATGCTCTGGCGGCTTTTCGTGATTGAGGTAGGGTAACAAACCCCTTAAAGGGCTTCTGAGAGAGGTTTAGCGTTGCCACTAAAAAAAGACCATCAAGCATTGTGTCCTGATGGTCTTGATAGCGTGATACATTCGAGAGACCTGGCATGATACACTTCGTTCTCCAAAGCGTGTCACACCAGCCTCTACCCCTTGATTTTAAAGGGATTAGGCTTTGAGTGGATGGTTACATCATGCCACCCATACCACCCATACCACCCATGCCGCCCATATCAGGCATAGCAGGAGCGTCATCCTTAGGTTCGTCAGCAACCATAGCTTCGGTGGTGATCATCAGACCAGCAACAGAAGCAGCTGCCTGCAAAGCAGAACGGGTTACTTTGGCTGGATCCAGAATACCCATTTCGATCATATCACCGTATTCGCCGGTAGCTGCGTTATAACCGAAGTTACCTTCGCCGGACTTAACCTTGTCAACAACAACAGAAGCTTCGTCACCGGAGTTGGTGGAGATCTGACGGATTGGGCCTTCCAGGGCACGCAGGATCAATTCAACACCGGCTTTCTGGTCAGCATTGATAGCGTCTACTTCGATGTTTGCCAGAGCTCGTACCAGAGCAACACCACCACCAGCTACTACGCCTTCTTCAACGGCAGCACGAGTGGCATGCAGAGCGTCTTCTACACGCGCTTTCTTCTCTTTCATTTCTACTTCGGTAGCAGCACCGACTTTAACAACAGCAACACCGCCAGCCAGCTTGGCTACACGCTCTTGCAGCTTTTCTTTGTCGTAGTCGGAAGAAGAGTTTTCAATCTCAGCACGAATTTGATCAACTCGACCAACGATGTCAGCCTGTACGCCAGCACCATCAACGATCGTCGTGTCTTCTTTGGTGATCTGAACACGCTTGGCAGTACCCAGGTCATCCAGAGTAGTAGTCTCCAAAGACATACCCACTTCTTCAGAGATCACAGTACCACCGGTCAGAATAGCGATATCCTGCAACATTGCCTTACGACGATCACCGAAACCCGGCGCTTTAACCGCAGTCACCTTAACAATGCCGCGCATGTTGTTGACAACCAGAGTCGCCAGCGCTTCGCCTTCAACATCTTCAGCGATGATCAGCAGAGGCTTGCCTGCTTTAGCAACTGCTTCCAGTACTGGAAGCAGATCACGAATATTGGAGATTTTCTTGTCAACCAACAGGATGAACGGGCTTTCCAGTTCAGCAGACATGCTGTCTTGATTGTTGATGAAGTAAGGAGACAGGTAACCACGGTCGAACTGCATGCCTTCGACTACGTCCAGTTCGTTTTCCAGACCGGAACCTTCTTCAACAGTGATAACACCTTCTTTGCCCACTTTTTCCATGGCTTCAGCAATGATCTGACCCACCAGCTCATCAGAGTTTGCGGAGATAGTGCCTACCTGAGCGATAGACTTGCTATCAGCACAAGGAGTAGACATAGCCTGTAGCTGCTTAACCACTTCAATAACGGCTTTGTCGATGCCACGCTTCAGATCCATTGGGTTCATGCCAGCAGCGACCAGCTTCAGACCTTCGTTCAGAATGGACTGAGCCAGAACAGTTGCTGTAGTCGTACCGTCACCGGCCTGATCGTTGGCTTGAGAAGCGACTTCCTTAACCAGTTGAGCGCCCATGTTCTGGAACTTGTCAGCCAGTTCGATTTCTTTGGCAACAGAAACACCATCTTTAGTGATGGTTGGGGCACCGAAGGATTTCTCCAGCAGTACATTACGACCTTTAGGTCCCAGAGTCGCCTTAACGGCGTCAGCCAGAATGTTAACGCCTTCCAGCATTTGCTTGCGAGCTTCGTCGCCGAATTTAACTTGCTTTGCCATGGTTGGTGATCCTATGCAAAATCAAAACGTATAAAATTCAAAGGTGGCCAATAATGGCGATCAACCTTCCAGGATGGCGTAGATATCGCCTTCGGACAGAATGATCAGCTCTTCACCGTCAATTTTTACGGTATTGGAGTCCGCATACTTACCGAAGATGATCTTGTCACCCACGCTTACACCAACCGGACGCTTTTCACCGTTATCCAGGAATACGCCATCGCCTACGGCAACAATCACACCCTGGTTAGGCTTCTCGGTTGCAGAACCTGGCAGTACGATGCCACCAGCAGAGGTAGTTTCTTCTTCCTCACGACGAACGACCACGCGATCACGCAACGGACGGATTTTCATCGAATATCTCTCCAACAGTTTGCTTATGACAGATTGTGTTCAGTCCACTAACCAGCCATTTACTCTAGTCGTTAGAAGTGAAACAACAACTCATTAAAATAGAACTGTCGTGTCACCCTTGGCGGTTTCCGGTGTATCCGGATGCGTCTTCCCCCTATCATGGGCAAGACAAAAAACTAAAGCTTCAGCATGACAGCAATCACGTAGAGCTATTGCTCAACCGAAGCCTTATCAGGTATTTCACTTAGTAGGGATGAGGCCTTGCCTTTTCAAGGGCTAAAAGCAAAAAAATTACTTTTTTGTACTTTCGTCCCTTGTGTACTCGCCATCAATGGTCTGATTGATCTGTTGCTGACCTGATTCCCAGTATTCTTCCCGGCGATATTCGCCTTCATAAATATCCGTTTGCTGAACCTTCCAACGACCGGAAGCCACCATGCGTTTAAGCAGTAACTGTCGTACAACAGGTATTAAAAGCAGAATCCCCAGTGCATCGGTAATAAACCCCGGAATCATCATCAGAAAACCACCGATAGCAATCATAAAAGCTTCGACCATCTCACCAGCAGGAAGTTCACCTGACGCCATTTTTTGCCGGGCTTTAATCATGGTACTGAAGCCCTGCTGGCGAATCACCTGAAGACCAATAAAAGCACCCAGAAAAACCAGAGCAACCGTATTCAGCGCACCGATACTGCCGCCTACTTCAATGAGCACCAGCATTTCGAGAATGGGTAAAATAATAAAAGGAAATAAGAGGACGCGCATGACCTGCCCCAATAATTATTTGAGCTAACTATATTGGGGTTTGTACCGCTTTTTCAAGCCATCATGCAGAACAAGAGTAGCTGACTTCCGGGTAAACACATTTAAAAATTGCTCCATGGATTATCCTGGTTCGTATGACATGGATACTGTGATGACCGCAGAGAGGGCGAAAGGATACAAGGTTTTTTAAATCCATTGCCTTTGCCTGATTTTCCCTTCAGGATGATTCCGCATCCATTTAAAAAAAGAAGCAAGAACATCATGGATATTCAACATAAAAACATTATCGTCACGGGTGCTACCCGTGGTCTTGGTAAGGCGATAGCACTTCATCTGGCACAACAAAAAGCCAACATCACCCTCTTTGATATTGATAGTGAGGCCCTGCATAAAACGGCCGGAGATATCGAATCTCTTGGCGTTAAAACATTGGCTCTGCCTACCGATGTTTCGGATGAATCTCAAGTCATCTCATCGGTAAAAAAATCCGCCGAAGTACTAGGCCCGGTACATGGGCTAATTAATAACGCCGGTATTCTCCGGGACGGACTATTGGTGAAAGTCAAAAACGGTAAAATTATCAGTAAACTGTCTTACGACCAGTGGCAGGCAGTGATCAACGTCAATCTCAGCGGTGTCTTTTTGTGCGGTCGGGAAGTCGCGGCAAATATGATCAAGTCTGGTACTAAAGGACTCATCATTAACATTTCCAGCATTTCCAGAGCGGGCAACTTTGGTCAGAGTAACTATGCTGCCACCAAAGCCGGTGTCGTTGCCCTAACGACATCGTGGACAAAAGAGCTGGCTCGCTATGGCATTCGTTGTGCTGCCATTGCTCCGGGCATGATTGCCACCGATATGACCGGCGGAATGAAACCGGAAGCACAGGAGAAAATGAACTCAGGTATTCCTGCCGGTCGAATGGGAACACCCGAAGAAATCGCCCAGACCGTCGGTTTCATTTTTGACAATGACTATTTTAATGGCCGGGTTCTTGAGCTGGATGGTGGTCTGAGAATCTGAAGCCATTGGGTAACCTGCCGTTAATATTGTTAACGATACTAAATAGCTTAAGGTAGGATTCCCCAAACCAATGAAGGTAAGAAAAACCCTGATTTTTCCTTTTGAACAACCGACACCCCACACGTCATCAAAGTTGTCACTATTGCAAATGGCGGCTCATTGGCTTGAAACCGCCATGAGGACTTTGAAAAACAGCAGACCGTGTGAAGGTTTCGAAGAGTATAAGGATAGCGCCGAACCGGAACTTCCGGACTGTATTCAGGAGCGGTCATTACGCAACTGTTCATTTCGCCCACGCCACGAACCAATCCGTTTCTTTCATCCCACCCGATCAAGATTAACGCTATCCCGCTCTGCCAAAACTGATAATTGCGGTAAGCTATAGCCTTACTTTTAGTTTATGGAAATACACTTTGTCATCACCTTTTACCCCGGCTGAAATCTGGTATCTACTCAGCCAAATTCCCTACGGAACCGTGATCACCTATGGTCAATTAGCTGAAATGGCTGGCGCACGCGGCTATGCCCGGGTAGTAGGTAATGTACTTAAACAGCTGCCTGCAGGCACTGATCTGCCCTGGCATCGGGTAATCAATAGTCAGGGAAAAATCTCGTTTCCTGAAGGTTCTGCCCGGTATAATAAGCAAAGGGAGAGGCTGGAACGTGAAGGGATTACCGTTCTTTCAGGAAAAATAAGCTTGAAAGATTATCGCTGGAATGGTGAAGGATAAAAAGGAAATGAAGCATTATGGAAAATACCGCTGAAGACATTGCCCTGGCTGTTGAGATTATCCGGCAGTTGGAGAATCTGAATTACCCTAATGAGAGTATTTTGCAGGCGATGATATATGTGTGTGAAGATACTCTGAAGAAACTGCCTGCCGATCAAAAAGAACAGTGGCGAGAAAAGTTGGAAACCACTTTTCAGAAAAAACGTGCATTAAATTGATTTATAGATTTGTGCCCTCTGTTGGTTTTGTTGCCGGCATATCCTTCGACATACCGGCAACAAGACATCAATTTCCTGCGGGTTTCAGTAAACGACCAACGTAGCTTACCAGCCATAAAACCGGCAAACCCAACATCGCAGACCCTATAAAGAATATTGGATAATCCAACGCATCAACGAAGGTGCCTGAATAGCCCGCCAGTAATTTTGGAAACAACGTCATCAACGAACTGAAAATAGCGTACTGCATCGCCGTAAATGCTTTATTAGTCAAGCTGGAAAGAAAAGCAATAAAGGCAGCTGAAGCCAGACCTCCACTCAGATTATCCGCTGCAATCACCATCGCCAGATAGCCAATAGAAGGTTCTACCCCCGACAATGCCGCAAACAACACATTAGACAGAGCCGACAACAATGCACCCAACCACAATATACGCATGACGCCGTAACGAACCGACAGAAGACCACCCAGAAAGCCACCGGTAATCGTCATAGCCAAACCAAAGGACTTGGTAACAGTTGCAATCTGCTCTTTTGTATAACCCATATCGTCATAAAACACATTGGAAATAGTGCCCATAACAATATCAGCAATCCGATAGGTGCCTACCAGCAATAAAAGATAGGCCGCCACTTTTCCGTAGCGTTCAAAAAAGTCAGCAAAGGGCGCGACATAGGTATCCCGAACCATTGATCTTGGCGCCAGATGGATGTTCACCATTAACCAGGCAGCAAAACCAGCCAGGGCAACACTGCCCATCAGACGACAGGAGCCTGCCAGAAAACCAGCAACATGTTTTGACAGCCCAGAATCCAGCAGCATAGTTTTGAACGAAGCAACCGGCTCAGATAATTGCACAAAACCCAAAACAAAGGTGACAGCCGCCAACAGAAACAGCAACAAAAACCGCAGATAATCGGAGGTATGATAGTCGGAATTTACGGCACCCTGATTTTCAGGTTCAGCAATACAGAACGTCGTCAATACACCAAGCAACATAAATGCCGCCATACTTTTGTAAGCGGATGCCCAAGCCTGATAATCATAGAGGCCGGCTTCCTCCACCGTAAACCAGCTGGCTAATGCCAAAGCACCTGCGCCGGCCACCAGCATACCGATCCGATAGCCGGCAATATAAGCCGAAGACATCATAGCCTGCAGCTCTTCACTGGCGGCTTCTATCCGGTAAGCATCGATGACAATATCTTGAGTGGCGGAGGAAAAGCCCAGCATAACGGCACCCATTGCGACCCAGTACAAACCATCGACCGGATTATTCGATGCCATAAATATCAAAGCAAAAATAACCGCAGATTGCGAAAGCAGAAGCCAGGCCCTGCGCCGCCCCATGGCTCTCGTCAGGAAAGGCAAAGGAATCCGATCCACCAGTGGAGCCCAGATAAACTTGAAGGAATACCCCAATGCAGCCCAGCTAAAAAAAGTCACCGCACTTCGCTCAACACCAGCATCACGAAGCCAGAGCGACAAGCTGCTGAAAATGAGCAGAATAGGCAAACCTGCTGAAAACCCCAAAAACAAAAGGGCTATCACTTTGGGGTGGAGAAAACTCCTCCAGGCTTCTGCCCAGCTTTTCGACGACGCAAACTGCATTCCAATTGCCCTCGCTCTTTATTTTTCGAAATCATTAAGTACCCAATCAAATGAAACCGAATATTTCTGGCTTATAGGGCAGGTACTACACAAAGCACAACAGAGCGCCTGAACAATAAGTCAGAAAATATGACTTCATAGGTTTGGGGGCTTAATCCCGGAAATTATTAAACTGCAAAGGCATATCCAGTTCTGCGTCTTTCAGGAAAGCAATAACGGTTTGCAAGTCATCACGTTTTTTGCCGGTCACCCTGACCTGTTCTCCCTGAATGGCTGACTGCACCTTCAACTTAGCTTCCTTGATCATTTTGACAATTTTTCGTGCCAGATCTTTATCCAACCCCTGTCGTACACTGACATCCTGTTTTACCTGTTTGCCTGCTCCGTAATAATCTTTCACTTCAAGACAGCGGGCATCAATGCCACGCTTGATCATTTTGGTTTTCAGTATTTCGATCATTTGAGTCAGCTGAAAATCGGCGTCTGCCGTCATTACTACCTGAGTATCGCCACTTCGGTTGAAGCTGGCGTCCACTCCCCGAAAATCATAACGAGTGGTCAGTTCACGGTTGGCCTGATCAACGGCATTAGTCAATTCATGAAGGTCTACTTCAGAGACAATATCAAATGAAGGCATTGTTTTTTCCAGAAAGGTGAATTAACTCCTATTGTAAGTAGTCGCACACCTTCAAACAACACCTTCAAACCCTCTCTTTTAACACCTCATGCCAAGCGCAGTTACCCGTTATGATCTTCCAAACGGAAACCGATTTTCACCGTAACCTGCCAGTGGGCAACTTCTCCATTTTTAAGATGCCCACGCTGCTCTATCACTTCAAACCAGTTCATATTTTTCAGAGACACGCTGGCAGTCGCAATCGCATTACGAATGGCATCATCACTACTAACGGTTGAACTGCCGACGACTTCAGTCAGCTTGTAGGTATGACTCACTTTCCACCTCCGGTGGGATAAATAACTCATCAAGTATAGATTCACTGATTAACTATGACGGCGGTTTTTTCTGACAAGGTTTTTTATAACAAGGTTTTTCGTAATAGCTTTGTTATTATTCACGGTTTCATATCAATCGTATGCTTTTTATATGGATCAAAGCGTTTGGCATGTACTGGGTGCAGGCAGTATTGGGTGTCTCTGGGCGGCCAGCATATCGGCCTACGGACTGAATGTTGAGCTAATTCTCAGGGATGAAAGATTCAGCACTCTGAATCATTCTTCTGATTTTGTGACTCTCAGAAGCCAGGATAAAACAGAGCGTTTTCCTGTGACTCTGACCAGCCCAGCCAATATTAATAAGCCCGTATCTCATTTAATAATATGCACTAAGGCTCAGGATGCTTTGCAGGCGCTGACCTCTGTTGCCAATCATTTAACGGGTGATGCCAGAATCCTGTTATTGCAAAACGGAATGGGGAGTCAACAAGCGATCACCAGAGCGTTTCCCACACTGAATATCTGGGCCGGTTCTGTCACTGATGGTGCCTATCTGGACAATCCCTTGCAAGTCTGTCACGCCGGGGTTGGTATAACCTGTATCGGGCCATTGACTCTGCACGCACAGCCTGATGACTTTGATGTGCTTCTTTCTGAATGTCGTTTAAACATTAAGCGCACGTCGTTTGTCGAAGAAAAACTCTGGAATAAGTTAGCTATCAACAGCTGCATTAATGGTCTGACCGCTTTATTTAATTGCCGGAATGGTGAGTTGCTTGATGGTTCAGAACGGCAGCAGCGGCTCGATCAGTTAATTGAAGAAACCAGTGCCATTTTACAAACGCAACGCATAAAGTCTGAAAACCTCAGTCACAGGGTGTACAACGTTTGCCAGAAGACAGCCACTAATGTTTCTTCAACCTGCCAGGATGCCCGCAGTAATCGCACAACAGAACTCGCTTATATCAATGTTTTTTTGATCGACATTGCTCGTGAAAAAGGGATAGACCCCCTGAATCACCGTCGTTTAATCAGAGATCTTACTGATCGGGGAATACGCTATTAATGAATCCAATAGAATCGGTCTGGGTTTCTCCCTGCAAGCCTGCATGACTTTTGAGGTAGCCTCTTATACACTCTGATGCACACTTGCAAACGCCATTTGAACCCGTCAAATAAAGTTAATATTCATGCTCTCTGATATTATTGCTGATGTTCTCCCCTCCGCTGTTGAAGACAATGTTCGCTCCGCCCTGGCAGAAGATATTGGCAGCGGTGATATCACTGCCACTCTGA
Organism: Endozoicomonas sp.; assembly: GCA_965199185.1. GTDB lineage: Bacteria > Pseudomonadota > Gammaproteobacteria > Pseudomonadales > Endozoicomonadaceae > Endozoicomonas. The sequence goes on along the minus strand of CBDAQW010000013.1, from coordinate 215,818 downwards.
TTCCGGCAGATAAGCAAGCCAGTGCCAGAATTATCTGCCGTGATCAGGCGGTGATTTGTGGTCGCCCTTGGGTGAATGAAGTCTTTCATCAGATTGATCCAGAGATCGAGCTGGAGTGGCTGGTTAAAGAAGGTGAACAGGTCAAGCCGGATCAAGCTGTTCTGTTGCTCAAAGGCTCTGCACGCAGCCTGTTAACCGGTGAACGCTGCGCCATGAACTTTTTGCAAACCTTGTCAGGCACCAGTACTCGCTGCAGACGTTATGCTGATCTGGTCAGCAGCACAGACGTCAAACTGCTGGACACCCGGAAAACCTTACCCGGTTTACGTATCGCCCAGAAATACGCCGTTACAGCCGGCGGATGCCATAATCATCGCATTGGTTTATTTGATGCCTTCCTGATCAAGGAAAACCACATTGCAGCCTGCGGTGGCATCAAACAGGCGGTGAGCAAAGCAAAAGAAATGGCGCCAGGCAAGCCTGTAGAGGTTGAGGTTGAGAACCAGGAGGAGTTCCGACAGGCTCGAATCTCGGGTGCTGATATCATTATGCTGGATAATTTCCCGATGGAATTACTGGCTGAAACCGTTCGGCTAAATAAAACACTTCCCGGTCATCCACCAAAACTTGAAGCATCGGGCGGTATTACCGAACAAACCCTGCCCGCCATCGCTGAAACCGGTGTTGATTTTATCTCCATAGGTACTCTGACCAAAGACTGTTATTCGGTTGATCTTTCCATGCGGCTGGTCGATGAGTAAATCGAGCAGCAAGGTAAACAATGCATTATGAGTACAGCAAAAATTCTTGTGACCGGTGGCGCCGGATACATTGGCAGCCACACCTGTGTAGAGCTGTTAAATGAGAATTACGACATTATTGCTCTTGATAACCTGAGCAACAGCAGCCGTGAATCTCTGACACGAGTGGAACAGATTACCGGAAAAATGCTGGAATTTGTTCAGGGTGATATTCGCGACCGACCATTGCTCGACCAGCTGTTCAGTCAGCACAATATCGATACTGTCATTCATTTTGCGGGGCTGAAAGCCGTCGGCGAGTCTGTGCAAGTCCCGCTCTCTTATTACGACAATAACGTCTACGGCACCGTCAATTTGCTGGAAGCGATGCAGGCCGCTGATGTTAAGAGCATTGCTTTTAGCTCATCTGCGACAGTTTATGGTGACCCTGCCAGCCTGCCAATCACAGAAGACTTTCCGACCTCTGCCATCAATCCTTATGGTCGCTCCAAGCTAATGATTGAAGAGATTATGCAGGATCTGGCTAAATCCGATCCTCGCTGGCGCATTGCCTTGTTGCGCTACTTCAACCCGGTTGGCGCGCACGCTTCCGGTTTGATCGGTGAAGATCCCAATGATCTCCCCAACAATCTGATGCCCTATATCTCACAGGTGGCCGTTGGCAAACTCGAGCAGCTCAGTGTTTTTGGTGACGACTACCCCACTAAAGACGGTACTGGTGTACGTGATTATATTCATGTGGTTGATCTGGCCATTGGGCATGTTCGGGCGATTGAAAAGTTAGGTTCCCTGACCGGCGCACACGCCTGGAATCTGGGTGTAGGGAAAGGTTACAGCGTTCTGGAAATGGTCGATGCTTTTGAAAAGGCATCTGAACGACCAGTGCCTTATAAAATTGCCCCCCGGCGGGCTGGAGATATTGCCGCCTGCTACGCCGATCCAAATAAAGCGTTCTCTGAGTTAGGCTGGAAGGCGGAAAAGAAATTAGTGGATATGGTCACCGACAGCTGGCGCTGGCAATCAAGAAATCCGAATGGCTATCATTGAAAGCTGACTGTCGGGTTCTCCTTTGGGGAACCCGGCCTACTAACGCATCGGACTCAACTCCACCGGTTCTGAATCAACATCTTTAAATTGCATGCGATGCAATTTGGCGTACTGTCCTTCTTTGGCAAGCAACTCAGTGTGTGTGCCCTGCTCAACGATACACCCCTGATCCATCACCAAAATGCGATCGGCATTTTCGATGGTGGATAACCGGTGCGCAATAACCAGCGTCGTACGTCCCTTCATGGCAACGTCTAAGGCTGCCTGTATATGACGTTCGGATTCGGTATCCAGTGCGGAGGTGGCTTCATCAAGAATCAAAATAGGAGCATCTTTCAAAATCGCCCGGGCGATGGCCAGTCGCTGCCGTTGTCCGCCGGATAACAGAACACCGTCTTCACCAATCATGGTATGCATGCCGTCCGGCAGTTTTTTAATAAACTCATCGGCATAAGCCGATTCGGCTGCCAGCCGGACATCCTCAGCACTTTTAATATTTCTCAAAGCGCCGTAAGCGATATTCTCCTCAATGGTGCCGTTGAATAAGGTGATATTCTGACTCACCAGAGAGATATGGCTGCGCAAATTACCCAGTTCATAATCATTGATTGCCACATCATCAATCAGAATGTCGCCATCGGTGATGTTATAAAACCGGGGCAACAAACTAGCCAGTGTCGTCTTGCCTGAACCTGAGCTACCCACCAGAGCAACAGTTTGCCCCGGCTCAATGGTGTAATTAATGTCGCTCAGTGCCTGGCTGTCTGCATTCTCATAGCGAAAGCAGGTATTTCTGAATTCGACTTTGCCCTGCAACTTGTCCAGCCGATGGGTGCCGTTATTGTTTTCCGGCATTTCATCGAGCAAACTAAAAATACTGTCTGCGGCCGCCAGACCTTTCTGGATTTTGGCGTTAACTTCGCTGAGTTGACGAATAGGTTTGGGCATTAAACCAGCTGCGGTAACAAAGCCCACCAAAGCAGCGGTAGAAATATCCCCTTTGACAAAAAGAATGGCAAATAACAACGCCGAGAGTGCAATAGATGTCAAAAACTGCAACACCGGTGCCTGAATAGCATTGGTTTTTTCCAGTTTAAGATTTTGCCGTTTGTTATTGTTGCTGGCTTCTTTAAAGCGAGTAATTTCATAGGTTTCACCCCCAAACCCCCTCACTTCACGATAACCACTGATGATCTCGGAGGTAACATGGGTCAGATCGCCCATAGAGTACTGAATGTTATGGCTTAACCGTCGGAAGCGTTTACTGGTTTCAGACACAACAAGCGCAATAATGGGCGTGGTGCACATGAAAACAAGCGTGAGCTTCAGATCGGTATAAAACAGATAACCCAGAAGAAACACCACCGTCAGCCCCTCTCTGGCGACAATTCGCAAGGCTTCGGTGGCCGCAGAAGTGACCTGAGGGACGTTGTAGGTAATCTGGGATAAAATATGTCCGGAGTTACGACTGTCGTAGTAAGTATTGGGCAGGCGGATGAGGTGTTCAAACATAACGCCCCGCAAATCATTAACGACACTCTGCGACATCTTGGCAAGAAAATAAGTACCCACAAAAGAGCCAATGCCACGAACAAAGGCCATCAGCATCATTAACGCCGGTACCAGCCAGATATTATTGATACTTTCGAGCCAGGGAATGTTAGCCACCAGACCGATCTGTTTGTCGTCGAGCGCATCAACAAAATACTCCAGAAGCTTGGCAAAGACGGGCTGGCACAACGCTACAATGGCAAGCCCGAGGATACTGAGGAAGAAGTACCCCATATAAGGTTTTATGTAACTCAGCAAGCGCAGATAAACCTGCAAACTGCTGGCTTTGGGTGATTCTGACATAATATAAATAAGACTAATCGGATTATTGTGCCGAAGTTTATATTTCCGGAAGCGGTGTGCTTACCTTTCTGAAACAATCTTGCACGCATAGACTTGCAAGCATAGAAGATGATCGGGCGAGCATACCACAATCGGCATAATGGAAAAATCAGATAGACCGGGTTGTATCAACAGCCTCTAAGGGAAATAAAGTGATAACTTGCACTGATATTCCACTTTTCATATTCTGCATCAATACCCTCTTGCACCAATTCTCTTCAAATAATAAATGTAATGGTGTTGTGCAACTATGATGATAATCCGACCGATTCAAGCAAAAGACCATGATGCACTCTGGGAACTGGCTGAAAAAACCGGCGCTGGTTTTACTTCACTTCAACCCGACACTGAACGCGTTGCCAGCAAATTAAACTGGGCGCTGAACTCGCAAAAAAATCCATCCAACCATGCAGATGACCCCAAAGAAAATTTATATCTGTTTGTTATGGAAGACACGGACACACAACAGGTGGTCGGCACTACGGCCATTGAAAGCGCCGTCGGTTTAACCGCGCCCTGGTACAACTACAAAGTCAATAAACAGGTGCACGCTTCTGACAAACTGGGTGTTTACAACATTGCCGAGACGTTGATGTTGTCCAACGACCATACCGGTTACTCGGAGCTTTGTACTTTGTTTCTGTCGCCTGAAGCACGCCAGCCGGGGAATGGCGCTCTTTTATCCAGGAGTCGCTTTCTGTTTGTCGCTGCGTTTCCGGCACTGTTCAGCGATATTCTGATTGCTGAAATGCGCGGCTATTGTGATGAGCATGAAGTGTCGCCTTTCTGGGAAGCGGTTGGCCGGCATTTTTTCTCAGTGGATTTTGTCGATGCTGACCGACATGTTGCCGCCGATAAAGCCACCATTGCCCAGTTAATGCCAAGGCATCCCATTTATGCCAATCTGCTGCCCGACGAAGCGCAGCGGGTTATCGCTCAAACCCACGCAAGCACCACTCCGGCACGCCGGTTGTTGGAAGCTGAGGGTTTTCACTATACCGGCTATGTGGATATTTTCGATGCAGGACCACTACTTGAATCGAGAATCCATGATATCCGGGCTGTCCGCGATTCTCGTCGCTATAAAATCAACATCAACAATGCACCGGCGGTAGACGACAGGCAATGGCTATTAGCCAATGACCGTTTTGCAGATTTCCGCTGCATTATGGGGAACCTGTCGTTTGAAGGATTTGAATCGATCAACATCATTGCAGAACAGGCTCAAGCTCTGAATGTCAATGATGGTGATGAAATACGTGTTGTACCTCTTTCAGCATCCAGAAATATTCTAAGGTAATTTGTCTATGTCATTATTGATCAATGGGGACTGGCACAATGCTGACGGCTCTGACTTTCAATCGGTTAATCCCGGTACCGGCGATATTATCTGGCAAGGAGCCAGTGCCAGTGAGCAGCAAATAGATGCCGTAGTATCGGCAGCTCGCACAGCGGCATCGAGCTGGGCTCTAAGAGCATTCGAAGAAAGAGAAACCATTCTCCTCCGTTTCGCTGAATTACTCGAAGAAAATGCGGAACTGATTGCAGAAACCATCGCCAAAGAAACCGGCAAGCCGCTCTGGGAAGCTCGAACCGAAGTAGGCGCGATGAAAGGCAAAATTGCGATTTCCATCAAAGCCTTTAAAGAACGCACAAGCACCACAGAAAACCCCATGCCTGTGGGCAGAGCGATGATTCGCTATAAACCTCATGGCGTGGTGGCGGTGTTTGGCCCTTACAATTTCCCAGCGCATTTGCCGAACGGTCATATTGTTCCGGCATTACTGGCGGGTAATACCGTTGTATTCAAACCCAGTGAGCTGACACCAATGGTGGCTGAGTTGTCGGTAAAACTCTGGAAGCAGGCGGGCATTCCCGCCGGAGTGCTCAATCTTGTTCAGGGGGAAAAAGAGACCGGTATCTATCTGGCAAGCCATCCTGAGCTTGATGGCCTGTTTTTCACCGGCAGTTCCCATACCGGCAAACTTATCCACAAACAGTACGGTGGGCAGCCCGGAAAAATACTGGCGCTGGAAATGGGTGGCAACAATCCATTGATCATAGAAGAAGTATCGAATGTTAAAGCCGCAATACACGACACAATTCATTCGGCATTTATTACCGCCGGACAGCGTTGCACCTGTGCCAGACGACTGTTAGTCCCTGAAGGTGACTGGGGCGATCAGTTTATACAACAATTGTCGGAAGCAACCCGAAAACTTAAAACCGGCCTTTGGAATGATAACGACCCACCATTTATGGGGGCTTTGATTTCGGAACAGGCGGCGCTCAACATTCTCTCGGCACAACAGCAACTGGAATCTCTGGGTGCTCAGATTCTGGTAGCAGCCAGGCATCTAACACCGGGCACCGGATTATTATCACCGGGTATCATTGATGTGACGCACATCGCTGACCTTCCTGACGAAGAGTATTTTGGCCCTTTATTGCAGGTGATTCGATATAAAACGCTGGATCAGGCGATCACTGTCGCCAATCAAACCCGGTTTGGCTTATCTGCCGGACTGCTAAGTACCAGCAAAAGCAGTTATGATCGTTTCTTCAGCCAGATTCGTGCCGGCATCGTCAACTGGAATCGCCCCATTACCGGAGCCAGCAGTGCAGCACCTTTTGGTGGGCCGGGTGACAGCGGCAATCATCGTCCCAGTGCTTACTTTGCAGCGGATTATTGTGCCTTCCCGGTGGCCAGTGTTGAGTCTGAAACATTGGTGATGCCTGAGACACTGACACCCGGACTTACGTTGTAACCTGAGTTAATAAGATGTCTTCAGAATCCATAACAACAGAAGCAAACTTTGATGGGTTGGTTGGCCCTACCCATAACTACGCCGGTTTATCTGCGGGAAACATCGCCTCTTCAGTCAATGCCGGTGCAACGTCTAACCCCAAAGCAGCGGCATTACAGGGGTTAGAAAAGATGAAAAACCTGCACGATCTTGGTTTTATTCAGGGGGTTCTTGCACCGCAGGAGCGCCCGGATATAACCACACTGAAAAGGCTGGGTTTTACCGGCAGCGATGCACAGATTCTGCAATCCGCTGCAAAACAGGCACCCATGCAACTGGCAGCCTGTTATTCGGCTTCGAGTATGTGGACGGCCAATGCCGCTACAGTTTCACCCAGTGCCGATTGTGCCGATGGTCGGGTTCACTTTACGCCAGCCAACCTCAACAGCATGTTTCATCGCTCTATTGAGCAGGAGACCACCGAACGAATACTGCAATCGGTCTTTAATAATGATCGGTATTTTGCCCATCATCCGGCGCTGCCTGCCAATGACCGTTTTGCCGACGAGGGCGCAGCTAACCATACCCGTTTTTGCCATCAGTATGGCGATCCGGGTATCGCGTTTTTTGTTTACGGTAAATCAGGCTTTGATCATCGTCTGCCCAAACCGTCGAGATACGCTGCCCGCCAAACCCTCGAAGCCAGTCAGGCAATTGCCCGATTGCATGAGCTGGACAATCGTCGTGTAATTTATGCGCAACAAAATCCGGCTGTGATTGATCAGGGGGTTTTTCATAATGATGTGATTGCGGTCGGCAATCGGCATTTGTTGTTTTGTCATGAGCAGGCTTTTCTTGATCAGCAGGGTGTTTATCAGCAATTGCAAAACGCACTGGGTGATGTCGGATTGAGTATTATTGAGGTGCCCGATAACCGCATCAGCGTTAAAACCGCCGTAGAAAGCTATTTGTTCAACAGCCAGCTACTCTCTCTGCCGGATGGCAAAACATTAATTGCGGCACCCGCTGAGTGTCAGAAGCATCAGGCAGTCTGGAGCTATCTTGAGGAGCTGGTGAGCAACGACAGCCCGGTGGGTGCTGTGCAGGTATTTGATTTGCATCAGAGTATGAGCAATGGGGGTGGTCCTGCCTGCCTTCGGCTTCGGGTGGTTTTGAATGAAGCAGAACGGAACGCGACGAATCACTCGTGTCTGATGAGTGACTCTCTGTATTCTGAATTAACTCTGTGGGTGAAGAAACACTACCGAGATCGTTTATCGGAGCTGGATTTTGCTGATCATCAGCTTCTCATTGAGTCAAGAACAGCACTTGATGAGTTGACAAGCATTTTGCAGCTTGGATCGATTTATCCGTTTCAGCAGTAGATAGGTTTCTGCCCGAAGGGCAGATAGCTATAAGGCACAACAGGGCACAAGGGCCGACGTCAAACCCGGCTGCTCAGGCGTTTAAACGAACCGGAATTCTTTTACGTCCCCAGTCGCCTGCTTTGTCTTCAAAGACTCCGGCTACTGGCTCTTTGCAAACGCTACAGCGTCCTTGCTGGATATTCCATTCACCAAGGGCGTACCAATCTCTTTCAATCAAAATATTGTTACAGTGGTGGCAAAAAGTACTGCCACAAACAGCATCATGAACATTGCCGGTATAGGCATAACGAATACCGTGATTCAACGCAATGTTTCGAGCTTTTTGCAATGTACTGGCAGGCGTTCGAGGATGTGACATCATCTTCCAGTCAGGGTGAAAGGCGCTAAAATGAATAGGAACATCGACGCCAAGATGATCAACAATCCAGCGACACATTTCGTTTAATTCTTTTTCAGAATCATTTTCACCGGGGATTAGTAAAGTGGTGATTTCAAACCAGACACTGGTTTCATGCTTTAAATAAATCAGCGTATCCAACACCGGCGCCAGAGAACCGCCGCAAATTTTCGTATAAAATGACTCAGTAAATGCTTTGAGGTCAATATTCGCAGCATCCATGTTTTGAAACAGAGCTTCTCTTGGTTTGTCGCAAATATACCCGGCAGATACCGCTACGGATTTTAGTCCCCGCTCTCTGGCAGCCTGAGCGACATCGATAGCGTATTCCATAAAAATAATAGGGTCGTTGTAAGTGTAAGCAAGACTCCGACAACCCAATTTTTCTGCGGTTATAGCCAGCTGCTCGGGCATTGCCTGATCCATCAGTGTATCCATCTGCCGGGATTTACTCATATCCCAGTTTTGACAAAATTTACAGGCCAAATTACACCCCGCCGTTCCAAAAGAAAGAATCGGAGTGCCAGGCAAAAAATGATTCAGCGGCTTTTTTTCAATCGGATCAATACAAAAACCACTGGAACGACCATAACTGGTCAGAACAATCTTGTCATCCTGGCGGGCACGAACAAAACACAGCCCCTGCTGTCCTTCTCTGAGTTTGCAGGCTCTGGGGCACACATCACACTGGATTCGACCATCTTCAAGAATATGCCAATATTCAGTGGGAAAAGTGGCCGGCGCCTTTGATTGAATCATTGCATTCCCCTCGCATTTAGTATTTTCTAATCCCAAAATGAGCCTAAAGGAAACGTTAAGCCAGTGCTTTCAGGCCTTCCGTTCAAAGACTGATTGAAACAGTGATTCTCTGGCAGCCTATAGCTACTCTGCTACTTCATTATCGCTCATGCTGGTAGACATTGCTTCAATGTGTGATTCCTTTTTTTAAATATTTCTTGCTATTCGGGAGATTTCTGAATTTTTCGTAGGGAATCATCGTGTTTTCATAGCGATACTTTTTTCTTTCGTATCTTTTAGCATCTACTTAGGACTTACGAATTGATGAGACTGGCGTATTTTGGTAGCAGGTCATCTTTGCCTCTTGCGAAATCCTCAATAAAAGCACTGATCAGAAATCCCATGTATTGTGGAAGTGAACATTGTGCAATTGTCGGACGAGTAATACTTCTCACTTTCGTCCCTGAAAGATGACCATTTATGGCGATTATTAAACTTCAGAGCATTCAGTCAATGCGTAAGTCCTATAATTCATCCTTTTTATCCAACCAACTGGATTTTATAATTAAACGGTACCCCCCATGCATACCATCGTTCAACAAGATACTCAAAAAATCATGCCATGTAACTGCTTCAAGTTTATCTGGATGAGCAAATTATGTTTTATTCTGCTTTGTATCACCTACTCTGCAGGTGCAATGGATAAAAAAATATATCAATTGATTGAAGCATTTGATGTATCACTTTACAAAGAGCTTATGAGTCATGAAGGTGACAGAATGACACAATCAATTAGCAAAGTTTATCAACGACTATCTGAGCTGACTGAGGCTATTGAACACTCCATTCATCAATCTCCAATAAACACTCACAGACAAGCTTATCGAATAGAAATATCTGCTGTTCGCAATCAGGAATCGGATCAAAACGTATTAGAAGAAAATTATCGTTCTATTCTATATTCTGACAGCTCGACAGTTATATTCACCCGAAGGAGTTTTAGAGATGTCGTAGTGCCGCATATTAGCTTTAGCATGCGCGCGCGAGATTTCTCTTTTAGCAATATACCTGGGGCTATATTATTTCCTCAAGATGCTATAGATGAAGATGGAAACCCCGTTTTCTATTTGACCGGCCTATTTTGCAAGGCCGGCTTTGGACCACAGGTTCGAGAGTTAAGGCTTAATCAAAACCATATTTTAGAGCTGAAAACCAGGAGGGGAGACCGAGAGCAAGAAATTATAAAAGTATCATTGCGCGTAAGCTTCGCTTCATTATCGGACATCTATTGGTGGCCTTATATTTTTCAAGCACTGCGACAGGTTATCAACCTGAGAAATGCGTTCGTCTTTATAAGCGGAGTAATGGCTTATTACTTATATGACTTCAATAAGTGATGGATCGTTTTTCCGACTGAGGGGTATCTACAACCAGTCGGTCAGCATTATACCAAGGCTGTAACGATTGGAATAATGGTTATAGTCAATCAGACTTTCGCCATAGCCATTAAAGTACTGGAAGTAGCCTCTGAAACGCTTGTTAATTGGAAATGACCAGTCGATCTGTATGGCTCCTTTGTTATCTTTACGGAGATTATTTCTTAGCATTATTGCTAGATTATGCTTATCGATAGTATAAGCCATACCAAGCTCCCCATATCCCATGTATTTCTCAATATCCGGGTTATCATCTCCTTTGGCGCTATTCTCATTATCTTTAGCAGGTTCAGGAATGCGCCACCAGGGTTTGAAACTGAAGGCAAAGTTATCTTTGGAAAAAATGAAATTAGCAAACAGGCGGTTCCAGCTACGAGACAGGTCACCACCCCGTCCATTGGACTGATGCGAAGCACCCAGCATAATAAAATCAAGATTCATATCCAAAATTGTTGCTGTTGCTGGAAACATGAAAAATAATTCGGGCTCGTGGTTGGTTTCCCGAAAGGGGGCAGATTCATCGTTGTAAGCCTGCCACCAGGAAGTATTGGTGTAGGCAAACCATAACTCACCACCCTGGCCAAAAAGATTCCTGGTAACCGGTGCTTTGAGGCTGAGTTGAAATTTTATTTCAGTATGGGAGAGGTTGTCGGCAAATTTCGATGCCTGGTAGGGAGCCGAATTAGGCCTGGAACTGTATGACACTGGAAGCACATAATTCGGATTATGCGGAGTAATTATAAAACGGTTATTTTTGGTAGCTTCTTCCTTTTCATACCTCGCTTCAAACACACTGATTTCTGTGACGGCTGATTGAGCACAAAGTTCTCTTAATGCTTTCAGTGTCATATTCTCATTTGCAGTCTTTGTTACCCTTATAAGACATTCGTTGTAGGTTTCAGCGATCGAGACCTGAGGCAATAGATAGACGGCTAAACCATAAAGCAACTTTCGCGATAACATGGGGCTGTATTCCGCATTCATTATTGTCCAACCAGCAACAGTATAGTGGTTGTTCTACTAACTCAAGTTCCACTTGACCTAAAATCCTGCTCAGGCCAGCGAAGAAATAACGCCATCATGCTAAAACAGGCGACAGCGATCAAATAGATAGCGGGTCCGCTCTGCGACTGCGTTTCTCTAATTAACAGCGTTGCAAAAAATGGAGCCAGCCCACCAAACAGAGTAACACTCAAGTTATAGCAGAGTGTAATTCCGGTGTACCGCACTTCTGTGGGAAAGCACTTGGTTAACAATGGTGGTAATAAGCCAATAATCATTGCAGTCATGAAAGCACAAATCAACATGATGGTTTTCAATAATGCCCTATCAGACTGCATGTATTGAAAAATGGGCCAGGCGCTAAAGGCGACAAAACCAGCACCAAATATCAGGATAAACTTTCGTTTCAATAGATCGCTAATAATGCCGCAAATGGCACAGACAGGTGCCAGCATTAAATAGGCCAGAGTGGTGTGCCAGGCAATATCGCCAGGGTCAAATGAAAGAGAATCTGACAGATAGCTGGGTACATATATACCGTAGATAGTTGCTACCGCGCTGGATAACGCCATAATCATCAAACCACATATCAGCCCGCGCTTATGCAGCCTGAATACCACTGACACGGGAACAGTAGCTGCCTTTTTTGCCTGAAGCATTGACAGAAAAAAAACCAGACGCCTCAAACCGTTTTCGAATCAGATAGCTGATAATGCCCAAACTCCCACCAAACCAGAAAGGAATCCGCCACCCCCAGCTCTTCATTGCCTGATCATCCAGATAGAGCGTCAGAAAACCATGCACTGCTGCAGCAAAAGAACTACCCATCAAAAGAGCGACAAACAGAATACTAACCATCAGCCCCGGTCGTTCCGGAGCACTTTCACTGAGATAAGTAATGGCACCGGGTATTTCACCGCCCAGAGAAAAGCCCTGAACAAGACGTAACAGAACTAACAGGATGGGTGCCGCTATACCTATCTGTTCATAGTTAGGCAGAAACCCCATCAGAGCGGTACTGCCCCCCCATTAAAAAAATAGACAGAGCGAACGCTCTCTTACGACTGTATCGGTCACCAAAAATAGCCAAAAACAATACCGCCCAGAGGCCGGGTGAGATAACCGATAGCAAAGGTAGCAAAAGCACCCAGCAACGAAGATAACGAATCATCAGCGGGGAAAAAACTGACCCGCAATGTAAAAAGCCATTAGCCCATATATCAGAAAGTCGTATAGTTCGAGCATTCCTCCCATGGATACGGCAAGAGCCAATTTGTATTTCTCGGAAGAGGTGGCGATGCTGCGGCGCATGATAAAGCGGCTTGATTAAATAAGACGTTGTGAAAGAGTAGACGATTTTGAAGGGTGCAGAGATTATCCTGAATCCTCACTGTAACGGCTGTTGGAGGCATGCAGATGTTCAATCAACCAGCAACCATCGTGCTGCCTGAGTGCATGTGTGGCTCGCAACGCCTGTTCTTCGAAAAAAGATTCCTCACCTTCCATCGTACGGATGTTAAAAACCCACAAACTGCCAACCATGATGAGTGAGGAGGAAGAGTAAACCGATTCGACTTTGTATCGGACTGACTGGATATCAAACTGATTAAACAGGTCGTTATACCAGCTTTGGAGTCGCTGCATATCACGAATCATTCCTCCTTCTGCATTCCAGAACAGCAGCTCTGGCGTACTGACATAATGCGCGAGCATGGCTTCAAGGTTCTTTGTCAGATAGTTTTCAACCTGCTCGGTAAACAGCTGCTCTACGATCTCCTCAGCCATATCAGGGTATGCCATGTTATCCCCCCTCTGGGCGTTCACTTGGTTTAATTATAGGGGATGTAAGCAGTGAGGCTGGATAATCGTTGCTATTCTTACATCTCTCTAACTGACTCAAGAAGTAAACTTCTACCTATGAGATACATGGTCTTTCTGATGCTTATATGGAGCCTCCCAGTGAAGTCAGAGATGCTTTACCTTTCGCTACACTCTGACTTGCACCATGAACTCTTGGGAGGCCTCCCCTGGGAAGATCCTTACCATATTGAGTCTGATCAGGCTGATGTATTCATTTTGGCCGGAGATATTGATACCGGAACCACCAGCATTGAGTATGCCAGGTCGGCTGGCTGAAAAATTCAGTAAGCCCGTCATTTTTGTCGCCGGTAATCATGAATACTATGGGCAAGAGCTAAAAGCCACTGAACAGGAGTTCCGTGATAAAGCCCTTCTCACTGACAGCGTTTTTTTCTTAGAGAAAGAATCTATCGTACTTCACAATACCCGGTTTTTGGGATGCACCCTCTGGACAGACTTTAGCCTTTACAAAAACGATGCGCCGGAAAAACAGCTGATGTTTATGGATAAAGCCCGTGATGTTATACGTGATTTTCGTAAGATTCGTTGGGATCAACGGACGATTGCTCCTACTGACATGGCAGGACTGAAAAATGAATGCGTGAATTGGCTTGATGCTCAACTGGCAATAGAGCATTCCGGCCCAACTGTTGTTATTACTCACTTCGCCCCTGTGCCTGAATGTGTCGATGTAAAATGGCGAAAAGAGCCGCCTGACTTCAATGTGCTTTCACCCTACTTTGTGAATGATTTGACGGATTTGATAAACCGACGGCAGCCAGATTTATGGCTGTATGGCCATACCCATAGTAATATCGATTTGCAAATAGGGCGAACCAGAATCATTTCCAATCAAAGAGGCTATCTTGGAGAGAAGAATGGTTATGATCAGAACAAGTTAATTGGTATCGAGACCATCAGAAAGAAAAATGAGTTTTGAATAATTCTAAAATGAGGTTTTCATTATGCCGTCTTTGCAGGATATAGACTGGAGCAACTGGCAGGCTAAAGATCCTGCAACACTGACGTTTATCATCAAAGATCAACAGATTTTACTAATCCGAAAAAAGAGAGGACTCGGCGCCGGTAAAATAAATGGTCCTGGTGGACGGCTGGAAGCCGGTGAAACCATGCTTGAATGCGCCATTCGTGAAGTCCAGGAAGAGCTGTGTATAACACCAATTAATCCTCAGTTTATCGGAGAAAGTCTGTTCCAGTTCACCGATGAATACTCAATCCATGTACACACTTACCTTGCTCATGACTACGATGGGACTCCCACAGAAACCGATGAAGCCATTCCTCTCTGGTTTGACCTTGACAACATCCCCTATGACGAAATGTGGGAAGACGATAAAATCTGGCTTCCCTATCTGTTGAAGGGGCAACGCTTCAAAGGCCGCTACTTGTTCGATGGTAAGACAATGCTGGATCACAAACTGGATCTGCTTTAGAAAAAAAAGCAAAAAAATTAACGACAATGGGTTGGAATTAAAATAATCATCCCTACATAGTAAACAACGGTGGCTCAGAGAAGCGTCGTTGGCAAAGCCTGTTCACTGTAGAAAGGCTGATTTAATTCACATATTGCTCAATTGAGGATATGACTATGCGTACTATCGATTTTGATTTCACCCCACTGTACCGTTCTGCTATTGGTTTTGACCGTGTGGCTCACATGCTGGAGTCCATGAATCGTAGCAACAGCCAAAACACGAAAGGCGGCTACCCTCCCTACAATATTGAACTGCTGGCAGAGAATCACTACCGCATCACCATGGCGGTGGCTGGGTTTGCTGAAGAAGAACTGGACATCGAAACACACGAAGGCGTGTTGGTGGTTCAGGGCAAAAAGTCCACCGATTCCACAGAAAGAAAATTTCTCTATCAGGGCATTGCCGAACGCGGCTTTGAACGTCGCTTCCAACTGGCCGATTACGTTAAAGTAACCGGTGCCGAGCTGACCAACGGTCTATTGCATATTGAACTGGAACGGGAAATTCCGGAAGCCATGAAACCCCGTAAGATTAATATTGGTGACAGCAAATTACTGGAAACTGAAACCGAATAAATATTGCTTTTGATCAAGACTCTGGTTATCTGACCAGAGTCTTTTAAATATTCCTACCTTAAGCGATCCAGAAGACACAAGATAACTGCAACATCGACAAGATGAGGAAAGGATGATCAGCGTCTATCATCTGGTCGCCACAGAAGGGACCACAAACAGCCCTTCTCACTTGTTCCATAGAAGACATTCTCTACGGTGGTAGCAAGACAGACGGGGTCCTGGAGAGATCGAACCATTACGGACAGTGAACAAAGGGGTTATTCGTCCGTCGCAGCCCGCTGTATCAGGATAGTTGTCCCGCTTACTGATTAACCAATAAAAGTTAAGCAGTAGGCAAGGACGTGTGATATGCCTAGGTTTTCACAGGAACGTAAGTCAGTTGTTTTGAAAAAGCTGTTACCACCACACAACCGCTCTGTGCCAGATGTAGTCAGGGCGATCTCATTTAGCACTAACTTTCAAATAATTCCTTGAAGCAGCAGTGTTCTGTATTCGTCATCCGCTGCCGCCATGATGCGCTTGTTCTTGATGCCAAGCTTTAAGGTAGTCTCCTGCTTCAGCAAGTTTAGAGCTATTTGTCTGAATATCGCCATATTCTCTGGGCCAAAGCCTTTTCTAATACGACACTCGTCTTCTCTAAAGCCAATGTCGAGTACCCAGTGCAGATTGTTCTCCACCGACCAATGAGATCGCACTGAATTCATGAAGTGCTTGGCACCTGTGGTTAGGCTAGAAATAAAATATCGACGCTCAATACTCACCTGATCACCTTCATGACGCTCACCTTCAACAACCCCTATCATAGCGAGATCTTTCCAGTCTTCACGCTGGACAAGCCAATGAATATCAGTACTTGTCCAACAGCGACGTATTTCTATTCGTCCATGACCTTTTTCTATCGTTTCATGAAAACTTGCGCTTTCAGATAGCTTTTCCTTTGTCGCCAGATCATCAAGATAAAGCTTGATATCATCGTGTAGGTGCGGCTGGTTTCCTTTTACAGCCAGCAGGTAGTGCGCATTTTTATCTCTGATTTTTTCAGCGATCGCTCTTTGGCAGCCCATAGCGTCAGTGCTGACAATGCACCCGCTGATCTCTAGCATATCGAGAAGTGCTGGAATAGCGGTTATCTCATTAGACTTGGCTGCTGTCTTAAGTTGCCCAAGTACCATACCTGTCTGGCTGGCCCATGCGTTGACCATATGGATAGCGGCCTTGTTATCACCTTTATCGTATGAGCGACGCAGTGTTTTTCCATCAATAGCGATGACTTCACCATGAGTACGCTCAGCAATTTGTTTAACCCAGGTTATAAAACATTGGCGAAACTCATCTGGATCAAGTCGTTCAAAAACTCGAATAAATGTGTGATGAGATGGGACGCCATGAGGAAGAGGGATATGAAGCTTTAGCCAGGATTTCTTTTTCTTGGCAAGTTCTGAGACCATCTTCCAGTCTTCAGCGCCACAAGTGATCATGCAAACAGCTATGAAAACAAGGTTTGGCAGAGGATAACGATGATTATCAGCACGAATTTCAGTCAGTTCGGAAAATGCATCCAAGAGGGTCATATATGGCATCCTTAGTCTTAGGGTGGAGAATGCCATACCTTTTGAGTTGTTTTAATGTCACAGGGCAAAGTATGTTAGTGCCAAATGAGATTGCCCTGCAGATGTAGTCAGAGAGGAAGATATCAGTGAACAAACGCTGTATAATTGGCGTAAAAAACTACGGGACAAAGGATTGCCTGTGCCAGGAAACGAACAAAAATCAGAACAATGGTCGGCTGAAAGTAAGTTTGCCGTGGTCGTTGAAACCGCTGCTTTGTCAGAAACAGAGCTAAGGATTTGTCTAAAAATAAGTTCCCGACTTCAGACAGTCTCGGGAACGGCAACATAGTTCCACTTGGGTAAAAATTCATCGAACTGAATGAGCATTTTCTCTTTAAAGTCCGCCGCATACTTTCGCCCAGACTTATAAACCTTCTCGATAATCCTAACGGCCACTCCCAACCCTTTTGTGGTTTTAGCTTTCTCCATGTAGTGCTTGGCAACCAATATAGAATCAAGCGTCACGCCCTGACAGGCTCGTGTAACGTGTGGAAAAACGCGGTGCTCAATAGGGTTGTATTTTGAACAGTAGGCCGGAAAGTGGGCTATCCGAAT
The DNA here is from genome assembly GCA_965199185.1 of Endozoicomonas sp. Classification (GTDB taxonomy): domain Bacteria; phylum Pseudomonadota; class Gammaproteobacteria; order Pseudomonadales; family Endozoicomonadaceae; genus Endozoicomonas. The sequence continues at coordinate 198,313 of CBDAQW010000013.1, read as the reverse complement.
CTTTATCTTCAGTCGGTTCGCAAGTGACTGCAAATCCTCTTTAAACAGATAGGATCGGGCACTGTTGCTTCCCCCGCAGTCACAGAGTATTAACATTTCATCCTGATCCAGATAATCATTCTGCTCTCGCCACCAAAGTTCTATGCTGTCACAGGCTAACTCCGATGTATCACAACTGAGATTCAGATGCAGTGATGCCTTGTTTTTTCCAATGTCATAAATGCCATGAGGAATCAGTTTTCCGTTGCCACAGCTGGGAAAATCATGGTCATTCACGATGGTTGGCTCAACTGAATCGGTGACGCCTTCTCGATAAAAATTGCCCAGCAACTCCTTCTTCTTTGTGTCGATACTCAACACTGGCTTTCCTGCATCCAGATATTCTTTCTTCAATCTGGCGATATTTTCAAACTGGGCGTTGCGATCAACATGTTGCCCCATGGTTTGCTTTTTCTGTGGTTTACGACGGCGGAAGCCTTGAGCATAGAGCAACCGAGAGACCGTATCCTTGTTTGCTGATACTCCAAGCTCTGCCAGTTCTTTGGAAATTTTGCGACGGGACAAGTTTGTCCATTTCACATTTTCCCGCATAGGGTCGCCAGCCGTGTGATTGCGAATAACTTCCTGCAATTTCTCAACAAGCTTGGGGTAGATTTCAGTTAACCGTTTACGGCCACCCCTTTTTTTCGCTGAGGATCAGTGGGCTCGATATCTGATTCAAGCTCAGTAATTCCACGACTAATCGTTTTTTGATCACAACCCAACACTTGGGATATGTAGCCAATGCCGCCATGACCGAGCTTCAGAGCCTCAACGGCAGCATAATGCCGACGATCCTTCTCATTGAGAGATCGATAGAAGGTCTTCATGCGTTTCTTCACTAATGAGGGGTACGTAGCCATAGTCATCTCCAGCAATGATCAGAGTATTGACCATTGTCTGAGAGGTGCAAATCGGGAAGTTATTTTTAGACTATTCCTTACTAGTTCTATAAGCTGAAGTATTTCGGATATTAATTAAAAGTCGGTAGTCGTCAGTATCGCAATCATCGACTGGAACAGGCTACAATGGACGCCTGATAGTATTTTCCGGAGTTACCTGTGATTACGCTGCTTGCGTATGCTTCTATTGCCATTGCTGTTTCTTTTTTCTGCTCGTTGTGTAAAGCCGTTCTTGTCAATCTGTCTCCGGCCATTCTGATTGACCTTGAACAAAACAGCCTTCATGCACAAACCATAAAGCAACTTTACGATAATATGGAGCGACCCTTGGCGGCCATTTCTGTGGTCAATACTCTTGCGCTAACCTTTGGCGCAGCCGCCGTTGGTGCAGTTACTGTGCAGATATTTGGCGATCGTTATGTCGATTTTGAATTATTTTTGGCCGGACTTGGATTATTGCTATTACTGATTTCCCAGATTATCCCCAAAACACTGGGCATGTTGTTCTGCCGACCACTGGCACCGCTGATGTCCATTTACTGCCGTACTTTAATTAAGCTGACAAAGCCTGTGGACTGGATTATCGAACATCTTAAGCCCAGCGAACAATCAGCCCCCGAATTACGGGCAGAAATGCATGCTATGGCCGACCTTGGACAGGAAGCAGGCGCATTACACGGTGATGAATCTGAACTGGTGAAAAACATGCTGCAGTTCAGGGATCTGAAGATTATCGAAGTGATGACCCCTCGTTCGGTACTATTTAGCTTGCCGGAAAGCATGACAACGTCAGATTACCTGGATACGCATTCTGACAGCGGCTTCTCAAGGGTGCCGGTGTACCGTGGTGATGATCCGGATGATATCAACGGTTTTGTCATGAAAACTGATATTTTGATGGCACATACCAGCGAAGATGGCCAGGCACATCTGGGACAACTTAAGCGCCCACTTATGGCCGTGATGGAGAACGAACCTCTGCCCAAACTCATGAGCCGCTTTCTGGAAAAACGTACACATATTGCCATGGTGGTAACAGAATACGGCGATATCAGAGGTATAATCACCCTTGAAGATATGATTGAAACCCTGCTCGGTCGGGAAATTGTTGATGAAAGCGATGAAGCTGTTGATATGCAGCAAAAAGCCCGGGAAAAATGGGCTTACCGACTTTCTGCTGATGCGGCTTAACGTTCTGTCTCTGCGCCCTTCAAAACCTTAATACTCCTCAAAAAAGGTCTGACGAATCATTCGGACCTTCTTAACTATTACACCTGCCCACCCGGGCAGTAGAAATACTCAAACTCAAACCAGACTCAACTCCAACCAAAAAAGCCACAAGCTTTATTTTTTGCTTGTTGGTCAACTATAAACTATTTTGAAAATTCCGTGACAAGGAGGTCTGCCATCCAATAAAAATCAGGCAGCACCTATGATAATACCTATCCGAATACTATACGTCTGCTTCACTTCTCTTATTTTGTTTTTCGTGAGTATTTATTCCTATGCCGACGGCTCTGATGATGAGAACCTGCGCCGACTAGCGAAAAGAACCCTTACTCTCCATTCTCTTTATAAAACGCTTGGGCTTTTGCAAGGGCCATTGTTCGTTGCTATTGATGGCCCGCCAGCTGTCGGTAAATCTATGGCTTCTAAACCACTCAGGGAATACATCAGCAATGAGAGCCAGGCAAGAGGCTTTAATCTGGTGGTAGATGTCTTTCCCCAGGATCGCTTTCTGCACAGCAGTGCGCACAGAGACCGTGAATTCTCTCAACTTGGCTGTGGCCTGAAGGGCAACTGCAATGGTCGTGAGTATCGCTGGGATGCAGCCACTGAATGCGTTGAAAGCATCAGCAGAGGGGCGTTATTTTGCGGTGCATTCTATAGAATGCATGGCGAAGAGAGGCACGGAGAGGTTCTTGATGGTCAGATATACGATGCAACAGATACCGATATTCTGATTTTTGAGGGAACGCATGCCCTGGGGGATTCCTTAGGCCCGTATATGCATTTAGGTATCTTTTTAGATGCATCTAACCAATTAATCCGCAACAACCGCCTGTTGCGTAGTGTGACAGAACGCAGGGGGTGGGAAAACAGCCTGCAAATAGCGGCTGTTGCAGAAAGTCAATATCCAACAGCAATCCGTCCCAATGCTCACAGAGCTAATATGATTTTTCATATAGAGCAGACGGGTGAGCTGCCTTCTGATAATCAGATACGACATTTAGAAAGCAATACTCCAAGAATACCTCGTACGATGCGAACGACTAACCGGGATCACTACAGGATAAATCTTTCTCCGTCACAACGCCGTGCCTTGGCGTTATTTCAGGAAGATACCTCTCTGGCTACTAGCCACCGCTCTTTGGGTGAAATGATTTCAAGAGTAACCGGTCCCTTCTGGTCAGAACTTTATGAATTCCTCCAAACTAATGCACTGGAATTACATCTACCGGATGATCAACAGGAAGCAGCTAATGACAGCTTCTTTGCATCTCTGACACAGGGCTATGACTTTTCCTCATTGAATACACGCGATAATGCCATTAGTGGGCTCAGATACCTGCAACATCAATTATCAACTGGTAACCCTCAACTTCCTCAGGGGCTATCGACACTCATCACCAACAACATTCTTGAGCAGGAAATAAACAGCCTTCGCGAAGGAGAAACTGCCAGCCTGATGACACTGGTACTTCTCTGGACTGTCACATTGCAAGACAATGCAATACCTGTACAACCAATTTTTATAAGACTCAGAGTCGGAAATAACAGCTTTACCCTCGGGTTTTATGCTGATGGCACCTATCGGCGTGTGGATGAAATGCCTGCAAATGTCAACGTACTTATCTTTGATGGCACTCATTCATGGATGTGGGCAGAGCCGCGCATGAATGAAAATCAAAATGCTTCTGGCACGGCTATGAACAGAGTCGCCGATGAAGGCGATTCCATTTTTCCTGATATTAGCTTCTCAGATTCGAGCTCTACCTCTACCGATAGCAGTAGATCATCTTTCGACTCTGAGGCCTCAACATCATCGACAAATCAGCCAGATAGTATACAAACTCTGACAATGGGAGGTGGGTCGTCTCATAGTGTCATGTTTGCATTTATCTACTTTTCGGTGTCATTGGCGAAGAGATTTTTTGAAACACAACCTGCGCTATCGATAACCGGATTTTAAAGAAAGAGTTTCAGACAGTTGTTAGTGGTTTGCTCGGCAACTTCTGAGACACTAAGCCCTCGTAATTCAGCCAGGCATTGGGCGATAAGAGGTAGTCGATCAGGAGAGTTACGCTGCCCCTGAAATCCGGAAAGCGGCATATCGGGGGCATCGGTTTCAAGAACGATGGAACTTAAGGGTAAGTTAGTTGCCAATTGTCGTGTCTTTACGGCGCGGTGATAGGTGATACCGCCACCAAAGCCTAACAAAAAACCCAGTTCGATATAATGTAGGGCTTGTTGTTCACTACCGGAAAAAGCGTGAACGATACCCCCTGCTATGGATGGTAACGAACGTAATATTTTTAAAATAACATCGTGACTTTTGCGAGCATGAATAATCAATGGTAATTGATAGTTTGCAGCCAGTTTGACTTGTTCAGTAAACAGAAATATTTGTTGATTCCGGTCATTCTGGGAAAGAGTTCGATTGTAAAAATCCAGCCCGGTTTCGCCCACTGCAACCACATGAGCATGTCTCTGGCTCAGCAAATAGTCCAGTTGCTCCAGATCGCCTGGCTTATGGTCAGAGAGAAAGTAGGGGTGCAGACCAAGAGCAACGTATTGCTGTAAACCTTGCATACCAGCCAGATTGATCAGAGAAGACCATTCGACAGAACGAGTCGCAGGAATGCAAAGGCCTGATAAACCTCTGGCTCTGCACTGTTGGATAACCTGCACCCTATCGTTATCGAATTCAGGAAAGTTTAAGTGGCAATGGCTGTCGAATAGTTTCAAAAGCGGTTGCCTTATTATTTCAGGGAATCCAGTAGCCGCTGTCTTGCTGCCTTACTGTTATCCGGGTCGATACCTTGTTGAATCATCACTTCCCGTTGTTTTTGTGCAGCGGCATCTTCTGCCCGGCGGGTAATCTCTTTGTTACGCCTGTCTTCGAGACCTTTCAGAATCGAAGCTTCAAGCTCTTCGCCTTCCAGCACCCGATTGCAGAGAATTTCATAATTCCGTTCAAAAATCGGAAAAGCCACACGCTGCTCTTGACTGCGTAGAGTTAACCAGCCGGTTTCCCGCGCCGCAAGATAGACGGCAAGGTGCGACCAGTGATAATCACGGGTTTGTTCTGGTGCATAACAGGCTTCGTAATAAGCCTGCAAAGGCTCCTTCAACCCCATCTCATCGTAACGGAATTTGCATAGTTCTCTGATATCACTGAGATCAGGAAAGAATTTGGAGGTATCGAGTGCTTTTTTCCCAGCCAGAAGAATACGACGAGGGCTGAATTCCTGCAGTGAGTTTTTCCAAACCCGTTTGGCCCGGATAACATCCTCATGGGCAGGAAATGCTCGCCGAAATTTCAGAGGATAGCCATCTTCCAGCAAAGTAAACAATGCATTGATGGCATCCACATGATCAGCACCGGCAACATTTCTCTGACCAGCCCGCTGTTGACCAGAACGATTATTCGTCGAGGCTGGAGTCGAGCTCGAAGCCTTCATCCCAGCTCCGGTCTGTAAGTTTTTCAGCTGTTGACTGATGACCTCTTTGCCCTGTTTCACTTTGGCTCCGCTTCCATTGATAGATAACGTGCGATTTAAATTTGTTTTGCCATGCCTTGCGCGCTTCGCCGGTTTCATGCCAGTAAAGTTTGAAATCAATCAGCTGCATTTTAATAAATTCTGGCGGTATCTGCAGATGTATTTTGAGAAACTCGACAATTTCAGCGGATGGCACAAAGTCAGCGGGTAAAGGCTGAACTCTGGCACCTTCTCTGACCACGGGTTGAGACTCTGTTTGCCCAAACACCGGGTGCTCTTCAGGTTGCTGAGCTGATGGGTCGAGTTCCCAGGGCAATGCGCCAGCATTTCGCTGACGAATATACATTTTGCTTTCCTCGTCGGTCATGAACTTAACAATACCTGCCTGAATGATTATGGTCTACCGGTGATTGGCAGTGCTGAAAATTTGATGCCTTTCTGCCCGGAAAAGTGAAGAGATAATATGGATAATTTAGAGTCTGTTTAACAGATCGTTTATAAGGGTAGTTTGCAGAGGACAATACAGGAATGCAATCAGTATACGACACCGATTTTTCAATATTATTGACAGACCTGACGATTAGTTTGTGCTTGCGCAAACCTTTTTAAAAGTAAGCGTCAGGAGAACAACAACTACTTTCCGACTGAACAATCCTGAACACTAATACTTCCAATTACTCAGGAAGCTCTATTCAGAAAGCTACCATGATAACCCGTCGATCCCTGTTGCTCTGTCACAAGGGTTCATACCAAAGAAAGCGCCAGGAATCGGTATAACCTTTGTCAGTCCAGCGGGGATTCGTGTGCTACTGACTGCCGGATTTGATACCACCGCGTTGAGACAAGTTCTCAGCCTTCGGGAGGCTGCATGATAGGTACACCGTCCTCTCTCAAAAGTCGCCCACTGATTGCATCATTTCCCGAAGCTCAGTGTCCTTTAAAAGACTGCCTTTTTTCAGATGCAGCCTTTTTTCAGCAAAAGGTTTACGGATGTGGTTGTAGCAGGGTGGTTTATCGACGCTGTTTAGCTGCTTTCATGGCTTCTTGTAAGTTGGCATTCACTGCTACCTGTAGGTATTGGAAGCTGCCATCGTATTGAACCAGTTTTTCACTGAACTCGGGCATCAATTCGTTTAGATTTGAGCCGGTGTTTTCTGGCAGGGTTTCAGGCAGCAGGTTACCTAGCTGGTGGAGTCGGCTTTGCGCCTGATTGACCATGGTCATCAGCTTTTCGTATTCGACACCGTGATTGAATAAGTCCGGCTTTCGTCCAGAGCGTGATAAAGCCAGAGCATCAAAAGCTTGCTGAACCTGGGCGTTGTGAGTGGTGAGTGCGTCGTTAATGTGCTGAAGGCCGCTGATATAGGCAGAAGCACTGGCTTTGCCCACGGGGGCAACCGGAGTACCTTTAGGTTCGTTACTGGCATCAATAGCAGCCAGCTCTGGCTGTTTGCCTTGTACCATATCAAGGCGAAACGGGTTGACGGCGACAATCTGTCCAAGCAACTCATTGATCACACCAAAATTCATTTGCAGCATCTCTTCCATGTGGCTACGTGCATTTTCAAAAGAAGTCTGGTTTTCAGTTTCTACTTTATCTTCTGCTCCGGGGGCGAGCTCACGATCAATGTGAGGGTCAGGCTGCGCTGGTCGGTCGTTGATGTTATCCAGTCCCATATCAACTCCTTTTTGGGTAGGTAATCTTAGAAGCTATTCATACTCTTGTTGTAAGTGCAAAAGATCATAAACAGCTTTTAAAAGCATAGTTCATAGATATCATCTATTTAGGTGCTATGTCTGGGTTGGCAATGTAATAAAGAATATGGCTGCAAGAAGAACCCTTATTAAATCCTTCGTAAGCCACTACAGTGACAGGTTGTTCCGGCTTTGCCAAAGCAACCTCCTGAGCCAGATGTTGTGCCAGCAACTCAATGGTGCTGTCGGTTTCGATGAGATAGCAGTGGTCACTGGGAAGGGTTAGCTCAAAATACCCCTGGTCGGATATATAACTGAATTGATGGTAATTTTTATTTTTTATCCTAAAAGTGCGTTTTAAATCTTCCCTTGTGGCAATGTAGATATCCCGCCAGATGTTAGCCCAATACTGTTCAAGCTCATAATCTCTTTCATCACAACAATAAATTTCGACACGGGAACGATGGCCATGAGCAATGCGCTGGCAGTTACCAAGGTGTTTTTTTAGACCATGGCTGTAGTGATAAAAGGCTCCGTCTATGGACTCATGATAAAGATGAAGGTGAACACCAGACACATTTTTGGGAAGTTCCTGCATAATGTAGCCTTCCAAAATGGGTTTGAGGCTGTCACGACTGATTTCCTGATGATCCACCAGTAATACGGCCTGAATCGGACAGGCGCATTCTATTATGCCCCATGAAGATGTGAGCCTGATTTGCAACTGATCATCACTGGTCACAATACTGATTGCATCAGAAGCGACGGGCACCAGAAGACGGTGATCAGCCAGCCGGTCAAGAGAGGCTTTGATCTGCTTTTTGACATGCCCGAAGTCAAAAACCATACCTTGCTCATTCAGCTCACCTGATAGGCTCACATCAACCAGCCAAGTCTCACCGACCAGGCCGCGCTCACTGCAAAGGTAACTGAAATCGAGTGTCGTCAGCTGCTTAACAAATAGGGATGACATTTTTTTTATGCTGTTTCATGCTGTTCTGTATATAGTGAGGCACTGAATTATTTGAGTTTCTGGGATTATTCATGCTCTGGATTAAAGCACTTCATATTGTAGCCATGACTTGTTGGTTTGCCGCATTGTTTTATCTACCAAGACTGTTTGTTTATCACCGTATGAGTGAAGATCAGACCAGTCGGGATCGCTTTGTGATCATGGAGCGCAAGCTGTTCTGGGGAATTGGTACGCCTGCAATGGTGGCAACTCTGTTATTGGGAGGCTGGCTGTTATTTTATATTCCCGGCTATATGGGTATGGGCTGGATGCATGCCAAGTTGACACTGGTTGCCCTTACCGTGGTTTATCATCATCTTTGCCTTGTTTACATGAAGCAGTTGAAAAGTGAGAGCTGTCGCCATAGCCACACATTTTTCAGGATATTCAATGAAGTGCCTGTTTTGTTCCTGGTGGGGGTTGTACTGCTTGTGGTGGTAAAACCATTCTGAATTCTGACTCAGTAGTGCCGATACTCCATTGATGAGTTATCGGCAGGATCAGAATATGCAGGAACCACTCTACAAACTGATTTTTGAAGGAAAAATCCAGCCCGGCTTTGCAGAAAATACTGTTCGGAAAAACCTTCAGGCGCTATTCAAGGTAGAAAACAGCAAGATGCAGCGTCTATTTTCCGGGGCTCCGGTGGTTGTGCGTAAGAATCTGCCTGAAGATAAAATACGCCAATATGAGAAGGCTCTGATCAAAGCCGGAGCCGCCTGCCGTATTCTTTCGGTTGATGGTCAGCGGGAGCTGCCAGCGACTGGATCTGAAGCTAAGAAAACGGACAACACAGTCAGTAGCCCTGTGGGAGCGAATCCAGTACTCAGTTCGGCGGCAGTGAATCCGGAAGAAAAAATCACAGGTAAAAAACGCGCCTTCAAACCGGCTAACCGACTAGGGCGAATACGTTTTCTGGCGCTGTTATGGTTGGTAGGCTGGTTTGAGGTTTTGGCCTGGCTGCTGCCCGATTATCTTCCACAGTTAACAGGGCCTATGACCATTCAGGAGCAACTGGTTCTGGCTGCCGGGCTGCATAGCCTGGCAGTTTTTTTATTCATTCTGATCATTAGTCTACGTCTGCATGATATGAACCGAACCGCCTGGCTTTGGCTATTTATGCTGATTCCCGGTCTCAATCTGCTTTTTCTGTTTTGGCTTGCATTTACCGGAGGCACTCAAAGATGGAACACTTACGGGGAAGTTCCTTCTGAGCCGGGCAATATGGCGCGATTGTTTGGCTTCTGGATACCCATATTAATCGTACTCTGCACAGGAGCCTTTGCCTGGTTTTATCAGGAAGTGCTATTACAGTTAGCTAATACTCTGCCTGCAGAAATTATGGGGTTTGCTGATGCCTGGATGGCATCTAATCACAAGGGTTAACAGGTTTTCACGATGAGGCTCTCTGGTGCCTCTATACGCATCAATACGCAGTCCAATTGACTTGAGTCAAAGGTTATAATGTTAGCAGGCAATGGAGGCAGTTTCTGGTTACGTTTTATCTGCTTCAACTGCGTGAATCATCGGTACACTTGCTGACGAACATCCAATCATGGCGTTAAAATACGTTCAAATGTGTGTTTTTTAACCGCACTATAACAACGCCCTGCACGTCACGATCATCATAATGATCTCTTCTGGCCGAGACTGCGGGTGATTATTTCCCCTGGCACAATTGATTTTTTTACTGGTAAAGAGTTTTATGAGCAAAGACAGCGTTCTGGTTATCAACTGCGGTAGTTCTTCCCTCAAGTTCGCAGTGATGAATCCAGTCACAGAAGAAGAGAGCATCAACGGTATTGCAGAGCGTATGGGAAGCTCTGAAGCTTCCATTACCTGGAAAATCAACGGCAACAAGACGACTCAGCAGTTAGGTGAAGCAGATCATGATGCCGCTATTGAAGCTTTGCTTGGGCTGCTTCGCGATAATAACCTGATGGATAGCATTACGGCTGTCGGTCATCGCGTGGTACATGGTGGCGAAACATTCACTCAGTCTTGTCTGGTCACCGATGAAGCTCTGAAAGCGATTGAGGAAAACAGCCATCTGGCTCCTCTGCACAACCCGGCTAACCTGACCGGTATTCGTGCTGCTCAGAAATACTTCCCTGAATTGCCGCAAACTGTAGTATTTGATACCGCTTTCCACCAGACCATGCCTGCAGAGACTTATCTGTACGCTATTCCTTACAACCTCTACAAGGAACACGGTGTACGCCGTTACGGTGCACACGGTACCAGCTATCGTTACGTGAGCCAGGCGGCTGCAGATATGCTGGGTATGGATATTAATAACAGCAGCATCATGATTGCTCATCTGGGTAATGGTGCTTCTGCCTGTGCGGTTAAAAATGGTAAGTCTATTGATACCACTATGGGGCTGACTCCACTGGAAGGTCTGGTTATGGGGACTCGTTCTGGCGATGTAGACCCTAACCTGTTCAGTTTTCTCAATAAGGAACTGGGCTACAGCCTGGATGAGATCACTGAACTCTTGAACAAAAAGTCCGGTTTACTCGGTCTGTCTGGATTGGACAGTGACTGCCGTGTTATCGAAGAAGCTTTTGCTGAAGGTAACGAACAAGCCAGGCTGACGCTCGATGTATTCTGCAACGTTCTAGCCAAGAAATTGGCTGGCTTTGCTGCCGCAATGGGCAGTATTGATGCGCTGGTATTCACTGGTGGTATTGGTGAGAACTCCAGTACTATCCGTGCCAATGTTATCAAGCGTCTGAACATTTTTGGTTTTGATCTGGATGCTAAAGCCAATGACGAAACCTTCCGTGGCAAAAGCGGCGTGATTACTAAAGAAGGTTCTACCGTGGCTATGGTGGTAGCCACCAACGAAGAGCTGATGATCGCTCGTGACACCGTTGCCCTGATTTAATCCTCAGAGCTTGAGAACAGTCAGTTTGCTCATAAGCTGGCTGTATTAAACAGGAGGTCATGGCCTCCTGTTTCTATATAAACTATCTGGTGGCAACCGATATTTTCTGTGGTCACGAGAGTCTGACAATAGCTGGATAAACCGGTCATGCGTACATTTTTCTTGGCGCCAACTCGTTACGGTGTCGGCCTGACATCCGTATCCCTTGGTCTGGTGCGTGCCCTCGACAACCTGGGTCTGCGAGTAAAGTTCTTCAAACCTATTGCTCAGCTGAACATTGGTGATAAAGGGCCGGAACGCTCTACCAAACTGGTTCAGCGCATTATGGATCACGAACCGCCTGCGCCTATCACCTCGCATCGTGCTGAAGACCTGTTGGGTGACAACAAAGGCGATGTGCTGATGGAGGAGATCGTTGCCCTGTTTAATGAAGCCGCCGAAGATGCCGAAATTGTCGTCGTTGAAGGTTTGGTGCCAACCCGTGAAATGCCTTACGCCAACCGCCTGAACAGCGATGTTGCCAAAACACTGAATGCTGAAATTATTCTGGTCTCTGAGCCATCGGATGATGCGCTTCCAGAGCTCGCCAGCAAACTGGAAATTGCAGCCGATAGCTTTGGTGGTATCAAGAACCCGAAAGTGGTGGGTTATACCCTGAACAAACTGGATGAAGAAAAAATGACCCAGTTACGAGATGGCGACAAGTTCGTCAATCTGCCGGAATTTGGTCGCAAATCATTCCAGCCACTGGGTTACATTCCTTTTGATACAGCATTGTCTTCGCCTCGTACCCGCGATATTTCAGAGTTTTTGGGTGCTAAAATCATCAATCAGGGGGAGCAGGAAAACCGTCGGGTTACTTCTTACACGCTGAGTGCCCGTACACCTGCCAACATGATCCATCACTTGAAGCCCGGTAATCTGGTCATTACTCCGGGAGACCGCGATGACATCATTCTGGCTACTTGTATGGCGGCTTTGAATGGTGTGCCACTGGCTGGTCTCCTGCTGACCAGCGACATCAAGCCTGCTGACAGCGTGATGGAACTGTGCAGAAAAGCCATTGATAGCGGCTTGCCGGTTCTGCTGACCGAGCACGACTCTTACAAGACTGCCACGCGTCTTGATCGCATGCATAATGAGTTACCATTGGACGACAGCGCTCGTGTTGAAATGGTGATGGACACGGTTGCCTCTCACCTGAACACTGAGTGGTTCAAAAAACATTGTGAAGGTCTGGTTGAACGTCGTCTGTCGCCTCCAGCTTTTCGTTACCAGCTGATTCAGCGCTCATTGTCGGCTAAAAAGCGCATTGTTCTGCCAGAAGGTGATGAGCCTCGCACTATTCAGGCTGCTGCTATCTGTCAGGAGCGCAATATCGCTCAATGCATTCTGCTGGGCAAGCGTACAGTGATTGAACAGGTAGCCAAAGACAGTGGCATTAATCTGCCAGAAGGCCTGATCATCATGGAACCGGACGCTATTCGCAGTCGTTATATCGATCCGATGGTTGAACTGCGCAAGAATAAAGGTCTGACAGCACCAATGGCCGAAGCCCAGCTGGAAGACAGCGTGGTTTTGGGCACCATGATGCTGGCGGTGAATGAAGTCGATGGTTTGGTATCCGGTGCAGTACACACAACAGCCAACACCATTCGTCCGGCCTTCCAACTGATCAAGCCAAACAGAGACGCCGGTGGTCTGGTGTCTTCTGTCTTCTTTATGCTGCTGCCTGATCAGGTTCTGGTGTATGGTGATTGCGCTGTTAACCCGAATCCAAATGCCGAACAGCTGGCGACGATTGCTATTCAGAGTGCAGACTCTGCCGCCGCCTTTGGTATTGAGCCACGTGTTGCCATGATTTCCTATAGTACCGGGGCTTCCGGCATGGGCGAAGATGTAGAGAGAGTTCGTCAAGCCACTGAAATTGTAAAAGCCAGGCGTCCCGATTTGATTGTCGATGGTCCGCTGCAATACGATGCTGCTTCTGTTGAATCGGTTGCCAAGAGTAAAGCGCCAGGCAGTGATGTTGCCGGTCGTGCTACTGTATTCATCTTCCCGGATCTGAATACCGGTAACACCACTTACAAAGCGGTTCAGCGCAGTGCCGATGTTATTAGTGTAGGTCCAATGCTGCAAGGTCTGAATAAGCCGGTTAACGACCTGTCTCGCGGTGCTCTGGTCGATGACATTGTTTACACCATCGCCCTGACTGCTATTCAAGCAGAAGCTGATAAGAGCTAATTCTGAATACTGGCTGTGCTTGCACAGCCAGACTCTTCTTTATTGTTAGATGTCGCTAAATCGTCACATTTTCTTCATAACCTGTTTAACTGAATCTTTAAAGAAAGATAACCGGTAGCCGACAACTGTTTTCTATACCCAAATCAAATGACTAATAAATGGCTTAAGACTGAGCCAGGAGAATAATAATGAACAAGAACAAAGACACTTCTATTATCACTTGTCCTGATTGTCACCATCACGCTGTGGAGGTTATGCCTCAGGATTCCTGCATACGCCTTTACGATTGCAAAAACTGTCAGAAACTGATTACCCCACAAACCGGTGACTGCTGTGTATTCTGCTCTCATGGCACCAACCCATGCCCGGTTTCCCAGAGAGAAAGAAAAGCCTACGCTGTTATGGAGCCTGTTCAGGCAGCGGGTGGACTAAGCTGAATACATGACAGCTGAAATGCAGGAGAGCAATAATGGCTAAGATCATACCGGAAAAGGACATTGATAACCTCAAGAGCAGTATTGATCCTCTTCAGCAGGACAAGCCAAACAACAACTTAATAAAGCGTTTTATGGGGTACCGTTCTGTAAAGACATCTAAAGCCCGGCTTAAATACATTAAGAGTTCATCAGACCATCATAATGAGGCCACAAAAAATCGCAGCGCCATTGTCGTTGATACACGACCAATATTGAATCCTGACAATTCTATTAAAGACCTGTTTAAGAAAAAAGGATTTGCCCTGACCGACACCAACCCTCATTATATCGCCACGCCGACCAAAAAAGGAAAAGCGGCTGGATTTGAGGGGAAATGGCACATCAAAAAACCGGGTAAAGTCAGTACTTTTGAGGTTCTGAAACGTTACTTAATATCTCTCATTATGAAGTTGAGGAAAAAAGACTATAAAGCTCGTTATTTTGATAACACTAAAACATTGGTTAACAAAGAAGTGCTAGCGGGCAAACTCACTCAACTGATTCATGTAAAAGGGCCAACATTTGCCAATATGGACTGGAAACTGGCAGAAGATATGAAGTTTGGTTACCTCGTTGACAGTAAAGGGCGTGATTGTATTGCCTGTCAACATATCGCTCATGATTATATGGCTATTGATGAGACAGCCCCCAAAGTTACTTATGACGGTGAGCATAACCCCGCCACAGCTTACGTCATTCGTCGTTTTTTGATGGGCGATGAGGATGGTGTGAAAAGGCAAAACTATCTTGTTAAACGGCTACCTATGCCCGACCAAAAAGGTGCCGGTAAAAAAGCCTTTTTTGCCCAACAATTGCATTGTTTTGTTGCTATTGACCATGGTTTTGCATTTTATAATCGCTGTTCGCAAGCCGAAGGGCTGGGTTTTCAGGAGTTTGTTAAGTGGTCTCTCACGCTTTCTCGGCTTCACAAACTTCATTACAACTATATTAAAACAAATGAGAGCATAATGGAGTTGATCAATGCAATGAGGGAAGTTGATCAACAAAGGGCGGTTTACATGGCTCTGGCGAAAATTGCGGCTATCACTGATGAAGATTTGGAGCAGCTATGTAACCAGATTACAGATAAAGCCGAGCGAAAAGAGCTACTTGATGGTCTGAAAGCAAGAATTAAACACGCTCGGGACATGAAACAAGAAGCAGAAAAGCTAGAACAAATCAAAGAATTATTGTAACTCAATATTCCTGAGAACAGGCTGGTATCAACAACCTGTTTTACCTCGCACACCTTCAGTTAGCCACGAATGACACTGTTCTCACGAATCTCTTCGCCAATCGTTGTATCAGGCCCGTGTCCGGCCACAACGGTTGTCTCTTCATCTAAAACATAAATCCGTTGTCGTATGGATTTTTCGATTGTCTTGAAGTCCCCTCCCCAAAGATCTGTACGACCAATTGCCCGACGGAACAGTGTGTCGCCGGCAATCAACAATTTTGGCGCTTCAAACCAGAAACTCATGGAACCCGGCGTATGTCCGGGAGTATGCATGGCAACCCCCTTACAGCAAGGTAATTCCTGATCATCTTGCAGCCAGTAATCGGGGGATGGAACGGGTTTGTAAGGTATACCAAACATACGACACTGCATCTCAAGGTTGTCCCAGAGAAACTTGTCTTCTTCATGGAGATGGATTTCTGCGCCTGTGAGTTTCTTTAATTCACCACTGGCCAGAAAGTGATCAAGGTGAGCATGAGTATGAATCAGGGCTACTGCTGTCAAATTAAGCTCATTTAGCTTGTTCAGGATCATATCGGCATCGCCACCAGGGTCAACCACAAATGCTTTGCGGGTCATCGGGTCGCCTATAATCGTGCAGTTGCACTGCAACGGGCCAACAGGAAAAGTATGCCGGATAAAATTGGTTGAGTTTGCCGGTGTTGTCATTATCAGCCAAAAGCTCAGATTAGAAGAATAACCCGCATTCTAATAGAGCTGAGGAATAGTCTCAAAATAACCTCAGCATGATCGCTTTCTGTCTGAAGCGGCCAGCACCTGAAAGAAAGGTACATTTTCTTTGTTGCATTGTTGCTGACAGCGAGGGTTCTGCTTCGAGAATCGCCCTTTGCCCTGGAAAGGGAAACAAACGTTCCTCAAAATATTCTCCCGCATCCTCACCACACACACGTCGCTGGGGGTATAAATGATGGTTCTTATGTAGTAAAAGTAAACGTCTCGGCATAGGTCAGAACATCATGGGCAACGATAATCGTGGTTCATAGTATAGACACTAAAAATGAAGACAATCGTGTCAATATTATCAAAATTCAAAAATCGCATCAGTTATCTGAGTGCCAACCGGCGTTCAGAATAAGCAATTAACTGTGTTACCAGAAAGTTAATTGAAAGATAGATAGTCCCAGCCACTAAGAGTGGCTCCAGGGGGCTAAAGTATTCCGATGCAATCTCCTTATAAACGCCCGTGATATCCATAATCGTGATGGTGCTGACGAGAGAAGACGATTTCACCATGAGGATAACTTCATTACCGTAGGCTGGTAGTGCCTGGCGCATAGCTAGAGGAAAGGTGATGCGCTGAAAAATCAGGGATTTATTCATACCAATGGCTGTTCCTGCTTCCCGAAGATCCAAAGGGACTGATTTGATGCCGCCACGGATGATTTCTGCGGTATAAGCTGCCGTATTCAAAGACAATGCAAGTACAGCGCAAAACCAAGGTTCTCTGAGCAGATGCCAAAGCCCGATATCAGACAGTGTGTCTCTAAACTGACCCGAACCGTAATAAATCAAAAAGATCTGAATCAATAAGGGCGTAGAGCGGAAGATATAAACAAAAAACTGTGCGGGTCGATTTATAAGACCATGTTTGTGTAACTGACAGAGAGCAATACAGATTGCCAACACAAAGCCAATGAGTAATGAACTGCCAGTCAGACCTAAGGTAACGGGTAAGGCGGCAAAAATAGCCGGAACCGATTCAGCAACAATTTCCCAATCCATACTATTTCACCCTGACTCCTTTCTCTGCTCTTGCTTCAAGGAGCTTGTAACCTTTATTGGAAAGCGATGCCAGCAGCAGAAAGAGTAGCAAACCTGTCGTGAAAAACAGGAAGGGCATTTTTTCACTGCCTGCACCTACCTGAGAGACTCTGACAATCTCGGTCAGACCAATCACCGAAATGAGTGAGGTTTCTTTCAAGGTTAACTGCCAGACATTACCCAGCCCTGGTAGTGCAAATCGGATTGCCTGAGGCACCAGAATCCGTGTAAACCGGGAAATTACCGGCATGCCGATGGCTTTTGCCGCTTCCAGAGTACCAGTAGGAACCGTTTGAACAGCGCCTCGAATAACTTCCGTTGAGTAAGCGCCTGAGCTGAGCCCAATACAGACGACACCCATCAGAAATACGGGCAATTCGATATAACCTTCAATACCGAACAGGGTGCTGGCAATGTTCATAATCAGGCTGTTGCTGCCATAGAAAATAAGATAAATCACCAGAAGCTCAGGAATGCCGCGAATAAACGTGGTGTAACTATTAGCAAGAAAAATCAGTGCCGGGTTACGGCTTAGTTTCATGGCGGCGACAACGATGGCTATGACAAGGCCAAGAAGAAATGAACAGCCAGCGACGGCAAGAGTCATTAATGTAGCGAAGAAAAACTCGTCTCCCCAGCCACTGTCTCCCCAACTTAAAATTGAAACATCCAACATTAAATTCTCTTGCTATTTGCTGGCTTTGTTGTCGGCTTGTCTCTTCTGGGCAAACCGACCTGTGTATAACCTTCTATTACTACAAGGATTCAGGAGTTATTTGGCAGAGGCATCAAAGCCAAACCACTTCTCTGCCATGCCCGATAAAGTGCCGTCAGTGATCATGGAATTAATAGCGACCGAAAACTGATCAGCCAGCTTCTGATCTTTCTTGCGGAAACCTAGCCCAACGCCATCGCCAAAAGGCCCTTCGGTTACGCCGGGACCAATGGTTAGCAGATTTTTCCCTTCGTCAGAATTCAGTAGCTTGTGCCAGTAGCTCATGGCAGCCATCGCTACATCAATACGCCCTGCCTGAAGATCAAGGTCGAGTTGTTCCTGGGTAGCATAGGTGCGGATATCAATATCATCTTTCAGGTATTTTTTAAGAAAATTTAGGTGGATAGTTCCCTTCTGAACACCGACTGTTTTACCTTCGAACGTCTCTTGAATCGCAGTCAGCGCTGCCTGTTCTTTGTCGTCTATATCGCCAAGCGCAATCCGGTCCACTTCGGTTGAAAAATCTTTTAATGGCGAATCATCACTGACAACAAAATAAGCGGGTGAAGAAGCATATGGGCGGGAAAAGGTGATTTTTTTCTTGCGTTTGTCGGTAATCGACATACCGGCAATAATGACATCGAATTTACCTTGCTGCAGTGACGGGATAATACCATCCCAGGCAGTTTGTTGCATACTGCATTGGACGTTAGCCCGTTCACAGAGCTCTTTTGCCAAATCGATTTCAAAACCTTCTAGCTGGCCTTGACTGTTTAAAGCGTTCCACGGAGGGTAAGCGCCTTCAGTAGCCAGTCTCACCACATCATCTGCCTGAACAGTCATTGTGCTCATGAAAAGAACCGTAGTCAGAGCACCGACTTTAAGTAAAGTCCTCATTGATGACCCCTTTTTTGTAATTTTTATTTTGATCGAAAGCAACTAAATCATAACGACTGTTTTTTTACAACTTTAAAAACGACATTCGTCGTTTCCTTGCTTGATAATAAAAATATGGACTGATATTTTGAGAATGCTTTTGAAATAGCGACAGATAATAAAAATTATGAATAAAACTCCTGCAATTCAGCTGAATGATATTCACAAATCCTATGGCGATCTTGAAGTGTTGAAAGGCGTTTCACTGGAGGCTCATCAAGGTGAAGTGATTTCAATTATTGGTTCCAGTGGCTCTGGTAAAAGTACCCTGTTGCGTTGCGTGAATCTTCTGGAAAGTCCTTGTCAGGGCGATATCGTGATTAATGGTCAGGTTTTACAGTTAAAAATGGGACGAGATGGTCATCTCGAGCCCGTGGATAAACATCAGATTGAACAGATTCGTCAAAAGCTGGGGTTTGTCTTTCAAAACTTTAATCTCTGGCCGCACATGACCGCGCTTGAAAACATTATCGAGGGACCTGTTCGGGTATTAAAAAAAGATCGGGATGAAGCCATTAAGGCCGCACATCAGTTAATGGAGAAAGTGGGTTTGGCTGATAAGGCCGATTTTTATCCATCCATGCTGTCCGGCGGACAGCAGCAGCGGGTGTCCATAGCCAGAGCTTTAGCGATGGAGCCGGATGCTTTGTTATTTGATGAACCCACTTCTGCATTAGACCCTGAACTGGTTAGCGAAGTATTAAAAGTCATTCGCAGTCTGGCGGATGAAGGGCGCACCATGTTGATTGTCACTCATGAAATGGGGTTTGCCCGTGAAGTATCGAACAGAGTGATGTTTCTGCATCAGGGCAGGGTGGAGGAGTTTGATACACCCGACAAAGTGTTTGATAAACCGACATCAACGCGATGCCGGGATTTTTTGTCTTCGGTTATCTAAGAGGCCGTCTGAAAAGTCACGTGACTACTGCGGCCTCTAAGAAGCTGTTCATCATCTTTTGTAGATAGCGAAAATGACGAGCAATCGTCTCTGAATAACGATCTCATGAGGCGCATAGTGGTGCTATGTAACGAATGAGATCGTTATTCGCAGACTGCTTATCGACATTTGCAGCCTACAACAAGATCATGAACGGCTTCTAAGGGTTGTGCGGTGTAATACCGTTCGTATAGCAGAGCAGAGTGTAATAAGTTGTTCGTGAGAAATAACATAGGGCGGCATCACATACACCAGTTTTCCAAACGGACGCACCCAGACACCTTCCTGAACCAATGCCGGTTGAATCTCAGCCATGTTGACCGGCTCTTTCATTTCGACAACACCGATTCCCCCGAGTACCCG
Source organism: Endozoicomonas sp. (assembly GCA_965199185.1). Lineage (GTDB taxonomy): Bacteria > Pseudomonadota > Gammaproteobacteria > Pseudomonadales > Endozoicomonadaceae > Endozoicomonas. The sequence continues at coordinate 178,361 of CBDAQW010000013.1, read as the reverse complement.
AACGTCAATGACACCGGGTAATTCAGCACAGGGCATGAGTTCATTCCAGAGAACTTGCTCAATCATGGTGACTTGTTGTTGCCAGTGGCCTCGCATAATGATGCTTAGGCTGGCATTACCAGCGGCGCAGGCCAGTGGATTGGCCATAAAGGTGGGACCGTGCATAAAAGAGCCATGCTCTGAAATAGTACGACTCACTTTCTCAGTGCAAAGTGTTGCAGCCATCGTCATATAGCCACCGGTCAGCGCCTTGCCAACACACATAATGTCTGGAACAACACCAGCATGCTCACAAGCAAAGAGTTTGCCGGTACGGCCAAAACCGGTAGCAATTTCATCATGGATGAGCAGCACGTCGTATTCATCACAGAGTCGGCGCAGTCGTTTGAGATACTCAGCGGCATAGAAGTACATTCCGCCAGCCCCCTGAACAATGGGTTCAAGAATCACTGCTGCCGCCTGGCCATTGAGTGATTCAAGCGCCTGAGTCAGTTCCAGAATATGCTCTTCTTCAACGGGTTCTCCCCATTGGCAGGCTGGGCGGGAAATCATATGATGCTGAGGTAAAATCCCGGTAAACCAATGATGCATGCCGTTATCAGGGTCACAAATCGACATGGCGCCCGTGGTGTCGCCATAATAGCCACCCCGGACGGTAATCAGTTTGTTTTTTTCCTGACGACCCTGAGCAATCCAGTACTGCATTGCCATTTTTATGGCCGCTTCTACGGCAACAGAGCCTGAATCGGCAAAGAAAACCGTCTGAATCGGGTCAGGGGTGATATCAACCAGTTTGCGAGCCAGTTCAATGGCGGGTTTGTGTGTCAGTCCACCAAACATGACATGGGAAAAATGATCTACCTGATCTTTGATCGCGGCATTCATTTCCGGATTATTGTACCCATGCACCATGCACCACCAGGATGACATTCCATCAATAACACGCCGACCTTCCTTCAGAGTCAGGTACACGCCATCAGCCCCAGTGACCGGAAACATGTCATTTCGGTTAACGGTTTTACTGTAAGGGTGCCAGATATGCCGGGCATCAAATGCCATATCTTCCGGGGTGATTTGGGGGTTCAAACAATACACCTACTGATGTTGATAAAAGTTTTCGATGGACTCCCGGGTAATAATACCGCAAAGCCTTCTGATTTTTTGTTGCTTTATTTTAACGGTATTCATGACTGACAAGGTATCTACTGAATGCCGGTTCATCATTATGAGCGCATCATTCAGTGTTGCTTGCATATGAATGTCACGAACGGGCCGACTGGCTGGATTGCCGATTAAATTCAATAATGTCTCAGAGTTATTATCTGCAATGATCTGGGATGAATGCAGGGCATGAGTTATCCGTCGTTTTTTTTCAATCAGTATCCAGCCATCTTTTAAATGAGTTATTTCGCTGACAGAAACATCTGCTTTTGCCGTGGCGAAATGCGTATCCATCAAACTGGCAACACCGGTGTTATTCAAATGTTGAGTCAACGGTGAGAGAACCGGTTGAATACCTCTTGCTCTGAACTGCATTTCAAACAAGCCCCTCTGCCGGAATAACTGGCTGGCAGTCAAACAGGCAATAATAATAGCGAGCATGGCAGGCATGATGATGTTTGGATTGCGGGTCATCTCCAGTACCGTTACCAGTGCCGCCAATGGCGCTTGCAGGACGGCAGCCATCATTGCCACCATTCCCACCAAAGCGTGAAAACTGATGTTGCCTACAGAAATACCCATTACCGTATCGCCAAGAAGGGCAAATGTTGTTCCGGCAAGAGCGCCAGTCATAAGCGCTGGCCCAATGACACCACCGGGAACACCCAGGCCAATGATTGTCGCAGTAAGAAAGAGTTTCACGAGTAGCAATAGCAACAGAAAACCAGCATTGAATTCAGCACCTGTGAGCAAGGCTTCGATGGTGTCGTAGCCAATACCCATAGCTTCAGGCACAAAAAATCCGGTGACAGCCATTAATATTCCTGCTGCAAGCAGAGGGCGAGTAATGTGTGAACCACGGATTTTTACTGCCAGTAAATTGGTACGAATGAAAGCCGCTGCCAGAGCACCAATGATAAAAGCTGCGGTGACAGATACCAACAATTCATGCATAGAAGGCATGGGGATCAGAGGTATCTGAAATGCCGGTGCCGGCCCATACACCATTTGCGATAGTACTGCAGCGCTGACCGACGCTGCCATCACCGGAATAAAACTGCCAAGAGCGTACTCTTTCATAACCACTTCCATAGCAAAAATAACACCAGCCATGGGCGTGTTGAATGAGGCTGAAATGGCGGCTGAGGTACCGCATCCTGCCAGAACAGTTAGTGTATTATCAGGCAGTTTCAGCTTTTGTCCGATCAGACTGCCAGCACCCGCACCGATATGGACAGCAGGCCCTTCCCGGCCGATAGAAAAGCCACTGACTAAGGCAATAGCAGCACTAAAGAACTGACCCAGTGTATTACTGATGGGCAACTGACCACGATTAAACGTCAGCCGTTCAATGACATGGGCTATACCAAACTGTCGTCTTTCTGAAGGTAATAATTTAATCAGGATAACCAGCAAAACAGCGCCGGTGAGAGGAAGCAGAATTCTCAACTCTGGTGCGAGTGCTTCAAAATATTCTTCACTGACGGGGATCAACAGAGTATTAAACAGAATGACCAGTTCCCGGAAGGCAATAAGCAACCCACCAGCGACTAGACCAGTGATTAATCCCAGCAAAGTTAAAGGAGTCAATGCTTCTGTTTGTGCAAGCTGAATACGCACACGGTGCAACGAGAGATTGTTTCGGCTAAACGCCTTCCTTGTCTTTTCTGTTGAACCGGTCAATGTCGCTTAATCCCTTAAACGGTAATTTGGAAAGCAGAGTGTAACGGATTGCCGGGGTGCTTCACTAGCGGTAAAAAGCGCAGAGCAGAACAGGAGAGCTTGCCCATATTTTCTCCCACAAAGTAGTGGGCAGACTCTTCTGGTATTCGAGATAGGATTCTTCTACAGCAGGGCTGCCATCAGTGACATCAGGAGAGTGAATAATATTGAGGTCGTATGAGAACTCCCTGAATTGTTCATTTCAGTAGTTTCAGGATTGTACCCGGTTCTGGGCGTTGGTGTTTCGCCAGGTTCAGCCATGGTTGACTTTATAGTCGAAGCCATTTGGGTGGCTATATCGACCGATGATAATGAGTTTCTGGTATCGGTTCTCCGGTGCTTCCTGTGCTGACTTGCCTGAGAAGTGGACTCCATCATTGGTTCAGAAGATGATTCAGACGATGTTGTGACGGGTTCGGGAATAGGGGGGGGTATCCTTTCTGACATTTTTATCATCGGCGATGCGTACTTTTTAGCAGGTTCATCTAAACCCACATCGACGGATTTCCCTTGGATATCGTAGCTGATATCATGACTCATGCTGTCTTCTTCGTAGCCAATCATGACGTCTGCTGGATCATCGTTCAGATATTTCAGACTTATGTCTGAGTTGTCTTCTTCACTATCGCTGGGGTTAATCACCTGCCCCATGAAGAAAATATTGCCACTTCGCTCCCTGATGAAAAAAATAAACGGATGGTCGACATGAAATGTCGAAGAGAACGATCTGGTGAGGAACACTAAATTGGTCGTTGCAGCCGCTTCACTGCCTTTTTCATTGACGTCGATGACCGCCTTATGATTGACAGCGGTCAGTGCAAGCTCCTGGTCACTGATTTTTGAAAAATCATATCCTCCAGGCCAGGGAGCGGTGACTCCAAGACGTATCAGTGTGTTTATCAAGTTGAATTCTGAAGATAATGAAAATCGGGGCAACACCAGTTCAAATTTTCTGACAGGCTCATTATCCACAGTATTGAACACATGCCTTATATTGGTGGCGGTGAGTTTGTTGTTCAGAGAGCGAATGTTATGGGTCTGGCTTGGGAGGAGGATCGTCATGACCAGACTGCCATGAGCATCATAGGGGATATTGATAACATCAAAGCTATTGTCCAGAACCCCGGTACTGACACGATATTGATCTAAGTGTCGCATGAAAGGTACCGTTTTGGGCTCACTGTTTTCAAGATAAAATATGCCCTCATCGGTGAGCGCCGGGTTAAATGGCAACGCCCATTTCCCTTTAAAATAGATGGCGTTCAGGAGCATAAAATCCGCATCAAGCCGCTTCACGAAATCGGTGATTTTTCCATGGGTTGTATTAGAGAACCATTCGTTGATTATTTCCAGAGATGCATTTTTGAGAATTTTGCCTTTGAAATAGGTGCTTACTTCATCTTGATAGCTTTCTTTTACCAGATTGTTAGCTGGAAGATATATCGCATTGGCTACATCAAGGATCACATCATTGTTGTCACTCAGGCGATGAACTCTGTTCAGCTCTTGTAATACAGAACGTGGCAGACTGTGTTTATTGATGTTTTCAAGATGCAGCAGTTTTTGCAACTGGGTATGTGAATCAGAGTGATCATTAGTTCCGACATACATCATCATTAAAGCGGTGGAGAGGCCATAGGGCGAGAAAAATAGATTTTCATTTCCTGTGGATTGGCTCAGCTCATGAAAAAGGTCGACAGCAAATTCTTGATTAGGCGCTGCTAAGTCGTTGGTGTTTCCTGGCGAAGAATACACAGAGTGGCTGCACAAAATGAATGATAAAACCAGAATATAAAAACGTTTTTTAGTACATTTTGTGGCGATGTGTTTGGCAATGTTTCTGACAATGCACATGTCTCAGTCCGGTCTATCTGCATATCCTGTTAGGAGAATAGTTGAAATATGTCGTCTGCCTAAATGCTATAACGCTCTGTCTGTGTGGGTTGGTATTCTCATTGGTTCTACTTTCTTGTATCCACATTAGACTCGTGCCGTTATCGAACCAGTGTCGCTTATAGGTTTGTGAGGCCTCTCAGAGAGCAAAAACCCGTTGACCGATTGCCAAAACGACTGACTCCCTGTAAAACTCTCATCAGGTTTTATCCTCCGCTTTGGTTTTGAATATGCTCTCCGGAATAGTCACCTTACTACTGTTTACTGTCGTAGGAAATGTCATTAGTGACAGCCTCAATATTCCCATACCCGGCTCAGTCATTGGGCTGGTGTTATTGGTGGCTTATCTGCAATTTCAGGGAGAAATAGAGGAATCTCTGGATGCCGCCAGTCAGTTTGGTATTCGTTATCTGGCTGTGTTGTTTGTTCCGGGAAGTGTTGGTGTGTTTTTTCTCAGTGATTTATTAATAGAGCAATGGTTGCCCTTGTTATTGGCAATGTTGGTGGCAACGCCGTTAACCCTGGCTTTAACGGCATTGCTGTTGCAATGGTTACTGAAGCGTCATGAGAAGCAGGAGTTAAACCATGACTGACGTCGTTGCACGACAACTCAATAATCCTCTGACGATTTTACTGATTGTACTTGGCGGATATTTGCTGGCAGAAAAACTATTTGTCCGCTGTGGGCGTGCTGGCTGGATTCACCCACTGTTTACCTGCAGCTCAATAATCTTTCTATTGATTATATTCACACCCTTGAAACTGGACGCTTTTCAGGAACACACCAGTATTTTAAAAACGCTGCTTGGTCCATTTACAGTAGCGCTGGCCATTCCGCTGTCCCGGCAGATTCACCATTTACGACAGCTGGTTGTGCCGCTTTTTATGACTCTGGTTGCTGGCGGTTTTCTAGCGGTATCTGTCGGCTTGCTAATGGCACAAGCGACCGGAGCAACAACGGATGTTCTGCTCTCACTGTCAACAAAAGCCGTCACGACAGCGGTGGCACTGGTATTAGCAGAAGAATATCAGGCGATCATTCCTCTTTCTGTGGCAACAGTGATTATATGCGGTATCTATGGTGGCATTATCGGACCATGGTTGTGTAATAAGCTGAGGATTACTGACCCTCGGGTCATTGGCTTTGCCATGGGTGTCAATTCCCATGCCGGAGGTACAGCCCGGGCTTTTGAAATTGATGCAACTATGGGGGTTTACGCCAGCCTTGGTATGTGTCTGAGTGCGGTATACATGCCCATTCTTCTGCCATTCCTGTTATTGTGGCTGGTTTAGTGGGGAGTTAGCTACCGTGTTTGAGAAGCAGGATCTGGTCAAAATAGCCAATACTCCGATGCCTTTTGGAAAATATCAGGGTCGGGCGCTGATCGATTTACCTGAGCCTTATTTGCTCTGGTTTTCCGGTAAAGGTTTTCCTGAGGGGGAGTTAGGGCGTTTGATGGCTTTGACCCTTGAAATTCAGATGAATGGTTTGAATGAGCTCATTCATCCTCTCAAAAAGAAGTGAATATATATTCCATTATTTCGTGTTAATATTCATTATCCGATGTGTGACTTTTATCTCGTAGGTTGCCAATCCATGGCTTATGGATTCTGTACACTCCCTGTACAGAATGACAGCTAGTAGAGGTTTTGTGCACTCTGCTGTCATCCCGTACAGGGACTGTACGGGATCCACGTGGCATGGATAGCCATGTTGAAATTAAAAGTCACACATCAAGTTATTCATTATTTGCATTAATAAGATTGCTATAAATACAGGCAAAGCATCATGATGAAAGTGGCTATCGTTGGTGGAACCGGATATACCGGAGCCGAATTATTGCGCCTGCTGGCTGTACATCCGGACGTTGAACTGTCAGTGATTACTTCTCGCTCAGAAGCCGGTAAGCCGGTCAGTGAATTATTTCCGGGGCTCAGAAGTAAGGTGGATATTGCGTTCACTGAGCCGGATGATCATAAGCTGTCTGCCTGCGATCTTGTTTTTTTTGCAACACCTAACGGCATTGCCATGAAATCGGTGCCATCATTGCTGGATAAAAGGGTGAAAGTGATTGATCTGGCGGCAGACTTCCGTCTCAGCAACCCCCAAGACTGGCAGCAATGGTACGGTATTGAACACGCCTGCCCACAGATTCTTGATGAAGCCGTTTACGGCTTGCCAGAGATGAACCGGCAACAGATAGCTAAAGCCAGACTGGTGGCCAATCCCGGATGTTATCCCACGGCAACACAGCTTGGCTTGTTGCCTCTGATTAGGGAGGGTCTGGTGAGTGGCAATATTATTGTGGACGCCAAATCCGGTGTCAGTGGTGCCGGCCGGGGAGCTAATATTGGCAGTTTGCTGTGTGAAACGTCCGAATCTTTTAAGGCTTATGGTGTCTCAGGGCATCGCCACTTACCCGAAATTCGTCAGGGCATTCGTCGTATGTCTGCCCCGGAAACATCCACCTTTTCCGATGAAATGATCTTTGTTCCTCATCTGGTACCGATGATTCGGGGGATTCACGTCACCACTTATTGCACTGTAAAAGATCATAGTGTGGATTTACAGGCCTTGTTTGACAACACCTACAAAGACGAACCTTTTGTGGATGTGATGCCGGCGGGCAGTCATCCTGAAACCCGTTCCGTAAAAGGTTGTAATCAATGCCGTGTCGCGATTCATCGTCCTCAGGGGGGAGATACCGTGGTTGTCCTGTCAGTTATTGATAATCTGGTGAAAGGTGCTGCCGGACAAGCTATCCAGAATATGAATATTATGGCGGGCTTTACTGAAGATACCGGTTTGGATGTTCCGGCCGTCACGCCCTGACGAGTATTCCGCTGATGGCTCAGGATACTCTTTGTCCAGCCCCGTCATGCAGCCTGGCAAGATCCGTCAGATAATCAGAACCAAATTCTACCCGGCAGATATTATCAAGCCGGGTGAGTTTGGTCAGTGGCGAGAATGTTTTCAGTGTTCCTGAACAGAGCAGTTTCAGCCACTCGTCGTCGTGCCCTGTCACTCGGCAAGCTTCAAAGCTTTCACTGTCGTCCAAAAAATGCAGGCCAATGCTGTGATACCGGTTCGAGAGTTCAATAATGGCATCTTTAAAGTGAGTGGATTTGAATAAAACCGGCGTTATTTGAGACTTTTGTTTTGCTAGAGTCTGGATACACTGATGCTCATGATTGCCCCAATACACTTCAGAAACAAACTCCGGCTCGAACAGAGTAAAGCCATCACTGGTGCCATTATTACCGATCAGCTGCATGACAATCAGCTCATCTGTGGCAGACAGAAAATAGCCGGTAAGCTCGGTTGAGTCGGCATCGGCAATTTCCAGAGAGGCCAGCTCCTTGTCGAGGATAAGCTGCTTGATTTCCTGAATTAACATCCTTTGGTTCCGGTCACTGAGTCATTAGTATTCCGGCAGTATAGTCAGCTTTCTGTGAAAAACCGGTAGGTTTTACATTTGCCTCAACAAAACTATTCATAACCCAATGGCACTGACTTAAGTCGCTTTAACTGTCCCAGTACGGCTCATCCAGAAACATAGATTCTTGCTCTTTTTCCGATTGCACCAAAGGCTTCATCTGTTTATATAACGCCTCAAGTTGAAGGCTGTCTATGAACTCTGTGGCTATGGTTCTCAGAATATTATCGTCCAGCACCAGCGCATTGCTCACTTGTAATGCAGCCTGTAGCATGGGGCTGTCCAGCTTGTCTACTTGATGAGGTGTCGTTGCATAATTACGCATCAAGGCTTCAAGCTCACCGGAAGAGGCTGGCCGGTAGGAGCCACAATGAGAAACCTCGCAAACCCGGGCACAGCAGAAGATGAGCTGCCCATGGTGGCTATTCATTGTCTGATACAAATAGTCAATGAATAGAGACTGAAGCAAGCTTTCAATCCTGTTTTTTTGTCTTTCTTGTTCTTGTAATTGTTGTGAATTAAAATGCGGCCAACTCAAAGTGCTTTGCCATCTTAATATGTCGGGTTCATTAAAAGAAGTTGGCATCGCAGAGTACCTACCTCTAAAGACTTCACTGTGAAGCTTTCCTAGCAACTGTCCTGAAATGCCTTTCTTATCACGAAAATGATTAAAACCACTGAGTAATATGACAGGGCGATGTCGAAAGTGGCCCTGTCGCATTATCCTGAAGGCAGGATGTCCTGATAGTAGCCGTTCAATATCCGGTATACCCTCTGGCTGCTCGGTCCAACTGGTAGTCAGAAAAGGTGTTTTTAGTGTTGACTCCAGCAGCGGTGAAGACCCCGACATCGTTTCCTTATCCCAGGTTATCAGGGGTTCAGAAGACACTGTTGGTGTGCGAAGCGGTTTTGCAAATAGTTGGCGGTACAACGCTAAACACTGTTTTCTGATCTGTGGTTTCAGTTCATCGACAGCTGCCAACCTATTAAGTACATTAAAGAGGTAGTCTGTTTCTAGTTCGCGGATTGGTGCATCCGAGATCAGCCAGCCGCTGTTCAGAACATATTTAGAGGTACTGATAACAACCGGATGGCTTGCCCCCTTAGCACACAACACAGACCACAGCATTTTCACCATGCAGTGATGCCATTCAACGGGGGTGAGATTATTAGGTGCATCCGGCGAACCAATCACTTGTCGATGAAATTCTGTCAGCAACTCTAGAACTTGATCGATATTCTCCCCAGCAGCCAAAATGTTAGCGGCAGTGTCACACAATACTGTGTTTGTCCAATCGATGTATAACAACTTCCTGAGTGCATAAACTTCTTCGTCGTTTTTAGGTGATTCCTGACTGGCCACCAGCTGACAGCCAGTCTTAAAATCCATCCAGTCGTTTGTCTTAAACAGTTTTCTGACAACATCATACTGGTCAGGCAATGCTTCAATAGCCAGGCCGGTGCCCGTATCCAGTGCCTTCTTCAGAGCCTCCGGGCTGACGCCATAGGCTCGGGCCAAAGCAGCCTGTTGTTTGGGAGACATTTTTTTCAGAATGTCAGCTGACTTCGAGCTTTGAGAGAACGGGGTTTGGCCAGGGACTGTCTCAGGGTAGTTATGCACATGCATATTCAGTTTTGCAGGGGATCCTCCCAAATCTGCAGCCTGCCAGTTTTTTCCCAAGTCCAGAGAAAACTCCCCGTAACTATGTATCGTACTTTTGGATATTCGGGCGGCTATACCAAAATACCGGCACAGGGCAACAAAGACCGGCACCCGATGACGGCAAGAGCCCTGTCGATTCCTGAGCAGGAAGACAAATAGATCTTCTCCTGCTTCAGGACGTCTTTCTCCTTTAAAAGCACCACAATAGGCAACTATCGCGTTGACACGTTTGGTCGGCGAATGGGCTTTGTTAATCGCTATTAAATCTTGCTGCTGGGTATCTGGCAGAGAAGAAAACACCGGCTTGCTGAATAACTCATCAATGGCACTTCTCACAGTCTGAGGAAGGATTAAATCGGGACGTTCCTGTAAAGCGGGTTCCGTTGAATCGACTCTTTCAACAATATAATGCAGCGTGTACTGTTGACCTTTCACTCTCTCAGGCAGATACAACTTATGCAGCCCTGTGTAGCGATCCCTGAGCACTTGGCAGGGAGATTCCGGAAAGACACTCAGGGAGGTGATCTGTTCATGGCAGTGCAGACCGTATAAGTCAATCCAGTGGCCGCTTTCAAGCGCGTCCAGATCATTCTGAGATAGGCTGTACATACCGTAAGTTTGTTTTGGGTCGAGTGCCAGCGTGCCCGCTGTGGCCAGTTTTCCCGGAATGACAGCTTCCAGGCCGTATTCTCCCAGTCCGGCAGACCGCTCTTGAAGCCCACTGTTGCCAGACAGTTCAATATCATAAATGTGACGGCGATAAAAACCCGGGTGCAGATTACAGTTGAAAATACGCTCAACATCTCTCTCTGGTACAGGTTCATTCTGGAAATCCACCTGATCGTCCATTGAGTAACTGATATCCATTAGCGTTTTGTCGATGTCCCAGGCGGGAGCATCGATCCGGACAGCAGGGGCTAGTTGCTCCGGTATTGATAAATGACTTTTAAGTGATGCAACAGGTCTGTTCAGTGTGGCCTGGACGGCCTTTTGATAATCATTCGGGCTCTCAGGATTCAGGTTTGTCATTTCATAAATAACGGCCTGTAAATAGGGCTGATTGGCGTCGAGAGCCAGAGTTAATGCCTGAACCTCCGTCAGCATGAATACCTGGTCCGGACTGATGCCCGTTGAACCAAAACAATGACTAAACCAAAGCCGCTGGCAAAACAAGTACATGGACTGAGTGAGGGTATTAGTCGGTTCCGGAGGAGACAGGGGAAGCTCTGATGCTTTCCACAGACGTTGAGCCAAGAGACGGGTAATCTCCAGCTGAGCTTCTTTGACATCCAGATTTTCGTTAAGGACGATTTCATAACTGTCCGAGTTCAGGCTGTTGTGAGGGCCACGACAAATTCGCCAGGGCGCTTCAAGATTTGGCACAGCCTGATGCAGCCATTGACTCAGTGATCGGTCAAACACTTGTCGATGGTTAGGGACGGGCATCGCCATCAATTGTTGAAGGTCAGTATTAGCGGCTTTCAGGTAAGGCCAGAAGTGGTTTTGAAACAGAGCCGCTTCATCGGTCTTGCTGATATGGGTGAAATCCATCTGACGAATCAGTGTTCTCAGTTCACGAATGGTGGGTCTGAAAGCACTGCCACTTTGTTCGAGCTGTTGTCGCAGGCGACAGAACCCATCGGCCAGCCGAGCCCCACAAGCCCGCCCTGCTTCTGTCTGTGGAAGCCATCGCCGGGCAATGCCTGTCAACTCGTCCTGGCTGTATCCCCGCACAGGCAATCGGCGGAAACGGCCTTCAAGTGCCGGAGATAGCGGGTTTCTCCCACTGCTTGTCGCCGGATTGATGGTAGCGAACAAGTGAAAGCCCGGGTGAGCGTCGCCGGCCAGAGCATCATTCAGATGATTCTCCAGAATGGCACTATCCACCAGATTCATTTCGGAGAAGAGAACTATGCCGCCTTCGCTCCTTGCCTGCTGAATCGACTCAAACATGGCATCCCAGGAGCCATTGCAGGCGCTCAGATCATAAACCCGGGGGAAAGTGCCATGCCGGCTCTCAATATGGCAATGAAAGCTGTTGATCGCCAACCGCAGGGTTGCGTCTTTTCCCCGTCCGGTCGGGCCTTCGATCAGGGTTGCCTGACGGCCACCGTGCTTCTGACCAGATTCCCAGGCCTGCTGACAACGACTGAGATCCTGCTCCAGAGCTCTGATCAATTCGGCTACCGCAGGGGACGAGGTGTCAAAACCGGCTGTAGCCACGTCATTCCAATAGGGGCGGGTGTAACGCAACGCCTGTTGCTGGATGTTATCCAGTAACGTCTGGCTCACCGGGTATTTAACCCGGAACCAGATATCCAGAGATGCCAAAGCATCTTCAGACAGCGACTGCACTTCAAAATCCAGAGCATCTCTGAATCCTTGCCAGATAAGGGCATTGAGCTGCTCTATCGTTATGCTGGTGGCTATCATTAAACCACTCTCTATTGACTGCCGCAGATTCCAGCCCATCCAGGCACAAATATCGGTTAAATCCCTTGGCGTAAACCCGTGATCCGGCAACAGGCGCTTATAGTGTTTAAGAAGCACCATAGTCCTTTCAGCAGCGTTGAGTGCCAATGATTCTGCTTCTGGCAAGCCAGGGCAGTGAGATGTTAACTGGTTAGCCAGTGCCGGAACCGTCACACGATCATGAAGAAAGACCTCGTTCAGCGGCGGAAAAACGATCTGTTGTGCCTGCGCCAGAAGGCAAGCATCCATATGCCGCCCTTCATAACTACTTGGGTTACCGGTCAGAATGATCCGATGACTGGATGTCAGTGAAACAGGCTGGCCATCCACATAAATACAGGGGTGCTTATTCCACAGGCCATCCAGCGAAGTGAGAAGACCTTTAGGGGCCAGATTGGCCTCATCAATCACCAAAGTGACCCAATCCCCCTGTTTCTCTGGTTGGCTTTCAGCCCATTTCAGGAGAATTTTCTTTTGACGACTCAGGCATCGATCTTCTGTATTTTCAGGATGCGGTCTCCAGACCCACTTTTGAGCAAGATCCTGCTCACTGGTCGTGGGACCAATAGAGACAATGAATGCTTGTCCTGTCTCGTTTGCGACGTTGGCGGAGAAAAAACTTTTTCCGGTACCGGTTTCCCCTTCTATAAATATCAACGGAGACTTCTCCAGCCTGAATTTCAACCGATTCAGGCGCCGCCGTTCCCGGCTCGCCTGGTTCACTGTCCCTGATAGCAGGCTAGCCGCCAGTTTTTTCAGTGGCTTTGGGCCTGCTCCATGCCATATCAGCTGATCATTAAGCAACTGCTCCAACATTGAATGTCTGGAAACCAAATCTTGTCCGGACATTTGAGCAACATTAAGTCCATAGGTGGTCAGCGACTGGATCAATTCGGTACGAGTGCCTCTGAAATCGGGGCTGACAGACCATCCGCTGCCCAGAGCGTCTTCAATAATTTTGATGCGCCGAGTCGATCTGCTGGTTAACGCTGGCACTTTCCTATTCCGAAAGGTGATAGGTTGCCTGTTGTTTTTGAGGATATAAACGTTCAACAGGTCGGTCATGGTTTTCGTAGCGAGCTGGATGAATTGAAGCTCACAACCAGGGAAGGCGTCTGAGCCAAAGCATCGGGCCAGTTGCCAGTAATGCGTTTCAACAAAATCTGTAGACCATTCCTGACTAGTAGGAAGCTTGTCGGTCAGCTGCTCAACATCAACCCAGTTTTCTCCTGAAGGATCGGGTAATGCCGCTGCACAGGCCGCTTTCATAAAATCACGAGCCTCTCTGTGATAGCGGGTTCTGTGGGTGAGCACACTATTGATTGCCTTGCGCCAGTGCCTGGGGAACAGGCGGTCAGCTCTATCCTGATCAGCCGCCAGCCGGGCCGCAACAATCAGGTTATCGAGCAGGCCGGGTGTCAAGGCTGGCAGTGGTCCCGTCTTTTTCACAATGTAGCCAGGCAGGGTTGCAAAAGCCTGGTACAAGCGATCAATTGCTTTCACGGGGAGAGTTCCTTTCTCCAACTTATGGCGGGTTTCTGCCTGTTCCCAGAGATCAATCTCCATTGGCTCATGAGAGCGCTTAATGAGGCTTTTCCAGAGTGGTGACCGGCTTTCCTTACCTTCAGGCCAGAGCAGTACAATGTTAGCTTTCGGATACGTATGAATAACCCCGTTGATCATCACCCGGGCTGGCTGACAACACAGAGACTCCAGAAAATACTGCAGTTCAGGGTTGTCATGAAGGCCCTGGACAATCACTGGCCGCCCCTGTTCGAGAGCCTTCTGTAACTGAGTCATAAGGCGTCCAAACCGAGGCTCTTTTTCCGAGGTAATATGAAGATGATCAAATAACTGCCCTGGCAGGGTTAGCGCATTTGTGCGGATAATCAGGGCGTCAGGGTGTTCTTTCAGGGCCGAGTCCAGCGCCAATCGCTCTTCCCGGTAACGATGGGCAAGCACAGGCGTTTTATCGCAAAGTTGAGCCTCGCAGCCTTCAGCCCCGACCTGGCAGAACTGCACCGGTTGCCCATCAGGGCAGGCAACGAAGATCACTGGTTTGATTCCTGAATCAGCCAACGTTTTCAGGCGACCCAGCAACATGAACCATTCTGATTCCGTCAGATAAGAGGTAATGGTGACTGTGCCACCTGCCCGGATTTGTTCCTCCAAAGTAGTATTGGGCACTGCCAACCCCTCATGATTGATTCGGATTGGAGCGAGCCATTGAGCCAGATTAACCTGGTTGATGAGAATAGGCTGGTCAGGTGGTGAGCTGATCGATTCAATCGATTCCGACAGTTGTTGAAGATCGTCACAGGATACCGGGCATTGGAAAAAGCAAATACCCTCTGCGAGCTGGCAGGTGTTGCCATTACTCTCAAAGGTTCGTTTTTCTATCAGGTGGCGTACTGCCTGATGAAACTCAGGGCCAGCCCTGTCAGCCCCCTTGAATATGACCGACTGATTTGGCATTAACCCGTTCAGGACGCCAGTCAGGTGGCGGACACGTCCTTTATCATCCATCCCCGGACCTCCATACAGGAGATGACGCCAGTTAGCATGAAGATGCAGGTCTATTGTCACCGGTGACGGGTTCGCCAATTCTTCAGGGAGGTGATCTTCAATCGATACTTGTGGCGTATTGTGTTGTGGTAGCAGTTGTAACAGGTTGGCATGAGGAAGTTCCGTCTCTATGCTCCCTGCCCATTTGTCCCAGCTATTCTCTGATCGATTGACACGGCGCAGACAATCGGGAGGAAGCGCCTTGGAGCCATTTTCAGTGAGTTGATTTGGGGTGATGATCGTCAACACCCTGACATGAGAACCTATCCGTGACTTTTCCTTTTTCTTTGGGTTGTAGAGGCAAGGATCGTCCGGGTCTAAAAGGTCATTGAACAGGGCTATTTTTTTGGCTGGAAGCGTTCGAAGATCGACGACTACCGTGAGTTTTTGGTCATATTCAAAGAGTTTGCCGGGACGGATCTGGTGACGACCATCATCATGGATAGTGACCCGCTGCAGCAGTCCGTCACAAGTCAGGTTATCGGGGTCTGAAATAAGAAGGGTTTCAGCTCCAGCGGTAAGCTGTTGAGAGGCTAGCACTCTCTGGAGATCCTCATCAGAAGTGAGCATCAGGCAGTCAAAACGAGATATTTCCCCATGAGTGGATACCCTGCTGGTACGTTCAGTGACAGGCGTAATGAGCGGTACTTTATCCTGAGTGAGTAACCCGGTTTGTGTTGTCAGGGTCTCAGATTCAGCGGTGGAGGTGATTTTGCCTGAAGCCGTATTGTTTGCAGGCGACTGTATTAATGAATGAACATTCGATCTTGCTTCACTTGGATTCATACTGCCTATCCTTTTACATTGATCTTCTGGCTTTGGCTAAAGCCGTACTTTTTTGTACTTAGGTATCAATCCAACGAATTAGTTCCAGCCGTCTTTGAGATATTGATATGGACTCATCTTATCGAGTGAGCGGAAAACCATGATTACCTGGTCTCTTTAGTGAGATGGCAATCAGGCAAATTGCACTCTAAACCAACACAGACTCCTCAAACTTCTCTTTGTCTAAAGGAAGGCTTGGCCAGATCAGCAATGATATGCATCGGGTGAATTGTTTTTATGAGTTTTTATGAGCTTTGTATGAATTTGCTTCGGCCTGAACAAAATGCTTTTTATGCAAGCCATGGACAGAAGAGCTATCAGGAAGTTTATCGGGTATAGAATGTGAAATTGAATGAGTAAGAGCAACTGTCTGTTTCAAAAAAGCCGGAACAGAATCCGGCTTTTCCTGAATAATAATTCAGATAGAGAAAGAAGATCCACAACCACAGGTCGCTTTGGCATTTGGATTTTTCACCAGAAAGCGGGAACCCTGCAAACCTTCTTCATAGTCTACTTCTGCGCCTACAAGGTACTGGTAGCTCAGTGCATCCACAACCATGGCAGCACCTTCTCTGCTGACCACAGTATCATCTTCGGCCATCTGGTCATCAAAGGTGAACCCATACTGAAAACCGGAACAGCCGCCGCCAGTGACATAAACACGAAGTTTCATATCCTTGCTGTCTTCATCAGCCACAAGATCTTTTACCCGGCGAGCAGCATTATCAGTAAAAATAATAGGATCGGGTGTTACGGTTTCAACGACGCTCATTCATCCTCCCGCGTCACCTGATATTGTGCAGGTGACCCGTCAACAACTTTAATTTGGTCAGATGCTCATTATCCAAGTAACCTACTATTTTAGTCAATTACTAACAATGACAGTGACAGTGACAAGCTTGATCAGCCTTCGATGACCTCACCCTCTTGAGGTATATCGCGAGCCTTTCCCAGCAGAGGACGCATATCCGGCATACCATTGGGGTGGTATTCCAGACTGCCGTTCACCTGAGAGCCTTGTTCCATCTGAATAACACTGTAAAACACATTGCCGGTAATCACTGCTTTTGTAGCCAGTTCCAAATGCTCTTCAGCATAGACGTTGCCACGAACATGACCATCGATCAGTATTTTGGGGGCATGAATATCGCCTTCCACCTTGCCGCTGTTCGCAATGGTTAATAAACCGGATTCAGCACTGACGTTGCCACTAATAGTGCCTTCAATATGAGCCGTTCCGGTAAAAGTAATATCACCAGTGATCACCGTGCCAACAGAAATCAGAGTCGTCTGATCCTGCTGTTTTCCTGCAGACGATGAAGCGGGGACAACGGAGGCTCCCTTACTCTTCTTGAACATCTATTTTAAGTTCCTTATTCCAGTCAAATATTTGGTCAAAATTCTTTACAGATCCCTTCTGAATACGGACTGCAACATGTATTTTTTCGGGCTGAAAGTCTTTCGGCAGAACAAATTCCAGAAACCCTTTATCATCAGGCAGTGCCTGAAAATAACGAAAACCCAGGTCGGTAGACTTACCCTTAAAGCCTGCCAGCTTGAGCAAAGATAACGTTTCTTTCTTCCGCCCTTGCATACCAGAAACAGACACAAACAACTGGCCTTTCAGAAAAGGATTTAACCGCGCTACCTGTGAAACTACCAGACGTATTTTATAGGTGTCGGCTGCTTTTCCAGCAACCAAATCAAGACCTGCAATTCGAATACCAGACTCCAGATTTTCAGGCGCCATGACACTCTTGTAGAAGGTCAGTTTTTTTTTCAATTGTTCTTTATCTTCTTCGAGCTGACGAACCAGTGCACGGACATTACTGGTTGCCTCCTGATCAATTTTACTGGCGCTTTCGAGTATGGCTATTCGCTGACGCAGAACCTCATTATCTTTCTGTAACACCTTAGCCCGGTCTTCAAGCGACAGATTCTGAAGCTGCAGACGATCACTCAACTGGTGAGCATTACTGCCTCCATACCAGTAAGCCAACAACCCCATAGCAAAAACGAATACCACCAGAGCAATTTTAATTCGGCGGTCACGAATGGGGTCGTGGCGTATGACTTTCAGTGTGCCGCCGTCCTGATTCAGAGCCATTAATTAAACCTACCCGTTTTCTGACTGCTTTAATATTTTGATGTCACCCGGCAGCGTGTTAACCAGTGCTGGATTCAGCCTCCGGAACAGCGATTAATCAGGTAAAGACAAGACTTCGGGACTATACACAAGCGGAAAAAACATCACAAATACACGCACTGGTATTTTGCCCTACCCTTCTCCCACTGTATTATCCGATGACGATGAACCAAGCAGTTAGACACGCATTATGCTCGATAAATGGACCACTCAGTGCATCAAACCACCGCTCATTCTGATTGCCAGAAAACTGGATAAGAAAGGCATTCTTGCCAATCAAGTAACCCTTACAGGTTTTTTTATCGGCATGCTGGCCATTCCTTTGCTAGCTAATCAGCTTTATATTCCTGCACTTATTGCCATTGTCGGCAATCGCATTATGGATGGGCTTGACGGCGCTCTTGCTCGATTGCACTCACCTACCGATGCCGGAGGATTTCTTGATATCACTCTGGATTTTATTTTCTACTCAGGCATTGTCTTAGGATTTGCCTGGGCTGATCCGCAACAAAATGCACTGATGGCTTGCCTGCTGATATTTTCATTTATGGGCACTGGTGCCAGCTTTCTGGCCTATGCCATTATGGCAGAGAAACATCAGTTGGCTGATCCTCATTACCCTCATAAATCATTCCACTATATTGGTGGTTTGGCAGAAGGCACTGAAACCATTGCTCTATTTATCCTGTTTTGCCTGTTTCCTGATTATTTCCCACAAATGGCGTTTTTCTTTGCCATTATTTGTCTGATAACAACCGCTCTCAGAGTCTGGGGCGGGTATCGAAGCATTCAATCGGCGCAGTGACTAAGAGGCATAACAACTAATATTTTTCCAAAATAACGACTTCGGTCGCTCTGCTCCGAGCTTTTCGATTGCACCACCAGCGCACCATAAAGTAGGCCATGATCGACTGGGTTATACCGGCTGCCAGATACATTGGGAAAGAATCGCCCCATTGATACCCCGGTGTTACTTTCAAAGCCAAGGTTTCGGCAAACAGACCAATAAAGACACCGGTGAATGGAATAACATAATGTTTGCTGGAACCTAAAGACACAGCAATGATTGCTATCATCAAAAACAAAGGGTCAAACAGAATCGCCAGTACACTCAACACGATGGGAACTCATTGATTTTGGAAACCGTTATTGTAGAAATAGTCATCCAGCATCAGTATCAACAATTTCCACAATATTTCTCCGTCAAACTCGTTCCTGCATAAGTAACAACAACCAGAACAGCGCAGAACAGAGGTGAAGTACACTGAAAACAAGAGCAGACACCGAGCCAGTCAGCGCCTGCTCTGATACTTAACTGACATCAACAATATTCAGATACGTCATCGTCTGGTTAAGTAACTGATAGCCAATCTCACCAAAAGTGATCGGCCCCGAAAAAACCGGCGCATATAAATCCACTATCCCGGCTTCCTGGTTAATCTCTTTTATACAGACATTGATGGAGTACAAACTTTTCCATCCTGTACTTACCTTTAGCCATATCAGCCCATTCAGGACGGTCTATGGGGGGAATAAGATCGGTCATAATGATTCTACTGTAGGTCTCTGGCTCAACTGAGAGCACCGGCTTGCCTGATAACCACTGAAGTCCCCGCGATCACCAACACCAAAAAGACAAAAGCTCAAGCTGTCGTTAGAATAACCCGCTTTCAACAAATCAGAGCGCAACATGGCGATCAACTGGTATCCCGGCCACATGCACAAGGCCAAAAAAGAGATCCGCGAACAGATTCCAAAAATGGATCTGATGATTGAGGTGCTGGATGCCCGGATTCCCTTCAGCAGTGAAAATCCCATGGTCGCTTCACTGCGCCAGAATACTCCGTGTATCAAAATCCTGAACAAAAGTGATCTGGCTGACCCGGGAGTCAACTGAACAATGGGTCACTCCACATCAACCAAACATCAGGCATGAAAGCCATTGCAGTTAACCAGAAGCAGCCGGACAAAATCCGTCAAATTTTGGACATGGCACCTACCATGCTGCCGGGAGGAGCGCAATCTCCAAGTCTCCCCACTAAAAGCATTGATCCTGGGTATTCCCAACGTAGGAAAGTCCACCACTATTAACACACTGGCAAACCGCATTATTGCCAAAACCGGCAATGAGCCCGCCGTTACCAAACAGCAGCAGAGAATTAAACTGCCCAATAATATTCTATTGCTGGATACGCCCGGATTCCTGTGGCCCAAGTTGGAACCAGAGGCCTGTGGCTATCGTCTGGCAGCGACTGGTGCCATTAAAAACACCATCATTGAATTTGAAGATGTTGCCATGTTCCTCGCGGAGTATCTGATGGAAACGTATCCGGAAGCACTGAAAAAGCGTTATCAACTCCATGAGATTCCGGCATCCGGCATTGAGCTGTTTGACAGGATTGGTCAGCGCCGTGGCTGCATGCGTCGTGGTGGTATCGCCGATACGCATAAAGTTTCCGAAATCCTCCTGAATGAACTGAGAGATGGTACTTTGGGCAGAATTTCTCTGGAAACGCCGGAAATGATTCAGGTGCAGCAAGACGCGATGAGTTCATAATCAACAGGGGCAGCACAAAGCTGCCTCCAATCATACACCCTCCCATTCTTCAGCTATGCTAACTAACAATTAAAAATTATCAGACGTCTATCAGGCGTCTATCAAACTTTGTGGCTAATAACATTTATGAAAACACTTGTTCTGGCACTCACGCTATTTTTTATCCCACTAATCACCCAAGCCTCACCGGTCAATAAGAAACAGGGGGCAGTGTCTTTTGCTGATCATTACGAGGTACTCGAAGGTCGCGCTCGCTCCAAAACACCCATCGTTTCAGAAATGTTCTCAGTCTACTGCGCAGGCTGTTTTCTGTGGGAGCAACAACGAATCCAGGATCTGAAAAAAACATTAAAAGAGAAAAAAATAGCCTTTGAACAAGGGCATGCTGACTTTATGGGGCGCTTCGGAGAGCAAGCCACTCTGGCGCTTGCTATTGCCCTACACACCAATAACTACCATCAATTAAAACAACACATGTTTGAGCGCCTGCACAAACAGCGTAAAGACTGGACCTCTGACAGCGATTTCTTTGCCACCCTGCAGTTGGCAGGTATCACCAAAAAAGAGTTCGATTTGTACAAGGGGAGCATGTTTGTTCAGAAAACGCTGGCAGACTGGCGTAACCTGCAGCAGTCTCTTCATGCCGTACCCGCCTTTATTGTCAACAACAAATACCTCATCAAACCACAGGGTCTGAAATCCACGGATGATTTTGTCGAAGTGATTGAGTACCTGTCAAAATTGCCCTGAAGAATAGCAAGTTAAACGTAAAGAGAGTCCTTAAAAAACCATAACTTCTGTATATTTATTGTCTTGCAAAATTTAGAACAGGAGTATCAAAGTGGGATTAAACAGGCTCTGGCAGGATTTTTGCCAATCACCCTTACAAACAATTCATCAGTGGCAAAGTAAGCGGTTTACCTGGCTAATTATGTTTGCCACAGCTCTTTTTCTGGAACTCTGCGCTCTGGGCTTTCAGTATATTCTGATGCTTGACCCCTGCGAGCTTTGTGTTTATCAGCGACTGGCTGTCACCTTATTAATGATTGCACCTATGATCATAATGACAGCCCCTACCAATATCCCTGTGCGTGTTATCGGTTATGGCATCTGGATGGCTGCTGCCGGTTATGGATTGGAAAAAGCGATAATTCAGACCGCTAACTACACTGATTTTGACCCTTTTAACTCCACCTGCAATTTCCGCCCCGTATTTCCTTTTGATCTGCCATTATACGAATGGTTTCCATCTGTCTTTATGCCAACCGGTATTTGTGGGGCCGACGACTGGTCTTTCCTGACTCTGAACATGGCACAGTGGATGGTCATTGTTTTCAGCATCTATCTGATCGCTGCTGCCGCTTGTGTTATTAGTAGCATTTATAGCTGGATTCGCAAAAATTAAACAATCCAGGCGGTTTACTCAGTTAAACCTACCTGAATTTTAAGGTCTGAACTTAAGTGAGGGCAGTAGAAATGGGAGGTTTGCGCCATCCTCTGCGGCGCAGATGGCTGGAATAGTATTCCACTGTTTGCTGACACCAAAGAAGACTGGTTTCGCAAACACCTGTCCAGCCTGGAACAAAGGTAAAGATGCCATCCACATGATCAATGCCTGGTGTACAGAAGCGGGGCTGTCGTTGTGACAATATAAAGTGAGTGCAAAGTCCAATGAAATTACGGCTACCCCTGAACATCTCAAGTTGCTTGCGCTCAGTGGCAGCCTTGTAACCATCGATACAATGGGTTGCCAGAAAAAGATTGCCACCGCCATTTGATATGGCTTTTTGACACTGGACATGGCGTCCAGAGCGGCCTTTACTATATTGTCCATGAGAGAAAAATATCAGCAAATGGAGGGGGTGAGCTTCTTCATTTTCGCTGTTTTCTCTCATGCGCGCATCTTACTGAAACTGTCCGAAATACTGAGAGATGATTCTAAAATAATTTCTCGACTTTATCATTTTGAAAGATTTTATTAAGCACGGAGGCACAGAGAATGCGTAAGTACCCAGTCATATAACTAGGTATTTATTCCCTAAATGTTAGTACTGCGAACCCTATTGTTATTTTCAATATTTGTATTTGATGGCTTAATTTAATGTCCTCTGATGCCTCCATGCTCAGGAACATTCCATTAACTCTGATCACAGGAAGAAAATACTTCATGAACCCATCAAATACCGTTTTTACGGGAGCAATGAAAGCAACATTAAGCGCGGTTCCCAACAGTACAAAGGAGACTTCTGACCCAATACTTCAGGGGCTTTGGTCATTACTTAAGAAAACAGTCAAAAAGGCAGATTCATCACCCTGTGGTTCTGAGTTTAGAGCTTATAATGGCTTGAGATGTTATCAACAAGCCACTGCGCTGCAGGCTCTGATCAAAAATCGCAAGGTTGCTTTATCCACTGAACCTGATTCAACGAGATTAATAGTGAGTAAAGAGAAGCAAAAAATAGTAGATCAACAGATAGAAAACAAAAACTCTTCTCATAAAAGCGATGATTACATAGATTATCAAAACACTATCAATCACCTGGTTGCAGCTCAACTTGATGATATGAAAAAAAGATCATCATCCTCTCTTTGTAGACCCGGAATTATTGCTTATGATTTAAAATGCATGGACTTGTTGATGGATTTAGGAGTCAAAATACCAAAAAGCTATCAGAAAAAGCTTAATGACACTCTTGCTTCTTCCATCGAACACTTTGATGCTGGTTATAATACAACTGGAAAGTTAAATTCTGAAGATATCAAAGCATTGAAAGATCATGGTGCCAAATTAACATACACATCAAGAAAAAATTTTAATAAAGCAATTAGAAAAGCATTTGAAAAAGAAGATTTTCATACCATGATTACCCTTTTGTCTTTTCTTGAAAATTTAGGAGGAAAATTAAATATTTCACACCCTGAGCTTTCTAAGAAATTGAGTAAAATGCTGGAAAACAATCTTCAATCCATAGACTTACGCTTTATTCTTAAAAAATTTATTAGCATTGATCAACCTTTAGATTTTCAATTCAATCTTTTAAAAGACACAATTGAATCACGCCATGATTATTTAGAAAACAAAGACACACTATCTTTAGTGAAATCATTTTTGGAGGCAAATCAATCACTAAAAGATAAAACCACTGATTACACAGCAACAAAAATACTTAACACGCTGGATGACTACATAACATATGGAAATGCTAACTTTAATCATGCTTCAATATTTCTTAAAAAAATAGCTCGGTATAAAAAAAATCGGCTTACCTAAAAGCCTGAAGTTAAAGAAAAAACTAGATGAGTATTTGGCATTTTTATTGCACTCTAATACACCTTCTTTAACAGATTGTAATTTGAGACCGATATCAAATATCGATAAGTTATCTCTATTGATGATGTATAAAATCAAATCATTAAAAGAGCACATACAAACAGGCTCAAATGTAATGACTAAAGCTTCAATAGTTAAGGACATATCTGCTATTTCACCGCTTACTGAAGAGAAGCTAAGGCCAAAGAGGCTGTCATCGATTGCTTATAAAAAGATATTAAGTACCTTGCGCAAGGTTGGAAATGTAAGTTATGAAACAATTGAAACCCTTCCACTTCCGCATAAATTTAAACAAGAATTGAAAAACCTATCTTGTCGACCTTCATTTAAAATGAATTTAATTGATTTTTTTATTGCATTTGAAACAGAAAGAATAAGACGATATGATTTTCATTTTAACCGTATCATTGAAGAAAATATGAACGGATTTGAAGCTCTAAAAATAAGAGATTTTGAAGAAGCTATTAATGAATTACTGGAACAGTATCGCTGTGATTATGACCTGGAAATCGCATTAGAATTGGGTGCAACACCGACACCATCACAAAGAGAACAGTTAAATGACATAGGGTTAAATAAATTGAGTGAAATAATTAATGATACTAGCAATCACGTAAACATTGATCAGTATAATCATCTATTATCCTTATCAAACCTTAATCCAGATCAGTACAAAAAGGCTGCTCAATTATTAAACCAAGCTGTGCGTAAAAAAAAGTTCGGTATTGTTAAGATGATTTTTTCGAAAGGCATAGATTTTAATAGTGAGAGTCAAGACCTTATAGATGCAGAATTCAAAAAACATTTACTTAAAAGCACCAATTATTTTTCACATTACCATAGCAAATTCTTTAAATCATTAGGTGCTAAAGTGAGTCAATCTGACCCGGAATTAAATGAACTCATAAACAAGGAAGTAGAAAAAAATATTACACTTGAAAAGGGACATTCTTCCCCGGAACTCATCAAAACACTTTATAATTTAGGAGGTATAAAACCATCACAAGAAAAGCTTGATCGAGGGTTTGAAGGAGCGCTTGAAAAGTATAATTTAAGCTTGGCAAAATGGTATCTCAGTATTGGAGCTGTAATACCTGACTCCAATAAGCTCAACCAGCTTCTAATCTCTAATATGAAGAACTACTTTGACATGAGAGAGAGAGATTGGGAAGACTATTTGAATTTCTTTTATACCATAGGCGCCACACTGACTGAAAAAGACTTTGAACAAGAATTGTATAACGAAACCCTGAAGCCAAACTCCTCTACACGATACATCGAGATTTTATACAAGGTGATTAAATCAGTCGGGGAATTCCACGGTACTGCCTCACAAAGTACTGACATCATCTTGACTAGCTCAGGTGCGGACTATGATCAAGGCGCTCTTCGATATAAAGAGAATGATCAAAGATAAATTGATAGAAGAGCGACTCCAGCTTTAGCGGATTTGGAATCGCTATCTTACATTTTTTTGGAAATTATTTAATTTCCTGCTCACTCCAAAATTGAGCTTCTTGAAAAATAGCCCTCTGGGGTCTTTTTTAGCGTAACTGCTCATTTTTTTGTAGGCGTTTTTTATAACTGTTTCGCTGCAGCCTAATAAAATCAGGGGTGTTTTACTCAATACAACCACTTTTACCTACGAAAAATGAGCAGTTACTTTTTAGCATGGTCTTGCTTAATCAAGCCTCTGCTGTTTTGCCTCCTTCTGAGGGAGCAGTAAGTGTCGCAGACTTCCTTGGTATCCGGATATCTTCAACAATATCCTGAATCGCTTTCGGTGGTGCTTCGGTTAGATGACAAACAATAAACGACACTGCAAAGTTAATCAGCATACCCAACGTACCAATACCTTCCGGTGACACGCCGAACCACCAGCCAGCAGAAGTACCGCCCAAAAACTTGAAGTAGATAATGTAAGATGCAGTAAATACCAGACCCACAATCATACCAGCAATAGCCCCTTCACGATTCATACGCTTGTAGAAAATACCGAGCAGTATGGCCGGGAAGAACGACGCCGCAGCAAGACCAAAGGCAAATGCCACCACTGATGCCACAAATCCGGGCGGATAAACGCCTGCCAACCCAGCCACACCGATGGCGGCGGCGGCAGACAGACGAGCTGCCAGCAGCTCCTGCTTATCGGTGATGTTAGGCATCAGGTTACGTTTCAGCAGATCATGAGATATGGAAGTGGAAATCACCAACAACAAACCTGCTGCAGTAGACAACGCAGCTGCCAGACCACCAGCGGCTACCAAAGCAATCACCCATCCTGGCAACTGAGCAATTTCAGGATTCGCCAGCACCATGATGTCACGGTCTACGTAAAGCTCATTGATGGTATCAGTAGCGCCATTGCTGACCAGGCGCTCACCACTTTCACCTCGATCATCCGTAAACTTAGGCTTGCCCGCCATAGCAGCACCGGGATGATACTGAATCTTGCCATCTTCATTCTTATCGACCCAGGCAATCAGACCAGAATTTTCCCAGTTAGAGAACCACTCAGGCATCTCTGCATAGTTAGAGTTGGTAACGGTTTGTAGCAGATTAATCCGGGCAAAACTGGCAACCGCAGGCGCTGTTGTATAAAGCACCGCAATAAACAGTAGTGCATAACCGGCAGACTTTCGGGCATCTCGCACTGTCGGTGTGGTAAAGAAACGCACGATAACATGAGGCAAGCCAGCGGTACCGACCATCAGTGCCATGGTGATAAAGAAGACATCAATGGTCGACTTTGAGCCATCGGTGTATTGAGCAAAACCCAGCTCTTGAGAAAGCCCGTTGAGTTTCTCCAGCACCGTCGTATCCGTTCCTTCAACCGTACTGCCAAAGCCCAGTTGTGGAATCGGGTTGCCAGTAATCAGCATCGAAATAAAGATTGCAGGCACCAGATAGGCAAAGATCATCACACAATATTGTGCCACCTGGGTGTAGGTAATCCCTTTCATCCCTCCCAGCACAGCGTAAACAAATACAATCGCCATACCGATGATAACGCCCATGGTGATGTCCACTTCCAGATAACGGGAGAAAACAATACCCACACCACGCATCTGACCCGCCACATAAGTGAACGAAATAAAGATAACGCAAATCACCGCTACCACACGGGCAGTCTGCGAATAATAACGCTCGGCAACAAAATCAGGCACCGTGTATTTGCCAAACTTGCGCAGGTAAGGAGCAAGGCACATGGCCAACAGTACATAACCACCGGTCCAGCCCATCAGATATTGAGCACCGTCACGCCCCATAAATGAGATAATGCCTGCCATGGAAATGAAGGAAGCCGCCGACATCCAGTCAGCGGCCGTGGCCATCCCGTTGGCAATAGGATGCACACCACCACCGGCAACATAATAATCCTTGGTACTGCCTGCTCGCGACCAAATGGCGATGCCAATGTAGAGTGCAAAAGACAAACCCACAAAGAGGTAGGTCAGCGTTTGAGTATCCATGGCTCACTCCTCTTCATGTACGTTGTATTTGCGATCCAGTTTATTCATCTTTGAGATGTAGACAAAAATCAGGATCAGAAAAGTGTAAATTGAGCCTTGCTGCGCAAACCAGAACCCCAATGGAAAACCACCCAACTGAAATTTGTCCAGCTCATCAACAAACAGTATTCCGCAGCCGAAAGAAGCAACAAACCAGACGGCCAATAGCGACAACAATATCCGAACGTTTTCTTTCCAGTATGCGACGGCAGTCGCATTAGAATCTAACGAGTCTGACATAGGATATCTTCCCTCTTTCATTATTATTGTTATTTGACCTCTCGAACATTATCAGACTCAGACTCAATGCCCCCTTAGACTTTAGGCTAAGATATGAGTACCCGGGGAAGAGAGCTTCCGGATACTTATATTTTTTGAGAGGCCGACAAATGATTTTTTGGCATGTCATTCTTACTTATCGAGGTATCCTGAGGTTCGTTGTGATGCTTTTTATGATACTGTCAGCTACTGTGACTTCCGCTTGGTTCACTGACAATTCAGATACTTCGCTCACCATGAGCTGCCAGGGTTATCTTTCCGAATGCCTGCAATCAAGGCCAGAAAACATGAAAGCCAGAGTCATGATTTATGAAAATGCCGTACTATCACAAGATTTGTATTTGAGAGATATCAGTTTGTCAGGTATTCCTGATCAGAGTTTTTACCAGTCTCGAAAAAACACGACTGATCAGGTATTTCATCCCCCCAGTATCGAGAGCAAACAGGACTATTTCTATATTACACCGGCCTCTGACCATTCAGTCCCGGAAAGTGATCACGAACACACTGGCTTCCCGACTATCTCTGCCATCAACACCCCCCCCAAAAAAATAATTCTGATTGATGCCAATAATCAAAGTAGTCTGGATTCGGTCATTATCGATACAGAAACCGTTGAGATTCAGGCCGACAATAGAGATACATTAACTGATTTATCAAAAAAAATTCTATTAAAATACCAACGGCAACCCATTACTCGACAACACGGGGGCACATCAAGTAAACCAGCATCTTCAGCACAGAGTAGCGGAAACTCTGAAGCTTCATCCTCACAAGATTATGGCCGACCGATGACCGCATGGTCTATGAACCCGAATAGAATGCGAGGTGATGGTGATGGCAAACAACCACCGGATAACCGAAGAGACCGCATACATACCGGCCATTATGTCGAATCGCCTAATATCAAGGGAAGACAATCGAAAATTCTTCATTCCAGTCATTCCCGGCATTCTGACACCCCACCTTCAGGACACCAGTCAAAGCAATCAAAAAGAGCTACACCCAAACCCATAAGGTGGTCAAAAATTTATGTTGAATCAAACACACAGTCTGGTCATCAAAGAAAAATCGTATCCGGTCACATGAGGCAACCCGTGATACCAGAAACACCAGAGCTGCACGATTTGAGGCACGAGCTAGGTCAGATTGAAGCTGAGAACAATACAGAAATAAGTAATACAAACTCTCAAAAAAACATCGTAAGAAACACTAATGAGAAGCGATAAGATAACTTCCGCACACCCTATATCAAATTTTTTGTCCAACACCTCGCTGGAGCAGATATTCTGAGGCTGGCTCCCACTTCACGAGCCAACCCCAGGATAAGATAAAATAAGAAGAACAAACAACCATAGATGTACTGATGTGACACTGCCTCTTTAAATCGCTGATGTGGTCACAACGCTATTGTCACTGCCATAAGGATTAGGCGTGTACTGGTCTGCCTGATGATCATTCTCCCACTCCTTATTATCGAGCAAATAACGAAAATGAAAGACTTCATTTTTTGGTAGGCGCACCTTTGTTCTGAATACTTTATCTTTCTTGATAAATCGCATTTCAATCGGCTGCCACTCATTAAAATCGGCTACTAAAGCAACGCTTCTATTACCTTGAGATGAAAACTCAAAGGTAACATCCGCTTCATTTTTTGTTTTAAAGAATCTTTTCTTTAACATTATCGTTCCTTATTCTAATACAACTTGATCTGATCTTTTATTATTGCACCAACATTAAATAAAAATCCGGCATTCTGCTTTAATATGGTGCATACCATTATTCATTACACCGTCTGTAACTGAGGCTGCATAATACAATAATATCCTTCGGGGTAAGAGTGGACAAATCCAATGTTGTACATTTTTTCTTTTATGGTTTTCTTTTCTGAAAGAAATCTCACACTTCCTCACGCTTTTGACTAACGAATGACTTATTTAAAATAAATAGAAAAGCAGAAGCCAGCCTTGTATTCTAGCGCTAACCCTATTAACTGAAATTGATCTGAATCAATGGTATTCAGATGTTAAAAACACTGGTGCTTTATGAAAAAACGTTCACTATTGCATAAATCTGGCGCACTATACGGCTCACAATAAAAGCAAGATGGATTAAATACTATGTCAGAAATAGAAACTCAATCCACATTTCATAAAGACGCTGACAATAGAGATAATTTTAATACCAGAATCGGCTTTATTCTTGCTTGTGTTGGTTCTGCAGTTGGCATGGCTAATATTTGGCTATTCCCTTACCGATTGGGTCAATTTGGCGGCGCTGCTTTTCTGATTCCCTACTTTTTCTTCATCATCGTCATTGGCTTGTTTGGTGTTATGGGTGAAATGGCGTTTGGTCGTGCCATGGGAACGGGACCTTTGGGTGCTTTTAAAAAAGCCTGTGAACGCCGTGGCAGCCGGTTTGGCGGATATTTTGGCGTTATTCCGGTCATTGCCTCTTTGGGAATCGCCATTGGTTACGCCGTCGTGGTTGGCTGGATTTTACGCTTCACGGCAGGTTCCATCACCGGCTCAGTGATGAGCGCTGAAAGTACCGGTGCTTATTTTGGTGCCATTGCAGGGCCTTTAGGCAGTATTGGCTGGCATATGCTGGCTCTGATGATCACCTTTGCCATCATGGTGTTCGGTATTTCCGGTGGCATCGAAAAGGTCAACAAAGTGATGATGCCAGCCTTTTTCATTCTCTTTATTATTCTGGCTCTCCGTGTGTTCAGCCTGCCAGGTTCTGAAGTGGGTTATGAATATCTGTTTATTCCTAAATGGGAATTTCTGGCAGATCCAAAAACCTGGGTATATGCCCTTGGTCAGGCTTTTTTCTCATTATCCCTGGCGGGTTCAGGAACACTGGTATACGGCAGTTATCTGAAGAAGTCAGAAAATGTAGTGAGCTGCACCCAAAATGTTGCTTTCTTCGACACCATCGCAGCATTACTGGCCGCTATTGTTATTATTCCTGCTGTATTTGCCTTTGGTCTTGATGTATCTGCAGGTCCTCCTTTGATGTTCATCACCATGCCCAATGTCTTTCAGATGATGCCAATGGGTCAGCTATTTGCCATTGTCTTCTTTGTGGCCGTTCTTTTTGCCGGTGTAAGCTCTTTAATGAATCTGCTGGAAACACCGGTTGAAGCACTAGAGCAACGATTCAACCTGTCCCGTAAAGGTGCTATTGCCGTTATAGCCGTTATCAGTGCTTCTGTCGGCTTGATTCTTGAAGATGGCAATAAACTGGGCACCTGGATGGATATTGTCTCCATCTATCTAATTCCACTGGGTGCATTAATCGCCGCTATTATGTTTTTCTGGGTGTGTGGTCCGACATTTGCCCGGGAACAGGTTCAGATGGGACAGAAAAAACCGCTAGGAAAATGGTTTGAGCTTATGACCCGTTACGTCTTCTGTGGCGCTACCATTATCATTTATGTTCTTGGCATTCTATATGGTGGGATTGGCTGAAGGTGTTTAGCCGGAGTCCGCCTTGCGGAGTCCGACCCACGACACAAATATAAGAGGCACCGTTTAACGCCCGGTCAACTCATTAACGGCAGACAACAGTTGCTGTTTGATATCCGGGCTGGTCACTTCCAATGCTTCAACGTCGAAGTTCTCGTAAAATTCAGGTACAGAAAGACTGGCCTTAACCTCACCCTTAAAATAAGGTGCAGAGGCTGTTGCTGCAGCCAGAACGGAAGAAGCACCGCCCGCTCCCGGAGAAGTAGAAAGCAGAATAACCTGCTTACCCTGATAAACCTTTGGCTCAATACGAGAACACCAGTCAAACAGGTTCTTCCAGGCGGCTGTATAGGAGCCATTATGCTCCGCAAACGAAATAATCATTGCATCAGCACCAGCAATCTTGTTCAGAAAATCCTGTGCCTGTTGTGGCTGCCCCAGCTCTTTTTCTTTATCTTCACTGAACATTGGCATTTCATAATCATTGATATCCAGTACTTCAGCGTCAACATTTTCCAGCAGACTCA
The DNA here is from genome assembly GCA_965199185.1 of Endozoicomonas sp. Lineage (GTDB taxonomy): Bacteria > Pseudomonadota > Gammaproteobacteria > Pseudomonadales > Endozoicomonadaceae > Endozoicomonas. The sequence goes on along the minus strand of CBDAQW010000013.1, from coordinate 146,801 downwards.
GTGTGTAAGTTGCGAGTTTTTTGTTAATTGAATGAGCACTACTGCTGGCTGCAAAAGCGATGACTTTCATTGAGATATTCCTCTGATCCAGACAATATATGATTATCAGTGCATTAAACCCTGAATATCTGAAAGACTACCTCAGAGTCTGCATATCTGTATATCTTTTATCCCAGCGGCTTACGCCAAAGAAAAAGCAGCAGAGCAGAGCGTAGCAATTTAAGGGCGGGATAGACGACCACGCTCAACCATTTACGACTGAAAATCTGATAAACACAGCGGTTAAAAAAATCCCACCGGCCAACCATACCAGCCAAAACAGTGGCAGCCTCCACTCCCTGATAAATCTCATCATGCACCAACAGTACCATTCCGACATTCAAGTCGATATGACGACGCTTTAATTCCGGTAACAGGTAATGGTCACTACGAGCATCCACCAACTCAAATTCACCGGCCGCTTTAATCAGCCTCAGTCGCTGGCTGAATGACGAACACATTGGGCAGTGTCCATCATAAACTAGAATCACACCTGTCATTCAGCCAACCTCCGGTTGTCAGCTAACTAAGATAATAGCCCTAAGAGGCCGCCTGAAACGTCACGTGCCTTTTCAGGCGGCCTCTAAGAGCCATTGAAAGGTTTATCGGCTTCCTAAGCCTGGCTTTCACGAGCTTTGCGACGTTCACGCGATGAACTTCTCTGCCTGTCCCGGTTTCGCCGCCTCTCTCTGGATGAGCTTGCCCTCTCGTCTGACTCCTGCTCGTCACTATCATCCGCCTGCCTGTTTTCGACCTTGAGATACAATTTTGAATCTGAGGTAAACACTCCGGCCCGGCACACTGACTTCTGACCAACAAACACTTCTGCCTGCATCGGACTGACGAGAGGCACAATATCCCCTGGCTGCAAAGCATAAACTTCTCGCAGAGAGCTCTCCTGTTTGCTAAGTATTGCTGTAACTGGCAATGGCACTGCTTGCATGGTTTCAATCATTTTTTGTCGGAGAGCCGGATGATTATTGGCATCATCAATGGCGTAAGAGCGCATGTTATTAGTGGGCGAAGACAAAATCATCCTGCCTGAGAAATTCGGCAGAACAACCCGGTATTCAGTACTGATAATATGATGGCGTATGCCTCTGAATTGCATATCGATGGACATGCTTTCATTCTTATCCACCATCAACAGCTCTACCGGATCCAGCGCCTTGAGACTTTCAAAGACCGTGGCATAAAAAAGATCAATGACTTTCTCCAGTATCTTTATCTCACCGGGCGACAGTTCTTCCTGTTTCTTCTCGTTTGAAATAATCCCCGTTCCACCACAAACAAGATCCATCAAACTTCTCACCAGCTGTTTTTCAACCGCGAGAATAGAATATCTGGATTGTTCCTGATTGGTTTTCGTCCAGCAGCGGAACCAGGTTTCATCCTGCTTGGCTCCCAGAAAAGACTGCTCAACTTCGGTCTTTGCTTGCACATTGACATCATTTTGCAAGATGTCGACCAACTTTTGTTCAAATATTCTACCCTGCTGCAGACCCACCTGCCTGATGCTCTCAATCAGCTCATTGATCGGGTTCGCCGCAAGATATAAATCATAAGGCTTTGGAGTGGAGGCACTATTACTTTTGCTCATCTAATAACACATATTACTCTGAGTATATTTTATCCAACTGTAAGCCTATATCGCCTGAATAGAAACAATAAATTCACTTAGCTTTAACGACTGGAGTCGTTTATAAGACTACTAAAGTCTCGGCTTTCTAGGCCACTCTCCTTATTACTCTGGCACTATTTATTTTACTGCGTAGCAACACACGTTTAATATCCGCCCTGATAGTTCAGATTTTACCGGGGATGACTGCGAGCACCTTGCCTTTTTGGTCATTGCGAGTGTTGCTCTGGCACCGACTGGCAAAGTCAAGGATAGTTCCGAGCAGACCATTGTTGCCAGCAAAATCATGAGCATTCACATATCGGATTGCAATCAGCAACCTAGCTTCATTTTGAGAGTTTTCTATGACATCGAATATCACCGGTTATCATGCACATCTGTATTTTGATGAACAAACTGTTGAGCAGGCAGAAGCACTGGCTATTGCAGCAGCTACAGAGTTTGATCTTCAGGTTGGCCGGGTACACCGACGACGGGTAGGCCCTCATCCAAAATGGAGTTGCCAGCTGGCTTTCAAACCAGCACTTTTTGGTGCAGTCATTCCCTGGCTGGCATTGAATAGAAACGGTTTGACGGTGTTTATTCACGCTGAAACCGGTGATGATATGAAAGACCATACGGATCACACTATCTGGATGGGATCGATGGAAAAACTGGATCTTACTTTCTTTAAGTAATGCGTTGAGCGGATTTCAACCGCATAATTAGGCACTTATGAAGCTGTCTGGAAAAGAATATCAATGTCGTATAAACCGGTTGTCGAAATTGAGTATTGCAGTCAATGTCAGTGGCTGCTTCGTTCTGCCTGGCTTGCCCAGGAACTACTCAACACCTTCAGTACCGATTTGGGTGAAGTACGTTTGAAGCCCGGTGTCGGAGGTGTTTTTATCATCTCAATCAATGGTCAGGAAATCTGGGAAAGGAAAAAGAATGACGGTTTTCCTCAGCCAAAAGACATCAAACAGAAGGTGCGCGATGTCATCGACCCAGAGAGAAACCTGGGACATAACGACCGATAAACAGTGACAGTACTGTTATACTCCGCAACATTACATACTGAAGCACAGTATTGAGGTTGCAATGTTTGTTTTAACCCCGGATATTCTGAACCAGACTTATGCCAAACGCCTGAACTGGTACCCTCCCGTTAATAACCCGGAACAGGCACCGGCAATGATCGACGGTGTTGCCGATATTCTCGATCAGTTTGAACTCATATTGCTGGATTCTTATGGTGTCCTGTGTCTTGGCACCACCCCCATAGAAGGCGCACCGGAAGCGATTGCGTTGATGCGAAAAAAGCACAAACCTTTCTGTGTGGTGTCCAATGATACGATGACCAACCAAAAGATTGCTGCAGAAAAATACCGCAAACGTGGTTACGATTTTACCGCTTCTGAAGTACTTACCAGCCTGGATATCAGTGAACAGTTTCTAAAGACAATAACGACACCTGGACGCTATGGGGTGATAGCACCATTAGAGCACCCATCCAATGAACTGATGCAGGGCATGGTTCGTCTGAATGAACATAACGGTAACATTCCTGAGCAGGTCGAAAATCTGATCTTTCTTACCGGCGCAGGCTGGACGGCAAAAATGCATGACTCGTTGATCAAATCGGGCATGGATCGTCAGTTTGAATTACATATTGGTAATCCTGATGTTGGTGCACCCAAAGGCGGGCATATTGGTGCCACACCCGGTTATTTTCTTTCTGACTTTATCGACAGAACCAATCAACAGGCGACACCGGTTCTTTATGGTAAGCCGGATCTTTCCATCTTCTCTGAAGCGTTCAATCGAGCCGGCGTGACTGATCCATCGAAAGTTTTGATGGTAGGTGACACACTTTACACAGATATTCTCGGTGGTAATGCCATGGGGTTTAAAACTTTATTGCTTCAATCCGGTATTTATGCCGGACAGGATATTCACCAACAAATTAAACGGGCGGGCATCCAGCCACACTTTATCGCCCCCAAACTTTAACATTCCATATTCCAGCAAGGTCAGTTCTTATGCCATAAGAGTATTTGCTCCTGGAGCACAAGAACTGGCCCTACAAGCACCAATACGCACAAATCCAGAACAAACCACCAAACCCTTAAATATCATGACGTTATATACGAGAATTGCCTCATAACTTCCAACCTGGAAAAATTACACTCCGTACTTATACGCTGAAAACCAAACCAAGTTGCGCGTTACCACAGTTGCACTGAAAACTCAGATCCATAAAGTACGCAACGATGGTACACCATCCCGTTCCTGTGCTTCGGGCTTGTTGCCATACGTTCGTTTAACAATCGGAACTCTTATGCAAGCATCTCAGGTTTCTGCTGCTGACAGAAGCGCAACTAATTCTTACCTGCCCTGGTTAGGTGTTCTAGGGCTGGTTTATATCCTGCTGGTTGCAGTGGGTATGATCGGTGACGGCTTTAAGTGGGCAGCCGGTGGTGCTGAAGGTGCAGCGAAGCTGTTTCAGTTCGCTACCAACCCTTTCATGGGCCTAATCATAGGTACCATGGCGACAGCACTGGTTCAGTCTTCCAGTACGGTGTCGTCTATTATTGTTGGTTTGGTTGCCGGCGGTCTTCCGGTCGAAATTGCCATTCCAATGATTATGGGTACTAACATTGGTACAACCATGACAGCTACGCTGGTTAGCCTTGGTAGTCTTGGAAAGAAAAAAGCCTTCCGTCGTTCATTTTCGGCGGCAACTGTGCATGGTTTTTTCAATGTCATGTCTGTATTTATTTTCCTGCCACTGGAAATGATGACCGGCTTTCTGGATAAGAGCTCGAAGTACATAGCCAACCTGATTCATGGTGGTACCAGTGCCGATATGGGTGGTCTGAATTTTATCAAGCCACTGACTAAACCGATTATTAAAGAGTTTGTGCACTTGTTTGAAGCACTTCCCGGTAATACAGGTGGTATCGCGTTGGCTCTGGCAGGGCTGGTACTGATCTTTATTTCTATCAGCTATCTTGGCAAGATTCTTAAAAGCCTGATGGTCGGAAGAGCCAAAGACCTGATGCACAAAGCGATCGGCAGTGGCCCCATTAGCAGTATTACGTCCGGAACCTTGATTACCTTCCTGGTGCAGTCTTCCTCTACATCCACCAGCCTGGTAATTCCTCTGGTGGGCAGCGGCGTGTTCCGTGTGAAAGAAATTTATCCGTTCACACTGGGTGCAAATATCGGTACCTGTATCACTGCGTTACTGGCAGCGACCACTCTGAGCGGCTCTCACGCCATTGCCGGGCTGCAAATTGCTCTGGTGCATATGCTATTTAATGTTGTAGGTGTCGCCTTTATTTATGGTAATCCGTTCCTGCGTAACATCCCTTACAACTCGGCTCGTCGCTTTGCCCAAATTGCCAGCCGACATAAGTCACTGGTGATCGCTTATGTTCTGGGCGTCTTTTTTATACTTCCCGGATTATTGATACTGGTGACAAAATAATGGCCAACCTCAAACAATACAGAAAGCGCCGCAAGCAGTTAAAAGCAGAGATTAAAGAAGCCAAAACTCACCTGAAGGGTTTAAAAAAACAGCTTCGGGGGCTGCGCGAAGACCAACAGCATCAGACAGTGGAGCATCTTGATGAGATGATGGATAAACGCCCATCCCTGCTCACCAGTCTTAAACGTCTATTTAAACGCTGACTAAACGCTGGCCATTTCTTAAAATCCTCTCCAGCAACTCCCTCCTTCGGTAGGCCAGACTCCGGTCTACCGAAAAAACAGACTTTATTACAGCTCTGTAATAAAACTGTCACACAGCTTTCATATCTTGTCTCTCATTCAATAACAATAGGCTCCTTAGAGGCCAGCTGAAAAGTCTGTGCGTAGCGAAGACCTTGAAAAATGGATGATAAAACGCTGGTTTTGTGAGGAGAACAGCGAGCTATTTGACGAACAAAAGCAGCGTTTTAGACTCATTTGCCAAGGCCGCAGTAGTCACGTGACTTTTCAGACGGCCTCTTAGTTAACACAGGTGTATGGCAATGTCTGAGATGACATCTTCGAGCAAACAAAAAATAGGCTCTAAAGTCGATTATAAAGTCATGACGACCCGTCACTATGGTCGAATCTGGATGAAGGTAATTCTCTGGATTTATACGCTTCTGGTCGCCGTCAGTGTAATCGGCTCCGGTTTCAAAATGGCGGTGGGTGGTAGTGCTGCCGCAGCACAACTGTTCAGTTTTGCGGACAATGCCATTATGGGATTAATCGCTGGTACACTCGCTACCGCACTGGTGCAATCTTCCAGCACAGTCACTTCGGTGATTGTTGGTCTGGTGGCCGGTGGATTGCCGGTGGGTCTGGCAATCCCGATGATCATGGGTGCCAACATAGGAACAACGATTACCAACACACTGGTGAGCCTGGGTCATATACGTTGTGACAAAGAGTTCAAGCGCGCTTTCTCTGCCTCTACCGTGCATGACTTCTTCAATTGGCTGGCGGTTCTGGTTATTCTTCCCCTGGAAATAATGACCGGTTTTCTGGAAAAACTGGCAAGCAGTGCTGCCGAACTTCTGGTGGGTGGTCAAAGCATGTCCATCAAGAGCCTGAACTTTATCAAACCACTGACGTCACCCGCAGTGGATATTATTAAAGGATTCGCCGGTGTACTACCAGATGCCAGCATGGCAGGTATTGCTATGATAGTGGCCGGTATCTGCCTGATCTTTGCTTCAGTGGTTCGACTGGGCAAACTCCTGAAAAAGGTGATGGTAGGAAGAGCAAAAAATGTCCTGCATAAATCCATTGGTCATGGCCCGGTCAGTGGGATTGTCTCCGGTGCCGCTATGACGGTTATGGTGCAGTCTTCTTCAACCACGACCAGTTTGATGGTGCCTCTGGTGGGTAATGGTCTGTTTACAGTTCGTCAGATGTACCCATTCACCCTGGGCGCAAATATTGGCACAACCATTACGGCATTACTGGCAGCAACTGCCATTACCGGAGCTGCGGCCTTGCCTGCTCTGACTATTGCGCTGGTTCATTTTTTCTTTAATGTGATGGCCGTAGCCGTGATTTATGGCATTAAATGGCTTCGTGAGATTCCACTATGGATGTCCGACAAGCTGTCTGATCTAGCGGTAAAGAAACGGCTCTATGCATTTGCGTACCTGATAATGGCCTTCTTTATTTTGCCTGGAGTTGCTATTTCACTGACCATATGAAGCCATTCACAGCATTGCAAAAGGCGATCATGGTGTAGTATTTGCACCGGTCGCCCTGTGATTTTTTGCTTCACAGCCCAGAGGTTCGCCCCCTGTGAAGCCAACTTGGCTCTGGCGGGAATATTTGGAAAAAGTGCAGCCAGTGTCGCCGAAAATATTTCCAGATATCCTTATCAGTGTGATATCCAAGCCACTCGCCCACAATTTCAATGATAATAACCTCGCTATCGCTGAGCTTGGAGTCATCACCACGAGTATGTAAAAGTGTGGGAAAAAGCGTTTGGAATAAATTATCAATCAGGCAAAAGCCATTAATGCTAAACTCTTTTTCAGGCATGACTGTCACCGGCCATTAAGTAATCTGTTTTGGAACTCAAATTAAGGTTTAGTCATGCCTTATGGAATGTCAAAAGTCGGTCTTCGCGTAAAAACGGGCTTGTTAACAAGAGATAGCGATGAAAAAGAAGTCATTCGATTATTCTGTTCTGTGTGTTTTTATCTTTTTCAGTTTATTTAGTTTGCCAGCTTGTGCTCATGTTATTTTTAATCCTCTGTGGTGGATTAAAGCACTCATGCTCCCGGCTTTTCTGGTTACCAGTACTCTTTCTGGTGTTTACAGCGGGTTTTCGGATCCAGGCATACTTTCAAGTGATGCTCCGATGAGATCGAATGGTGATACAGTAGCGGGTCCTTTTATAACCCATCTACCTGGTGGAAGAGTCGATATATTACAGCATTGTGGTGCGGGTCGATGGTTGCAAAAAGAGATAAGCAGCCAACATATTACGCCAGACTTATGTGAAGGTAGTGATCTGACGATTACACCCTCTCAAACGACCACACCGAACACCGTTTGGGCTATGCCAGAAAAATTGCTGGCGGTTAGTGATCTTGAAGGTAATTTACCTAAGTTTCAGCAGTTTTTACTCGACCATGGTGTTATAAACCATGAGCACAGTTGGCAATGGGGTAACAACCAAATAGTCATTGTTGGCGATAGCGTTGATAGAGGTGAATATACTTTTGAGCTGGTATGGTTTATCAGAGGGCTGCAGGTTCAGGCAAAAAAGGCCGGAGGCAATGTTCATTTTTTGCTTGGCAATCATGAATTCATGAATCTGGAAGGTGACTTTCGTTATGTGTCACCCTATCAGAATGCACTTATGGAGGTGACTGAAGAGCGATTTGATTTTAACCCTTTTGATGATAATCAGGAGCTGACTTTATGGTTAAAAAAACAGAATACGGTTATAAAAATCGGTGATTTGTTATTTGTCCATGGCGGTTTTTCTAAACAACTTATCGATAAAGGATACAGTCTGGAAAAAATCAACAAGTTAGTAAGAAGCTGCATGGGTGATCTATTCGAAGGCGATTGCATGGTCACCGGAGGCAATGGTCCATTCTGGTATCGAGGGCATTTTACGAATTACAATACACAAACCGTAAATCAATTATTAGAAAAGTTTTCGGCTAAAAAAATAGTTGTCGGGCACACAATGGTTCCGCAACCAGGCTATATCAATAAACATAAAAAAGTTATTGGACTTGATGTGGACTGGCATAGAGGCCATGGTGCTGGTGTAATCTTTGAAAAAAACGGCAACTGGAAAGCTGTTTACGGGAAAAAAAATAGATCGCATAAACACTTTAAAAGCCGATCCAGCGAATTATAATCTAATCATTTTTTTGGCATTGATAATGAAAAATGCAATCAATCAAAAGCCACTACTTATTTATTTACATGACTTAAATAGCGCACCTTGATCCGAGAAAGCACAGCGTGTTAAGCAGTTTATTCAAGATAATGTGTTACTTATCGACTACTGGATTCCACAATTGCCCAACGCGCCAGAACATGTCCGTGAAGTATTACTGACGAAAATAAGCTCTGCGCCACAGCAGCGACCTATTCTGATTGTTAACAGCCCGTTGGGTGGTTTTTTGGGAACATGGTTGCAAGCTTACGCCAAGACCGACTTTTGACTCATAGATCAATAAATTCAAGCTGCATGGACGGACGAAAGGTAGTTGTGAATATGCACTACCTGTTGTACCCGAAACAGCATTTTCAATGCAGTTATTAAACTCTCAAACTGAATAGCAGGCCTTCCAGCCTGCACATTCAGGAATACACCTACGCTATAGGCCAGCAACTTACGGGCTATTCTTGCCGTCATACGCCACATGTTACGGCAGCCACTGCGCTCAATATCGAAATACTGTGCCAACTGGCCAATGACAGTTTCGATTCTGCGCCTGCCCCGCATAATCAGTTTGACAAACTTCTTTGGCCGGTTATCTTTCATGCTTTTTTCAATGGCGTTTGCAGATGTCAGACTCATTGAAACCGGAATGCCTGTCATTGACATTAACAGGCACCCCTGAAAACCAAAAAATTTCTTATCTTTACCCGGTGTGTGACTTTTATCTCGTAGGTTGCCAATCCATGGCTTATGGGTTCTGTACAGTCCCTGTACAGAATGACAGCTAGTAGCGGTTTTGTGCACTCTGCTGTCATCCCGTACAGGGACTGTACGGGATCCACGTGGCATGGATAGCCATGTTGAAATTAAAAGTCACACATCGGGTTATCTTTTGAAACACAGTAGCCATATTGACATGAGCCAATACTAAGGTGCTCTTTCAGGCTTTAATATCTGTTTCTGTGATGCGCTAAGCTGTTGCCATTCATGCTCATCAACGGCTTTCGCTCCCCCCAAACCGTATCTACCCCAGGCGCGCCAGACAATTCTCTTTTGTAATGAATCCTCAGGTATTCCTGCCAAAAAAGGTATCCATGGTCGTTTTATTCTGTCGGTTCCAACCCTAAAGAAACAAGCCCATCGCAGCGGGTGCTGTTCAAATCGTGCACCAATCCCACAGAACCTTGAAACACGCCGTGCATAGGTTTCAATGGGCATAACTGAGGACAACTCCAACAGCCTATAGGCGTAGGCAATCTCTTTTTTATAGCCTTCAAATTGACAGCTCTGCAAAAAAGCATCCGCGTCTTTTAACCGTTTACGTAAATAATAAACTTCACCTTTGTAAATACGCCTTACCAACTTGTAGACAGGTTCATTTTCAAGAGAAAAACTGTAGTCTTGCAAGCCTGCCACCTTGTCAACATCTGCCACCATTGAGAACATTTCAACAAATGAACTGAACTGCTGCAAATCTCTGCCATATTCACCAATATAGCCTGCATATTGATCTTTCTTAAAATTAAAATCTGATTGCAAATAATCAACAGCAGAAAACAATTGAGTATCTTTAGATAACAGCTCACCCGATGTGGTTTCGAACCATAAGTAAAACCTCATCTGCTTTTGTTTTAGCCCACCTCCGGAAAAAGTTTCCTCATGATCTGGAAAAGAAGACAGTTGGTTCAGAATCGTTTTAAACCCATTAGGCGAAGTCAGATCATCCAGTGTTTTCCTGAAGCACCGAGTTTGTGCTGTTGAATTCATAACACCACATCGCCGAGCAAGAATCAGCAATATCATACTCAGATAAGTTATATGCTGCTCAGACGTATTAATATTTTTTGAATGCGCCATCAGATTGTTGAGCCAGCGCCGTTTCATTTCATCGGGCAAATGCTCATAAGCAACAATGGAGTCCGGTACAAACACAGTCTGTACATTATCCGGTATTGATAAGCGCAAAGAGATTTGCTCATGACTTGTTACAGGTTTAACAGACCGGTAAGTAACAAAGAGCATCGTTGTACGAACCTGATTGAAAACCTTGAGAAGTTGCTGCTGATGAGCAAACTGATTTCGAGTGCATAGAGCATGGATAATATCGTCCTCGAAAGTCGCACATTCAGAATAATCAGCTGCATTATCTGGTTGTCGAGCAAAGAACGATGCGAAAAATTCAGATGTGGGTGTTAGACTTTTCAAGAGCTGAAAAGCCATGTATGTGTATAGCCCTCCTCCTGCTGCACCAAGTGCAACCAAAAAAGAGAGAAATTTTGGATGACTGATGCTCCATGAGGATTCTTTGGGTGATGTTTTCAACTGCTGCTTTCGCGAGAGCCGTACTCCCTTTTTATGCTTAAAGCGAGCTGCTGACTTTGTAATGAGTCGTCGGTATTTTTGCTTATTTTGTGGTTGATCTGTTTTTTGGGTTGCCCGGCAGCGGGTTACATCTGATGCAAAGTGGCTGTAGAGCTCTGGCGTTATGCCTTCTGTTTTTGGCGTATTCCGGGGTGGGTTATTTATTTTTTTGCCCGCTTTTACGGTTTTTGCCGTATCGGTCGTTTGTAAGCGTTCATGATCTGAAGTATTTTTTCTTTTTGCTGTATTTTTCTCAGGCGTTTCCGGGACTTTCTCATCGATAGCCACTTTTGCGTCTATTTTTTCAGGAACAGTTTCAGAGCTCTTCACCTGAACAGAAATAAACGTCTTATCGCCAACAAGCTCTTTACCGGCTGGCACCGTTTTTTTGTATTTGGGCAACGCTTTTTTATTTTGCGATGTTTCCGATGTCCATTTACTACCTGCAATAGCTTTACTCTCAATAGCTTTGGCAATATCCGATAAAACTGATGGCTTTACTACATCAGCAGTAGGCTTCTGATCAAGGCTGTTTTTCTCTTTAGCTAGTAAGTGGGGATGAGTAACATCCAATTGAGCCAGTGTTTGCAATTTCCGTTTCCAGTCAGCCCCTAATTTTTTCTTTAATAGAAACTGAAGATTTTTGTCTTTTTCCTGAAATAAAAAAATTTGCTCTGCCGCTTTTTTTACTCGCCTTTCAGTATCCTGATGTTTTCCATTGAGTGAACCACCTGCTACTTCATGCTTTCCCATCTGCATCTCCTGAAGCAATTTATCAAGCATGGCTTCGTATCTTATCAGAGGTAGTTTTATTGCAGGCATGTGTGGAATATCAAAAGCCACTTTCCTTTCAATACGATCAAAATCAAAGATACCCGGAAAACCAATACTCAGATCCAACGCAAAAAAACGATCACCTCCAACTTTAATAACAACCTTGCGAGTATTCATTCTTCCTTTCTCATAGGTCTCAATATGAGCTTCAAACCAGTCATTCTTTTCTTTTAGCGTTGCCAAAAATGTTTCTTGAAACTGGTCTCTTAACCACTCATCGGCAAACATTAAATCAATATCATTGTATGATGCGTACCCTCTTCTTTTAAGCTCAGAAAAACCTCCGGGAAAACATTGATGAGCCAGATAAGCTGCTTTTGCTACACCACCATAAACGGCAATCCTCTGATAACCAGAAGGAGGGGCAATGTCGTCCAGCGTTTCACTCACAGCAGTCACAACATGAGTGAAGTTATCTGCTATTTGCCCTGACAGTTTGGACATAGGGAAATAGATGAAAATATCCGAGAACTGACTACTATCAACCAAATCAAGTGAATAGTCTTTAATCGCAACCTCAGCCTTTTTCAGGTTCTCAGTCTGAGATTCTATATTGGAAAACAGTAACTGGTTATTTTTCCAAAACCCTATAACAATACTGAGCATATGTTTTGTCAGATAAATTTTGCCATTTTTTCTTGCTATAAAACCAATATGCTCCAAAGTCATCAGGTGCGGGGTCATTTTGATGTATTGAGTTTCTATTTCTCTGGCAAGATGCCGCTGTTCTTCAGATACCTGATTTTTTGCCTTGCGCAGCTGTTCATTGGCAAGCCATGCCTTCTCCAGCTGAATAAACTGACCTTTATAGTAAGTAAACAGTAAGTCACCATCCATCGGTTTTTGCTGGATACTTCCAATACTGCCAACGGAGTAGATTCGCTTGATAGTATCAATATATTCATACTGATGATCACCAGACTCTGAGGGAGAGAATATCCAGATTGATTTTTGCAAATACTCAACCAGTAAACTGAGATAATTGTTTATTTTGGGATTAAATAAGCCTGCTATCTCGCCCTCTTGTTCTGTGATTTTTAACTCTGCAAGATCTATTGCAAGCTGTCGCTCAATTACGGGATTTTGTTGATAATTCAATCTATTCTGTATGGCGCTTAAAATATCGGGATTTGCAATAGCCTCATGAGCAAGCTCAATTCCAAATCTTTTTAGCATCTGGTCAAGCATGGTTTCCAGAGGTGAGTAATTGATATAATCAGAATGATTTTCTGAGCTTCGTTGAAACGGGTCTGGGTCATTCCCATTAGGACGATGATGATTTTTATAATACTGATCTATTTTTTTTCCAGATGGCGTAGAAGAACCTGATTTGGAAACCTGTCTACTATGTACTCTTTGTTTAGTTACTGAGGGAGCATTGCCTGGCTGTGAGTTTGGATAGTCAATAATAGGCACTGCTCCCATCTTATTAAAATTATGATCAGATACGACCGCTTTATCCGTACTGCTTGCTTTAAAATCTGCATTTCTATCGGTAGCAAAAGCCTGAAAACCTTTTGGGTTACGAGTCATTTGCCTTAGACTGATCTCCCCCTGATCAATAAGCTTTTGACCAATGATGGTTTGAAGAAAGGCCAGCAATACAGAGACCTGATGTTGTTTCCATACAACTTGCTTTGCCATCGCTGCGATAACTATTTCGGCCTGCTGACTGGCAGCGATTCGCAAAAGAGAACGCAAGTCTTGTACTGCATCAGGGATTAGGTACAAGGTTCCCTGTTGCTGATTAATGGGTTCACCATAATTAGAGTGCACCAGCGTTAGCTGTGATTTTTTTTTCGGGCTTTGATTTTTGCTTTGAGCGTTGCTTTGAAAAACGCTTTGAACAATGGAGGCCTGATTATTACTTTGCCTGACCGACACCTCTCTGGGAGTGAACGAATAACTGCCGGCGTTTGCCTCTCCAACAACCAGAGCCTGAGCTATAGCCATCAGAGTTTCATCTTCGAAAACACTAAACAGTGTTTTTCTGGAATAATCCGGACACCAACTGCCAAGTTGGGTAAGATGCCAGGCAGGGTCTGGTATACCTTTAGTCTGAGGAACCAGCCTGGCAAAACGAAGATTTCTCCCCTTTATTTTAATCAGAAGCTCACCGGAAATACTCTGAACGAAGGGCATGATCCGGACATCAATAGCATCAATCTGCTGGCTGTGCATGATCGAATACAATACTTCCCAACCAGAATGTTGATCTGATTTCTCATCGGGCTGGTGATGACTAATTCTCTGAATGGAAAGCTGTGGAAAACGGTTATCGGGAAAGATGACCTTAAGATAAAAGTGATCCGCTAACCAGTTATCCTCAAGATAAACCGGCATATAACCCTGGCGTTGCCCACAGGACCAATAGCGATAAATACTGCCAGTCCGATGTTTTATTTCACCGGACACAACACTGCCTAACGATAAAAGATAGCGAACGCTCTGTAATGACATGCCCGACTTAAGAAACAGCGAAAGAAGATAAAGAGGCGATGCAAGCCCAGGGTTGGCACTGGCCAATGCTCCGGCAAAATGCAGTGCTTGTCGACTGGCCAGCCCTGACAAAACCATTGAAAGAGTGTGTATAGGCACTCCTTTAAGCTGATCTTTAGTCACCCCTTCAAGAATATGAGGCGTCCCGGCAAAATCAAGTTTTATTCCTGCTGGCGTGTCTTCCAACCACTCCCGTTCTGGACTGGCATGAGTCAATCTTGCGTTCATGATTAGCAGCATAATAACCAGCAAACACAAAACAGAAAAACGACTGCTTCTCATTTCATGATACAGGTCATGACACGGCTCATGATAAGGGATTATCATTAATCTATAGATCCTTAGTCCTTTACAGCCATTGGCTAAGATGGTTAACTGCATACTTAATCCTATCCAAAATAGCCGTAAAATCAGAAAATGATAAAAAGAAATCTGTCTCAAAAGCCAAAGTAACAATAAAATACACCTTCAATAAGCAGGCTGAAATCGGAGTTGCCAGCAAGCCTCTTTGGGTTAACTTCAGAGCGACCAAAACGAGCACGAAAATACCAAAAAGAAAAAGAAGATCAGCACAAAGAACAACTTAAAGAAGAACCATTGGATTAACTCTGTACAGTTTGATAAAGAACTTCAATAAATTCTTTGACATACCCTGTATCAGCGTTTAGATTCCCTATAGCCATTATTGAGAACAATGAAAAAGCATTTTGATTGATTCCTCGCGTCACACCACTTCTGATTATAAGTTATGCTGCTATGCCTGCTTTACTTTGGAAAAATCGATTGAAGATGTGACTGGCTTAATGTGTACATTTTGTACGCATAACGTGTTTTTTAAATAATCAGGAGACTGGTATGTCCAAATCAACTGGCACCGTAAAATGGTTCAGCGACGAAAAAGGTTTCGGCTTCATCGCGCAGGACAATGGCGGCCCAGATGTATTCGTTCACTTCCGTGCCATCGCGGGTGACGGCTTCAAGAGCCTGGCTGAAGGCCAGCCTGTTTCTTTTGACGTTGAACAAGGTCAAAAGGGTCTACAGGCTGCTAACGTTGAGAAGCGTTAATTGTCGAGCGTCTTGATCAAACAGTCTGTCTCTGACAGGCTGTTTGATTCTCCAGCCAGATATTTTTCTCGGCTATCTTGTCCGGCTATCCTTATACCTCATTGGCCTGACAAACACCTCTCCCTGTCGTTAAAAAACATCCAGACAACTGGCCTTAAAGTGAGCAAACACTTGCATACCTTTTTTCAATTGAAGTGTTGTTAATGCCCTTTGGGTGATTAATGCCTGCAAAAACTGTTCTCTCATTCTTAATGACAGCAGTATGTGATGGGAGTCAAGTTCAGTCATAGTTTCAATCACAACAGACAATCTATTTTGCACACTGGTTGCAGAAATATCATCAATAACAATACTGACTTCATGAGCGGGTAAAACCACCCGAACCTGACTACCAACTTCAGCATTGACGCGGTTGGTGACCAAGATCTGATCGTCAATTTCAAGTTCTGTGAGCGGATATTGACTATCGTGCTGAATAATTCTGCCATCAAAAACCGACAAAGCATTATTGTCCGATGCTAATACAGAACCTGACCGATTCATCAAATGAGCACAGTTTCCCCGGGCAATCACTTTACCCGAATTCATCAACATCAATTGATCGGCCAGTCTGGCGACCTCCTCCCGGGCATGACTCACCATCACTACCGGTATTTTAAAATGCTGATGAATATCCCTGAGGCAAGGTAGAATTTCTGAGCGAGAATCCCAGTCTAATGAAGCCAGTGGCTCGTCCATTAATAATAAACGTGGCGCATTCAATAAGGTTCTGGCAATGGCGACACGCTGTTTTTCTCCTCCCGAGAGTTTTGCAACACTCCGTCCCAACAAAGGTTCTATTCCCAGCTGCTGAATCACATCCATCAGTCGTGGTGTTTTTCTGGAACAATGAGCACGACGGCGAGCAAACTCCAGATTTCCCATTACATCCAGGTGCGGAAATAGCCGAGCTTCCTGAAAGATATAGCCAATACCACGTTCTTCCGGAGAAACACGAATGCCATTTTCAGTATCTAACCATTGCTCACCATTGAAACAAATCTTTCCCTCAACACTGGGTTCCAGTCCGGCAAGACAGCGCAACAATGAGGTTTTACCACAGCCGGATGCACCCATAATGGCCCAGATACTGCCCGTTTGCAGTACTGCTTGTACACTCACATCAAATCGATCACGGGGTAAACGGATGTTAATATCAAGCATATTCGTTACCTCCTTGTTTGCGATCAACGCTGTACAAAATCACTAGCAAAGCCATGGCAAACCCTAATAAGCCCGCAGCCATCTGATGCGCTTCCGTAAATTGTTGAGACTCCACGGCATCAAACAAAGCAATGGACAACACCTGAGTTTCTCCGGGAATATTACCTCCAATCATCAGCACGACACCAAATTCACCCAGAGTGTGAGCAAACCCCATACAGGCAGCCAACAATAACGTTCGGCGAGTAGCAGGCAGAACAATATTCAGAAATCGGTCAGTTCGATCAGCCCCTAACATGGCGGCGGCTTCCAGCAATCCATGATCGAGCTGTTCAAAGGCTCTTTGCAGAGGCTGAACCACAAAAGGCAGTGAGTAAAACACAGAAGCGACCACCAGCCCGCTAAAACTGAATGCCAGAGTAGAACCCGTTAAATTCTGCCAAAAAGCACCCAACACATTATTGGGTGAAAACAGTAATAACAGATAAAAACCCAGCACCGTCGGTGGCAATACCAGCGGTAAACCGACAAGCGCTTCAGCTACCGGCTTAATCCGGCTTTGTGTATGAGCCAGCCGCCAGGCCAGAGGAATACCCAGCAGCATCAAAATAAGAGTGGTGATAGCGGCCAGTTTAACCGTTACCCAGACAGCGGTTAGTAGCATTCAATCCTTCGCTTTTTTATAGCCTCGGCTGGCAATGTAGTTCTGACTGGCAGTGGACATTAGATAGCGGCTGAACTCCTTTGCCACTTCCTGATGTTGACTGCGAGCCAGTATCAGCATGTCCTGCTGAATGGGTGAATAATAATCGGTAGGTATCAGCGAAATATTGGCATCTTTGTAAGGTTTGTCTACCAGCTGGGAACGAGCTACCAGCCCCGCTGTTACATTGCCACTGGCAACAAACTGCCAGGCTTGCTGAATACTGGCACCCTGAACAATCCGCCCCTGAAATGCATCCCATAAAGACAGTTTTTGCAAAGCCTGTTGTGCTGCCAATCCATAGGGTGCCGTTTTAGGGTTCGCTATAGCAAGACGACCCTGGTAGTTTTTCAGGTCACTTAATGCAAGCTTATCAGAGCCATTATTCCAAAGCACCAGTTCCCCATAAGCATAAGTCTGACGGCTGCCCTGAAGACCAAGCCCATCGTCATCCAGCTTTTCTGGACGACGACTGTCCGCTGATAGAAACATATCAAAAGGTGCACCATTGGTAATTTGGTTATAGAGCACCCCGGTAGAAGCG
The DNA here is from genome assembly GCA_965199185.1 of Endozoicomonas sp. GTDB lineage: Bacteria > Pseudomonadota > Gammaproteobacteria > Pseudomonadales > Endozoicomonadaceae > Endozoicomonas. Next base: position 129,007 of record CBDAQW010000013.1, on the reverse strand, counting down.
GAAGAGAGACTGACTTTATGGCCAGTCTTCTGTTCAAAACGTACCGACAGAGTTTGCAGCACCGGTTTGAAGTTTGCAGCTACAGCAACACGCAGCCGCTCAGCCGAAGCATTGATGCTGAACAGACTGGTCAACAGAAGAATAAACAGAGCCTGCTTCATTCAGACTCCAGCTCCCAGCGTCGTGCCGCCTGCTGATCGGTGTCTCGTTCTGCCACCCAGCGATCGCCGTCCGTTGTCGTCTCTTTTTTCCAGAAAGGTGCGCGGGTTTTCAGGTAGTCCATAATGAACTCACAAGCTTCAAAAGCGGCTTTTCGATGAGCACTGGTAACACCAACAAAAACAACCCGATCCCCTGGATGCATCTGCCCAACCCGATGAATCACTCTCACTGCCTGTAACGACCAACGCTCTTTGGCTTCATCGAGAATGGCTTGCAGGGCTTTCTCGGTCATGGCCGGATAATGCTCAAGAAACAACCCACCCACGGAATCACCAAGGTTCATATTTCGAACCGTGCCGGTAAAGGTCACAATGGCACCGGCAGCAGGGTTATCGCTAAGTTGCTGATGTTCGAAGCCAGGATCAAAATCTTCAGTTTGAATGGAGATCAAAGCTCTACTCCTGATTCAATATTCCCAAAACAGGGCGCTTTGTCAGCGTCCCCCTTCGAGGGAAACCGACCTACGTATATCAACCGCCAGTAACGGGCGGGAAGAAGGCAACCTCATCGCCTTCAGTCAAAATATGATCGACCTTGGTCATAGTCTGATTCACTGCTACCAGAGCCCGCTCACTGGTCATCACTTCCAGCCAGTCGCCCCCTTTTTCAGCCAGTTGCTGACGCAGTGAAGATAACCTGTCAGGGTAATCACCGTTTTTTAAAACCAGTTGTTCACAACCCAACTGCTCACGGAATGCCGCAAAAAACAGCACTTTAATCATTGACTCAACTCCTCAGCCTTGTTCCGCCAGATAATGGCCACTTTTGCCGCCACTTTTTTCCAGAACACGTACACCATCAATGCACATATCTTTATCAGCTGCCTTACACATGTCGTATATAGTCAATGCAGCCACTGAGGCCGCCGCCAGAGCTTCCATTTCAACACCGGTTTTGCCACTTAAACGACAACAGGTTTCAATTCGGATGCGATTTTTTTCTGACTGAATATCAAACTCAACACCAATGTAATTCAGCATCAGCGGATGACAGAGTGGAATCATATTGCCGCATTGTTTGGCAGCCTGAATACCGGCAATACGGGCAACGGCAAGAACATCGCCCTTTTTCAGGCCATTATCCTGCACCAATGCCAGGGTTTCAGGCTTCATGGTAATGTAACCTTCAGCCCGGGCTTCACGACGGGTGGCGTCTTTATCGCCCACATCCACCATGCTGGCTTTACCCTGAGTATCGGTATGGGTCAGTGTCATACTCAGCCTGCTACCTTTAGATGTTCAACGTAATTACATGGTCGGTGCTGGCTGTCCAATTGGTCTTTGATGATGCCTTCCCAGGCCGTTTTACAGGCATTGTTGGAGCCGGGCATCACAAAGATAACGGTGCCATTAGACATACCAGCGACCGTGCGGGACTGAATGGTTGAGGTTTTGATCTGCTCGTAAGAAATATGACGAAACAGCTCACCATAACCCACTATCTCTTTATCAAAGATGGGCAGCAATGCTTCCGGAGTACTGTCACGACCAGAGAAACCAGTTCCACCGGTCACCAGCACTACCTGAACGCAATCAACGGTCTCAGTATCAGTAGCAATCCAGCGGGATACTACCTCACGTATTTTGTAGATGTCATCTTTAACAATCACCTTGTCAACCAGCTTGTGACCCGCAGTAGTGAGGTTGTCTACCAACAGATGACCGGAGGTGTCAGTCTCTTCCGTGCGGGTGTCGGATACGGTCAGGACCGCAATATTCAATGGGGTAAATTCAGTGACCTGTTTGTGAGCCATATCTGCTCTAACTCCGTGGTTCAAATTGACTTTGGCTGTTCAGCAGCCTGGCACTGCTGCCACTCTTCGGGTGTGTTGGCATTGCCAAAAGCCGCCTGCATTGATTCAGGCAGCTGTAATGTTTGACCCTGCATGGCTTTATGCAGTTTCCATAGTGAATAGTCACGCCGGTTCTGGCTATGGATATTATCGGTGACCCGTCGTCTGAGTTCCGGTGTTATTTGCAACAGCAACGGCAGAGTGTAGTCTTGATAACAACAGGTACGTTGCTCTCTCATCAGTTGCTGTAATGCAGTAGACGGCAGTAGTGGCATATCAACCGGTACAACCAGCAGGTAACTTCCATCAGGAATAGCGTTCAATACTGCATGAATACCACTCAGTGGACCTTTTCCGGGCACCTCATCAACAATCACATGACTTCCACGCAAAACATTACTGCTGATAATAGTCTGATGAATACCTGCCTTAATCAGAATATTTTCCATATGCCGGTAGAGAGGTACACCCTGCCATTGCAGCCGAGCCTTATCCTGCCCCATGCGAGAAGATTGACCACCCGCCAGAATCAAACCAAAGGTAACATTTTCAACACTCAAAGAACCCTGCCTGTGGAAAGAATGAATAAAAGGGCTACAGTGTAAGGGTTTGCAGAATTCTGACAAGCGTCACGCACGAGAAAAATGAAAGATAATTTACACAGATCGTTACTCAGAGAAAGAGAACAATAATGAATGACTGACTTTTGAGTCCGCTCCCTATAACTGCTGAGATCATTACATATCAGGTTTTTTATGAAAAGAAAGTCAAATTGGCAGTATCTAATTTTCTTAATATTTATCAGTCATGATGCTTTCTCATTCTTACAAACTGCAAGCCACGGCACCAGCCTGAAGCCTTATCAAGCCAGCCTCCATGCTTTGCCGGTATTAGCCATTGGTATTCAAAACATTGCTCGATGGATTGCGCCTGACTCCCTTACAACTTCAACCGATAATTCGCCTGTAAAAAAATGGCTGATTCCTCCATCGACTGATCAATACAACGCGTTGTCAGCTGAATTTGACCAGCTTATGCCTCAGAAAAAAAAGGATATAGAGGACCAAAAAATAAGGCTATATCTGTCGGAAAACGACAAAGGCATACGTATGTATGCACAAGCATCATCAACATTTTCACCGTTAGACGTCAAATACCTTTTATCCGGATTGCTTGATCTGTTGCTGGTTCTATACACCTCCGTTGACCAGGAAGAATGGGAAGACAGCTCTGCAGAAGTCATTCTCACCTCAGCTAGCGACAGTAGTGGAGACGACAGTGATGGCGTAGATAATGACCCCAATACATTGCTTAATGACTTGATTGCGGACTTTCCTGCAAAACTAGAGGTAGAAAACAGTGCATACGATGCGCTACAAATTGAAGTGCTTAACTCAGAACTGCCCAAGCTCAGACAGCTCCACCGTTTAAGGCACAAACGAGAGCAGGCATTAAAAAATGGTAACGTCACGCATGCACGAGTTTTACAGGATCGAGTTATGCTGGTGTCTGTTGAACCGGCAATTCTCGATCAGCTGGGCTGGTATCTCGAGGGCATGATAAATAAACTACCACAAAAAATAGCTGCACTCATGGCCAGTATTGATCATGGCTCCGGTACTTCTTCTCAAAGTTCAGCTGGCGATGATTCGAGTGATAGTAATGACTCAAGTGATAGTGATAGTAATGAAAATGGAACAATAAATGCAGCAGCAGGCAATACAAATAAGAGGATAAAATACGACATCGATCAAGACGATGAGCCCCCTGAAAACCCTCAGCAACCTGCCCACACCCCGGAACGCGTAGCTTGTCTTGCATGTAATAATAAACCTTGCAGGCTGAAGGCAATGGATAACAATCAGCTTACATATCAGGTAAGTCGGGATTTTTTTGACCCAAAGCCTAGCTCATCTGGGGGGGGGGAAAGTTTTTTTACTCTAACAGCAGGAATGATGTGTTTCCGTGATTATTTTGGGACATCACATCTATTGGAAATTGAGAAAAATCTTCATTTTTTAACAGCACACCCTTCACCTGAGATGATGATATATAAGCCAGATGTTCAGCTGGTAACGGTTGAGGGGTCAATCCATGAAAAGTACATGACGCCTTTTTTAATTTGGAACCCTGAAAAAAGGCAACCGATTGTAGATTTCAATCGCTTTGAGTTCATACATTTCTTACATCCGGAAAATTATCTTACCACTCATGGAATGTCTTATCTTGAAGCCGCTTTTGAAGCAACATACACGAAAGCAAAGAAACAAATCATTGAACATACCAAGCTTTCTGAAGATATAATCGAACAATTATTTAGCATTGAAAAATCAATTATATTTCTCGCAAAAATTGGTAAGCAGTTAAAAGAAAGCACAGAAGAAAAATATAGAGACAAGATCACAAACGCTAAAGACGGGCATGATTTCTTTACCATAAAACACTACCACAGGCCAGAAGGCAATGAAGCTGACGAGCATCTAAACAAGCAAGCTATGATATCAAGTTATCATTACTCAGCACCAACAGCAGAGCTTCTTGAATCAATATCGGATTTTACATTTGATCTTGATCGTGAAATTATCGAGGCTTTAATTAATATAAACCCTGCCTATGAAACCTATCGTGGAGCGCCTATTGTTACCGGAGGCATAGATGACAGAAATGCTTATTCATGGCTTTTGCAAAATTATTCCGTTTTACTCAACAATTTATCTTCAGGTTCAACCGGTTCATTCAATGATATGTTGCGGATTGCAATGCTACATGAATTTATTGAAGGTTTTTCTAAAAAAACAAGTTCAGACGACAGGGACACGTTATTCGAGCTGATAAAAATAATGCACTATTTTACGTATATGACACATGATGCAGGAATGGAAAGAACACCATTTCAAGTAGTCGCTGATTACACAAAATTCCCAATATCCCCTCTCTTTATCCAATTTGCTCTGATTGGTAAAAGAGCTTCAAGGCTGGTTAAACAAATCATCCAATTATCGAAAGATAATGAATACAGCCAAAAAAGTATACTTGAGCAATTTAATTTAGATTATCTCGATCAATTATCTGATATGAGCCAGGATATTGAATTTCTTGAAAACCTGTTTATTATCTCTGATTTCAGAGACAAACAATATCTTCATAAAATGGTTCATGATAACGGTATGGTTATGCTTCCAGACGGGTTATTTCATCATTCCGGAAAGCCAGGAGGGAAAATTGAAAACCGGTACTCCAATCATTTCTGGGGCTATATTGATGCTTTTGACAAGGCTCAACACGGTGAAAATACAATAACAATGTACTTTAAACAAGGCTATTTCCCAATTCCAACTAGCGTGACAAGAGAACAGCTACTAGAAGGAGAATTTAATGGAACTATTATCCAGTTTCGCGAAGATCAAAAACAGCACGCTCGAGCATTTTTAAACTATATGTTTGAGGGCGTATCAAGCATGGCAGGCACGCCAATGAGTTTCATGCTGGACATCATGCTCGACAATAACATTGAAAACTACTGTAATTTAGCGCTTAAATTAGGTGTTACAATGGATGAGTTTGTCAAAAAATTTACAATGAAAGGGGCTCACATTCCAGACTCTATTAAAAGAATAATGAAGTTCAACAACAATCTGCTGTCAAAGGAAACAATATTCCATCTTTTCAATTTATCCTTTAAAAACCAACACGATAGTGACGATGAATATTATTTTGAATTCAGCCACGAGCTTGATGAGATACTTATGCTAATGACAGGTGATGAAAAAACTGCCGCTTATCTAAAGCTGGATTTTTACCAACAGGCTGATACTGAATTAGCGCTCTTCTTTTTAGGGTTTCACCTTAGTGAGCATTGCTCTTCATTTACCCCAAGCAAACAAGCCAGATCTGATTTAGTGTTTAGGATTTTTGAAGACTCTGTATTCTTTGATCAAGCACATTATGCTAAAAACATCTCTCAATTATTGGCGCTAATCATCACTCAAAAATTTGCAAACAAATTAAAATACAAAGAAAGCATGTATAATTTTTTTATGTATGCACTTTATTTTTTAGAAGAAAACCGAGCACCTCATATTGAAAGCATTCTTAAAGAAAAACTATTAGAGCCATTTTCTGAATCAAAGCATCTGATAGATCTTAACAATGAAATAGACACTAACAACCTTAAGCCTTTATTGGATTTATTGAATTTTCTGAACGACTACGACTTGTTAATCCGTATTTTAAATCACAGCGTTACTCAAGAAATAATCATCCCCAAAGCGGAAGGACCACTACCATCAATATTGTTAAAACTACAGCAATATAATGCTGAGGATAGTTTATTTAAATCCATAAAAACTCAAGAAAAGTTTACTGAAATCCTCTCTATCATTGACAGCACTTTAGATACAATAACGGGCTATGATGTCCACCAACCTCTTTCAGACCTGTATATCAAATGTGTTGTCGAGACTGATTTCGTTGATTTAACCAGTATAAGAACAATGATTAAGTATCAACGTTATTCAAGTACAGACAAGGAGGGAATGAGCAACATTGTAAAAACAGTGGTTCATCGTGGTATTCAAAAAAGATATATCGATTTTTTAGATAACTTTTTATCAGCATTAAAAGAAGATGAAAATCCTTTAAGGAAATATCCGGAGTTAGCTAAGAGTTTAGAAAAAGATATTCGGGTAGTATTAGATTCCCAGTGATGCTTCAGGCTAGTAAGGCTCCTGAATGGCTATTGCACTCCATTCTGCCACCTAATCCGTTAACCGCAAGGGTCGGTTCACCATCAATTCATGCTAGTGATCCACCGGTATCTGGCTGGTGATCATGGTGCTTTTGAGGTCGTGGCGATCTTCAATGATTTCCAGCAAGTCACGGTCTGACGTTCATTGAATGGCGCTAACCCCGGGGTTTTTCAAGATAGTCGTCCAGAAGCAATAAATCGGTTTTGGCATAGCTAATCATTAGCTTCAGATAGCGTCTGCCTGCCTTGGCATGATTCAAGTCCAACAGTCTCGGAATAGATCAATATGTTTGAAAGCCTTGCTGTTGTTGATCTTAATCAAGTAAGCGGGAGTGGCTGTTAGATCGCTATCTTAAGGCCATTCCTAATCCATATAGTGAAGTCCATAAGAGCCAGATCGCTGAGTCTAAGGCAAGATGTGTAGCCCTGCTTTTGCTGTACGTCGTTGATCTCATGTCTATACCGGCCATATTTATCAGTGCGCCTTCTGGTGATGCACTTTTTGCTGATGCACTTTCTGTTGAAGCATAAATAGCAGATTTAGCCTGATAGCTGCTTTGGGTTGGCGTCAGTGTCTGAGCTACCTGACCACGCTGGATATCTTCCGCTACGCCAGTTGCTCCTAACCAACGATCTACAGCCATGGCAATACTTCTGCCATCAACGAACTCAGAGCAATTAACCCCCTGTTTACTGATACCAACGACTGAGACAGAGTCCTGAGAACCTTGTACTAAAGCAAAACCTTTTGAAACGATGGAGGTATCTTCGTATCCGGTTAGGGTTAAATGATATCTTGAGTGGTACCCAGCGCGATTCGGACATAGCTTTAAAGCTCTTTTATTACGCTCATAACGTCTTCCAGATCCCAGTACCAGAGTATTATGATCATGACGAATAGTCAGTGGCAACGATTCCGACAGGCTTTCACCGACGCTGAAAAGCAACCTGTCGATGCCCTGGTTGAACATCATTGCGTAAAGTTTATGTGTATTTTGTGTTTCTGTATCTGCCGTCATCAACAAGGGTGCATTACCCAGGTCGTCCATTGGCCAGGTGCTTTCAAGAAGTGCAAATTCATTATTTTCACCCGGATTCTGAATATGATACCGAGCTATTTCATACTCAGCCCCACTTCTGACAGATCGTACCGACAATATGCTTTTTAACGGTAATATATTGTCCAAACATTTGCTGGAGGTCGCTATTAACCAGTCATTCACTTTTATTCCATTACAGTAATAACGCTCTTCGTTGTTTCTTTTATGCTCGATGACCATTTGCCATTCAGGCGCAGTCCATTGGTTCATGCCAGGCATTAATGGCAGTGTTCTTGAGAATAACTGAAAGTGAGAAGACTGATGGGTGGCTGAATAACAAATCGGCTCTTTAAGATTAATATCCACTGTCCCGTACGATTCTAAACCAGCTATTTTGCAAAACGTTTTTTGACCAGGATGATTAAAGACGGCCTTCCCAGAATAAGGCAAAGGATCCAAATGAGCATGAATGAAAGACTCATTCTCTGTTTGCCAACGGTAACCAACAGCATACCGGCCTGACTCAGGATTAAGCTCATAATGGCTGTATTCGGCTCCATCAATATGACAACCATACTGGTTCTTCTCATTGTTGCTGTCATCGGCGCTATGGGCCGGCTCCAAAACACCCACTTGCAACTGCTCTTGTCTGCGAATGTAACAGGGTAATTTGCTCAGAGTCCGTCTATGCTCGTTGAATAATCCGGGGATGGTATAATTTTGTACCGCCTGACGATCATCTTCCCCATAAGACAAAACCAGCACAGTTCCGCTCTCAGCTGCGTGATCAGAGGCTGATTTCAAATGGCGACAACGGCTTTCATCTTCAGCAATAATACCGGGAAATTTCATGCTTTCTGTAAAAGGTACTGAATCCTGAGATGCTGCTTTGATACAAAGAAAGTGCTTTTTGCCTGTTTTATCAAAATAAACAGGCAGCGCATTGATGGGTACCTGCCCCGACGTAAGTGGTTGCCAGTAAAACTCAGGCGATTGGTATTGCTGTGAACGGTTTCTGGTGTAAGGCTTATAGGCAAATTGATAGGGGTTAATCAAAGTATCCGCTGCATCATTGGGAGAGTGAACAAGACAACCCAATACCCTATTATTTTCAACGGCCAAAGACCCAAACAAAGCACCGTCAGAGTTGATCGTTCGGCAGAGATAATGACGGCCTATCCTGAAATATTCGTTGAATACTGCACCGAATGAAGAATCAATCCACTGCAACCCCATGGTGCTGAAAATAAACTGTTTGTTGGGTTTAAGCGATGTATAAAAAGACTCATTTGACGTACCTGCTGATAATATCCCTGCTATTTTATTCTGATACAACAAAGGTCCACCACTATCGCCAGACTCCGTTTCGCTTCCTGTTATAATCAGATGATCGTGCTCACCAAGATCTATTATATGTCTTTGTTCGTCTGGTTGCCGGATCGTCACTCTTTCTTTGTAAGGTCTTTCTGTCGTAGTGATTTTGGAATGCGCATAGCCAATAGCCAACCCTTGCTGATCAATATCCGCATCGGTTAATCCAGCCATATTTAATATCGGTGGTTTGGTATTGCTGAGAAAATGCGGCTCTGCAAGCCTGACCAGGGCGAGGTCTTGTCGGCTCTTATCTGAGGAGTACTTCTGTTCAATGTTAATATTTCCCGTAGACTGACCTCTAGGCAAATTATTGAAATGCAAAGTTTCTCTATTGCTATGTCTTTGTGAAAAACAGTGGCGCGCTGTCACTGCCCAACCACTGCCAATGATACTGGCTGTGCAGCCCGCAAATACTGCCCCCCAATAGTGGTCGCGGGTTTGCACAACAAAACTGTAGGTTCCGTCATCCACCTCCCCATCAACAAGCCGTCGAATTCTTTGATGAAGGCTATCCTTTGCAATGTCAGACCGTTCATTCTGGGTGAACTGATCAGCATCTGCAGCAGTGAAGCAATTTGCAATAATGACCAAAAAAGCTGGAAGAAGGAAACCTGAACACCTGAGATTCATCAAACACTGCTGGGAAAACAAAGTAAGGCTCCTTATCACTACCTAACCTACATAAATAATCCGGTCAAACCACTCTGACGGATCAGTCATATCTTCCTCAGAGATCATGTCTTTATCTCTGACTGAAAACCCTGCCTGATAAACCGACTCCGGATCACCCGTGATCAACGGATGCCAGTCAGGCAGATCAAAACCATCATAGATCAAACGGTAAGCACAGCCATCCGGCAACCACTTTAAATGTTCATGCATAGTCTTCGGCGTGAATTTGATACAGTCAGATACCTGCTTGCGACGGTGTTTATAATTCGTACAGCGACCGGTCTTTAAGTCTAGTAGTTTGCACGCCACTGACACGGTATGGATTGTATCCGTATCCGCATCAATGACTTTATTGAGGCAGCAGCGACCACAGCCGTCGCATAACGACTCCCACTCTTCCTGAGTCATTTGTTCCATGGCTTTAGTACGCCAGAAAGCGGGTTGCTGTTCGGTCATGTTTCCGATTCCAATGGTTAACAAGGGCGGCAAGGATAACCCTATTCAGCGGGAGTTCAATACGCATTCAACTCTGACAAAAAAGCATCAGCCATCACCCAACAAACCGTTCAATCGTTCTATCTCAGCCTTAAGCACCATCACTTCATGTTCCAGCTCTTGGATACGAGCCTTATCGTCAGCAATAATGGCAACCGTATCGGCTATTTCAACCTCACCGGAAAACAGGTGAGCATAACGGGATTCCCGCTTTCCTGCTTCTCTTGGTAGTTGAACCAACATGCCTTTTTCAACCATCTGATGCAGGGTGCTATCAACGTCTTTAACACTAACGAACTCAGCAAGGCGACCGGTACGGCTACGCAGTTCACCCGGTGTTTGCGAACCACGAAGAAATAATACGCACAACAACGCCCGTTCTTGCTCAGACAACTGTAGATCACCAAATTCGGTATTACAGAAACGGTGTTTGTATTTACTGACTCTTGAGCCGGATTCTTCACTCACCAGCCGTTCAGCCAATAGGTTCTCCAGCGTGCTGCGAACCTCTGATTCGGTCAGAGCCAGCACCGGCTCACGATTACTTTTCTGATTGCAGGCATTGGTGAGTGCATTCATAGAGAGTGGATACTGGTCAGGTGTTGTACTTTCTTTTTCCAGAAGACAACCGATGATGCGGGTTTCATTCATACTCAGATTCATTATCACAACAGTATTCCTCTCTACACTCAGTCAGGCGCTAATCTTCTTTCGCCTCACTAAGAAAATCAATCACTGCTCCGGCAAACAGCTCTGGTGCGGTGTCCATGGCCACATGATGCTGCCCTTGTAAGAACTGTTGATAACAACAGGGCAAAAGTTGTTCGATCAGGTCTGCCGCCACTTTAAAATAGGGCGGACTCTCCGAACCACAAAGCAGCAGCGTAGGGGTTGGCATAGACATAAATCGTCGTTCATCAAACTGGTACCTGATGGCGGCTTTCAACTCCCTTGGTAAGGTGTGTGCGGAGGCTATTTCATCGTTCCATTTCTTTGAGTGGCGGAAACGTTCCATCTCTACTGGCGACAGAGAAACCACATCACCAAGAAAGGCGGTAATCATGCCTTCACGGTCATTCGTTGCCTGAAGATGTTCTATTTTTTTCAGAAAGTGATCCGGAAAGACCTGCACACCCAGGCCGCAGATCAGCGGTTCGTAAAGCACTAGTTTATCCACCAGTGAGGTTCGATAGGTGGCTTCAAGGGCGCAGAGCCCACCAAAGGAATGCCCGAGCACATAAATGTATGATGCGCCATCTTTATGGATTTTTTCGACCAGAGCCAGAATGTCCTGATATTCCACTTCCAGAGAATAAGAAGCGTTTTCCAGGCTCGTTGTGCGCCCTCGCCGAACCATAGCATAGACCTGAAAAAAAGGGTCCAGCATAGGCATGACCGGTTCCCAGCGACTAAAAGAACCTCCGGTACCATGCACCAACAATAGCGCAGGTTTGTCGTTACCCGATGGTTTGCCCGTTAAGTGATAGGTTATGGCAGTGCCATCTTCAGATACCACCCATTCCATAATTTTGCGTCCAGATATACCAACAGCCTCAAGTAGATGCAGTATAGAACTGAACTGAAATGAACAAGTAAAACTATAACCACTTCACTCGATACGAGTAAGTACAAGAATACGATGCACATCCTTTCTGATCGGGTCAAATCTTCCTTTGGACTGGATTACAAAGAGTTTGAGTGTTTAACGCGCTCTACGGTTGTAGAAAACAACCGTTTCAAACTGAGTTTTTCCAAGCCTTTAGGCAAAGAAAAGCTTGAGGAGTCTGAGGTAGGTGTAGAGTGAAATTAACGTAATCCTCCCCACCCAAAAGCCGGATAACTATCCAGCTTTTGGGTGGTTGTATTAATTATTTTTGCTTTCTGTGTCATTGCTCGCCAGCAAAGTGCGGTTGTATTTTTCCAGACGAGCTACCATTAAGCCTGCTTTCTTTTTGAAGTTAGCCATCTCTTTTTTGGCAATAGGCTGTGCATCAGGCAACTTTACGGTGACCGGATTACGGTGGACACCATTAACCCGGAATTCATAATGCAGGTGTGGACCGGTTGCCCAGCCGGTTTGTCCGACATAGGCGATAATATCTCCCTGCTTCACCCGCTGACCTTTCTTCAAACCGCGCTTCAGTTTGTTGGCGTGAGCATAAACGGTGACTACATTATTAGGGTGCTGGATATACACCACATTGCCATAACCATTTTGGCGACCGGCAAATTTAATTCTACCGGCTCCGGCTGCTTTTATTGGTGTATTGGTAGATGCGGCATAATCAACGCCACGGTGTGGCCGCTTGGTTTTGAAAACCGGGTGCAGTCTGTTCGGGTTAAACCTGGAACTAATGCGTGTGAAATCAACGGGGGTTCGCAGGAAGGCCTTTTTCATGCTCTTGCCTTCGGGTGTGAAATAACTGCTGTCACCATCACTGTCGGTATAACGGATAGCGGTGTAAGTATCACCACGATTAGTGAATGTGGCAGCCAGAATATTGCCGTCACCCAGTTTTTCACCATCCAGATATTTTTCTTCATAAAGAACAGTAAAACTGTCGCCGTTTCGAATATCCTGAACGAAGTCGATATCCCAACCAAAAATACCAGCCAGCTCCATGGTCAGCCTTTGTGAAAGACCAGCTTTCTGACTGGCCATAAACAGCGAGTCTTCAATCATTGCATTGACATAGGTTGGGCGCAGTTCAGGAGCCAGTGTGACCTGTTCAGCATTGTAGCCGCCGTCTTCCTGTTGAGCGAAGAAAATGCTTTCGAGGCGAGACTTAACGTAGCGGAACTGAGTCAGTTCACCTTGCCGGTTTATTCTGAATTCCAGGGTTTCACCAGGGCGGACATCGGCCAGTTTTTTACCAAACTCCGGAGTTTTACTGATTTTATAGACAACACCGGCACTTAATCCCTGAGACTGGAACAAAGTAGATAGGTTATCACCACTGCTAATGGTTTTGGCGGACCAGTGACCAAGGCGGGCTTCAAGATCCACTAATTGACGGGCTTTCTCTTTCGCCTGTTCTTCTTTTTTCAGGGCTTCGGACTTTTCGGAATTCGCGGTGTTCAGTGTTCTGTCGGCTAACGTTTCGTCAATTGACTGGAAAGCATCGATGGTCATCGGGATTTCAGATCGCTTTGCTTCAACGTCACCAGAAGGCAATAAAGCCATAACGACCAAGACTCCGAAAACAACACTGCCGGCCGCCATCAAGTGTCGCTTGGGAAACTGTTGCAGGCGAGCTTTGTTCTTGCTGGCGCCTCGTAAGCTGGCTTTTTTCATTCGATTCAAAAAGGTTCTGTACTTAAAGGATGCTAACTGAATTATAACCACAAAAGCTAGCTTATGAGTGCACCTATAGCTATAAGCGATTAGTCTGTGAGTCAATTGAATTTACAGAGGGTAGAGGCTGCCGGGTTAGAGGTGTCCGACAAATATCGGGTTTTCCAGTGCTAAAATTGCGCATTTAGCAGAGAAATACAAGCCTGACCACGTAAGTTCACTCATAAATTACAGGAGAAGAAAACTTATTGAGCGGATTCCTGTCATGTATTTGCAGTTTTTGTCAGAGTCGAGATCAAACTTTATGTATTCTATGCATTGCCCCTTTGTTCTACTCAGGATTTTATTGTATTTTTGACGGCTTGTTTTTATTACCCGCTTTTTTTGCAGGAAAGTTCAATGTCCGAGAGTCAAAATCCGCTGCTGAAAGATCTGCAGGCCCGCCAGCTCATCGCGCAGACCACTGCCGTCGAGGGACTGGACGCTCATTTGAGCGAACAGCCTCGGGTGCTTTATTGCGGCTTCGATCCGACGGCGGACAGCCTGCACCTGGGTCATCTGGTACCGCTGTTGGTACTGAAGCGTTTTCAACAGTTTGGTCATAAGCCTATTGCTTTGGTGGGTGGTGCGACGGGTCTTATCGGTGATCCAAGTTTTAAAGCGGCAGAACGTCAGTTAAACACGCCGGATGTGGTTGCCGGATGGGTTGATAAGATTAAAAGTCAGGTCAGTCAGTTTATTGATTTTGACTGTGGTGAAAACTCCGCCGTGGTGGCCAACAACCTCGACTGGACCGGTGAAATGAGCGTGCTGGATTTCCTGCGTGATATCGGCAAGCATTTCTCTGTTAACGCCATGATTAACAAAGAATCCGTACAGCAGCGTCTCAATCGCGAAGGTGCTGGTATCTCCTTTACTGAGTTCTCTTACGCTTTACTGCAAGGGATGGATTTTGCTGAACTGAATCGTCGTTACGATTGCACTTTGCAAGTCGGTGGCAGCGATCAGTGGGGTAATATTGTTGGTGGTATTGATCTTTCCCGTCGTCAGAATCAGGCACGCACTTTTGGTCTCACCGTTCCGCTGATCACCAAAGCCGATGGTACCAAGTTTGGTAAAACCGAAGGTGGTGCAGTTTGGCTCGATCCTAAGAAAACCTCCCAATATGCCTTCTATCAGTTCTGGATGAACACAGCGGATGCTGATGTTTATCGCTTCTTGCAGTTCTTTACTTTCCTGCCTATTGAAGAGATTGAAGCCATCAAAAAAGCGGACGAAGAACGAGATGGTCGCCCTGAGGCTCAAAAAATTCTGGCGGTTGAAGCGACCCGTCTGGTGCATGGTGAAGAAGGTCTTGCTGCAGCACAGCGAATTACCGAAGCATTGTTCTCTGGTGATCTAAGCGATCTGTCTGAACAGGATCTTGAGCAACTGGCTCTGGATGGTTTGCCGAGCGCCAAAGTGAAGCGAGAAGTGCTGGAAGGTCAACCAATGACTCAGTTATTTGCCGAAGTCGGTATGGTGAAATCCGGTAAACAGGTAAAAGATGCGCTGGGGCGCAATGCCGTTTTGTTTAACGGTGAAGCGCGTGGTGCCGCCGACAATATGAATCTGCCCGAGTGTTTTGCTGTGGATAAAGCCATGTATGGCCGCTTCTTCCTGGTGAAGCTGGGTAAGAAAAACCACTTTCTGTTTGAAATCATCTGAGGTTGCATTATCCGGTCAGCTCAGGTCTGGCCGGATTTAACAGAACAGCTTTTTATCCAGCATCTCTGCTTTTTCTAGTAGAAAATCAATCAATACTCTGACTCGTCGGGCTTTTTGGCTGTGCTGTGGATAATAAAGATAGAGCCCGGGATAGATTGACCAGCATTCTTTCAGCACCGGGCTCAGTCTATGATTTTCAAAGTATTTATTGACCAGCGGTGTTACCAGTTTACCAATACCGATACCCTTCAAAGCCGCATCCATCATTAAGTCGGTGCTGTTCACAATCATTCCGGTAGGCGTATCGACCGTGATGATTTGTTGGTTGAAATTCAGCTCCAACGGCGCAATTTGATTCGACGTAATAAATCGGTATTTAATCGTCCGGTGATATTTTAAGTCTTCTGGTTGTTCAGGGATGCCGTGTGTTTTTAGATAACTGTCTGATGCAAACAAAGCATCGTACATAGAGGGGGTAAGCTGTTTGGCGACCATGCCTTCTTCTATTTTTCCGCCAAAACGAATCCCCATATCATAGCTCTCTGCAATGATATTAATGACAGCATCTGATATTGAGATTTCCAGCTCAATATCAGGGTATCGTTGACAGAATTCCTGGTAGATGGGGCGAAGAAAAAACTGATACACAAATGTCGGTAGCGTGATGCGTAGTTTGCCTGAGGGTACTTCACTCAGGTCTCGCACACTTTCCAGCGAGTAGTTGAGTGTTGAGATGGCTTCAAGGGTTTGCTCACAAAGTAGTTGCCCGGCGTCGGTTAAATCCATTCGTCGTGTGGTGCGATTAAACAGAGGAAGGCCGAGATTCTGCTCCAGTGCTTTGAGCGCCTGACTGACTGATGGCGGAGCCATCTCCAGTTTGCGGGCTGCACTACGGATGCTGCCTTCATGTACAATACTGTGGAAAATAACCAGCTGGTTGTAGGTGGCTCCGTTCATAGATTAATGAGATGCATAATGGTCATTGTTAGTTCAGGGCTAACAATTTAATAGGTAATGTTTCACTAATGCAATGAATTCTGATTCTGTACAATACACTTATAACGAATACTCATTTAAGTAGAGTGAATATGAGCAAGGTTGTTGTCATTTCCGGCCACCCGAATCTTGAAGAATCGAACGCTAACTCAGTGATTCTGGATACGATTAAAGCCGGGCTGGAAAGCCTAGAGATACGCCGTCTGGATGCTCTTTATCCGGATTATAACGTTGATCCGGAAACTGAACAGAAAGCATTGTTAGACGCTGATGTTATTGTTCTTCAATTCCCATTCCACTGGTATTCTGTGCCTGCATTGTTGAAGAAGTGGATTGATGATGTATTTACCTTCAATTTTGCCTACGGCCCTGAAGGTGACAAGTTGAAGGGCAAGCACTTCATTGTGTCGATGACTATTGGTGGCCCGAAAGAGTCCTACGATCCACTGAGCTACAACCATTTCACTATTGAAGAGATGCTGAAGCCATTGCAGCAAACGGCTTATCTGGCAGGAATGAGCTATAAGTCTCCGGTTTACACTCACGGAATGGTTTATGTTCCGGGTGTCCTCAATGATCTGGAAGTGGTTCAGAACAATGCTCGTCAGCACAGCGATCGACTGTTAAGCCAAATCAATGCGCTGTTACATTCCGCAGAGAAATAAAATAACGTTGAAATGATGGCTCGGGAGTCAGGCTTGCTGTCTGAGAACTCCGGCCATTTTCTGATGCGTTATTCAGTCAATTTAACGCACTGGTATCGATAACATTCCATCTGGTCTGACCAGTGATCGGCTGGCAGACCAGCTTTTTGCATCAGGTGCTGCAGAAACTGTTCGGGTTTCTGTAGCTGCCCCCAAACCTGAGGTAAAAAGGTGGCGGAGTGGTGTCCGTCCTTAATGACAAGTCCGTCGATATCCGGTCTGAGAGTATTTAATAGTTCTTCTCTGCAGCTAACTTCCAGTGGTTGCTGCGGAGTAAGAATTGAGATCTCAATATTCAGAAGTGCGAGTTCGTTTTCGTTGACAGGTGGGAAGCGCGGATCACGAAAAGCACTGGCAAAAGCATTGTGAACAACATCTTCTATCAACGGACGATGTGCTTTCAAAGAACCAATACAGCCTCTTAAATTCCCTTCTTTATTCAGAGTGACAAAACTGGCAGCTTGCCGCAGAAAAATATCAGGCTGATTGTTTGTGTCTACTGAAGCCGGTGCACCTTCCAGACAGGCTCTGGTAATAGTTTGACGTGCGATGCGCAACAATTCCTTTTGCTGCTGGTTGCCAAGATCAAATTCCATGACAGGTTCTCTTTTTACGGGATAATATTTTAAAACTATTGACAACTCATTGAATCACAAAAGAACCATAACCTACGACTCGCTTCTTATCGCCGGCCGTATCACCGGAATTGCGAACATCCAGTGTGATAACTTCCATCCCACGACGCTGTGCTACCGTCATCATGCCATTTAATGGACGACAGCCGCAGGCTTGTCCACCGGTGAGATTATTACTGAGCTGTTCAATGGCTTTTACAGTGAGATTATCCCGGTAGCTGGCTTCTTCATAATTATGATAATGGCTCAGGTCGGTGCTGATAATAATCAGTGTTTCATCACCGCCCCAGAGATGCTCAACGATTTCAGCCACGGCCATAGGGCTAGCATCACCGACGACGATAGGGACGAGTTTGAAATCAGACAGACATGCCTGCAGAAAGGGTAACTGCACTTCCAGACTGTGTTCAGACGCATGAGGAATATCTGATGTCTGGATTTGACTGAATCTCTGTAAGTCGTCTATTGCTTCAACATCCAGAGGAATATTACCAAGAGGTGTTTTGAATGTATCGCATTCTGGCAGCGCCATACCCTCTAGCGGTACACGGTGCGAAGGCCCGAGTATAACCACCCGGCGGATGTTGTTGTTAATCCCTTTCAGCAACCGATAAGCACTGGCGGCAACCGGCCCGGAATAAACATATCCGGCATGAGGCACCACCAACACTTTGGGGGATAAATCATGTTCCTGAGAGTCGTCGAGCATGTCGACAATGGATGAGTGAAGGGTATTGGCAGAGTCGGGATAAAACATCCCTGCAACAGCGGGCTGGCGAATAGTCATTATGGGCACTCCCCCAGAGTTCAGCCTGAAGCACTCCTGACCATGAATGACAGGAACGCCTATTATTATAGTCAGCATGTAAACTATAGAACAAAATGAGTCTTCTCCAATATGAAATGAGTCTCAAGAGGGCTCTTATTCCTGAGTCCGTGACTTCACATCATAGCTACTTCTCTGAAAAGACTATTTCTTTTATTTACCCGGTGTGTGACTTTTAATTTCAACATGGCTATCCATGCCACTTGGATCCCGTACAGTCCCTGTACGGGATGACAGCAGAGTGCACAAAACCTCTACTCGCTGTCATTCTGTACCGGGAGTGTACAGAACCCATAAGCCATGGATTGGCAACCTACGAGATAAAAGTCACACATCGGGTTTTATTTAGTATTTAAAAGAAGCTATTGTACCTGAAAAAAACAGCCTGACAAGCAGGCCGCATTAAATGGATAAGCACTATTCAAAGCAATGTTTTCCGTCGCGATGAATCGTGAAAAGTGGTTCTTATATTATTCAGGTACGTACGAACAAATTCGTCTCTTGTCAGACCTGCGATATCAATTGATCTTGGAACTCTTGAACCAAAAGCAATAGGACGATGATCACTCTTTTTACCGTTCTTGCCCTTCTCAATTATTTTTGTTCTGCATGAAGCCTGTTTTGTCTTGCGTTTCCTGCTTGCTCCTGTGGAGCAGCAGACACTGCTCTTTCTGGAAGAGTTCTCGCTTGAATCAGAGGATGTAACACTCAAAGAAAGCGTTTCTGTATCAGTGATGCCATCCTGAGTTGCGATGCCACTGTCATCGGTATCTGAATCGGCAGAGTTATTTTCAACCGGCTGTGTTGACACAAGCATCTTGGGTCTGACCAACACCAGTTCACGGACATCACGCTGCCTGACCAAAGCCACTGAAGACGACATTGGTTTTGTGTCGGTATGCCCGGTAAAAACGCTTTGCGAGTTTCCTGCAATGAAAGCAAATACTTTCCTACCAGCAGCTGTAACGGCCCTGGTCGTAGCGTCGAGAACATAACAGCCTGCATGATACATTTTGTTCTCAACCTGTCTGGCTGGCATATTACCACCAGACGCATTGATCTGGGTGCTGATAAAACTGACTCAAATAACCAAGCATATTCACCACTCCTTCTTTTATTATTTCATTGATCAAAGGGTGGCATCCTTATCTTGCGGATACCTTAGAAAAAGTCGCTGATGGATAGCCTGTCCATTATCCACCATAGAGTTTTCAAAATAGTTGAGGCAAATACCGCTACGGTAACGCATCACCAGTACTGCTTGATTGAAGCCAAGAAAGCTAATCAGCGTCATGATAATCTGAAGCGATATCCTTGCTTTGATCAGTATCCCGGCTCGAGTAATGGTGGTCATGGCAACATCCCTGTATGCAGCAACTTGAGGGTTATGCTAGATAATCAGCTGCCATAGGTGCATAACCGAGAGGTAAGAAGCACTAACTTTCACCCGCCGAACGAATAAATCCGTCCTGACCGGAAAAGTCTGCCATGTCACCAAGTTCTTCTTCAATTCTCAGAAGTTGGTTATATTTTTCGATTCTTTCGCCACGACATGGCGCACCGGTTTTCAAATGACCTGTTGCCAGCCCAACACTTAAGTCAGCAATAAACGTATCGGCGGTTTCACCGCTGCGGTGGGAAACAAAGGCCCCCCAACCAAACTGATGACAGAGTTGGACAGCATCAATGGTTTCAGTCAACGTGCCAATCTGGTTGAGTTTAATCAGCGCTGAATTAGCGCAATCCATTTCCATGCCCCTGGCGATGTACTCCACATTAGTGACAAACAAATCATCCCCCACCAACTCTGTTTTTTCTCCCAGCTGTTTGTTGAGTTCTGTCCAGCCGTTCCAGTCGTCTTCTGCCAGACCATCTTCGATTAAGCAAACGGGGAAATTTTTGGTTAACTCTGAGTAATAAGCCACCATTTCGGCGCTGGAAAGGGATTTGTCTTCCGTTTTTAGGTGATATTGCTCATCTCGATAGAACTCAGTGGATGCCGGGTCGAGACAGATACCCACATCACGTCCGGGCCTTAAACCTGCTTTCTCAATACTTCGGACAATCAGCTCTAAGGGTTCCCGATTAGAC
Source organism: Endozoicomonas sp. (assembly GCA_965199185.1). GTDB lineage: Bacteria > Pseudomonadota > Gammaproteobacteria > Pseudomonadales > Endozoicomonadaceae > Endozoicomonas. The sequence continues at coordinate 108,411 of CBDAQW010000013.1, read as the reverse complement.
GTCACTGTCGGAGCAAAGCCACCTTCATCGCCCACACCGATATGATGATTTTCGTCCAGTAAGACCGACCTGAGCGCCTGATAAATCTCGCTGCCCCAGCGTAAAGATTCACCGAAAGACCCAGCGCCATAGGGGGCAATCATATATTCCTGAAAATCCGCCCCCTGCCATCGGGCATGAGCGCCACCATTAAGCACATTCATGCATGGAACCGGTAATATCGTCGCTCCCAGACCACCAATATAACGGTACAGTGGCAACTCAAGTGCCGAGGCAGCGGCTTTGCAAACCGCCAGAGATACCCCAAGAATGGCATTGGCTCCAAGTCTTGATTTATCCGGCGTGCCGTCCAGTTCCAGCATCTGATAATCAATGTCTGCCTGATCTCTTGCGTCCATGCCAAAGAGTGCACCGGCAATCTCGTTGGTTACTGAATCGATGGCTTTGCGGACACCTTTGCCACCGTAGCGATCCATATCGTCATCGCGCAGTTCAACCGCTTCTCTCGAACCGGTACTGGCACCCGACGGCACACCGGCACGGGCGAGCACACCACAATCCAGTACGCATTCTAATTCAATAGTTGGGTTACCACGGGAATCCAGAATCTCACGCGCAATAAGGCTTTCCACTTCGAAATCCACAGGAGCGCTCCTCTTAGCTTTGAAAATACAGCACCACTGATAGTGCTCATTCACAATATTCGGGCTGTATCTTCTGCTCTGTTACAGGTGGGTTAACTATAGAAGTGAACCGGCAAACATGACCCCAGAAAACGAGCATAAGGAAATGAGTTGATAGACAAAAAAGGGCGATGTCAGAATCTCTGTCGGCGCTGTTATGCAAAGCCGCCGGTCAGCGCTTTAGTATGTTTCCAACCAATCGTATCACTGTCAGAGCTGAAGCAGGCCGCTGTATGAAGGAGACGTATCATGGCTCTAACGATCAATCTCGAAGATCATTTTAACTACACGCTGTTGGAGCTACATGGCGAAGTCAATGCCAATACGGCCGTTATTCTTCAGAAATCAATCGATATCTCGACCGAAAATGGGCATCGTCACCTTGGTATTCGATTGCAGTATGCTCACCAGCATCAGCAGTGAAGGGTTGCGGGTATTGTTAAATTGTCAGCGAAGACTGCCGCACCTGTATTCTCTATCAATGTGCCAGTGTTTTCCAGACCTATTGCCGCTCTGTTGGAACTGAGTGGCATGACGCATTTTCTGAGGATCAGTCAGGATATTCACGAAGTGGAAACACTACTTATGGAAGGCGATTATTCAACAGGAAGGCCTTCAAGCGATCACCTTCCCTCCGCTTCTTAGATCGAGATCCGCGAAGCAGATCCCGACAAGGGCGAAGCCCCAAAATCCTTATCATACTTCCAATTCCTTCGACTGATAACGATCTTCGCCATCCTGATGCGGCAATAACAGATTCAGAATAACTGCCGTCAGCGCACAAAGACTTACGCCCTTCAAGGTGAACCCACCCATCGATCAGGGCGATCTCATTTAGCACTAACTTTTCAAATAATTCCTTGAAGCAGCAGTGTTCTGTATTCGTCATCCGCTGCCGCCATGATGCGCTTGTTCTTGATGCCAAGCTTTAAGGTAGTCTCCTGCTTCAGCAAGTTTAGAGCTATTTGTCTGAATATCGCCATATTCTCTGGGCCAAAGCCTTTTCTAATACGACACTCGTCCTTCTCTAAAGCCAATGTCGAGTACCCAGTGCAGATTGTTCTCCACCGACCAATGAGATCGCACTGAATTCATGAAGTGCTTGGCACCTGTGGTTAGGCTAGAAATAAAATATCGACGCTCAATACTCACCTGATCAACTTCATGACGCTCACCTTCAACAACCCCTATCATAGCGAGATCTTTCCAGTCTTCACGCTGGACAAGCCAATGAATATCAGTACTTGTCCAACAGCGACGTATTTCTATTCGTCCATGACCTTTTTCTATCGTTTCATGAAAACTTGCGCTTTCAGATAGCTTTTCCTTTGTCCGCCAGATCATCAAGATAAAGCTTGATATCATCGTGTAGGTGCGGCTGGTTTCCTTTTACAGCCAGCAGGTAGTGCGCATTTTTATCTCTGATTTTTTCAGCGATCGCTCTTTGGCAGCCCATAGCGTCAGTGCTGACAATGCACCCGCTGATCTCTAGCATATCGAGAAGTGCTGGAATAGCGGTTATCTCATTAGACTTGGCTGCTGTCTTAAGTTGCCCAAGTACCATACCTGTCTGGCTGGCCCATGCGTTGACCATATGGATAGCGGCCTTGTTATCACCTTTATCGTATGAGCGGACGCAGTGTTTTTCCATCAATAGCGATGACTTCACCATGAGTACGCTCAGCAATTTGTTTAACCCAGGTTATAAAACATTGGCGAAAACTCATCTGGATCAAGTCGTTCAAAAACTCGAATAAATGTGTGATGAGATGGGACGCCATGAGGAAGAGGGATATGAAGCTTTAGCCAGGATTTCTTTTTCTTGGCAAGTTCTGAGACCATCTTCCAGTCTTCAGCGCCCACAAGTGATCATGCAAACAGCTATGAAAACAAGGTTTGGCAGAGGATAACGATGATTATCAGCACGAATTTCAGTCAGTTCGGAAAATGCATCCAAGAGGGTCATATATGGCATCCTTAGTCTTAGGGTGGAGAATGCCATACCTTTTGAGTTGTTTTAATGTCACAGGGCAAAGTATGTTAGTGCCAAATGAGATTGCCCTGACCCATCGATAGGGCAAAATCACCAATACCAAACACCAGTACTATAGAAACTATGACCAGATTGCGCGGCTTGCCAAGATCCACCTGAGATTTAATCAGCGTATTCAAACCGACAACAGCAATGGAACCAAACAACAAAATCATAATACCCCCCATCACTGGTGTTGGAATAGTGGCAAGAAATCCGCCCACTTTACCAACAAAAGCAACGGCAATCGCAATAAACGCTGCCCAGGTCATAATAACCGGATTAAAAGCTTTGGTGAGCATTACTGCCCCCGTGACTTCGGAATACGTCGTATTAGGTGGGCCGCCCAATAATCCGGCAGTGGTGGTTGCCAGGCCATCCCCTAATAAGGTTTTGTGCAAGCCGGGTTTTTCCAGATACTTTTTGCCAGTGACTGAGCTGATTGCCAGCATGTCTCCAATATGTTCAATTGCAGGTGCAATAGCCACCGGAATCATATACAGCACTGCACTCCAGTTAAATTCCGGTGTGGTAAAGTTGGGAATTGCAAACCAGGCACGCTCAGACAATGCCGTAAAATCAACCACGCCCATAACCAGTGCAACCATATAGCCTGCTGTGATGCCTGCCAGGATCGGAATCAGCTTTAGAATTCCGCCCGCCATAGTGGCTACCAGTAACGTAGTGATCAGGGAGATGCCTGCCAGAATCAAAGCCTGATCGGCAGACAGTACACCCTCCACCGGAGATGTGGCCATGCCGACAGCAACCGGAGCCAGACCAAGGCCAATCACCATAATGACAGGACCTACTACCACCGGAGGAAATACCCGATAAAGAAAGCCGGTACCACGCAGGCGAACCACAGCGCTGAGAACCACATAAAAAAGACCGGCCGCCATCAGGCCTCCCATAGTGGCAGCAATTCCCCAGGATTGAATACTAAAAGAAATGGGAGCAATAAAGGCAAAGGAAGAAGCGAGAAAGACAGGAACCTGTCGTTTGGTCAGTAGCTGGAAAATAAGAGTGCCAACACCGGCGGTAAAAAATGCAACGTTTGGATCTAATCCGGTAAGAATAGGCACAAGAACTAATGCACCAAAGGCAACAAACAGCATTTGTCCGCCCATTAATACCTGACGCCAGATAGGCCAGCCAGTCTCTGCCTCTACAGAGTGAGTCATACATTCCCCTGAATTAAGTTATTCCATAATTTTTATTATTTGAGCCTTTCAACCTCTATCGGATAAAAGGCTATTGCGTTGTGTATAGGGTTTATTGAGTGCCAAAAATCTTGTCACCGGCATCACCCAGACCAGGGATAATATAGCCTTTCTCATTCAGCCCCTGATCCACCGAAGCGGTGTAAACAGTGATATCTGGATGAGCATCGGTGATCTTCCTGATGCCCTCTGGCGCTGCCACCAGAACCAGACAACGAATCTCCTTACAGCCTGCTTTTTTCAGCATATCGATAGTGGCCAGCATAGAGCCCCCGGTTGCTAGCATCGGGTCGAGTATCAGAGCGATACGCTCGTCAATATTCTTGACCAGCTTTTCAAAGTAAGGAACCGGTTCAAGCGTTTCTTCATCGCGATACAGACCCACCACGCTCACTTTGGCACTGGGTACCATATCCAGAACCCCGTTCATCATCCCAATCCCGGCACGCAGAATGGGGACAATGGTAATTTTCTTGCCCTTGATCTGCTGGACTTCAATATCGCCATTCCAGCCATCAATCACAGTATCTTCCAGCTCAAGATCTTTAGTGGCTTCGTAGGTCAGTAGGCAGCCTACTTCGCTGGCCAGAGTTCTGAACTCTCTGGTGCTGATATTTCCAGCACGCATCTTACCCAGCTTGTGCTGCACCAGAGGGTGCTTTATTTCCTGAACACTCATGACTGACCTCAGTGTGATAAATAAAACAACTCAAATTATTAAAAGCTCTTACAAAAACTCTCAATGGTAATTTAAGCGTTAATAGGATAAGATTTCGCCTTTCCTGACAAAAATAAATATCTGAAAAATCGATATTTCTCATCACTGTTTGATCGTAATTCAACCATAATTGCCTGATTACAACCCAAACCTATTTATTTTCACATAATCATTACCTAGTGCCCATAGGTTTTTACAACTATTACTATCGTGTAGCTTTTACTTGCTGAATGCGGATAACCGATGTATTTTTCATGTCTTCCATTCCACCCGAGTAAAGGTGAATCTAAGCAATGTCTGTTGATCTCGACCATATCCAGCAGGTGCTGAATGAAGCTGACTGTCTCTTTAATGAACAGCAGTGTGAAGATGCCATTCGCGCCATGGGCGAATCCATTACAACTCATATGGCCGACACCAACCCCCTGGTATTCAGCGTAATGAATGGCGGACTGGTCATCACTGGTAAGCTACTGACTTATCTGAATTTTCCTCTCGAAGCTTCCTATGTTCATGCGACCCGCTATCGTGATCAACTCAGTGGTGGTCGCCTTGAATGGAAAGTCCGTCCAACTCAGAGTTTAAAAGGACGTACCGTTCTGATTGTCGATGATATTCTGGATGAAGGTCATACATTGGAAGCTATTTCAGACTATTGCCTGGAGCAGGGTGCTGTAGAAGTTAAGACGGCTGTACTTGTTGACAAGAAACACAATCGCAAGGCCAGACCAGACCTGAAAGCCGATTTCTGTGGGTTGGAAATTGAAGATCGTTATATCTTTGGTTACGGACTGGACTACCAGGGTTACTGGCGTAATGCGAAGGGAATTTATGCTTTGAAGGGGCATTGATTTAACGCTAGCTCTGGCTTAATAATCGTTTTCTCAGTAGGTTGGTTTCCGCCCGAAGGGCAGAAGCCAACATAGATGTGATGCGAGACTTTCGTAGGAGAAAAATTCAATTTTTGGGTGGTGGGATGTTTTTCAGTCTGTTGCACCTCTCCTATTAATCCAGCAGGACGTATTTACTGCACAAAAAATTCTGCGAGCGCCATAAATTTAGAAGCTTTTGTAAATTTGGTGGATTCTTAACTGGTTTAATTTTTTCTCCCTCGTAACTGCGTTTTTAACTCCTTACCAGTCTGCGGGAGCAGTGCTTCACGATCTTCAATGCTTCTAAACTCTTTATCGATCAAATTGATTTTACTTTCTGATTGGATTAGATCTTCGTGAAGACTTTCAAGTACTGTATTGATGCCAGATATTTCATTTTTAGTAAAATCAATCCAATACTGAGTCTGCTTTATTTCTTCATCACTATCGGCTTCATCGGCACGTTTCAGCAAATCGGTTAACTCATTGTTTGCCAAGTATAAGCTGTCTTCGAATATATCAATGGAATCCTTGAATTTCTGCTGCTCATTGTGCAGAACTCCTCTTTTCTTAATGAGTTCATCTTTTGTATTACTCTGGCTAACGTCATCAGCTATCTTTTCAGATTCTGGTTCAATTCCTTGTGCAACCTCTTTTTCTGACTGCTGAATAATTTCTTTAAATAAAAATTTAATATCTTCTTTTGTGGCTTTTATTTCAGTATTCGGTTTTCTGTTCAAGGCGTCTTGATATTTTTTGTATTGTTCTGTGTTGATAAGCGCCTTATCCAGCTCGCTTTTATCCTTTTGAAAATGCTTTGATTCGGGGCTGCTTTTTTTGGCGAGATCCTTCAGAAACCCCGCATTTTCTTGCTCAAATATTTTTATAAGTTTTTCATCTTGAGAGCGTTGCGTCTTGGCTTCTTCCTTTAATTGACTCAGGTCTGAAAGCTTTTCGTTATATTCGTTCAGTAACTCTCTCAATACCGGACTTGAACTATTGATTAGCTCACTAGACGCAGGCCTCCAGTTTTCCTTCAATAACGCTCGCTTCGCATCACCATAGGTTCTGGATTTTAGTTGTCCAGCTAATGGCTGAACTTTGTTACGTATGGCCTCACCGGCCTTATTCAGTTTGCTCCAGACTTTTGCATTATAATCAGCCTTCCGACTTTTGATTTCATCACTCTTATTATTGATGATCGCTTTGATTTTTTTTATAGTTTTAAGTCCTTTCTTTGCGGCTACAATGGCTTTTTTTGCCTGTTTCAGCGCTTTTTGCTTGCGAGTTTGAAATTTCCCAATAGAGGGAGTGTCTCCCGCCGCCTGCCTAATACGTCGTTCGCGTACGCTGGTAGATGACTTGGCATCATTTTTGTGGAGAGATATATCGGGTTTCTTTAAGCCCTGAGTTGGATCAGGATTTAAAGAAGCTACCTTGTTACCATTGATTCTGCCTGTATTACCCCCGGACTTTGGTACGCCGGTCAATGAATCACCCGTATTGATCACAGTCGGTTGCTGACCACCTATCTTTGCCATTTCCCTGACCTCTCAAATTAATTCCTTGTGTTAATCTGTTCAGTCTAGCTGTTTGACCAGTCTTCAGATGAACTTCTCCACCAGAAAACCGGATATAGCTACCAAACCAACGCAAAAAATGAAAGCATCCAGAACCGGGTTTCGGTATTGGCGGAGATTTTTAACCCGATAAAAGGCGTACACGGGCATTAGATATAAGATGGTTGCCATCACTGGCACGACCAACATTTCGACCATGCCAATCACACTCCAGTTAGCGTAGGCAGTAACCCAACAACTCAGCAGAATAAATATCACGGCACAGCGACGCAGAGCGCTTGGATTTAGTGGTCGACGTTTGTTATTACGTAACCAATGTTGGGTCACCAGCCCCTGAAATCCCTCCAAAGCAGCAAGATAAACACCAAAAAAAGAACTAGCTATTGCCAGAAAAGCGATGGAAGGGGCTATCACAGAGAAAGTCGGGTTGCCTGATTTAGAGGCAAGTACAGATAACACTGGCACATTTTCAGCTTTTGCCAGGGCCAGCTCTTCCGGAGTCAGACTCAGCACGCAGGAAAACACAAATAGCATAATGACAATAAACAGCAGTTGAGTATTTCTGGCCAGAATTTGCGACGTTTTTCTGGCGCACACCCTCCCATTACCAAACTGCAATCTATATGCCTTTGCGAAGCCCGAGCAAGCGGGCGAGTAGTTGAAAGAGAAAATTAACAGGGGCGTGGTAAGAAACAGAGTCAACATCATGCCCGGCACTGTTACCGGCTGGTTGAAAATTGCACTGTTCCAATAAGGTATGAGATACAGCGAAATACAAATCAGAATGCCAACCAGAGGGTAAAGTAACGCCTTAACAAATCTCAGCATCCAGACTTCCCCAGCGTGTATCATAGAGATCAGGCCTAACATCATAATCAGGCTCAGCCAGCTTCGCGGCAGAGGCTCAATATGAAGCTGATGCTCTATAAAACTGTTGACCACATTGGTGATGCCAACCCCGTAAAGCATAAGAATAGGGAAGACAGACAAAAAATAGGCGAGCGTCAACCATTGCCCAGCGCGCTCCCCAAAATGCTCCCGCACCGTTGCCGTAATATTCGCTTCCGGGTCACTGGCGGAGAGGCAGAAGCGCACCAGATTCCGGTGCGCCAGCCAAACCATGGGAATAGCGAAGATAGTCAGAATAATCAGGGGCCAGATACCACCAGAGCCGGCGTTCACAGGCAGATACAGAACACCAGCTCCAACTGCAGTGCCAAACAGATTCAACATCCAGCCCGTATCCCTGGAGCTCCAGTGCATATTTCCTGTTTCAAATGGCTCATCTGTTGAAGTAATAACACTCTCAATAGGCCTGTTTAGCATGAACACCTCTATTACATTGACGCTATTAAGTTGGAGTCATTATAGACCGCTTGTATTACTCCTGTTTTCAGCACTTCCGTTTCAAAAATTCACAACTATACTGCTTCGGACTCTTCAGATGGTTTCTCAATGCGCAATCTGGCGTTATATAATTGGTACTTCATTGGTTGATTCCGTTTATTCTGATAAGTAATATCCTGACTCCATATCGTATTGTTCCCCAATTATGTTCAGCAGCATGCCAACCCATAACCGACATCTGCAGTCCTGGCAATTAAGCATCTGTCTGGGAGCATTCATCTATCTTTCTTCATCAATTTTTGCAGTAGCACATTATCACGTTGATGAGTTTCATGATCACAAGCATCCGTCTCACAACGTTCATAATCACTCTCAGGAATGTTCACTCTGTCAGCTTCTGCACCATCCGGAACCTGTGCCTGAATTTAACCTGAACCTTGCAGAACAGACTGATGCTCTGTTATCGATCTTGATATTCCAAAGCATCGCTTTTGTCATCATCAGCCATAAGCAGATTCGCGCGCCACCGCACACCTGATAAATATTTTGATATTTTGCAACTGATATTTATTAAGGAACTTAAATGCGCACCATTTCTTTGGCGACAGCCGCCGTATGCTTCTCTTTAGCTCTGCCAGTCGCAGCTAAACAAAATCTTGATGCCCATGTTCACGGCACAGGAGAAGTGAACCTGGCTCAAGAAGGGCAAAGTCTATATATCGAGCTAACACTTCCTGCTCACGATGCACTGGGTTTTGAAACCATAAAAACCAAAGCTCAGAAAAAAGCTCTGTATAAAGCGCTGGAAACAATGGAAGCTCCCGGCTTGTGGGTTTTACCGGCCAGTGCTGAATGTAAGCTTGTAGAAGCTCATGCTTCTGCGGGTGGCCATGATCATGATGACGACCATGATCACCACCACGACAGCAAGCATGATCATCACGACGACCATAATCACCACCACGACAGTAAGCATGATGATGAGCACGACCACCATGATCATTCTGAACATCTGGATCTTCAGGCTACTTACAACTTCACCTGTAATGTGCCAGCAAATCTGAGCAGCATAAAAACAGATTTATTCAATCGTTTTGAGCGTAGTGAGAAACTGAGCCTGCAGGGTTTAACCGACAGGGGTTCTGTTAAAGTCACTCTAGCCCCAGCAAAACCAGAGGCAGCACTCTGATATGAATAGCTCTCTGAACGATTCCGTCAAACCTGTTATTCAGCTGAATCAGCTGCTGTTTTCCTGGCAACAGGGGAATCCGGTACTGGATATTCCTGACTTAAGCATAATGCCCGGCGAGAAAATATTTATCCGGGGACCTTCAGGTTCAGGCAAAACTACACTGCTTGGCTTGCTGGGAGGTGTGCTGACACCAGACCAAGGGCAGGTTAACGTGCTTGGGCAGAATATTGGCCAGCTATCCGCTACCCGGCGGGATCGCTTCAGGGCGCACCATATTGGTTTTATTTTTCAGATGTTCAATCTGATTCCTTATTTGTCATTGATTGAAAACATCACCTTGCCCCTGAGCTTTTCAGATAAAAGGCAGCTTAATGTTCAGCAAAAAGGGTTCACTCAGGAAGAAGAAGCTCGTCGTCTGTTATCCAGCCTTAATCTCAGTGGTGAAGACACCGTAAAGCGATCAGTCACAGAATTGAGTATTGGTCAGCAACAGCGTGTTGCCGTCGCCAGAGCGTTGATTGGTCATCCGGAACTGGTGATTGCTGATGAACCGACTTCAGCATTGGATACTGATACCAGAGAAGCCTTCATCAAACTTTTGTTCAATGAGTGTGAGGCGGCGGGAAATACGCTCATTTTTGTGAGTCACGATCCGACGCTGGAATCTCTGTTTGATCGTTCCATTTCATTAAACGACATTAATCGTGCAGCTCAAAACACGGTAAAATCACAGGAGCCATAATATGCACCTTATGAAAATGGCTCTGAAAAGCCTGAACAATCGCAAGACAACGGCTTTACTGACTGTCTTCTCTATTGCCGTCAGTGTTGCGCTATTACTGGGAGTAGAGCGAATTCGGGTTGAAGCTAAAAACAGTTTTACCAGCACTATTTCAGGCACTGATCTGATCGTCGGTGCCCGAAGCAGTTCAATGAACCTGCTGCTCTATTCGGTTTTTCATATTGGCAATGCCACTAACAATATTACCTGGGAAACCTACAACAAACTGACATCAGATCAGGCTGTAAAATGGGCTATTCCCATTTCACTCGGTGACTCTCATCGTGGCTATCGGGTAGTAGGCACCAGTCAGGCTATTTTTTCAGACTATCGCTATGGTAATGATCAGGCACTCAGCCTGAAAGAAGGAGAGCCATTTACGGGTGTTTTTGAAACGGTCATCGGCTCAGAAGTCGCGGCAAAACTGGGTTATAACATCGCCCAGAAAATCACCATCTCGCACGGTGTTGAGCGAAAATCATTACAGGAGCACGATGATAAACCCTTCACGATCACCGGTATTCTTAAGCCAACCGGCACGCCGATGGACAGAGTGGTGATGACCTCTCTGGAAGGCATTGAAGCTCTGCATATTGACTGGCGAAACGGTGCAGCGCCTATAAAGGGTATGGAAATGTCTGCCGCTCAGACATTAAAGATGGATCTTCAACCTAAGGGTATTACCGCTTTCTATGTGGGGCTTAAATCCCGTGTTGCGGCTTTTCGTTACCAGCGTCGTATTAATGAATATGCGGATGAAACCATGACCGCGATCCTGCCCGGTGTTGCCTTGCAAGAACTCTGGCAATTAATTGGTACTGCGGAAACCGCACTGCTGGCCATATCAGTAATGGTGGTTATTGCCGGGCTGGTCGGCATGCTGACAACCATTCTATCTTCTCTTAACGAAAGACGACGGGAGATGGCTATTCTGCGGTCAGTAGGAGCACAGCCAAGACATATATTCCAATTAATGGTGTTTGAGTCGGTTCTCTATGCGTTTGCCGGTACTATGCTCGGCTTTGGGTTACTCTATGGGTTGCTGTTCATTATTCAGCCGATACTACAAAATACGCTGGGTCTGCATATCAGCATTGCACTCCCCGGAACCTATGAACTAATGATGGCCGTTACCATTATGCTTTGTGCTGTGGTGTTAGGTGCGATTCCAGCCTGGCGGGCTTATCGTAACTCTCTGGCTGATGGCTTAACAGTGCGGGTATAGAGGTAAAAATTAAATGATAACAGCAAGAACACTGACTTTGATGGCTGTACTGACCGTTAATAGCTTCACAGCGTTTGCCAGACCAGTGCCACCAAAGGCACCGGAAAAACCCGCTGCCACTAAAATCACAGATATTACCTGGGATGAACTGATTCCGCCCATTGATCCGGTGTTTATGGAGAATTTTCAGGCTGGCAAGTTGAAACAAAAGGAAATTAACGCCTATGTGGAAAAGCTGGGCAAACAATCAGTATCTTCTTTGGATGGTACATATACCAAAATGCCCGGTTATTTGGTGCCTCTGAACCTGAATAAAGATCAGATCGCCACTGAACTCCTGCTAGTGCCGACAGCGGGCTCCTGCATCCATGTGCCGCCACCGCCACCTAATCAGACCATCTATGTAAAATACCCCAAGGGAATTCGGGTGGAGGATGCCGGTTATATTCCGTTTTGGGTGCAGGGAAGGTTCAGGGTAGAAACAAATACTTCTGAATACACCGATGCACTTTATATTATCGATGTTGACAAAATTACCGAATATTAAGGTAATTAAGTGCTTGTTTGTCACTTTTGCAGGAATTGGCTTTGTCAGTTCCTGCCTGTCACAAAACGGACAGAGGAAACAATGAGAGGTTTTTACTAACCTTAAGAGTCTTGGACTCAACAACCACCGGCTAAAGCCGGTGGGTTAGTATGACGGACTGAAAGTCCAGCGGACGCGTCAAAGACGCGTTGATTTAGCCCTCAGTCCTGAAATTGTCCTCTACTTTTGGCTCGAAATGGTGCTCTAAGTATTCTTTGATCATTGATTCTGTCACCTCCCCTGAAGTTACGCAGAAGAAGCCTCTTGCCCAGAAATGACGCCCCCAATACCTCTTTCTAAGATCGGGAAAACTTTCAAATAGCTTGGCTGAACTCCTACCTTTGATTCTCCTCATTATGTCACTCGCCGATATGCTGGGTGGCGCTGACAAAAGTAGGTGGACATGGTCTTTACTCACTACACCTTTCAAGATATCAATTTCAAAGGCCTGGCACGTCTCTCGTATTAGTTCTCTCGCCCTGATACCAACATCCCCTTTCAAAACTTGATACCTATATTTCGTGACAAAAACAAAATGGTACTGAATCTTGAAGACTGTATGACTGCCGTATCTATAGTCCATTGCACCACTCCTACTTCGAGTCTGGGGCAAAAGATATCATAGCTAAAGCTGACCGGCTAAAGCCGGTGGTTTTAACCTTTTAGGAGACTAATAAAAGCACACTTCATTAACGACTATCATGAAATTAACTTTTCGTCGGTAAAACTTCCCTGAGATATTATTTTCCTCCATTGCCAAAGAATTATTTACAGCAGAGAGGTTTATCTGCAAAAAGAGTACACACCTTCAAAGAATCTCATATCTGGGTCACCCCCAGCTTCAGTCCTGATGATGGTTACCCTGTGACAACCTCAATGGACGGCATCAAAATCTTGGAATTACAAAGTTACCCTGCAGCTGCGCCCAAGGGGAGCAGCAATAAAGAAAGCACTAAGAATACCACTGCCCCTTTGACACGCCCAGGGCGAACGCAGGTATGTTCTACATTGCCGTCACCCCAAGACCACATGCAATATAATTTAATCTGAACTGAATTATATTTATCGGAACAACGCAACCGCGATGTGTCATGAACATCGCACCGGCCAACAGAAGCCAGAGACCGTAGTGGTGGTTTAACGGTCTCTGGTTGGCGGATAGAGTGGTTGATCAGTCGGTCGTTTCCGGGTTGAAATGGATCATGAATCCGCCAATATAGCCTAATGGCACTGACTTAAGGCTCATTCTCTGAAACACCAAGGCTTGCCCGAGAAGAAAAACGACTATAACAGTCTTTTAACCATTTCCTCTCCCCGAGCAAGCCATGACCCAGTGTAGCCCTGAATTTCTGTCCCTCGCTAATGATTGCCTCCGTCAATTTGCCCAAACTGGCAACGATGCACTGTCAGCGATTCTCACCCCTGATGACCTCAACGCTTTTCAGGCAAGTTATCCTGGCTTCAGAGCCAGGGACTTTCCTCCCACTAAAACCTTAACCCTGTTCATGAAGCAGGTCGCCAGCGACACCAAGTCATGCCGACACGTCCTTATTGATGAGGCAAGAGATCAGGCCGTCAATGGTAACAAGCCTTCCAATACCGGAACCGGTGCGTATACCAAAGCACGGCAGCGGTTAACAGAGGAATCAATTAACGTGCTGTTGCGCACCTCAGGTAATAACCTCGACAGCGCCTCACCAGAATCCTACCTCTGGCATCAACGCCGAGTTCTGATCACTGACGGCTCAACACTCTTAATGCCGGACACCGAGAAAAACCAACAGGAATACCCCCAGCCTGACACCCAAAAAAAGGGCTTGGTTTCCCTGTTCTTAGAATTCTTGTTTTGATATCCCTTGGCAGTGGTGCGTTACTCGATTATGCAGCAGCTCCTTACCAGGGCAAAGAGACGGGTGAGCAAGCCCTGCTCAGAAGGCTCCTGTTTCATCTGCGTGCTGGCGACATTCTGCTGGGTGATGCGAATTTTGAAAACTATTTCCTGCTGGCCCTTGTGCTGCATGCCGGGGCAGATGTGGTGTTTGAGAAAAACGGTGCACGACTTATTGACTTCAGAAAGTACTACCAACGGTTGGGTAACAAAGACGGGCTGTTCAGGTTAACACGCCCTGCAAGACCGGAATGGATGAGCCGGGAATTATACGATCAGATGCCTGAGGAGCTGGTTATTCGTGCCGTCAAAAATAAGACCCGTATAATCGCCACCACGTTACTGGATGCTGAAGAGTATTCTCGTACCGAGATCATCGGCCTGTATCTGAAGCGCTGGCACGTTGAAACCGATTTTGATGTGATCAAAACCACTATGCAAATGGAAATGCTCCGGTGCAAAAGTCCGGAAATGGTGAGAAAAGAAATTTCAGTGAACCTGTTGGTTTACAACGTGATACGCGCCCTTATGGGTAAGGCAGCAGTGCGCATCAGGAAAATGCCCAGAGAGATCAGCTTTAAAGCGGCACAGGAAACGCTGGTATCCTTCCACCAGACATTACTGGGAGCGTGCGGCGGCTGGCTGGAAGAGAAGATCGCCAACATGCTGGAAATAATAAGCCAGCATGTTGTTGGTAATCGTCCGGGAAGGTCAGAGCCAAGAGCTGTAAAGCGACGACCAAAGCCGCATAAAAGGCTACAACACTCGAGAGCTGAGGCTCGCAGACTGAAGCAGTACCAAGGGAAAGCGGCTTAAGTCAGTGCCATTGCAATATAGCCCAGAATGAAGGCAATAGCGGCACCGATGCCAATCCCTACAAATATAGCGGCAGGAGAGGCTATTACAGAGGCGACAATCAGACCGATCGTACTGCCTAAGATCGCTCCTACGCCTGAAGCAGCCATTGCATCCGCGCTAGCAAGTGCTGCTGGTTTCACCATTCTGATGACAGCATTGCAAAACTTTGCCCACAAACTCTCGGTTTTGCGTTTAGCAATGGGTTTGTCATCCATTGCGTTTTCGACAAGAAAGTCTTGCCTTTGCAGGCTTAGCCCATCATGGCCTTGTGCTGCTGTAACTTTGCACTGATTAAACTGCCCTGAAGACTCAATTATCCCCTGATTTGTCTGTGTGCCTGCATAAGGCAATACTGATGAAGGTGATGTAGAGTTCAATCCTTGTTCTGTGACCATCTTGAACCTCCTTGGTTGGGTTATAATGTTGCGTCATTTTATGAAAAGGGTTAACCCGCAGGTAGCCCGTATTTACAATAGGAAATAAATCCGACTATAAAGGCGCAGATAAAGCCAATACCGGCACCAACGACAATCCCTGCCGGTACTGTAGCGAAAGTGCCGGCCACTGCGGCCAACGTGCCGACGCAATGACCACTGAGCGCGCCTGCGATTGCGCCCGACACGCCATATCCGGTAGCTACTGCGACTGCCTTTGCCATCTTAGTAACGATATTGCAGAACTTTGCCCACAAACTCTCGGTTTGGCGCTTAGTAATGGGTTTGTCGTCTACTACGGTTCCGGCCCAAAGAGTCTGCTTTTGCAGACTTGGTTTATCATTGCTTTGTATGGGCACGACTTTGCTCTGATTAAACAGCCCTGAAGGCTCAGTCGTTGTCTGATTTGTCGGTGATGTTGCGTAAAATTCCTGTAATGATGGGTATATAGGACCGACTTTGTTCGATTGATTCATCTTGCACCTCCCTCATTAGCGATGAATGTTGCACTATCTTATAAAACCGTTGATTGGTTTTTTATAACAAGCCGGTCAATATCGCTGACAGTGTCATAGTATAAAAAGCGCTAAGTACCCGGTTATATGGAATCGAATATTTCTGATTCATTGGGCGGGTGCTAAGCAAACCGCAACGACGGGAGCATAGCAAGCTATGTGGCCAGAGTTATAACGAAGCAGTGCGTCTGAACAATGAATCAGAAGATATGATTCATATGACGGGGTATTTAACATTCGAGATCTCAGGCACGCAGGCTTAAATGCGTGCCATTGAATCAAAACCCCCTTTATGATTCTTCTATCTGTGGATAACTGTTTTTCATGATTAAGTATATGCCGCTACTTAATAACAGATTGCCAAGCCCAACCAGGTAACGGAATAGATCAAGCCGTAAATACCCAGCTAATGTTCCCTGAGTACCAATCACCAGCACGCCGATAAAATAACTGCAAAGAGATAAAATGACGAGCCATCTTGGTCCCGAAGGCAGTGCAGAACGAATCGCCAGAGTCAAAATACAGACGACAATGATCGCCAGTTGCAGATCCCTGTAGATAATTTCAAGACCATTCCAGCGGGAGACCTCATAAATAAGGCAGACACTCAGTATCAGCCGCCCCCAGGCAGAAGAACTCCAGCTCTTGGTCATCAGTCCGAGACAAGAGGCAATACCAATCAATGGTGGCGACATGAACATAGCAATATTCATCAACATGTCGTGTGGATCTGCCCAACTTTCAGAAATGCCATAACGCAGACTACCAACCACAGAAGCCATTGCCATCAGAAGAAAGCCCAGCATGGCACAGCTTGCTGACAATCGATGAATGTCGGCAAAAACGTTGCGCTGAACCATCAGGAAAACAGCAAAAATACTGGAGAATGCCAGCACTGCATCGGAAATAGCCAGAGAACTTATCATCACTCTTTTTGCATAAACCTCAGGATAACGATGCGAATGCTTTTTCAGCAGCCCGGAGCGTGGCATTTAGTTCTGCTTCGCCGTGAGCAATCGAGATAAAGCCAGCTTCAAACGCAGAAGGTGCCAGATAAACACCGTTTTTCAACATGGTATGGAAGAACTTGCCGTAGCGTTCGGTGTCGCAGGCCATGACTTTATCAAAACAGTCCACTTCCTTCTGGTCAGTGAAGAATAACCCAAACATACCACCCACTTGAGACGTGGTGAAAGGAATCCCCGCCTTATCAGCCAGCGCCTGCAGACCGGCAAGCAGCGCTGCGGCTTTTTCAGACAGTGATTGATGGAAGCCGTGGCGAGACAGGTTTTCGAGCGTAGCAATACCCGCCGCCATTGCCAGCGGATTACCGGACAAAGTACCAGCCTGATAAACAGGACCCAGTGGTGCAAGATGTTCCATAATCTCCCGGCGACCACCAAAGGCACCCACAGGCAAACCACCACCAATGATTTTACCCAAAGTAGTTAGATCAGGTTTCACATCGTAATAAGCCTGAGCACCACCGGCAGCCACACGGAAGCCAGTCATCACTTCATCAAAGATCAGTACGGATTGATATTCATCACAAATACGACGAATGCCTTCCAGGAAACCTGTAGCCGGAGGAATGCAGTTCATATTGCCCGCCACAGGTTCAATGATGATGCAGGCAATTTCATTACCCATTTCTTTGAAGGTTTCTTCTACCTGAGCAAGATTGTTATACGTCAAAGTAATAGTATGTTCTGCCAAAGCTGCAGGAACACCGGGAGAATTGGGTACACCTAAAGTTAAAGCCCCGGAACCCGCCTTAACCAGCAAAGAATCGGAGTGTCCGTGATAGCAGCCTTCAAATTTAACAATGCGGTCACGACCGGTAAAACCTCGGGCCAGACGAATGGCACTCATAGTGGCTTCGGTGCCTGAGTTGACCATACGCAGCAATTCCATGGAAGGCACCATCTCGCGAACCATTTTTGCCAAGCGGGTTTCCAGCTCGGTTGGTGCACCAAAGCTCAGGCCAGACAATGCCTGATCACGAACGGCACCAACGACATCAGGATGATTATGACCGAGAATCATAGGCCCCCAGGAGCCGATGTAATCGATCAGTTCGTTGCCTTCTACATCATAAAGGTGTGCGCCTTTGGCTTTTTTGAAAAAAACAGGCTTGCCACCGACCCCCTTGAAGGCACGAACAGGCGAGTTCACTCCGCCGGGAATAACGGTTTGAGCATCATCAAATAATTCTGAAGAGCTAAGCATGAAAACAGATCCTTATGTGAAAGCGGCCATCATCAATATATGAATGTGTTTATAAGCAGGGCATCACTTCTGATACAGGGCATTGAAATCTCTGGCGCGCCCCTGAATATCCTGAGCGGCAAACAGGTTGTGAACAACAGCCAGCATGTCTGCCCCCCCTTTGATCAGTTCCGAAGCATTATCCACAGTAATTCCACCAATGGCTACAATGGGCAAATCGAAGCGTGTGCGAGCTTCTGGCAAGATATTGATATCCGCGTGCTTTGCATCAGGCTTGGTGCGCGATGGGAAGAAACGACCAAAAGCTATATAATCAGCATCCTGTTCTACGGCTGTTTTTGCCTGTTCTAAAGAACCTTCGCAGCTAATGCCAATAATGGCGTAATCACCCAAACGTTTGCGGGCATTGGTTAGGGTTTCATCTTGCTGACCAAGATGAACGCCATCAGCTTCAACGGCAATGGCCAGTTCAACATCATCATTGATAATCAACAGCGCCTGATATTTATGGCACAACACTTTTAAAGCACCAGCCTGGCGGAAACGCTTGTCGTTATCCAGACTTTTATCACGGTACTGAAGTACCTTCATTCCCCCCATCAGCGCCTGCTCAACCGTTTCCAGAAGAATACGGTCATCCGGTTGCAACTGGCTGTCGGTTACCCCGTAGAGACCTTTGAGTCTGTGCATTGTTTACATCCAAATATCAATTAACTGGCAAAGTATATCAGGCAAAGTATGAAATTGATTATCTCGTTCCACATTCTGAAATGAATTGCACTAACCAAGCTGAGCGTTATAGGTTAGTTTCCACCCGAAGGGCCGAAGTCGACCGATAATTTGACTCGCCTCCACATTCAAGGTTGTAGTACGATAGCTCCCAATCACGCACTCCGATGGTGCATTTTGTTAATAACAATAAATAATGGATGACTTTTATGTCTGCAGACTCTGGTGCCATTATCAGCACCTTCATTGTTTATCTTACGATCATGCTATTGATTGGTTTTTGGGCGTGGAAACGCACATCTGACTCCTCCGATTATTTTCTCGGTGGCCGAACTCTGGGGCCCTGGCCTGCTGCATTAAGTGCCGGCGCTTCTGATATGAGCGGCTGGTTGCTACTGGGCTTACCCGGTTACGCCTTCGCTTCCGGAGTAGAGGCTTTCTGGCTGGCCGGTGGCTTACTGATAGGCACCTGGCTGAACTGGCTGTTACTGGCGCGTCGTTTGCGTGTATACAGTGCCACCGCAAACAATGCCCTGACGTTGCCAGAGTTTTTCACCAACCGTTTTCGTGATGTGTCCAAAACATTACAAGTGGTCTCGGCTTTCTTTATTCTTTTGTTTTTCCTGTTTTACACCAGTTCAGGGTTGGTGGCCGGAGGCAAATTGTTTGAGACGGTCTTTGGTCTGAATTACACCTGGGCAGTGATTATTGGTACCGTTTGCATTATTTCTTATACGCTATTTGGTGGTTTTCTGGCGGTGTCCTGGACCGATTTAGTGCAAGGTTTGCTGATGGCTGCAGCACTGGTGATTGTGCCCGTTATTGCTCTGCAAAACGGCCAAAGTGATATAGGTCTGTTTGAACAGCTGGAAGCGTATAATACCGAACTACTCGATCCTTTCACTGATGCCGAAGGCAAAGCACTCAGTTGGATTACCATTGTTTCATTACTGGCCTGGGGATTGGGATATTTTGGTCAGCCTCACATTCTGGCTCGTTTCGCCGGTATCCGTTCTGAAAAGGATGTACCTGCCGCCCGTCGTATTGCAGTGACCTGGAGTGGTTTGTCCATGCTGGGTGCGATCATGGTCGGACTGGTGGGACTGATGTATATGAGCAGCACCAGCGCTACACTCAATGATGGCGAAACCATCTTTATGATCATGGTTAACGCTATCTTCCATCCGGTGGTTGCCGGTATTCTGCTGGCCGCTATTCTTGCCGCCATTATGAGTACTGCCGATTCTCAGCTGCTGGTTTCTTCTTCCGCACTGGCTGAAGATTTCTACAAAGCATTGATTCGCAAAGACGCCACCGAAGAAGAAGTACTGCTGGTCGGCCGCATCTCGGTTGTCTTTATTGCTCTGATCGCCCTGACTCTGGCAATGACTCCGGACAGCTCTGTTCTTGGGTTGGTGTCTTATGCCTGGGCTGGTTTCGGTGCGGCTTTCGGCCCGGCACTGCTACTCAGTTTGTTCTGGAAGCGGATGAATTTCGCTGGAGCTCTGGCAGGCATTATTACAGGTGGTGTTACGGTGGTTGTGTGGAAGCAGTTAAGCGGCGGGTTATTTGATGTGTATGAAATCGTACCGGGCATTGTGTTTGCCACTGTAGCTATTGTTGTATTCAGCTTAATGACATCAGAACCTTCCGAGGAAATCACCGAGGAATTCAAACAGGTTGAAGCGGCGTTGTAATACCAACCCTACCTTCTAACTACGCTATTACTCGTCATTCCGCCTTGCGCTGACGACCAGCCTGCCATGCTCATTACGGTAGTTAGAAGGCAGGATTGGTATAACACGTAGGTCGGTTTGCCCCGAAGGGACAAGCCGACAACGCTCAAAGAGCGCACAAAACTGCAAAAAACGCCGGACCTCAATTTAAATGCCGGTGCGCCTTGATGACTTTATTGCCGGCTTCACGGGAGCCGGCCTACGTTCAAACCGACATGTAAAATCAGGCAAGGTCGAAACGATCCGCGTTCATTACCTTTGTCCATGCCGCCACAAAGTCACGAACAAATTTTTCCTTGTTATCATCCTGAGCATACAACTCAGCGTAAGCACGCAGAACCGAGTTAGAACCAAACACCAGGTCAACGCGGGTTGCTGTCCATTTCACATCACCGGTCTGACGATTGCAGATGTTATACAGGCGCTTACTGGCCGGTTTCCAGACATAGTTCATGTCCACCAGATTGACGAAGAAGTCGTTGGTCAGAACCCCTTCTTTATCCGTGAAGACACCGTGCTTGGTAGAACCATAGTTTGTACCCAGTACACGCATACCGCCGATCAGAACGGTCATTTCTTGTGCCGTCAGATCCAGCAGCTGTGCACGATCCAGCAACATTTCTTCTGCTGTCACGGCATAGTCTTTTTTCTGCCAGTTACGGAAACCGTCATGCACGGGTTCCAGTACAGAGAAAGATTGAACATCGGTTTGCTCCAGAGTGGCATCACCACGACCTTTGGAGAAAGGCACAGGAATATTGAGTTCAGCCGCTTCGATGGCCTGTTCCAGCCCCACATTACCCCCTAGAATGATAACATCCGCTACACTGGCACCGGTTTCTGCAGCAATGGGCTCCAGTACTGCCAGCACTTTATTCAGACGTTCGGGGTCGTTGCCTTCCCAGTTTTTCTGGAAATCCAGGCGAATACGGGCACCATTAGCACCACCTCGCCTGTCAGAATGACGGAAGGTACGGGCACTGTCCCAGGCCGTCGCAACCAATTCACCAACGCTCAGATTGCTGGCTGCAATTTTTGCTTTCACTGCCTCTGCGTCGTATTCGGTGTTACCAGCAGGTACCGGATCCTGCCAGATCAGCGCTTCTTCTGGTGACTCAGGGCCAATATAACCGGTGGCTGGCCCCATATCCCGGTGAGTCAGTTTGAACCAGGCTTTGGCAAACACTTCGGAGAAATAAGCCGGATCGTCACGGAAACGCTCAGAGATTTTGCGGTAGGTAGGGTCAAACCTTAGCGCCATGTCAGCATCGGTCATGATTGGCATGGTACGAATGGTGGGGTCTTCAACATCCGCTGGCATATCTTCTTCAGTAATGCCAACCGGCTCCCACTGCCAGGCACCGGCAGGGCTTTTGTTCAGCCACCAGTCGTATTTGAACAGAAGCTCAAAGTAACCGTTATCCCACTGCGTCGGATGGGTTGTCCAGGCACCTTCAATGCCGCTGGTAACGGTATCACGACCAACACCACGACCTTGTTTGTTCAGCCAACCCATCCCCTGATCTTCCAGCTCACCGGCTTCCGGTTCTGCACTGAGAATGTCCGCCTTACCATTACCATGCGCCTTACCCACCGTATGGCCACCGGCGGTCAAGGCAACGGTTTCTTCATCGTTCATCGCCATACGATGGAAGGTGACACGCATATCCTGAGCGGTTTTTAATGGGTCAGGGTTGCCATCAACACCTTCAGGGTTGACATAAATCAGCCCCATCATGACCGCTGCCAGCGGGTTTTCAAGATTGCGTTCGCCGGAATAGCGACCACCTTCTTTATCGCTGGATTGCAACCACTCTTTTTCTGAGCCCCAGTAAATGTCTTTTTCCGGATGCCAGATATCTTCACGACCAAAAGCAAAGCCGAATGTTTTCAGCCCCATGGATTCATAAGCGACAGTGCCCGCATAAGCAATGAGATCCGCCCAGCTCAGTTTATTGCCGTATTTCTTTTTGATGGGCCAGAGCAGTCGGCGGGCTTTATCGAGATTCGCATTATCGGGCCAGGAGTTGAGAGGTGCAAAACGTTGGTTGCCCGTGCTGGCACCACCACGACCATCGGCAATACGATAAGTACCGGCTGCGTGCCAGGACATACGAATCATCAGGCCGCCATAATGCCCCCAGTCTGCAGGCCACCACTCCTGGCTATCCGTCATCAGTTCAGTCAGATCTTGTTTCAGTGCGGCAAAATCCAGGGTTTTAACCGCCTCGCGATAATTAAACCCCGCATCCATTGGATTCGTTTTGTTGTCTTGCTGGTGCAAAATATCGAGATTCAGTGTTTTCGGCCACCACACCGGATTCGCATCACCATTACTCGTTACCGCCCCGTGCATGACGGGACAACCGCCTGTTTTTTTCTCAGAAGGATTAGCCATTTACTGCCTCTTTTTTAATCAGATTTAGCCGAGCAAGCCTGACGACTGCCAAACGCGATACAGTGCTTTAAGTCTCTGATAAATTTAATGATTTAGAGCAACAGAATTGAAATTGAATTAATTAATAGGATAGAAACACGAAATCAATCGAAGCACACAAAATCCGATGGGTAGATCGGCTTATTCCTTCGGGGGAAGCCGACAATGCGCTCAAAGAGCGCACAAAAACGCTAAGAACTAATGAAGGTAGATTTTGAGGTCGGTGCGCTTTGATGGCTTGATTGTCGGCTTCACTGAAGCCGACCTACGATTGCAGTTCTGCAATCAAGGGGTGAAAATAAGTTTCTTGCACCGAATGCGTATTCACAGGTTCATGCTCTTCTACCGCCAGAAGAATATCGAGGTCTGCGTGACAGAGTATTTGCTGGCGGTCGCGACCTAACCGTTTTTCCTGCCATTTGCACCACTTGTT
Organism: Endozoicomonas sp.; assembly: GCA_965199185.1. Lineage (GTDB taxonomy): Bacteria > Pseudomonadota > Gammaproteobacteria > Pseudomonadales > Endozoicomonadaceae > Endozoicomonas. Next base: position 84,913 of record CBDAQW010000013.1, on the reverse strand, counting down.
CAGTGTCGCATGATCCATCTCCGTTTCAATACAGGCAACAGCGTTAAGATAATCCGGCGCCTCAATACCAAAGGATTTTGTCTGAATAATCTGACTGATTTGAATATCGCCAAACTGCTGCCTTAAGGCAGCAATCATCTTTTGGCAGTTTTCATGGGCCTTTTCATTGGAACCTATTCCGATAAAATATCGTGTCACGCTTTCTCCAACAGTGTCAGCTTGTCCATTTGCTCACGGGTACGTTCGCACCAGATAGTTGCCAGCGCCTTTTTTAACGCTTCGGGTTTACGGATTTTAACCCCCACTTTATCCACAGGATATTCATCCATTACCTTACGAATAATGCCTCCGGCCAACGTTTCCAGCAACTCATATCGGGACTGCTCACAAAAAGCACGAACGGTTTGCGTGATGGCGTCATAATTCAGGGCATCATCCAGCGCATCACTGGCAAACGCCTTATTGAAATTGGTGGTCAGTTCCAGATCAAGAATCAATGGTTGTGGTGCATGCCACTCAAACTCATAAGCACCAATGATAGCCTGAGTTTCAATCTTTTCTATTTTGACAATATCTTTATCAACGTCATGCATTCAGACAGCTTCCAGTTCTTCCATAGGCCAGCGTGGGATGGGGGCGACATCGTGCGCTTCAATTTGTCCGGCGAGCAATCGCCGGGTTCCGGCAAAGGCAATCATGGCACCATTATCGGTACAAAACTCAGGACGAGCGTAACGCAAGGTGCTTTTCTCTTTACAAACCATTGAGTCCAGACCTGCACGCAGACGTTTGTTAGCACTAACACCGCCAGCAATCACCAGCTGTTTAAAGCCGGTTTGCTGCAAAGCCCGGCGGCATTTGATCGCTAAGGTATCCACTACAGCTTCTTCAAACGCCCTGGCAATGTCGGCTTTGTCCTGATCAGTGAGTTTGCCGTGTTCACCTTTGCATTTGGCAACAGTGTTCAGAGTGAATGTTTTCAGACCACTGAAACTGAAATCCAGTCCGGGACGATCGGTCATCGGTCGGGGGAATCGAAAACGACCAGATACACCGTGCTCAGCCAGTTTAGATATCGCTGGCCCGCCCGGATAATCAAGCCCCAGCATAGCGGCAACTTTATCAAAGGCTTCACCGGCCGCGTCGTCCACCGACTCACCCAGCAGTTTATAACGGCCAATACCATCCACCTGCACCAACTGGGTATGACCGCCGGAAACCAACAGGGCAACAAAAGGAAACTCCGGCGGGTTGTCTTCCAGCATCGGCGCTAACAAATGACCTTCCATATGATGCACACCCACCGCAGGCACACCCCAGGCCCAGGCCATGGCTTTGGCAGTACAGGCACCAACCATCAGAGCACCAATCAAGCCAGGACCACGCGTATAAGCCACAGCATCAATGTGACTTTTCTCAAGACCTGCCTTTCTCAATGACTGGTTGATCAGCGGAATCACCCGCCGTATGTGATCTCTGGACGCAAGTTCGGGAACTACACCACCGTAATCGGTGTGCATGTCAATCTGGCTATAAAGTGCATCTGCCAGAAGCCCTTTTTTACTGTCGTAAAGGGCAATTCCGGTTTCATCGCAGGAGGTTTCTATCCCGAGAACAATCATTCTTAAAACCTGCTATGGGCTGCATATCACAAGCGCTATCGCTTGTCGGCAAGCCGGTTTACTGTCACTGGAAGTTGATTCCACAGGGAGACTGCAGAGGTCGCAAAGCATAACCGATGGCGGCGGGTTTTGCATTTTTTGCGAATACCCTTTAAAATTCGCGCCCTTGAAAATACGTTACTGATCTATCTTCTGTATTGGTTGATTCTGTACCGATGGATAGCGAAGTGGCTCCACGCAGCATTGGCTGTATTTACTTGTTATATAAAGGAAGGTGATCTCTGCATGCCTGCTGTTAAAGTTAAAGAGAATGAACCGTTTGACGTAGCTCTGCGTCGCTTCAAACGCTCCTGCGAAAAAGCCGGTATCCTGGCTGAAGTACGTCGTCGTGAACACTACGAGAAGCCGACTACTGTTCGCAAGCGCAAAGCCGCTGCTGCTGTTAAGCGTCATCTCAAGAAACTGCAGCGCGAGCAGCGTCGTCGTGAGCGTCTGTATTGATCAATTGATCATTGCAGACTGACATCCGACCGATCATGTGAGAGTATTCATAGCCCATACCAATGACGCTATGAAATAAAGGAGAAAGCCATGAGTGATTGCACTGTCAAAGACACGTTGACTAAAGCCATGAAGGAATCCATGCGCAATCGCGACAAAGCCCGTCTGGCCACCATCAGACTGGCACTGGCTGAACTCAAACGCATCGAAGTGGATGAAAAGTCTCTTGATGACCAGCGCGCCCTTGCCGCTCTGGACAAAATGGCAAAACAGCGTCGCGACGCTATGAGCCAGTTCGAAGCAGCCGGGCGCGCTGATCTTGTTGAACAAGAACAGCAAGAACTGAACGTCATTAAAGAATTCCTACCAGAACAACTTTCCGAAACAGACATTGCTCAACTGGTCGAACAAGCCATTGCCGACACAGGCGCAGAAAGCATGCGTGACATGGGCAAGGTAATGGGCATTGTAAAACCCAAGGCGCAAGGTCGTGCTGACATGTCTGTAATTAGCCGTATTGTCAAAGACAAACTAGGCTAACACCTGCTCCCCATAAGTTTCTTTCTGCAACACTGAGCAATGTTGTAGGATATTCTTTACCCTGAACTCTTTACCTTAAAAAGATTCTCAGCACTTATTATTATGGCCGGACGGATTCCTCAGCATTTTATTGACGACCTGCTTTCCCGCGTTGATATTATCGATGTCGTTGATAGTCGGGTGAAGCTGAAAAAAACCGGCCGCAACTATTCAGCCTGCTGCCCATTCCATAAAGAGAAAACCCCATCTTTTACCGTCAGCCCTGATAAACAGTTCTATTACTGCTTTGGTTGCGGTGCCAGTGGCAACGCCGTTGGCTTTGTGATGGACCACGATCATCTGGATTTCCCCACTGCGGTGGAGACGCTCGCCGGACAGCTTGGTCTGGAAGTCCCCCACGAGCAAACCAGTAAGCGCCGGGGCCCCGACAACAGCGAGCTTTATGAGCTGATGGATAAAGCTGTCAAACTTTATACACAGCAGCTTCAGCAACATACTCACTCACCCAGAGCCATCCATTACTTGAAGCAACGTGGATTGGACAACAGTATTTGCGAATCTTTTGGAATCGGCTTTGCACCGCCAGGTTGGGATAATCTGCAAAAAGCACTGGCCACCTCGCCGGAAAAAGAGAAAAAACTGATCACAACCGGCATGCTGGTTCATAACGAAGATGCCGATCGCATTTACGACCGCTTCAGAGACCGGATTATGTTCCCCATCCGGGATAGTCGTGGGCGCTACATTGCCTTTGGCGGCCGGGTTCTGGGCGACGAAAAACCCAAATACCTGAACTCCCCGGAATCACCAATTTTCCACAAAGGTAAAGAGCTTTATGGCCTTTACGAGGCGCGACAAGCCAGCCGCAATCTGAGCAAAATCATTGTGGTCGAAGGCTATATGGATGTAGTCGCACTGACGCAGCAGGGTATTACCAACTCCGTAGCAACCCTCGGAACCGCAACCACATCCGATCATATGCAACGATTGTTCAAGGTCGTGCCTGAAGTAGTGTTCTGCTTTGATGGGGACGATGCCGGACGTCGTGCCGCCTGGCGAGCACTAGAGTCCACCCTGCCGAACATGGAAGACGGTCGCCAGGCTCGTTTTATGTTTCTCCCTCAGGGCGAAGATCCGGACAGCATGGTGCGACAGTCTGGAGCGGAACAATTTCTTGAACTGATCAAAGATCAGGCGCTCAGTCTGGATAATTTTTTATTCAAACAGCTGGAAGACGGCCTTGATCTTGGCACTATGGATGGCCGGGCAAGACTGGCCAAACTGGCCGGCCCCTATCTGAAGCGACTGCCGGAAGGGCTGTTTCATCAATTACTCATCAAAAAACTGTCTGACATAACCGGACTGGATAGCCAGTATCTCAGCACACATTTTGAAGAAGCCAACGAGCCTGCTGAAGATACCCCCACTCCCGTTATCGCCTCAGCACCACAACATCAATATAACGACGTACCGTCGTTTGATTTTCATTCTGAACCAGGCTACTCCGATTATCAGTATCAGCAAATACAAAACGATAGTTCATCATATCAAGGTAACGTCAGAGCCAACCAGTTTTCTCATGGAAAGAAAAAACCACTCTCTGCCAGCGGCTATGCCATACGACAACTTCTGTGTAACCCGGAGTTTGCTATTGATGTTCAGCTTAATATTGATGAACTCGTATTACCCTCTGACACCGATAACAAATTATTATTAGATCTGCTAAAAGCCCTCAAAGAGCAGCCTACCCTAAATACTGGCACACTCATCGCGCAGTGGTACGGCACCGATAACGGTAAACGACTTGAGACGCTTGCCAGTCTTGAGTTAGCACTTCAACCCAATCTCACCGAATTTCAGGAAACGCTGAATGAAATTCGAACACGCACCAAGCAGAACCTACAAAAAACCGATCGCCTTGCCATGCTTAGACCCCTGCACAATAAAAGCCCAAGCCAGATGAGTAAAGAAGAGCGTCGTCTATTCACACAGAGCATGGCTCAACTCGCCTTACAGGCAAAAGCAAAAAAAGACCTTGAAAAAAAATAACTGCACAAGAACAATTATTAGGTATACTTGAATTTCACTATATCCGGTGGAACTGCAATATTGGTCGCACACCCAATGTAAAAAGCCAATGTAAAACGCGGTTGGAAAACACCAGGGAAGGCAAACTCATATCATGGACACGATTTCTTGTACCTCACCAGTAAATTCGAGCTGTTGTCCTGTGGTACTCCACTCATTTTATGAGCTATAATTGCCTGCTTACGTTTTTTTGTCCGGTTCGTCACATTCCGCTGTTAAAGGGTTGATATGTCAGCAAATTCGCAACAACAATCCAGATTAAAAGAGCTTATCAGCCGCGGTAAGGAGCAGGGTTACCTGACTTACGCGGAGGTTAACGACCATCTTCCAGAAGATATTTCCGATCCTGATCAGGTCGAAGACATCATTCGCATGATCAACGACATGGGCATCAGCGTCTACGAGACCGCTCCAGACGCTGATACTCTGTTGATGGCTGAAGCTGATACCGATGAAGCTGCCGCTGAAGAAGCTGCCGCAGCTCTGGCTGCCGTTGAGCAGGAAGCGGGTCGCACGACCGACCCGGTACGAATGTACATGCGTGAAATGGGGACTGTCGAGCTCCTCACCCGTGAAGGTGAAATCCAGATAGCCAAACGCATCGAAGAAGGCTGGCGCGAGGTCATGTCTGCGCTGGCACACTTTCCCGGCTCCGTACAAATCGTTGTTGATGAATACGACCGCATTGTTGAAGAAGAAGGCCGACTGACGGATGTCATCAGTGGCTATATTGATCCAGATGATGGTACCCCAATCGCGCCTCACACACCTGTCGAAGAGCTGCCTGAAGAAGACCTGAAGGATGAGAACAACGACGATGGCGATGAAGACGAAGATGCAGGTGGCCTTGATCCTGAGGAAGCTAAAGAGCGTTTCGACAAACTGAAAGCCGCTCTGGAAATCGCCGATGCTGCGATCATTGCTCACGGTCACGGCAGCAAAGAAGCCAACGAAGCCATCAAAGGTGTCGCTAAATTCTTTATGCCGCTAAAGCTGGTACCACGTATTTTCGACATGCTGGTTTTCCGCATTCGCAACTCGGTTGAGCGCATTCGTTCCAGCGAACGCGCCATTATGCAGCTCTGTGTTCGCAAAGCCAAAATGCCTCGTAAAGTGTTCCTGAAAACCTTCCCCGGCAACGAAACCAATCTTGAATGGATTGAAACCGTCTCTGCTGGCAGTGCTGGTTATGGCGAAGCGATTCAACGCTTCCGTGATGAAATCGTCCGTGCCCAGAAAAAGCTAGTCAATATCGAGAAAGATTTTGACCTGACACTGGTACAGGTGAAGGACATCAACCGCAAGATGTCTCTCGGCGAAGCCCGAGCCCGTCGCGCCAAGAAAGAGATGGTCGAGGCAAACCTGCGTCTAGTTATCTCTATCGCCAAGAAATACACCAACCGTGGTCTGCAATTCCTGGACCTGATTCAGGAAGGCAATATCGGCTTGATGAAAGCGGTAGACAAGTTTGAGTACCGCCGTGGTTACAAATTTTCTACTTACGCTACCTGGTGGATTCGTCAGGCCATTACTCGCTCTATTGCTGACCAGGCACGCACCATTCGTATTCCGGTTCACATGATTGAAACCATCAATAAGCTGAACCGTATTTCCCGTCAGATGCTTCAGGAAATGGGTCGTGAACCAACACCCGAAGAGCTGGCAATACGCATGGAAATGCCGGAAGACAAGATTCGCAAGGTTCTGAAGATTTCCAAAGAGCCAATTTCTATGGAAACGCCAATCGGCGACGATGAAGACTCCCACCTGGGCGACTTTATTGAAGACGCAACCATGCAGTCTCCAATCGATCGAGCCACAGGTGCCGGTCTGAAAGAGTCTACCAAGAATGTACTTTCTGGCCTGACTGCTCGTGAAGCGAAAGTATTGCGTATGCGCTTTGGTATCGACATGAACACCGACCACACGCTCGAAGAAGTGGGTAAACAGTTCGACGTTACTCGTGAGCGTATTCGTCAGATCGAGGCCAAGGCTCTGCGCAAACTGCGTCATCCCACTCGCTCCGATCATCTGCGCAGCTTCCTGGATGAATAGACTCTGAGTTTGTTTTGCAGCCCATAAAAATAAAGTGCCAAAGGCACTTTATTTTTATCCATCAAGCTTAACCCCAAATCCAGCAGCTGGACGCTTGAGTTTCTCTATTGACTACAGAAATTAAGGCTGTGTTAGGCGTTCTTGACTCACCTTTTGAGTAAGTTGGTAGAACCCTCTGAGGTTTTCTGAAAAATGCCAGAGTCCTCCGCTGCATTGCGCCATTTGCAAAGAGTTACAGCCATTGATTGCACGACGCACCTTGCTGAGAACGCTGAAACTTTCCAGAAAATACATCCAACTACTGAATTTAGGGTTACAGAAAAATCTCCATTTGAGTCTGAACTATCACCCACTCTTGGCGTTATTGAAGACAAACTGACAGAACTCAACAACCACCGGCTAAAGCCGGTGGGTTAGTATGACGGACTGAAAGTCCAGCGGACGCGTCAAAGACGCGTTGATTTAGCCCTCAGTCCTGAAATTGTCCTCTACTTTTGGCTCGAAATGGTGCTCTAAGTATTCTTTGATCATTGATTCTGTCACCTCCCCTGAAGTTACGCAGAAGAAGCCTCTTGCCCAGAAATGACGCCCCCTATACCTCTTTCTAAGATCGGGAAAACTTTCAAATAGCTTGGCTGAACTCCTACCTTTGATTCTCCTCATTATGTCACTCGCCGATATGCTGGGTGGCGCTGACAAAAGTAGGTGGACATGGTCTTTACTCACTACACCTTTCAAGATATCAATTTCAAAGGCCTGGCACGTCTCTCGTATTAGTTCTCTCGCCCTGATACCAACATCCCCCTTCAGAACTTGATACCTATACTTCGTGACAAAAACAAAGTGGTACTGAATCTTGAAGACTGTATGACTGCCGTATCTATAGTCCATTGCCCCACTCCTACTTCAAGTCTGGGGCAGAAGATATCATAGCTAAAGCTGACCGGCTAAAGCCGGTGGTTTTAACCTTTTAGGAGACTAATAAAAAACCGCCAAAAATCCTAATCAGACTTCAGGCGGTTTTCAGTACGATCAAAGCCGAAGAGTAGCTTCGGCGTCTCATTATTATTCAGCAGCTACGGCGTCGCCCTGCTGTTCTTTGATGCGAGCCACTTCTTTCAGGCTCAGTTTGATCCGGCCACGATTATCCAGATCCAGGACAACCACGTCCAGCTCCTGACCCATTTTCAGATAGTCACCGACGTTTTCTACACGGTGATCAGCGATCTGGGAGATATGCACCAGACCATCCTGACCCGGCAGAATGTTAACAAAGGCACCGAACTCAACAATACGAGTTACTGTACCTTTGTAGATCTTGCCGATTTCAGCTTCAGCGGTGATGCCATAAACCTTGTCATAAGCTGCCTGACAAGCTTCACGGGTGTCACCGAAGATTTTAACAGTACCATCGTCTTCAATATCCACAGAAGCACCTGTTTCTTCACAGATAGAACGGATGGTTGCACCGCCCTTACCGATGACGTCACGGATTTTCTCCTGATCGATCTTCAGGGACATAGTGGAAGGGGCATTGGCGGACAGCTCAGTACGTGAGCTATCAATCACTTTACCCATTTCGTCCAGAATATGCAGGCGCGCATTCATGGCCTGTTCCAGAGCGATATCCATGATCTCTTCGGTAATACCGGCAATCTTGATATCCATCTGTAAAGCAGTAATACCTTCTGAAGTACCCGCTACTTTAAAGTCCATGTCACCCAGATGATCTTCATCGCCCAGAATGTCAGTCAGAACGGCGAACTTATCACCTTCTTTCACCAGACCCATGGCAATACCGGCCACCGGGGCTTTCAGAGGAACACCCGCATCCATCAGAGCCAAAGAAGAACCACAAACGGAAGCCATCGAGCTGGAACCATTGGATTCGGTGATTTCAGAAACCACACGAACAGTGTATGGGAACTCTTCCTGAGTAGGAAGAACGGCTGCAATACCACGACGAGCCAGACGGCCATGACCGATTTCACGACGCCCCGGAGGCCCCATACGACCTGCTTCACCAACAGAGTACGGAGGAAAGTTGTAGTGCAGCATGAATGGATCGCGAGAATCCCCTTCCAGAGAATCGATAAACTGCGCATCACGGGCGGTGCCCAGCGTAGTGGTCACGATAGCCTGAGTTTCACCGCGGGTGAACAGGGCAGAACCGTGAGTCTTTTTCAGAACACCCACTTCAACCGCAATCGGACGAACCGTTTTGGTGTCGCGACCATCAATACGAGGCTGACCATTAATAATGTTGCCACGGACAACACTCTTTTCGAGCTTACTGAAGGCACTGGTGATATCGTCTGCGGCAAATTTGCCTTCTTCGTCACCAGCCAGAGCAGCTTCTGCTTCGGTACGCAGAGCATTCAGGGCATTGTTACGATCTTGCTTGATGGTCACCGCGTAAGCATCACGGATTTTCTGTTCAAAACCAGCTGCAACGGCTTCTTTTACGAGTACGTTTTCTTCGGCTGGTTTCCAGTCCCAGGTTGGCTTGCCGGTTTCAGCAGCAAACTCACTGATCGCCTTGATCGCCGGCTGATATTCCTGCTGAGCAAATAGAACAGCACCCAACATTTCGTCTTCCGTCAGCTCCTGAGCTTCAGACTCAACCATAAGAACCGCATCGCGGGTACCAGCAACTACCATATCCAGCTCAGATTCTTTCAACTTTTCGTAAGACGGATTGAGGATATAACCATCGTCTTCTGTGAAGCCAACACGGGAAGCGCCGATAGGGCCAGCAAACGGAATACCGGAAATCGCCAGAGCAGCAGACGTGGCAATCATGCCCAGAATATCCGGGTCATTTTGTTTGTCGACAGAAACAACCGTGATGATCACCTGAACTTCATTCATGAAGCCTTTAGGGAATAATGGACGGATAGGACGGTCAATCAAACGGGAAGTCAGGGTTTCTTTCTCAGACGCCTTACCTTCACGCTTCAGATAACCACCGGGAATACGACCAGCAGCGTAAACTTTTTCCTGATAGTGGACTGACAGCGGGAAGAAATCCTGACCTTCACGAGCAGACTTGGCACCAACGACGGTTGCCAGGACCTGCAAATCACCCATAGTCGCCAATACCGCACCAGAAGCCTGACGGGCAATACGACCGGTTTCCAGAGTAATCGTCTGATTACCCAGTTGGAATGTTTTTGTTACTGGTGTCACTTTATATTCCTTCATTCAAAAATGACATTACCCAGCCCGCATCCATACCGTCACAAGAGATGGATGCAATTCATAATTCACAGCTATGAGAACCATAAGAGCCATGAGAACTATGAATTGCACCCCATGCCGACAGCTCGCAGACAAAGATAACGACTTATGGTTGAAGATGCTCTCCAACCTCTTTAGATGGCAGTACTGTTATGTGTTTGGAAAACAGCAATACCACATAGCAAAACACCGCCAGTCACAATAAATGCAACGGCGGTGCTTTGACTGCAGGAAGCCATGCGAAAACACATCTTCCTGATAACCATAACGGCTATTAGCGACGCAGACCCAGACGCTTGATCAGAGAGCTGTAACGCTCAACATCTTTACGCTTGAGGTAGTCCAGCAGATTGCGGCGCTGGTTTACCATGCGGATCAGACCACGACGGGAGTGGTGATCTTTATGGTTAGCCTTGAAGTGACCCTGCAGGCCTTCAATGTTTGCAGTCAGCAGAGCAACCTGTACTTCAGGGGAACCGCTGTCACCTTCAGTACGACCGAATTCTTTGATGATTTCAGCTTTCTTTTCAACAGTCAAAGCCATTGTAACTTCTCCTTGGAATATGCATTAAGAACCGGCGTGACCGTGCATATTTACAGCCAGCCATAAAACAAGCGACGTATTCTACCATCATCGATGGCAATGCGTCCAAATATATCTTGGGTGCGTGAATCAGCCTTTTATGAGACGCTTCGGCGCAACACGACCATCATCGTCAATTTCACCAATACCCAGGAAGCAGAGACCTTCTGCACCTTTAGCGGTTCCATAAATTCTTACATTACCACTAACCGGAGCCTGAGGTACTTGTACCGGATTACCTTGATTGACATAAAAGCTACTGGCTTCACCCAGCTTTACCTGAGGCCAGTCGCTGACAGCGCTATCCAGAGGCAGAAGCACATCATCAAGCTCTTTATCACCGGCTTTATTGCGGATTTTGGCCAATTCACGCAGACGCAGCAACTGATCTTCTTCGAGGTTATCACGTCCAATTTCGTCTGCCTGAGCAGAAAGATCCGCAAATTCAGCGGCGCCTGTACCGGTGAGAGCCGTATTACGCCCTTGATCCCGCAAGGCCTCAAGCTCTTCCAGAGCGTAAGACTGATGCTCTGTGTACGGCCCCGCCTTCAAGCGACGAAGTTCGGCTACATGACCAAGACAGCCCAGTGCATGGCCAATATCTTCTACCAAAGTACGGATATAAGTACCTTTGCTGCAATCCACCTCGAGAACACACTCATCACCATCAAAGTCGAGCAACTCGAGACGATGAATAGTGATCGTACGTGATGGCCGCTCAATCTCAATGCCTTCCCGGGCGTATTCATACATCGGTTTGCCGTTATGCTTGAGCGCCGAAAACATGCTCGGGATTTGCTGAATATCACCACGGAAGCGATCCAGAATAGCTTCAACATCACCACGAGTGACATTCACGGCACGCTCTTCTACTACTTCACCTTCACGATCTCCGGTGGTGGTTTGCACCCCCATTTTCATGGTGGTGCGATAGGACTTGTCAGAGTCCAGCAGATATTGAGAAAACTTGGTAGCTTCGCCAAGACAGATGGGTAAAACGCCGGTTGCCAGCGGGTCAAGGCTGCCGGTATGGCCGGCTTTTGCCGCATTAAAAATGCGCTTTACCCGTTGTAATACTTCGTTAGATGAAGCGCCAAAGACTTTATCTACCACCACAATGCCGTCAATCGCACGACCGCGAGGACGCCTACTTCTACGTGCCATGATTATTCCCCAGAGCCCTTATTAACAGAACCTTCATCTTCCTGAGAGACATTTTCCTTACCGACCGCTTCATCAATCAAAGACGATAGATAAGCGCCACGGCGGAGGCTGTTATCAAAGTGAAAGCGTAACTGTGGTGTAAAACGCATTTTTACTGCTCGGGCAAGCTGACTGCGCAGGAAGCCAGTGGCTTTTTGCAGGACTTCCAGCGATTCATCAATCTGCTCCTGGTCATCAACACCCAGGAAAGACACATAGATGTCAGCGAAGGCGAGATCACGACTGATATCCACGGCACTGACCGTGACCATACCAAGACGAGGGTCTTTCATTTCCAGCTGGATTAGCTGAGCCAGCTCACGCTGAATCTGGTCAGACACACGTTGGGTACGACTGTATTCTTTAGCCATATTAAATTCTGTTTAAATAGCAGAAAGCCCACGGGTAAACCGCAGGCTTTTGGGATTCATAGGCTGTGGGTCTAACAAAGCGCACCCAACAGCCCTGCTTGCCGTTAATTGCTTAACCAGGATTACAGAGTACGCTTGACTTCTACAGTCTTGTACACCTCAATCTTGTCGCCCTCTTTAACGTCGTTGTAACTCTTAACCGCAATACCACATTCCATGCCGTTACGAACTTCGTTCATGTCATCCTTGAAGCGACGCAAGGATTCCAGCTCACCCTCAAAGATAACCACGTTGTCACGCAGCACACGGATACGGTCGTTACGGTAAACAGTACCTTCAACAACCATACAGCCAGCCACAGCACCGAATTTCGGAGAGCGGAAGACATCACGCACTTCAGCCACACCAACGATCTGTTCACGGGTATCGGAGCCCAGCATACCGGTCAGTGCTTTCTTAACGTCATCAATGATGTCGTAGATAACACTGTAATAACGCAGATCCAGCTCTTCAGCCTCGATCACCTTACGGGCAGTAGCATCAGCACGAACGTTAAAGCCGATAACCACTGCATTGGAAGCCAGTGCCAGGTTAGCGTCGGTTTCGGTGATACCACCCACACCGCCGGAGATAACCTTAACCTGCACTTCGTCGTTGCCCTGCTCTTGCAGAGAGGCAGTCAGAGCTTCGAGAGAACCACGAACGTCGGCCTTGAGGACGATGTTAAGAGTCTTCTTCTCTTCAGAGCCCATGCTGGAGAACACATTTTCCAGCTTGGAGGCCTGCTGACGAGCCAGTTTGACTTCGCGGAATTTGCCCTGACGGAACAGTGCAATTTCACGCGCTTTACGCTCATCTTTAACGACCAGCATTTCATCACCGGCATCCGGTGTACCGTCGAGACCAAGAATCTCAACCGGGATAGAAGGGCCAGCCTGCTTGATTGGCTTACCGTTTTCATCCAGCATCGCACGAACACGACCGTACTGCTGACCAACCAGAATGTTATCACCCTGATTCAGCTGACCACCCTGCACCAGAACTGTTGCTACAGGACCACGACCTTTATCCAGACGGGATTCAACCACCACGCCCTTCGCAGGACCTTCGTCAGGCGCTGTCAGTTCCAGGACTTCAGCCTGCAGAACAACCGCATCCAGCAGCTCTTCAACACCCTGACCGGTTATGGCGGATACTGGCATAAACTGAGTATCACCACCCCACTCTTCAGGAATAACGTCACGGGCTGCCAGCTCGTTCTTAACACGATCCGGATCAGCGTCTTCCTTATCCATCTTGTTCACAGCGACCACGATGGGTACGCCAGCTGCTTTCGCGTGCTGAACGGCTTCTTCTGTCTGAGGCATTACGCCATCATCGGCGGCAACCACCAGAATAACTATATCCGTCGCTTTAGCACCACGGGCACGCATCGCAGTAAAGGCTGCGTGTCCAGGTGTATCCAGGAAGGACACCATACCCTTGTCGGTATTTACATGGTAGGCGCCAATGTGCTGGGTAATACCACCGGCTTCGCCAGCCTGTACGCGACTTTTACGAATGTAGTCGAGTAGAGAGGTCTTACCGTGGTCAACGTGACCCATAACCGTAACAACAGGAGCACGAGACTTCTCTTCGAAGGTTTCGTCATTCTCCTGCCCTTCTACCAGGCTATCCTCAATGTCATCCGCTTTGGTCAGTTTGTAGGTATGACCCATTTCTTCCACAACAATGGAAGCGGTATCCTGATCAATCACCTGGTTGATGGTGACCATGGAGCCCATCTTGAACATGGCCTTGATAACATCAGCCGCTTTAACCGCCATTTTGTTCGCCAGTTCAGCAACCGTGATGGTTTCCGGAATGGATACTTCGCGAATAACCGGAGCTGTTGGCTTGGTGAAGCCGTGCGCTGCCATAGACTCAGGTGCAACCGTCTTCTGCTGACGTCTGCCGCCACGACGATCGTTACGAGTATCGGAACGTCCACCACGCTTCTCACCACGACGTGGACGATCATCCATATCGCTGCGACGATCTTTACCCTTGGCTCCGCGCTTACGATTGGTCTTGCGATCATCAGCCGGTGGCGGTGGTGGAGGTGCATCACCAAAGGATGGTGTGGCTGCCGGACGAGGTGCCCGGTCATCACGACGCTGACCACCACGATCATCATTACGGCGACCATCGGTCCGCTGCTGACCACCACGATCATCATTACGACGACCATCAGTGCGCTGCTGACCATCACGGCGCTGACCGCTGCGCTCATCATTATTGCGTCCGTCACGACGGCTGTCAGCACGCTGACCGCCGGACTTGCGCTCGCCCTCTTTCTTCGGTTTCTCTTCTTCACGTTTTTCGTAGGTGCGCTTCTTGCGCACTTCTACGTTGACAACTTTGTTCTTGCCAGAGTTGCCGGAAACTTTCATTTTGCTGACGGTTTTACGCTTCAGCGTAATCCGGGTTGGCTCGGCACTTTCGCTGCCATCGCCTTTACCAGCATCGCCATGAACACGCTTCAGGTGCGCCAGCAGCTGTTTCTTTTCAGAATCACTGACTGACTCCTTGCCGTTGGATTTCGACACACCGGCGTCTTTCATTTGCTGCAACAAACGCTCGACTGGAGCGCCGACCACTGCCGCGAGTTGCTCTACGGTTACATCTGCCATTAACACTTCTCCTCTCAGTGGTCCGCTCAGTTACCAGCTTCCTCGAACCATGGCTTGCGCGCTGTCATGATCAGCTCACCGGCGCGCTCTTCATCAATACCCTCAATATCCAGAAGGTCATCAATGGATTGCTCTGCCAGATCTTCCATCGTCACAACGCCCTGACCGGCCAGTTCGAAGGCCAGTTGCTGATCCATACCTTCCATATTGAGGAGGTCTTCAGCAGGCTGGACGCCGTCGAGCTTCTCTTCCTGGGCGATGGCCTGGGTCAGCAGTTTATCCTTGGCCCGTTCACGCAGCTGATCAACGATTTCTTTATCGAAACCCTCAATAGCAAGCATTTCATCGATGGGCACATAGGCGATCTCTTCCAGACTGGTGAAACCTTCTTCAACCAATAGCCCGGCCAGATCGTTATCTATATCCAGTTGATCTTCAAATTTCTGAACGATTTTGCCCGTTTCCTGCTGCTGCTTGGCAGCGGCATCTTCTTCGGTCATCACGTTCAGATTCCAGCCAGTCAGTTCACTGGCCAGACGTACGTTTTGTCCACCACGACCAATGGCCTGAGCCAGGTTGTCATTGCTGACAGCAATATCCATGGTGCCCTTATCTTCATCAACAACAATGGAAGCCACCTCGGCTGGCTGCATGGCGTTGATCACATACTGAACAGGGTTATCATCAAACAGCACAATATCGACACGTTCATTGCCCAGCTCTCCGGAGACCGCCTGAACACGGGCACCACGCATACCTACACAGGCACCCACAGGATCGATACGCCCATCATTGGTTTTTACCGCGATCTTGGCACGAGAGCCCGGATCACGAGCAGCGCCACGAATCTCGATCACTTCTTCAGAAATCTCGGGTACTTCGATGCGGAACAGTTCGATCAACATCTCTGGCGCCGTACGGGAGAGCATCAACTGCGGTCCACGACTTTCAGTCACCACTTCTTTTAACAGCGCACGAACATGAGCGCCCATACGGAAGTTTTCTCGTGGTAATACCTGATCTTTACGTAACACTGCTTCAGCATTGTTACCCAGGTCAACAATAATGCTGTCCCGGGTAGTTTTCTTCACCGTACCGGAAATCAGGTCACCCATCTTGTCGCTGTAGGCTTCGACCATCTGCACACGTTCGGCTTCGCGTACTTTCTGGACAATCACCTGTTTGGCAGCCTGAGCAGCAATACGACCAAATCCTACGGACTCAACCTGCTCCTCCCAGATACCACCAATTTCCAGTGCTTCATCCTGCTCTTTCCCTTCGTCGAGAGTCAGGTGCATACCCGGAAATTCAAAATCTTCATCGGCAACTACCGTCCAGCGACGGAAGGTGTCGTATTCACCGGTGGCACGATCAATCGCCACCCGAATATCCACTTCTGTTTCGTATCGTTTTTTGGTCGCAGTAGCCAGTGCGGTTTCCAGCGCCTCGAAGATAACCTCGGGCGGTACTCCCTTTTCATTGGATACAGACTCTACGACCAACAGAATCTCTTTACTCATGCTCTGCCTCGCCTATGCTGAACCAGTCCATGCTTGTGGAATCTGACCGAGAGTATTATCTACGATGTAAACAATATTCCCGACCAGACTCCCACGCCAACACATCCCTGGCTGTGCGTACCGGGCCTCCACCCAGGCTAAAAATTAGTCGAACTGTGGTATCACCTGAGCCTTTTCGATACTCTCGATCGGCAACAGTAACTCGTGGCCATCAGCCACGATAACGACATCCAGATCTTCGACCCCCTTGATAATCCCCTTGTATCTGCGACGCCCTTCAAACGGGACACGCAAACGAAGACCAACCATTGCACCGGCCCACTGAGCGTACTGCTCAAGCTTGAACAACGGTCTGTCGAGCCCTGGTGAAGACACTTCCAACGTGTATTCATCCGTAATCGGATCTTCCACATCCAAAACTGCACTAACCTGACGACTTACTGCCTCACAGGCTTCCAGGGTGATGCCATCTTCGTGGTCGATATAGATCCGAAGCATCGAATTTCGACCCTGAGAAACAAACTCAATACCCCAGAGGTCGTACTCAAGCGATGCTACGATCGGCTCGATGATCGCCTCTAACTGCGACTGCTTACCTGCCACGACTTGAACACCCATGCAGTGCGTCAACTCAATCAGCAAATGATTTAGCCAACGCCAGAAACAAAAAAAGGGCTATAAAGCCCTGTGCCCTTGTGCTTCCATCATCGCTTAAAAGCAAGAAATGATGTTGCACGATGTATGCGCTACCTAATAAAAAACCCCACAATGGGGGTTTTCAGGGATATGGTAGCGGGGGCTGGATTTGAACCAACGACCTTCGGGTTATGAGCCCGACGAGCTACCAGACTGCTCCACCCCGCATCAAAGCTTTACCAGTATACTGCTGCAATGCACAACTGACAACTTTACTCCCTTTCTCTCTCCAGAGATTCAACTTGGTGCCCGAGGCGGGACTTGAACCCGCACGTCCATAGGACACTACCCCCTCAAGATAGCGTGTCTACCAATTCCACCACTCGGGCAAAAACCACCCCAAACCGGGATAATTAAATTACTTATTCAGCGATCTTTGTTTCAGAAGAAACTTCTTCGCTTTCAACGGGTTGAGACTCTAACACAGGCGCATCACTTACGGAAGCGGTTTCTGCAGAATCTAAAGAAATGGGCGCATCATTTGCTGGCACAATCTGTTCAACCTGAACAGATGGCAAGCCTGCCTCAGCAATAGCACCGGATTTCTTAACCGCCAACATACCCAAAGCAATGCTAGTGACAAAGAATGCTGTCGCCAGTATCGCAGTAGTACGGCTCAAAAAGTTACCAGAACCCTGACTACCAAATACGGTCTGGGACGCACCCGCACCAAAACTGGCCCCGGTTTCCGCCCCTTTACCTTGCTGAAGCATAATCAAAGCAATTACACCCACAGCAACAAAAACATGCACAATTAGAAGAATGGTTTCCATTACTATCCTGCAGCGTGACAAATCGCCTTGAAGTCTGCAGCAACTAACGAAGCACCACCGATCAGACCGCCATCAACATCTGGCTGAGCCATCAGCTCTGCTGCATTTGCTGCCTTCATGCTACCACCGTAGAGAACACGGGTACGATCCGCCATTGCCTGATCGTTATCAGCCAGCAATGCACGAATTGCAGCATGAACTTCCTGAGCCTGTTCAGGAGTTGCAGTTAAACCAGTACCAATAGCCCATACTGGTTCGTAGGCAATCACATAGTTAGCCAAACGCTCCGGACCAGCAGCCCGCAGCACGGTTTCAATCTGATGCTTTACCACATTCATGGTATCACCAGATTCACGCTCTTCCAGAGTTTCGCCAACACATAGTACTGGAACAATCCCCTGATCTACCAGAGCGCAAAACTTAGCAGCCACATCTTCGTCGGTTTCACCATAAATGGAACGACGCTCAGAGTGACCAATCAGGACGTATTCAGCTCCGAGATCTTTAGCCATCAGAGGCGAAACTTCACCGGTAAATGCACCAGACAGTTTATCAGAAGCGTTTTGCAGACCTACTTTAACCGTCGAGCCTGCAATCAACTGAGACACTTGCTGCGCATATACAGATGGAGGGCAAACGAGCACTTCAGCTTTGGTTTCAAGGCCGGAAAGTATTCCATCAATTAATTCCCGGATGCTCGTGGAAGAGCCGTTCATCTTCCAGTTACCAGCTACCAGTGGCTGACGCATATCGCTTACTCCTCATGTCGCGAGGTCGTGATCTTAACTCAGAGCCTAATAATATACAACAAACCCGGAAGACCTGCCTATTGAACGCAATACACCGTTAATCCCTTGTTTCTAAAGTATCCATTTTCAGCGTCGAGACCAAGGAGACAGAGGAATTTACAAATGCAGCGTATACATTTCATGGACTCACTGCGGGGCACCCTGATGGTCATGGGGATCTTCCTGCATACAGCTAATATTTATCACGTTGACGGCAACTGGCTGATATCAGACAACACCCAGTCTCCGTTTTTCAATATGATAACGGACGTTATTCACGCCTTCAGACTGCCTGCGTTCTTTATAATCTCCGGGTACTTCGCTCTCTACATCTATCGAATTTACGGCCACGAAAAATTTATCATCCGAAGAATTACCCAGCTATCCGTTCCTCTCATATTCTCAATATTTTCGGTTAACATATTACAAACCATAATTCTTTATTACACAGGTACCGCTGAATTTGCCGACCACCCCATGGGGTGGTGGTGGGGATGGATCTCCAAAGGCGCATGGATTTCTCACCTCTGGTTTCTGGTTTTCCTTATTATTTACGTCATTATTTTTGCAACCTGCATGCCGTATATTGAAAAATCCCACAATTCAACGACCGAGTGGCTGGCAAGATTTTTAAGAACAAGAACCTGGCTTGTTTATATTTTCGCCCCTCTTTTCTTCCTTTTTCTTCGTGCTCTCGGCTATTTGGCCCCTGAAGTTCTCTACCGCTATTTTGCCGGCTTTTCACTAATGGATTTGATGCATTATTCATACTTTTTTGCTCTTGGAGTTTTACTGCTTCGCCATGAAAACATGATTAACGCACTGGTAAAAACACCCAACATCGTAGCATTTATCGGCTATCTCGCAGGCATGTCATTAATTGATTTAATCGACCAGAACCTTATACTTTTTAAAATTGCTTATATCTATTTAGAAAACTTATTATCAATAATTATTACCTTCTTCGTCTGGCAGATTTATAAAAGCTGCTTAAATAGGGAGATCCCATTCTTTACCGAATTATCTAAATCCTGTTACACCATCTATTTATTCCACCATTTTATTGTCATTGCACTTGGCATTACATTTATGCAGATTAATTTATCACCCTACTTAAAATTTACCATCATTTCAGCATTAGCCATGATCATCTCTTTCTCTATACACAAATACATTATCAACCCATCAACACTACTAAGATTCTTATTTAATGGTAAAGGTTATGACGCAAAATAGAAGGCTTATAGCTATTTCAGCCGCACTATCTCTTGCAATAATCGGTGCACTAATAACCAGCTATTTCTATTACCCTCAAATCCTGAGTAGTTTTCAGGAAAAAGCTGTCAGCTACCTCGGCTTTCAGTATCACTATTTACTCTCCACCGCTGCACTACTCAGCATGCTGCCGACAATGATGGCACTGGCAATAGACTGTAAAGCATTAGGTTATCAAAACAGCGCTCTTAAACGATTATTAAAGCCATCATTAACAGCAAGGACTGATCTTTTTTTATACCTCTGCGTTGCTACTCGCTCAATGCGCCTCCTTGCTATTGCGGCCAGCGCGGGAGTTCTGTACTTCTTCCCAAAACTGTTTGAACAATACACTGATATCAGCTTCAAAATTCAATTTGATTCACCGCTCATGCAGTTCTTTTTCTTGCTAACCGTACAAGATTTCATCGAGTACTGGCGCCACCGCTTTGCTCATCGAATATCCTGGTGGTGGCAATTACACCGGGTTCATCATTCAGCGACAGAATTTAATGTCATTACCGTCGCCCGGTCTCACCCTCTTGAAATAGCATTCTCATCTATCATCGCTTATATACCACTGTCTTTGATTGGACTGGATGTTGAAACCTTCTTGATTATCAAAATACTGTATTCAATACAGGGTAAACTGCAACACTCCATGATTAACTGGCGCTGGGGCTGGGTGGGTAAATATCTGTTTATTTCACCGGTCGATCATCGCATCCACCATTCTTGCGAGAAAGAACACTGGGACAAAAATTTCGGCCACATCACCCCTCTCTGGGATAGACTTTTTGGCACCTGGTACGATGGTGATCTTATCAACGAAACCATTACAGTCACCGGCAACACTTATAATAAAAAAGGCGTGATTGCTGATTTGATCATGGGGCAGATGGACTTTTTCAAATACTTTTTTTTCCGAAAATGGTCATTCTCATACGGCAAGGTAAAAAAGAAAAAAACGTAAAATGACAAAGAAAAAATACCTCTTAATCTGCACGACAATCATAACTCTGGGAGCAATAGGCTGGCCTATTACTTTCACTTCGAAAGACAGCATTAACAAAGGACAACTGGCTCAATATATTCTGAGTGATATCACTACCATAAATCCATTACAGGGCATACTCTTTCTTGGTAGTTCTAGCATAAGGAGATGGAAAACACTTAAAGAAGATATGGCTCCAATTCCTGTTATTCAGAGAGGCTATGGCTTTGCCAAACTTAAAGATATTAATAAATACCTTTGGTCAATGGCTTCGCGCTATAGACCCAAAGGAATCGTTCTTTTTGCAGGTGTTAATGACCTCTTTGTTGAACCTTCAAGTTATCCGGAGCAGGTAGGTGCAGAATTTGCGCTATTTACTCAATCCATTCTACAAGCGCTACCAAACACCTGTATTTTTTTTATTGAAATAACTCAAACCCCAAAATTTGACTATCTAACGGATCATATCAATAGAACCAACAAGATCATTAAAGATTTTTCCCTCATGAAGAATCAGGTTCACTTTATTGAGACAAAACACTTATTTCAGAAAATAAACAACAACTATCAATACGTTCTTTTTGATGATGATGAAATCCATCTGAGCGCTAAGGGCTATGCTTTATGGAAACAGATAATTAAGGAAACTCTCATTCAATCTGAATGTATGAATAAAGAGAAAAAAACATAAACCTCTAAAAAAAGTCATTCCCACGATAAACGCGGGAATGAGACACAACAGAATTACACCATTTCCTGCTCAACAATTTTTGCCAGTTTCTGGACGTGCTGCTGAACTTCATCAGCATTTTCACCCTCGACCATGACCCGAATAACCGGCTCAGTACCTGAAGCACGCAGAAGTACACGACCACGACCCGCCATATCCTCCTCTGAGGCCTTCACAGCAGTTACAATACTCGGCACCGTATTCGTGTCCTTTTTGGCCTTGACCCGGACATTGATCATCTCCTGTGGGTATTTGCTAACCCCTTGTAACAAACCAGACAGAGATTTTCCTGAAGCAAGTACACCCTTGAGAACCTGCAGAGCAGCTACAATACCATCACCGGTTGTAGATACATCACGACAGATAATATGCCCTGAAGATTCACCACCCAGCTCCCAGTCATTTGCCAATCATCAGTTCATTGACATAGCGGTCACCCACCTGAGCCCGGGCAAAAGGAATTCCGTTCTTTTCCAGAGCCCTTTTCTACACCCAGATTGGTCATTAGTGTTCCGACTACACCACCTTCCAGCACACCACGCAGCTTACGATCCATAGCGATAATATAGAGCAGTTCATCACCATCGATAACACGACCCTTGTCGTCCACCATAATGACCCGGTCTCCATCACCATCAAAAGCGATACCCAGATCAGCTTTTTCTTCCAGCACTTTGTCAGCCAATTTATCCGGTGCCGTAGAGCCCACCCCAGCATTGATATTGACCCCATCAGGGGCAACCCCCATGGCTACCACTTCAGCACCCAATTCTCTGAATACCGCCGGGCCCACCTGATAGGTAGCACCATGACCGGCATCAATAACTATCTTCATACCACGCAAATCAAGTGGATGAGCCGTACTGGCTTTGCAGTATTCAATATATCGACCCGAAGCATCATCCATGCGCTTTACTTTACCCAGCTCCTCTGAAAGTACGACATCAATATCCGATTCCAGAAGCTGCTCAATTTTACGCTCCACTTCATCGGACAGTTTGGTTCCGGAACCAGAGAAAAATTTAATGCCATTGTCGTAAAATGGATTATGAGAGGCACTGATCACAATACCCGCCTGACCATTAAACGTTCGGGTAAGGTAGGCAATAGCTGGCGTCGGCATAGGACCGGTCAAAACCACATCAATACCCGCAGCGGATAAGCCTGCTTCTAATGCCGACTCAAACATATAGCCAGATATACGTGTATCCTTACCGATAATGACTTTGCCTTCACCTTCGTCCGCCAGAACCTTCCCCGCCGCCCAACCAAGCTTCAAAACAAAGTCCGGGGTAATAGGGAACTCACCAACCTTGCCCCGAATGCCGTCGGTACCAAAAAACTTGCGGGACATCTCTGCCTCCTTTAATCCATTAATGAGTCTGGACAGACTCACGCTTTACTCATTCAATTAATCTGCCTGCAGAATCGCTGCCAGTATTTTTAAAACGTCTGCCGTTTCAGCCACGTCATGCACCCGGAGAATGTGAGCGCCAGACTGAGCTGCCAGCATAGCGGCTGCAAGACTCCCTGCGAGCCGGGAATCAGGCTCTTTGTCCAATGTTGCACCGATAAAGGACTTTCTGGACATGCCAGCCAGAACAGGCAAACCCAATGCATGAAATGCTTCGAAATGCTTGAGCATACTCAAGTCATAGGCTGGAGTTTTACCAAAAAGTCCACCCCCAAAACCAGGATCAATCAGCAGCTTATTACGATCAATACCTGCCTGCTCACAAACCGCCACTCGCTTGCTGAGATAAGCACTGACTTCAGAAACAACATCAGAATAAACAGGAACAAAACCCGGCTCAGGATGATTAACCAGAGAGTGCATCAATACAACCGGCAGTCCGGTTTTTTGTGCCGCTACCAACGAACCTTCACGCTCAAGCGCCCGAATATCATTGATCATACCGGCACCAACAGCAGCAACTTCTTTCATCACTGCCGCAGAGCTGGTATCGACGGAGACAATACAATCAAACCTTTGAACCAGTGCTTCTACCACCGGAACCACACGCTCCAGCTCCTGAGTGCTACTGGCCGTATCATCAGACGACATTTCAGCACTACTCCCACCAACAAAACGCTCATTGTCGTCTGCATAGCCGTACTTCTTCACCATTTTACTGGTAGATTCTCCACCAACATCCAGAATATCGGCTCCGGCACAAAGCATGTCTTCGGCCACTCTCAGCACATCATCAAGATCTTCATGGCGACTGCTGGCATAGAATGAATCTGGCGTGATATTCAGCACACCCATAACACGCGGTTGATTCAGGTCTAACAACTTTCCTGCACAATCAAGAGTAAACTCTCTTTTCATAACAACCTGCCTGATACTTCTCTCTGCCTGAAAAAAACGGGCAGAACCTGAGTTCTGCCCGTTTTTGTTTCACACAACAATGTGATTAGTGTTCACTGGCCGGATCGCCAGCAGAGCCTTCATCTTTTTTTGCAGAATCATCAGTTTCGGAATCTTCTTTCTTGTCGTCAGAAGCGTCTGCTTTCATGCCACCTTCGCCATTGCTTTTACCATCATCCTGATCGCTAGACTCTTTAGGAGGGCGTACTTCACGACCTTCCATAATGTCGTCGATCTGATCGGTATCAATAGTCTCCCATTGCATCAGCGCATCGGCCATTACATCAAGCTTGTCGCGATTTTCTTCAAGAATCTTGTAGGCCGTGCTGTAACAATAATCGATCACCTGACGAACTTCTTCGTCAATCATCCTGGCCGTTTCACCAGACACATTCATGCGTCCGCCACCATGACCATAGTTCTTGCCGAGGAATACTTCACCTTCCTCTTCATCGTACTGCAGGGGTCCGAGCTTTTCGGATAAACCCCACTTGGTCACCATATTTCGGGCAATCTGGGTGGCTCGTTGAATATCGTTAGAGGCGCCTGTTGTTACACCGGCTTTACCCAGGGTCATTTCTTCAGCAATACGACCACCAAACAGAGAGCAGATCTGACTTTCCAGCGCTTGTTTACTCTGACTGTAACGATCTTCTTCCGGCAGGAACATAGTCACACCCAAGGCACGACCGCGAGGAATAATGCTCACTTTGTAAACCGGATCATGATCTGGCACCAAACGACCAACAATAGCATGGCCTGCCTCATGATATGCCGTGTTACTCTTTTCCTTGTCGCTCATCACCATGGACTTGCGCTCAGCACCCATCATGATTTTGTCTTTTGCCAGGTCAAACTCCAGCTGCCCTACAGTACGCTTGTTCGCACGAGCTGCAAACAGTGCTGCTTCGTTCACCAGATTGGCAAGATCAGCACCGGAAAAACCAGGAGTACCACGAGCAATGACAGCAGGCTGAACATTGTCAGACACTGGCACTTTACGCATGTGCACTTTCAGAATCTGTTCACGACCACGAATATCCGGCAGACCGACGACAACCTGACGATCAAAACGACCAGGACGCAGCAGCGCAGGGTCCAAAACATCAGGACGGTTAGTAGCGGCAATTACAATAATACCGTCGTTTGCTTCAAAGCCATCCATTTCAACCAGCAGCTGGTTCAGCGTCTGTTCACGTTCATCGTGACCGCCACCCATACCAGCACCACGATGGCGACCAACTGCATCGATCTCATCAATAAAGATAATGCATGGCGCTTGTTTTTTAGCCTGATCAAACATGTCACGAACACGGGAAGCACCCACACCCACAAACATTTCCACAAAGTCAGAGCCGGAGATGGTGAAGAAAGGTACTTTGGCTTCACCAGCAATAGCTTTGGCAATCAGCGTTTTACCCGTACCCGGAGGACCAACCATCAGAACACCACGGGGAATCCGACCACCGAGACGCTGGAATTTGCCCGGATCTTTCAGGAAGTCCACTAGTTCCTGAACATCTTCTTTTGCTTCTTCAACACCCGCCACATCGGCAAACGTGGTTTTTATCTGATCTTCAGACAACAGACGAGCCTTGCTCTTACCAAAACTCATTGGGCCACCACGGCCACCACCGCCACCCTGCATCTGACGCATAAAGAACATGAAGACCGCAAGAATCACCAGAATCGGGAAGCTGGCTACCAGTAACTGAGTCCAGATACTTTGTTTTTCGATAGGTTTAGATTCTACCTGCACATTACCCAATAGCAGTTCGTCCATCAATTTACTGTCTGGCACAGCGGGAGGTAGATTGGTCTCAAAGCGTTCGTTGCTGTTCAACTGGCCAGTAATCGTAAAGCCGTCAATAACCACTTTGCTGACCTGCCGGTTCTCAATCATGCTGACAAAATCGGAATACGCCACCTTCTGGGTAGACGACTGCATGCCATCAAAGTTTTTGAATACGGTCAGCAACACCAAAGCGATGATGACCCAGAGAATTAAGTTTTTTGCCATATCATTCAAGGATCAACCCTCTCTTGAGCTTACTTAGCATCAGCCGAATCCGGCAATTTCGGCGGCTGTTAATTATGTACAAGTCCTTACCTGATACCATACACGAACATGTTCTGCTTCGACAGTCGTTCGCGTCTATCAATACGATAGTGGTCAGCTATACAAGTGATTTTTACCTTGGGCATACATTGATCATGTAAAGATCACGCAAAATCGCTCAAGGTTTATTCACCTTTAAAATTACTGGCCAGTAAATACACTTCTCTTGAGCGCGCCCGGGACGCCTGAGGCTTACGGGTAACTACTCTGGCGAAGCTGGTTTTCATATCCTTAAGGTAAGCGTCAAACCCTTCACCCTGAAACACCTTGACCAAAAATACGCCTCCGTTTCGCAACACCTGACGAGATAAATCCAGTGCCAGCTCCACCAGGTACATAGCATTAGGCTGGTCAACAGAGAGTGTACCACTCATATTGGGGGCCATATCGGAAATTACAAGGTCCACCTTGTCGGAACCGATAGTTTCGAGAATGTCTTCTAATACAGCATCTTCGGTAAAGTCACCCTGAACAAAATCCACACCAGCAATACCATCCATAGGTAAGATATCCGAAGCCACTACCCGGCCATGATCGCCTACCAACTCCACAGCCACCTGCGACCACCCTCCCGGAGCAGCGCCCAGATCAACCACTTTCATGCCTTGTTTGAAGATTTTATCTTTGTCGTTTATTTCGAGCAGCTTATAACTTGCACGAGATCGCCAACCATCCTGTTGAGACCTCTTAACGTATTGATCGTCAAAATGCTCCTTCAGCCAGCGGCCGCTACTTTTGGATCTAGCCATAATTTATTTACAAATGCCTATAGCGCAATAAATGGTTTCAAGTACAATTGCGACCCTTTTTACCTGTTTCAACAGAGAGCGTCCATGAGTAATAGTTTTATTCTGTACGCCCTGACCGGCTGGAAACTGATCCAGCTCACTTACCGGATAAAGACATGAGCCTGAACGCTGCCAAAAAAAAACACTTTCGCACCATTGGCCACAACCTGAAGCCCGTGGTAATGGTCGCCGACAAGGGGCTGACCGAAAGCGTAGTAGAAGAAACCCTGCGCGCCCTGAACGATCACGAATTAATCAAAGTAAAATTTGCTATCGGTGACCGTGAAGCCAAACAGCAACTGATGAACGAACTGGTCGAAAAAACCGGTGCTGAGATGGTGCAAACGATTGGTAAAATCGCTCTGATTTACAAAGCAGCCAAAAAGCCGAACCCTCTGCTATCTAATCTGCTACGTCCTCACGAATAATGAATCGTCTACTAGCCCGGCAAGATGTTACCGGGCTTTCAGTACTCAGTCATAGGCTGATAAAACCCTGATATAGCTACTCAAAAAATCTTCAGTAGAACCATTTGCCTGACGGCATTTTTTCCATTGCTTCAATTTCAACATCAGCGTTACAAATCAAAGCAAATAATAAGAAAAAGCTCGACAAACAAATCATGAACGCCCGTTTATATCGCATATTTCAGAGTCGTTAGATAAAAAGCATAATATAGCCTCTTTTTTAAACTTTGCTGATATAAGTAACTAACCACACAATTTTTGAGTTTATGATTCGAAACAAAAGATAATATGGAAATGAATACCCATTTTACACGGGTCGAGCTCTGTTTTACCAAGCTTGATTTAGCCCGGATAATTCATAAACTGCACTGAATTTCGTGTAGAACCTTGTGGCTCTAAGGGATTTTGTGAAGTGCCGTATTGGTTGTACGGTCGAGTAAGCAAAACTTCCTTAGAGCCGCAAGGGGCGAGCGAGAACAGGAGTAGGTTTATGAAAGGTCTAGGGTTAGGAGAGCTGAATGTTTGAAGCCCTACAGCGTACCGCAGGGCTTCATAACCTGGTCAGGCTATTCAGGCTTATCAGATCAAAGCCTGTTTCAATTCAGCTTCCTGAGCCTCAGCAAACTCGCTTTTAGCAATCAGTGCCTGAATGACTTTTGACAAAATCAGAGTGACACCAAAAAGCAGCACCGCCGCAAGAGATAAGTTAGTAAAGTAACCGGTGTAGACGTTGTTGATCACTTCTGCCGTCAGCTCAATATCTTTCGGCAGTGCGATTTTAGTTGAGATAACCGCTGCCAGAATACCAGACAGTGACAGTGTCACTGCACGCAGGCCAATGGCAAATGCAGAAACTGTCTTCGGTACCATTTCCATAATGAATCCTGCTCCCAATGCACCAACAATCAGTTCAGCAACCGCCTGGAAAAAGTGCACCATAACAATCCAGTTAGCGGAGAATTTACCATCTTCGCCAATGGCCTGGGTAGACAGTGCCAACAAACCAAAGGCAGCCCCGGAAAACAGGAACGCAAAGGCGAACTTGGTTGGAATGGAAGGTGAGATACCTCTCTTCTCCAGCCAGGAATAGATGAAGATCATAGGCCCACCCATAATGAAGCACCAGAGTGGGTTAAATGCAGGACTGGACTCAGGCATGACCGGAATAAAGCCAAACAGCCTGTCTCCCATCAGATTGATGGCATACAGGTTCATGGATGTAGACATCTGACCATAATAGAAGTAGAAGCAGATCATGATGAACAACATCACCAGCACTGCACACATTTTGTATTTATGAACCGCAGGTGCCCGGATAATCAAGGTAATAAAATACGCAATGGCTGTGGTGCCCAGCGCATACAGGAAGTATTTACCTTCGTTCAGGTTGCTAAAAATCCAGAACACCAGCCCCAGCATGGCGACAGAACCGGCAATAAACAACAACCAGGATATCATCGGAAGAGTCTTCTGATCCTGCTGGTTACCCACAGCCGCCAATTGCTTTCTGAAAATCCAGAACATCAGAAGGTTGCAGCACATCAGCGTGAAGGAGATAAAAAAGTTCCCCTGATAGGCAATGAACGCAATAAAGAATGGAAACAAGTAACGAGCAGTAAACGAACCCAGATTATTCACCGAATAGTTGATGGTTAAACCTTTCTGGAAATCCTGTCTACGATCAGACGAAAAGGAGTTACTCAACAACACGGTCGGACAGGTGGCCGATAATCCTCGCGCATAACCGATCAACGCAATCGCCATGATACTCATTGGAATATGAGCAGTTGATGCTCCAATCCCCAGCAGCAGAAAACCAAGCGCGTAAATACTGTACCCAATATACACGGCACGAAATGCACCGATATAACGGTCGGCAAGCAGCCCACCAATCGCTGAGAATACTGGACCTACCGCACCAAAAGCCCCTAGCATCATAATGGTGTCAGCTTCACTGTAATTCAGTTCATAGAGAAAGTACTTGGTAAGAAGTACATAGACACCATAAAAAGAAGCCCCCCAAAGAAGCTGCCTTGTGATTAAAACCTTGGCGGTTAACGGCAAGTTTTTTGCAAACCCGGACACAGTCTCTCCCCCTGATAGACTGACTCAGTCGCTTAATATTCAACAGTTCAACATTATTTCGTGAGACTACTGACAACAAACGACTGACGGTGAAATAGTTGCACAAAAACTACCACAGCCATCTAGCAAGAAAATTGACCTGATACAGTTTTTTGGTCGAATGATTAATTTATTGAAAATAAAGCATTTTTCTGAGAATTTTTTAGCTTAAAAAATACCAAAACAGCAACGCCTTAAACCCACAAAAAAACCGGCATAACGCCGGTTTTTTTGTTTATTAAACACGAAACAGATAATCAGATATGCTCTACTTTATCAATTTCATACTCAACACCCCCTGAAGGCGTGTTCACAACCACCACATCACCTTCTTCCTTACCGATCAGGGCGCGGGCGATGGGTGAATTAACCGAGATCTTGTTGAGCTTGATGTCAGCCTCATCATCACCCACGATTTTGTACGTTACTTCCTTATCGTTATCCAGGTTGATCAGCACGACAGTAGCGCCAAAGATCACCTTACCAGAGTTAGTAATGGTCGTAATGTCAATCACCATGGCGTTTGACAACTTACCTTCAATCTCACTAATGCGACCTTCGGTAAAACTTTGCTGTTCACGGGCAGCGTGATATTCAGCATTTTCTTTCAGATCGCCCAGCTCACGAGCCTCAGCAATAGCCTCAGAAATACGAGGACGCTCAACACTTTTCAGTTGTGTCAGCTCTTCACGGAGAGCCTTTTCACCCTCCACCGTCATTGGGAATCGATTCATCCAATCTTACCTTCGTGCAAATCCTGAAGTCGTCTGACCAATCTCTCCGAACCGAAGGCGATGGCCCTGGCAATAGCTTCTGCACCAGCCATAGTCGTGGTATAGAGCACCTTGTTGGTCAGCGCAGAGCGGCGGATTGTATACGAATCTGCTATGGCTTGACGACCTTCCGTTGTATTAATCATGAAGGCTATATCGCCATTGACAATCATATCCACCAAATGCGGCCGACCTTCTCGAACTTTATTGATCACGGTAACCGGCAAGCCTGCTTCTTCAATCACTTTAGCGGTACCGGAAGTTGCCAGCAATTCAAAACCGGTATCCATCAGTAAGCGGGCTATCATTGGTACTTCCGCTTTGTCGAAGTCACGCACTGAAAGAATAACCTTGCCCCCTTCCGGCAGCGCCATACTCTCTGCCAACTGCGCTTTATAAAAGGCTTCAGGGAAGGAAGCACCCACACCCATTACCTCGCCCGTAGATTTCATTTCAGGGCCAAGAATCGGATCAACACCAGGGAACTTGTTGAACGGGAAGATCGCTTCTTTCACGCTGAAATAAGGTGGAATAATTTCTTCGGTAAAGCCAAGCTCTTCGAGCGTTTTACCCATCATGACTCTGGCCGCAATTTTCGCCAGAGAATGACCAATGCACTTGGAAACAAAGGGTACGGTTCGTGACGCACGAGGGTTGACTTCTATTACATAGATCTCATCATCCTGTATCGCCAGCTGCACGTTCATCAAACCGATCACACCCAGCTCTTTCGCCATGGCGCGAACCTGTTCCCGAATAGCATCCTGAACACGAGGGCTCAAACTGTAAGGCGGCAGAGAACAACCGGAATCACCGGAGTGAATGCCAGCCTGTTCAATGTGCTGCATAATAGCACCAATCACCACACGTTCACCGTCGCATACTGCATCCACATCGACTTCAACGGCGCGATTCAGGAAGTAATCCAGCAATACCGGCGAATCGTTGGACACCTGCACCGCTTCTTTCATATAGCAAGCCAGTTCGTCTTCACCGGCAACGATTTCCATGGCGCGACCACCAAGCACATAAGAAGGTCGAACCACCAATGGATAACCAATGTCATTGGCACGGGTTATGGCTTCTTCTTCTGAACGGACGGTGGCATTTTCAGGCTGAACCAGATTCAGTTTCTGAATCATCTGCTGGAAACGTTCACGGTCTTCGGCCCGGTCAATGGCTTCAGGACTGGTACCAATAATCGGAACACCTTCGGCTTCAAGGTCACGCGCCAGCTTCAGAGGCGTTTGCCCACCGTACTGAACAATCACACCTTTTGGTTGCTCGACATCAATAATCGCCAAAACATCTTCCAGAGTGACCGGCTCAAAGTACAAGCGATCAGACGTGTCATAATCGGTGGATACGGTTTCAGGGTTGCAATTCACCATGATGGACTCATAACCATCTTCCCGAGCAGCCATTGCCGCATGGACGCAACAATAGTCAAATTCGATGCCTTGCCCGATACGGTTTGGTCCTCCACCAATAACCATGATTTTCTCACGGTCAGAAGCATCCGCTTCACACTCTTCATCGTAAGAAGAGTACATGTACGCTGTCGTGGATTCGAATTCAGCAGCGCAGGTATCGACACGCTTGTATACCGGTTTGATGCCTAGCTGACGACGATAGCCTCGTACTTCAGCTTCCTTGACTCCCAACAGTTCTGCCAGGCGCGCATCGGAGAAACCTTTTTGCTTCAAGCGGAACAACCGGTCTTTATCTAGATCGGTGAGCAGACCTGCGGCAATTTTACTTTCTTCTTCCACAATGTCCTGAATCTGAACCAGGAACCAGGGGTCAATCTGACACTCCTTAAAGACTTCCTCAAGGGTCATGCCTGCACGGAAAGCGTCAGCCACGTAGTAAATACGATCCGCCTTCGGTGTGACCAGTTCCCGCTTGATGGTCGGGATGGCATCAATACCAGAAAGATCGATTTTCGGATTAAAACCGGTGGCACCGGTTTCAAGGCCGCGCAACGCTTTTTGCACAGACTCCTGGAAGGTACGCCCAATGGCCATCACCTCACCGACGGACTTCATCTGAGTCGTCAGACGATCATCAGCCTGCGGGAATTTCTCAAAGGCAAACCGTGGAATTTTAGTGACCACATAGTCAATAGCCGGCTCAAAAGAGGCTGGCACCACGCCACCAGTGATCTCATTCTGCAATTCGTCCAGGGTATAACCCACTGCCAGTTTGGCCGCCACCCGGGCAATCGGAAAACCGGTCGCCTTAGATGCCAACGCCGAAGAACGGGACACACGAGGGTTCATTTCAATGAGAACCATGCGACCGTCTTTCGGGTTGATACCAAACTGTACGTTTGAGCCGCCGGTTTCAACGCCGATCTCTCGCAACACCGCCAGAGAAGCGTTGCGCATCAACTGATACTCTTTATCCGTGAGCGTTTGCGCTGGGGCGACAGTAATCGAGTCGCCGGTATGAACGCCCATTGGGTCGACATTTTCAATAGCGCAGACAATGATGCAGTTATCATTGCGATCCCGCACCACTTCCATTTCGTATTCTTTCCAGCCAATTAGGGACTCATCAATCAACAGTTCAGACGTCGGCGACAAATCCAGCCCACGGAAACAGATCTCTTCAAATTCTTCTTTGTTATAGGCGATACCACCACCGGTGCCACCCATAGTAAACGACGGACGAATAATACAGGGGAAGCCAACTTCCGCAAGCACAGCACGAGCTTCTTCCATGTTATGGGCAATGCCGGAACGAGGGGTCTCCAGGCCAATATTTTTCATCGCCTGATCGAAGAGCTGGCGGTCTTCCGCTTTATCAATGGCTTCCTGGTGGGCACCAATCATGGCGACACCGTATTTATCCAGCACGCCTTTGTGATGCAAATCCAGGGCACAATTGAGCGCCGTCTGACCACCCATGGTAGGCAGCACAGCATCAGGGCGCTCTTTTTCGATGATTTTCTCAACGGTTTCCCAGCGTATAGGCTCTATATAAGTAGCATCTGCCATCGACGGGTCAGTCATAATGGTGGCTGGATTGGAGTTCACCAGAATAACCCGGAACCCTTCTTCCTTGAGGGCTTTACAAGCCTGAGCACCAGAATAGTCAAACTCACAGGCCTGACCGATGATGATTGGACCGGCCCCCAGAATCAGAACACTTTTTATATCAGTACGTTTTGGCATTTTTATCCCTCATTAAAACGCTTCAACCGGCTAGGGGTGTCTGGTGTGATTTGTACCAGCACGTTTTAAAATATTTTGCGCTTGCGCAAACTTGCGCAAAATGACTTTTGTCTTTGGCTCTTTTAAGAACCCGTATTCTGATTTTATGTTGCGTTGGCGGCACGTGATTCTTTTAGCATGTTGATGAAACGGTCAAAAAATACTGCCACATCGTGCGGACCGGGGCTTGCTTCAGGGTGTCCCTGAAAGCTGAAAGCGAGTCGGTCAGTTCGCTCTATCCCTTGTAGGCTGCCATCGAACAATGATTTATGCGTAGCTCTCAGGTTTTCCGGCAGAGAGTCCTCTGCTACGGCAAAGCCGTGGTTCTGACTGGTGATCATGACGTTCTTTTTATCCAGATCCTGAACCGGATGATTGGCACCATGGTGCCCAAATTTCATTTTCTCTGTTTTCGCACCACTGGCCAGAGCTAATAGTTGATGACCAAGACAGATACCAAAAACGGGCAATTGAGTTTCCAGAATATCCTGTATCGATTTAATGGCGTAATCACAGGGTTCGGGATCACCCGGGCCATTGGACAGAAATACACCATCGGGATTAAGGGCCAACACGTCTTTAGCGGATGCTTGAGCAGGTACCACCGTCAATCGGCAACCACGCTCTGCCAGCATTCTTAAAATATTGCGCTTCACTCCGAAGTCGTAGGCCACAACATGATATGGCTGTTCAACAACGGTGTTATGGTCATCGTTTTCAAGATTCCAGACGCCTTCCGTCCATTGGTAGTTTGACTGGGTAGTGACCTCTTTCGCCAAATCCATGCCTTTCAGCCCCGGAAACGCTTTTGCTTTAGTCAGTGCCAGCATTTCATCCACATTATCTCCAGCAATGATACAGCCACTTTGTGCCCCTTTTTTACGAAGGATACGGGTCAGACGGCGAGTATCAATGCCGGCAATGGCTACGATATTCTGAGATTTCAGATACTCGTCCAAAGACATTTTACTGCGAAAATTACTGGTCAGCAGAGGCAGATCTTTAATAATAAGACCCGCCGCGTGAATGCGCTCAGACTCTTCATCCAGAGGCGTTATACCTGTATTACCAATATGAGGGTAAGTAAGGGTGACAATCTGTCGGGAATAGGATGGGTCGGTAAGGATTTCTTGATAGCCTGTCATGGCTGTATTAAAAACGATCTCACCACTGGTTTCACCATCTGAGCCAATGGCAACCCCTCGAAACATGCTCCCGTCTTCCAGAGCCAACACAGCTGTCTTACTCAAAGGTTCCTCCTGGACATCCGCCTGTTGTTTTCGTACTGGATGCGTAGAATCCACTTAATCCAGACCCAAAAAAAGCGAGATGTTTATAAAACTATCTCGCTTTTCAAGTATCTCATAAGTAATCACAACAAAATCAATGCAAATTTTTCGCATTTAACCACAAAGGATTTGAAGCGTCCAGAGGAAGGGGCACATTCTACTGACTACTTTAGCCCTAAAACTTCCTGCATATCATAAAGCCCATTTGTCTTGTCTGCGAGATAGCGTACTGCGCGCAGAGCACCACGGGCATAGATCACACGACTACTGGCTTTATGGGTTATCTCCACCCGCTCCCCTTCTGCAGCAAAGAGCACTGTATGATCACCAATGACATCACCAGCCCTGACCGTAGCAAAAC
The DNA here is from genome assembly GCA_965199185.1 of Endozoicomonas sp. GTDB lineage: Bacteria > Pseudomonadota > Gammaproteobacteria > Pseudomonadales > Endozoicomonadaceae > Endozoicomonas. Next base: position 49,773 of record CBDAQW010000013.1, on the reverse strand, counting down.
CAATGGTTTCATGATCACGGACACCAGTCACACCCTCACGACCATAGATGGCGCACTGTTTCAAATCACGGCCAACGGTATCTGCAACCACCTCGCCCATACGCAAGGCTGTCCCTGAGGGTGAATCAACTTTATTGCGGTGATGAGCTTCAATAATTTCGATGTCGGCATCAGCGTCCATAATCCGAGCGGCCGTTTCCAACAGCTTGAACACCAGATTAACGCCAACGCTCATGTTAGATGCAAATACAATTGGAATTTCTTCAGCTGCTTTTGCCATGTCGGCTTTTTGCTGATCACTTAAACCGGTAGTACCAATAATAATGCTCTTATCATGCCGGCGACAGAGTTCCACATTCGCCATGGTCAGTTCAGGATTGGTGAAGTCGATCACTGCATCAAACTTATCCACACAGGCAGATAGATCATCGGTCAGAGCAACGTCAAGCCTGTTAACACCAACCAGCTCACCGGCATCAACACCCAGAAGGCTACTACCAGAACGTGCAATGGCAGCACCCAGCTGGCAGCCCTCGTCACCAGCAACTGCCTCAATCAACATGCGCCCCATACGTCCGGCAGCACCTACCACAGCAATTCTTGTCACGCTCGTTTCCTTCTGAATTGAACAGATTCTTATTTCTTCAAGGCAAGTCTAACGTCAGACAGCAAAACAGCAAGTGTCGCACTCTGAATTCAGGTTTAATAACCAGGAATTATTGAAATCATCACTAAAGGTAATTTCCATGTCGAGACACTTTCGCATAGCCTTCGCTCAAAGGCCTGCACCGCCTTATTTCCTCCCCCCTTAAGCAAGACTGGAAAAACTCCGATGAAAAAACTATTTTTGCTGCTAATTCTCTCCTTGCCCTTCACTCAGACTTGGGCGGCTCCTCATGTATTGATGGTTTTGACCAGCGCAACCACCATGGGCGACAGCGGAAAAGAAACAGGATTCTGGTTATCCGAATTAGCCCACCCATATGAATATTTATCCGATAAGGGCGCGAAAATCACAGTCGCCACCATAAAAGGGGGCAAGGCAGTCATCGATCCGGGCAGCATGGATAATAAAGATGCCGCCAATAAGTCATTTTTAAAAGACCATGAAAGTGTACTGAAAAATACACTGGCGATCAGCGCACTGCTTGATAAGAAATACGACGCCATTATTCTTGTTGGCGGTCATGGCACCATGTGGGATTTCCGCCAAAGCAACACGCTGGCGAAGCTGGTTGAGCATTCCTGGAAAGAAGATGCTACCGTTGCCGCTGTTTGTCACGGTATCAGCGGTTTGGTAGAAGCCAAAATCAATGGCAAACCATTACTCGAAGGTCGCAAGGTAACCGGTTTTTCCAACTCCGAAGAAGACCTGATTAAACTGACTGATGTTGTTCCTTACTCCCTTGAAGATGCAATGGTGGACAAGGGTGCTATTTATGCCAAAGGCCCTAACTTCACCTCCTTCATTCAGATCGACGGACGGCTGATCACCGGTCAGAACCCTATGTCATCACAGGAGATGGCTGAAGCCGTCTGGAAGCAAATCGCCAAGAAATAAAAGCCAACCGTATGTACCGCAGGTCGGTTTCCGCCAAAGGTGGAAGCCGACAATCAGCATGCAGTGCTGATAAATCATGATGCAATGTGCAAAAGCTTTTTGAGAAGCTGTGTGGCTTTGTGCTCTCTTCGAGCGCATTGTCGGCATGTCCTTCAGGCATACCGACAATGCGCTGAAACAAAAGCACCTTTAATCAATCAAGAATCAAGAGGTCATATCATCAAAAAACTTCTTAACGCCCTCAAAGAAAGATGCCTTCTTTGGTGATTGCTTACCTTCTTTGTGAAACGTGCCTTCCAACTCTCTCAACAATTCTTTCTGCCTCTCGGTTAACTTAACCGGTGTTTCCACAGTTACACGACACATTAGATCGCCCGCGCTGCCACCACGAACAGGTGTAACCCCCTTACCTCTTAGACGGAACAGTTTACCCGTTTGAGTTTCCTGTGGAATTTTCAGTTTGACCCGGCCATCCAGAGTCGGTACTTCCAGTTCGCCACCCAGTGCTGCATCAACAAAGGTAATGGGTACATCACAGTACAGATGCTTGCCATCACGCTGGAAAATACTGTGCTCAGCAACCGCCACCTGAACATACAGATCACCAGCAGGACCACCATTGACACCGGCTTCACCTTCACCTGCCAGACGAATACGATCGCCCGTATCAACACCGGAAGGAATTTTAACGGACAGTGTCTTATATTCCTGAACCCGACCTTCACCATGACAATCACGACAAGGATCTTTGATCATCTTACCGGTGCCACGACAATCCGGGCAGGTTTGCTGCACAGAGAAGAATCCCTGCTGCATACGCACCTGACCGATTCCGCCACAAGTCGTACAACTGGTTGGCTTGGTTCCTTTTTTCGCGCCAGAACCATCACAGGTTTTACAACCAACCAGCGTTGGAATCTTGATCTTCTTGTTGGTGCCTTTGACGGCTTCTTCCAGACTCAGGTCGAGCTGATAACGCAAGTCAGAACCACGCTGAACAGAGCTGCGCCCCTGACCACCGGCACCGCCCGCACCGAAAATATCACCAAAAACATCACCAAAAATATCGGAGAAGTTGCCGCCACCAAAGCCACCGGCACCACCCATGCCTCCCATGCTTGGGTCAACACCGGCATGACCATACTGGTCATAGGCTGCTTTTTTCTGGCTGTCAGACAGCACTTCCATCGCTTCGTTCACTTCTTTGAAGTGCTCTTCTGCGTCTTTATCACCGGGATTACGGTCAGGGTGATACTTCATGGCCATACGGCGGTAGGCCTTTTTGATCTCCTTGTCCGAAGCCCCCTTCTCTACGCCCAGTACTTCGTAATAATCGCGCTTTGACATTCGTATAACCCTGAAAAAATTACTAAAAAATTTCTAGACAATTCCGGCGACCATCATTTTTAAATACGACAACGCGGGAATAATTCCCGCGTTGTCGGTTCAGCCTTGTACTACCACTTAAATCGCCGGATTCAAGGTGTGTTACTTCTTGTCTTCTTTTACTTCTTCAAACTCAGCATCTACTGCGTCGTCTGCAGCACCAGACTGAGCCTGTTCAGCACCAGCACCTGGTTGAGCTTCGCCCTGCTGCTGTTCAGCATACATCTTTTGAACCAGCCCCTGAGAAGCCTCAGACAATGCCTTAGTCTTGGCCTCGATCTCGTCCTTGTCATCACCTTTAGCAGCGGCTTCCAGCTCTTCGATAGCCTTGGTGATGGCGGTCTTCTCTTCTTCCGTCGCCTTGTCGCCAGCCTCTTCCAGAGTCTTACGAGTAGCGTGAGCCAGACCATCTGCCTGGTTACGGGCTGCTGCCAGTTCTTCAAACTTCTGGTCTTCAGCAGCGTTTGCTTCTGCGTCCTGTACCATTTGTTCGATTTCATCGTCCGACAGACCGGAGGAAGCCTTGATCACGATAGACTGTTCTTTACCGGTCGCCTTGTCTTTAGCAGATACGTTCAGAATGCCGTTGGCATCCAAGTCGAAGGATACTTCGATCTGAGGCATACCACGTGGTGCCGGTGGAATGTCACTCAGGTCAAAACGCCCCAGAGACTTGTTATTGGAAGCCTGTTTGCGCTCACCCTGTACCACGTGAATGGTTACTGCAGTTTGGTTGTCGTCGGCAGTTGAGAACACCTGTGATTTCTTGGTCGGGATGGTGGTGTTCTTCTCGATCAGGGCAGTCATTACGCCACCCATGGTTTCGATACCCAGAGTCAGTGGAGTTACGTCCAGCAGCAGTACATCTTTCACGTCACCCGCCAGAACCGCAGCCTGAATAGAAGCACCCATAGCAACGGCTTCGTCAGGGTTGACGTCTTTACGTGGTTCTTTACCGAAGAACTCAGCGACCTTCTCCTGTACCATCGGCATGCGGGTCTGACCACCCACCAGAATCACTTCATCGATGTCGGACAGGTCCAGATCAGAATCATTAACCGCAGTGCGGCAAGGCTCCAGAGAGCGCATAACCAGATCTTCAACCAGAGATTCCAGCTTGGAGCGGGTGACTTTCACGTTCAGGTGTTTAGGGCCTGTAGCGTCGGCAGTGATGTACGGCAGATTGACATCGGTTTGTTGAGCAGAAGACAGTTCAATCTTGGCTTTTTCAGCGGCTTCTTTCAGACGCTGCATCGCCAGTGGGTCGCCTTTCAGGTCGATACTCTGATCTTTCTTGAACTCGTCTGCCAGATAGTCGATCAAGCGCAGATCAAAGTCTTCACCACCCAGGAAGGTATCACCATTGGTGGCCAGAACTTCAAACTGGTGCTCGCCGTCTACGTCAGCAATTTCAATAATAGAAACGTCGAAAGTACCACCACCCAGGTCATACACTGCAATGGTCTGGTCGCCTTTCTTCTTGTCCATACCGTAAGCCAGTGCCGCAGCGGTTGGCTCGTTGATGATACGCTTAACTTCCAGACCCGCAATACGACCTGCATCTTTAGTAGCCTGACGCTGAGAGTCGTTAAAGTAGGCAGGAACGGTAATAACGGCTTCAGTAACCGACTCACCCAGATAGTCTTCAGCGGTCTTTTTCATTTTCTTCAGGATTTCAGCAGACACCTGTGGTGGTGCTTTCTTATCGCCTTTGGCTTCAACCCATGCGTCACCGTTGTCCGCTTCAACGATGTTGTAAGGTACCATCGCGATATCTTTCTGAACCACATCATCCTTGAAACGACGACCGATCAGACGCTTGATCGCAAACAGTGTGTTATCGGGGTTAGTTACGGCCTGACGCTTGGCAGGCTGGCCTACCAGAATTTCATTGTCGTCAGCGTAAGCAATGATGGAAGGTGTAGTACGTGCACCTTCAGCGTTTTCGATAACCTTTGCTTTTTCGCCGTCCAGGATCGCCACACAAGAGTTTGTGGTACCCAGATCGATGCCGATGATTTTACCCATTTCTGCCTCTCCAAAATCCTGAAGTCAGGACCGTATTCTGTATGTTATGCCGGGGGAATGCCTGGCTTCCGTTTTGTCTGGAAGTGCCTTTCCGGCCTTTGCCTGATATATGGGATTGGCTGATTTTTTTTCAAGGCCAATCCACAATTTTTTATGCGCTTTTTCGGATGACCGGTTACTGAGTCACCACCACCATGGCCGGACGCACAACACGACCGTGCAGGGTGTAACCTTTCTGGAAAACATCCATCACCGTGTTCGGCTCCATGTCCGGATTCGGCACCATGGAAATCGCCTGATGGAAGTTAGGATCAAACGGCTCGCCCGCAGGATTCACCTGCTCAACCTTGAATTTACCCATGGCATCGAGAAACTGCTTCTGAATCAGACGCATGCCTTCGAGAATCGCCTCATGACTACCCTCAGCCTGCTCGGCACTTTCCATACCTTTTTCCAGACTATCCATCACCGGAATCAGCTCACCCACAAACTTATCCAGTGCAAATTTGTGGGCTTTTTCGACGTCTTGCTCGGCACGACGCTTGATGTTCTGAGACTCAGCATGAGCACGCAAAACCTGATCTTTTGCCTGAGCCAGTTGATCAGTCAGTTCTTCAACTTTCTGTTCCAGAGCATTATCAGGGAACATGATCTCTTCATTTGCGCCTAAAATGTTCTGAGACTCAGCATGAGCACGCAAAACCTGATCTTTTGCCTGAGCCAGTTGATCAGTCAGTTCTTCAACTTTCTGTTCCAGAGCATTATCAGGGAACATGATCTCTTCATTTGCGCCTAAAATGGATTCTGCAACCTGCTCTGTATTATCTGCGCCTTCAACTGCTTCCGCCGCTTCTGTCGTTGCGCCTGTAGCTTCTACCTGATCTTCTGGCTTGCCGTTTTCTACAGTCATTCCGCTTCTCCGGATGTCTTGCTTTATGGCGTTCACCATAAAGGTCAAATATTGTGCGATGACTGCATATATGGGGATGAAGTTGCAGGTTTCAAGGCATTTTTTTACAACTCTTTGACATTTTTTTAAACGGCTTTTTAGTCGCTTTTTTACATTTTCTCCTTCTACACCTTTACCAAAGAACAAATACTGGTTACTGTATAAATAAACAGTTATGGATAAACATCCGGGAAGTGCCATGCTGAACCAGATTTCGATCAGCAATTACGCCATCGTTGACCAGTTAAGCCTTGATATCCGTCAGGGCATGACCGTAATCACCGGCGAAACCGGTGCTGGTAAATCGATCATGCTCGACGCTCTTAGCCTGACTCTAGGCGGAAGAGCAGACAGTGACTGTGTTCGCCCCGGCGCAGAACGAACCGAAATTCATGCCAGCTTCGATCTGCAAAACAATGCACCTGCCCGTGAATGGCTAAAATCCCGCGATTATAACCATGATGACCAGTGTATTTTACGCCGCATTATCACCCGCGAAGGTCGTTCCAGAGGCTATATCAACGGTATTCCCGCCACCATGACTGAGCTGAAAAACATTGGCGAGCAGTTGATTGATATTCACAGCCAGCACGCTCATCAATCTCTACTAAAAAAGAGTGCTCATTCAGAACTGCTGGATAATTTTGCTGGCACTACAGAGCTGGCTCGAAAAGTAGCTGACACGTCCCGTCAATACCATTCGACTCAAGATCAGCTAAATACACTGCTCTCCCAACGTCAGGAACAGGATGAACGCATACAATTATTGAGTTATCAGTTACAGGAGCTGGAACAACTCGGTTTAACCGAAGGCGAAATTGTTCAGCTTGAGCAGGAACATAAAGCACAATCCAATGCCAGTACAACATTGGCAGCCTGCCATCAGGTTAATCAGATTTGTGCAGAAGACGACGCTGGCAATTTGATTCAGCAACTCTCTAACTGCACCCATCAACTCAGTAATTTGCAGATTGAAAATCAAGCCATCAGTAATTCATTGGATATGCTGGCTTCTGCTCAAATTCAGATTGAAGAAGCGGTAGGCGAACTGAATCAATTTATTGATCACTTTGATGCCGACCCTGAACGCGCAAGAGAGATAGAAGAAAGACTAAGTGCCATCTATGATCTCGCCCGCAAACATCGGATTCAACCTGAAGATTTAATTGAAAAGCAACAACAAATCAGTGAAGAGCTTGAAAAAATCCAGTGTCATGATGAACGGGTGGCAGAGCTTGAAAATACATTATCCGATATTCAAAAACAGCATTTAAAACAGGCAGAAAGATTATCTTCCAAACGCTCCAGAGCAGCTCGCAAACTGGAGAAAAAAGTCACTGCAAGAATTGCCTTGCTGGGCATGCCGAAGGGTAATTTTTCCATCCAGATGGCAGATATTAAAAGCCGGTTAGTTTCCCCTCACGGGCTGGAAGATATTGAATTTCTGGTCACCACCAATCCGGGGCTACCTCCACGTCCACTGGCAAGAGTGGCTTCTGGTGGTGAACTTTCACGCATCAGCCTGGCCATTCAGGTCATTATTGCCCAGACCTCTCATACGCCAACGCTGGTATTTGATGAAGTGGATGTTGGTATTGGCGGTGGCACCGCAGAAATTGTCGGTAATATGTTGCGGGAGGTAGGCGACACAGGGCAGGTCATTTGTGTAACGCATCAGCCGCAAGTAGCCTCTCAGGGGCATCAACATTTGCACGTCAGCAAACAATTCAGCAAGTCAGCGTCAAAGACAAACATTGATGTTTTGCAGGGCGACAGCCGGATTCAGGAAGTCGCCAGAATGTTGGGAGGGCTCGAAATCACAGCATCCACCCTTATTCATGCTCGGGAGATGGTAGAGAGCTCTTCGATAAAACAGATACTCTGACACCAATCCCTTTTTGCTACTTTTTACCGAAATGCGAGCGGAGTTCATTATAAGCATTCTGCAACGCTATAAATCTTTCCGGTGCACCGCCTTTATCAGGGTGCCATAGAAGAACGAGCTTCCTGTACTGTTTTTTGACTTCTTCCCAACTGGCTTCTGGTGATAACCCGAGTATATTAAAGGAATCAAGCTCACTCTGAGTAAATTGGAAAGACTCCCTCTCACCCTGATTATGCCAACCCCCATCTTGATAAAAATGTTGATAAATACGGCGGCCTTCATTAATACGGTTAAAAACTGTAAAAAAAGTACCAAATAACGGCAACTCTTCTAAAGCCCGCATACCGAGTAGATCCAAGTTCTGAAAAAACAAGTCCTGTGCCTGAGAACCACCGCCCCGGTACTTCATTCGAAAAGCGTCAAAAATATAATCACGGGTATCGTCTGGATCTAATTGGCAGAGTACGATGTCTCCAGAATCCTCATCAGTATATGGCGAACATGGCAAATACTTTTCCTGTGACTCAGTAGCACCTTTAGGTTTAAAAGCAAAATGCTCATTAAAGGTAAAGCGAACACTATAACTTTTGTCATCCACTCCAAGATATGAGCATATCATTTCCAGAATAAGACCGGACTTATCATTTTGAACAAGATACCCTGCAGCAAAAGTATAAGAACCATAACCATCAAAGGTATGCTTTATTTCTATCAGATCCTGACCAAACAAAAAGCCGCTAACCGTATTAGAGCCGACGCCAAACTGTTGTATATTCAGGAAATCATCATCCTGCCTGGCATTCTTGATACTTTCTGGGCAAATCAATCCATTAATTGCCTCATATTCAATCGCTAAAGCGTGTTCTGGAGATAGACCAAAAAACACAAAAAGAATAACCAAACCAAATGAATATATTCCAGAGCGAACCCAGAATAGACTCAATAACTGAATTGAACAGCGCATTGCATTGATCTCCATCCTTCAAACTATCTTTATTATCAAAGGAATCAAGCATAGTTAAAGAATTAAAGATCGCAAGATAGCCACCCGCCTGCTTTAGATGAACAGCAGGAGATGGCGATAGGTTGTTCATTTTTTTGGCCGAACGTACAAAACAAGATTATGTTCGACAATTTCATAACCGTGTTCTTCGGCAATTTTACGCTGTCGCCTTTCTATTTCCTCATCAATAAATTCGATGATTTCACCACTTTCCATACACACCATATGATCGTGATGATCGCCTTTAGCCAACTCAAATACTGAATGACCGCTATCGAAATTATGCCGGGTAACCAGTCCAGCTCCTTCGAACTGAGTCAATACGCGATAGACAGTGGCCAGGCCAACATCCTCCTCAGCTTCAAGCAAAGCTCTGTATACGTCCTCAGCACTCATGTGTTTATCAGTGTTTTCGAGGATTTGCAGTATTTTTACTCTTGGCAGGGTGACTTTCAGTCCTGCTTTACGCAACTCTTGATTTTCCAACACGTTTCCCTAAACCTTTGTAAGAGAACCCTGCTATTATCTCATTTTTATACGAGCTTTTCATTTTGAACAGGGAGCCTGTTGAACTTTATGCAGTGAATCAGCTTTAATAAGTTCCACAGCCCCCAAAAGATAGTGGAAGTCTGATACCGATGCAAAAATTCACAACCCTCCTAACCGCTGCAATTTGTTCCAGTCTCTTGACCGGATGCGCAAGCTCCACCGACGGTGGCTCTAAGCTGATCAGCTTTCCTGGTGCCTATAAAATAGACATTCAGCAGGGCAATGTTATCACTCAGGAGATGATCGATCAGCTCCGCCCCGGTATGACCCGCGGGCAAGTTCAGTATGTAATGGGAACACCTTTATTGGAAGATGCTTTCAACAAAGACCGCTGGGATTTCGTTTACAGCATGCAGCCCGGTGGTAAACCAAGAACACAGACAACCGTTTCTGTATTCTTTAAAGACAATAAACTGAGTATGATTCAAGGCGATCTACGGCCGTAGGTCGACTGGCTCCGAAGGACAAGCCGACAATTAGCATGAAATGCTGACAAAAACCGACAACAATCATGCTCCCTTTTAAGCACATTGCCGGCTTCTCCCTTTGGGGAAACCGGCGATAAAACTGCTTCAAACACTTTGTTGCTTAGGCTTTACGTAAAGCACCATTTTGTGGTCAACAATGTCATAACCGTAATTATCGGCAATTGCTTTTTGCAGCACTTCAATCTCTTCAGAGATAAATTCAATCACTTCGCCACTGTCCATACAAACCATATGATCATGGTGCTCACTGCAAGCTAATTCAAAAACCGCACGACCATCATTAAAGTTATGTCTTGCAGCAATTCCCGCTTCTTCAAATTGCGTTAAAACCCGATAAACGGTTGCCAGACCAACATCATCATTCCTTTCAAGCAGCGTCTTGTAAACATCTTCAGCACTCATATGCTTGCCTTCGGATGCTTCTAAAATCTGCAAAATTTTCATTCTCGGCAAGGTTACTTTCAGGCCTGCCTGGCGCAATTTCTGACTATCCATAAATTAACTCCTTACTCCTGACGCTTGAGCCTGGCCTGCTCAGCCCTTCTCTTGCGAACCTCTTTAGGATCCGCTATCAGAGGGCGATAAATTTCAATTCGGTCACCGGTTTTAACTTGCTGCTCTGAGGGCTTCAGAACAACTTTACCGTAGATGCCCAACGTCAGATTATCCAGATCAATGTCCGGAAAGTACTGATGAATAGCGGACTGTTTTACTGCGTCCATCAACGTTGCACCCGGCTTGACCTGAGTTCTTACAATTCGCTGCTCGGTGGTTTTGGCATAAGCCACTTCAACACTGATTTTCTCTTCAGTCACAACCGTCACTGCCCATAAACCTGCTTTGCCCGATCAGCAAAGGCTTCGACCATTTTATTAATCATTTTTTCAAAGACCGCACCCACTGTCATCTGCGCCAGAGTGTTACTCATTTCAAAATCCAGTTCCAGAGATACCTTGCACCCTTTTTCGGACAGCGCCTGAAACGTCCAGACACCGAACAACTGCCTGAAAGGCCCTTCCAGTAAATGCATCTCAATCATTTGCCCCGAAACCATTCGATTGCGAGTGGAGAAAGAGTGCCGCAAACCGCCTTTTGCTAGCTCCAGAGTGGCCTCAGCCCATTCACCATCCTGTTTTATAATGTTGCCACCAACACAGCCGGGCAGAAACTCCGGATAGGATTCTATATCGCTGACCAAATCATACATCTCTTGAGCGGAGTACATTACCAAGGAAGATCGTGAGATATGGGGCATAAGGGCTGACATTCTGACTTTTATAAAAAGGCCAGACAGGATAACCCATTCCGGCCTTTTTGTACTATCTCATTCCCGGAGGAAAAGATATTTAAGATGTTTTACACAAACAGGGACACCAGAATAGCAACGATACCAGCTGGAATAATAACGCGAACCATAGCCCGCCAGAGGTTATACATACCGACACTCAGACCCAGTTCATTCATCATGGTAGAACGCTTCATCACCCAACCTGAGAAGATACACACTAGCATTCCGCCAATAGGTAATTGAACGTTATTGGTCAGAAAATCAATGCTATCAAAGAAGTTTTTGCCCGTGAGTGGTAACTCGCCCCAGTCTCCAGTCATAGAGAATACTGTTCCCATACCGACTACCCAGACAGCAACACAAAGGACTGTGGCAGAAACAGTACGGCTCATATTAGTACGCTCACTCAAAAAAGCGATGCCTGGCTCAACCAGAGAGATAGCGGAGCTTAAAGCAGCAATACCAACCAGAACAAAAAACAGAAAACCAAACACTTCCCCCATAGGCATGTTTGCAAAAGCCGCCGTCAGAGATACAAACAACAGGCCGGGCCCAGCTGAAGGTTCCAGACCATAGGCAAACACAATCGGAAATACAATCAAGCCAGAAATAATAGCCATCAGAGTATCAAGAAAGGCAACACTTAAAGCCGTTTTGGCAATAGAGTTATTGGCAGGCATATAAGCGCCGTAAGCCATCAAAGCACACATACCCAACGACAGCGTAAAGAATGCCTGCCCCATAGCGGCTAACACGGCATCAAAAGAGATTCGCGAAAAATCCACCGAAAACATAAAGCTGAAACCACGAGCAAACTGGCCGGTCGATACCATAGCGTAAAACAGCATAATCAGCAGCAATACAAAAAGCGCCGGCATCATCACCTGCAAACCTTTTTCCAGCCCTTTATGAACACCTCTGGCACAAATAAATAGCGTCAGCACCATGAACACACTGTGCCAGAAAGTCTGACGACCAGCAGACGACACCAGCCCACCAAATTGCTCACCCACCTGCTCTGCATTCATACCAGAGAAAACGCCGGTCGCAACATCATAGGCGTAGGACAGCGCCCAACCAGCAATCACACTGTAAAAAGACAAAATCAGGAAGCCTGTCAGCATTCCGTTCCAGCCAATGATACGCCAAAACTTTGAAGCCCCTAAATCACTGGTCAACTTCTTCATAGCATTGAGCGGACTGAGTCGGGTATGCCGACCAATAGCGGTTTCGGCCATTAATAAAGGCACGCCCATCGCCAGAATACAAACCAGATAAACCAATACAAAGGCACCACCGCCGTACTGACCTGCTACATAAGGAAATTTCCAGATATTCCCCAAACCGATGGCAGAGCCTGCAGCCGCCAACAGGAACGTCCAGCGACTGGTCCAGGTATTTTTCGATGCGGTTAGATTTTGTCCTGACATGATTCCCTCATTAAGTACTTCTTATGCTTAGTTTTCATGCTGAAAAACCTCACGTCTGCGGATATTTCAACGCATTCTCCCCATCAAACCGGTGACAGCTCAGATAAAAAACGACGCTTATGAAATAACAAAGAGCGGCCACTTTACCTGTAATTCATACCTATTCTGAGCACCCAAGGCTAAGGGAAATTACTGACAGAGAACAACATTGTTTAGCATTGTATGGGTTTCACTCTTTCACACAATACTTTCACCTATAAAATAGAAAAAAAAATACGATTAACTTCATAAATACAATATTTACAACATTTTTCACTAAAAGCGACGTAAAACACTAGCAACGCAGTCTTCAAATCATCAACAACGAGTGACTTATCCCTTCCTTAATCATATAATCCGCCGCATGGCAAAAAGTTCAAAGAAAGGCAAAAAGGGCGACTCATCCATCGTCGTCAATAAAAGAGCTCGTCACGATTATCATATTGATGAGACTTTTGAAGCAGGGGTATCTCTGGCTGGCTGGGAAGTAAAAAGCCTGCGCCTGGGGAAAGTACAACTGGTGGATAGCTATGTCCTGCTGAAAGATGGAGAAGCCTGGCTCATTGGGGCTCAGATCACCCCTCTGAACACTGCATCAACTCATGTGGTGGCGGATCCATTGCGCGACAGAAAGCTACTATTACACAAGCGAGAGCTTGCAAAACTGTTTTCAATTACCCAACAGAAAGGGCACGCCTGTATTGCCACCAAACTGTACTGGAAGCAGCATTTGATCAAATGCCAGATTGCGCTCGCCCGGGGTAAAAAAGAGTTTGATAAGCGAGCCACAACAAAAGAACGCGAATGGAATATTGAAAAGCAGCGAGTCATGCACCGTGGCTGATCAAACCCGCAACCCGCGATTACACCGGTAGTAATCGCTTCACCCCTTCGAAATCCTGACCCGGATATACGGGCGATTCACTCTAACGCGCCCTTTCCCTACGCCTTGCATGGCCTGAAAGAAGGGTCCTGTTATCGGGATAAAACCAGCGCCCTTCACTTTGTCTATTTTAACCACCAGCTCATTCGTTTTACGCTCAAGATAGATCTTTCCACTTCCTTTTACTTCTGTTTTTAATTTGTGACCTCGCAACTTAACGGTCAGTTTTATGGCGAAATTCAGCAACCCATTATTGGTTGATATCTTCAGATCAGACACTTCTCCATCTTTGGTCTGGTGATGTGAATAAATATCGCTCAACAATCCAAAAGCAAAACTATTGATGGTATTCTGCTCAAGAGAGGCTGAATTAAACCCTTTTATTGAAAAGCTTCCTTTTCGCAAGCAACCACCAAGTATATCCAGCCAGTCTCCTTCAATCAGGGAGACCGCCTGATAACAATCAAGGTGTAAGCCCGACATCACCAGCAGTCCTTTCCGCTCAACACCACGGAACAGGTCAAACGTTAAAAGAAGACGATGATTACCATGTTGCAGATTCAACTTCTGCATCTCACCATGAACAATATGTTCAAAAGTACCCAACTGATCGACGTAGGGGATCTTAAAGCCAAGTACAGCCACCTGGTAATGATTAAGCTCGGACTTTTTCGCAACCTCCACCCTTAAATCACCACTTAACGTTGCACCACCATAGCTAACCGCTCTGACCGAGCCAACTCCCTCGGGACGCTTGTAAATAAAATTCAGATCATTCAGCTCAAGATCAAACGAGTCGGCCAGTACACCACAGGAAAAAACCGATAACCAAAAACAAAACCATCTCATACCCCCCCCCCTCTCATATAAACTCTCATACACTTTGGCAACATCGACCAATACGCATAAATCCACACCTCAAAATGAAAACTATTATTGACTTGGTTATTCCTTTTTGATTCTATTGCCACATGGTTTCACCGGGGACGATTAGGATTCGACGACGGTTACGAAACCCGAGGTGCATGTCGAGAGCGTAGCGGCTTTCGTAAAACAAATCGCTGCAAACCAATTAGTTGCTAACGAAGACAACTACCAAGTAGCACTGGCTGCCTAAACACAGCCGTCTACCGATTCCTCTGACTTGCCTGTTGGATGGAGTGAATCGTTATCGAAAACAGGATCGCCACGTCAGGATGTCTGTGTCTGCCGGGCTAAAATTATACAGAATCGCGCAGTGTCACCCTGACCGTTGGGTCGTTCTGCGTTAACTTAATAACGGAATCTAAGCATGTAGAGCCAACGGCAGAGAGCTGGCGGACGCGGGTTCAAATCCCGCCGTCTCCACCAATTTTTCGTTAAAAATCAAGATACTGCAAAAAAACATAGTGCAAACTGTCCAGTCAATATCGTGTTTTCGGGCAGAAATAACAGCTTTTTTGACAGCGTTTTTGAGTAAAATCCAGCAGAAGCCTGTATAGACGGTGACGTTTATACAGGCTTTTGTACATGTACGGGAAAAATTGTTTTGAAGGGCTTTAAACAGACTTCTTTCTGGTCGGTTTTTCAGACGTTTTTCCGGTGAGCTGGCGTACAAACTGATGGCTTTGCCGCCAATGTCCGGGTTGGCATCCATTTTCCATATCGTCAGGCAATCATTGTCCAGTCAGCATGCCCCATCTGTTGAGATACCCACAGAGGGACAACTATCTTGAAAAACTCCGTCCTTCGACAGCCTCAGAATGAACGGAATCCCCGGTAAATTTTGTACGACCACTATCTAGAGCTGTCGACCTTAATATGTGCGATGACAAAATGTTTCTTTGACTTTGAAAAGAAGGGATGCATTTTAAACGACGGTGTTTTCTGTGTATTGATGTAAAAAAAGTCGCTTCAATGCGTATTTCTGACCAGTTACAAAAATATTGTCCCAGATCAAACTCTGGCGAAATAGTAATAGAATAAACTTCTGGCGATTTTTAATTCCTTTTGTTTCTTTAAAGCTCATTGAAAGTCGAATAGAAACGGAGGATTATTATTTTGAAAACGACCTAAAAGAGCTGTAAGGAAGTTGATTATGATCTGGCTACAGTTGGCCATCGTTATTATGTGTATTCTGGTCGGTGCCCGGATAGGCGGTATTGGTCTTGGTTTAATGGGAGGGGTTGGTCTTGCCATTCTTTCCTTCTTGTTTGGCATTCAGCCGACCCATCCACCCATTAATGTTATGTTAATGATTCTTGCGGTTGTTTCAGCGGCTGCCTGTATGCAGGCTGCCGGTGGTATGGATTATCTAGTACAAATGGCTGAACGGATTCTCAGGAAAAATCCGAAACGCATCACGTTTATTGCTCCGGCAGTGACTTATACATTTACCATGTTTGCCGGTACTGGTCATGTTGCTTATTCAGTGCTGCCAGTGATTGCAGAAGTCGCTCGTCGTACAGGTGTAAGACCTGAACGCCCAATGTCTATGGCGGTTATTGCTTCTCAGGTGGGTATTGTGGCTAGCCCGATTGCTGCAGCTACCGTGGCTTTACTGACCATTCTTTCAACAAAATACGACATCAACCTGGGGCTGATTCTGGGTACCACTATTCCTGCAACCGTTATCGGTTTGTTTATTGCCGCTCTGGTCACTAACAAGTTGGGTAAAGAGCTGCAGGATGATCCAGAATACCAGCGTCGTCTGGAAGATCCTGCATTCCGTCAAAAAATGGAAGAGAGCGCCAACGTTTCTGTAACCGAGTTGAAGCCGGGTGCAAAAATTTCGGTTCTCTTGTTCCTGCTAGGTGCTGTTATGGTGGTGCTGATGGGAGCAATTCCTTCATTACGCCCACAATTTAATGGTGCTGCCATGGGTATGGCACACACCATTGAAATTATTATGTTGTCTGTTGCCGGTCTGATTGTCTGGCTGGGTAAAGCTGATGTAGCTGAAGCCAGTCGTGGCGATGTTTTCCTGGCAGGTATGCGTGCCATTATCGCTATTTTTGGTATTGCCTGGTTAGGTGACAGCTTCTTCGGCGCTCACGATGCTCTGCTGAAAGGTGGCATTTCTGAACTGGTTCATTCTGCTCCATGGGCATTCGCAGTGGCCCTGTTCGTTCTGTCGGTCATGGTGAATAGCCAGGGTGCCACCACGTCTACTTTGATGCCTCTCGGTGTCGCTCTTGGTTTGCCAGCAGCTTCTCTCGTGGCCATGTTCCCTGCGGTGAATGGTTATTTCTTTGTTCCTAACTATGGCCCTATCATTGCCTCTCTTGATTTTGACAGTACCGGAACAACAAAAATCGGTAAGTATGTATTTAACCACAGTTTTATGATCCCCGGTCTTATTGCGATTACTGCCTCTGTGGCGGCAGGGTTTATGATTGCAAACTTTGTGTTCTGAGAATAAATCGTTAGAGATGAAAAAGCTTGCAGCAGAAAGGCTGTAAGCTTTTTTTATTAAAGAGAGCTAATAGAGTATAAGCATCTATTGCCTGATTAATATGAAATCCATTCATATAATTTCTAAAGTTTTTATCATTTCTCTCACTAGCCTTAAACCTTAACTCATCAGCTTTTTAGTGATACATTTCTGAAAAACTGATGGGCATTACTATTTATTTAAACGTCATTCGTCTTTTATAATAGGAAATACCCTAATCGCAATAAATAGAATTCCTGCGGTGCTCGTTGTCATTGAATTCGACTATCGGCCTAAGTGGATTGATTAAGAGATATAAGCAGTGTATAGAAATAAAATCCTGACAGGTTTTGCCAGCCTTTTACTTTCCAGTGCTGTAACTGCCACGGAGTTTCATCTGGTCACAGAAAATTTTCCACCACTGAATATGACCAATAATGGTGCCTCCTATGCGAGAAATGACAGAGTCTCTGGCTTTGCCACAGATATTTTGAGATCTCTCTTCAAAGCTCATGATATTAACACCCGATACACCTTAATGCTTGATTGGGACGACGCTTATAGTCACGCTTTTAATAATACGGCTACCGGCGTGTACTCAACATTCAGAACACCAGAACGCGAAAACATGTTCAAATGGGTGGGGCCTTTGTACGAAGAAGAATGGTTGTTGCTAACCATGAACAACAAGGATATAGAGATTAACTCCCTGAACGAAGTGCATAAATATAAGATTGGGGGGCATGAATCAGATGGAATTACCGACTACCTGATTGAGCAGGATATCAAGGTTAAAACCGCACAAAATGACAGCGTCAATGTGATCCGCTTACAAGTTGGTGATATTGAACTCTGGGCGGCAAGTTCGCTGACAGCGCCTTATGTTGCCGCTAATTTCAAAGTACCTGTGAAAGAAGTTTTCCTTTTTAACAAAGGTACTCTCTGGCTCGCCATGCATAAAGACACGGACCAGGAGATGATTGACAAGTTAAATCAGACTTTGAGAGAGATGCATGAGTCAGGAGAGATAAAGGAAATGATCCAGCAGTATTTGATTTCATATGGTTAGGCGGTGTTAACAACTATAGGAGATCCTTCGGGTTGATCACATATTGTTAACACCCCTAGCCACTTAGGGTAGTGGGCGTACAAAATTTACCGGGGATGCTGTGAATGCATTTCGACAAGCTCAGAGCGAACGGTGGTAATTTTTGTTCTGCCCCCCTTAAAGACGTGATTCTATATCTCTCAAGGCTTCTCTACCTTTGTTTAAATCAACCGTTTAAATCAACCTCTCCCCACTTTGGTTTTTATAGCGAGAGGTTGATACTCAATGATATAGCGGGCACTTCATCGACGGCTTCATGGAGCCTTCATGAATTTTTCTGGTAAATCACTGTTGCCAGCGGTGGTAATATCAGAGATAAATGCTGACTCTCTCCGTGCATCGTGCCTTCTGTTGTCCCGATCAACTCGTTGGAAGAAACTCCGCTGCCACCATACACTGTGCTGTCGGTATTTAACAATTCTTGATAGCAGCCAGGCTCAGGCACGCCAACCCGGTAGTCATGACGAATCACTGGCGTCAGGTTACAGGCGACAATGGTATAGTTTCCGGCCTTATCATAACGGCGGAATACAAGAACACTCTGATTGCTGTCATCACCTACGGTCCAGGCAAAGCCTTGTTCATTTAAATCCTGCTCATGAAGAGCCAGAATCGTCGCGTATAAACGGTTAAGATCTTTAACCAGCGTCTGAATGCCAGCATGCGGACCTTCTTTATCATCCAGTAACGACCAGGATAAAGTGCCTTTCTCATTCCATTCCCACCAGGTGCCCAGTTCTGCGCCCATAAAGAGTAGCTTCTTACCCGGATGGGTGAACATAAAAGCAAGATAAGCTCGCAGGTTGGCAAATTTTTGCCAGTCATCGCCCGGCATACGAGTCAGTAATGTGCCCTTGCCATGCACTACTTCATCATGGGACAGCGGCAGAACAAAGCGTTCGCTCCAGGCATAAACAGTACTGAACGTGATGTTGTTGTGGTGATGAGGGCGATGAACCGGGTTCTCTTTCATATATTCCAGAGAGTCATTCATCCAGCCCATATTCCATTTGTAATCGAAGCCAAGGCCGCCTTCATAAACCGGTTTGGAGACACCGGGCCAGCTGGTAGATTCTTCGGCGATGGTCACCGCATCAGGGAATGCCTGACCAATGGCTTCATTAAATTTGCGAAGGAATTCAATCGCTTCCAAATTTTCATTGCCGCCGTGAATATTCGGTATCCATTCACCGTCGTTTCTTGAATAATCCAGATACAGCATGGATGCAACCGCATCTACACGCAGCCCGTCGATGTGGTATTCATCCAGCCAGTAAAGTGCGTTACTGATCAGATAATCCCGCACCCAGAATTTGCCGTAATCATAGATGCAGGTTTTCCAGTCAGGATGCCAGCCTTTTCTGGGGTCTTCATATTCAAACAGAGAAGTGCCATCAAATTTTGCCAGACCATGGTCGTCTGCTGGAAAGTGTGCTGGAACCCAGTCCAATAAAACACCAATACCGGCCTTATGACATTGATCGACGAAATACCGGAAATCATCGGGTTTACCAAATCGGCTGGTAGGCGCATACATACCCACCGGCTGATAACCCCAGGATTCGGTTAAAGGGTGTTCAGAAATAGGTAGTAGTTCGATATGAGTAAAACCCATATCCTTGACGTAAGGCACCAGCTCATGAGCCAGTTCACGATAACTGAACAGCTCACCGTTTTCTTTATGGCGCCAGGAACCTGCATGCATCTCATAGATCGACATTGGCTGCTCGCCGGTCTTAATCTTGTGACGGGTTTGCATCCATTTAGCATCCTGCCATTGATAGCGGTTAGCTTCGGGGACTACGGAAGCCAGTCCTGGCCATTGTTCAATATGCTGTGCAAATGGGTCTGCTTTTAATGGCAGTTTCTGACCCTGCTGGTCATGGATCACATACTTATAATGATCTCCCGCCTGAATCTCAGGAATGAAGAGTCGCCAGATACCATCATCAGCACTGGCCATAGGATGCAGTCGTTCATCCCAGCCATTAAAGCTGCCAACAACGGTGACACTTCGGGCACTGGGTGCATAAACCTTAAACAAGATGCCACTCACCGTTTTTCGAGCAGAGATTTTATGCGACATCTGCAGTGCACCCAGATGACGGTAAAGACGATTGTAGTCAAATCCTTCTTCTTTCAGGGTGTACTGGCCAAAGGCATAAGGGTCATGGATTCGGAAGCTGTGGCCATTTTCCCAGCTGACTTCCAGTTCGTAAACAAACGTCTTACGTCGTCTTGGTAAGTGCAGTTCAAACAGGCCGTGACCGGCAGGCTCCATATTGCCCAGAGACTTACCAGATGCAGCGTCAATAACCTTTAGTTTTTTAGCGTCCGGGCGCCAGGCTCGAATAATCAGCCCTTTGCTGTTTGGGTGCGGATGAATACCCAATATATCAAAAGGGCAGGCACAGAGTCCGGATTCCAGCTCAAGTGCCTGAGGGGAGTTAATAGCTATATTCATAGTTTCAGAAGTCCTGCAGGAGTTGCCATTTCCGGATAATTCGCCGGAAATGGCGGACCTAATCACTGTGCAGAAGAGAATACCCGCAGGTAGTCCTGAGCAGCAGTATCCCAAGTGAATGATTCAGACATTGCGTTAGCAATCAGGGTCTGCAAGGTGTTTTTATCGTAATAGACCGACTGTGCCTGAATCAGGCAGTCATAGAGCTCGTGGTCATTGGCGCCATAGAAAATAAAACCGGTCGCTGGCGCAGAAGAAGCACCGTAACCTGTTACAGAATCAATCAGCCCACCCACAGCACGCACAATGGGTAAGGTGCCGTATTTCATACTGTAAATCTGGTTAAGACCACAAGGCTCAAATAGAGAAGGCATCAGAAAGAAGTCTGAGCCTGCTTCAATCCAGTGTGCCAGTTCATTGCTGTAGCCATTATAAAAACGACATTTGTCGGAGAAGTGATCCGCTAGTTTCTGTAACTCATGGGCGTAATAACGATCGCCTGAACCCAGTATAATCACCTGAACATCCTGACGCAGAAAACGCCAGAGTGCTGGAATCAGATAATTAAACCCTTTCTGATCAGCAAGGCGACTGACCAGACCGAACACCGGTTTATCAAGATCAACAGGCAGATGCATACGATCCTGCAAGGCTTGCTTGCATATATCCTTGCCTGACAAGTCACTCAGAGCGTAGTTGGCTGGCAATAATCGATCGGTCGTCGGATTCCACTGACCATAATCACAGCCGTTAAGGATGCCATGAAAATCCTCCTCTCTCGCCCTGAAAGCCTGCGCCAAACCGTGAGAACCGGAATCTGTTAACAGCTCTTTTGCATATTGCGGGCTGACTGTGGTGACTTTATCCGCAAAAGCAATGCCCCCTTTCAATAAATTAATATGACCAAAATCTTCAAACTGATCAGCATTAAAATGTTGTTCATTAATACCCAGTGTTTCCCTCAGGGCTGCATTGGTGTGCTCCTGATATGCGCCATTATGAATGGTCAAAACGGTGCGGGTATTGTGAAAGAAAGGGTTATGACTCTCATGCACTTTTAGATAATACGGTAACATTGCCGTCTGCCAGTCGTGGCAATGAATAATATCCGGCTGGAAATCAACAATATGGCAAGCGGCTAAGGTTGCGCGACTGAAAAAAGCAAACCGTTCGGCATTGTCGCCAAAACCTTCACCATCATGAGTATACAAACCGGGGCGGTCAAAGTAGTCATTATACTCAATGAGATAAACAGGAACGCGCTCGAACTCGGCTTCATGAACGGCAAAGCCGAAAGACCGGTAAGGGTTGAACTGTACACTGCCAACACCAACGACTCTGGTCGCCAGTTTGTTCAATACCTCCTGATAAGCAGGGAGTATCACCCGGGCATCATGCCCGAGATTGCGCATTACTGGCCCGAGGGCGCCAGCCACATCGGCCAGCCCTCCGGTTTTGACAATACCCGCCAGTTCAGAAACAGCAAACAGTATTTTCAAAGAATCAGAACCCAACTTTTGCTCCTCTGGGAATAACGACCAGTCCCGATTCGGTCACCTTGAAACGCTTCATATCATCGTCAAGATTGACACCAATCTGTGTGCCCGGCGCAATCTCAGCTCGTTTGTCGATAATGGCTCGTTTGATCACCGTACCTTCACCGATGACCACATTCGGCATGATGACCGTTTCAGAAATTTTTGCCTGATGACCGATTTTTACGTTGTAGCCAACAATACTGCGATCCATTTCAATATCATTAAAAATGGAACCAACACCCACCATAGATTCGTTAATCTGACCTTCCCGACTGTCACGGTTATAAGCCATAAACGCTGGTGGATAAGGCGGAATATAGGTGCGGATTGGCCAATCCTGATTGTAGAGATCAATAGGCGGATTAGTCGACAGCAGGTCCATATTGGCTTCCCAGAAAGAATCAATAGTACCTACATCACGCCAGTAACCATTGTTAGTGCCACCGGGCACTTTGTTTTTGGAGAAGTCATACACCATGACTTTGGCTCTTGGGAACAGTGATGGAATAATGTTCTTGCCAAAGTCGTGATCAGACAAGGTATCTTCATGATCATCCTGCAACTCTTTCAGTAAGCAGTCACGCTTGAATACATAGTTACCCATGGATGCCAGGACATAGTTAGGATTGCCGGGAATGGGTTTTACATTACCCTTTGGTTTTTCCTTAAAGGCAGTCATACGTCCATTTTCGTCTACTTCAATGATGCCGAAGTGATGAGCCTGGTCGACAGGTACCGGAATGGCTGCAACGGTCAGTTCAGCATTATTATCTGTATGGAAGTCAATCATATCTCTCACGTCCATAGTGTAGATATGGTCACCACCAAACACACAGACATGATCAGGATTATGAGATTCAATGTGGTGCATGTTCTGATACACGGCATCTGCGGTTCCCTGATACCAGTCATACCCGGTATTCATCTGCGCAGGCAGAGTATCAATAAACTTGTCGGACAGACCCGCAATACGCCAGCAGCGCTGCAAGTGTTTACTCAATGAGTGAGACTTAAACTGAGTGATCATATAAATTTTGTGCAAGTCAGAGTTCACAAAGTTACTGAGCACAAAGTCGATAATACGATACTGACCACCAAACGGCACTGCAGGCTTTGCACGCATACCGGTTAATGGTGACAGACGGGAACCTTCACCGCCTGCCAGAATCATTGATAGTACTGATGCCACAGCACTCCCCCCTATTAAAGTTAAAAACTAAAAAACACCATTCCTGATGTTTAATTTGAATTATTATGCGATAAAGAAGCTGACTGACGTTTACTTCTCGTTTTGCTCTTGCCGGTCGGACGTCGGCCTATAAAATCCGGAACCCTGTGCCGGAGTTCGCTGATACAAAATCCGACAAGGTATAAAGAGGATGAGAGTCGTTTTCAGACGCTACTTAGGGGAGTAGCAGATAAAAAACCACCAAAAACTCCGTTCATCCTGAGCCTGTCGAAGGGTGCTGCACAAGCACTGCGACAGACTCAGGATGAACGGTGGTAATTTCTAAACTGCCACCACCCTTAGACTTCGTTAGCCTTAAATACATCTGCAACAATTGACTGAGCTTCCTGCTGAATCAATTTCAGATGTTCTTTACCTTCAAAGCTTTCTGCATAAATCTTGTAGACCGCTTCTGTCCCCGAAGGGCGTGCAGCAAACCAGCCCCGCTCGGTGACGATTTTCAGGCCGCCAATGGCAGCACCGTTGCCGGGAGCGTGCGTTAACCGGGCAATAATTTTATCGCCAGCCAGAGTGTCAGCCGTTACTTGCTCCGGGCTCAGGGCAGACAGAATTTTTTTCTGTTCAGTGTTGGCTTCTGCCTGGATTCGATCATAAACGGGCGCACCGTATTGTGCGACCAGATCCTGATAATGTTCGCCGGGATCTTTACCGGTCACCGCGGTAATTTCTGCCGCCAGCAGCGCCAGGATAAAACCGTCTTTATCTGTACACCAGGTTTGACCGTCATGGCGCAAAAAAGAAGCCCCAGCGCTTTCTTCGCCACCAAAGGCCATAGACCCTTTTGCCAGACCATCAACAAACCATTTAAAGCCAACCGGCACCTCCGACATTTCACGGCCAAGACCGTTGGCAACCCGGTCAATCATGGCGCTAGAGACCAGGGTTTTACCGATCTTTGCATCTTTTGACCATTGTGGACGATTGCGATAAAGATAATTGATAGCCACGGCCAGATAGTGATTTGGATTCATCAAGCCGCTGCTACGAGTGACAATGCCGTGGCGGTCAAAGTCCGGGTCGTTACCAAACGCAATATCATAGTCGTCTTTTAGATCGATCAGGCCAGCCATGGCAGCAGAGGATGAACAATCCATCCGGATTTTGCCGTCTTTATCCACGCGCATGAATGAGAAAGTCGGATCTACTGTCTTACTGACCAGTTCCAGATTCAGGCCATAGTGTTTGGCAATTGGTTCCCAAAAATAAATACCTGAACCGCCCATAGGGTCTACACCTATTTTCAGTCCGGCTTCGGCAATGACTTGCATATCAATGACCTTATCCAGGTCGTTGACATAAGGTGTGATGTAATCGTATTCATTCACCTGTGGTGTTTGCAGAGCTTCTTTAAACGACATGCGTTTAATGCCTTGCAAGCCATCAGTAATTAGCTGATTCGCTCTTTCTTCAACCCATCCGGTAATATCTGTACCCGCCGGACCACCATGAGGAGGGTTGTATTTAAAACCGCCATCTTCCGGTGGGTTATGAGATGGTGTAATCACGACA
The DNA here is from genome assembly GCA_965199185.1 of Endozoicomonas sp. Lineage (GTDB taxonomy): Bacteria > Pseudomonadota > Gammaproteobacteria > Pseudomonadales > Endozoicomonadaceae > Endozoicomonas. Next base: position 25,004 of record CBDAQW010000013.1, on the reverse strand, counting down.
CCATCGGCTAGCACATCATTCTCACGGTTATGAGAGACAATGGCGTGTGAGATCACTGGTGTCGGAGTATAACCACGACCCTTCTGTATCATCACCTGAACATCATTAGCCGCAAATACTTCCACAGCACTGATAAGCGCAGGCTCAGAAAGTGCGTGGGTATCCATGCCAACAAACATGGGGCCAGTGATACCCTGTTGGTGGCGATACTCACAGATAGCCTGACTAATACTGAGAATGTGAGCTTCATTAAAGGAGGCTGCGGAAGACGTACCACGATGACCTGAAGTACCAAAAGAAACACGCTGGGCAGCCATTTCAGGGTTAGGGCTGATTGAGTAGTAGTCACTGACCAGGCGTGGAATATTGGCCAGCATATCTTCAGTGGCAGGTTGACCTGCTAATGGATGCATAGTGGAGTTCTCTGAACAGCCCAAACATCTGCCGCAGTCATTGCCCACTTTGCGCAAGCACTTTAAACTGCGACGGATACAAATAACTGACCACAAAACAATCAGTATTATTCAGTGGCCTTCTGAAAATTCGCTCTAAGATACACTGTGAATAACCGTTATGTCATTACTGTCAATGTATTTTTTTCCGATTTTCATTTTTCCTCAGAATTGCGACAGTAACTGTTCTTCTATGACTGAAATACTGTTGTGATTCACATCAAGCCAACCATAATTAAGCACAACTTCACGTTCAAAGAAGTTTGGTTCACTCGTCGACAAAACGCGCTGCCATGAAAACTGTTGATCGACTTTTTGAGTCAGTTCCGGGAAGTGGAATCGCTGCTTTTTGTCAGAGTTATTAATCAGAATAATCAATGCCGGATGCAGGTTGTTTTCAAAACGCAAACGCACACCCAAACAACCATCTTTATATTCCGGTAAATTTCTGGCATCAATACAGTTTCCGGTCAGACTGAACCAGTCGTGCGTCGGATAAACGATATGACCTGCATCATCATGGATATAACTGGCCAGTACCTGGTATTTTTTCCTGAACTGGATAAGCTCCGCTACAAAGACCTGTAATGACGATCCCGGCTTACTACTTTTCATAGCCTCCCAGTCCAGCCAACCCACAGAGTTATCCTGACAATAGGTATTGTTATTGCCATGCTGCCCGTTACCAAACTCATCGCCCGCGAGAAACATAGGCGTTCCTCGGGATAACAGCAGCGTTGTAAACAGATTTCGCCTGGCTCTTAATCGTTTTTCGATAATTTCAGGGGCGTCGGAACTGCCTTCTACACCAAAATTCCAGGACAGATTGTGTTGATCACCATCCCTGTTATTTTCTCCATTAGCGAGATTATGTCTATGTTCGTAAGACACCAGGTCGTTCATGGTGAACCCGTCGTGGCTGCAAATATAGTTAATGCTGCCAAGAGGGCGATTGCCGGGGAACAGATCACTGGAACCAACCATGCGCCAGGCAAGATCGACTTGTTGCTCAAGGTTGCCGCGCCAGAATGCCCGAACGCCATCACGGTAGCGGTCATTCCATTCCTGCCAGCCTTGTGGAAAACCACTTAAACGATAACCGTCTGGCCCCAGATCCCAAGGCTCTGCAATCATTTGGCATTGAGACAATACCGGGTCCTGATGGACTGCCTGAAAGAAAGCACTGTGAGGGTCAAAATGACGATGGCGGCGCGCCATGGTCGGTGCCAGATCAAAGCGGAAACCATCAATATGATATTCCTCAACCCAATACCTCAAACTATCCATCAATAGTCGTGTAGTTTGAGGGGAGTCGTAATTAAGTGTATTACCACAACCGCTGTAGTTTGCAGGCTGGAGGTGTCCATCGTAATGATCCAGCAGATAATATTCTTTTTCAGCCAGGCCTCTCAGACTGAGAACAGGGCCGTCAGAACCCGCTTCGCAAGTGTGATTAAATACTACATCCATCACCACCCGAATACTGGCTTTGTGCAGTTCGCGAACCAGTGTTTTTAACTCTTTAACCGGATCAGCAACGGCATAAGAAGGTTCCGGAGCCATCATACACAGCGGATTGTAACCCCAGTAATTTTTCAGACCCAGCTTGCCCAACCTGGCTTCACTGACAAAACTGGTCACTGGCATTAGCTCAACCGTATTGATTCCCATGGCCTTCAGATAATTGATAGCAACAGGATGGCAGAGCCCAAGATAGGTTCCTCTGATATCGGCAGGAATATCAGGGTGGGTTTTGGTAAATCCTTTCAGGTGGGTTTCATAGATGACTTCGCCATGATCCAGCTTTTCAGGCTTGGGAGTATTCTGCCAGTCAAATTCATCAGAACGTACAACGGACTTTGGCATCAGATGCTGATTGTCTGATGTGTTAATAACCCACTCGCGGCGATTGTTGCCGCTGTAGTCGTACAAATCACGGCGCCAGTTGACTTTGCCTTTGATCTCTCTGGCGTAAGGATCCATAAGAAGCTTGTTGATGTTAAATCGCAGCCCTTCATCCGGACTCCATTGACCATCTGCCCGATAGCCGTACTGCTGACCTTCTGTAATACCCTGAATCAGCAATTGCCAGACACCATTGAGCCCTTTTTTCATAGGCAGACGGGTTTCTTGCTGCTGATGATTAAACAGGCACAATAAAACGGTGTCAGCATCTGGTGCATAAACTGCAAAGCTTACCCCTTCTGCTTCGGAGGCAGTGGTTTTCTGCATATTTTGGTGAACAAAATGAGCACCTAGATGCTGACGGGTTCCCGAGTTTGTCGGTAAAATAGTCGGATTCGTAGTGTCTGTCATTAGCCTGAGATAAAACTTTTGATGTCGTCTGCGGCTGAATGATAAAGAGTTCCTCAACCAGTTCAACTGGTTAGCAGAGACTATTACTGACTCAAGGCAACACTTTGTAACTTACTGTGCAATCCACTCTGTACAGATAACATTGTCGTCTACTTCCAGATAAACCGACAATAATCCTGAATAGACCGATCAGACGAGAACTTACCTACCGAAGCCGTATTAATAATTGCCATGCGCCACCAACGGTGAGGATTGCGCCAAGTGTCAATAATACGCTCGTGGGTATCACTGTATGCCTGATAGTCTGGCAGTGTTAAGAAGAAGTCTGAATTAAGCAGAGAATCCACCAAGGGTTGAAAGGCTTCGGGTTCTTCTGGTGTCAGATCGCCTGAAGCCAGCCAATCTATGACAGCCTTAATCTCTTCGTGATTCTCATAGATGCTTCTGGGGTCGTAGTGCCCTGCATGCAGGGCTTCTACTTCTTCTACGGTTTTGCCGAATATAAATATATTTTCATCACCTACTTCTTCGGCAATCTCTACATTGGCGCCATCAAGAGTACCAATGGTCAGCGCACCATTAAGCGCCATCTTCATATTGCCGGTGCCGGACGCTTCAAACCCCGCCGTAGAAATCTGTTCAGACACATCGGCAGCAGGAATAATTTTTTCTGCCAGAGTGACACGGTAATTGGGCAGAAAAACTATTTTCAGTTTATCCTGAATTCTCCGATCATTATTCACTCTGTCTGCCAGCCGGTTAATGGCGTGAATAATCACTTTTGCTACCCGATAACCGGGGGCAGCCTTGGCACCAAAGATGAATACTCTTGGTGGCACATCTAAATCCGGGTTAATCAATAGGCGACGATAAACCGCCATGATATGCAAGAGGTTCAGTTGCTGGCGTTTATACTCATGGAGACGTTTTATCTGGACATCAAAGATAGCTTCAGGATTGACAGTGATACCGCACAGCTGGCTAATAACATCGGCTAATCTTCGTTTGTTGTTCAGTTTTATCGCAGCATACTGTTTTTGAAAGTCGCGGTTATCAGCCAGTTTTTTAACACCCGATAACAAACTGAGTTCTGCCCGCCAGTCACCCTTAATATTCTGATCAATTAGCGCAGCCAGCTCAGGATTACAATGAGCCAGCCAGCGTCTGGGTGTAACACCATTAGTGACATTGGTAATCTTATCCGGCCACATCCGGTGAAATTCTGGAAACAGATTTTCCTGCACTAACCGTGAATGCAAAGCGGCAACACCGTTCACCTTGTTACTGCCCACGACGGAAAGATAAGCCATTCGAACCATCTGAGCGCCCCCATTATCACCAGGCTCTTCAATGATGGATAGCTTACGTTTCATTTGGTGATTATCCGGCCAGAAATCCTGCAATTCATGGTGAAGAAAATGGTGGTTAATCATATGAATCAGCTGCATATGCCGTGGCAGAACTCTGGAAATCAACTGCTGCGGCCACTTTTCCAGTGCTTCAGGAAGTAAAGTATGATTGGTGTAGCAGAATACTCTCCGGCAAATATTCAGAGCATCAAGGAAAGCTATGCCCTCGTCGTCCATTAAAATACGCAGAAATTCGGGCACTGCGATAGCTGGGTGCGTGTCGTTTAACTGAATAGCATTTTTTTCAGCAAAACGGTTCCAGCTTTCACCATTTTTTCGGTGATCATTGACCAAATCAGCGAGAGAGCAGGCGACAAAGAAATATTGTTGAATCAACCTGAGTTCATTACCTTCCGGATGATTATCATTGGGGTAAAGTACCTGAGTGAGATTTTCTGCAACAATCTCATGGTGTCGTGCATCCAGGTAACGCCCTTGATCAAAACTATCGAGATCAAAACCATTTAATGCTTTGCCTTCCCATAAACGAAGGATATTGACATGAGCGGTGTTGTAGCCGGTCACCGGTATATCCCAGGGAATACCCTCAAGCTCAAGGGCATCTTTCCAGACCGCCCTGCCTGCCTGCTCAGATACACTGCCGTATAGTTTGATTTTCTGACGATAAGCGGGTCGTGCTGTTCCCCAGGGGTAACTGTATTCCCGCCAGGCATCAGGCATCTCTAGCTGTTTTCCACCTTCAAATGCCTGCTTGAAAAGACCAAACCGGTGGTTAATGCCGTAGCCAACCGCTGGGATGTTTAATGTAGTCAGTGAATCCATAAAACAGGCGGCCAAACGACCTAAACCACCATTTCCGAGAGCCGGATCAGTTTCTGACTCCAGCACGTCGGCAAACTCTGCCCCAAGGTTGGCCACCGCTTTTTCTGTTTCAGCGTACAAGCCAATATTTTGCAGATTGTCACCCAGCAGGCGACCAATCAGAAACTCAAGGGAAAGATAACTCACCTTTCTTGAATGATGGGTATTGGTCGTTTTTTCTGAAGTTCGCCCTTGATGAATGCGCTCAAGGTTAATGTCTAACACAAATAAGCTGACTGCTTCCCATATATCAGTGGGCGTCGCATCCGATGCCATGATGCCAAGAGATATTTCCAGGTGATGACGAATGGCATTTTCAATCTGGCTAGCCTTAAGACCGTGGACAACATTCAGATCGACGTTAACTCTGCTCATGTTCACACTCTCTGTGAAACTATTACAAAAATGACCCGATCACATAGTTATAGTTGCTGATCGATAAAAGTCATTTTTAAAAAGAGTAAATAAACGACGAAATCCATCTTTATGGTTTTGGATTATAAATTTTAAATAGAATTTAGGTGTAAGTTATAAAAAAAACCATTTCTTTTATTTAAGTAATTAAAAAATAATTAGATAGAACAACATCGAAATAGACAATGGTTGATTTAAATAGCTCAGTGCCCGCATCATAGCTGGCGTTTTTTTTGCCATAACTCAGGAGCTTATCCTTATGCTCAGGATACTAAATCGTGCTCTATTGTCTACACTGTTTTTTTCCTTCGCAGTGTCTACTTTTGCCTTTGATGAAAATGAGCTGGTGATATGGGTAGGAAGTGATAAAGCTGATGACGGCATTCGTGAAGTGGGCAAACAGTTTACAGATGACTACGGAATAAAAGTGAAGGTTGAAACACCAGAAAATCTGACAGATCGTTTTCAACAGGCGGCAGCCTCCAATAATGGCCCGGATATTGTCTTCTGGGCACATGATCGTTACGGCGAATGGGCGAGAAGTGGCTTACTTGCCTCTATTGATCCTTCCCCTTCATTAAAAAGGAGCATCAATAAAATGGGGTGGGAGGCAATGAGCAGCAATGGGAAAATTTATGGCTACCCGGTTTCCATGGAAGCTATTGGTCTTATCTATAATCGGGATATTCTGAAAAAACCTCCCGCCACATTTGAAGAGATGTTTTCGCTCAGTAAAAAACTGAAAAATATCTACCCTCCTAACCTCACCAAACAGCAGAGGCAAAAAGCGGACAGAGGTGTAACTACCATTATGTGGGATCAGCTCCAACCCTATTTCAGTATGCCGTTTCTGGCTGCGGATGGTGGTTATGTTTTCAAAAAAACATCGGCAGGTTATGACGTAAAAAATACCGGAGTTAATAACAAAGGTGCCATGAGAGGTGCCCAAATGATAATTGATTTGATCGATCAGGGGGTGACTCTACGCAAGGTTGATTACAACCAGATGGAATCACGTTTCAACAATCAGACCGCTGCCATGATGATTACCGGACCATGGGCTTGGGCGAACCTGAAAAAGAACAAAATCAACTTTGGCGTAGCCCCACTTCCAAGTATTAACGGCAAGCCTGCACGACCTTTTGTTGGTGTTTGGGGAGCCGCTATTAATAACGCCAGCCCAAATAAATCCCTTAGCAAGGAGTTTCTGGAGAACTATCTGGTTTCAGAAGATGGACTTAAAACATTAAACGACGATGTTCCTCTGGGTGCTGTTGCAAACCTCAAGTTAACGAAAGAATTTTCTAAAGATCCAAATATTGCCGCTACCTACCAAAATATAAAACAGGGTCTGCTCATGCCGAATGTGCCGGAAATGGGGAAATTTTGGTCAGCGATGGATGCCGCTCTGCGCATTATCACGAATGGGCAGCAGAGCTATGACGTCGCTCTGAATAATGCAGCCAAGCTGATCGTCAAATAGGCATCCTATCCATGAACGCTTCCAAAACACCGGTTAAATGGGATAAGTGGATAGTTCTTTCCATTGTCGGGGGCATCGACCTGGTTCTCCTGTATGGCATCACGCTGATGTATGCAAAGGGTGAGCTGGCCTTTGCTCTTTTGGTTCTGGTGCTGGCTACCGCTGGAAGCTGGGTGTTTGTCAGTAAAAAAGGCTATAACTATCGTTATGTTTACCCCAGCCTGCTGGGTTTGATCGCTTTTATCGTGTTTCCTTTGCTTTATACAGTCAATGTCGCCTTTACTAATTTTGGTTCAAACAACCTGTTACCGCTGGAAAGGGTGCGTGATATTCATCTGGCCAAAACCTACAAAACCGGAGGGGATAGTTTTACTTTCAAAATGTACCAGGCTGGTGCTCATTTTCAGCTAGCTTTGTTTCCGGGCAAAAACTCGGATGAATTTTATGTGACGGAGGCATTTAAAGCAGAAGCCGAGCCGGTCAGCGTCGAAGCATCAGTATCATCATCGAGACCATCGGGCGCTGAGTTGCCCATGCGGAATGTCATACAACATCGTGCCTCGCTGAAACAGCTGGATATTCAGCTACCGGATGGCAGTAGTCTTGCCATGACCAGTCTTAGAAAGTTTGGCCAGATCAAGAACATTTACCAGCTTGAGAAAAACAACAAACTGCTGGATACCCGCACCGGATCGTTGATCACGCCCGATATGACAACTGGCTTCTACGTTGATAAAGAAGGCAACAGCATAGCACCGGGCTTCACTGTCTATAACGGCTGGGATAATTTCACACGGGTGTTGACTGACCCTGGTATTCAGGGACCTTTCCTGAAAATCTTTATCTGGACAGTGACTTTTTCACTGCTGTCCGTGGTGTTCACATTGATTATCGGGTTACTGATGGCCTGTCTGGTGCAATGGGAACCGTTAAAAGGTAATGGCATTTATCGGATGTTGTTGATTCTTCCTTATGCCGTCCCTGCATTTATCTCCATTCTGATTTTTCGGGGTCTGTTTAACCAGAACTTTGGCGAAATCAATATGCTGCTGGACTACCTTTTTGGCGTGAAGCCTGAATGGTTCAGTAATGAGTTGCTGGCAAAAACGATGGTGATTATCGTCAACACCTGGTTGGGCTACCCCTACATGATGATTCTTTGTATTGGGCTGTTGAAAAGTATTCCCGATGATCTCTATGAAGCCTCGGCTATTGACGGTGCAACCCCCTGGCAGAATCTAAGCAAAATTACTATTCCACTGATGATCAAACCGCTGATTCCGCTACTGATTGCGAGCTTTGCTTTCAACTTCAATAATCTGGTGCTGATTGCCCTGCTCACCAGTGGTGCACCAGATATGATTAATGCCTCCACGCCTGCAGGCACCACCGATATTTTGGTCAGCTACACCTTCCGCATTGCTTTTGGTTCCTATGGTCAGGATTACGGGTTGGCCTCGGCGATCGCCACACTGATTTTCCTGATGGTGGGAGTGATCGCCTGGCTGAACCTGAAAGCGACCCAAAAATATCAAACCAATTGAGATTAGGGGATACAAACATGGCGATGGTACAACCCCGCAATCTGAACACCAGAGTCTGGACTGCCAGAATTTTTATGTGGCTTTTTTTGCTGCTGATTCTGTTTCCATTTTTTATGATCATCTCGGTGTCACTGCGCACCGGTAACTTTGCCACCGGTTCATTGATTCCTGAGAATCCAACGCTGGATCACTGGCGCCTGGCGATGGGTTTTAGCATTGAACATGCGGATGGCTCAGTCACTGAGCCGCCTTTTCCGGTGATGCTTTGGTTGTGGAACTCCATTAAAGTCGCCTTCTGCAGCTCGGCACTCATACTCTGTTTGGCGACCACCGGCGCCTATGCATTTGCCCGGTTAAAGTTCAGATTCAAAGAACATATGCTCACTGCCATGATGATATTACAGATGTTCCCTGCGGTGTTGGCCTTGGTGGCCATCTACTCTCTGTTTGATCAGATTGGTGATTTTATTCCCTGGCTGGGGCTGGACAGTCTGAGCTCTCTTACTGTCGCCTATTTGGGTGGGTTAGCACTGCATATCTGGTTGATCAAAGGGTATTTCGAAACCATTGATAATGCACTGGAAGAAGCAGCCGCTATTGATGGTGCTACTCCGTGGCAGGCTTTCCGGTATGTTTTGCTGCCTCTATCAGTGCCGATTCTGGCGGTAGTCTTTATTCTTGCGTTTATTGCCAGTATTGCCGAATACCCGGTGGCTTCTGTGTTATTGCAAAGTATGGATAATCTGACGCTGGCCGTTGGCTCAAGGCAATACCTGAATCCACAAAACTACCTCTGGGGTGACTTTGCTGCTGCAGCGGTTTTGTCCGGACTTCCTATCACTATCATCTTTTTGTCCTGTCAGCGCTGGATTGTCGGAGGTTTAACATCCGGCGGCGTGAAAGGCTGAGTATCTTTAACACACGGGATAACCCATGGCAGAACTCAAACTCGTCAATATTTCCAAAAGCTATGATGAGGGCAACTCCTGGACGCTCAAAAATATTAACCTGAGCATTAATAACGGTGAGTTTATTGCCTTTGTTGGCCCCTCAGGTTGTGGTAAATCCACCTTATTGAGAATGATCTGTGGACTGGAAGATATCACCAGTGGTGATATGTCCATTGATGCTGAACGTGTCAACAACTGGCCCCCCAATGAGCGTCGTGTTGGTATGGTGTTTCAGTCTTATGCGCTCTATCCGCACATGACGGTCGCTGAAAATATGGCCTTTGGTCTGAAGCTGCAAAATGCCGATAAAAACCTGATGAAAAAAAGAGTCAGTGAAGCAGCTGCTACTCTGCAACTGGAAGCATTGCTGGAAAGAAAGCCTAAAGCCATGTCCGGTGGCCAACGACAGCGGGTTGCTATTGGTCGCTCGATTGCACAGCAGCCGAGAGTTTTTCTATTTGATGAGCCTTTATCCAACCTTGATGTATCGCTCAGAGTGCAAATGCGGCAGGAGTTGTCCCGTTTACATAAACGACTGAAAACGACTTCTATTTATGTGACCCACGATCAGGTGGAGGCGATGACTCTGGCTGATCGAATTGTAGTTCTCAGCCCTCTGGCGATGGATGCCAACACTAATCTGGAACAGGTTGGCAAACCTCTGGAGCTTTATCATCACCCCGCCAATCTGTTTGTGGCCGGTTTTATTGGTTCACCCAAAATGAATTTTTTTGATGGCATGATTGATGAGGTCGGTGAGGAGACAACCCGCATACGCCTGACAACGGGGGAAATTCTCAGAGTCAGCGTGAACAGTAAAAAAGCCCGGCCGGGAGAGCGGGTAATTCTCGGTATTCGCCCTGAGCACACTTTGACTGAAACCGACGGAAACAATGCGGTTGAAGGTAAGGTGCAGGCCCTTGAGCGTCTTGGTTCAGAATCCTATATCTACATGGGACACGATACCATCCGTGAGCATTTTATTGTGCGGGTAGAAGACTCTCGTCGTCGAGAAGAAGGGAGCAGAATGACCATTGGCATTCCTCCGGAACACTGTCACCTGTTCAATGCTCAGGGTATTGCTTTCCCCAGAACTCAGGCTCCTGCAATTGATCAATAAGTGCCTTCAATGCATAAGGATTCTTCTCCATGACCTCCGTCGATACGTTGACCGAACTTTACGGTATTCCTGCAGGATATACCGACGCCGCCGGAAACCAGATTACCCTTTCTGTTGACAATAAATTATCTGCATTAAAGGCGTTGGGCGTTCAGGTCAGTACACCTGCTGAGATTCAACAATCCATTCAGCAAAAACAAGAGCAAGACTGGCTTCTATTGTTACCCAGAGTGTCGGTTTTGCATCAGGGGCAGCGATTTGTGTTGCCCATGCGCTTGCCTGCTAACAAACTGGCCAGCACGTTTAAAGGGAAGATCATCCTGGAAGAAGGTTCCCATGAAGCACTGACTATCAACGCGGAAGACCTGAAAGAAGTCGAACGAATAGCCTTGCCCCAAGGTGAAATGGTTCATTTGGAATTAGAACTGCCAGGTAAAATACCTGTTGGTTACCATCAGATCTCCCTTAAAGGAGCAACACTGAACGGCAGTTGTCGGTTAATTGTCGTGCCAGAAACCTGCTATGAGCCGCCTTCACTAATGGCAGGTGGGAAAATTTGGGGCTCGAGCATCCAGCTTTATACCCTGCGCTCAGACAGTAACTGGGGCATTGGTGATTTCTCTGACCTGAAACAACTGGGGGTGGCTCTGGCGAAGCAAGGCGCTAATATTATTGGTCTGAATCCAATTCACTCCCTGTATCCGGCAAACCCGCTTCATTGCAGTCCTTACAGCCCATCAAGCCGGAATTTTATCAACCCTTTGTATATTGATGTTACAGTGCTTTCTGAATATCAGGCTTGTGAGAAAATTCAGAAGCTGGTTAATGATGACGCATTCAGACAGAACCTTGACACCTGCCGCAACAGAACTCACGTTGACTACGGCATGGTTGCCGCTTTGAAATACCCGGTGTTAGAAGCCGCTTTTCATCATTTTCAAACAACCGATGTCAAAAACAAAACGTCTCGTTTTTTAATATTTAACGACTATTGTCGTTCGAAAGGTAAAGGGTTAGAACTGCATGCCTCTTTTGAGGCGCTGTTTGAACATTTTAAGGCGCAGAACATTAACAACTGGGGTTGGCCCTGCTGGCCAGAAGCCTATCAAAATCCGGATTCGGACGCCGTTGCTTCCTTCTGTCGCGAGCATAAAGACCGGGTTCACTACTATATGTTTCTGCAATGGCTAGCTGAAACGCAATTGGAAGAGGCTCAGAAAGCAGCGGTTGATGCCGGAATGTCGGTAGGCATCTATCGTGATCTGGCCGTTGGTGTTGACCGGGGAGGGGCTGATACCTGGAGTCAGCGGCCGTTTTATTGCCTTGATGCCAGTGTCGGCGCACCGCCTGATCCAGTCGCTCCTCAAGGGCAGAACTGGGGGTTACCGCCTTTCAATCCTACCGCTCTCACTGAAGCCGCTTATACCCCTCATATTGAAATGACACAGGCCAATATGCAACATTGTGGTGCTCTGCGCATTGATCATGTGATGGGGTTATTGAGGCTCTGGTGGTGCCCTCCGAATGAGACAGCTGATCACGGTGTTTATGTCAATTATCCCCTGGATGATTTGCTCGGTATCATCAAGTTAGAAAGCCAGCGTCGTCAATGTCTGGTTTTCGGTGAAGACCTGGGCACTGTTCCTCCACAAATCGAAGCTACACTGCCTGCCGCCCGGTGTTATTCCAACGAAGTGCTGTTGTTTTCCAGATCGGAAGATCGTTTCTTTACGCCAGATGATTTCAAGAACAGGGCGCTTACCTGCATCTCTAACCATGATATTCCTACCCTGAAAGCCTGGTGGAACTGCAACGATCTGGATATGCGTCACGCACTGGGTATTTATGACGAGCAAAAAACCGAGCAGGAAAAACAGGCCCGCCATCAGGATAAAGTCGCTATGCTCAAAACACTTCAGGAAGTTGGTGAAGCCCCCTACGGTATGAATCCCGATGATATAGACACTATGGGTTTTAGTCGTGATTTATGGGAGAAAATGCACTATTACCTGGCTCGAACCGCCTCAAAAATAGTGGTCATTCAACTGGAAGACATTCTTGAAATCGACAGTATGGTCAATATTCCCGGCACCAGTACTGAGTACCCGAACTGGAGCCGTAAGCTGACTCAGAATATTGATGATATTATTGGATCGTCGTCTAACCAGGCTTTCTTTAACAACCTGAATGTGATCAGGCGTTCGTAGTTACGCCGTGCATTCATGAGCTGAAATTTATACATAAATTAACAGTTATTTTTTTGCCCGTTGGCCGGCTGTGAACTAACTTTTCTTTGCAATTAAGTCAGAGCAGCATAGCTGCACCCTGGCATGAATATCATAAATGAAATAGATAAATGACACAGATAAATAGTTGATTAACTATTCGTGTATTTTTTCGTCTCAGCTGCATTATCCAGTTTCATGCGACTGCTTTCCTGACGAGCTCTACTCCCTGGTTCATTCAATAATCCGGGAAAACCAACAAAACATAAGGTAAGTGGTTATGCTACCAAAGCAACACGCTCTTGCATCAGCTATTCGCAAATGCTGCCTCCTGACAATGACGTTACTGCCTGCTGGCGTAATGGCTGTTGGAGGTGCGGATTTTGATTTTCATGGGTATGCCCGTTCCGGGATTGGAGTGTCTTCGGAAGGAGGGGATCAGGAAGCTTTTCAGGCGGTCGGTGCACCTGTCAAATATCGTCTGGGTAATGAAACGGATACTTTTCTGGAAATAAAGTTAGGCGCTAACTTGTTTGATAATGGCGAACAATCTTTCTATCTTGACAGTAATATAGTTTATAGCGTTGATCAGGCAAAGGATTGGGAAGCGACTGAACCAGCTGTACGTGAGTTGAATATTCAGGCAAAAGATGTTTTGAGCTTTGCTCCGGAATCCACTCTATGGGCTGGTAAGCGCTACTATAAACGTCAAGATGTTCACATGATCGATTTCTATTATTGGAATCTATCAGGGCCTGGCGCTGGTATTGAAAATATTAATATTGGCTTTGGCGACTTAAGTCTTGCATGGGTTAAAAGTAGTACCGAGTTTATCTATTGGAAATCAGCGGAAGATGCAAAAGCCAGTAATGATAAAGATAGCTCCAATGATGTCAGTCCTCAGAAAAGAAAGCTTGATCAAAATATTATTGATGTCCGTTTAGAAAATATTCAAACCAACAATGATGGCTCATTGACTCTGGGACTTGATTACGGCAAAGGCAATCCAATCGATAAAAACTTTATTGGCTATGATAACAACGCCAAAAAATTCACTGACAAAGACCTTGATAATGATGGCTACATGCTTACCGCTGAACATACTCAAGGGAACTTTTATGGTGGATTCAATAAGTTTGTAATCCAATTTGCTGCTGACGCAATGACTGCCTGGGGTTTAGGGACAAATGGTCTAGGGGTATCTGGTATAAGTACAAGCAATATTGATGCAGATAAGTTTTTACGCATAATGGATCATGGTGTAATTGGCATTGGTGATAATGTTGAAATGCAATATCTTGCATCTTACACCAAGTTGCAGTTTGAAAAAGATGAAAAAGAAGATCAGTCTTGGTGGAGTATTGGAGTTCGCCCAGTCTTGTTTTGGAATGAAATTATGAGTACAGCTCTTGAGCTTGGTTATGACTCTGTTGAGAATGGAATTCGTAAAGATTTAGAAAAAAATATACTTAAAGATAAAGATTCAAAGCTCTTTAAAATGACCCTTGCACAACAATGGTCTGCCGGCAAAGGTTATTGGGCTCGCCCACAAATTCGCGCTTTCGTGACTTTCGCTAAATGGAATGATGATTCTAAAGGTAAAATCGGAGGCTCTACTTTTGCCGATAAAACCTCAGGTATGACCTACGGCGTACAAATGGAAGCCTGGTGGTAATTCGTAGGTCGGCTTCCGCCGAAGGCAGAAGCCGACAATGCGTCAGCAGACGCATAAAACCATCACCTGTTGTTAGAAACTTGGCAGCCTGTTGGGCTGCTTGTCGGCTTCACGGAAGCCGGCCTACGATCCACACCACAGGAAGCAATATCTTTCTTAAACCAAGCCAATTTTTCTGACAACTGCACCACTTCACCAACAATAATCATCGACGCCGTAGGTCGGCTTCCGCCGAAGGCAGAAGCCGACAATGCGTCAGCAGACGCATAAGACCATCACCTGTTGTTAGAAACTTGGCAGCCTGTTGGGCTGCTTGTCGGCTTCACGGAAGCCGGCCTACGATCCACACCACAGGGAGCAATATCTTTCTTAAACCAAGCCAATTTTTCTGACAGCTGCACCACTTCACCAACAATAATCATCGGCGCTACAGATCGGCAATAATGGAAGCCTCGTGGTAATTTGTAGGTCGGCTTCACGAAGCCGACCTACGATCCACACCACAGGAAGCAACATCTTTCTTAAACCAAGCCAATTTTTCTGACAGCTGCACCACTTCACCAACAATAATCATCGACGGCGAAGGCAGTTGTTCCTGACGCTGCAGATCGACAATATCAGATAAAGTGCCCGTCAAAACCTGCTGTTCTAAACGAGTACCATTAGCGATGATAGCCACTGGCGTGCTGGCTTCACGTCCATGTTCTATCAGTTTTTCGCTCAACACTTGCAGGTTGGTCAACCCCATATAGAAGACAACGGTCTGATTCGGTTTGGCAAGCTCAACAAAATCCAGATTCGCCGTTTGATTCTTTAATTGCCCGGTCACAAACTTCACCGACTGAGCATAGTCTCGGTGAGTAAGAGGGATACCCGCATAACTGGCGCAGGCACTGGCAGAAGTGATACCCGGCACCACCTGAAAGGGGATATTATTGGCGACAATTTCTTCAAGCTCTTCACCACCACGACCAAAAATAAAAGGATCGCCGCCTTTAAGGCGCAGAACCCGACGACCTTTCAATGCATGTTCTACCAATAACTGATTGATCTGTTCTTGAGGCACTGTATGTTGATCTCTGGATTTACCCACATTCACCAGTTCTGCATCACGGCGAACTAAATCCAGTATCTCTTTTGACACCAGTCGGTCATAAAAGACAATGTCTGCCTGCTGCATTAATCGCAAGGCTTTAAACGTCAGCAGTTCAGGATCACCAGGACCTGCACCAACGAGATATACTTCACCGGCTGAAGAGTCTTCGCTTTCAGTCAGTTTTTGCTCTAGCAGTTTTGCAGCCAATTCATCCTGACCAGCAAAAATCCGTTCAGCAACAGTACCTTCTAAGGTGTCTTCCCAGAACTTACGACGCTGGTTAACATCTTTAAATCGAGCTTTGACTTTATCTCTGAACCGGCTCGCCAGCCGACCAAGGTTGGCATAACGCTGAGGAAGAATAGACTCCAATTTCGACCGGGTCAGTCTCGCCAGTACCGGTGATTGTCCGCCAGAAGAAATACCGACCACAATGGGGGAACGATCAACAATCGCAGGTACTATAAAAGTACACAGTGCCGGATTGTCCACCACATTAACCGGCAAATTAATGGCAACTGCATCACGATGCACCTGCTGATTCAGCAACTCATCGTTGGTCGCCGCAATCACCAGTTTTTTATTGTCCAGCAGAGCTGGGCCGTATTCTCCATAGAATAATCTGTCCTGTTGATGATTCACCAGTGCCGCCAGCTCATCGCAAATATCGCGCGCAACCACATACACCAAAGCGCCTGCACGAGTCAGTAACCTGGCTTTACGAAGAGCAACCTGACCTCCTCCAACCAGTAAAACCGGATGGTTTTTGAGGTCAAAAAACAGGGGCAGATAATCCATGGAAAATGCTTTATTCATAGTTGGGTATGCAGTCCACACTCACGATGCTCCAATCCTTTTACCGGATCAAAATAATCGTGTTCGTTGGGCAGGTTATGCTCTGCCAGATAAGCTTCCAACTGCGCTTCTGTCCAATGGTAGAGTGGGGCCACTTTAATGACGCCATCTTTACTGCTGGAGACAATATTCATCGCTTGACGGAATTCAGTCTGATCCTGTCGGATGGCATTAAGCCAGAGGTCAGGTTTCAACTCCGACAGCGCCCTCTGAAAGGGTTCCAGTTTTACCTGGCGGGTAAACTCATCGTGCAAAGGACTGTCCAGATCAGGAATACCTTTCATCAGCACATTTCGGCGAGCACTGGTTTGCTGAGGAATATAGACGTCGATGTCCAGGTTGAGCTGATCAATCAGCTGCTCTGCAAAGCGGTAAGTGGCTGATGTGCTGTAGCCTGAATCGACCCAGAGTACTTTGATGTCTGGTCTGATTTGGCTAACCATGTGCAGGATGACAGACTCATAGGGTCTGAAATTAGTAGTCACCAGCGGGTTGGATGATTGATCCAGTGCCCACTCGATAATCTGCTGAGGGGTTTTATCCGCCAATGCACTATTGGCGGCATTTACATCAATACTCATTTTATAATCCTTCCGACGATTTTAATGTCGGTGCATCCTCTGCATCCTGATAGTTCACACTGATTTCTGTGAATGCCGTTTCTACATCCTCAGAATAACGATCTTCAGGAATCTCAAAAGCGTTAAAGCCGCAGCGTTGTAAAAATGCCAGCCTGTCGCGGGTAACATCACCAGTGGCTCTGATCTCGCCTGCATAGCCAGCACGCCTCAGCATGTTGGCAAAACTGAAGCCGCGCCCATCGGTAAAGGCGGGGATATGGACAGTGACCAGCTCCAGGTTATGCGCTTCGGCGAGCACTTTACTTATATCATCACTGCCGTCTATGAGGACTCCAAGGCTCAACCCGGCAGGTTTAGTCGCCGTTTCCAGCGCTTCCAGTCTGGCGAGTGGTAACAGAACATGACCTTCAGAAGGTGTAGCTTGATCATCCTCAAGCAGCTGCCAGGGATCATTGCTGATCAGTTCATGATTAATGAGCAGTGGCATAAGCAGCCTCCTTGAATGGTGCAACACCAACACGAAGTACGGTATCCAGAAAACGCTCGTCAGCATCTTCTCGAATGTTGATATACGTCAGCAGCAGTTTTTCCAGCGTATCGGCGACTTCATCCGCAGGCACCGATTTACCGAGAATCTTACCTAACGATGCTTCTTCACCGGATGAGCCACCCAGCGTAAACTGATACCAATCTTCGCCTTTTTTATTAACACCCAAAATACCGATATGACCCACATGGTGATGAGCACAGGCATTAATACAGCCCGACATATTTAGCTTTAGTGGGCCAAGGTCGTGCAGATAATCGACATTCTCAAACTTTTCGTTGATCTGATCGGCAATATTCAGTGTTTTCGCATTTGCCAGGCCACAATAATCGAGCCCAGGACAAACAATCATATCCGTCAGTGTGCCGATATTCGGGCGAGCCAGACCGTATTCGTCCAACAGCTGCCAGAGTGAGAATAAGTCGCCTTCACGAACATCCGCCAACACCAGATTTTGATCGTGCGTCGCACGGATTTCCCCACCTGAATACTGATCAGCAAGGTCAGCCACCGCATCCATTTGCTCGGAGGTCATATCACCGGCGGGTTTCAGATACGGCTTGAGCGAGACAACGACAATGCGATAGCCGTCTACTTTGTGGTCGACGGTATTCTGACCGTACCAGACACTGAAGGCTTCATTGGCTGCCAGCTGATCTGCCAGCGTGTTATTAACAGCATCAGACTGATAATCAAAGGGTGGGAAATGCTTGATAGCCTCGTCTATTTTTTCCTGATTGAGTTTCAGGTGAGAGTCTTTGACCAGTTGCCATTCAGCTTCAACCAGCTCCGTAAACTTCTCCACACCCAGGGCAGAAACCAGAATTTTAATACGCGCTTTGTACTTGTTATCTCTGCGACCGTTGAGGTTATAAACGCGCAAAATAGCATCAAGATAAGAGAGAAGATCTTCTTTAGCCAGGAAAGGACGCACTAGTTTACCAATCATTGGGGTACGACCCAGACCGCCACCTACCAGCACTTCGAATCCAATCTCACCCTGATCATTCTTGACCAGATGCAGACCGATGTCGTGTACCTGTGAAGCAGCACGATCCTCTTTACCACCCGTCACAGCAATTTTGAACTTGCGGGGAAGGTAAGCAAATTCAGGGTGCAGAGTGGACCACTGTCGAATAATTTCACAGTAAGGACGTGGATCTTCCAGCTCGTTAGCATTAACACCTGCGTAAGGGTCACTGGTAGTGTTTCTGATGCAGTTACCAGAAGTCTGAATAGCGTGCATCTGTACAGAAGCCAGATCAGCAAGAATATCCGGAACGGATTCCAGCGTCGGCCAGTTGTACTGGATATTGGTACGGGTCGTAAAGTGTCCGTAACCCCTATCGTATTTACGGGCGATTTCCCCGAGCATACGCAGCTGTTTGGATGACAGAAGCCCATAGGGAATTGCAACCCGCAGCATAGGAGCCTGTCTCTGAATGTAAAGCCCATTCATGAGTCGCAGAGCTCTGAACTCTTCATCGGGGAGTTCGCCTGCCAGATAGCGGCGAGTCTGGTCGCGATACTGCTCGACTCTCTCGTCCACCAGCCTCTGGTCCACTTCATTATACTGATACATGACTAATTCATTTCCTTCTTTATTCTTTTCAGGCGACCATAAACCGCAGCCCTATGATGAGCAACAAAGTACCCATCACTGGTCGTATAATATCAGGAGAAAGGCGAGCGCCAAGAAAACTGCCAGCAAATACTCCGGGGATGCCACCCAGTAACAAATACTGCAGTAACTCAAAATCGATATTATCCATCTGATAATGTCCTGCGGCGGCAACGCCTGTCAGAACCACTGCATGCACCAGGTCAGTGCCTACAATCCGCTGCATGGTCATACCCGGATAACAGACAATCAACAGTGCAGTTCCGAGAGCGCCAGCACCCACGGAAGAAATAGTGACCATTGCTCCAAGAAACAGACCGGCAATAATCGTTACTATTGAAAGGCGTCTTCCGGTGACTATTGCTCGTTTTGTCGTATATTGCTCGATACGTTTTCTGAAAAAAACGGCAACTGACGTCAAAACAAGAGAAAAGCCCAGTACCAGATTGATTATCGATTCAATTTCGCCCAGCCCACCAAGGTCTTTGAGAAAACCGAGTGTTATTAAGCTGCCGGGAATACTACCAGCCAGCAACAACAGAACAACTCGCCATTCCACCAACCTTTGTCGGGCGTAGGTGACCATTCCGCCACTTTTGGTGACTGAAGCGTAAAGTAGATCAGTACTGACCGCGACTACAGGTGGTATGCCAAAGACCACAATCAAGATGGGTGTCATCAGAGCGCCACCGCCAATTCCGGTCAGTCCAACTACAAATCCAACCAGTAAACCGGCAACACTGTACAAAATATCCATGAGCCGAATTCATACAATTCTTAAATGAAAAAGGGATTCTATGCGCCTGTGTTTATATTCATTAAATAATAATTTCTTATTTTTATATAACCTTTTGTTTTATCGTCCATTTGCCAAGGCCGCAGTCATGTGACTTTTCAGACGGCCTCTTAGTGCTGGGTAACACTGACTAAAAAGTTATATATAAATTCTTTTTAATTCTTTTTTGAGAAAAAATGATTCTGACATAATAAAGCCCAATCAATCCTGATCATTTCTTCACCAGTCAACACTATAAAAGCACATACCAAGAGGCAGATATGGGCATTTTGTCAGATCCCACAGAGGAATACCGGCTTACACATCTGCAGCAGCTTGAAGCAGAAAGCATCCATATTATCCGAGAAGTTGCCGCTACTTTTGAGAATCCGGTTATGCTGTATTCCGTTGGCAAAGACTCTTCTGTAATGCTGCATCTGGCACGAAAAGCCTTTTTCCCCGGTACACCGCCGTTTCCTTTACTGCATGTAGACACCACCTGGAAATTCCGTGAGATGATTGAGTTTCGTGATCGCATGGCAAAAGAGTCCGGCATGGAGCTATTGGTGCACATCAATCAGGAAGGTGTCGATATGGGTGTTGGACCTTTCACCCACGGTTCCTCCAAACATACCGACATTATGAAAACCCAAAGTCTGAAGCAGGCACTGGATAAATATCAGTTCGATGCTGCCTTTGGTGGTGCCCGCCGGGATGAAGAAAAGTCTCGTGCCAAAGAAAGAGTATTCTCCTTCCGGGATGAAAATCATCGCTGGAATCCAAAAGATCAGCGCCCCGAACTTTGGAATACCTTTAATACCCGGGTGGATAAAGGTGAGAGTATTCGTGTATTTCCTCTGTCAAACTGGACGGAGCTGGATATTTGGCAATACATTTATCTGGAAAGCATCCCGATTGTTCCTCTCTATTTTTCTGATAAACGCCCAGTGGTCGAGCGGGATGGTATGCAGATTATGGTAGACGACGATCGCCTTCCGTTGCGAGAAGGTGAAGAACCTGAAATGAAATCGGTTCGTTTCCGTACTCTCGGCTGCTATCCGCTGACCGGTGCGGTAGAATCCACTGCGAATACGCTGCCGGAAATTATTCAGGAGATGTTGCTAACGACCACATCAGAACGTCAGGGTCGTGCTATTGACCGCGACAGCAGTGGTTCCATGGAAAAGAAAAAGATGGAGGGTTATTTCTGATGTCGCACCAGAGTGAGCTGATTGCTTCTGATATTCAGGCATACCTGAAACAGCATGAAAATAAAGAGCTGCTGCGTTTTCTTACCTGCGGCAGCGTAGATGATGGTAAATCCACCCTGATTGGCCGCCTGCTGCACGACTCTAAAATGATTTATGAAGATCAGCTGGCTGAAATCAATGCGGATAACACCCGGGTCGGTAACGCCGGAGAACATCTCGATCTGGCCTTACTGGTCGATGGTTTGCAGGCCGAGCGGGAGCAAGGCATTACCATTGATGTTGCTTACCGATATTTTTCCACTGAAAAACGTAAATTTATTATTGCCGATACGCCGGGGCATGAGCAATATACTCGCAATATGGCGACCGGCGCATCAAACTGTGATCTGGCGATTATTCTGATCGACGCCCGTCATGGTGTACAAACACAAACTAAACGACACAGCTTTATTGTCTCTTTGCTGGGTATTAAGCATACCATTGTCGCT
Organism: Endozoicomonas sp.; assembly: GCA_965199185.1. Taxonomy (GTDB): domain Bacteria; phylum Pseudomonadota; class Gammaproteobacteria; order Pseudomonadales; family Endozoicomonadaceae; genus Endozoicomonas. Next base: position 3,420 of record CBDAQW010000013.1, on the reverse strand, counting down.
ATCAACAAAATGGATCTGGTGGATTTCAGTCAGGAACGTTTTGAGCAAATTCAGTCCGACTATCAGCAGTTTACCGCTGATCTGAATATGCAAAATGTGGAGTTTATCCCGATCTCGGCACTGAATGGTGATAATGTGGTTAACCCTTCTGAGGCGATGAGCTGGTATCAGGGCAAACCACTGATGGGAACACTGGAAAGCATTGAAATCAGTTCAGATGTTAATCTGGATGGTTTGCGCTTCCCGGTACAGTATGTCAACCGTCCTGATCAGAATTTCAGGGGTTACGCTGGCACATTAACGGCTGGTGTCGTTCGTCCGGGTGATGAAGTGACTGTGTTACCTTCTGGAACATCCAGCCGGGTAAAATCTATTGTCTCTTACGAAGGTGAGTTGTCACAGGCATTTCCACCCATGTCAGTCACTTTGACATTAGAAGATGAAATTGATGTCTCCCGTGGTGATGTTCTGGTTCACAGTCAGCAACTGCCGGTTGTTAGCCAGCAGTTTGATGCTTCGCTGGTGTGGTTGGCGGAAACATCACTGGTTCCCGGCAGACAATATGAAATCAAATTGGCGACTAAATCAGTCTCAGGAAAAATAAGTCGTATTCATCATCAGACGGATGTTAATACACTGGAAACGTTTCCAGCTGATGAATTAACGCTCAATAGTATTGCCAGCTGTCAGTTAACACTGGAAACTCCGGTGGTTATTGATGACTATCAGCAACATAAAGGCACAGGGTCGTTTATTGTTATTGACCGGCTGACTAATGCAACGGTTGCTGCCGGTATGATTGATAGATCAGTACTGACACAAACTGATCACCAGGATGAGTTACCTCAAGCGTCTTTAGTCACTGCGGCAGAAAAAGCAGCTATGTTTGGGCAGAAGCCGGCAGTTATAGCGGTTCAGGGCAGCTGTGAAGAAGTTCGCAGAGCCGCTCTGTTCAATCTGGAGCAGACGCTGGTAGAAAAAGGGCACGCTGTGGCCGTTCTACTGGATCAGGAGAGTATTCTGAATTCAGCCTCATTGCTGCTAAATCAAGGACTTCTGGTTTTGACTGACAATGAAACTGTCGTTGAGTTATCAGAAGTTAAACGTTTATCTGTGACGATCAACGATGCAATACCTCAGCCTTTGCTAAAACAAATGCAGCTTGAAGGTTTGATCTGAGCCTGACAGCCTGTCGGCTTCACTGCCCGTAGAAATTATTTCCGGGCAGTGAAATATTTCAGTCAACCTCTTCCATATCCGGGTACTTCTTCAGAATCAAAGCTCTGATTCTTTCAGCTTTTATTTTGCAATGCTGATTCCCAAGCGCATATAACTTATGCAGTGCTTTTCTGTGTTTATCTTTTACCTCACCATCCGGCTCATCCTGCAATGCCTCTTCAATTTCTTTCAGATCTTCTTCATCCAGAACGCATATACACTGACATATAGGGCAGATACCGCTATTTGCAGCAGATACAAATATCAATGTCGAAAACAGGAGTAACCATAAAAAACGTCTATTTCTCATGTGCTAAATTATCTTTTTGGTGACTGTGAAACACAGGCTAGTTTGTTTCATTTGAATAGCCAGCCATTCTCTCCTTTGCTCCCAATAGCAGTCCGTTTATACTTCGCCCCATTTTTCCTGAGAGAAAATGCAAAGATGTCCACAGAGAGTTTTGATAATCGCTTCGGCGGCACCCGCCGTCTTTATGGCAACGATGCTGTGGACAAGCTCCGTCAATCCCATGTGTGTGTGATTGGTATTGGCGGCGTAGGTTCCTGGGCAGCGGAAGCCTTAGCCCGGACGGCAGTGGGCAAAATCACACTGATTGATCTGGATGATATTTGCGTCACCAATACCAACCGTCAGCTGCATACTCTGGTTGATACTATTGGGCAATCCAAGGCGGAGGTGATTGCTGAACGAATTGCCGGTATCAATCCGGAATGTGACGTTCGGATGATTGAAGATTTTATTACTCAGGATAATCTGACTGAATTGATTACCTCTGACTTTGATTATGTGCTGGATGCTATTGATAACTTCCGGGTTAAGGCGGCACTCATTCATCACTGCAAGCGCAATAAAATAAAAATTATTACCACGGGTGGTGCAGGCGGTCAGATGGACCCTACTCAGATTCAGATCACCGATATCACCAAAACCTGGCACGACCCTCTGGCTCGCAAAGTTCGCAATCAACTGCGAGATCGTCATGGCTTTTCCAAAAACACCAAACGTAAGTTTGGCGTTGATTGCGTTTTCTCCACCGAACAGGCGGTTTATCCACAGGCTGATGGTTCTGTTTGCCAGACAAAACCCGAAGCCGGTGCTTCTATGAAAATGGACTGTTCCAGCGGTTTTGGTGCAGCAACGGTGGTGACTGCCACTTTCGGGTTTGTCGCAGTTGCCAGAATGATTGAAAAACTGACTCGTTAACGATAGCGATGGGCTACCGCCATGATCTCTTTGATGATGGCGCGCAAACCATTACCCCGTGAAGGACTGAGATGATTATACAAATCCAGCTCTTTGAACCAGTCTTCAATATCCGCTTGTTCTATTTTCTCTGGAGATAACCCGCTGAGCGACACCAGCACCAGGGCAATGAGTCCACGAATTACTCTGGCATCGGAATCAGCGGCAAAATAAAGTTTCATGGTATTTTCATCATAAAAATGATGCAGCCAGACGGTGCTTTCACACCCTGCTAAACGGGTGTCTTCTGTTTTCATGTTGGCAGGTAAGGGTGGAAGCTGTTTACCCAACAGCATGATCTGGCGGTATTTATCCTGCCAGTTTTTCAGAGATTTCAGTTTTTTTGCTCAGGTTGCTTTTGTCGAAGGGTAAATCTGCAAAAACATCAGGTACAGGGGTATTCTGACTGGCATTTGTAACCACCGGATGCAGGTGAGGTGAGTGCAGTTGTTCCAGAGCATTTAAAAAATGGTGTACTTCACTTTCAGTATTATAAAGTGCAAAGGACGCCCGAATGGTGCCATCAAGCTTTAAGTAATCCATTAAAGGCATGGCACAATGGTGCCCCGTTCTTACTGCTATTCCCTGCTGATCGAGCATCAAACCAATGTCCTGATTGTGTAACTCGCTGGACACAAAAGATACGACAGGTGCCTTATTGGAAGACACGCCAATCTGTCGAATAGCCGGGATATCTGCCAGCCCTGTTTCAGTAATGGTTAACAATTTTGTTTCGTGCTGATGTATCTGCTCAACTTCAAACTGGCTGATAAAATCCAGGGCCTTTGCCAAGCCAATGGCTCCGGCAATATGCGGTGTACCCGCTTCAAATTTGAACGGCAGTGAGTTGAACCTGGTTCCATGAATACTGACCCGCTCAATCATTTCACCACCCGCCTGCCAGGGCGGCATGGCATCAAGCAACGATTGTCGTCCAT
>CBDAQW010000012.1:0-109647 GCA_965199185.1 Endozoicomonas sp. | reverse complement strand
CCTTCAAAAATACTCGATAAAAATAGTGCGATAACCGGAAACATTACCGTGCTATATGCAGCATTATTTGCACCTATCCTGGCTACTAATGATAGATACGTTGTAAAAGCAACAATTGAACCAAATACACTCAAATATACCAATGAAGCTATATATTCAGGCTTTGAGGGTAAAACTAATGGTTGCCTGACTACCAACAGAATTAAGCATAATATGATTGAACCATAAAACATACCATATGCATTTGTTGTCATGGGCGACAAGCCAAGACTTGTTGTTTTCTTTGATAGCATATTTCCAAGTGAAAATAAGTAAGTACCCAAAATAGCGAATGAAATACCTTTTATTGTATCTACTGAAATTTCATCGCTATTAAGTTCAGGCAAAAATAAGATTACAAGACCGGAACTCCCTAATACTGCCGCTAATATTACCTTTGCAGGGATTTCTTCTCTATAAAATATTTTATTGTTTATTGCATTAAAGATTGTAGCAAGAGAAAAAATTACAGCAGACAGACCACTTGAAATATATGTTGTTGAATTATAAAAACAGATAAAATTGAGTGAAAATAAACAGCATCCTTGCAGAAACATTAATTTATGATCACTTAACCTCGTTGCTTGAAGCTTTTTCAACAAAACAAGCAGTGGTAAAAATATAATTGCCGCTAAAGCAAATCTATAAAATACAGAAACACTAATTGGAACATTACCAAGCTGAAAATATATTGCAACCCATGTGCTACCCCAAATTAAAACCGTTGTTGTATAAAGAAAAATATTCAATTTTAATTTTCAACCTTACTGAATCTTGATTGATTGGATTAAACCGCCTAACGCCAAATTCAGGGGCAGCGCCGCAGGCGCTGTCCCCTGGAATTTTTTGTTATGCTCCAGCTTGATGTTTTGTACTATGCAAATGAAATTGAAGCTCGATTTTTAATATCTTCAATTATTTGATTTGGAGCAATAGAAAACAAGAGCATTTCAACTAAATCTGGGTAACTCTTTCCATAAACATGATTAGATAGCTCTGTCAATAAGAGGCAATAATCGTGATAAGCATTTTTATAGCTTTTGTATTCATGGTCTTTTTCACTTAATCTGAATATTGTTTGTAAATCATATTTGGCAAGCTCTGAATTCCTTCCATTTGGCTGTGGATATAACACCTTTTCATCAGAGAAAGTAAATAACAACCAATTTAGAGCATAAATTACTCTTGAGTCATAAATGGCATATTTTTCTGGCTCTAAAAAAGAAGCCACTTTTGACATTGACGAAATAGTGTTGAATGTTTTTCTATTTAACTTCCCTTTATTAAGTTGAGTTTTTAAACTATTAATTATTTCATCATTTCTTTCATTCTGTTTTAGTGATTTTATCCCGCCCCACTCTTGAATTATCCAGTAACTAATTTCAGAACCAAAGTCATTTTCTAGTACACTTTTAAGATTATGTTTTAAGAAAATATTTTGTTCGTAATTTGACCCCGGTGGGATTGATATTGGACATTTCTCAGGTATTTCCCAATGAAAACTTTCTAGAGGGACTTCCTTTGCAAATTCTTGCAATTTTAATATGATTTTTCCCATATTACTCTTTTTACTACTTGATAAAAAAGTATTCTTCGTTTCACTCAGGAGCATAACGCCTGCTTCAGCCGCGCCGCCGCAGGCGGCGTCGGGTGAGCGAAGCGAACGAACTGGAAGCATTTGTTATACGCACATTTGCACAAAGTCAAGAATCAGCTTTTTATGTGATAAACAACTGCACCATATAGAAAATGAAAAACAGTGGCAATAAAAAACAAAAGCAGTTGAACAATACCTATTGTTTTGTTGGGCATAATCAACATTAAAACATAAACGCTGGATTCAAGCAATAAGTGCAACAGACTGCCCAGTGTAAACTTCAAGAGGGGTTAGCCCCAGGGCAATCTCATTTGGCACTAACATACTTTGCCCTGTGACATTAAAACAACTCAAAAGGTATGGCATTCTCCACCCTAAGACTAAGGATGCCATATATGACCCTCTTGGATGCATTTTCCGAACTGACTGAAATTCGTGCTGATAATCATCGTTATCCTCTGCCAAACCTTGTTTTCATAGCTGTTTGCATGATCACTTGTGGCGCTGAAGACTGGAAGATGGTCTCAGAACTTGCCAAGAAAAAGAAATCCTGGCTAAAGCTTCATATCCCTCTTCCTCATGGCGTCCCATCTCATCACACATTTATTCGAGTTTTTGAACGACTTGATCCAGATGAGTTTCGCCAATGTTTTATAACCTGGGTTAAACAAATTGCTGAGCGTACTCATGGTGAAGTCATCGCTATTGATGGAAAAACACTGCGTCGCTCATACGATAAAGGTGATAACAAGGCCGCTATCCATATGGTCAACGCATGGGCCAGCCAGACAGGTATGGTACTTGGGCAACTTAAGACAGCAGCCAAGTCTAATGAGATAACCGCTATTCCAGCACTTCTCGATATGCTAGAGATCAGCGGGTGCATTGTCAGCACTGACGCTATGGGCTGCCAAAGAGCGATCGCTGAAAAAATCAGAGATAAAAATGCGCACTACCTGCTGGCTGTAAAAGGAAACCAGCCGCACCTACACGATGATATCAAGCTTTATCTTGATGATCTGGCGACAAAGGAAAAGCTATCTGAAAGCGCAAGTTTTCATGAAACGATAGAAAAAGGTCATGGACGAATAGAAATACGTCGCTGTTGGACAAGTACTGATATTCATTGGCTTGTCCAGCGTGAAGACTGGAAAGATCTCGCTATGATAGGGGTTGTTGAAGGTGAGCGTCATGAAGGTGATCAGGTGAGTATTGAGCGTCGATATTTTATTTCTAGCCTAACCACAGGTGCCAAGCACTTCATGAATTCAGTGCGATCTCATTGGTCGGTGGAGAACAATCTGCACTGGGTACTCGACATTGGCTTTAGAGAAGACGAGTGTCGTATTAGAAAAGGCTTTGGCCCAGAGAATATGGCGATATTCAGACAAATAGCTCTAAACTTGCTGAAGCAGGAGACTACCTTAAAGCTTGGCATCAAGAACAAGCGCATCATGGCGGCAGCGGATGACGAATACAGAACACTGCTGCTTCAAGGAATTATTTGAAAGTTAGTGCTAAATGAGATCGCCCTGAATCCAGCACTACTATGTTTATAGCTAGTCCGAGGCAGACCAAAATTGTTATGTTGAAGGTTATCCCAGGCATTTTCTTGCTTTTTGTTGTTGCCGCCAATGCAGTTGATAATTTTACTATAAGTTGACCGTAAATTATGCTTGAAGCAATTGACCAATCAGATAGAGTTATCAACTCATTTGACTTATCTTGTGCAAACTTTACGATTACTATTGATATGAGCCAATACTACACGACACCTTAATATGTATCATGTTACCTCCGATGTAGAGGTATCCATGAGCAGAGTTGACGGTCGCAAAGTATCCCATGAAGTACGAGAAAGTATCCGGTTCGAGGCTATTCAAAAATGGTTAGACGGTGCTTCTGTCCAAGCACTTTCTGTCGAATACAGCACAGATAGATCCTGTATCTACCGCTGGATTGATCGTTACAAAAAAGGTGGCATGGAGGCGTTAAAAACACGCCCCATCGCACACAGTAAAAACGCCAAACTCTCGCCTGAGCAACGAGAGACACTCTCAAAGATCATTCTCACCAAAGACCCAACGTTTTACGGTTTTTATAAAGCACTGTGGTCTCGGGACATCATCGCAGCGGTGATCAAAACAGAGTTCAACATCACCATGCATCCTGCCGCTGTCAGTAAGATGCTCAGAAAAATGGGTCTAACGCCTCAGCGGCCAGTGCGAAAAGCCTGGCAGCAGAGCGAAAAAAAAAGTACAGGATTATTTGGATACACGTTATCCAGCTCTTCGTAAACAGGCGGAAGAGGAAGGGGCTATTATCTATTTCATTGATGAAGCGAGCATACGTTCTGACTATCACTCCGGTACAACTTGGAGCAAAAAAGGTTATACGCCAACTGTCACCAAAACTGGCGCGCGCTTTGGCATCAACATGATCGCCGCTGTCAGTGGTGAAGGACACATGCGCTACATGACAATTACCGGCCGCTTTAATGCGGATGTCTTCATAAAGTTTCTGAAGCAAATAGTCGCATCACATGATCGTCCTGTAATGATCGTAACCGATGGTCATTCTGCACACAGCGCCAAGAAAGTCATGAAATATCTCAAGAAAGAAGAACGGCTTCTTGACATACAGCTACTGCCACCCTACTCACCGGAACTGAACCCTGTTGAACTTGTCTGGAGTGTTCTGAAATCAGGGCATATTGGCCGTATGGCATTGAAAACCAAAAAGGCATTTCTCCGCGCGGTGAGTTCTGGACTTAAATCGTTGCAGAGGAAGAAAAAGAAAATTCTGGGATTCTTTCGGGCGGAACATACGGCTTATGCTTGTCTTGAAAAGACTGTCGCATAGCGTAAACGCATATCAATAAAATTATGAAAGGTAAAAGAACAAACAGATAGTCTGCAACAAGTGATAAAGCTGGCTCTTGCTTTCTACTACTCTTCGTCATTTGATTCTAAATCTAAAATTTTCTGGATTTCATCACTTTTCATTGGTCTAACAATATTGACTATTTTGTGATTTGAGAAATTAAAAGTGCGTGATCCTTTTTCTTTCTTTGCCTCATAAGAAACTAATGCGATCACGCCATCACCCGGATCAATATGAGGAAGTTCTCTATTTTGAAACCGTTTCAACCATTTTTCATCTTCTATAGGAGCCGAAAATGATTTTTTCCTTTCAATACTCTTGAAATCCCACATAGATTCGCCTACAAAAACTGGCTTTTTGATTAGTAGTGTTTCAGTAACTTTTACTTCTTTTGAAATTTCAATAAACAACTCTTCAGGTTCTTTGCTGAACTTAGTTTTCGTATTTAAATAAACAACATTATTTTTTCCAGACTTGATATCTATAGTTTCACCCAGGGCAATTGCATCAATTTGACGACTCAGAGATAAGTTCGTTGTAAACTCGCTTCCTCATTTCTCTCAGTCACCCAGAGTAGTTCATTAGCATGGAAGCCACGCAGTACAGGGCAATTGCATCAATCCAGAACGACTGAGCAAAGCAGTTTTTTTAGATGCTTATGATCCCACCCCGCCAGCTTCCGGTGACTTTTGATGCTGCGGCTTCCCTTATTGGCTTTGATAGCGTTCAGTGCAAGGCGCCTCAGAATGGAGAAGTTTTCAGCTCCATTTCCAGTGCTTATCTGACAAGCATCCTCTGAAAATGCAACGTCCAGAACCCAGTGCAGTTTGTTCTCGACTGTCCAGTGATTACGACTGATCTTCAGTATTTCTTCGGCGGTCATTGTGCGACTCATAATGTAGAAACGCAGAGCTGTAGTTACTTTACCATTAATCTGCCGATCATTTTGTACGACGGCCACCTGCTTTAGCCCTGGCCAGTCCGTAGCTACCTCTAGCTCAGATAGGTCGCTTATCACCTAACAGCAGCGGGTTTCTATACGGCCATGACTCTTCTCATGGGTTTCAATATAATCATGTAGCTCTGGCTGATGCTCTGCTTTGACAAACAGCGTTTCTATACCTTTATGGAGTTTTTTCTGATTGCCTTTTACTGCCAGAACGTAGTCCGCACCTTGCTCGACGCACTGTTTTGCTACTTTTTTCTGACAGCCCATAGCGTCCAATGTGACAAGGCAGCCTTTAATTTCCAGAGCCTTGAGCAGCTTTGGAATAGCAGTGACTTCATTGGATTTTTGATCGACACGTTCTTGTCCAAGCACCAGCCCAAGCTCAACACTCCAAGCACTGACCAGAAGTACCGGTTTTTTACCCCGAGCTTTGGAACCCCTCATCGCCTTTCCATCAACAGCCAGATGGTGACTGCCTGAAATTTCAGTCAATGTCTGTTTGATCCAGGCAGTAAAACAGGCTTCAAAAGCCACCGGGTCAAGTAAACAAAATACTCTGCGAAACGTATATTTGGACGGTATGCCAGCAGGTAGCTCAAGAAAAGTTCTGAACCAGTCCTCCTTGCAGTGGCCAAAATCTTCCATGTCTTGCCACTCATCAGCCCCACATATGACAGCACATACAGCAATGATGAGTATATCGAGTAGATTGTGATCACACATGCCAGAACAACGAGGGTCTGGGACTTTGGCTAGAAATTGGGATAGTGACTGGTACTGCGTGGCTTCCATGCTAATGAACTACTCTGGGTGACTGAGAGAAATGAGGAAGCGAGTTTACAACGAACTTATCTCTGAGTCGTCAAATTGATGCAATTGCCTTGGGCGGCGTCGGGTGGAGGGCGAAGCCCGGAACGAACTTGAAGCATTTGTTAGCTGCTTTTCTATGTGCTAACGTATGTGTGTACAGCAATAATGGTATTTACTATGGAAACTAGAATTCAATTCCGGGTTGATGAAGAAACAAAGCGCCTCGCGCAACAGATGGCTGAGAGCCAAGGGCGCACTATCAGTGATGCCTGCCGTGAACTTACAGAGCAGATGGCAGAACAACAACGAAAAGCTTTGTCTCAAGATGCATGGCTTACCAAACAAGTGAATTTGGCTTTTGAGAAATTAGATTCTAATAACTCTGATTTTATTGATCATGAAACTGCCAAAGATGAAATGACAAAACGCAAGGAGAAAATTCGTAAGCGAGGTAGTCATTAATGATTTATTGGGAAGTTGAATCTTTAAATGACCGAGAAAAAATATTTGAATTTATTTACGAATTTAACCCTATTGCTGCCGAAAAGACTGATGAGATCATTGAAGCTAAAGTCCAAAATTTACTAGAACAACCAAATATCGGTGTCCAGCGCGAGGGCATTCGTGGAAGATTATTAATCATTCCAGAAGTTTCAATGATTGTTTCTTACTACGTTGATCGATCGAATATCCATATTATGCGTGTACTTCATCAAAAACAGAAATTCCCAACGGACTGATTGTTTGGTATTGGCAGCTAACGCCAAATTCAGCGGCTGCGCCGCCCCCCTGTGTCAGCATAGTTGTCATAGCAATGATGATTCTTATTTAAACCCGATGTGTGACTTTTAATTTCAACATGGCTATCTATGCCACGTGGATTCTGTACAGGGAATGTACAGAACCCATAAGCCATGAGATTGGCAACCTACGAGATAAAAGTCACACATTGGGTTATTTAAACGATTTTCAAAAAAACTAATTCTAGAATTTTTCCTGAACTCTGATCGTGTATTAAACACTTTAATTGCCGAGTCTTTCAGGGTTTTTCATTGTTCTGTGCGGAAGGGATTTTAATGCCTTTTGTCGAAGCTCATGTACAAGCCCCGCTTGACGTGGGTTTTTCAGATTTCTATAGTGTCCTTTGGTGGGTGTAAAGTGGGTAAAAGTGGGTAAAATTGGATTAGCTGTACCGTTCCCATCAAATATTTCGGGGAGAGTGGGAATTGTTTCGCGGTGTGAATGCTATCAATCTCGACGCCAAGGGGCGTATGGCAATACCTACCCGGTATCGGCAGGTGTTGAGAGAGCGCTGCGATGGGTAATCTGGTCGCCACCATTGATACCGATGAACCCTGCCTACTGATTTATCCCCTTGATGAATGGACCATTATTCAGCAAAAGATAGAAGCTTTACCCAGTTTTCATCCGATGACTCGACGTATTCAAAGGCTCTTGATTGGTCATGCCACCGATCTTGAGCTGGATGCCAATGGCAGAATTGTCGTACCGCCTCTGTTGCGTGATTACGCAGGCTTGCAAAAGCAATCCATACTGCTTGGTCAGGGTAAGAAATTCGAGTTATGGAGATGAGGGCTGCTGGAACGAGCGCCGTGATCAGTATCTGAAAGAAGCCAGTGAAACAGACGAAGTGCCTGTTGAGTTGCAGTCTTTATCGTTATGAAGCGTATATGAAAGAAGTAGAAAACATTGAGCAACCGGCCAGCGCGCCGGAGCATATTACCGTTCTGCTTAATGAAGCAGTTGAGGCTCTTGTGGAGAATCCCGATGGGGTTTATGTCGATGGTACTTTCGGTCGTGGTGGACACAGTCGGTTGATACTGGAAGGGTTATCCGTGCAGGGTCGTTTGATCGGTATTGATAAGGATCCCAGAGCGATTGCGACGGCCAACAAGCTGGTGGCAGAAGATGATCGCTTCTCCATTCATCATGGCTCTTTTGTGGAGCTGGGTCAGGTGAATGGAGAAGAGCAGGTGGATGGTATTTTGCTGGATCTGGGGGTTTCTTCGCCGCAGTTGGATGATGCCGAGCGAGGCTTCAGTTTCATGAAAGATGGTCCGCTGGATATGCGTATGAATGATCAGCAGGGTGAAAGTGCCGCGCAATGGCTGGCAAGCGCTGAAGAACAGGAAATTAGTCGGGTGATCTGGGAATACGGTGAAGATCGTTTTTCCCGAAGAATGGCAAGGGCTATTGTGCGAGAACGAGAAGAAGCTCCAATTCTTACAACCAAAAGGCTGGCCGATATTATTGCTGCGGCCTGTCCGACCAGAGAGAAAGGTAAGCATCCTGCGACACGGGCGTTTCAGGCGATCCGGATTTACATTAACCGGGAGCTGGATGATCTTATTGACTGTCTGGATAATGCGCTGGAAAAACTCAAGCCGGGTGGTCGGTTGGTAGTGATCAGTTTTCATTCTCTGGAAGATCGGATTGCCAAGCGGTTTATCCGTAAACATGAAAAGGGTGATGACTTACCTAGCTGGCTTCCGGTGACTGAAGATCAGCTAAACCGACGTATGAAGAGTCTGGGTAAGGCGATCAAACCCGGCAAGCAGGGAAGTTGACATGAATCCGCGATCTCGCAGTGCTATTATGCGGGTCGCCGAAAAACTGGTTTGACTATGTTAGGCAGCTTGTTAGAAAGGGTATTTGACAAGGAACCGCTTAAAGCATTGTTGTGTTAACGAACTTTCCGGTGCTTGTGCTGATGTTGCTGGTGGTGATCTCAGGCCTTGCTGTCAGCTATGTCTCTTATAAAAATCGCCTGCTTCACAATGCTATTCAACAAGAGCAGGTGAACCGCAACAATGCTCAGGTGGAATGGGGTCAATTGCTGCTTGAGCATAGTACTCTGACCTCGCCCGCTTATATAGAAAAGATCGCCCGGGAGAGGCTGAATATGGATATGCCTCAGACGAAAGATATTGAGATGGTGCTGCCATGAACGGCAGAAATAGGAAAAGTAAGGCTAAAAAAAATCCAGGTGACACGCAGTCGATCTGGCGGTTGACTGGTTCAGCTGGTTCTTGGTCTGTTGGTTTGATGCTCGGTTATCGGGTGGTTGATCTGCAACTGTTGAGTCATGACTTTTTGCAAAACGAAGGAGATAAACGTTCGGTTCGCTATGAATCAGTGCCTGCTCACCGGGGGGTTATTTTTGACCGGAATGGTAAACCACTGGCAGCCAGTACTCCGGTAGTCACTATTTGGGGAATGCCAAACGAGCTACTTAAAGTCCCTGAACGCTGGCCTGAGCTGGCTAAAAAGCTGGGGTGTTTCTCACAACTGGCTGAAAAACGGATTACTGCGGCTCGGGGTAAGGAATTTATCTATCTGCGCCGAAAAATGACCCCGGCTAAAGGCGGCCAGGTCATGGCCTTGAGTATTCCCGGTGTTTATTCAAGAGGTGAGCAAAAGCGTTATTATCCAGCCGGAGAAGTTGCGGCGCATCTGGTCGGCTTCACGGGTATTGATGAGAATGGTCAGGAAGGCCTGGAGCTAACCTACGAAAACTGGCTTTCCGGTGAGCCGGGTCAGCGACGTTTGTTGAAGAATCGTAAAGGACAGGTGATTCGTGAAGCTGAACTGGTGAAAAGTGCGCAACCAGGTAAAGAGCTGATGCTGAGCATTGATTTGCGATTACAATACCATGGCTTATCGTGAACTCAAGCAGGCCGTGGAGAAACATCGTGCCAGCGCTGGTTCTCTGGTGATGGTCGATGTGAAAACCGGTGAGATTCTTGCCATGGTCAATCAGCCGTCCTACAACCCGAATAATCGTTCTGGAATGAAAGCCTACCGAATGCGTAACCGAGTGGTGACTGACATGATGGAACCAGGTTCAACCCTCAAGCCATTCACGGTAGCGGCGGCTCTGGAGTCGGGGAAATACAGAAAGGATACCATCATCAACACATCCCCTGGGTGGATGTATCTTGGGCGTGATCAGGTAAAAGATGTACGTAACTATGGTTCTATCGATGTTGCTACTGTATTGAGTAAATCCAGTAATATCGGTGTCTCTAAAATGGCGCTGGGATATTGGCCCTGATAAAGTGCTGAGTATGTTTGCAGCGGCTGGGTATCGGGCAAAGTACCGGTATTGCCTTTCCTGGTGAGAATACCGGTTATCTTCCTTACCGCGACCGCTGGAGCAAAATTGAGACGGCTACTCTCGCTTTTGGTTATGGTCTCACTGTCAGCCCTTTGCAGCTGGCTCAGGCGTACACGGCTATCGGTACCGATGGGATAATGCGTCCCGTTTGTCGCTTATTAAACGGGATGTGCCGCCGGAAGGGGTGCGTGTTATTGATGAACGTGTTGCTCGTGATGTGCGAAAAATGCTCAATGGTGTTGTGCAAAAAAGCGGCACCGGACGGCGTGCTAAAGTGGATTCCTATGAAGTCGGAGGTAAAACCGGAACGGCTAAAAAAATTGGTGCCAACGGGTATGCTGATGATCGTTACATCGGTGTTTTTGCCGGACTGGCTCCTATTGACAATCCGAGACTTGCCATGGTGGTGGTGATTGATGATCCGGCAGGTAAAGTGTATTACGGCGGCCAGACTGCTGCGCCAGTGTTCTCAAAAGTAGCCTCTGGTGCTTTGAGAATGCTCAGCGTAGAACCGGAAAATAAAGCGGCAATGGTCACAGGTCTTGGTTCAGAACATGTGCGTGGCTCTGGCTAAACAGATTGGATTGATGACCTATCCAGGGATTTATGATTGATATGCGGAAGAGTGATGACAGAACAGTCGATTAACACACTGAATGATGTGCTGGCGCTAATGGCAATGCCTTCGCTTGCGGTGGATAAAGTAATTGCCGGCCTGACCCTCGACAGTCGCAAGATTGTTGGGGGGGAGTTGTTTATTGCTGTTCCTGGATTCAATACGGATGGCCGTGACTTTATCGCTGACGCTTGCAAGCGTGGTGCTGTTGCTGTTCTGGCAGAAGCTGAAGAAGGCTATCCGTTGCCGGTATCCTGTATGGACGCGCCGGTGATTCGTGTTAAACATTTGCAGAAACGGATGGGAATGCTGGCTGATCGATATTATCGACGGGCTTCTGAACAGGTTAAGGTGGTCGGTGTTACCGGTACTAATGGTAAGACGTCCTGTTGCTGGTTTATTTCACAGGTTATGGAACAACTGGGCGAGCCTTGTGCACTGATGGGGACAGTAGGTAAAGGTATGCCTGGCGAGCTGGTATCGTCGGTTAATACGACAGCAGACGTGCTGTCGACGCATGCTTTTGTGGCGCAAACTGGCTGATGAAGAGTATCAGCTCTGGCCATGGAGGTGTCTTCCCATGGTTTGGATCAGGGGCGAGTGGATGGTTTGACCTTTGAAGTTGCTCTGTTTACCCATATCAGTCGTGATCATCTGGATTATCACGGTCGCTCGATGAATACGCTAAAGCGAAGGCCAGATTATTTTCAGACTGCCGTTATCGCCATGCAGTGATTGGTAAAGATGACACCTTCGCTGAATTGATGCTGGAATCCTGCCCAGACCAATCCACCGTAATCACCTGGTCGCTGGAAGATGCCAGCGCGGATGTGTATGCCAGTGATATTCAGGTGTTGCCACAGGGCTTCAGAGCCCGGATACACTCTCCCTGGGGAGAGGTGATCTTGTCACATCGCAGCTTGGACGCTTCAGTCTGGAAAACTTATTGGCGGTGATCGCCGCACTGGGTGTGCAGGGTTTTCAACTTCAAGCCATTCTCGACATCATTCCATCTCTGGAAACGGTTCCCGGTCGTATGCAGCGATTCGGTGGTGGTGACCAGCCGCTGGTGCTGGTGGATTATGCTCATACGCCGGATGCCATCCAAAGTGTGCTGAGTGCGCTGCGTGAACACGGGAGCAGCGCAGTTGGGTTGTATTTATGGCTGTGGTGGGGATCGTGATCGTGGTAAACGTCCGTTGATGACCAAAGCCGCTCTAGCGGGGGCTGACTTTGCGGTACGGACCAGTGATAACCCCCGGACAGAATCTCCGCAAGCGATTATTGATGATGCCCCTGTCGGGCATTGATGCCGCCGATCAGCAGCGTCTTACCATTGTCGTCGATCGAGCCGAGGCTATTGCTTCCACAGTGGCTGCGGCAAAAGCCGGAGATATTCTGGTAGTGGCTGGTAAAGGACATGAAGACTATCAGGAGATCAACGGCGAGCGCCGTCACTTTGATGATAGGGAGCAAGTCGAGAAAGCTTTGGCGCTCAATTCGGCGCTAAGGGGGGTAGTATGATTAGCTCGTTTCGTCTGTCAGAGCTGGCCTCAATCCTGAACGGTCAGCTTCATGGTCAGGACGTCATCATTCATGGTGTCAGTATTGATACCCGTACCTTGACACCCGTGATCTTTTCATTGCTATTGCTGGCCCCCGTTTGATGGCCATAACTACCTGAATCAGGCGCACGCAGCCGGTGCTGTTGCTGCACTGACTCAAAGGCTGATAGCGAATTGCGATCTGCCACAAATTCTGGTGCCTGATACGGAAATAGCGCTTGGGCAGATCGGTGCAGCAAACCGCAACCGCTTTGAAGGGACGTTAATGGGAGTGACGGGCTCCTGTGGCAAAACGTCAGTCAAGGAAATGCTGCTGTCGGTATTTTCCGGGCAAGACACTACCATGGCCACTCAGGGTAATCTGAACAATGCCCTTGGTACGCCGCTGACTTTAACTCGTATGACGTCTGACGATCGTTTTGCTGTCATTGAGATGGGAACCAGCTCGCCCGGCGAGATAAATTACATTGCCCGTATGAGTCGCCCGGATATTGCCTTGATTACCAATGCGGATGAAACGCATCTTGCAGACCTGGTTAATGTAGAAGGGGGGGTGGCTCACGAAAAAGGCTTTATTCTTGATGCGCTGAGTTCCATAGGGGCTGCTGTACTGAATCTCGATGATCGCTTTTTTAGTCAATGGTGTCAGCGGGTTTTATCCGTTTCTGGACGCACCGTAACGTCTTTCAGTCTCCAGAACTCTTCCGCCAACTGTTATGCCTCTGAGATACGTTCCAACAAAGAAGGCATGACATTTACTCTGCATGTTAATCATCAGCGTCGTCAGGTGCAGTTAGCTTTCTGGGGGCGACATCAGGTATTAAATGCTTGCTGTGCTGCTGCCGTAGGTCTGACCGCTAACTTATCACTGGACATTATTGTGCGGGGGTTAGAAAATGCGCGACCTTACCAGCGTCGCGGGCAGCGTTTTCATTTGCCTAACGGTGCCATGTTAATTGATGAAACCTATAACGCCAACCCCAGAGCAACGCTGGCCGCGGTCGAACAATTGGCTGATTGCGAAGGTAAAAACCATTATGGTATTGGGTGACATGCTGGATCTTGGCGAAGTATCGGATGAACGTCACCGGCAGGTCGGAGAATACGCTCGTCAGTGCAACATTGATGAGTTTTTGAGTTTTGGCTCCTCAGCCAAGCTGGCCAGTGACGCCTTTGGTGGACACCATTTTGACGACAAAGAAGCGCTGGTGGACTGGTTAAGTCTGAATCTTAACTCCGGAGTAACCGCTTTGGGTTAAAGGGTCCCGGGGAATGCAAATGTTGGATGTAATAAGAGCCCTGGCTGGGGCTGACTATAAGGGGAGAAGCCTGAGATGCTGCTTTGGCTGGCAGATTTTTTATCACAGTATTATCACGGCTTTACTGTGTTCAAATACCTCACGCTTAGAGGTATTTTTGGTGTGTTGACCGCGTTGGGAATGAGCTTGTGGCTCGGGCCCCTATTTTATTCGCAAACTGAGCTATCACCAGATAGGTCAAAGTGTTCGCAGTGATGGTCCGCAAAGTCATCTCAGCAAAGCGGGTACTCCGACCATGGGTGGAGCACTGATTCTGGTGTGTATCACCATCAGTACCTTGCTCTGGGCAAATCTGTCCAATCGCTATGTCTGGGTGGTGTTGATCGTGACGGCTGTGTTTGGGTTGCCGTCGGCTGGGTAGACGACTATCGTAATGGTGGTTGAAAAAAATTCCCGGGGGTTACCAGCCCGCTGGAAAATGTTCTGGCAGTCTATTGCCGGATTGGGTGCGGCGTTATTTCTCTATTGCACTGCTACTCCTTCTGCCGCAGAGAGCGACATTGATCTTTCCCTTTTTCAAAAGCGTTTCCCTGCAGCTGGGGCCGTTCTTTATTTTACTGGCTTACCTGACCATTGTGGGGAGTAGTAACGCCGTTAACCTGACGGATGGTCTCGATGGTCTGGCTATTTTGCCAACAGTTATGGTGGCTTCGGCGTTGGGTGTGTTTGCTTACCTTAGTGGTCACGCCAACTTTGCCCAGTATCTCCATATTCCTTCCGTTTCCGGTGCTGGTGAGCTGGTCGTTTTCTGTGGTGCGCTGGCTGGGGCTGGGCTGGGCTTCCTCTGGTTTAATACCTATCCGGCTCAGGTGTTTATGGGGGATGTTGAGTGCCCTGGCTTTGGGTGCATGCCCTGGGTGTAATTGCTGTTATTGTTCGTCAGGAGATTGTTCTGATTGTCATGGGGGGCGTCTTTGTGATGGAAACCGTGGTCTGTGATCTTGGCAGGTAGGGTTCCTATAAATTGACCGGGCGTCGTATTTTCCGCATGGCACCGCTGCATCATGCATTTTGAATTAAAGGGCTGGCCAGAGCCCAGGGTTATTGTTCGTTTCTGGATTATAACCATTATTCTGGTGTTGATCGGGCTGTCCACACTGAAGCTTCGCTAATCGTATTCAGGGAAAAGATAGTATGACAGAAACGGCATCTCAACTGATTGGTTCCAGCTGTAAGCGAGTCGTCATTGGTCGTGGGTAAGACCGGGATGTCCTGTGTCCGCTATCTGGCGAAATCAGGAGCGCCCTTTTCAGGTAGTTGGATACCCAGAGAAACACCACCGGGTATTGATGAGATGAAATCTGAGTACCCCTGATATCCCGGTTCACACTGGCAGCTTTAACGTTGACTGGATGCTGGCAGCCGACGAACTGGTGGTCAGTCCGGGGATTGCCCTGGCAGAACCCGAGATTGCTTAAAGCCATGAATGCCGGTGTTAAAGTGATTGGCGATATAGAATTGTTTTGTCGTGCAGTTCATTCTGCACCCATCAAAAAGCCAATTATTGCTATCACGGGTTCTAATGGTAAAAGTACCGTAACAACACTTGTCGGTGATATAGCCAGAGCCGCCGGTAAGCAGGTTGGGGTGGGTGGTAATATCGGCAAACCGGCACTCGAATTGCTGGATGATCCGGATTGTGAACTCTATGTTTTGGAGTTATCCAGTTTTCAGTTGGAAACGACAGAGTCACTGCAGGCGACGGCGGCTACCGTTCTTAATATGAGTCCGGATCATATGGATCGGTATCCGACACTGGCAGACTATCATCGTGCCAAACAGAGTATTTACAGAGGCTGTGGTACAGCCGTTTTTAATCGGGAAGATGCATTAACTTCTCCGCTGTTGCCAGTGACCGCTGGAGCCGTGACCTTTACTACAAAATCGCCCGATCTTGGTCAGTACGGTTTATTGCAGGATGAACAGGGTGTCTGGTTATCCAAGGGGTTGGAAAAACTGCTGAATACCAGAGATATGCGTATTCGTGGGCGTCATAATCAGCAAAATGCTTTATCCGCTTTGGCGCTCGGTGAAGTGGTCGGCTTGCCGTTGAATATCATGTTGGATGTTTTACGGGAATTCTCTGGCTTGTCGCACCGTTGC
Source organism: Endozoicomonas sp. (assembly GCA_965199185.1). Lineage (GTDB taxonomy): Bacteria > Pseudomonadota > Gammaproteobacteria > Pseudomonadales > Endozoicomonadaceae > Endozoicomonas. Next base: position 93,628 of record CBDAQW010000012.1, on the reverse strand, counting down.
CAATGGTTGGCAGATATCAACGGTGTTAGCTGGTTCAATGACTCCAAGGCCACCAATGTCGGTGCTGCCGTTGCGGCTATTAACGGACTGGGTGAAGACTTGTCCGGGAAAATTATTCTTATTGCCGGTGGTGATGGTAAAAATGCCGATTTTGCTGAGTTAAAAACACCAGTTTCCGATTATGTGGGGCATCTGGTGTTGATTGGCTGTGATGCCCCCAAGATTGCTGAGGCTTTAGAAAATCAGGCAGTGATTCATTATGCAGAGAGTATGCAGGAGGCAGTGTCTCAGTGCAGTCATCTTGCTCAATCTGGTGATGCGGTCTTGCTGGCTCCGGCTTGTGCCAGTTTTGATATGTTTAACAGTTTTGAACACCGTGGCGACGTTTTTGCTGCTCTGGTCAGGGAGCAAATGGAATGCTAAGGAAGGTGCGGCTGAATCGTGTCTTCACAGATACGCAGCCAGATAAGGATAAAACGATTATTGATACCACATTATTTGGTGTAGCACTTGCTTTGATGGCTGTCGGTTTGATTATGGTCAGCTCAGCCTCTATGGATATTTCCAGCTCTATCTTTGGTAACCCATTTTTGATTTTAATCAAACAGGTTGTTTTTATGGGGGTAGGGCTTGTCGGTATGTTGTCAATGTTGTCTATGCCGATAGAACGCTTGGATAAGTGGAGTTGGCTAGCATTGCTGGTTGCTATTGTTCTGCTGATCTGTGTTTTATTATTTGGTCGTACAGTTAATGGCAGTACTCGCTGGATTCATTTTGGTTTTTTTAATCTTCAGGCCTCAGAACTGGCCAAGATGTTGATCGTGATTTACCTGGCCAGCTACCTTAAGCGACAGCTTGATGAGGTTCGGCAGAACTGGATGGGTTTTTTCAAGCTTATTGGCTTTTTGTCCGTAGTTGCAATTCTCCTTCTTTTAGAGCCTGACCTTGGCTCTCTTGTGATATTGACCACCGCCACTTTTGGGATGTTTCTAATGGCAGGAGCCAAGTGGCAGCAATTTGTTGCAGCTCTGATATTAGTAAGTATTGCGCTGGTTTTACTCGCATGGTTAGAGCCTTATCGTATGGCTCGTTTGGTTTCTTACACTGATCCCTGGGCACATGCCTACGGTTCCGGCTATCAGTTAACACAGGCCTTGATTGCCTTTGGTCGGGGCGGCTGGCTCGGTGAAGGGCTTGGTAATAGCATTCAGAAGCTGTTTTACCTGCCGGAAGCTCATACCGATTTTGTCTTTGCCATTCTGGCGGAAGAGCTGGGGCTATTGGGCGCTTTGGTAGTAATCACCGGGTTTGTATTTATCAGCTGGCGCGCCATTCAGATCGCTCATCGGGCAGAAGTCAAAGGGCTTAAATATCATGCATTCCTGGGTTATGGACTGGCCATATTATTTGCCTGCCAGTGTCTGATGAATCTCGGAGTCAGCTCTGGTTTGCTGCCCACCAAAGGTCTTGCGCTACCTCTGATCAGTTATGGCGGCAGTAACCTGATAATCAACTGCCTGCTGATCGGTATTCTGTTACGAATTGATTATGAACGACGACTGTCCAAGGTTGTCAAGGAGCCTGTCATCGCGGGACGTAAGCGAAGTAAAAAACACACCGGAGGCGTTTATGGATAAAACATCACCGGTTGTCGTATTTATGGCGGGGGGTACTGGTGGGCATATTTTTCCGGCACTGGCTACGGCTGAAGCTCTGCAGCAGCAGGGGTGTCGGATCCACTGGTTGGGCACGCCGGATAGTATGGAAGCAGAACTTGTCCCCAAACATGGGTTTGACATCAGTTTTATTCCCGTGACCGGATTGCGTGGCAAAGGTATTTCCTTTTTATTGAAAGCGCCCTGGAAGCTGGCTGCCTCATTATTAAAGGCTATTCGGGTTTTACGACAACAGAAGCCAGTGTGCGTTGTGGGTATGGGCGGTTATGTCACCGGCCCCGGTGGTGTTGCTGCCAGAATGCTGGGCATTCCTCTGGTAATCCATGAACAGAACGCGGTTGCCGGACTAACCAACCGCCTGCTGGCTAAAATTGCCAGTCGGGTTTTGCAAGCCTTTCCAGGAACCTTTGATCAGCAATCAAACGTTTTTCTTACGGGTAATCCAGTCAGGCAGGTGATTGCTGATATTCCGCCTTCACAGTCGCAACGTCCTTTGCGTTTATTGGTGGTTGGGGGGAGTCGTGGTGCTGTAGCAATCAACCGGCTGGTACCTGAAGTGTTAAAACAGTTGGATGGTCGGGTCAGTGTCTGGCATCAGACAGGTAGTAATAATCTGGTCGAGTGTCGTGCGTCTTATGAAAAACTGGGCATTCACGGTCGGATCAATGCGTTTATTGATGACATGGCTGAGGCCTATGACTGGGCTGATCTTGTGCTCTGTCGTTCCGGAGCGCTGACGGTTGCTGAGCTGGCGGTGGCCGGGCGACCTGCGATACTGGTGCCTTTTCCCTACGCAGTAGACGATCATCAAACCGCTAATGGCCGCTATCTGGTAGATAGAGGTGCTGCTTTGATGGTGCAACAAAATGAATTAACTGTTGAGAGTTTGATCGATATGATTCAGCAGCTGGTCGACCATCCGGAACAACTGGATGCCATGGCGACCGCCGCCCGTTCTGCGGGATTGGCACAGGCGACACAGGATGTCGCCAGACATTGTCTGGAAGTCAGTGGACAGGAGGTAAATAGTGCCTAATCTGAAAAGCCGGATTCCTGTTGTTGCTGTGCCAGAGATGCGCCGTATCCGCAAGATACATTTTGTCGGTATTGGTGGGTCTGGCATGTGCGGTATTGCCGAGGTTTTGTTGAATCAGGGTTACGGTATTTCCGGTTCTGATATCAAGTTATCGCCAGTAACGCGTCGTCTGGAATCTCTGGGTGTTGAGGTATTTATTGGTCATAAGGCGTCTAATGTCAGCACTGCGGATGTAGTGGTGACCTCTACCGCCGTTTCCAGTGATAATCCGGAAGTGACTGAAGCTCAGGTAAAACGTATTCCTGTGGTGCCCAGAGCAGAGATGCTGGCTGAGCTGATGCGCTATCGTCATGGTATTGCGGTAGCCGGTACTCATGGTAAGACGACCACGACCAGCTTACTGGCATCCGTATTGGGCGACAGCGGTATGGATCCGACGTTTGTGATTGGCGGGCGTCTTAATTCCGCCGGTACTAATGCCAAACTGGGAGCCAGTCGTTATCTGGTGGCTGAAGCCGATGAGTCTGATGCGTCCTTCCTGCATTTGCAGCCCATGGTTTCGATTGTGACCAATATCGATGCTGATCATATGTCCACTTATGATGGCGACTTTGGCAAACTGAAGAAAACATTTATTGATTTTCTGCATAACCTGCCATTTTATGGAGTTGCTGTCGTTTGTATTGACTGTCCGGTAGTGCGTGAATTGTTACCCCGGATTAAACGACAGGTTATTACCTACGGCTTTAGTGAAGATGCTGATTATCGGGCCGTCGATGTGCTGCAGGCAGGCATGACAACGCAGTTCAATCTGGTTAGAAATAATGATGAGAAGCTGGCTGGCCAAAAAGTGGCTATTCGGTTGAACATCCCGGGCGAACACAATGTGCTTAATGCACTTGCTACTTTTGCTGTAGCTGCTGATGAAGGTTTGCCCGATCAGGTGATTGCTGATGGTCTGAGTAAGTTTGAAGGCGTGGGCCGTCGTTTTCAGGTTTATGGTGAGTTTACTACACCGGTTGGTGACGTGATGTTGGTAGACGACTATGGCCATCACCCGACAGAGGTAGCAGCCACTATTAGTGCGGTACGTCAGGGGTGGGAGGGTAAACGATTGGTCATGATTTATCAGCCTCATCGGTTCAGTCGCACGCGTGATTTGTATGAAGATTTTGTTGAAGTGCTTTCTAGAGTGGATGTACTTCTGTTGATGGATGTCTATCCGGCAGGAGAAGAGCCGATTCCCGGAGCTGATGGCCGTAGCTTATGTGGTAGCATTCGTCAGCGTAGTCGGGTTGACCCGATTTTCATCAGTAAGCCAGACGATGTGGATGAAGTGCTTGCCAGGGTTCTCCGGGATGATGATCTCCTGCTAACACAGGGGGCTGGTGATATTGGTGCCCTGGCTGTACGACTTGGGCAGAATAAACTGACTCTGCCGGAAGGCGAAAAATCAGGATGGGATGCATGAAGTACGAGCGCAGTAGCAAGGATTTTGACCCAAAGACTTTTGGTAAGGTAGCTGTCCTTTATGGAGGAACCTCTGCGGAACGTGAAGTTAGCCTGGCGTCCGGTGACCGGGTTTATGCGGCGTTAACACGCTCGGGTGTTGATTGCCAGTTGATTGATACAGCAGAAAATGCAGTAGAACAGCTGATGGCTTATGCGCCAGATCGGGTTTTTAATATTGTTCATGGAACCGGCGGTGAAGATGGCTCCTTACAGGGAGCGCTGGAATATCTCGACATTCCTTATGCTGGCAGTAAGGTAATGGCCTCTGCGCTGGCGATGGATAAATATCGCTGCAAATTATTATGGCAATCGATTGGTTTGCCGACAGCGGACTTCCGTCTGGTGATGGATGAAAACCAACTGGAGTTCTGTGAGGCGTTGCTGCCGGTGTTTGTTAAGCCCAGTCTGGAAGGTTCCAGCGTAGGTATTAGCCGGGTAGACCGTAAACAGGATCTGCCGGCGGCTTTTACCAGAGCAGCAAAGCATTCAGGGCCTGTTCTGGTAGAAACGTTTATTGATGGGCCTGAGTTTACGGTAGGTATTCTCAATGGCCAGCCATTGCCGGTGATCAGAATTGATGCGGAGGCGGAGTTTTATGATTATGAAGCCAAGTATCAGTCTGACAGTACAAAGTATTTGATCCCCAGCGGTTTGCCGAAGGTTCGCGAGCAGGAAATGCAGGCTATTGCTCTGACTGCTTTTGAGACTATCGGTTGCGAAGGTTTCGGTCGGGTTGATTTTATGCAAGATCAGCAGGGACGTTTTTGGTTGCTCGAAGTCAATACATTGCCGGGTATGACCGATCATAGTTTATTGCCAATGTCTGCACGAGAAGCAGGGCTTGGTTTTGATGAATTGGTAATAGAAATTCTTAAAGCCACACTAGATGAACACTGATAGGCAGATAAAGGATTGGTATATACGGAGCGGAGATCCCGCACGAATTATCGGAAGGCGAGAGCTTCAAGAAATACCAGGGGAGTAAGGCGTCCACCTTTATTCTGGGGAAGGCTGTTTCAGATTGTGCTGTCTCTGGGGGTTCTTGCCGGGGCAGTGTTTACTGCCCCCGGGTTGTGGAACTGGATGAACCAGCCGATAGAACGGGTGGAAGTCCATGTTGCCTTTCATAACCTGAAGCAGGGGCAAGTAGAACAAGAGCTGGAAACATTTCTCCAGAAAGGCTTCTTTCAGTTGGAGATGGAAGCCATGCGTGAGGCTCTGCTGAAGATGCCTTGGGTGCATGATGCCTCGGTCAGAAGGGTCTGGCCGGCGCAGTTGCTGGTCAGTATAGAGGAAAAGCAGGCTATAGCCCGTTGGGGGGATGGCGAGTTAATCAGTACTGAGAGTAAGGTGTTCGCACCGGTTGATATTGGCAGTTTTGCCACCTTGCCACTGCTGGTCGGTCCGGATAATGAGGCGGAAGCGGTCATGCAACAGTATCTGGCTCTCAGTCAGCTGCTGAGGCCTATAGGGTTGAGTATTGACCGGCTGGAGTTGAGTGATACCGGCGCCTGGAATTTTACAGTAGGGCATGTGCTGGTGAGAATGGGGCGGGATCGAAAGATGGAGCGCCTACAGCGATTTATCCGACTTTATCATGCTCGCCTGGAGCCTCGCTGGAAGAAGGTAGCTCGCGTGGATTTGCGCTATCTCAACGGCGCCTCTGTGGCCTGGGTTGACGGTGTGCAGAAAGATGTACGGGAGTAGCTGCCTGGCGACTTTAAATAATGACTGTTTTTGCGGTTTAGGAAGATGAATGCCATGACATCGGCAGAAAACGGAAGCATGATTGTTGGTCTCGATATTGGCACCTCCAAGGTGGTGGCGATTGTTGGTGAGATCAGTGATGAGGGTGATATCAAAGTTATTGGGTTGGGTTCTTGCCCGTCCCGCGGATTGAAACGGGGGGTTGTGGTAAACATTGACTCCACAGTGCATGCCATCAAACGTGCAGTAGAAGAAGCTGAACTGATGGCTGGATGTAATATCCATTCGGTGTATGCGGGTATTGCCGGTAACCATATTAAGAGTCTTAATTCTCACGGTATTGTCGCTATCCGTGAGCGCGAGGTAACCCTTGCTGACATTGAGCGGGTTATCGATGCGGCTGAAGCCGTCGCCAGGCCGGCAGATCAACGCAATCTGCATACTCTCCCGCAGGAATATGTGATTGATACTCAGGAGGGTGTTAAAGAGCCTCTGGGTATGTCGGGCGTGAGGCTGGAGGCCAAAGTACATCTGGTAACCTGTGCGGTGAACGCAGCACAGAATATTGAAAACTGTATTAAACGCTGTGACCTGGAAGTCGACGGCATCATTCTGGAGCAGCTGGCTTCGAGTTATTCTGTTTTATCAGAAGATGAAAGAGAGTTGGGTGTTTGTATGGTGGATATTGGTGGAGGCACTACCGATATTGCAATATTCACCGATGGCTCTATTCGCCATACGGCGGTGATTCCTATTGCCGGCGATCAGGTGACTAATGATATCGCTATGGCGCTGCGCACACCGACGCAGAACGCCGAAGATATTAAAATTAAATACGCCTGTGCCCTCACCAAAATGGCGGGTGCAGATGAAACTATCAAGGTTCCCAGTGTTGGTGAGCGTCCGCCGAGGGAGTTGTCCAGGCAAGCCCTGGCTGATGTCGTCGAGCCTCGCTATGACGAGTTGTTCAACTTAATTAATGCAGAGATTCGTCGCAGTGGTTTTGAAGACCTGATTCCGGCGGGTATTGTGCTCACCGGAGGCACGTCCAAAATCGAAGGCGCAGTGGAACTGGCGGAAGAAATCTTCCATATGCCTGTGCGGCTGGGTGTGCCTCAATCTGTAAAAGGCTTGACTGATGTTGTCCGTAATCCGATTTATTCCACCGGTGTTGGGCTGTTGCACTATGGACAGAAAAAGCAGCAGGACGGAGAAAAAAGATCTGTGAATAACCAGCAGAAGGATGTCGGCATAATCAGTTGGATGAAAAAGATTTTTCAGGATAACTTCTGATTTTCATCGGCGATAAAATTTATGAGAATTAGCGATTTTAAGGTTCAGGAAAAAGGAGATAGTCATGTCAGATGAGACAAGTATGTTCGAGTTTGTTGACGACGCGCCGCAGGAAGCGGTTATTAAAGTAATTGGTGTTGGCGGTGGTGGTGGTAACGCTGTCTGTCATATGCTGGACAGTTTGCTCGAGGGAGTTGAGTTTGTTTGTGCCAATACGGACGCACAGGCTCTCAAGAAACAGCATCTCAAAGCACATACTCATCTGCAGTTGGGCGCATCTATTACCCGTGGGCTCGGTGCCGGTGCTAACCCACAGGTTGGGCGTGAAGCTGCAATGGAGGATCGTGAGCGTATTGCTGAGTTGCTCAGTGGTGCTGATATGGTCTTTATTGCTGCAGGCATGGGTGGCGGTACTGGTACGGGTGCTGCGCCGGTAGTGGCTCAGGTGGCTCGTGAAATGGGTGCTCTGACCGTTGCTGTGGTAACCAAACCGTTTGGGTTTGAAGGCAAGCGTCGTATGCGTATTGCTGAAGAAGGCTTGAAAGAGTTGCAGGACAATGTCGACTCTCTGATTACTATTCCCAATGAGAAGTTGCTGCCGGTTCTGGGTAGTGATGTCAGTCTACTGAATGCCTTCAAGGCAGCTAACGACGTACTATTGGGTGCTGTTCAGGGGATCTCTGAACTGATTACCCGTGATGGTCTGATTAACGTTGACTTTGCTGACGTCCGCACCGTAATGGCTGAAATGGGCATGGCCATGATGGGAACAGGTGTTGCTACTGGTTCTGGTCGTGCGGAAGAAGCTGCTGAAAAAGCCATTCGCAGCCCATTGCTCGAAGATGTCAATCTCAGTGGTGCAAAAGGCGTGTTGGTCAATATTACCGCGGGTCTGGACTTTTCTGTTGGTGAATTCACCAAAGTGGGTGAAGTGGTCCGTGAGTTTGCTTCTGATGATGCGACCGTTGTCGTTGGTTCGGTGATTGACTCTGACGTGGGTGATGAACTGCGTGTTACCGTAGTGGCTACGGGTATTGGTTCTCAGCGACCTCATGAAGCGATGAAAGTGGTTGAACCTGCGCGCCCTAAAACAACACGAGCGGATGGTTCGCTTGATTTACAGCAGCTGGATATTCCACCGGCACTGCGTGACAAGGCAAAAAATGCTCATGCACCGATTGCTGAAGAGCATGAACCACGAGAAACCCAGGAGCAACCGAGGCGTCGGGTTGGTTCCAGCGACAATGTGGATTATCTGGATATACCCGCATTTCTCCGTCGTCAGGCTGACTAATAATGTGGATTGCAAATGCGAGCTTGTTTCATTTGTTACATTTGTTACAATGCATCGTTGCATCCAATAATAGAGGCCGATGAGGTCGCGGAACAGCGTTATCATGATCAGACAGCGTACTCTGAAAAACATTATCCGTGCCACGGGCGTAGGTCTACATTCTGGTGAAAAGGTATATTTGACCCTCAAGCCAGCGCCCGTTGACACCGGAATTATATTTTGCCGGACAGATCTTGACCCGGTTGTAGAAATTCCTGCCCATGGCTTGAATGTAGGGCAAACCACATTGTGCACATCCATTCATAAAGGTGGTGTGCGAGTTGATACCGTTGAGCACCTCATGTCGGCACTAGCTGGCTTGGGTATTGATAATGTATATGTTGAAGTCAGTGCTCACGAAGTGCCAATAATGGACGGTAGTGCTGGGCCTTTTGTATTTTTGCTTCAATCAGCCGGTATTGAAGAGCAGAATGCTCCGAAAAAATTTCTCCGTATCAAGAAAGAAGTAACATTTGAAGATGGCGACAAAACAGCCACCTTCAAGCCGTACAATGGCTTCAAAGTGAACTTCACTATTGACTTTGATCACCCTGTATTCAAAAGCCGTTCTCAGACGGCGACCATTGATTTCTCCAGTACTTCATTTGTGAAAGAGGTCAGTCGCGCACGCACTTTTGGTTTTATGCGAGAAGTAGAATACCTGCGCTCTCAGAATCTTGCTCTGGGTGGCAGTGTTGATAACGCCGTAGTTGTTGATGATTTCCGTGTTCTTAATGAAGATGGGCTTCGCTATCACGACGAGTTCGTCAAGCATAAGATGCTCGATGCTATCGGTGATCTCTATCTGCTTGGGCATAGTCTGATTGGTGAGTTTGTTGGTCATAAGTCGGGTCATGAGCTCAACAATAAACTGGTAAGGAAGATTCTGGCCGATCAGGAGTGTTGGGAAATTGTAACGTTCGAAGATGCTCAGGTCTCTCCGATCTCTTATCAGAAGCCTGTTGCCGTCACAGCGTGATATTAATAATTAGGATGCAGTCTAGCCATTAAATAAGGCCGCTCTAGCGGCCTTATTTTTTACCGGATACTGCCGTAAAGCTAATATGTAGTCTGCTGTGTTGTCCTGCTGTGTCATCCTGGGATGGACTGAGTTTCATGAGTGTCAGGTATGCGCCTTGGCAGCATTTGTTCCGACGTCTTAATCGACGTTTGATCTAGATAAGGGGGTAAGTACCTTATATATGAAAGTCATCGTGGTTGATCAGGAGCGCTCACAAACTCGCTCTTTCTCTACCAGTGGTCGTAAGCTTGCAGCAGCGGCGGCTGTGGCAATTTGTTGTGCTATGACTATTGGTGGTGGAGCCGTCTATAAGTGGTTAACTCTGGATCAGACTCAGGTGCTAACCGATGAGGGTTTGCGCAACTGGAAGCAGACGCTGTCAGAGCAGCAGAATGAGGTCGAAGCCATGCGCCTTGAGACAGGGCGCCAACTGGATGCCCTTACTCTGCGTCTGGCTGAGCTGCAGGGGCGTCTGACTCGTCTTGATGCGCTGGGAGAAAGGTTGACTGCCAAAACGCAGCTGGATGATGGCGAGTTTGATTTTAATCAGATGCCGCCGGTGGGTGGCCCGGAAGAAACTGCGTCCGGAGAAAGTCATTATAATAAGCCAGAACTGCTTGAGGTTATTGACCGCTTGGCTTTGCAGATAGACAGCAGAGAGCAGCAGCTTGATCTTCTGGATAGCTTGCTTTCCAATCGTACGATACATGACGAAAGTTTCCTGGCAGGACTACCTGCAAGAAAAGGCTGGTTGTCTTCTCGTTTTGGTCGTCGTACCGACCCTTTTACCGGTAAAGCAGCTTGGCACAATGGTATTGATTATGCGGGCAAACGAGGCTCGGATATTATTTCAGTGGCTTCCGGAGTGGTAGTCTGGTCAGGTGATCGAAGCGGTTATGGGCAGATGGTTGAGATCAATCATGGTAATGGTTATGTCACTCGCTATGCACACAATCAAGAGAGTGTCGTTAAGGTGGGTGATGTTGTATCCCGTGGGCAAACCATTGCTAAAATGGGTAGTTCCGGACGATCTACCGGGCCTCATGTGCATTTTGAAATACTGAAAAATGGCAAGGCTCAGGATCCCGTGAAGTATATCTATCGTGCTAGTAAATAACTCTTATCTGCATTGGAATCCCCACTACCAAGGGTCAATTGCTTTGACCCATCTTGAAATGGTTTAATCTTATTTCGCTTTCTTCTTGAAATAATAAAAATTGACCCAATATTGCTTTTAGATAGTCCAACAATCGAGCACCTGGTTAGCAGACCTTGCCATACTAATGGCAAATCCAATCTGATATTTCATTAATTCTGTTTTTTTCCTGATCAATCGGCTTGACTCTCCTGAAATGGAGCTAATATAGGTGAGACTTTACTGCGATTGTCTTAAAATGTTGGACTATTGTGCGCTTGTCCGCCCCAGTTCGGGTTTGCTGGCAGGAAGACGGACCCGACATCAGAGTGTGAGATTGTAACCAACTTATGTTTGCTTCTGTAATTAAGAAAATTATCGGCAGCCGGAATGACCGGCAATTAAAGAGAATGGGTAAAATCGTCAAGTCTATTAATGGGCTTGAAGACGGTGTAAGCACACTCTCTGATGAGGAGCTGACTGCCAAAACAGCGGAATTTCGTCAGCGTTATCAGCAGGGAGAAACCCTCGATGCCATTATGCCTGAGGCGTTTGCGGTGGTTCGTGAAGCCAGTAAGCGGGTCATGGGTATGCGTCATTTTGACGTACAAATGATCGGTGGCATGACGCTGCACGAAGGACGCATTGCTGAAATGCGTACTGGTGAAGGTAAAACACTGGTAGCGACTCTGCCTGCTTATCTGAATGCTATTCCGGGCAAAGGTGTGCACGTTGTGACGGTCAACGACTATCTGGCGCGTCGGGATGCTAACTGGATGCGCCCCTTGTATGAGTTTCTGGGCATGACGGTAGGTGTCGTTGTACCACAGCAGGAGCAGGACGAAAAGCGTGAAGCTTATGGTTGCGATATTACCTATGGTACCAACAACGAATTTGGCTTTGATTATCTTCGCGACAACATGGCTTTTCGTAAGGAAGACCGCTTTCAGCGCGAGTTATTCTTCTCTATTGTTGATGAGGTGGATTCCATTCTTATCGATGAAGCTCGTACCCCGCTGATTATCTCTGGCCCTGCTGAAGATTCTTCTGAACTGTACAAACAGATGAACCGTCTGGTTCCAACGCTAAAGAGACAGGAACCACTTCCTGAAGATCAGGATCCGGAAACAGTTGAGCTGACTGGTCACTACTCCGTTGATGAAAAAACACGTCAGGTTGAGATCAATGAGCTGGGTCATCAACATGTTGAAGAGTTGCTGCAAAGTGAAGGTTTATTGCCTGAAGGTGAAAGTCTTTACTCTTCCAATAATCTGAATTTATTGCATCATGTCAATGCTGCGCTGAAAGCGCATGTGTTGTTTACCCGCAACGTAGAATACATTGTCCAAAATAATGAAGTGATGCTGGTGGATGAGCACACTGGTCGGACTATGCCGGGTCGCCGTTTGTCAGAGGGGCTGCATCAGGCGCTGGAAGCGAAAGAGGGTCTGAATATCCAGGCGGAAAGTCAGACGCTGGCATCCACGACCTTCCAGAATTACTTCCGTAACTACGAAAAGCTGTCTGGCATGACCGGTACGGCCGATACAGAAGCGTTCGAATTCCGTCAGATCTATGGTCTGGATGTTATTGTTATTCCAACGCATAAGCCTATGGTGCGTAAAGATCACAACGATCTGGTGTACTTGACCATTCAGGAAAAATACGACGCCATCATTGCCGACATCAAAGAAACGGTAAAAGAGGAGCGTCCGGTTCTGGTGGGTACGGCTTCTATCGAAGCGTCTGAACTATTATCGAATGCGCTGAAGCAAGCGGGTATTCAGCATCAGGTATTAAACGCGAAGTTTCACGAAAAAGAAGCGGAAATTATTGCCCAGGCCGGTCGTGCCGGGGCAGTGACTATTGCGACTAACATGGCTGGGCGTGGTACTGACATTAAACTGGGTGGTAGTTGGGAGTCCGATGCCTCTGAGCTGAACGAACCTACCCAAGAGCAGATCGACGAGCTCAAAGTGAAATGGCAGCAGCGTCACGATGCGGTGCTGAAAGCTGGAGGTCTGCACATTATTGGTACGGAGCGTCATGAATCACGACGTATCGATAATCAGTTGCGTGGTCGTTCCGGTCGTCAGGGTGATAACGGTTCTTCCCGTTTCTACCTGTCTCTTGAAGATAACCTGATGCGTATCTTCGCCTCTGAGCGTGTAAAGAACTTTATGAAAGCTCTGGGCATGGAAAAGGGTGAAGCCATTGAGCATCGTATGGTGACCAATGCCATCGAAAAAGCCCAGCGCAAGGTGGAAGGTCGTAACTTCGATATTCGTAAGCAACTGCTTGAATACGACGATGTGGCTAACGATCAGCGCAAGGTGATTTATAACCAGCGTAATGATCTCTTAACCGCTGATGATGTCTCTGAAAGTATCACTGCCTTGCGTGAAGATGTCGTTCACGGCTTGATCAGCCAGCATATTCCGCCTCAGAGCCTGGAAGAACAGTGGGATATTAAAGGTCTCGAAGAAAGGCTGGCGGGTGAAATGAATGAGCGCTTGCCTATTCAGAAGTGGTTAGATGATGACGATCGTCTTGACGAAGATGCGCTGCGTGAGCGGGTACTTGCCACTGTCATTGAGTCCTACAAAAACAAGGAGGAACTGGCTGGTTCTGAAGTACTGAGGAACTTCGAGAAACACATTCTGCTGCGTATTCTGGATGATAAGTGGAAAGAGCATCTCGCCACTATGGATCATCTGCGTCAGGGTATCCATCTGCGTGGTTATGCTCAGAAGAACCCCAAGCAGGAATATAAGCGTGAAGCTTTTGAGTTGTTCCAGCAGATGCTGGAAGATATTAAATACGAGGCAATTCGTATTCTGTCCCACGTTCAGGTTCAGCAGGATGATCAGACTGAAGAGATGGAACGTCAGCGTCGTGAAGAGATGGCGCGTCGAATGCAGTTTGAACACGCTCAGGCTGAAGGTGTTGATGATGAAGAAAGCACTGAACAAGCAGCAGCGGTTCCGACACAACCTTTTGTTCGTGAAGGTCGTAAGATAGGTCGTAATGATCCATGTCCCTGTGGCTCAGGTAAAAAATACAAGCAGTGTCATGGTAAAATTTCCTGATAGCCTAGTTTGAAAAAACAGGTCGCTTCCCTTTGGAGTCGGCCTGTTTTTTTGCTGAATCAGTGATCTATACTGATGACGAATCTAACTATCTGAATCGCGATGAGTCTGTCTTGGTATGACTTTGGTGTTGATTATCAGGCTACTATTTTCACCAATGGTTGGAATATGGAACTGGTAAACGATACTGCGACTTCCATCAGAAGCCGCTTTCGCATACTCCGAGCGTGCAATTGTGTTGCCTGCTAAAAAGACAGTCATGCCGGGAGCCGGCAGCGCTATCGTTAATTCTAGGCGGGGGTGATTTCCTGTCATTTCCACAGGTTTATGTCTTCGGTTATCAATGCAGGTGATCATGACTGGCAGTCTGGTATTCAGGTGATCCGGGTGTGTGTCATTATTTGAAACCGCAAAGGAGTGACCTAACACTCGCCATGTATCAAGAACAGAATTTCTTAATATCATGCGGTTTCTGATTTCTTCCATGTGTGTATTAACAGCTCCGGGTTGGGAAAAAGTCAGTTGAGCTCTATAGCCCGTATTGAGAGTTATTTCAGAGGTTGGTGTCATTTCGTCGATAACGACAGATTGGTCATCCATGAAAGATAGTTTGCCTGAACCTCCTGCTGTGAAAGATTTTAGCTGTCCACGGGTTCTTGCAGTACCCACCAGGGTGTAATCTCGTAGTTGCTGGCATTCAGTAAATATTGAATCGTCTGATTCCTGTGCCAAAAGGTCATGACAGGCAGCGCTTATTTTATTATCTAATGCATGTTGACCACCATATAATTTTCTCAGGCGTGTTTCGGCTGAATTGGGTGTATAGCTGGAGGTACTGATATTTGAAATTCTCATCAGTCCATCCAAACCATTATATTCAGACGATGCAAGTCGCATATTTCTTTTGGTTTCATTGATACAGCTTTCAAGGTTTTCAGCTTCTTCAGGAATGAAGAACACAATACTTTCCCGAGAAAAAGGTAGCAGATACGGGTGTTCGCCCCGGTAGCGATCAAAGGTATTCATACAAGTGTATTCAGCCAGACTGTACAGCGCCTTTGGCGAGCTGTGGCTGAGTGGGTGCTCGGTATCAGCTTTTGTATCATTGATTAGATCAGCCAGATAATTGTTTCGTATTTCAATATAGTGCTGACCAGTACGGGGCTGGCTCAATGTTTTTATCGGTGGTAGGTTGTTTTGTTCAAAATCCATCATGACAACATCTTCAATGCCTTTCCAGACGCTTTTCTTCTGACTGAGTCTTGTGATAAAAGGCTTTAGCATTTCTGGCGCCAGGCTCTTCCAGAAGGGAGGTGCATGAAATGTGTAGTAATACGGTGATCGCCTTTGAAAAAAAGTCTCTCGATCAGGGTAGGGTATTTCTGCTTTAAGTTGTGTTGTTATGCGGGCAAGACACCCAGAGAAGTTCAGTTGTGCATCCTCTTTAGGCGCAAAGAGCTTAGGTAGCTGATTGTGGGCGAGGTAACCCTGACAAAGGTCTAGGCACTGATGATTGATGCTATGACAAATATCTTCACAGTGATGGCAAGTTCCAACACCACTATCGTAATATTGTGAATGGTTGTCTGTGCTGCAAAAAGCCGCACCATAATTTTCTGGAGTACTGGTCACATCGTAAAAAAGTTGTCTGGAATGGCTTGCATCAGACACTTCCTTGATAAAACGGTTCACTTTACGGAGTTTTTGTCGGTCTAATTCTTCTCCAAAATGATTGTCTGTGCGTTGAGTTGCTGAAGTAGAACGGTTCGGTGGATTTGCAGACACTTGGATGCAGCAAATAAACAGAGGCAGGCATAAGGCCAGAGTGCAATATCGTTGAAGAACAAGATGAAACTTGATCATGTTCACTTACCTGGACGGCTGTAATATATTGATTTCCTGGTATGTTTCTAAGAAGAGTCTACCAGCCTGAGATTGAGCTTCCCGATTATAGGAATGAATATTGGTAAGCACTGGCTTCTGTTTAGATGATTTTTATATAAGAAAATCAGTTGCCTCATATGTTGTTCATCTTGAGAAGCTGTTAAGTTCACACCGACAACAATAAGCAAGGTAAGAGGATTTGCTATGGCTGTAGGCAGAGGTGAATGGCCTGAAGTTAAACCCGTCGCAGGATTCATGCTTGGTGCATCAGAAGCGGGTATCAAATACCCGAATCGCCGCGATTTGGTGATTATGTTCTGGCAAGAAGGCGCTTCTGTTGCAGGTGTATTCACACAAAATCGTTTCTGTGCCGCGCCTGTGCAGATTGCCAAAGAACGTCTTGTCAGTAAGCCAAACTATTTTTTGATTAATACCGGCAATGCCAATGCAGGAACCGGTGCTGCCGGGCTGGCTGCGGCCAGACAAACTACCAAAAAACTGGCTGAGTTGGCTGGTGTTGTTGAAGACAAGGTTCTACCTTTCTCAACAGGAGTGATTGGTGAATTCTTACCTGTGGATAAAGTCTGCGCAGGCCTGCCTTCTGCGTATGACAATCTTTCAGAAGATAACTGGAAAGCTGCGGCTGAAGGCATCATGACCACCGATAGTCGTCCAAAAGGCAGTTGTCGTCAGTTTCAGATAGACGACAAAACCTATACGGTTTCTGGTATCAGCAAAGGTGCTGGAATGATCAGACCTAATATGGCCACCATGCTGGCATTTATTGCCACGGATGCCGCCGTAGAGCAGACGTTTCTGCAAAACACTCTGAATCAAATCACTAACCAGTCATTCAATCGAGTCTCCATTGATGGTGATACGTCAACTAATGATTGCAGTATGTTAGTGGCAACAGGGGCTCAGAATAATGTCCCTGTTAACGGCTCTGGTGGTGAACTTGAAATCAAACTGGTGAAAGCGCTTCGGGAAGTCTCTGTGGAGCTGGCTAAGGCTATTGTGCGTGATGGCGAAGGTGCGACAAAATACGTCAGCGTTCAGGTAGAACAGGCTGCTACCTCAGCGGATGCTCTTGAAGTGGCCTACACTATTGCGCATTCGCCGCTGGTGAAAACGGCGTTATTTGCCAGTGATCCCAACTGGGGGCGAATTCTGGCAGCCGTCGGTCGTGCAGACATTGAAGAATTGTTGATTGATCGGGTTTCAGTTTGGCTGGATAATTTGGCCATTGTTGAAAAGGGTGAACCGGCTCCCGGTTATACTGAAGCGGCAGGGCAAAAGGTCATGAATCAGGAGGAAATCAGCATTCGCATTGCGTTGGGTGCAGGTGATGCTGCTGAAGAAATATGGACAACCGATTTATCCCATGAGTATGTCAAAATCAATGCAGAGTACCGGACCTGAATCAGTGCAGAACCCTAAAGTCGTTCATGTTGCCGTGGCGGTTATCTTTGGCGCTGATGGTCGTATCCTCGTGGCAAAACGCCCTGATGATAAACATCAGGGCGGTCTTTGGGAGTTTCCCGGTGGTAAGGTTGAAGAAGGTGAGGATGTCAGGGAGGCTCTTCAGCGCGAACTACAGGAAGAAATAGCGATCAGTGTTTCTGAGTTTACCCCGCTGATTCAGATTTGCCATGATTACCCCGATAAGTCGGTGCTTCTTGATACCTGGGCGGTGTCGGGAATTACAGGGGAAGCAAGAGGTAACGAAGGGCAGCCTGTGCAATGGGTTAAACCGGAAGAGCTGTCAATGCTTCAGTTTCCTGAGGCTAATCAACCTATCCTTGATACGATTCTGTCAATGAATACAAATTAATAGTGCCTTATCACAGTGCTGCATTTCTGATGCTTCAGGTAACTGAGGCATCATATCAGGGAGCGCTGTTAGTGATGGGTGGGTGGCACGTCCAGATCAGAGCTCATAAAGTCATCAAAGTTCGGGCTGCCGGGAATACTGTGTTCTTCTTTTGCCCAGGCACCAAAATCAATCAGCTTGCAACGCTCTGAGCAGAATGGACGAAATCTATTTTCTGGTTTCCATTCAACCAGTTTTTCACACTGAGGGCAGTTTACTTTTGTTGGCATAGATAGTTTCTCAGGATCTGGCGCCACCCTTCCAGAGGGTGACGCTAGCAATAATTACTGAGCGGCAGGCGGTGTTGGGGCAGAAACAGGCTGAGGCTCTGATGAAGCGTTTCCAATCAGGCCAAATGTTAGTGTGCTCCAGATAGAAGGGTCAACATCTTCATACACCCGGTAACCCACAAAATGGCCATTACTGTCCAGAGATGCATGATCGGGGTAGTTCAGTTTCAGCACTGTCAGTGCTTCATCCGCTGGCTCGACTAATCCGAGGTGCTGATAACCTTCCACTATAATGCTTAGAGCTTCCGGGACTGAAGGCGTCTGTTGCATATTCTCAACCACGTAACGCCCACGATTGACTGCTGCCACATAGGCTTTTCGCTTCATGTAATAGTTGGCAGCATGCACTTCGTATTCAGCCAGACGGTTACGCAGGGCAATCATGCGCTGGCGGGCGTCAGGAACGTATTTGCTGTTAGGGTAACGGCTCAGCAGTTCAGAAAACTCGTTAAATGAAATGCGTGCCTGGCCCGGGTCGCGACGAGACAAGTCCATGGGTAGGTAGCGTTCCAGAAAGCCCAGGGCGGCGGTATTAGAGGCCAAACCTTTCATGTAATAGGCGTAATCAGCATCCGGATGCTGAGGGTGCAGGCGGATAAAACGGTCTGCAGCTGCTTTAGAGGCTTCCGGTTCAGCATTCTGGAAATAGGCGTAGATAATATCCAGCTGAGCCTGATCGGCAAAGGTGCCGAAAGGGTAGCGGGATTCCAGTGTTCTCAGGGTTTTAATTGCTTCAGAGTAGCGACTGTCGTTGATCGCTTTGCTGGACATTTGGTACAACTCAGCCTCTGACAGTGATTCTGGCAACTGGTCTTTTTTGCTGTCAGAAGCACAACCAGCCAGAAAGGCAGTCATGATAATAACGGGCAACAGGCGGATGAATTTTGAAGTCAGTATTGTCATGGCGTTGCTTGGCTTCCGTACTCCGGCATCTTGAATTTAGAGGATTGAGATTATTACGTGCTTGAATTGTAGCAATCTCTGCAGGCCGCAAGTAGCTCCTGTGATAAACTCTTCGGACTGATAGGTAATTTAAACACAGTCTGGCTGAAAACGAAAAGGCAAGACAGTGTCATGACCAAGTATTTGCAAGTATTTGAATGGTGTCGAGAAGTATTGAATGGGTGAAGTGATAAATCAGACGGCTCTTGTGCCTGATGAGCTGGGCGGTCGCCGACTGGATCAGGTGGCGGTTGAGTGTTTTCCTGAGTTTTCCCGGGCTCGTCTGCAGGATTGGATAAAGACTGGTCAGTTGCAGGTTGATGGCGCGACGCGCAAACCCAAAGAGAAGCTCTTGGGTGGTGAACAGCTGGCACTGTCGGTTGAAGTTGAAGACGATGACAGCTGGGAGGCAGAAAATATCCCGCTGGATATTGTTTATGAAGACAGTGATATTGTGGTCATCAATAAACCCGCCGGGCTAGTCGTTCATCCGGCAGCGGGTAATCGTTCCGGTACGCTGTTGAATGCGCTTTTGTTCCATTATCCCGGCAATGCCTCAGTACCTCGTGCGGGTATTGTTCATCGCCTGGACAAAGAAACTACTGGCTTAATGGTGGTTGCCCGAAATCTGGCGGCGCATACTGATCTTGTCAGTCAGTTGCAGGAGCGTACGGTTTCCCGTGAATATGAAGCGGTAGTAAAAGGTGTACTCACCGCCGGTGGTGTTGTGGATGCGCCTATTGCCCGTCATCCTAACAATCGTCTGAAAATGGCGGTCGTTAAAGGGGGGAAGCCTTCAGTCACCCACTACCGGGTATTAAAGCGTTATAACGATTACAGTCATATTCGGCTAAAGCTGGAAACCGGTCGGACTCACCAGATTCGTGTTCATATGAGTCATCAGCATTTCCCGCTGGTAGGTGATGACCTTTACGCTGGCGGCTTGAAATTGCCAAAAAACTGCCCTGAAATGCTCGAAAAGAAATTGCGGGAATTTCGTCGTCAGGCTCTGCATGCCCGGAAGCTGGGGTTAATCCATCCTGCCAGGGATGATTATATGGAGTGGGAGATTCCTCTGCCTGCAGACTTCGAAGCCTTGCTGGATGCTCTGGATCATCATAACGTCGGAGAGTAACAACGGATGAAACACCATGAATCTTATCTGATGGCTGACTGGCCAGCGCCTGAGAATATTCGTGCATTGGTCACCACTCGCAAGAATGGTTTCAGTACTGGTTCATTCACTAGCTTCAATCTGGGGCTTTATTCCGGTGATGATCAGGAAGTGGTTCGAAAAAACCGTCAGAAACTGGTGGATGACTGGCGTCTTGCCGGTTCTCCTCAATGGTTGAAACAGGTTCATGGTGTGGATGTGGTTCATTCCCGTCTTGATGGTGCAGAGCAGGCAGCGGATGCCTGTTACAGTACTGAGCCGGGAGTCGCCAGTGCAGTGTTGGTGGCGGATTGTTTGCCCGTATTGTTTTGCAATAAAGCCGGAACCGTTGTGGCGGCTGCCCATGCTGGTTGGAGAGGGCTGGCAGGCGGGGGTGCTTGAGGCAACAGATAAAATCCATGCAGGTGCCTGCCGAAGAGATTCTGGCATGGATGGGACCCGCGATCAGTCAGGATCACTTTGAGGTCGGACCCGAAGTGCTGGGAGCAGTTTCTGAATGTATTACCTGAAGCGGAAGCGGCATTTAAACCCGGGGCTGGCGATCGCTGGTTTGCTGATCTGAATCGATTGGCCTGTCAGCGTCTGGAACGGATGGGAGTTGCCGGAGTTTATGGCGGTGACCTCTGTAATGTTGATCAGTCTGAGCATTTTTTCTCTTATCGGCGTGATGGTAAGAGCTCTGGTCGGATGGCAGCGGTGATCTGGATGGAACCTTGATATAAGCGTAAATACCCTCTCTGGGCGCATTGTCAGCATGTCCTTCAGACATGCCGACCTTGTACTTAGAACCAGTTTTCGCCTTCCCCGGAGACAGATACCCAGACCAAAGGGTACAAGAGCCAACAGCGTTAGCTACCGGATGATCGGATAACGAGTAGCTCTCTTATGGCTTTATTGCTGAGAGTGTTGGCCCAATCTGTTCCATCGTTTTGGGGTAAGGGTTTTTCGAAAAACGCTTCTCTTTGATCCTGAGACTGTTTTAATGGAGAGGATGAATGGACTATTACAAATTCCATTTTTTCATCCAGCCCTTTGTTTGGAATGCTATATACTCGCGTCTGTTTTACACCGTATCCTGCGCCTTCTTGCTCAAGAGGTGATGCTATTTCATAAACGTTGTTTTTCCCGATGTCTTCGTTTGAACTCTGGATGTTTTCATTACGGTCATAACGAACAGTTCCGTTCGATGAAGTCAAATTGATAAGATGACCTTCGGTGTTAATGACTGCCTTGCCGATGGCTTTACAGAACTTGTAACTCTCACTGACCGATTTACTGAAATGGTTTGCATATGGAGGCTGATAACAGCTTACAACGCCAAGATCCATAAACAGTTTATTGGTATCGCTGGAAGGTGTTTTAATGACGACCGTATGCAAAATATCAATTAGGTGATCGTTTGTAATGAGTTCTTTTAACTCGGGGTTATAGTGAAGAGCACCTCTAAATAAATCCTGATGCCAGTGTAGCCGATCTGTTAACTCTTCCGTATGAATATTTAAAATCATGGTGTTTTTTCCACACTTCATATTCTCAAAGGCACTGGTGGTTTGAGATATTTTTCTCACAGTCTCGCTCGAGTCTTGCAGCCAATTTTTTAAAGGTTGTTCATATTGAGGCCAAGGTGTTGTCAATGAGATAGTCTGAATATTTTGTGCGCTACAGTAGAGGGTGTCTAAACCAGCCTCATATTGATAGCGGCGATTTCCCTGTGTTTTTCTAGAGCAACAATGCAGTGTATTAATGAGCTTTTTTTGTTCAGACTGAGTAACGCCAAAACTGTGTTCTAAAGCACCAGAGTGAAATGTTTTGAATCCCTGGCCAGATTCTAATTCTACGATTCTTTTGTGAATGTCCTGATGCAGTTGGTCATTGGTTGAATCGTATGGGAATAACGGATGGATAGCCAAGAGAGTCAATTCTCCATTGTCATTAGGTAAGCGGGTAACTAAGCGTTTTCTTCCGCCAGCTTCAAATTGAGCTATTTCAGAGGCAAAGGCTGAACAGCAATCGTGAGGCACGTTGAAATGAACGGGCGGTTGCTCTTGCTCTTGAGTAATCATGAGAGGGTTCCTTTAGAATTTGTTGAATGCGAAACCATAGCCCCGTTAAATGATTAAAAGTTCATCAGGCCAGTCGGATTCCTCCGAAGGCAGATAGCCATAGGGCACAAGAGCCGATAATAAATCTCTTGAAATCTCTGCCTTTGACGCCATATACAAAATAGACCACGTTGAATTCCCGGCGGGAGAAGGCATATGAGACCAGATCGACTGACCAGTAAACTCCAGTCAGCATTGTCTGACGCCCAGTCTTTGGCAGTAGGAAAAGATCACAGTCAGATAGAACCGGTACACCTGTTGTTAGCGTTGATTGACCAGCAAGGCGGTTCAGTGAAACCTCTGTTGATGCAAGTGGGTTTTGATATTGCCCGATTGCATGGAGAGCTGACCACGCAGCTTGACCGACTGGCAGAAGTCAAGAACCCGACCGGTGATATTCAGCCGTCACAGAATCTTATTCGGGTTCTTAATCTTTCTGATAAAAGAACGCAGCAAGATAACGATCAGTTTATCTCCAGCGAGACCGTCCTGTTGATTATGATGGAAGAACCGGGCGACGTTGGTAAGTTATTACGTTCTCAGGATGTCAGTAAGCCCGCTTTGGAAAATGCGATCAAAAATATTCGTGGTGGTGACACCATTAATGATCCGAATGCGGAAGATAATCGTAACTCTCTGGCCAAATACACCATTGATCTCACCGAGAGAGCCGAACAGGGCAAACTTGATCCGGTGATTGGGCGGGATGATGAAATCCGTCGTACCGTCCAGGTGTTACAGCGACGCACGAAAAATAATCCGGTGATTATTGGCGAGCCAGGGGTGGGGAAAACAGCGATTGTTGAGGGGTTAGCTCAGCGTATTGTTAATGGCGAAGTGCCGGAAGGTTTGAAAGGTAAGAGCTTACTATCTCTCGATATGGGTTCACTGATTGCTGGTGCCAAGTTCCGTGGTGAATTTGAAGAACGCCTGAAAGCAGTATTGAATGACCTCGCTAAACAGGAAGGTCAGATCATCCTGTTTATTGATGAGTTGCATACCATGGTGGGTGCCGGTAAAGCTGAAGGTGCTATGGATGCTGGCAATATGCTGAAACCAGCACTGGCACGAGGCGAATTGCATTGCGTCGGAGCGACGACACTGGATGAATATCGTCAATACATTGAAAAAGATGCAGCGCTTGAGCGACGTTTTCAGAAAGTACTAGTGGACGAACCCACTGAAGAAGATACCATCGCTATCCTCCGTGGTTTAAAAGAACGTTACGAAGCCCACCACGGCGTCGATATTACCGATCCGGCTATTGTCGCTGCCACTAAATTGTCTCAGCGATACATCACTGATCGACAGTTGCCGGATAAGGCCATTGACCTGATTGATGAAGCTGCCAGTCGCATTCGTATGGAAATGGATTCCAAGCCAGAAGCTATGGATCGTCTTGAACGTCGCCTTATTCAATTGAAAATCGAACAGGAAGCTCTGAAAAAAGAGGATGATAAAGCCTCTCAGGAAAGACTGTCGAAACTGAATGATCAGGTCAATGAGCTGGAGCGAGAATATTCTGACCTCGAAGATATCTGGAAAGCGGAGAAAGTCTCTCTTCAGGGGGGGCAGAAACTGCGGGAAGAAAAAGAGCAGTTGTTGATTAAGTTGGAAGCAGCGAAGCGTGCTGGTGATCTTGCCAGAATGTCGGAAATTCAATACGGCGAATTGCCTGATCTGGAAAAGAAATTGGCTAAAGCTGATGCGATGGAAGGTGGCGAAACTCAGTTGTTAAGAAACCGGGTTACCGATGAAGAGATCGCTGAAGTCGTCTCCAAATGGACAGGGATTCCTGTCAGTAAGATGCTGGAAGGTGAGCGGGACAAGCTGCTGCGTATGGAAGACAGCTTACACAACCGGGTGATTGGTCAGCATGAAGCGGTGGTGGCTGTTTCCAACGCCGTGCGTCGTTCAAGAGCCGGACTGGCAGATCCGAACCGACCTAACGGTTCCTTTATGTTTCTTGGTCCAACCGGTGTTGGTAAAACAGAACTTTGTAAAGCACTGGCTGAATTTTTATTTGATACAGAAGATGCCATTGTTCGTATCGATATGTCTGAGTTTATGGAAAAACATTCAGTCGCTCGCCTGCTGGGAGCACCTCCCGGATATGTTGGATATGAAGAAGGTGGTTATCTGACCGAAGCCGTACGACGCAAACCTTATTCGGTGGTGTTGATGGATGAGGTGGAAAAAGCACATCCGGATGTTTTCAATATTCTTTTACAAGTATTAGAAGATGGTCGTCTAACCGACGGTCAGGGTCGTACTGTCGATTTTAAAAATACCGTGGTGGTGATGACTTCTAATTTAGGCTCTGATGTGATTCAAACCATGCAAGATGAAGATTTTGATTCTCTTAAAGAAACATTGATGGATGTGGTTGGTACTCACTTTCGCCCGGAATTTGTCAACCGGATCGATGAGTTGGTGGTTTTCCATCCACTGAATGCCGATCAGATTAAGGGTATTGCTGATATTCAGTTGTCAGGGCTGAATAAACGACTGGCGGAAAACGATCTTAAGCTCGACATTTCAGAAACTGCATTGAGCAAGCTGGCAGAAGTAGGCTTTGATCCGGTATACGGCGCACGACCTTTGAAGCGTGCCATTCAGCGTAGTATCGAAAACCCATTGGCAGAAGCTATTTTGAGTGGTCGCTTTTCCGGAGGTGATACTATTCACGTAGAACTGGATGGAGAGGAAATTACATTCACCTGATCATTGGTAATGGATTAATCAGGGTAGGTATTGTCATCAATAGAATGACGATATCTGCCCTGTTTTATTCATGAGATTAAGAAGATAATGAGCCTTTACCAGAATTTATCTTAAGAGGTGACGAATGTACCCAGTGGTTGTATCGGATTTGGACGGCACGTTACTGAATGATGACCATAAGCTCAGTCAGCAGACAGTAGACACTATTCGTCGTTTAAGTCAGCAGGGCATCAAATTTATTTTTGCTACCGGTCGCCACTATGAAGATGTGAAGTATATTCGTGCTTCTCTGGGGGTTGATATGTATCTGATTACCAGCAATGGAGCCAGAGTTCATAACCCACAGGGTGAACAGATTATCGAACACAATATTGCTGCTGACCTAGTGCACCCTATTCTGGCAATGCGCAAAGCGTTCCCGGAAACAGTGCATTGTAATGTTTATCATCAACGTGACTGGCTGGTGGAAGTTGAAACGCAGACATTGTTGGACTTCCATGCTGACAGTGGCTTCGGCTACAAGCTCGGCAATCTGGATGAAACCCCGAAAACCGGTGTCCAAAAAATATTTTTTGTCGCCCATGAACATGAAGATCTGTTACCACTTTATGAGAAAATCCAGTCCCTTTACGGTGATCGCCTGTCGATTACTTTCTCTTTACCGCGTTGCCTTGAGATTATGGATGCCGCTGTTTGTAAATCGGTTGCTCTTAATGAAGTGCTGAAAATTAAAAGTTTTGAAATGAAAGATGCCATGGCCTTTGGTGATGGGCTAAATGATCTGGGCATGCTTGATAAAGTAGGAAAAGGGCTGGTGATGGGGAATGCTGACCCCAAACTGGTGGAGTTGTTACCGGAGAATGAGCAGATTGGTTTTAACTACGATCATGCCGTTGCAGACTACCTTGAAAAGTATTACGCCAATCATTGAGTGAATATTTCAAAAAACTAAGGGCATTTCCATGTTGGAAATACCCTCAAGCACGTCAGAGCCAACCGCCAAGATCTTTCCAGCGATTCACAATCGTGCAGAATAGGTCTGCGGTTTTCTCGGTGTCGTAACGAGCCGAATGTGCTTCAGTTTGATCAAAAGCAATATGCGCTTCATCACAGGCTTTTGCCAGAACAGTCTGCCCATAGGCTAAACCTGATAAAGTGGCTGTATCAAAGCAGGAAAATGGATGGAAAGGGTTGCGTTTAAGGTCACAACGCTCAGCAGCCGCCATTACGAAATTTAAATCAAACGACGCATTGTGTCCTACCAGAACTGCACGACTGCAACCCTGAGCTTTGACCGATTTGCGCACGCTGCGGAATAATTTAGTCATGGCATCTTCTTCTTCAACGGCAATGCGCAGAGGGTGAAAAGGATCAAGACCAATAAATTCCAGAGCCGCTTTCTCGATATTGGCGCCTTCGAAAGGTTTTATGTGGTAGGACTCGCTATGTCCCGGATGAACATAACCACTTTCATCCATTTCAATTACGGTTGCTGCAATTTCCAGCAGTGCGTCAGTGGAGGCATTGAAGCCTCCGGTTTCCACGTCTACCACTACGGGTAGAAAGCCTCGGAACCGGCTTGCCATGGAGTGGCCGTCGTCGATCCTCACGGAATCTCCTTAGTCTGTCTTGAGCCTCCAGTGAATCGCTTCACCGGCTCTCAGGGGTTTCACCCGGTGTTCACCGAATGGAATGGTATCAGGCATCGTCCAGCTCTCTTTTACCAGGATAATGGTGTCAGAGTTCCGTGGCAGACCATAAAAGTCAGGACCATGGTGGCTGGCAAAGGCTTCCAGTTTATCCAGAGCATCCATCATTTCAAAGGCTTCTGCATAGAGTTCAATGGCCGCAGGTGCTGTATAACAACCTGCACAGCCACAGGAAGACTCTTTAGCTCCCACTGCATGAGGCGCAGAATCGGTACCCAGGAAGAACTTTGGATGACCACTGGTAGCTGCCTCCAGCAAAGCCTGCTGGTGAATATTACGCTTCAGAATTGGCAGGCAGTAGTAATGGGGTTTAATCCCGCCAACCAGCATATGGTTGCGATTATACAGAAGATGATGAGCGGTGATAGTAGCGGCGAGATTTTCACTGCCGTTTTTGACAAACTCAACGGCATCACGGGTGGTGATATGCTCCATCACTATCTTCAGATGCGGCAGGCGTTGAGTCAGCCCTTTCAGGTGTCGGTCAATAAAGACTTTTTCACGATCAAAAATATCAATATCGGCGTCAGTCACTTCACCGTGTACCAGTAATGGCAAGCCGCAGTCAGCCATGGCTTCCAGTGCTGCCTGAACATTATTGAGATCAGTTACACCTGAATCGGAGTTGGTTGTTGCTCCCGCCGGATAGAGTTTCAGGGCCGAAACCACGCCGCTGGCATGTGCTTCACGCACCATGTCGGCGGTGGTGTTGTCGGTGAGATAAAGTGTCATCAAAGGCTGGAAATTTTTACCTTCAGGAATGTGTTCCTGAATTCGCTGCTGATAAGCAGCAGCCATATTAGTATTGACAATCGGAGGCACTAAGTTAGGCATGATGATTGCCCGTCTGAATACGTTGGCTGAAGCACGAACTGTTTCAGGAAGAGCGGCGCTATCGCGGAGGTGAAGGTGCCAGTCGTCTGGACGGGTAATGGTGATCGTTTTTATCATAATAGGTTCTGTTCCTGTTTTTCTGGTTAGATTCTGGGGAATTCTAGTCAAAGATTTCTAGTTTTGATAGTGAGTTTATGGCTTATGTCTCAAGGGCTGGTGACGATTTAAGCTGTATAAACAAGCTGTTAGGGTGTTTGAATTAAAATGCTTATAAATTGAATAAATATTTCTTTCTATTTTGTATGGTATTCTTTATTTTTGTTGTTTCTCTGGTAATATTGATCGGGGTCAATCCTGTTATTATGAATAAATATACTGAAAATGTCGGAGTGTCCTTATGAAAAAGATTAACAAGGTGGTACTTGCTTACTCTGGAGGTCTGGATACTTCAGTAATTGCTAAATGGCTCGAGGATCACTATGAGTGTGAGGTAGTCACATTTACTGCAGATCTTGGTCAGGGTGAAGAGGTGGAACCGGCCAGAGCCAAGGCTGAGGCTCTTGGCATCAAGGAAATCTATATTGATGACCTGCAGGAAGAGTTTGTTCGTGACTTTGTCTTCCCCATGTTCCGTGCTAATACCATTTATGAAGGTGAATATCTGCTGGGAACGTCCATTGCCCGGCCTCTTATTTCCAAGCGCTTGATTGAGATTGCTAACGAAACCGGAGCTGATGCCATTGCCCACGGAGCGACAGGCAAGGGTAATGATCAGGTGCGTTTTGAGCTGGGTGCTTATGCGCTGAAACCTGGTGTGCAAGTGATTGCACCCTGGCGTGAGTGGGATTTGAATTCCCGGGAAAAGCTGTTGGCTTACTGCGATGAACACGGTATTGAAGTCGAGCGTAAGAAGGGTAAGTCACCTTATTCAATGGATGCCAACTTGCTTCATATCTCTTATGAAGGTGGTCTTCTGGAAAGCCCCTGGGAAGAAGCCGAAGAGGATATGTGGCGCTGGAGTGTTTCTCCGGAGAGTGCGCCAGATCAGCCCACCTATATCAACCTGACTTACCGTCAGGGCGACATTGTTGCCATTGATGGCAAGGAGATGAAACCATTTGAAGTCCTGAAATACCTCAATGAGGTTGGCGGTGCTAATGGCATTGGTCGGATCGATATTGTCGAAAACCGTTACGTTGGCATGAAAGCCCGAGGATGCTATGAAACACCCGGAGGCACCATCATGCTCAAAGGGCACCGGGCGATTGAGTCCGTCACGCTTGATCGGGAAGTGGCTCATCTGAAAGATGAGTTGATGCCGCGCTATGCATCTCTGATTTATAACGGTTACTGGTGGTCACCAGAGCGTGAATTGTTGCAGACGATGATTGATGACAGTCAGGTGCATGTCAACGGCGAGGTTCGTTTAAAACTCTACAAAGGTAATGTAATGGTGGTTGGGCGTCGGTCAGAGAATGATTCTCTCTTTGATGAAGACATCGCCACCTTCGAAGAAGACACGGGTGCTTATAATCAGGGCGATGCAGAAGGGTTTATCAAGCTGAATGCGCTGCGCCTGCGTATTGCTGCGAATAAGGGCCGTATTCTTAAAACCTGAGTAGCTACACAGGTCGGCTTGCCCCGAAAGGACAAGCCGACAATGCCCTGATTTCAGGAAACCGTAATGCCACTCACCTGAATCCAGGGCATCCGGCTATCACCAAAATCAACCTGTTCTTTTGATACCGCTTTAACCGAGTTCAATACTCTGGCCATATTGCCTGAAATCATGGTTTCAGCCAGTGCGAACTGAATCTTACCGTCTTTGATATATAGGCTGTTTTTGGCGATGCCCGAGAAATCACCTTTCTCAGAGGGTTCACCTCCTGAGAAACGGCCCAGTACAATCCCTTCATCGATCGCAGCAATCATTTCCTCAACACGGGAATCACCCCCTTCAAGCACCATGCAGCCGCCTTCACTGGGTGCTCGTTCGAGTCCGGTTTTTCTGGCACCGTAATGACTGAGCAGGTAACGGCTTAAAACACCTTGATTGAGCAATGTCATATCTTCCACTTTAAAGCCATCGCTGGTGAAGAAATAACCGCCCGGAAGAGATTTGTCCAGAGGCGTGCTTTTCAGAGTTAATTGTCCGGAAGTGATTGTCTGATTCAGCTTGTCTCTATAAAGCGAAGTACCAGCAATCATAGAGCCATCACGAACAGAGTCTGTGAGGAAGCTGATAAAATCATCAATAGCATCGGGCGTGATGATGATGTCGCCAACAAATTTATTCGGCACAGGCTTTGCGTGTAATGAGTCTCTGGTGTTTTTCAGCTGAGTTTTGATGGTGCTGTACTGATGAATCGGTTTATCCAGGTCAAAACTGCTGAAGCCAGTAAAGCTGTACGATGATGTACTATCATCATTCTTGGCGGTAAAAAGCATAGAGCCGTTGTAACTACCACGTACTTCAGTGAAGTCAACGCCATTGCTGTTAACCAGTCGTGTATTTGCTTGTGTGTAATCGATAGAACACTCAGCCAGAATGATAGTTGGATAGTGTTTTTTCACGTAGCCCAGAAATTCACTCAGTCTGTCGTACATTAAATCCAGATCAGCACGCTGAGGTCCGACAGTAAATGACTCTGCTGGTTGTGCTGGAGCAATATCATAAGCCGCATCTGCCTGTGAGCCTTCAGCCATTTCCAGCAGATCGGCAATCGCGTTATTGATGCTATGCTCATCCATTGAACTAATAGAAATGGAAGCCTGACGTTGAGCTTTTATACCGGTTAGAAAGAGTTCCTGATCCTGACCGCTACGCAAAAGGCTGATGCGATCATTTTCTACATTCAGTTCCTGTTTGTCGTCGAAACTCAGAGTGCAATGGCTTTTGTCAAAGCCCACTGAGCGCATTTGACGGAGTGCATAGTTAATAATGGCATCGGTCATGAGTTACTCCCCACCAATGTTAATAGTGCACTTGATGGCGGGGCCACCACAGCTCACTGGTATTGCCTGTTTTTTGCCGCAATAGCCAGAGCATTCCCAATGCAGTTCGTCGGAGACCATGCTGACTGACTTCAATACGTCAAAAGCAATGCCAGAAATAGTGGTGTCCTGAATAGCCCGACCCAGTTTACCATTCTTGATTTCATAGCCGAGTGTGATACCGAACATAAACTCAGAGGTGGTATCTGCTTCACCGTTGCTGGTTTTTATCAGGTAGTATCCGTCGTTTATGGAAGCGATCATTTTTTCCAGTTTGTCTTTGCCTGGCAGAATAGCGGTATTGCGCATGCGGATCAGCGGTTCATCGTAGAACTTGAAAGCTCTGGCGTTGCCGGTAACATCCATGCTCAATTCAGAGGCAGTATGACGATTCGTCATAAACCCTTTTAAAATGCCGTTTTCGATTAGCTGGCGATCTTTGGCTTCTGCACCCTCATCATCAATAAAAACCGGTACCGGTAACAGCTTGCCGTTATGACTGTGAGCCAGATCGGCCATATTAATCAGTGGGCTGGCGACTTGTTGATTGAGTAATCCCGCGGTAACAGAACCGCCCAGTACCAGATCGGCTTCTGTCGGATGTCCAATGGCTTCATGAGCCAGCATGCCGGTGAGTTCAGAATCCAGAATGACTTCTTTCAGACCCGCCTTGGCGGGTACGGCGTCCTTTTTACTCAGCAAGTGCTGATACAGCGCGTCGATGTCTGCGTAAAGCTGGTCCGGATTGATGAGGTTATCCTGATACTGCCCACGATTGCTGTAAACATGAGTGAGATCTACCGGCTCGTCATCCTGATTATTGATGGTCAGGGTAATATACAACAGTGTTCGGGGAATCAGGCTGTAGCCACTAGAACCTGAAGACGTCACCAGACGTTTTTCAATGTCTTCCAGATGCAAACGCAGAACCCGTGATTTCAGGTCAGGGCAATGTTCAATAATGTACTGATCCAGTGTCTGCAAGAACTGCATCTGTTCTTTCAAAGATGGTGCAGGCTGACTGGATGACAGATCATCGCTGCGGCTGAAGCTGGATAAGGGTAGTTGATGGCGGGTGTCGCCCTGACGTTTTGCCAGAAACTCTGCATTTTGACGAGCTTCTGTTAGCACTTTAGCAATAGCTTGTTTGTTTATATGCGGTGTAGATGCAAATCCCCACTGTCCATGCTGACAGACCCGGGCAGAACTGCCGCTGACACGTTCACGGTTGTTCGTGGTGACATCACCGTTTAACAGCTGGATGATCTGTCGGGTGTTTTCCTGCAGGCGCAGTTCCGTATAGAGATCATTCCCGTCAGGCAATTGAAGTTGGTAGTTTTTAATAGTGTTGCTCTCGATTGGTGTAAAGTGAAAATGGCTATTGTGCCAGAGTCTCGCTTGTGGATTCTATATTACTGGCATGCATACAATATTTGAGCATAAAAAAGCAGCCGTTCATTAATAATGGAAGGCTGCTTTAAGTGGTGTATTGAAGCGTTCTAATTGATGGAAACGCTATTTCCACTCTTGCATCTGACGCCCGGGAAGGTGTCAGTCTGGCTTCTTAAGACTAGACGGCTTGGGTGGTATCTGTGGTTTGGGTTTGGGAGCCACTGCTGGTTTTCCCGCCTGTGCTTCAGGTGGTGGTGGAGGGAACTTGAAATTGTCATCCGTTGTAGCTGATCTCTGAGTTCTTTTGGATGGTTTGGGAGCCACTTTTGGTTTGACCGCCTGCGCAGATGGGGAGAGATTGACAGTTTCAGATCCTGATGATTTAGGTCTTTTTTTGCTGAAATCGACCTTTGCATAAAGAGAATCAATTTCTTCTGCAGATTTTTTCTGAGTACCTGACTCATCAGTCAGCCAACTATCAGGCGGTGGTGGGAAATCCTCGGTAGGCGTTTTTTGCCTTAGGGAGTGGGCATCTGCTTTAGCTGGAACATCGCCAATTTCTGAATAAATGTCTTCTGTGGTTTCTTCTGCACTAAAGTCAATGTTTTGTGGTGACGGTGTTGTGTTTGAATGATGTCTTTCATTGGTTTGCTCAAGGGCCTTTTGTAGTATGCTGTGTGCATCCGCTACGCTAATTTTTCCGCTGAAGCCTAATATGGTGCTGTCATTCAGTGTGTTGGCCAGTGTGTTCAATGCAGTCTGCTTATCATTCTTTCGCTGACTGCGTACTCCAGGTAACGCAGAGCTAAGAAGACGCCTTATTTTTCGGCCAAATGCATTAGCATGCTTTTTACTGGCGGTGACCTCCAGCTTTCCATCTTTGGTCTTTATTTTCAGGCTTTCGTCTCCAAGGCCATCTTCTTTAAGCTGGCTGACCTGCGCTGCCAGAGTCTGTAAGTCGATGGATGGTGCTTTATCAAGTCCTGGCATAGTGTTTCCTTCCTTGTTTATTAGAGGTTAGTTAATAGTATTCTAGTTAGTTATAGTGAGTTTTGCCGGAACAGTTGGTTCATGCTTTGTTTTCAGGGTGGCTATCTCTATTTGGGTAAATCAGACAATCTCAGCTACTCTTAAGAGGCCTTTTTCATTCTTACAGGCTTTCTTTTCGTTCTCCCCTGTTTTCTGCTGTGCTTCCTATTTTGTCAGGCTATATCAATGATCAAGCGTTGGAATGAGTTTTCCCTAACTACTCAAGTACTTATTGGCATGTTGGCTGGTCTCGGTGCCGGTATTTTTATTAGAACCCTTATCCCGGAAAGTACGTTTGTCACCAGTTACATTGTTGATGGGGTGTTCCATGTTATTGGGCAGATATTCATATCCTCCCTGAAGATGCTGGTAGTGCCGCTGATATTTACTTCAATTGTTTGTGGCACCTGTTCTCTCAGTGATGCCAGTACCATTGGCAGAGTAGGGGGGAAGACCATAGTTCTGTATGTGGCGACCACCGCCATTGCCATTACTCTGGCTATTATTGCCGCCATATTGGTAGAGCCTGGGGAAGGTGCAAATCTGGAGGGAGCCAACGCATTTTCAGCCAAGGAAGCGCCAGCTCTCAGTGAAGTGCTGATTCACCTGTTTCCAAGTAATCCGATAGAAGCTCTGGCAGAAGGCAATACTCTGCAGATTATTGTTTTTGCACTTTTGTTTGGAATATCCATAGCAGCAGCGGGAGAGCCGGGAGAGCGTATAGCTCGAATCTTTGAATCCATGAACGCAGTCATGATGAAGCTGGTCGCCCTGCTCATGAATATCGCTCCCTATGGTGTGTTCTGTCTGATGGCGAAGCTGTTTACTACTATTGAACTGTCAGCCATTGCTAGTCTGATTAAATACTTTTTCTTGCTTATATTTGTTCTGTTGTTACATGTGGTAGTGACTTATTGCACCTTGTTGAAGCTGTTTACGGGGCTGAGTCCGCTAGGGTTTCTGCGGAAAATGGAAGATGCAGTATTGTTTGCTTTTAGCACTGCATCGAGTAATGCCACTATTCCGGTTACTATGGAAACTGCCACACATCGTTTTGGTGTTTCTAACCGGGTAGCATCGTTTACCATCCCTCTGGGCAGCACCATCAACATGGATGGTACCGCCATTATGCAAGGGGTTGCTACGGTGTTTATTTCTCAGGCATTCAGTATCGAGCTGGGGTTGAGTGATTATCTGATGGTAATTCTCACCGCAACCCTGGCTTCCATCGGTACAGCCGGTGTGCCCGGGGTCGGCATGATTATGCTGGCGATGGTGTTACAGCAAGTCGGGCTGCCGGTCGAAGGTGTTGCGTTGCTTATGGGGGTAGACCGATTGCTGGATATGATTAGAACCGCTGTAAATGTCACCGGTGATTCGGCGGTGACTTGTATCGTGGCTAATTCCGAAGGGGCCCTTAACTGGGAAGTATTCAATGATCCGGCGGCAGGGCTGAAAGAAGAAATCATTGATTTTCATCATATTCGTTAATGGGCAAGAGGGATTGGTAGCTATGGTCTGGTATTGATGGCTGGTAAGAGACCGGGCGATATTAGTTTCGCCAATATGCGCATCGCAGAGATGATCGTTATTGGTGCTATTTTGGGTGCTGCCCTGGGAGGCCGGCTGTTTGGCTTTTATATGGTCGAATCAGCCATTACTGTCGGACTTTGTATGGCAAACCGAGGTGGTTCTGGCGATCTGGAAGTGCTGGCGGCATCGAACCGAATGATATTGATACCCTACGCGCTGCTTTCTTTCCGGCTTGGAGGCTGGTTATTGATCGCTTGATTTTTGGAGCGTTAGATGGGTTTTTAAGTGTGATAGATAGGTGCTTTTCTTATGAGGTGCTGCTGATGCCCCATTCCTTGGGGAGTGCCTGATAGATGCTTATATCCAATAAAGAAGGGCGATAAATACAAGGCCGGGCACAAAAAAACCCACCAGGGCACCGGATTCCCGATCTCCCCAACGTTTTTCGGTCATCTTTCCGAAGATGTGGATAAGAGCAATCCATACAAGCAGGCACAGTGCCATAACTGCCCATCCCGCAGGAGTTATATTCTGAATAAGTTTTGCCAGATTGAACATACGCTGCCTTTAATTCTGTAAGTCCTGAAATTTGTCATTAACATTAGCAGGCTTAAGGATAGACGCTGTTCGACATGGCTGCTGACGCGAAGGTCAGAAAAAAGAAAAGGAGCAAAAGCCCCTTTTCTTCAGATAGTCCATTATTGGTTCAGATAAGTATCTTTACATGGCTGGATAGACATAAGAAGCCTGAATGCCCAGAGGTAGCCCTAAGGCCCAGTAAGCCAGCAGGAATAGAGTCCAGCCAATCAGCAGAGAGATGGAGTAAGGCATCATCATGGAAGAGAGAGAGCCAATACCGGTATCTTTCACATAGCGCTGGCAATAAACCACCACCAGTGGGAAGAACACCATCAGCGGAGAGATGATGTTAGAAACCGAGTCACCGACACGATAAGCCGCCTGAGACAGTTCCGGAGAGATGCCGACAGCCATTAACATAGGGACCAGAACCGGACCAATCAGTGCCCACTTAGCAGAGGCAGAACC
This sequence comes from Endozoicomonas sp., assembly GCA_965199185.1. Lineage (GTDB taxonomy): Bacteria > Pseudomonadota > Gammaproteobacteria > Pseudomonadales > Endozoicomonadaceae > Endozoicomonas. Next base: position 58,299 of record CBDAQW010000012.1, on the reverse strand, counting down.
AACGACCAGGTTAACCACGGCTGTCAGCAGAATCATACCCACAATGGTGATCTGACCGGGCAAATTCAGAGCCTGAAGTACTTCAGCACCACTGAGAGCCAGAACGGTACCTAGATTAGATTGAGCGAATGCCCAGAGGAATTGTGCACAGAAGAAAGACATCACCAGATAAGACCCCATGGTCGACATGGTGCCATTCATGGCCGCAACAATATCTTTAGAGTTTTTGAAAGTACCGGACATTTTACCGTAAACAATACCCGGAATAATAAACAAGATGAAAATAAACGGCACAATAGACTGCATAATAGGCGCAGAAAATGCGGTGATGTCGCCCTCTGGTGAGCGCAATGGTGAAGTCTCTGGATAGGCGGCAGCAAACAGCAGAGCAATGCCTGCCAGCATGGCAAAGCTTGCTGCGGAGAAGGCTTTGCTTTCCTGAGCTGTGAAAGAGCCCATGTCTTCTGCCTCCTCAATATCCTCATCCAATGGTTTGGAGGCATTCAGACGAGGCTCAATGATTCTGTCGGTCACATACCAGCCGATAGCCACAACAATGATGCTGGAAGCACCAGTAAAGAAGATGTTAGCCAATGGATTCATCTGGAAACCGGTATCCAGAATATGCGCAGCAGACTGAGTGAAACCCTGCAACAGTGGATCAATACCAGAAGGAATAAAGTTGGCCGAAAAACCTCCGGATACGCCAGCAAACGCAGCAGCGATACCGGCCAGTGGATGACGACCGGCAGCGTGGAAAATAATACCGCCCAGAGGAATAACCAGTACATAACCCGCATCTGCAGCTGTGTGGCTAACAATAGATACCAGAATCAGCATGGGCGTTAAGAGTTTGACTGGAGTGACCTTCAGCATTTTCTTCAGACCTGTGTTGATAAAGCCTGATTGCTCTGCAACACCGACGCCCAGCATGGCAACGAGTACGATGCCCAAGGGGGCAAATCCAGTAAAGTTTTTCACCATACTGGCCAGGAAATTAGTCAGCTTATCGCCGGTCATCAGGTTGTTGACAGTAATCTTGGCACCTGTGGCCGGGTGCACCATATTAAGATCAATCTGGGCAAAAAGTGCGGATAGCACCCAGATAAGAAGTAGAGCATAAAAGAATAGCAGGGTCGGGTCGGGTAGTTTATTGCCTGCTTTTTCGATGCCGTTGAGGAAACGATCCATTAATTTAGATTGGCTTTTGGGCATGGGTGTAGCCTGTGTCGTACTCATAAAACCTCCTTATCATAGTATCTATTAGACATAGGCACTCTAATAAAAAGTGTTTTCAAGAGTGAATGATTCAGATCAGTGTTTGGCTTATCTGCCTGATATAAAAGTCTTTTTAAGGGTGATTTCTGCACTGTCATGTGTCTTTTGGATTAAACGCCTATCGTCGTATGGTGATCTGTTTGAAAAATATCCGAACTGTTTATTCAAGATCGCCGTGTTATTCTGACGTTTTAAATCGGTGCTGTTATGGTGATGAGTCTCAGGCTCATGGAAGCTGGTTGCAAGATCGAAGATGATGTTCTTGGAGTTAGTCTTCGTCTCGATATGGCTGGGCGATGGAGTACTTTTCGGCTTGGTTCTGAGTTCTATCGACGATGCATGGATGGGCGAGTTGTCCGGGGAGCAACAGGGGAACCCCTTACGGATGATCAGGCAGAACAAGTTTACTTGCAGGCTTTTGAGTGGCTGCAGTCGCTGGATTCGCATGAGCCGATTGTGCAGAGAGGCCGTCGTCATACGCTGGATTATTATCGTCAGGTAAAACAGATATATCTGGACGTTTATCCTGAGCCTGTGTCCATTCTTCCACCCGATCGATACGGAGATCTGGTTATTCAGCCAGCCCGTGGCTGCCCTAATCGCCGATGCACCTTTTGTGCTTTCTATAAAGACAAGCCCTATTCCGTTCTCAATCAAGAGCAATTGCAACGGCATGTTGATGGCGTTAAGACTCTGTTTGGCGATGCCATGTATCAACGACAAGGGGTGTTTCTGGGTTCAGCTAATGCGATGGCATTGTCCCAGCGTCGTTTAATGAATTGCCTTCATTTGATTGGGGAGCAAACCGGTATATTGAAACGTGGTGTAGCGACTTTTTCTGATCCGGATTTCAGTGCGCCAAGAACTCAGGAAGACTGGAAGCAGCTCAATAAAGCGGGCTTGTCTCAAATAGTTATCGGTCTTGAAACAGGCTGGTCAAAGCTCAGAGCTTCTCTTGGGAAATCGGGTTGTCTTGATAAAGTGACCGCTGCGATTGTTGCGGCAAAATCTGCCAGCATTAAAGTCAGTCTTACTCTGCTCACGGGTACAGTAGAGCGTACAGAGGTGGCGTTGAATATAAAATCGACACTTGAGTATCTGAAGACATTACCCTTAACAAGGCAGGATATTATCTATCTGTCGCCTTTGTCGTATCACGGGTTATCGGATGCGAGAGCTATGGAAGAAGTCAATGAGTGGACGTTGCAGTTAAGGTGCTGCATTCCTGCAAAAGTTGTCGGTTATCAACTGCAAAGATTTAATTATTACGCCTGAATATTGTACGATTTCCGCAAAAGGCTGATACACTCGTTCGACCGTGATTTTGATAATAGAGTTGAAAACAGGTGCTCAGGATGTTTGAAGTTACAGATTTTCCCGCAGAAAAAAAAGCCTTCTATCAATTACTGAATAAACAGGCTGCTGCACTCATATCAGGTGAAGATGATGCGCTGGCCAATCTTGCTAATATTTCCAGCTTGCTGAATGCCAGTATGACAGACCTTAACTGGGTTGGTTTTTATATTCTTCGTGGTGACAGGCTGGTGCTTGGACCGTTTCAGGGTAAGCCTGCCTGTGTTCAGATTCCGATAGGGCGTGGTGTCTGCGGAACGGCTGTGGTGGAAAAGACAACCCAGGTTGTTGATGATGTCGATACTTTTGCTGGTCATATTGCCTGTGATGCAGATAGTCGCAGTGAGCTGGTTGTGCCTGTTGTGGTGGATGGCGATGTGGTTGCTGTTTTAGATATAGATAGTCCTGTCCAATCACGGTTTGATGTGGAAGATCAATTTGGGATGGAAGCGTTGGTCAATACAGTAATAGCTAAAATCAACTTTTCACAGTTTGGCTATTAATTGGTTTATAAAAATACAACTGTTGTTTTTCGATTCTTTCACCCTAAATTAATCAGTTGAGCTTTTGTGAATTGGCTAAACCCTATGTGGCAGTAAGGTTATATCAGACTTCAGTCTTCACCCATAGGGTGAGTAGGCTAAAACGCTAAACATCAACTGCCGCAAGGCTTTTAGCGGATATTCAGATTTCAACTGATTAATTTAGGTTCACGCTTTGAATATACAGAATACTTGTCGTCTATTCAATGCTAACTGTTTGCACTTGATGTATTACTCCAACGGTCATCGTCAAGCATCTAATTTGCTTTGGTTTTGATCAAGGTTGTAAAAGCCCGATAGATAAATCTGTCGGGCTTTTGTGTATTGATATTAAATTAGTTTGCAGAATATCCATGACTAGCTTGAAAGTTTTTAAAAGCTTCAACTGCCTGGTGAGTGTCTCCACTAGTATCGAGAGCAGTACATCCAGTTTTGAAGGCCTCTAGTGAACAATCAAAGTGATATTGTTTTTGTTTGTCTTCTGGTGTAATAAATGTTTCCATTTGCTCCAGTAGCGCAATTAGCCCATCCGCAGGAATCTTGCTTAAATCGCTGAAACTCTCTTCAACTGCTTGAGAAATTAAAGTGAAGGAGTCTGTTGGGATAGAGTGGTTTGTGCTATTCATCAATTTATTGGCTGTTTTGCGGATGTAGTTCAGTTCTGCAAATAACTCCGACTTTTCGGGAGAGTATAAAATATTAGATGCTGTAAATGTTTCTGGATTAGGGAGTTTTTGCTTTTGACTAAGACTAGCAATGGCGTCTTTTAGCGGATCATTATTTAGCATGCTGTATTGATACGCTAGCTCTAAAAATGAAATTGATTTGTCAGGGTCGTGATTGGCTTTAGTAACCAGGAATTTCAAATGATCTACCAAGATTTCTTTTTGTTGATCATGCTTATTTTTATCCATTAAATCTAAAAGTGCCCTGGATCGAATAAATTGTAATCGAGAAAAAAATGGAGAAGTTTTAGGGTTGGCAAAAAGTAATAGGTTAGCGTTTTTTGATATTGGTTCTTCCGAAATTCTATATTTTTCATTGTTTAGGTAGAAGATATTCCAATCCGAATACTTATTTTTTTCGCTATTTATTTTTTCCATTGTTTCATTGTACTGTTCGTTTTTTTTCTTTAGCTCTTGTTTTAGATTAGAAATTTCACTTGATAGCTTCATACTGTTTTTCGTTGTCTTTTTTTCAATTTGGATCTGTGCTTGTTTTTTAGCAATTTCTTGTGTGATTTTAGAGATTTCAATTCTTATCCCCTGTGTATAATTATCCAAGTGTCTAGGTTTATTGAGTTTTGTATTGAGCTTATTAAAAGCGATGGTGCTTTCTTTTTGAATATCGTCAAACTGATTTTTAGCGACTTTATTTGAAGAGCTGGTCTCAAATATAATTGGCCGAAGACTATTTGTCATGGTGTAATACGAATCATCCAGTCGACGCTTTGTCTCTGTCAAAGAGTTGTCCGATGCTTTCAGATTCTCTGAGCTCATACGAAAGCTATCTTTTGCCATTTTGCGCAGCTGTTTTCGAGGTGATTTACCGCTGAAGGACGTATTCTCATAGAAAAGATTACCACCAGACTGCTTCATGGCTGATATCATTTCCTGAATATCATTAAGTCTTGCAAGGTAAGCATCACGACGATCTTCATGAGAACCCCCTTTGATTGGCCTGTTGATTTTTTTTCGAAAAGAATCAAACTGATGGCTTAGTTGCTTTATTATATCTTTTTTTAACGTGTCGTACTGATCTTGGGAGATCATTTTTTTATTCAATGCTGTTAGCAAGATTTGGTCGGCACTAACCAGTCCGTGGGGGGTTTGTATGGCTGGAATGACCTCTTTTAAAATGGTGGTGATGTCTTTTTGAACTCGGTTTTGACTGCCTGAGATGCTCATGGCCAGAAGTCGTTCTTTGCCCGCCATCACAACCTGATCTGTTTCGAGAACATTGTTTGTATAGACTGTTTGAAGTGTCTTGAGTAGATCGCTATTCTCTGAGTTAATCTTTAGCTGGTTATTTTCTGAATTAAAATTTTCCTGATCCAGGTTATGAGCGAGAGCATCTGTTGATTTCAGCGTTTTAAGTGTGTTAATTCTTCGGTCAGCCAATGCCATCTGAACAGATCTTTTTGCATCATAGGCTTTTTTTCTATCAGAACTACGAGTGAATTTTTGAGTCAACTTCCGAAGAAAAGAGACCTTTCTACCCTTGAGACGACCATTGGAACCCAGTTGTTTTGATGTTTGCTCTTCTGGTTTAGCGCCTTCAAATATTGATAAGTCAATCGAATTAGTATTTGACCCTTGGGTGCTTGATGAGATGTTCGCCATGACGGTTCCTTATATTAGATCACTCCATTAATATTTAAAATAGCTTATGATCTGTATGGTTTCATTGAAGAGCTGAGATTCAGCCCGGCTGATGTCTTTATTGATGATTCAGGCAGACAGTATGTATCTAACCAGGTATTTTACGGAAGGATTGTCCTGCCAGAATGCGCTGCTTTAGTGGGTAGGTACAGAGCTGATATGAGCGTTCCACCGGATGTTTAATGTTCCAGAGGCATAAGTCAGCCTGATAACCTGGTAAGGGTTGAAACGAGTCATAAGAATAGTCAATGACACACAATAGCAGTAGGCGGCAGAGGTGTTTCTTAAGCGTTTTCTGAAGAACTAAATCAGGGTGAGAGAATAGATTCATGGTTAGACGCTTTAATTCTATTTGTAATAAAAAATAAAAATTAAAAGCGAGAAATTTATATGTAGTCTATGGTCAAAAGAACAATATCCAAGGAAGGTGTTAAGACTCATGGCAGGTAATGTTCAGATTGTTCTGACTTTTCTGGTGTATTTTTCAATCATGTTGACAGTGGGTTATATAGCTTGGTCAAGAACCAGTAATTCAGCAGATTACTTTCTCGGAGGTCGTTCACTGGGTCCCTGGTCAGCAGCACTCAGTGCCGGTGCTTCAGACATGAGTGGCTGGTTATTACTGGGGCTGCCGGGATATGCCTTTGTCAGCGGTCTTGAGGCAATTTGGCTGGCAGCAGGGTTGCTTGCTGGTACCTGGCTGAACTGGCTGGTTGTGGCTCGTCGGCTGAGAATTTACAGCGAGGCTAATAATTCTCTGACGCTGCCTGAATTTTTTGCCAGACGTTTTGCCGACTCTCACGGGTTGCTGCAACCGATCAGTGCCATGTTTATCCTTGTTTTCTTCTTGTTCTATACCAGTTCCGGGCTTATTGCTGGCGGCAAACTGTTTGAATCGGTCTTTGGGGTTGATTATCAACTGGCGGTGATTCTGGGAATGGTGAGTGTAGTCTCCTATACACTGTTTGGTGGTTTTCTGGCGGTTTGCTGGACTGACTTGATCCAGGGCTTGCTGATGTCTGTTGCTCTGTTGATCGTGCCCATCGCTGCGCTTGAGTATAGTGGTGGGGTGGAGCCGGTTTTTACCGAGATCGAACGATTGAATCCTGAATACCTGAATATAGTAACCACGATACAGGGAGAGCCATTGACCTGTATTGCCATCATTTCTTTACTGGGATGGGGGTTGGGTTATTTTGGGCAGCCTCATATCATGGCTCGCTTCAAGGCCATTCGTTCCAGTGAGGAGCTGACACTGGCTCGCAGAATTGCGGTGATCTGGACGGGTATATGTATGTTGGGCGCTTTGCTGGTTGGGCTGGCGGGTATTGTTTATACAAACCGACTGGGTGTCTCTTTGGATGACCCGGAAGCGATCTTTATGTTGATGGTCAATACGCTTTTTCATCCGGTGATTGCCGGTATTTTACTGGCAGCTATCCTGGCGGCCATCATGAGTACAGCAGATTCTCAGTTGCTGGTCTGTTCTACTGCTTTTGCTGAGGATTTTTACCGGAATATGTTCAGAAAGAGTGCATCCCAAAGAGAGATGTTGATCATCGGCCGCTTTGCTGTTGTCGGTGTAGCACTGGTGGCTACCTGGCTGGCGTTTGATCCTGATATTTCAGTGTTAGGGATGGTGGCTTACGCCTGGGCCGGTTTTGGTGCTGCTTTTGGGCCCGCTTTGGTGGTGTCGCTGTTCTGGCGACGCATGAATGCGCTGGGTGCGATGGCCGGCATTGTCGTTGGAGGCTTAGTGGTGGTGTTTTGGCGTAGTTTGGACGGTGGCATTTTTGATCTCTATGAGATTATTCCCGGTGTCATCGCTTCAACTCTGGCCATTATTATTTTCAGCTATCTTGGCAAAAAGCCGTCTGCCGAGGTAGTTGAGTGTTTTGATTATGTGCATGATCAAGTGATTTCTCGCTCCCATCAAGAACCGGGCGGTCCAATAGCGTCTTGAGGTTGATGGGAAGCCCTTCGGGGTTTCCCCAAGCTATTAAATGAACCGTTCAGTTATGTCGTGGAATGCTCCAGAAACTGCGATTCAGCGGCAGTATTAATGGGGTATCTTCCCCTGCCAGTGAAATTTCCGGATGATAACGGTCTATGTGCTGTCGAGTGCTTGATTCCTGTTGGCGGGACACATCCACCATAATCAGATGTTTGCCTTTTTTCAGCTCATCATGGAAGCGGGCGGTTTTGTAATTCTCTCTACTGACTCCGGCAAGGCCTCCGCTCCAGGTACCAAATAAGGTAAACAGCCCCGCAATCAATACCAAAATAGGCAAGGGTAGCGGTGCTCCAAAGGGTGTCAGCAATTCTAGGGCCATGGCAATCAGTAAGCCCAGGAAGCCGCCAACAATAGCACCAAGCTCACCGGAATGGAGAACATCATTTTGCTGAAATACATGGGTGCTTTGTATATGGCGACGATACAAACCGGCTTCGTCCCGGCTGAGTACATGAAGATTCCAGTCGTTGATACCGAGGCGGTGCAGGTCTTCAGATATTTTACTGACGCTGTCGAGAGATTGGGCAAGAAAATACAGTCTTTTCATATCACCTCCTGTAATACTGCTCACAGAACCGGTCAATTAATTATAGAGTATGAGATCATGCCGATTATAATGATAGAAACATCTGAACTCTCAGTCAGTTGGAGTCATTATGAAGCAAATGAAGGTTGCAGTTCGTAAGAAAGGGGCAAGGGAATCTCTGGAGTTAAGCGAGGTTGACAAAGTGCTGAAAACCACACTGGAAAAGCTACGTAAAAAAGGGTTGAACCCTATGCAGATGTGTCAGAAGCTGATTGAGCATCAGGTTCAGCCACCAGTCGATGGGGAGTGGAGTTATGACCGAGTGGTAGCTGAGTGTGAGAAATTCAGGATTCCGCTTCATTAAAGTCGCAGTTAAAGCTTGCTCTCTTTTAATAAAGCCTGAAATCGTGCCTGTTTTTCCCGGACATTCAGAACAGGCACATCAGACAGATCCTCAGCAACCAGTGGTGATGCATCCAGAATCATCGGTTCTATTACTTTAGTTTCGTATTGTTCGGAGATAAAAACATCCATAACCTCTAATGCTTCCAGAATCCCTTGATACTCATCGTCCAGATCATCCTGTTCGGTATTGCTGAGCTGGTTCGCTTTCTGCTCCAGACTGTCCCGAATCTGACGAACCCGCGCTTCAGATACCTTTTGTTTATTGTCTGACAGCCAGCGCCTGGCCGATTCCCCATTGGTTGCCATATATAGATAAACCTTAAAAAATAAGTAGATATAATAGTCAGTTATAAACGCAAATGCATCCGAGATTCACCGGTTTTATTTGGCATAATTACCGTGGGTAAATAGTGGCTGAGAAATAGACGGTTTCATAAAGCCATTTCGGTACCCCTTGCAATTTACTGCTTCGGTAAATACGATGCTGTCGATGCTTGCGGTAGTACGTAAAATCGCGCCTTTCATATTCATGTAACAGGATACTCTTTTGAATGACGCTCTGATCAGCGAATTAAAAGCCCGGTTTTCGGAGATGTCCGATCAGCTCAGGCAGTTGCTGATGAGACCGATGCCTGATCGCCGCATTATACGACTTGAGCAGTCTGTTCCAGTGATGAATCTCAAAGGCTGGTTGTCACATCAAAATGGCGTCAAGAGAAGCTATTGGCGGGATAGAGCCGGAGATATAGAAATAGCTGGTCTTGGCGTCTGCTGGAGTCGGAAACTATATCATCGTGACGATATAGTGCCTGCCTGTCAGTACGTCGACGCTCTGCTGTCTGAACTTCCTGAAGACACGCCGGCGCAGTGTTTCAGCTACCTGTCATTTTCCGATGAAGCCAGTCAGGTCTGGCCGTCTTTTGGTTATGGTTTACTGCTCCTGCCTGTATTGGAGTGTGTTGAAAACCGGCGAGGCGCTACTCTGGCGATTAATCTTAATGCAGAATCGAAGCAGACCTTGCATAAGAGTATAAATCAGGCATTGCAGATCATAGCAGGACTCTGTTTTCAGCAAAAACCAGACAACCACACCTTTCGTTTACAAGGGCCGGTCTACAGTCCTGACAGGCAGCAATGGCAAACGCTGATGGATCAGGCGCAGGCCGCTTTTAAACAGCAAGCTCCGGATAAATTGAATAAAGTTGTTTTGTCCAGAGAAGCGGTTTACGGCATCTTTGGCAACCTATCGCCCTGGTATCTGCTGCAATACTGGCAGCAGGCCAATCCGCACAGTTATAGCTTTCTTATTGAGGGGGATAATAGCGACTGTTTCTTTGGTTGTTCACCTGAAAAACTGATTCAACGACAGGGGCGTATTATCACTACGGAAGCTCTTGCCGGAACTACTCGTCGTGGGCGAAACCGGGATGAGGACTTCCAGCTCGAAGTCCTGTTAATGAATGACCGTAAAAATATCCATGAAAACCATCTGGTGCTGGATGATATACGACACAAATTAGGTGTACTTTGTCGCTCGCTGGAAACGGATCGATCCCATTCTGTGGTGAAACTGAACACAATACAGCACCTCCGCTATCAGATTCGTGGTGTATTAAACGACAGTATTTCGGATGGCGTGTTGATGAATGTTTTGCATCCTACGCCCGCTGTGGGAGGCTCTCCCCGCAACAAAGCCTGCCACTTTATTGATCAACAAGAGCCTTATTCCAGAGGACTTTATGCTGGTGCCTGTGGTGTGCTTGGTCGTTATCGCAGTGAACTCTGTGTCTCAATACGCAGTGCCAGGCTAACGGCTCATCATCTGACGTTGTTTGCTGGTGCGGGTATTGTGTCTGACTCGAACAGTCAGGATGAATGGCAGGAACTGAACAATAAAATAGCCACTGTTTGCGACATTCTGGAGCGCCTTCAAACCACAGCTGATCGGCAGGAAAATTCTATAGGTAGTCTTTGTATTGGTCAGGTCTGACCCTTTGAAAAATCATTCTGTTATGGCATTTAACACTCAGTATCACAGTACACTGGCGCTCTGGTCGAGCCTCATTATGGAAGAGCTTTACCGTCTCGGTGTCAGGCATTGCTGTATTGCACCAGGCTCACGTTCGGCACCTTTAACACTGACCGTGGCTGAACACGATGGTCTTACAGAGCATGTTCATTTTGATGAGCGAGGTTTGGGTTTCTTTGCTCTCGGTTTGGCAAAATCTCGCCGTGAACCTGTGGCAATTATCACTACATCAGGGACTGCGGTAGCGAATCTCTATCCTGCCCTGATTGAGGCAAAGCAAACCGCTACGCCTTTGATTGTTATTACCGCTGACCGGCCACCTGAACTGATTGATTGCGGTGCCAATCAGGCCATAGATCAACAGGGGATCTACGCAGGCTATCCGGAAGCTGCACTGAACCTTCCCGTTCCTGATGAGCATATTTCTGTCAACTGGTTGCTGACCAGTATTGATCAGGCCTTTGCCCGTTCCTGTGCCAGGAGTCTACCGCTGCATATTAATTGCCAGTTTCGCGAACCACTTTATCCCGACGGCCATATTCAGGACTACTCCCATGTACTTGCTCATACAGGGCAGTGGCTTAATAACCGGCAGCCGTTTACCCGTTATCAGCGATCCGACTCCAGTCATTTTTCTGTTCCTGCCGAGTGGCAAGATTTCATTGATGGCAGAGGGCTTTTGGTTGTCGGGCGGATAGATGTCGGTAGCGATGTTGATGCCATTGTCAGGTTGGCAGAAGCCTTGGGCTGGCCTTTGATTGTGGATATCCAGTCTCAACTGCATGGCCATCCGATGGTTCTTAAGCATGCTGATTTATTATTGTCAAACGACTCTGGATGTTCACTTTTACAGAAGGCCAATCGGGTATTTCAGATCGGTGGACAGTTGGTTTCCAGGCGGCTTGGGCAGTTTCTGGAGCAACAAGAATGGCAGCATTATTTGATGCTTGATCCGGAGCTGCGCCGATTAGATACAGCCCATCGGCAAACGGTACGTATAGTGGGGAATATTGCAGAATGCTGTCATCGTCTTGTTGAACAAACTCTGGTGCCCAACCGCTGGGCAGAATCATTACAGACTATTTCAAATCGTATTGTCAGTTGCAATGAATCCATTCTGACAAAGGATGGCCTAACCGAACGTTGGATATGCAATCAGATTGGAAGGATGCTACCGAAAAACGCCCAGCTATTTATCGGTAATAGCCTGCCAATTCGTATGATGGATTTGTATTCCACAGCCAGACTGCCAGCGGTATTTTCGAATCGTGGTGCCAGTGGTATTGACGGATTAATCGCTACGGCAGCCGGTTGTTGTGCTGGTACTGAGTGTCCAACCATTCTACTCCTAGGTGACATCTCTTTTTTGCATGATCTTAATTCACTGCAACTGATCAAACAGACACAACAACCAATGGTCGTCATTTTGTTGAACAATGATGGTGGTGGTATTTTTAATTTGCTACCTATGGGGAAGGCCGGTGACAGACGTTCAGATTATTTTGTAACCCCTCATGGTTTGAAGGCAGAAGCGGCAGCTAAGATGTTTGACCTTGGTTATTATGCGCCGCAAACACAAGATAGTTTTTGCTCTGATTTCGTTGAAGCTATGGACGCTAATACAGCCAGTATTATTGAAGTGTCGGTTATGCCCGGGCAAGGTGCAGAACACATTCTGCAAACGATTCAGCAGGTGCAGGCACTATGAAGCTGTCTTGTCGTTGTCTGGGAGAGAGTAACAATCCGGTATTGGTGTTGCTGCATGGTTTTATGGGCAGTACAGACGACTGGCGACGATTGGTTCAATATCTTCATACCCGATTTTATCTGGTGCTGGTGGATTTACCGGGGCATGGAGACAGCAAATCTGCGAATGATCTGGACTTTTTGTTGTTTGCCCAGAGCCTTGAGTCGTTACTTGCAAAAACGGTTGCTGCAAAAGTATCGCTCATGGGGTATTCATTAGGCGGTCGGCTGGCGATGGCGTTTGCAGAGCAATACCCAAAGCGCCTCAATTTGCTTATGTTGGAAGGTGCTCACCCGGGATTACAGGATAAATGTGAAGCCAAAGCCAGGAGGTTATCTGATCAGCAGTGGGCCAGTCGATTTCATAATGAACCACTAACCGACGTGTTGCAGGATTGGTATTTGCAACCAGTATTTAAAGACTTGTCTGAACACCAGAAGCAGTTACTGGTGGATCTTCGAAGCAGACAATCAGGCGCTGATCTGGCTGATGTGATGTTGGCATTCAGTCTTTCAGGGCAGCCGGATTTTCGTGAAACACTCAAACAGTTTGATTTCCCGGTGTATTTCTTTGTCGGTGAGAAAGACGACAAATTTAAAGCATTGGGTCAATCACTGTATCAGCAAAAGAGTATTAATGGGCTGAATGTTATTTCTGACAGCGGTCATAATATTCATCGTGAACAGCCTGAGAAGTTGGCTCTGTCAATGATCAGGCTTGCAGAAACATCTGGAGTGTTTCGGTGACTGCCATCGATCAGGCCAGAATCTACCATTACCGGTTACCCTTAAGCCGTTCTTTGCCCTTAAAAGGCACAATACTTCATCATCGTCAGGGCTGTATTCTTGAGCTGACATCAGGTGGGCGTACGGTTTATGGTGAAGCGGCGCCGCTGCCTGACTTTAGCCAGGAAAGCCTGAGCGATGTTGAGCAACAACTAGACCGACTTTGTTGTCACCTCTTACGATCTGAAAAAATCTCAGAAACGCTCTATCCATCGGTAGAATTTGCCCTGTCTTCCGCTTTATGGATGCTCGATCAATATAATTGGAAACCAGTTAACAATTCGGTTCCGTTATTGTACGGAGATACCGCAGATATTCTCCTCAGGCTACAGCAGTGGCGTTCTGACTGGCCTGCAGAATTCAAACTGAAAATTGGTAATGCGTCGGAAGAGGCAGATATTGCCCGTATCAACGAAGTCCTTACCTGTTTGCCAGAGTCTGTGAAACTTCGTCTGGATGCTAATCAGCGTTGGAATCTGCAACAGGCATTGAACGTCTGTAGCCAGATTAATCCACAGCGCATCGCCTACATTGAAGAACCAACGGCCAATCCTGACGACTTTACGGTCATACACAATACAACGGGTGTCTTTTTCGCCCTGGATGAAACTCTGCAACACCCTGAGTACGTCTATAACTCCATGGATGGGTTAGCTGCTCTGGTGATAAAACCTTCTCTTGTGGGTGGGGTAAAAAGATGTGAATCCCTTATACAGGCAGCTAAATTTAATCAGGTTCGTGCCGTATTCAGTTCTACGTTTGAATCTCAGTTGGGAATTCTAATGTTGCAACAACTGAGTGCCCATTGGGTGCCGGATGAGCTACCGGGCTTGGACACTCTTTCTGTTATGTCTGGTAGTCTGGTTGATATGATTCCTCAGCCTGGGCAACCATGGTCGTTTAAGCCCGAATATCTGGTATCGGTAAAAAGTTTTTATTTATGAACACACAGTTTCCTCCGCCGAATCAATGCCCGGTCAGATATCAGGCTCATAGAATACCTGAGCATTTGGCACTTAATCTGGACGGGAGAGCGATTAGCTATCGACAGCTTGATGGATGGTTGACCAAAACTCAGCGAACATTAAGAGCGCTGGGTGTTGAGACTGGTCAGCATCTGGTTGTGATAGCGGATTCACCATTGGGCGCTATCTTGCTTGCCATGGTTTGCCTGCGTGACGGTGTGGTTTTTTGCCCGGTTAATCCAGCTTTCCCCGACCAGCAAAGAGAAGCCTACGGTAAAAGGATTAATGCTGTTCGGGTCGTTCATGCCGGGAAATTTACAACCGGTCTGGATGAAATAAAGGCTGTTAAAACTGCGGATATAGAGATCAACTCCCAGGCGATGATGGATCTTATCGCTACTTCAGGTACTTCTGGTTTGCCTAAAGCGGTCGCTCACTGTTATCAAAATCACTACGCCAGTGCTGTCGGTTCTCACACTCTGACACCATTATATAAACACGACAGCTGGTTGTTATCTTTGCCAATGTTTCATGTCGGTGGTTTTGCCATCGCTATCCGCTGCTTTATAGCAGGTGCAACCATTGTTATTGATAGTAATAGAAGACCGTTAGAAGACGTGCTCAAAACGGAAAAAGTCACGCACCTCTCTCTGGTGAATACGCAGCTCTACCGCCTCGTAAAACAGGGGATGGATTTTTACGGAGCAGGCGTTAAGCATATTCTTTTGGGGGGCGGTATCGCTTCACCATCGCTGGTGGATCAGGTGTTACAACAAGGTGTCAGCTTACAGACAACCTATGGTATGACGGAAATGGCTTCTCAGGTGTGTACCGGCAAGCCGGTGTTTACAGAGTCAGGAGTGACCTCCGGTGAGATATTGGTGGGCAGGGCGTTGCGAATCAGCGAGTCAGGAGAAATTCTGGTGCGTGGTGAGACGCTCTCGTCAGGGTATTATGATCAAGGGCAAGTATTGTCTATTACCGATGATGAAGGCTGGTATCACACAGGCGACACTGGGCGTTGGTATCAAGGGCAGTTACAGGTTATAGGCCGAATGGATAATCAGTTTATTTCTGGCGGTGAAAATATTTATCCAGAAGAAATTGAGCAAGCTCTGCTCAGCTTGCCGGAAGTGATTCAGGCGGTGGTTGTCGCAGAAGATCATGATGAATATGGTAAAAGACCTATTGCATACGTACAACTCGATAGTGCTGGGTTCGATGAACCGTTTACAAAAAAATGTCTTCAGGGCAAGATAGCAAGATTTAAAGTTCCGGATAAAATAAGGCCATTTCCAGATCATTTGGTCAGTACCGGTATAAAAGTGAATCGTCATTTCTTTCAGCAGCTTGTTACATCCAGGTCGTTGAAAAGAGATGAATGAGCAATATGCCTGCAGAATACGATGAGTTCCCGGTTGTATCTTAGCACCGCACGATAAAGATTAACGATGAAAACTATGTGCCCAAGCCGTAATACCAAGCCGGTCAGAACATTCCTGGCCGTACGTCTGCCTCTCGATATTGCCGCGACTCTTAATAAAAAAGCGCGCCATCGTGCCGGAGATCTGTTTGTCAATCAACTAAAATGGTCTGCTCCTCAGCATCAGCATATTACACTGAGATTTCTTGGAGACAGTCAGCCAGCTCAATTGGATGCTCTGATTGATGGCCTGACCCATGCATTGGAAGATTTTTGTGCTTTTGATTGTATGACCGGGCGTTTTGAATTTTTTCCGGACGCTCGTCGCCCCAGAGTGCTGGCGCTAGGCGTTCACTCTGGTCAGGAGTTGCGCCGTCTGGCAGAACGTTGTGAACAGATCGCACTAGCCTGCGGCTTTGATCGTGAGTTACGTCATTTCAGACCTCATGTTACTGTCGGTCGTTTCAGAGATCATCAGCATGTGACCCACAGTCACTTTTTCAATTTGCCCAGTTATCGCATGAATGCCGCAGAAGTAGTGCTTATTCAGAGTGAGCAAAGCTCTGAAGGCACCTCTTATAAAACACTGCATACTTTTCCACTGCAACCGTTGGCCATTTCTGCATAGGTTTAAATGTTTGGCGTGAGTGAATGCAGGTTGATACGAATCAACAACCTGCATCCGAGAGCGTGTTACTCTGATCAGTTTTTATCCTTCCTGAAATAACTGACCGGATATTGCTATGGAACTGGTATGCCCTGCCGGAAACTATCCGTCTCTGAAAGCAGCCGTTGATAACGGTGCCGATGCTGTTTACATCGGCTTTAGAGATGAAACCAATGCTCGCCATTTTGCGGGTCTGAATTTCTCTGACAAACGGGCATTGAAAGCCCTGGATTATGCTCGTGATAAAGGCGTACGCCTGTTTGTTGCTGTCAATACGTATGCTCAGGCTGACCATTGGAAGCGGTGGCAAACAGCGGTGGATATCACATCTGACCTTGGCGCAGATGCATTGATTGCGGCTGATATTGGTGTGCTGGATTATGCCAGCAAACATCATCAAAATCTTAATCTGCATCTTTCAGTACAGGCATCGGCCACCAATCAAGGCAGTCTGTCATTTTATCATAATCAGTTTGGGATACGGCGAGCGGTTCTGCCCCGCGTATTGTCACTCAAACAGGTTGAGAAACTCGCCGCAAAAAGTCCGGTCGAGTTAGAAGTGTTTGCCTTTGGCAGTCTCTGCATAATGGCAGAAGGTCGTTGCATACTGTCGTCTTATGTAACCGGTGAGTCACCCAATACCGTTGGTGCCTGTTCACCGGCTTCAGCCGTTCGCTGGCAGGAAACCGAAAAGGGTATGGAAACACGGCTTGGCGGGTTATTGATTGACCGGTTTGCACCTCAGGAGCAGGCTGGATACCCAACCCTTTGCAAGGGGCGTTTTGAGGTTGGTGGAGAAATTAGTCATGCCATTGAAGCGCCTACCAGCCTTAATACACTGGATTTGATTCCTGATCTTCATCGTGCCGGACTGTCTGCGGTAAAAATTGAAGGCCGTCAGCGTAGCCCTGCTTATGTGGGTGAAGTTGTGCGAATCTGGCGTGAAGCTCTGGATAGTTATAACGCTAATCCCGGCGCTTATCAGGCCAGAGAAAACTGGATGAAAGGGCTGTCCCGGTTGTCTGAAGGCAGTCAGACAACACTGGGTGCCTATGATCGGGTCTGGCAGTAAGGAGAGATTAGAATGACCATGGAAATTACACTGGGGCCGTTACTGTTTTTCTGGCCTAAAAAAGAGGTTATCTCTTTTTATGAGAAAGTAGGTAGTTCGGTGATCGACCGGGTGTACCTCGGTGAAGCAGTATGCGGCAAGCGACGTGAAATGAAGCTTGAAGACTGGCTGGACATTGCACGCAAATTACAAAATCAGGGTAAAGAGGTTGTGCTGTCAACCCTTGGATTGATTGAAGCAGAATCAGAACTATCGCAGGTTCGTAAAATCTGTGAAAACGGCGAGTTTATGGTGGAAGCTAATGATATGTCGGGCGTTCAGTTCTTGTCAGAACAACAGGTGCCGTTTATCACGGGGCCGTCTGTTAACTTGTATAGTGCTGAATCACTGAAAGTGCTTTATAACCTTGGCTTAAAACGATGGACCTTACCCTGTGAGCTTTCCTGTGATCATTTACAGAAAATTCTGACACAAACCAAGGTCATGGGAATGGATGCACTGGAAACAGAGGTGTTCAGTTATGGTTATATGCCGCTGGCCTATTCTGCCCGCTGCTTTACCGCCCGAAATAAGGGGTTGGCAAAAGATCAGTGTGAATTTACCTGCCTTAAAACACCCTCAGGCATACCATTGGCAACACAGGAAGGTGATCAGCTCTTTACCCTCAATGGTATTCAGACCCTGTCAGGGTCCTGCCAGAATATTCTCGATCAGTGGGGCCTGATGAAGGAGATGGGCGTTACAGCCATGCGTCTTTCTGCTCACTCAGAGGATGTTATCGGTGTTGCCGATGAACTGGCTACTCATATTGGTTCCAACCAGGTTGCTGACGGTTCAATCTCCCCAAAGGAGTGCAATGGCTACTGGTTTGGTAAAGAAGGGATTAAGCTGGTCAATTGATACACTGATTAAAGTCTGGTTCATGGTCTACTGAATCAGACTGCCTATAACTAACACTCCGGATAGTGTGAGTAACATTTTCTGAATAATTTTTTCACAGTGAGGTCTTACCAAAGGAATAGTTAATAGGTTAAAGGAGTTGAAATATGAACGGTGCTTCCTCTACGAATTATTCAGGCATAGTTCAGTCAAATGATGGTGGATATAACAGTAAAACGTCAGGCTCTGCTTCGTCAGAGGGAAAAAGATCTAACGATAGTGGTTTTTTTTCAGGTCTTAATAATGTATTCAGAACTCTAATAAAGCATCGAAAAACGAATAGAGTGAGTCAAGCACAAGGGCTTGCATCTGCTCAGATAAATAATGCAGACGAGGATCAGCCGCCGCCAAAAATAAGAAGAGTTATGGATCCTGAGGTGAGAAAGGCCTTTGTCTGTTCTCTCAGTTTCGAGAAAACAGCAATAAAACAATTTGACTGGCTTCTGGATCAGTTTAACGGATACCCTGAACATGATATTCTCAATTGTGATTATTATCGTAGATGTCTTAATGATACCCCTTTGGTGGCCAAAAATAAGGGTATTCCTGTTTTTGAGTCCCAGAAAGCGGTGTTAGATTTTATTGATCAAAGTCAAAATATTGAAAAGGATTATTTTAACATCCCTGAATCTCAACTCGATAAAGTGGTGATATCTCGGCTCATTGAAAGAGTGAATAACTATGGAAGGTTTGTCGGGTTTGTACCTAAAGAAAAGAGAGATATTTATTTTTATGACTTGCTTAGACAGCAGGTTATTAGCCGTACTGAAGAAATAAGAAAATATCCGTTGCGTTTTTTTCGTGGTCGAATCATACCAAAAGAGTTGATTGGTAATGAGGTTGTTGATGCGCTATTTGATAAAGATTCTTGGCTTGAACCTAATTTTTTCGCGATGCCTGATTGTTTGAAAACGGAATCTATATGTATAAGAGCTTGTAAGCTTGATTTTTCTTTACTGCGTTTTGTGCCGGAGTCATTAAAAGAAAATGTTCTGAATGAGTTGCTAGGTGCGTGTGGTTCAATAGGTTTAAATAAGTTGTGTTATATTTCGGAGCACTTGATCACAGAAGATTTATTGAAAAAATTGAAACCCTCAGGATATGATTGCGAAATTGACGCCCTTGTAGAAAAGATAAAGAGCACCGACTTTTCTGCCATTAAAGGGAGGAGTCTCTGTGAAAGGCTGATCCAGTTGGATGAGCAGTTGCTTGAGTATCTGCCAGGCTCAATAAAGCAGCAGTATAAGGATTTACTTTTTGAAAAAGTAGCGTTGTACCAACGTTATATTAATTTATCAGGCATGAATTTCGATCAACCACAGCAGCAGCTTGAATATTTGTGCTCCATTAATGAATGGTATATTACATTGCTTAAAGAGTATCACGATAACTCTGATATTAATGCTGAAAAGTTATACGCGATTGCCATCTCTAAATGGGATTTACAATCATGGAAAGTGCCAGATCAATATAAAACAAAGCAGCTCGTTTATTGGCTTATTGACTGCTGCATAGGTAAACGAGTTGTATTAAATTATCTTCCAAAATTAACTTCCCATGAGGTTCGTAATGCTATCCTTGATGAGCTGGCAATGGATGGGTATGGAAGTATTACTTATTCAATTTGTAGGGATGATTGCTCTGTTGAAGACTATCTGGCTTTGATTGAGCGGATGGATAAATTCGAATTAAAATCGGTTTTTCAGCCCGATAAAGTGATTGAAAACTTGTATGCAAAAGAAAGACCTGACATGGATTTAATAGAGAATCCATTTCTTCAGGCATTGAAAAATACTGTTTATACCTGCCGTGAAATAGAGCCGGTTAATTTTACTCAGGGTAAAAAAATAGAGGCATTTTTAACCAGGCTCAGAAGTGTAGATTTTCCTCATTTACGCACCAATTCTGATGCATATAAATTATTGCAATTTATCAATAAGGTTCAGATATGTGGTGGCAGAACCCTGAAAGTCAGTCAGGGTGATCATACGACCTATTTCAAATTTCAGAGAAAGAATGAGCCTTTGGAAACGCTTATTCGAGAATATGCAATGCATCAAGCCTGTACTGATTCAGAGCTGGGTCTTACTTTAAAAAGCGAAGTCCCGACGGCTGTTGGTTTTTTCTGGCTAGCCTTGGATGAATTGCCTGCAAAATGCGCTCAGTTTGATGATGAGTTGTCTGTTTTTCAGAATGGTAATAGACATTATGTACGACTGTATGCTTATCAGGCGAGCAATGCTTACAGTCATTATGCTCATACCCCGCTGACTGGCAAAAGTATATCGGAAAGTAAAGCTGCCTCTGATCAGGGGTTGTTAAAAGCCCAGTGGGATATTGGCCGCTTAACCGGGTTGGGTCTTATTCCCACGTCCACCTTACCGGCCTTTCATGATGCTCATTCAGAGCGGCGTTGGTTGGCTCTATCTTGTTTGCTAGGCAAGTTCAAACCAGAAAGAGTTAACACACTACCAGGAAGTTTTCGTGCCTGGAATACAGAGGCAACCGAGCGACCTGATTTTGGAATCACTGGCTTGCGAGATTTTGGTGATACAGAAGTTTATGGTGAAATTCGCAGCTATTTTGGTTTTAAAGACAGTAATGAAATTAATCACCCTAAGATTGTTGCTCAACGACTTGCATACAGCAATGCTATTATCGAAAATTTGCTGGCACCGATTTTAATTCGGGCGCGTATGTTACAACATACGCCCACCTATCATTATAAAAATCCAGCTGTGATAGCCGATGTGTCGGCGTTTCTTGAAAACTCAGCTCAACAATTCTTGCTTGGTTTTTTCGAAACAACGCCACTGGCAGCCAGTAGGCAACTGAATTTACAGTCATGGCTTGGGATTAATGACCTGCATTATCAGAAGTGGCTTACCCGAACGGCTGAGGAGATTCTGTACTGGACAGCATTGCAGCCTAATGAAGAGGGATTTGATCGCCTGGAAAAAAATGCTGGAGACTTTGATCCGAACGATTGCTATGGAAATCATATAAATGAAACTAAAGCTTTCTCGCCAACACTTTACAGTCTGTTACAAGTCAACACCAGTCATTACCCAGACGATTTCCTGAATGCTGATGGCAAGCAAAATTTGGGGGCAAACAATAGAGCTTTTCCTCTTTGCAGTTTGCTGAAAGGCTATACATTAGCCTGTGCCCGTTTGTTATCTGGTGAGTTTCAGAAGATGCATGAAACAACTGAACGCTTAGCAGATACGCCGGACAGGTATGTATAGAAGGCTTGCCATCTCTGTGGAAGAGAGAATCTACTATTACTTACTGTAAATTCCCGTCTTCGCATAAATCACCGGATTATGTTGATTTCAGTTAAGCTGGAAATTACTTAGACGCTATTTTCATACCGCTTTTTTATAAGCCTATTTCAGTGAGAAAAAGCAGGGATTTTACTCTGTAACTGCTTGCCAAAAGTGACTACTTTCACTATTCGTCTGGGTAACAGTTCCTCCAGATCAAGGCTATCCAGCAGATTTTTAACACCCAGCCCCAGTTCGGTATCGCCTTCAATCATCAAGCTGCGCTGGAAAAATAGTGTATCAGGGTCTTCCTGTCGGGTCGCGAGGAGCATAAAGGCTTTAGCGGTGCCGCGGAATTCTACATCGTGATGTCGGGGGCCGCTGAGCATCAATTGCTCGCCATCAAAACTGACATGAAAGCTGATATCCAGATCGGTGATCTGTATTTTCAGACATTGATTTTCAAGGAAATCAAAATCACCTTCATTTAGAGGCTCACGAAATAACTGATTAATGATTTTGGTCAGAGGTTTGTTGGTGAGATTGTCGGGCAGTAGTCGTAAAGGTAAGCCGAGCGTATGTAAACCTGGTTTTCTTGGTAGGAAATTCATCTTGGCTCCATGCCATGTTAATAGCATTGAAAAAATAGCGGGCTGCCAAGCTGGCAGCCACAGGCGTTAAATGGTCAGTTTTACATTATTCATCAATAAATCTTGGTTTAACTGATAAAGCTCATCTAGCAGTTTTACTTGCAGTGAACCAGGCCCCGGAGATTCAATGCTGGCTCGCTCACCGGCAAGCCCAAGACAGGCCAGACCTGCAACAGCGGCTTCTAGTGGTGCATCACAAATAGCCAGAAACGCACCGATCAAGGCGGTGGCGGTACAACCGGTCCCAGTCACTCTTGCCATCATGGGATGGCCGTTATCGAGTTTCACCAGTTTTTTACCGTCCGTAATATAGTCAGTCGCGCCGGTAACAGCAATGACTATATTGTGCTCTGCTGCCTTGCGTTGCAGGTAGTCCAGGGTTGATTCGCTGGAATCAGTGCTGTCGACACCTTTACCACCCGTTGCATCGGTGAACAGAGCAGCGATTTCTGATGCATTGCCTCGTACGACAGCAGGCTTGTAGTTCAGAAGTTGGCGATTGGTGTCAAGTCGATAAGGGGTTGCGCCAGCGCCAACAGGATCTAGAATCCAGGGTTTTTTGTGAGTATTGGCAGCTTCTACAGCCAGAATCATGCTGTTATAACGATCATTGGCAATAGTCCCTGTGTTAATCACCAGACTGCCGACGATAGCAACCATATCGGCTACTTCTTCAGGAGCGTGCGCCATGATAGGGGAGGCGCCAATGGCTAGCAGGGCATTGGCTGTGTTGTTCATAACCACCTGGTTGGTGATGTTATGCACCAGTGGCTGAACTGCCCGAAGTTTATTGAGGCTCAGGGATATGTTGCTACGCATAAAACAACCTTTATTGAAACATTGCTATTGTCGTTAGAAAAGGCAATTTATGTGTTGACTCCTGTCATAAATCGCCGCTGGCTGTGGCCTATTTTAGCATCAAATATAATTTTGGTGTTATCTTCTATTGTTTGTTTCTTGGGTGAAAGTATTCTCTTTCTTTGCGATTAAAACAAATATAATCACTATTGATATTGTCTCTATATAGCGATATTTTTTGCCTGGAAATTCGGTGTGTAAATCGCTGTTTTCTTACTTCATATGACTGGGTGCTGATATAACCATTCTGTTATCAGTCTGTCTATTTTTTAGTTTATTTCTGTCAAGACTCTGGTGGTGTTTTTCGCCATTGGTGGGGTGTCGTTTTATTCAGGAGCTGGTGGGGCATGTTGTTCAAGCGCGAAGCGATAGCTGATGTTTTCGCATTAATTACTTTTGGGCTGACTGTTGGGTTGTTGGTTGAACTCTTCGTTGCCGGCTTGTCTTTAGAACAGGCTTTGCAATCACGGTTAATGAATATTCCGGCTAACCTGTTGATTGCCCGCCCTTATGGTCTTTATCGTGACTGGATTATTAGTCGTAATATTTTAAATAAGAAGAGCTTTATAGGCGCTGCACTGCTCGACATTATTGCCTTTACTTCTTTCCAGATTCCGGTTTATGCACTTTGTGTTGCGGCGACTGGTGCAGTTGTTGACCAGATTATAACGGCCTGTCTTGGGCAGATTGGAGCGATGGTTATTATGGGGCGCCCTTTCGGCCTTTGGATCCAGTTGTGTCGTAGCTGGTTCAAACCAACACCGGTCAGCATGGCTTGAGGTCGGCATTGATACGAATATTAATACGAAAAGTGTTCATAATATAAAGCTTTTTATTCTATTAATCTCTATGTATAGTAAATAGCGCCGTTGATATTAAGCGACTATTGTCTGATATATGCCGTGTGGCAACTATTTACAAAATAGAGTCAAATCACTGCATTTTATCAGCGGGCACTGTTCCAGGCTTTCTTTATCCTGAGAGCCTGAACCCGACACTGATTTCTGGCTTCACAAATCAAAATATCTGGTTGAGGTGACCCCTGAGACTGGAATAGCAACAGAATCAATAATAATAGCTATATCTCGTATTGAGTTATAACTGACATACCAAACGGTAACAGTCGTAAAAAACGACAGATCTGTTTTGGCATGAGAAGTATTCAGAGCCATCAAATCCATGAATGGCTTTGAGCATAACGATCCGAAAAAGGGGGAGTGCATGTCCTTACTGGAAGTAAAAGGTCTGCGCATAGAATTTCCACTGCGTCATGGTACCGCCGTCGCTGTTCAGGGCGTATCCTTTACCGTTAATAAGGGCGAAATTCTTGGGCTTGTAGGCGAGTCGGGAGCTGGCAAATCTACCGTAGGTAATGCAATTATTGATTTGCTCAGCCCTCCGGGAAAAGTGGCTGATGGTGAAATCGCTCTTGATAGTCAAATCATTAGCGGCCTACACGGAGAAAATATCCGTAAAATTCGGGGTCGCCGTATCGGGTTTATTTTTCAGGATCCGATGACCTCTCTGAACCCTTTACTTACTATTGAAACCCAGCTGGTAGAAACCATTGTCGTTAATCTGGGGCTTAGTGTAAACAACACTTCGGACACTTTCATGCAGCGATAGCTCCATAGCTACTGAGTTGTCGGTAAGTGTCCATGACTTTTTCATTGCTCATGGGTAAATCTAACTTCTCAAAAACTCTACACATCAAGTGCTGATTGAACTTTCGGCGTTTCCAGGTGGCGATAGAAATCACGGTTTCTTCATCGGTATTTTTTTCTTCCAGGTCTTCCAGCTTGAGTGCATTCAGGGCTGTAAACGAAGCATTGATTTGTGTGTGGATACACTCTTTCCGGCAAGATTGGCAGTCCATCAACCCTGTGTACTGCTTGGCATCCCGGAAAATAAATTCGATCTGAAACCTGGCTTTGTAATATTTGATGATTGTCATCGCGTCCAGATCTGTATCGGTTGAGTAGAGCAGCGATACACCCATTTTGGTGCCTCGCTGAGTCCGCAACATAACAACACGTATACGACGTTTCAGACATTTGGAATGTACAACTGCGGTATAGATATTTTCTCCGCTTTCCAGCTGGCCTACGTGCTCAAAGCGGTGTAGATCTTTGTCAGGGTTGACCTTACCATCATAAATTCTTGGGCGTCCACTGCCAGAATATGAACCGGTGTAGAGCCACAGCAGGTCGGCATCATTTCTTAACTTGCCAACGATCTGGAGGCCAGTAGCAACCACAGCGGATACAAATTTTTCCTTGAAGTAATAGGCGTCTACAGACAGATAGCTGATACCAAGATTCAGAATTTTTTCTGCAAGACGAATAACCTGCTCTGCATAGAGGTCGACGCGAGTTTTACCGTCTTCATCAAGGGTCTGCTCAGCATCCAGTGCATACGCTGTATTGGATTGAAGGTCTATAACACTGAGAAGGGATAGCTCAAGTCCTCGCTCAGAGCGACTTGTGCAGCCACGCCAAAACATTCCGAGCCCATCCGTCTTCTTGCCACTTTTGGTCATAAAGCTGGCATCGAGAGCAGCTATTAACTCCTGAGCTTTCTCAACTACATCAGAGAGCATCAGGCAGTTGAAACTGGAAAAGTCGAAGGAACGGCGATACCAGCGACTAAAGCGTTTCTCACTCATCGGGGAATATCGACTCATATTCCGAAAGTTGGCTTTGCCCTGAACCACTATGAGAGCAGAGAGAAGCAGCGCGATGAAGGTTTTCTGGGGCTTTTTAACACTGGACATGCCGTCCAGAGCAGCCTTTACTATGTTTTCCATGAGAGAAAAGTATCAGCGAATGGAGGGGGTGAGCTTCTCCATTTTCGCTGTTTTCTCTCATGGCCGCATCTGGCGGAAACTGTCCGAAGTATTGTGTAAAAGAAGCTTATAAAAAAGCCATCAGTTTATTGGAAGCCGTTGGCATTCCGGAACCTGAAATCCGCATTAAACAATACCCTCATCAGTTTTCAGGCGGTATGCGTCAGCGAGTAGTGATCGCGATTGCTCTGTCAGGCGATCCTGAGCTGATCATTGCTGATGAACCCACCACAGCGCTTGATGTCTCTATTCAGGATCAGATTCTCGAACTGATTCGTACGCTCTGCAAAGAACGCAATGTGGGTTGCTTGTTGGTGACTCATGACATGGGTGTGATTGCCAATGTGACTGATCGTGTGGCTGTGATGTACATGGGTGAGCTGGTGGAGTTAGGCGACACAGAGCAGGTGCTGCAGCGCCCGGTTCATGCGTACACCAAAAGTTTGATTAGTGCGGTTCCCCGTACGGATATCAAGCTACATCGTTTTCCCAGAGTTGAATACATTGAGCAGGAACAGGGCAGGCATATTGATGTTAAGCATCACTGGTTGGGTGAGCAGGAGCGTTTTGGCGAGGTAAAAGACAACCGTCTTCTGCAGGTAAAGAATATCAATCTTCGTTTTGAAACGAAATCGTCTTTTCTGAAAAAGAATCGTCGCTATGTTCAGGCGTCCGATAATGTCTCTTTTGATGTAATGGAAGGCGAAACCTTTGGTTTAGTAGGGGAGTCCGGTTCTGGTAAATCCACCATCGCCAGAGTCATTGCTGGTCTGTATTCCGCCGATTCGGGTGCCATCGATTTTGCCGGAACTGACCTGACCCGATTGTCCGAGAAGCAACGAAAACCCCTGCGCCGACAGATTCAGATGGTTTTCCAGAACCCTTATTCCAGCATGAACTCTCGGATGACCGTTGAAAATATTATTGCAGAGCCCATCCGCTTTCATAAATTGGCGGCATCTGAGCGCCAGGTGAAGTCTATCGTGGCTGATCTTTTGGATCATGTGGGGCTTGGCAATGCTGCCGGACTCAAATATCCCCATGAATTTTCCGGTGGTCAGCGACAGCGCATCTCTATTGCACGGGCATTAGCTACCCGGCCTCGCTTTCTTATTTGTGATGAACCTACATCTGCGCTCGATGTGTCTGTTCAGGCGCAAATTCTCAATTTGCTCAAGGACCTTCAGGAGGAACTTGGGCTGACCATGTTATTTATCAGCCATGATTTGCCGGTCATCAGGCAGATGTGTGACAGGGTTGCGGTGATGAAGAAAGGTGCACTGGTAGAAGTTGGTTCGACGGATGCTATTTTCGATCACCCTCAGCACCCGTACACCCAAAATCTGATCGAACTGATGCCTCGGGCAGATAATTTGTCCAGAGAGGGACTGGAGATTGAGTCAGCTGTCATGGCCTGACCAGGTAGTATCTTCTTATAAAAATGCCTGTGGAAATTAACACGTAGCCTTGGAGAGGGCATATAACACTATGAGTAAAAATATCATAACGGGCGGTCTCGCCCTGTCTCGCTTTGGCCGTTGTCGTTGCCGGTGCTTCATATTTTATGAGTTCCTCAAACACTCCGCAGCCTGATGAGCCGGTTGTCAGCACAGTATCAGTGAAAGCTGAAAAAACAGCGATGGCTACCAACCCGGTAGAACTGAAAATTGCTTATGATGCTGATCCCGTATCGCTTGACCCGCACGAGCAGATATCCGGTGCTACTTTACAGATGTCTCATATGGTGTTTGACCCGATTATTCGCTGGGACAATAACCATGGTTTTGAAGCTCGCCTGGCAAAAAACTGGGAGCGGATTGATGATGTCACGGTTCGTTTTACCCTGCGTAAAGGGGTTCAGTTTCACTCTGGTAATCCATTAACAGCGGCGGATGTAAAGTGGACGTTTGATCGTCTGTTGAGCAGTGGTGACTTTAAAGCGATATTTGAGCCATTTGCTGAACTGAAGGTGATCGATGATTATCAGTTTGACCTTATCACCAAGCGTCCTTTCCCTTTGTTGCTGAATTCGGCGACTTTTATTTTCCCGATGGACAGTAAATTCTATTCCGGTGACGATGAAAATGGTCAGCCGAAAGCGTTGCTGAAGAAACACGCCAACACCTTTGCTTCCAGAAATGCCTCTGGTACAGGACCATTTA
This sequence comes from Endozoicomonas sp., assembly GCA_965199185.1. Taxonomy (GTDB): domain Bacteria; phylum Pseudomonadota; class Gammaproteobacteria; order Pseudomonadales; family Endozoicomonadaceae; genus Endozoicomonas. The sequence goes on along the minus strand of CBDAQW010000012.1, from coordinate 30,392 downwards.
TTGTCACTGACCGTCAGCAGGGCGTGCGTGTGGATTTTGCGCGCAACAAAAACCTACTGGGATGAACGCTCTCCCGGCAACGTTGAGAAGGTCGTTCTGACCCCGATCAAAGAAGGTCCAACCCGTGTTGCGGCCTTGTTGTCGGGTGATGTGGACTTTATCTTCCCGGTGCCGCCCAATGATCATGATCGTATCAGACAGGCTGAAAACACGGATCTCGTTACTCTAAGCGGTACCCGTATCATTACCTTTCAGATGAATCAGGAGCGTGTAGAAGCTTTCAAAGACAAGCGTGTACGTCAGGCGATTATTCACGCAGTCAATAATGAAGGTATTGTTAAAAAGATCATGAAAGGTTTTGCGACGGCTGCCGCACAACAAAGTCCGGAAGGTTACACTGGCCATGCTGCCGACCTGAAGCCTCGTTATGATCTGGATAAAGCCAAACAGCTGATGAAAGAGGCAGGATATGAAGACGGTTTCTCTATTACTATGATGGCACCAAATAACCGCTACGTGAACGATGCCAAAATCGCTCAGTCTGTGGCTTCTATGCTGGCTAAAATCAATATTCAGGTTGATCTTAAAACCTTGCCAAAAGCTCAATACTGGCCTGAGTTTGACAAGCGAGCTGCGGACATGATGATGATCGGCTGGCATGCAGATACTGAAGACTCAGCCAACTTCACTGAATACCTGGCCGCCTGTGCCGATGAAGCGACAGGCTGGGGGCAGTACAACGCCGGTAATTACTGTGATCCACAGGTGGATACTTTGGTGAAGCAGGCTAGTCAGGAAACGGACGCTGAGTTGCGCAGCAGAATACTTCAGGACGTTGAGCGTGCGCTCTATGAAGATGCTGCCTTTGTCCCTCTGCACTGGCAGAATCTGGCCTGGGGTTCTGCAAAGAATGTTGCCGCTAAAGATATTGTCAATGTAATGAATTTCCCTTATGTGGGTGATCTGGTAATAACCAATTAAAACGCGCCTTCTGTTTATGTGCGTTTTGAAACATTGCGGCATGGTGCGTTTTAAATGTTTGCGTAAGCGGATTATAAAACGTGCTATGCACTAACCCATCACCATCCACTTAACCAGTCGGCACATTTTATTTATGCTGTTATTTTTGTTTAAACGACTATTTCAGGGTTTGCTGGTGATGTTTGTTATCAGCATCATCAGTTTTTCCATTCAAGATAATCTGGGTGACCCGTTGCGGGAGCTGGTAGGGCAATCGGTTTCTGAGGCTGAACGTCAGGCGCTAAGAGATCAAATGGGCTTGAATGACCCGTTTCTTGTTCAGTATGGCCGATTTATCAGCAGAGCGGTGCAGGGTGATCTTGGCCTTTCTTATTTTTATAAAGAATCTGCACTCGATGTTATTTTTGCCAAACTACCTGCGACCCTTGAGCTGGTAATGGGCGCTACATTAATCATTGTATTAGTGTCGGTTCCGGCAGGTGTGTATTGCGCTATCCGACCGAACAGCTGGCTGACTCGGCTAATTCTCGGTTTTAGTATTCTGGGGATTTCTGTTCCTGTTTTTCTGACGGCTATTTTTGGCATTTATCTGTTTTCAATCGAACTGGGCTGGCTGCCATCTTATGGCCGGGGTGATCTGGTGCCGCTATTTAATGGCTGGGATACCGGTTTTCTGACGCGTAGTGGCCTGGAGCATCTGATTCTGCCGTCTATCTCTTTAGCCAGTATCATGCTGCCGCTGTTTATTCGCTTGATTCGTTCCGAGATGGTCGAAGTATTGCATACCGAGTATGTGAAGTTTGCCAAAGCCAAAGGCTTGAAAACATCGCGTATCTATTTTTTACATGCGCTGAAGAACACTATGTTGCCGGTTATTACTGTCGGCGGTGTGCAGATAGGCACCATGGTCGCTTATACCATTTTGACAGAATCGGTTTTTCAGTGGCCAGGTATGGGCTTTATGTTTTTGGAAGCGGTGAACCGGGTTGATACCCCATTGATTGTCGCCTATCTCATTGTGGTTGGTGGGATTTTTGTGGTGGTGAATACGCTGGTTGATCTGCTGTATGGCCTGATTAATCCAACCGTACGATTGGCGAGGACGGTCTGATGAGTGAAGTTGCTGTCTCCGCTAATGGAGAACAAAAGGCCAGTATCTGGCAAAAAGTGCAACAGTCAAACCTCTGGTATCACTTTAGTCGTGATCGGGGAGCAATGATCTGTGCTGTGGTTTTTTGTCCTGTTTGTAGGTGCATCATTGTTGGCTCCGGTTCTGGCACCGACTAATCCTTATGATCTTTCAAGTCTGGATATTATGGATTCAGAAATCCCACCGTCATGGGAAGCCTCTGGTGAGAACCGTTTTCTCTTAGGCACCGATGCACAGGGAAGGGATATGTACAGCACCATTCTTTACGGGATGCGTGTTTCTCTTGCTATTGGCGTCTTTGCTGTAGTGTTGCAGGCAGTTCTGGGGATTTGTCTGGGCTTGGCCGCAGGTTATTTTGGTGGTCGTCTGGATAGTTTTCTGATGCGGGTTGCTGATATCCAGTTATCGTTTTCTACCATGATGGTGGCGATCATTGTGTTGGCAGTATTTCAGGCTTCTTTTGGTTCTGAGCTTTACAGTCAACTGGCAATGCTCATGCTGATTCTGGTGATCGGTATCGCCGAATGGCCACAGTATGCGCGTACTGTCAGAGCATCAGTACTGGCAGAAAAGAAAAAAGAGTATGTGGAAGCGGCTCGCGTTATGGGGTTTGGTCCTGGACGCATTATGTTTCGACATATTTTGCCTAATTGCCTGTCGCCTATTCTGGTGATTTCCACTGTGCAAGTGGCTAATGCCATTATCAGTGAGGCGGCACTGTCTTTCCTTGGGTTGGGTATGCCGGTATCACAACCTTCTCTGGGTTCACTGATTTCCGGTGGATTTGAATACATCTTTTCGGGTAGCTGGTGGATCACAGTGATTCCGGGGATTGTACTGGTTGTTTTGGTGCTGGTGCTTAACTTACTGGGTGACTTTTTGCGAGATGTTTTAAATCCAAAAATCTATAAAGGTTGAGTTTTGATGGTTGTCTTTTGTCCTATGGGCAGAAGACAATGTACGCATAAATCACCTTGGCGTATTGATTTGATCAGATGTTTTTCGCGCCACGAATGCGTAAAATGCCCGGACATTTCTCAAAAGTGGTTGGCATGTCTCATTTGGCTCTGTTGTATATGACTCGTGAGGGTCAGGCTCGTAAAGTAATGGAACGTATTGCATTTTGTCTGGAGGAAGCAGGGCACCGCGTTTCTGTTGCTGCGATCAATGATCTGCCTGCGGATTACGCTCTGGACGCTTTCGACGGGGTGGTGCTTGGGTGCTCTATTCGATATGGCCGGCACCATAAGCAATTTTGTCAGTTTGTCGAAAAGCATAAAGCCATGCTTGAGAATAAGCCAAACTTCTTTTTCTCTATTAATCTGACGGCGCGTAAGCCTGACCGCAGTGAGCCACACAACAATCTTTATTTGCAAAAATTTTTGCGCAAGGCTCAGTGGAAGCCTGATCGGGTGGATGTTTTTGCTGGAGCACTGCTTTACACTCGCTATAGATTTGTTGATCGCAAAATGATTCAGCTGATTATGAAAATTACGGGAGGTCCCACTGACCCAAAGGTAGACACTGAATTTACTGACTGGGCCAGAGTGAAAAAGTTTGCAGAGACGGTGGCAATTGATATGAGTAAAGGTTTAGCTGCCTGAACAGCAGGCAGCTTATCAGTATTAAAATGATTGCCTCGTCAGTAAAATCTATGGGCAATTTCTGGCTCAGGCAACTTACTAATAGCGTGATATAAAGCGATTTCTGCACATCTGTACGTTCTGAACCCGTATGATTTTCTCGTAGTGAGTTTTATTGGAAGCTCCGCACAATGCTCTATCTTGTTACCCAACAAGACAGAGCATCGAATACCAATTAAACCCGATCAGTTCCTTGGCTGTTGCTGATAATACTCTGCAACGTCTCGCATTTGCTGATCGGATAATTCACTGGCAATTACGTTCATCAACATATGAACTCTTTCACCTGTTTTATAGGCGACCAGTTGTTTATATAAGTACTCACTGTTCTGACCTGCCAGTGCTGGCCAGATGTCGTTTACCGGGACACCAACCATACCATGACAGGAGACACAATTAGCACGAACATGAGCACCGGCTTCATTCTGTGTTGAAGCCGCTGGTTTTACAAAAGGCTGACTGGAGTAATATGCGGCGATGGCGCTGATCTGTTCCTCATTAACATTATCCAAAAGACCGTTCATCAACGGGTTTTTACGCTCACCTGACTTAAACGCTTTAAGTTGTAAGGCCAGATAGCCCTCTTTTTGACCAGCGAGATTCGGCCACGCCGGGCTTTTTGCGATACCATCGCTGCCATGACACTGAACACAGGTTTCAATCAGCTCATTGACATTTTCAGCAAACGCAGACGGTATCATACTGGCACCAAAACTCAGCGAAATCGCGCCCAGAATGCTTTTTGTTGTATTTATTAAGGGCATGGTTAACCTTTATTTGATTGTATTCTTTTTAACAGATCTTTCCGGTACTCAATGACTTCCAGCAGAGGGTCCTTAACAAGCTGCTCCACTTCGCTGGCAGTGTAATGCTCAAAGTTTTCAGGGATACTCTCTCCTGCAAACTCTAATATCATCCAGTTCATGACTTCTGCCAGCTCTGGTGCATTAAGCGATGCATTGGCGACACCAGGCACCCGGATCAGGTACTCTCGACCTTCTTGTGTACCAAGAAAAACACCTAGCTGATTGCGCATATCAGGAATATCTTTTCCGCCCCGTCCATCACCAACATGACAGCCCTGACAAAGCATCTGATAATTGAACTTTGCTCGAGCCTCATTGATTGGCTCTTCAGCCATAGTAACGGAACTGGAAAAAGCGAGGGCAACAACCAGATTTTTCCAGATTGTATTCATGACAATCCCCGTTTATTTTTCGAAGGCCAAACCAACGACAACAGCCGTTGAACAGTGATAAATAGAGCTGCTAGCTCCGAGACACCAGTTAACGTCATTGGATTTATCAGAGCGATATATCGGCCTGTCACCCTGATCGCGCTGACAAAGGCATTTACCACACTGAGTGACACCACAGCAATCGTTATAGGAAATTACATAATTGCGACCATCTGCCGGGTTGCGACAGGTGCCGATCCAGGTAATTGGGGACATCTCAGTTCCGGGTGGGCAGGTATTCTTGGTGCCACCACAACATTCACAGAGAAAACCGTCCACGGCACAATAGCGCCAGTAATCACAGGAGCTTGGATCACCCGGATCAACCGGCTTTTTGGCTTGAGGAGCTCCACCATCACTGGCACGAGCAACTGGTAACAAAGGGATAGATGCACCACCAACAAGAGTGACCCCCAGTTTTTTCAACAGCCCACGGCGAGAACTGTTCTGAGCTACTGATCGTGCTGATTTTTCAAAAAATGAATCAAGAAATTTCATAATTATTTTGCCTCGTAGGCTAATTCTTTTTCTGCACTATGAGTGTCGTTAGTATTCTGACTGCCCTGCATATACTCCTGAATTGACGGCACGTTCAGTTCTTTCGCTTCGAAAAGGCTTTCCAGATGTTCGCGGGAATTGATGATGCCCATAGAAGCTATATTACCCGCATCATCAATCAATACAGCGTAAGGAAGCTTGGAAACACCGTAAGTCTTGCCAAGCAACTCTGACACTATGTAAGGGTAATCCTTGATGCCTTGATTACGGATATAGCCTTCGTGATCCATATCATCACCATCGCTGGCAAAAATCACTTCAATCCAGTCGGATTCCGCTTTGGCGCTTGACTTGATAGCGGGCATCAGAGTTTTACAGACCGGACAATCCGGGGAGACAAACATTAAAAGCTGAGATTTACCTGCTTCCGGAGTGCCAACCTTGGCAATGCCTGAAGATACCGTTGGCAGTGACATAGCTTTGGCAGGCTCACCTACTTTCACCGTTTTATTCATAGACAGTGCACCGGCAGGAGCAACACGCTCAAAAAGTACACCGAGCTGACGGGTCAATGCGAAAATTAATACACACTGAACAATAACTACCAGCCAAAGAACCACGTTAGATACAACAAGAAACTCCATGGTTAAGCCCTCAGTATTTTAATTATTTCAAAGTTATCGAGTAATTGTTCCATGCTTTGATAAAGCAGAATCAGGAAAATGCTGGTAAAAGCAGTCAGTAATAACAAACTGTTGATTCCAGGAACGCCAGATACAAACAGCATCCCACAAAGTACTGATAGAGACGCATTCCTGAGTAAAAGAAATTTACTCACCTTGATTCTTGAGCCCGGACCGGCACAACCGCAGTCAAGATCAGTCTTGCCTTGCCATAATTGAGCGCCCATCACTAACATATACGTCAGCAGAAGTGCGATACTCATTACTGCACCAATGTCACGAGTTGCAGAAGGAATGACCATCAGGGCAGTAATCACTTCAATAAGACCTACGACAAGAAAAAGCCGGGATCCAAGCAGAGGTGTCACTCCGTAATCGTTGAGAAGTTGATTGTAATAATCTTTGTTGGCTGGCTTCAGTTTGTGTATGCCGGCACTCATAAATAACCACAGCATAAATATAGCGGTGGCATCTGATAAAACCGATAATGTATTCATCAGTACGCCTTATAGACTACCAGTGGAGTAACGTTACCAAAATCACTTAATGTCCTGAGTAACTTGCCGGTCTCGGCATCATAAACATCAAGATTGAGCTCTCCATTGGTAACGACCAGGTTTGGCTTTTTGCCACGAGTCACAACAAGAGAAACAGCCCAGGATGGCATATCAAACTTATTAAGAACCTTCTTGGTTTGTAGATCGTAAACCCATACTTGCGAACCGCCATGAGTTTGTGAACCATCGTAACCATCCGGGTGCATGATGACGTAATAACGACCCTGTTCGTCTGAGTCATTAAGAGCCAGCCCGCCAGGACGCCAGTTCTTCGCTCTCTCTTCTTTCGTGGCCATGCTCCATTTACCAAGATATTTAGCGACGTTGCCAGTGAGATCCACTTCGTGCATTTCACTTTCAAAACTTGGGAAATAAGCAATTCCATCTATGACTGCAGGTCGTTCGAAGATAGGCGTTTTATCGGTATCAAAGAAAGGCGGTACCTTGTGCTGTTTTTTCAGTGTGCCATCTTTATTTAATTCAGACGTCAACAGACCACCATTACTGCACATAGAAGTTATACTGCGTTTACCTGTGGCAAAGGTAAGTACACAGCCAGGTGTGCCAACAGTACCTACAATCTCTCTTTTATCCAGGTCAACGACTGTAAATGAGGCTGCAGGGCTGAAGTTAGATACATACAACAATTTTTCATCAGGTGAAATAGCCAGAGCAGCTTTGCGTGGCAAGGCCATCAAACGTGTTTCAGGCCAGAGTATTTCTTTAATTGGTTTATTGGTGAGTTTATCGTAAATAACCAGATAATCTTTCTTGGGCCCCCGACTTCCCCGCTCATGAAATGATTCAATAATATAAAATTCATCACGTTTTTTTGGAGCCAGAAAACCACCTAGCAATGCTTTATCTGTGATAGCTTTAATCTGCTTGTTAGGTTTTTCTTCGTCAGTGTCCATGAGGATGACTTTACCGCCAAACATGCTCATGAAGCTGGCTTCATCAACATACACCCAGGACTCCGGGAATACATCCGGCAGCCTCAATACATTGCCTGTTTCTTCGATAGGGAGTGGTGGAAGCGATGGGTCGGCAACCAGGTCAGATTTTGATTCTGAGGCATGACTCAAGCCACTTATGGTCATAGCCATGAACATTGCGATCAGACTTTTTTTAGTTGAATGTATCATTGCGACCTTTTCTAAATTTGTCCAGTGAAGTCCAGTGTTGGAATAACATTAATGTATTCCAACGTTCCTGAGTTCCTGCTATTTACAGATCTTTATTGTTTGAAGGGATGTGTACTCTTCCAAACCGTACTCACCAAACTCAACACCAATACCAGACTGCTTAACGCCTCCAAAAGGTGCGTTAGGCTGTATGGCCCCGTGGTCGTTTATCCAGACAGACCCTGTTTCCATTTTTTTCGCAAGCGCTGTTGCGGCACTGATATCGTTTGTCCAGATTGATCCACCTAAACCAGCCTCGTTTTGATTAGAAAGTGCAATGACTTCATCAACATCACTGTATCGAATAATAGGCAGTGCCGGACCAAATTGTTCTTCGTCAACTAAACGAATACCATCGTTGACTTCAGAGATGAGCGTTGGCTGATAAAAATAGCCGTCACCTTCAATACGCTTACCACCAGCAAGAAGCTTGCCACCATTGTTCAGAGCATCATTAACCAGCTCTTCTACTTTGCTTAATTGCACTGGGTTTTGCAGAGGGCCGAGTTGACTCTCAGGGTTCAGTCCATCGCCTACGACTACACTATTTGCCTGATCGACCAGTGCTTCACACACTTCATCATAAATGCTTTCATGCACATAAAGACGCTTCAGGCAGGCGCAAGTTTGGCCATTGTTATGAAACGCTGCGGTAAATAGCTTATTGGCAATGGCATCAACATCCACATCAGGCAGAATAATACCAGCGTCGTTTCCACCCAGCTCCAGTGTCAGGCGCTTAAGATCATTGGCAGCATTTTGCATAATGGCCTTACCGGTTGCGGTAGAACCTGTAAATACAATCTTGCTGATATCGGGGTGATTGGTCAGTGCCGTGCCCACTTCAGCATCGCCGGTCACCACATTAAGAACACCCGCTGGCAAAACGGTATTCGCCAGTTCAACAAAACGTTGAGTCGCTATCGGAGTAAGCGGCGATGGTTTGATAACTACAGTATTGCCTGTTTTCAGCGCAGGAATCACATGCCAGATAGCGATCATCAACGGCCAGTTCCATGGTGTAATAGAACCAACGACACCCAACGGCTTACGATGCACTTCTACACGGGCAACATCATCATCCTGAATGACATCAACCGGCATAGACAGTGATGCCGTTACCTGTGTCCAGGCAATGGAAGCACCCACTTCCATGCCTGCACCAACACCGTTTAAACCATTCAGTGGCTTGCCGGTTTCTTTACTGACCAGTTCCATCAGCTCCGGCATATTCTGCTCAAGCAAAGAGGCTATGTTGTTGATCGCTGCGGTGCGTTCTTCATCCGTTTGAGCACTCCACGCCGGAAAAGCCGCTTTTGCTGCAGCGACCGCTTTATTCAGGGCGGCAACATCCCCAAGAGAAGCTTGAGCGAACGGTTTACCGGTTGCCGGATTTTTTACATCAAACAGCTCGCTGGTTTCATAAGATGCCCCATCAATAGAGAGCGGGTATTGAATCATGTACTTTCCTTATAGTTATAGTTATGGTTGCTTTTGCTTGTGTTCAATAAACAGCCATCCCTTCCAAATGAGATGGCAGCACTTCAGACAAAGGCCAAACCTGTGTCTAACGGTTATCCACAACCCGCTTTGCCTTTCCTTCTGAGCGTGGAATGGTTCCGGATTCCACAATATCTATCGCAGCGGAAATACCGATGTACGACTTGATCTTGTGACGCAGTGAACCGGCAATACTGGCATGATCGGTACTTCGAGAGTCAGGGCTTATCTCAACGGCAACACGAACGGTATCCATGTTACCTTTTTTAGCCACTTCAATCACAAAGTGAGGTGATAGGTCTTCTGTATTACAAATTTGCTCTTCAATCTGAGTAGGGAATACGTTAACACCACGGATGATGAGCATATCGTCGCTGCGACCAGTAATCTTATCCATTCGGCGCATACTGCGGGCAGTACCTGGCAATAGCCGTGTAAGATCACGGGTACGATAACGAATCACGGGCATTGCTTCTTTGGTCAGGCTGGTGAATACCAGTTCACCTTCAGAACCATCAGGAAGCACTTCACCGGTTACCGGATCAATAATTTCCGGATAAAAATGATCTTCCCAGATAGTAGGGCCATCTTTCGACTCAAGACACTCCATCGCAACGCCGGGACCCATCACCTCGGAAAGTCCGTAAATATCCACCGCATCGATACTCAGGCGTTCTTCGATATCCGTACGCATGGCATTCGTCCATGGCTCAGCACCAAAGATACCGATACGCAGAGATGAGGAGTGAGGATCAATATCTTCACGTTCCATTTCATCGGCAATGTTCAGCATATACGACGGCGTTACCATAATGATATCGGGATCAAAATCTTTGATCAGTTGCACCTGCTTCTCGGTTTGCCCACCACTCATGGGAATGACCGTACAACCCAGACGCTCAGCACCGTAATGAGCACCCAAGCCTCCGGTGAATAACCCGTAGCCATAAGAAATATGAACCTTATCTTCAGGGCGTCCACCTGCCGCATAAATAGAACGTGCAACCACATCTGACCACACGTCGATATCATTTTTTGTATAACCGACAACTGTCGGCTTTCCAGTGGTACCACTAGACGCATGTATGCGGACAAGCTCTTTTTGAGGAACGCAGAACATACCAAAAGGGTAGTTTTCCCGAAGATCGGCTTTGGTCGTGAATGGGAATCTGGAAAGATCTTCAAGCGTTTTCAAATCATCCGGATGGACACCTGCTTCATCAAATTTCTTACGATAAACAGGAGAGCTTTCATAGGCGTGGCTTAATGTTTTTTTAAGGCGTTCAAACTGTAAATTACGAATTTCATCAATACTAGCGGTTTCAATTGAGTGGAGACCAAATGAGTTTTTATTATACGACATAATTATTCTACTTTTCTTATTGTTTAAGCCATTGTATCTTCAATCACAATCAAGTCAAATATAATACTGTAAATTGATGTATATCGATATTTATGTATCATATTAGCAGTGTTACCAATGAGCTAATAATAAAAAGAAGGGCTAGATGCCAATGAAAACAAGAAGTTATGTTTGCGGTGAATGGTTTGAAAGTTCTGATCAGGGTGTTGATGTTCGAAACGCCATAACAGGCGAAGTCATCAGTCAGGTATCAAGTTCGGGTATTAGTTTCTCGGAGACTCTTGAGTTTGGCAGGAACACCGGAGGCTCCGCCTTGCGTGCCATGACCATTCATGATCGTGCCAACGCGCTTAAAGAGTTGGGCAAATATTTGATGAGCCGAAAGGCCGAACTCTACAAAATATCCGCCGCAACGGGTGCTACCAAAGCCGATAGCTGGGTTGATATCGAAGGCGGTATCGGTACCATGTTCAGCTTCTCTTCTATCGCCCGCCGTGAGTTTGCGAATGAAACCTTCATTGTTGAAGGAGCGCCAGAACGATTGTCTGCTAATGGCACTTTTCTGGGCAGTCATATCCTGACGCCAAAACCCGGCGTTTCCTTGCACATCAATGCGTTTAACTTTCCGTGCTGGGGCATGTTGGAAAAAATTGCGCCAAGTTTAATCGCTGGCGTACCTGTTATTGTCAAACCTGCGACAGTGACAGCCTATCTAACCGCCGCCATGGTAGAAATGATTGTTGAATCCGGTTGTCTGCCAGAAGGTTCTCTGCAACTGATTTGTGGCAGTACCGGCGATATTCTCGATCATCTGAATGAACAGGATACCGTAACCTTTACGGGTTCTGCTTCCACCGGTCAAATGCTTCGCAACCATCCCAATATTGTTCGCAACAGCATTCCTTTTAATATGGAAGCTGACTCGCTGAACTGCAGTATTCTCGGTGAATCGGTGCAGCAGGATGACCCTGAGTTTGACCTGTTCATTAAAGAAGTCTGCCGTGAGATGACCGTGAAAGCCGGACAGAAATGTACCGCTATTCGCCGTGTGATTGTACCAAAAAACAAGGTTGAGCAAGTCAAACAGGCCGTCGTTGCGCGACTTGAAAAAGTGGTTATCGGCGACCCTGGTGAAGAAGGCGTTCGCATGGGTCCTTTGGCTGGTCTGTCGCAACGTGAAGATGTGATCGAAAGAGTTAGTCAGCTTCAGGAGCATTGTGAACTGGTTTACGGTGGTAACGATTTTAACTTTGATGTCGTTGGTGCTGATCAAAGGACAGGTGCCTTCTATCCACCGACATTACTGTTCTCCCCTGAGCCGCTAAAAACCGATGCACCGCACAGCATTGAAGCGTTTGGCCCGGTCAGTACATTAATGCCTTATGAAAATATTGAAGAAGCATTAAAACTCGCCGCATTGGGTAAGGGTAGTCTTGTCAGTTCTGTGGTGACTTACGATGATGAAGAAGCCCGTAATATTGTATTCGGCGCGGCAGCTTACCATGGTCGTATGCTGGTGCTGAACCGTGACTGTGCGAAAGAATCTACTGGTCATGGTTCACCTCTGGCGCCTCTGGTGCATGGTGGTCCGGGTCGTGCCGGTGGTGGTGAGGAGTTGGGCGGCAGCCGCGCGATTAAGCACTATATGCAACGAACTGCGATTCAGGGTTCACCAACCAGTTTGATGGCCATCACCAAAGAGTATGTATCCGGTGCCCGCACTTATTCCGACGCCACACACCCGTTCAGAAAATATTTTGAAGAACTAGCTGTTGGTGAAAGTTTAACAACCCATCGTCGTACAATTAGCGAAGCGGATATTGTTAACTTTGGTTGTTTGTCCGGTGATCATTTCTATGCGCATTTTGATGAAATGGCAGCTAAGGACTCGCTGTTTGGTAAGCGAGTAGCCCACGGGTATTTTGTTATCTCGGCGGCTGCAGGCATGTTTGTTGATCCGGCTCCCGGCCCGGTTCTGGCCAACTACGGTCTCGAAAACCTCCGGTTTGTTGAGCCTGTCGGCATTGGTGACACTATTCAGGTCAAAATCACCGTTAAGAAGAAAATTCTCAAAGCACGCCGCCCTGATGAAGATCGGGCAACCGGTGTCGTGGTTTGGGGCGTTGAAGTGTACAACCAGAATCAGGAAGTGGTCGCGTTATACGACATCATGACACTGGTTGAGAGAAAGGAAGGTTAAGGATGTTCGATGATTCAACCGGGATATTCCCGGTTGAATCTGAGTCGTTCTGACTCAGGAATGTTCTTTATAATCCTGCTTGATCGTCATCGTACTTTTATAGCGTGGACGATTTTTTTCCACTTCGGTCAGTGCTGAGACTTCACGCAGGGTTTGTTGAGAGCGCAGGGTTAACCTTTGATATTCCTGAGTGCCCGCTGTTTTCCAGGCAACTTCTTTATCGCTCAGTGAACGTCGGACTTTGGCAGGACTGCCCGTCACTAATGATCTTGGTGAGCACTCAAAGCCGGTTTTGACAAACGCTGACGCCGCGACCAAAGATTCTGCACCGATCACAGCGTTATCCATAACCACCGCATTCATGCCGACCAAAGCATTGCGGCCTATATGACAGCCATGAAGTACTGCGCCATGACCAATGTGTCCATCCTGAGAAACGATGCAATCTTTTTCCGGAAAGCTGTGGATAACACAGGTGTCCTGCACATTGGCGCCCTGCTCAATAATAATGCGACCGAAGTCACCACGAAGCACTGCGCCAGGCCCCAAATAACAATCAGGTCCGATAATCACGTCACCAATAATGACCGCTGTTGGGTGAATATAGGCACTTGGGTCGATGACCGGAATGTGATTTTCGATAGCGTATATAGGCATGGTCTTGTTCTTTTATTGCTTTATTTCAGATGACGTTGAGTTTCCCAGAACTGACGGGCACTGGGCAATATAAAAATTAAGTAACCGTTAACGTTCAATAACAAGAAAAATACAAACAGAGGAATTTATGAGTTACGAAACGATCTCCTATCAGGTAGAAAACGGTGTTGCTCTGCTAACACTCAATCGACCGAACAGCCTGAACAGTTTTACCAGCCTGATGCATCAGGAGGTGAAGTCCGCTCTGAAAAGTATTCGTGAAGATGATAGCGTTCGTTGCTTGGTGTTAACCGGATCTGGCAGAGGCTTCTGTGCTGGTCAGGATTTGAATGACCGGGCGGTGAACAGTGATAACGATGCAGCACCGGATCTTGGTGAATCCGTTGAGCAAAATTACAACCCGTTAATTCGTGGGCTAATGACGCTGAGAATGCCAGTTATTGGCGCTATTAATGGCGTTGCTGCCGGTGCCGGTGCCAGCCTTGCTCTTGCCTGCGATATTGTTATTGCGGCTCGCAGTGCGAGTTTCATTCAGTCATTCAGCAAGATTGGTTTGGTTCCTGACTCTGGCGGCACCTGGAATCTGGTGCGGGCACTTGGCTTACCCAGAGCAAAAGCGTTGGCATTACTGGGTAGCAAAATTACCGCCGAACAAGCCGAAAGCTGGGGCATGATCTGGCAATGTGTAGACGACGACCAACTAATGACAGAAGCCGTCAGCATGGCAGAACACTTCGCAAAACAACCAACACGAGGACTGGCAAGAATAAAAGAGCTGATGAATCAGTCCTATTCCAACCCTCTGCATCAACAGCTTGAGCTGGAAAAAGAAGCCATGCGCGAGCTGGGTCAGAGTGATGACTACCGTGAAGGTGTGGCCGCTTTCCTGGAAAAACGCGCGCCTGAATTTACTGGAAAGTAAGCCAATGTCTGGTCATGACAATGCAGATACCCTATCACCTGAAGAATTGGCTCGTCAGTGTGCTGATGCCATGTGGGCGGGAGATAAGGTATCGCAAAATCTCGGAATGAACATTGAACATGTGGCGCCGGGCGCTGCCGTTCTGACCATGACCGTTCGTGACGACATGGTGAATGGCCATGATATTTGTCATGGCGGCATGGTTTTCTCACTGGCCGACTCTGCTTTTGCTTTCAGTTGCAATACCGAAAACAACGTGACAGTCAGCTCTCACTGTTCCATTGATTTCATTCGTCCTGCCTTCAAAGGCGACACATTGACGGCAAAATCCTCCGTGAGTTACCAAGGGCGCAAGAGTGGCATTTATCACATAGAAGTCACTAATCAGAATGGAAAACAAGTAGCCCTGTTCAAAGGCAATGCCTCCCGTCTTGATCGCCCGCTTATTACATTGGATGGAGATACCTGATTATGAAAAACGCTTATATTTGTGACGCAATAAGAACTCCTTTTGGTCGCTACGGCGGAAGCCTTGCCACCGTTCGCGCCGATGATCTCGGTGCAATACCATTAAAAGCTTTGATGGATCGTAATCCTGATCTTGACTGGCAGGCGGTTGAAGATATTTTTTACGGCTGCGCCAATCAGGCGGGTGAAGATAATCGTGACGTTGCCCGTATGAGTGCTTTGCTGGCAGGTCTGCCCGTTACTGTGCCCGGCACTACGTTAAACCGCCTTTGCGGTTCGGGTATGGATGCTATAGGTACAGCGGCAAGAGCCATTCGTAGCGGTGAAATAGAACTGGCGATTGCCGGTGGCGTTGAGTCTATGTCCAGAGCGCCTTTTGTTATGGGTAAGTCCGATGCACCATTTAGCCGTAAAGCCGAGATTTTTGATACCACCATTGGTTGGCGTTTTGTTAACAAACTGATGGAGCAACAGTTTGGCATTGACTCGATGCCAGAAACTGCAGAAAACGTGGCGGAAGATTTTAATATCAGCCGGGAAGATCAGGACTTGTTTGCTCTGCGCAGTCAACAGAAAGCGGCACAGGCACAGGCTGATGGTATTTTTTCCGAAGAAATTGTTCCGGTAGAAATCCCTCGCAGGAAAAAAGAGCCTCTGAATTTCGTCGATGATGAGCATTTACGAGCAACGTCGTTAGAAGCATTGGCTTCTCTCCCAACGCCGTTTCGTAAAGGCGGCTCAGTAACAGCAGGCAACGCTTCCGGCGTAAACGACGGTGCTTGTGCATTATTAATTGCTTCTGAAAATGCAGTGCAACAACACGCTCTTACGCCTAAAGCAAAAATTGTAGGCATGGCGACCGTAGGGCTTGAGCCGCGCATTATGGGCTTTGGCCCTGCACCGGCAATTCGTCGTGTATTGGAAAAGACCGGGCTAAGCCTTGAAGAAATGGATGTTATTGAGATTAACGAAGCGTTTGCTGCACAAAGTCTTGCTGTATTGAGAGACCTTGGATTGCCTGACGATGCAGCTCATGTAAACCCTAATGGTGGTGCCATTGCTCTTGGTCACCCTCTCGGAGCCAGTGGTGCAAGGCTGGTGACTACTGCCATGTATCAGTTGCACAGAACCGGCGGTCGGTATGCGCTTTGCAGCATGTGTATTGGTGTTGGACAAGGCATTGCGATGATTATCGAGAGAGTTTAATGCCTTTATCGCTATGATTTATATGATACAGATATTTCATTTATTGAAAAAATATGTATCATAAAGAAAAAAGAATAACGAGTGATCTATGCCTGAATATAATAAAAGTCTTGAAGAATTAGAGGCTATCTTCCAACAGAAAATTGATAGCGAACAAAAAATAGAGCCTAAGGACTGGATGCCGGAAGCTTATCGCAAGAACCTTGTTCGCCAAATTTCACAGCATGCTCATTCAGAAGTGATTGGTGAGCAGCCCGAAGGAAACTGGATTACCAGAGCGCCGTCTTTACGTCGCAAAGCAGTGCTGCTGGCAAAAGTTCAGGATGAAGCCGGTCACGGGCTTTATCTCTACAGTGCTGCAGAATCTCTGGGCACTTCCCGCTCCGAAATGATTGAAGCTCTGCAAACCGGCAAAGCAAAATATGCGTCAATTTTCAACTACCCAACACAAACCTGGGGTGATGTGGGTGCGATTGGCTGGTTGGTCGATGGCGCCGCTATTGTTAATCAGGTGTCTTTGCAAAGAACTTCTTACGGACCTTATTCCAGAGGGATGATTCGGATTTGTAAAGAAGAGAGTTTCCATCAGCGTCAGGGTTACCAGATCATGATCGCTCTGGCTCATGGAACGCCTGAACAAAAACAAATGGCCCAGGACTCTCTGAACCGTTTTTACTGGCCAGCCCTGATGATGTTTGGCCCGCATGACTCTGAATCGGCGCATTCTGCTCAGTCGATGAAGTGGAAGATCAAACGTGAAACTAACGACGATTTGCGTCAGAAATTTATCGATCAGACGGTTCCACAGATCGAATACCTTGGTCTTGAGCATCCGGATAAAGCCATCAAGTGGAATGAAGAGCGCGGTCATTACGATCACGGTGAAATCGATTGGGATGAATTTTATCGTGTGATTAATGGCGATGGTTATTGCAACCGCCAGCGTGTCCAGCACCATATTCGTGCCCACGAGGAAGGCACCTGGGTTCGTGATGCTCAACTGGCCTACAACGAAAAGAAGTCTCGCCGTGAACAGAGTTCTGCGGCCTGAAAATAACAAAAATAACGGGAGATTCAGCTAATGACTCTTGAAAAGCTGGAATTGTTTGAAGTGTTTGTGCGTTCCAAGCGTGGTCTGGATCATAAGCATGTAGGCAGCCTGCACGCAGAAGACCATGAACAGGCACTGGATTATGCTCGCGATGTTTACACCCGTCGCAGTGAAGGCGTTAGCCTCTGGGTGGTTAAATCCAGAGATATTTGCGCTTCTCAAGAAGACGACAGCGACAGTTTTTTTGATCCATCCGATGACAAGCCATACCGGCATGCCACTTATTACCCTCTGCCCAAAGAAGTCGGCAATATGTAAGGGAGTTTGACATGTCTGATTTTATTGCAACGCTCACCGATGAACAAAAGCAGGATTTGATCACCTACGCCAGTCGTCTGGGTGATGATGCCTGTGTTCTCGGACACCGCATCTCCGAGTGGGTCAGTAACGGGCCATTCCTGGAAGAAGATATTGCACTGGGTAACGTGGCGCTGGACTTTATTGGTCGTGCCCGGATGTATTACACCTACGCCGCCGATCTGGAAGACAAAGGTCGCACAGAAGATGATTTTGCTTTCATGCGCAGCGAACGTGACTACCAGAACCATCTGATTAATGAACTGCCGAAAGGCGACTTTGCTTACACGACGGTTCGTCAGCTGCTGGTCGATATTTTCAATACTTATTATCTGGATGCACTGGTTCAGTCAAAAGATGAAAATCTCGCTGCGGTTGCCAAGAAAGCGGTGAAAGAGACTCGCTATCATCTGCGCAGAAGTCGTCACTGGACATTGCGTTTGGGTGATGGCACTGAAGAAAGCCATCAAAGAATGCAAACAGCGGTTGATGATCTCTGGGGTTTCACCCATGAATTGTTTGAAACCGATGAGCTTGAACAGCGACTGATTGAGTTGGGTATTGCCGTTGATGCAAACCAGTTCAAAGCTCAATGGCTCAAAGACGTCACTGACCTTCTAACCGAAGCGACCCTATCGGTGCCGACCGAAGAATGGGCCGTTCGGGGTGGACGACGGGGCTATCATACTGAGTATCTCGGTCAGATGCTCAGCGTTATGCAAAGTGTTCATCGAGCTTATCCTGGTTGTGAGTGGTAACCCTATGGGCACTGCAATTCCTTTAATGCCAGAATCCCGCTATCAGCGGGAACTGGCAAGACGTAACTCCGATCTTAATGAACTCTGGCAGTTGCTGGATCAGGTGAAAGACCCGGAAATCCCGGCGATTTCTCTCTGGGATATGGGGGTTCTTCAGGATGTAGAACAGGTGGGTGAACAAGTGATTGTCACCATCACACCCACCTATTCCGGCTGCCCGGCAATGGACCAGATGCGCGATGATATAAAAAGCGTACTCCACCATGAAGGTATCAGACAAGTGTCGGTTAAAACCCGTCTGGCTCCAGCCTGGACAACCGATTGGATTACCAATACAGGTCAGCATCAGCTGCGTAATTACGGTATCGCGCCACCGGATGATGCACCAGAAGAAGCCTGTGATGATTCCGGACATCCGGTAACGCCGAACAGCTCCGTCAAATGTCCTCACTGTCACTCAGAAAATACAACCCGAATCAGTGAGTTTGGTTCTACCGCCTGCAAAGCACTGTTTCAGTGCGGGGACTGTTCAGAACCGTTTGATTACTTCAAAAGACTCTGAAAATAATAAGTTCGCCAGTGCTCTGTTCAGGCTGGTAACAAAAAAATAAGGTGAGGCTATGTCTACTCCACAGTTTTATCCACTGACTATTGCTGATGTACAGCCTGAAACGGATTCGGCGGTTTGTCTAACCTTTGACGTACCTGAAGATCTGAAATCAACTTTTCAATTCAAGCAGGGGCAGTACCTGACCTTGCAAGCTTCTATTGATGGTCAGGAAGTACGACGTTCGTATTCTATTTGTTCCGGCGTCAATGATGGTGATATTCGTGTCGGCATTAAGCGGGTTGAAGGCGGGCTGTTCTCCAACTTTGCTAATGACAAATTGGCCAAAGGCGACACCGTCATGGTCATGCCTCCACAAGGAAAGTTTTACACCGAAGTGTCACCGGAGAACAAAAAAAACTACATGTGTCTGGCCGTTGGTAGTGGTATTACGCCCATGCTGTCCATTATGAAAACCGTTCTTGAAACAGAACAGGATAGCGATGTCACTCTGGTTTATGGTAACCGCACCACCAGCACTTCTATGTTCCGGGAAGAACTCAGTTTCCTGAAAAACCGCTACATGAATCGCTTTAAGTGGATCAATATCATGTCCCGTGAAGATCAGGGTTCTGATTTGCTCAGTGGACATATTGATAACCGCAAAGGTTATGAGTTGCAAAAGCACAAGATGATCGATATCAAGCGTACGGATGAAGCCTTTATATGCGGCCCGGAAAGTATGATGTCTGAGGTTTCTCGTGGTTTTCGTCTGGAAGGTTTGGATAACAGTCAGATTCATTATGAACTGTTTGCCAGCTCAGCGGCCGATTCCGAAGAGCGCATGCAAAAAGCCAAGCAAAGAGTTCATGAGTATGGTGAAAACAAAACCAGTGCGGTCACAGTAAGAGCCGATGGTCGTGCATTAACCTTCGATTTGGCAGCGACCGGAGAAAATATTCTTGACGCTGGCATGGAGCAAGGGCTTGAATTGCCTTATTCATGTAAGGCAGGCGTCTGCTCTACCTGTAAAGCCAAACTGGTAAAAGGGCAGGTGGATATGGACATTAGTCATGGACTGGAACCCCATGAAATTGAGCAGGGTTATATTCTGACTTGTCAGGCACACCCGGTTTCAGAAGTGGTAGAAGTAGACTTTGACCAAAGGTAGTAATATCAAGTCAGTTTATTGATAGAGCCTCGGTTGAGTCTTCACTCAACCGGGGTTCAGTACCTTTGGAATGTTTGTTTTGCAAAATAACAAAAACCTGAAAAAGTCTGTACAACAGCGCATCACTGATAACCATATCAGCGGCAAATCAATGATGGTCACTTTGTTTGGCGATACCGTCTCACAGCACGGCGGTTGGATCTGGATGGGGAGTCTGGTGGCTGCTATGGAGCTGTTTGGCTTCAATGAGCGACTGGTCAGAACTGCGGTTTATCGTCTTGTGCAAAGTGAGTGGCTGGATACGAGAAAAGTAGGTCGCCTTAGCTATTATTGCTTTACTGACATGGCGAAAAGCCATTATGAAAAAGCCGCAAGAAGAATTTATCACCCGGAACATAAAGTCTGGGACAGCAACTGGACATTGGTTATTCCTACCACCATTTCTGAAGAAAAGCGCGAACCATTTCGCAAATCCCTCAACTGGCAAGGTTTTAAATTACTTTCTACCGGAGTGTTTGCTCACCCTTCACCAGATAGGCAATCCCTGAAAGAAACGCTGACAGAATTAAGGCTTGTGGATTCAGTCATCGTCATGTCCGCTTCACCTAATGGCGTTCTCTCATCCAATAACCTTCAATCGCTGGCGACTAAACTGTGGGACCTGCCTGCACTGCAAAGAGCTTATGAAGACTTTGTCGCCTTTTATCGTCCTTGGAAGCAGTCTGTCGCAAAAAACAATTTATCGGACATTGACAGTTTTACTCTGCGCACATTACTACTACACGACTTTCGTCGAATTATTTTAAAAGACCCGAATTTTCCCGGTGAGGTCTTACCTCATGACTGGGTTGGCCATGAAGCGCACGATCTTTTGCAGAAACTTTATAAGAGCCTGACTACTCAGTCTGTTCACTATATTCAACACACTTTTGAAAATACTAATGGGCTATTACCTCCCGCAAGAAGCGAGTTTTATCAACGCTTTGGTGGTTTATAGCCAAAAACATTTTGATCAACACGGATAACAATAATGATGCAACCAGTCACACTCAATCAAACACAAAACATCGCGATTATTACCGTTGATAACCCGCCGGTGAATGCCCTGTCTCACTCTGTACGACAGGGTATCGTTGATTGCCTGCAACAAGCCCTTGATGACCCGTCTATCGAAGGCATTGTTCTGGCTTGTGCAGGAAAAACCTTTATTGCGGGTGCGGACATCTCAGAGTTTGGCAAAACACCTCTGGAACCTCATCTACCTGATGTCCTTAATAAACTACAAAACTCAAATAAATTAATCGTTGCAGCGCTGCATGGCACAGTCTTGGGGGGTGGTTTTGAAACAGCGTTGTCCTGTCATTATCGTGTCGCCAAAGCCGGTACCAAAGTCGGCCTGCCGGAAGTGAATCTTGGCCTTATTCCCGGTGCCGGAGGCACTCAGCTTCTGCCGCGTATCGCCGGTGTTAACCTGGCTTTGGAAATGGCCAGCTCCGGTAAACATAAAACCGTTGAAAGTGTGGCTGAACAGAGTGTGATTGATCTGATTGTTGACTCTGAAGACCTATCCGAAGCGGCTATCAACTTTGCCCTTGAAAAGCTTGCCGACGGTCAACCACTTCCAGATATTACATCTCGTACAGCGGACGTTGGCGATGTTAACTTTGATAGCTGGCGACAAACGTTGTCTAAAAGAGCAAAAGGGCAAAATGCGCCTCAGCGAGTTGTTGATTCTATTGAAAATGCAACGAAACTCAGTTTTTCCGAAGGACTAAAAAAAGAGCGGGAAATGTTTGTTGCCTGTCGTGATTCCAGCCAGTCCAGCGCTATGCGTCACGCTTTTTTTGCGGAAAAGAAAGCCTCCAAACTGGAAGGCATCAGCTCAGACATTAAACCTTCTTCCATCAATTCTGTAGCTGTTATTGGTGCCGGCACAATGGGACAGGGGATAGCAATTTGTTTTGCTGATGCCGGAATAAAAGTCACTCTGCTGGAGCTTGCAGAAGCGAACCTGCAAAAAGGTTTGTCTGCGATTCAGAAAAATTATCAGAAACTGGTCGCCAAAGGACGTCTATCCGAAGCTCAGGCAGCTACCCGATTCGAGAACATACGAGGCACCTGCAGCTATCAGGACCTTGCTGATATCGACTTGGTTGTAGAAGCTGCTTTTGAAAACATGGAAGTGAAAAAATCGATTTTTACCGAGCTGGACAACGTCTGCAAGCCCAGCGCGATTCTGGCGACCAATACCTCTTATCTTGATATTGAACAGATCGCGGCCGTGACTGGCCGTAAAGAGCAAATTGTCGGTATGCACTTTTTCAGCCCGGCCAACATCATGAAACTTCTGGAAGTAGTTAAAACGTCGGATACCAGCCATCAAACGCTAGTGACGGTGATGAACCTTGGCAAACAGATCAAAAAGATCAGTGTACTGGTGGGCATTTGTTACGGTTTTGCCGGTAACCGCATGTATGCCAGCTATGGCCGGGAAGCGAACAGGCTGTTGCTTGAAGGCGCTACGCCGGAACAGGTTGATAATGCTATGACTAAATGGGGCATGGCGATGGGGCCCTTTGCTGTGAATGATATGTCTGGTATCGATATTGCCTATAAAGCCAGACAGGAAAGAACCGATTTGCCTGATGACCCATCTTACTTCAAGCCCGCCAATGCCATGGTTGAACATGGTCGTCTTGGTCGTAAAACCGGTGCAGGTTTTTATCGCTATGATGACAATGGAAAGAAATTCCACGACGACGAAGCCGTAAAAATCATACGACACGAAGCGGATAAACTGGGGATTTCATCCAGAGAGATCGGGGAAGCAGAAATTCAACAGCGGCTGGTTCAGGCGTTGATTGATGAAGGCAATCAAATTCTGGAAGAAGGCATTGCCAGTAAAGCCAGTGATCTCGATACCATTTGGTTGAATGGCTATGGATTCCCTCGCTTCAGAGGCGGGCCGATGTTTTACAGCAAGCAAATCTGATTCACATTTGTTTTCAATGATAATACAACAGGAGGTTTTTATGTAATTACATCAACATCCACTCTTTCAATATAGAGTCCGTTATAGTACTTATGTGTGAACATCCTTAGTTGTTGATAACTGCAGGATGAAATTGACTGTTTCCCAAGCATTCTTTAATGATGCTTTTGAACAATAAAAATAACAACGTACAGGAAAAACGACAGTGAATTACAAGCTTAAAAGCATACTGCCGATGACATCGCTAGTAACGGCGATCGCTTTATCAGCTAACCCGGCTGCTGCTGCTAATTTAATCAATGAAAATGGTCGTGAACTCAATGCTGACCTTGAATTAGTAGCCGGTTATTTTAACAGTCAAGAAACCTACGGTAATTCTGCAAGCTCACCAGTATGGACTGAAGCCTACGCCAAGTATGGCTTTTCCGGTAGCCAGCAGTTGAACAACAAACACTCTGTGTTTGGGGCTATCAATGCGGTGAGTGCCGGCTCGTGGGGGGATGGTGAAGCTTCCGGAACCACAGCCGGAGAAGAGCGCCAAACTCGAATCGAAGACCTTTATCTTGGCTATCGCACCGACAATGTTGAAATCTCTGTGGGTCGTCAGAATATCACCATCGGTGACGGTTTTATTCTTAACGGTGACGCCTTGAACTTTGGAGAAGCCATTGATAGCGACCTCAATCGTGGCGGTGCCTACTGGCTTGCAGCCCGTAAAGCATTTGATCAGTCATTACTGATTAAACTCGGTGGTGAAGAAGGTTTGCGTTCAGACCTGTTCTGGCTCGAATCCGATAACAAAGCTCAGGGCCGTCCGGAAATGGCAGGTCTGAATCTCGAATATGTGTCTGATATCGGAACGTTTGGTGCCTTTTATTTGAAAGGTCTGGACACCAAGCCTACGGGTATCGCCGGTGGTGCCTTCGACAATTTACAGCGTGATGGACAGAAAACCTACAGTATTCGCTATCAAGGTAATGCTGGTGTTGAGAATCTGTTTCTGTCCGGTGAAATTGTTAATCAGACCAATGGCAATAACACCCCTAATGGCAGCGCCTGGTATGCCGAAGCTGGCTGGACATTTGCCAATGCGCCGTGGTCACCTTCTGTAAATTATCGATACAGCAGTTTTGATGATAATTATGACCAACTATTTACCGGATTTAACCGGGGTTATGGAACCTGGTTTCAAGGTGAAGTCTGGGCTAACTACGGTGCAGCAGGCCCCGGTAATACCGGAGTGGATGTCCATCATCTGGGCGTAAAAGCAAACCCCAGTGAGTTGATCACGGTAGGTGCGCTTTATTTTGATTTTAATGACACTACGAACCGCTCTGATCGCACCGATGCCAAAGAACTCAACCTCTTTGCGGAATGGGTTGTGAACGATCACCTGATTATCAGCCCGCTGCTAGGCTTTTTCTCTCCTG
Organism: Endozoicomonas sp.; assembly: GCA_965199185.1. Lineage (GTDB taxonomy): Bacteria > Pseudomonadota > Gammaproteobacteria > Pseudomonadales > Endozoicomonadaceae > Endozoicomonas. The sequence goes on along the minus strand of CBDAQW010000012.1, from coordinate 5,837 downwards.
AGAAAGATAACGGCCCACAGGGTAATGATAATACCAACACCTACTTCCAGGCTTTGGCTATCATGCCGTTCTGATAGCTTCACAATAAAAAGAGAGGAAGCGTGTTGTTATACTTTCCTCTCTTTTAAAGCATCGCCCTACACGTTTACAACTCTGGTCACATAGCTTGTTGCTATGCTCCCGTTGTTGCGCCTTAACATAGCATCAGCCCAATAAAACAGAAATACTCGGTTCCAAATGGCCGGAAACTTAATACAACAATAATTGTATTCTGCTGGTTGTGGTGCAAGCTTTTTGCACCACGTTTTTACACAACACCTTTACACTATGTGTCGCATCTAAACCTTAATATGGCATGTTAGCCCCTCAAGCTCTTTATTCAATTCTGACATAATAAATTCCAACAAGTTGTATTCAGCAAAAATACACAGAAATCTTGCTTGGTACTATTATTAGGGGTACAGATTTTTGTGCCTATGGTAACCAACAAACGTCATTTGACAGAAGGAAAGACATGAACTCTTCAATCACTAGAATTGCATTCCTGAGTGGCGCCGCCTACTTTGTTTGTATGGCTATTGCGCACTTTTTCGGCATTAAACTTCCAGTGTTGTTTATTTATTACGACACACCGTTTTATGCCTATCAGGACAAAATTATTTCATTCGCTGTCTGCTCTTATGTGGCTCTGTTTTACCTTGCGTCCAAGCATCGAGATGCTGCACTGCTCGCTATCATCGTACTGGCATTAACCGCACTGGGTTTGAGCGCCGTGAACCTGTCTGATGCACTGGCTCTGGTTCTGGAGGATGGTCAGTCAACCATCGCTTACTGGCTACAAACTGGCGCTATTGGTGGTTACGTTGCTGTGCTGGTTGCTCTTTATGCGAAAGACGGTAAGTCTCAATAACAAATGAGGTATTGCTCCCCCCATAGCAATACCTTTCTTTCATAAGCAGTCAGTTAACTTAAACATTAACTGACTGTTTCAGCTGCCCTTAACTCCAAACTCACTTCCTTGAGAATTTGCAAAAAGCGATCTTTCACTTTGTTAATGGTGACCGTTTTTTTCGTGATCGCCATAATCTTCAGGTTGTAATACCGGTTTTGACAGATCGGCTTTAACACACCCTTTTCTACCCAGGGTTGAGCATAGAATTCTGGCAAAAACCCGATGTACCTTGATGACCGTATGAGCGCCAGTCGAGATTCATAGTTATAGGCTGTTGCCTTGGAATTCATTTTGGCAATGTGTTTATTAATCATTTCATGGGCTTTCAAACCAGCGTGAACCACCGGATAACTGTTTACCAAGTCATCATCGATTTCACTGTCTTCAAGCACAAACAGTGGATGCCCTCTGCCGCAATAAAGATAACAGACGTCATCTAATAAATAGTGATATTTCAAACCATCCAGCGGGCGAGTGTATGGAATAAAACCAATATCCATTTCTTTGTTCATGACCATGCGTTCAATTTCTGTCATAGATGCAACATCAATGGATAAATGAACGGCACTGGCGCTGGCAGAAAACTTCTCTATGGTTCTTGGGATACAACCTCGGGGGTCGAGGCCAATACTGTCACTGAATACCAGCTTGAGAGCGCCAGACATCGTCGCGTCCAGATGTGTGATTGTGCTGCGAAAATCTTCAAGTTCACCCAACAGTTTAATGGCTGCCTCATACACGACAGTGCCTTCTTCAGTGAGCGAAAAGCCAGCTCTGCCCCGCCGGCATAAAATGAGATTCAGGCGAGATTCAAGATTGGAAATATGAACACTGATGGTTGACCGGCTGATATTAAGTTCCGTTGCTGCGGCTGAAAAACCACCACACTCGACAACGGCTTTAAAAATACGCAGATGCCTGATTTCATAATCACCTGCCTGCCCTATGGGGTTAGTAATTCTTGTCATTATTTTTAACCCGAACAACGGTTAACATCACTGCCAAACCGCAAAGGTAATGAATTTTATAACTTTACTTTAACATATTGGTATTTATACCTGCAGCATAAGCTGCAATCATGTCAGACAACCGCCATCAGGTTGGTATTCTTCTCTCAAATGAGGTACCTCTGATCATTGGTTAACCGAGCAGTCTGACACTCAATAAGCATTCCAGACGATAGATAACAAAAATAAGGAGCTCGTGTATGAATTTATTTTCTCAGAAATTTACAAAATCCCTGAAAAAAAGCATTACGTACTGTGCACTGGCTGTGGCAGCGTCTCTACCAGTGGCATCCAATAGTTTCGCAGCAGAACATAACTGGCGCTTTTCTAACTTGTACCCAAGAGGTACAGGGCATGCGGGTCTGTACGAAGACTTTGCCAAAAATATTGAACAGATGTCTAACGGTCGCATCTCCATCAAGATGACCTACGCTGGCGAAGGCATTGGAACATCCGGCATTCTGGGTGCGGTAAAATCCGGACTGATGACTATTGGCGCTCCTTTCCAAGCGATGCACGCTGGTGAATTCCCTCCCGGTGTTGTTGAAGTTGGTCTGCCAGGAACCACCGCCGATGTGGGTGAGTTGAGTGCTCTCTTCCATGAGAAGGGCTGGGGCCAAATACTGGAAGAAGCCTACGGTAAACAAGGTCTGGTATGGCTGGAACCTTATATTCAACTTCCTGTTTACATTCTCACCAAAAAGCCCATTAATTCTGTTGAAGACTTTAAAGGCATGAAGATTCGGGCACCGGGTGCTTACGGTAAGTTCCTGCGTAACCTTGGCGCTTCACCTGCATCTCTTTCCTGGAGTGAAATTTATACCAGTCTTGCAACTGGTGTTATCGATGGTTCTATCGGCAGTAACCTGATTGATCACCGTGATGGTAACCATGCCGAAGTTGCAAAATACATGTACCGTCTCCCGGTTGCTGGCGCTCAAACTTTCCCAATCATTGTTAATAAGCAGGCATGGAATAAACTGACTCCGGATCTGCAAGCCATTGTTCGTGCTGCCAGTGCTACCCATGCCCGTGAACAGATGACAAAGTCTCGTTTGTGGGAGTCTGAAGCGGTTGCGGATATGGAAGCCAAGGGCATGAAGTGGAGCCCGGAGCCAAGCCAAGCAGACAAGGATAAGTGGGCAGCAGCAGCACAAAGTCTCTGGACTGACTACGCCAGTGCCGACAAGTACAGCAGTGAGCTGGTCAAAATCCTGCAGCAGTAAACCTTCTTCATTCTCAGTAGTGTCAGGCTCCGGCTCCGGAGTCTGACTGACAGCAACACTTCAGCAATCGTCGCTCCTTCCTTCAGGTTGTTGACTGACTCAACGGACAGACAGTTATGTTCATAACCCTGATTGCCAACTACTGCCGTGGTATCAATCGAATTGTATACGTCATTGGTCTTTCATCTTCTTTTCTGATGCCGCTTTTGGCGCTGACGGTATCCTTTGAAGTGTTTTCCCGATATGCACTCAACAGCCCTACGATCTGGGCTTATGATGTTTCTCTGTTTTTGTTTGGTTATATAGCAGCCCTTGCCGGTGCTCTGGCACAGCAGAACAAAACGCACATCGTCGTTGATGTGGTGTACCTTTCAGTGCCACTCAGGGTTCGGGCACTGTTTAATTTATTCTCCTTTTCACTAGCAATTTTTTTCCTGGGCATCATCGTCATGATGAGTTTCGGAAAACTCGAGGAGGCGATTGAATTTAACTACCGCCGCCAGTCTGAATGGGCACCCACTATGGCTCATTTCTGGGTCATGATGATGACCGCCTGTAGCCTGTTTATTCTCCAGTTGACCAGCGATATGTTGCAAAGCCTGTATTTTCTGGTGACCGGAAACAAACTCCATATCTCAGGTAAAGAACCAACTCAGTCAAACAATGATTCAGTAGATAAGGAAAACTCATGAGTATCGAAGTTCTGACGCTGTTACTGATCGGCTGCATTCTGATCAGTTTTGCTCTGGGCGCTCCAGTCGGGCTGGCATTGGGCGGTATCGCCATGGGTGTGGGCTATCTCACCTGGGGTGAAGGTATTTTCCATATCGTACCGACGACAATTGACAGTACCTTTTTCAGCTTTATCTTGCTGGCGACGCCTCTCTACATTTATATGGGGCAGCTATTAACCCGCTCAGGTATTGGCGACGCCATGTTTAACGCCAGTCAGTTACTAATAGGCCGGGTAAGAGGCTCTCTGGCGATCAGTGTTATTGGGGTTTGTTCAATGATTGGCGCTATGGTGGGCATTATTGGTGCCGGCATTATGACGTCGGGAACCATTGCTCTTAAACCAATGCTCGAGCGTGGTTACGATAAACGACTGGCGCTGGGTGTTATTATGGCCGGTGGTAGCCTTGGTATTTTGATTCCGCCCAGTATTCCGATGATTATGTATTCTGCCACCACGCAAAATTCAGTGGGTAGAATGTTTATTGCGGCTATTGTTCCGGCACTGATTTCCATCACTCTGATGGTCATCTATGTCGTCGTCAGCTGCAAACTCAATCCGGAAAAAGCCCCCATGGGAACTGGCGACGAAAGTCGTATGACACCCGCCCAAAAAATCCGCACCGCCCGCGATGGTTTTTTCTCGTTGTTACTCATCTTCATCGTTCTCGGCAGCATTATGACCGGCGTTGCGACACCAACGGAGTCCGGAGCCTTAGGTGTGATGGGAGCAATTTTACTGTCCATTCTGTTCAAGCGCTTCCGCTTCAAAATGTTTAAAGCCGCCGGTTTTGAAACGGCTCTATTGGTCAGTGCTGCCATGTGGATTATTTTTGGTGCATCCATTTTTAATAATTTCCACATGCTCAGTGGCGTACAAACCATGGTGGCTGACCTGACCAGTGACCTTGGGCTGCCGCCCATTGGTGTCATTATTATGATGCAAATCATTATGTTGCTGCTTGGCTTCATTATTGATGAGCTGATTATCGTCCTGATGTGCGCACCATTGTTTGTACCGATTGTGGTTTCTTTGGGTTATGACCCCATCTGGTTCGGCATTTTGATGATTCTGAACATCGGGATTGCAGTGCAAACGCCGCCTTACGGTTTTGCGTTGTTTTATTTGAAGGGCATTGCGCCTCCGGGGATTACCATGATGGATATTTATCGTTCCATCACCCCATTTATTCTTCTGAAACTCTGCGTGTTAATTCTGTGCATGGTATTTCCGGAAATCGTACTCTGGCTGCCGGATAAATTAATGGGCACACGTTGATAGTCATTCCTTGTGACGCAATAGCATAACGGACACTGTACTTACGACAGTGTTCGTCCAGAATAAAAAGAGAAAAAAACAAATGGAATCCTTACAACTGTCTTCTACATTATTCGACAGCGATACCGCTACACCTGAAACTGGCATTACCGTCGATGTTTGGTATGGAAAATATGCTTCTGTTAATTCCTATATTTTCTCCAACGGCAAGACTATTACCGTGTTGGATTCTTTGCGGCTAACGACAGAAGCAGAAGAATTAGTTAACTACATTAAAACAAAAAATCTTCCGGTTACGCATCTGATTATCAGTCATGGTCATGCAGACCATTTCACCGGTATGCGGGTTTTTATGAAAGCGTTTCCGGGCATCACGATTACCGTGGCCAGCGAAGAAATCAAGCAAGAAATCTACAAGTATGCAGTTTATATGAATACGGGTGGCGCTACAGAAGGTGAGCCGGGGCTGGATAGCAGCATTGTGCCCAAATCGGAAGAAAACCCTGACGGGTTTGACTACGACAATTGGCTGGTCGTCAATCCACACGACCATTTTACAATGGTTGGCGGTGGCACGCTTCAGTTAAAGTTCGACTACCCGCCAACCGAAGCGGCGGCCATGATGACAGCGTATTCGCCAG
>CBDAQW010000011.1:0-6962 GCA_965199185.1 Endozoicomonas sp. | reverse complement strand
TGACGTTTCTGGGGCCCTTTTCGGCGGGGAAGAGCAGCTTTATTAACTACCTGGTGCAGGCGGGGCACCTCGGGACGGGGCCGCAGCCGCTGACCGATGGGTTCACCGTGCTGGCCCACGGGGACGGGCCGCGCTGGGCCACCGGCGCCGCCCTCGCCGCGGACCCGGCGCTGCCCCTGCGCGGCTTCGGGGAGCTCGGCGCGGGGGCCCTCGGGGGCCTGGCCGGGCTCTACGCGCCGCACCCGCTGCTGCGCGCCGTCTGCCTCGTCGACGCGCCGGGCGTCCTCGAGGCCGCGGGGGGCCTGCACGCCCGGCGCTACGACTACGCGGCCGCGTGCCGCTGGTTCGTCGAGCGCAGCGACCTCGTCCTCCTCGTGTTCGACCCGACCAAACTCGACGCGGGGGCCGAGCTGCAGCGCCTCTTCCAGCACGCCCTGCGCGGGGCAGAGCGCAGGGTCCGCATCGTCCTCAACAAGGCCGACACCGTCACCCCGCAGGAGCTCATGCGCGTCTACGGCTGCCTCTACTGGCGCCTCAGCGGCCTCATCCGCTCCACCGAGCCCCCCAGGGTCTACGTCTCCTCCTTCTGGGCCGCCCCGTACCGCCCCGGCACAGACCACCGGCTCTTCGCGGCCGAGAAGGCAGACCTCCTCCACGAGCTCCTCGAGACCGTCCCCCTCCAGGCCCTCGACAAGCGGGTCGCCGCAATGATCCACAGGGCCCAGCAAGTCCTCAGGCACGTCCTCGTCATGCTGCACCTCCACGCAGCACTCCCCACGTTCAGGCGCGACAGAGCCAAGAAGAAAGAGGTCGAAAACCTCGAAGAAACATACAAAATGCTGGCGCAGAAGCACAAACACGCAGTCGTCGACTTCCCAGACATAAAAATGTACGAGGAGTTCATACTGAACAAGAAAGTCTCTGTGAGTAAAATGCCAGGCCCCAAGGACGAAAAGCGCAACAAATACCTGGAGATCCTAAACACACTCATTAAAAAAGTGCTGCCTGAGCTCCTCACCGCCACTCAATCTGCCCTCGTGGCAGACCCCAAGGATAGACAGTCCCAAATGTTGCTCCAGAATAATTACAAGACACAACTGATAAAGCAACTATGCAGTATCCACAACATTCAGGGCCCCTCGGCAGTAACACAATCCTCAGATACTTGCAGCCATAGTCCATAAACACCAAAACTTAGTATGGGCACTATTGCAATATAAAAGCAGCTCTCATTAGAGAACAACTAAGAACTACCCTGGATAATATAACTGACACTATCTGCTACGTAACTGAATATTATCGATACTTTATGAAATATCCTGTTCTAAACACCACATAGGTACACTACGAGTATTGTTTAAGTCAGAGTGTATGCTGGCCTATTTAGTACAACGGAATTTTGATATTTTCTCATAGAATATTCAAACTTCTGAATAAAAGTAACCTATTTGAATAGTTATAATAAAAATACTAAGTATACATGAATTAACTCTTTGTAATTAATATTAGGGGTCTCAGCTTGCTTTCTACACGCATTTAGTCCAACACTAAGACTTAAATAATCAGTTCCGACTGAAGCAGTGAGTTTACCGCATAGTTACCACATTAGTGGGGTTATTCCAGTAAATATCAAGTATATATGTAACATAATGACATAGTTTTAATGTTCAACTTTATTGAGTGTCGAGTAATGGACATAACAAAGACATTCAAACCTCATAGGAAACATAAAGATGGTACTGTGATTTACAACACGCATAAACTTGCGTTAAGCTTGCTCGATATTGAGAATTTGAAGGAAAGCGTCAAGTTGCCGTTGGTACTTTTAAGAGAAGTGGATGGGTTGAATCACTGGCTTGCAGCACATACAGTTGACTTTTATAACCTTATAAACATCATTTATGGTAGCCTAACGCAATACTGCACCGAGGAAACATGCCCTTCTATGAATGGAGGCACCAAATTAGAGTATTTGTGGAAAGCACCACCGCCACTACTGCCCCAACAGGGCAATGCTTTAACTAAAGCAAAGGCTAAACGGGTCTCAGCACCTCTTTATATCCATCTATTACTAACATGGGTAGAAACACAACTAAATAATGAGCAGATATTCCCCCATAATCAAATACAAGACCAACCAGTATCCAACCTGTACCCTCCGAATTTTAAAAGCATTGTTTCGAGTGTATTTAAGCGCCTAATACGAGTATTCGTGCATATCTACTACGCGCACTACACCACCATATGCACCCTAAATGAAGAATGTCACATCAATACAGCCTTTAAGCACTACATGCTGTTCATTGCAGAGTATGATTTACTCCACCATGAAGACCTTCTCCCAGTAGAGACACTTGTGAGGAACATACTTGACACTGAAACTATAGAAAAGCTATTCAGTAGTAAACATAAGCATCTTCACTCATATTAACACCCCTTATCAATGCTGTCTACATCACTAATAACCACATCCTAGTACACACTTAATAAGCCACAATGGGATTTTATTTGTAGTATCCATATAAACCTACCGGAATAATACATGCGTCTCAGATGTTAGGCGCGTTATAAGTATAACCTCTATGTGTTTTGCATGCCTTAGCAATCACTTAGCGTTTGCATATCAGGCCTTTCTAATTTAAGTGCCATATATGCAATGCCCCGTTACTATATTTAAACAACAGGACTAACACCAAGCATAAGCTACGCAAAGTTATAGATGCACATGTTGTATTGAGCATACTTGATTTACATATACAGTACTGATATCTATGCAGCAGAAGCGGAATGACCACAATGTGTCGCTATTTTATTTATTTTATTTTTATTTATTTAACCAAACTGTTTATCACAGAATAGAGGGTACTAAAAGTCAAGTACAATACCCAAGGCATCAGTCATTAAGGACTTTAATACAAACTATGAAAATATCATTAGAACACACACACCAGAATAATGCAGTAATGAGTACTTTTTCAGGCAGTTATGTGCATACTAAGGTCTTAAATTCAGAAAATATGAAGTGCACTTGACCAGTCAATTCTTACAATAGCCTTGGTCTTCATACCAAACGGAATGTACCAAGAACTATATTGCTAGGATGTTATATTTAATCTAAACGTTAAATATAACTAAAGTTGTGTACGTCTAATAATAGTTCAGATCGTTTTTATTAAATCCACAGAGTATATAGTCCGTATGGTATTCAGTCATAAAATGTAGTTATCTGTTGTACATTGTTGGGACTAAACATCAGGTATACCTAACATGAACACTTAATTTGTGTATAGCTTTTATATTGAGTTAGTCCAATTTTTTATTATAGCAAATAACTATAGCTAATAACTTATGATTCTTAAAATAAATATGCCATACTGGTTGATTAAAGGCTGTATAATGTGCACTGCCAAAGTTAAACCTCTAATTGCCTAAGTCCAGATACGTTAGTGTGTGTCTAATAATACCTTTTATATCTTTTTATTAGTCCTTAATGACTACTTTCAAGTATTGACTTCAGTATCTATTTATTTAGTAAAAGAACAGTTTGTAATCCTCTGATGTTCCATACTTTGTCTGGATTATGTATGTAATTCAAATACATTCAATATAACACGTATAGTTTTAATTAACTTTCTGTAGTTTTTGCATGAAGTTTAGTCAATTGTAAAAGTTTGGGTCTTTTTATCTATAGCTCATAACTTATAAATTCTAACATGAGTATTTACATGCTGAATAATTGTTGAATACCTTAACAATCATTTAAGGGTTATATTTGTAACGCGCCTAACACGGATGCGTTCAGATACGTTAGTGGGTAGATAGGGTATGTTAGCAGCAGATGTGACTCTATAGTTTAAGATAGCGAGCATGTTCATTGTTTTCCATTATAGCTTACATTTAATACTTCATTGGTCTATTAAGATGGTGGTATCTATTAGCATATACAATAGCTTATGTACATTAGTTATACTTTACTAGGAACATGACCTTAGCTTACAACTCCACATTGGAAGGAAATATACTGACTCTTCTGAAAGGGAATCACATTGTGCACACTGTAGACGTACTAAAGTACAAGGATCACACTACCAATGCTTATACCCCTTTCCAAATATGCACTTCCACAGGTGATATTTTAGACATTAAGCTGGAAGAAATGTTGGATAGATCTACAGTTGTAAGTAATAAATCCAATAATACTAATCCCTCGGAACCTAGTGCCACACCCACTCAAAACTGCAGAAGTAATGAGGCTAAAGATTCATGCGTACGGGATAATGGGAATCAAAGCCATATGATCCACAACACAGACACTGATGTCCCAATTCAAGACTTAAACATGGCTCTTACTGTCAACTCCAGAGCCCAGTTTGACATAAATGGACTGAAATCTGTCAGTTTGCCGGTATTTAAGCAAAGTTTGTTTAAGAACTGTAGGGGTAAAATGAGTACAACACGCACCTTTCATCCACTGGGTGTGCACAACCACTCATCCACTGTTGTGCCTGTTCATAGCTGCACTAGTGGTAGCAGTCCTATCCTCAAGATATACCTGTATGGAGGCTCAAATATGCACAGCTGCGAGCACGAGCTCTACTCTTTTGTGGTAAATCCTGTTCAGGCAAAGCTGAGCTACTGCTACAACCGAATTCAACCCCGTGGCTCCTCACATATAACAGCTTTAAAAAACCACACATCTGTCTACTACCCTAAGATGAATGTGGTCTATTTCATCGGTGGTGTGGGCATCAAGGGCCCTCCTGAATCACACCAAGGCACAACATTGTCGAATAAGAGCATCCTAGACAGTGCAGCTTTACTCAGGGCTAAGTACCTGGGTACATTTGACCAGCTTGTTGTGACAGATTCGAGTGCAATGTCGGAGGATTTGGTAATAAAACCGGGTATCGTTACCTATGATATTAAGCAAAATTCTCTGCGCAGAATTGAGACAGGCGGTGCATTTGGCATTGCCAGCCACGCGTCTGTCCGGTACCGCGACTGCATTTACTCATTCGGGGGAATTACCTCCACTTTAGGGGTTTCTGGGGAGATTGTAAAGTACAGCACAACAGACCACCGCACCACCATCATCAAAACGGACCAGAAGTACCAGAGATACGGTTGGACTGCCAACAGAGTCCAGGAAAGGTGGGTGTTGCTCTACGGTGGGGCCAACCGAGACAACAATATCGCGCCATTCCTCGAGATATTTGATCTTGAGCTCGAAGTGTTCATAGACCCCGCCCGCATTGCCATTGTGGACGAACTGGGCAGCCCCACGGACTTACCGGCCCTATGCAGCCACGCGAGCACCAGCATCGATGCCAGCACTCTGGCCCTGTTCGGCGGCATTACCGCCTTCAACTGCACAGGGAAGCCCACCCTGTCCAGCCAGCTGTACCGGCTGCAAATTACACTGGGCGACCCCCTCTGCGTATCCGTCCACATTAGCGCCCTGAGTGTAATGCCGGCACTGCCCGCCGTAGTGGGCGCATCCATCGAGTTCATCCCGCACGACCCCGACCAGAGCCAAAGAGCAGTGCTGGGCATCCTGCACATCTTTGGGGGGCGCACCAACTCAGACAATGCGCAAGTTGCAAACAGAACCCGGTTAATTCCACTCCAAAGTGTACAGCCCCACGGGGTTGTCCCTGCCCAAAGTGTACAGCCCCACGGGGTTGACCCTGCCCAAAGTGTACAGCCCCACGGGGTTGTCCCTGCCCAAAGTTGCAAATTTGAGCAGTTTCTCAAGAGGCTGGGGGAGCAGCAGCGGTGGCGGTGGGCCCAGGCCAGGCGCAGCGAGGCCGAGCGGTGGGCCCAGTGCGACGAGCGGGCCGAGTGCGCCGTTGCCATCCCCCAAACTGTGCGCAATTCGCTGGTGCAGGGCCTGAGGGCCTGCCGCCTCGCCAGCTTTGGTGCCATCCCCCGCACTGTGCCAAGCTGCGAGCAACGGGCCGGGCTGATGGAGGACAACGCCGCCCTTATGGCCCAGGCCGTTGAAATTGGGGAGAGGCTCGCCACCAGTACAACAGATAGCTGCATGTTTAAGAAGGCCCGTATTATGGCCATACTGGACAGAGTAATGGGAAACCTCCAGCAGCAAGTGGGGCTCAATAAGGGACTGGATAGAGTTGCATGGGACGAGAAAGAGGCATGGGTAGAGTTCAATTGCAACAGTCTTAAACAGGTAAAGGCCCTCGTGCACAGAATAAACAGCGCCGTAGCAAAGCAAGTTGAGAAACGAGTAAGTATCCTCACTAAAGACACTGAACGCCGAGCTGAAAACAGGAAAAGGAGGGAAATCGAAACCCAGCAAAACATTGCAAAAATGGCCGCGAGACCAACATCGCAGCCTAGCATTAAAATGGAAAAAAAGATCGCGAATTTACTTCGTGGTGAGTGCACTGAAGGAAGCATGGTGTCCATACTCGACCATGTGGCTACAAGTAAGCGCAAACCTCCCTTGAAGGAGTTGCTAATAACAGGAAATGACAGCAAGTCAATTCAGGACAAAATTGACTGCTGCACAAGCAGAGTATCTTCACTCCTGGATTACTTGAAAAACACAACAATAGTGCAAAAACAGAAGCAAATTACAAAAGCTAGAGGCATCATTGCACACTTTGCGGGTAAAATAAAGCACTTGCTGGGTAATATTCACTTATGCATTATGCCTGGCTTAACAGGTAAGAACCACTCAAAATTTATCACTAACCAATTAGATATGGGCGTAGTGTTAAATATGGTGCAAATCATGGTGCTCACAGCAAAACACTGTTATCTACCCGATGATGACAATTCGCAGGAAATAGACAGAAAACTACAGAATTTAATCATTGGGGTTGAGTACTCTGCTAAGCAATTAAACCAAATAGTCCAGTCGATCATTCTTAAGGGATCCATTATCATCAATACCATAAAGAGCCAACCAGGATTAAAACACTCAGGTACTGTAAGCA
>CBDAQW010000010.1:0-83862 GCA_965199185.1 Endozoicomonas sp. | reverse complement strand
TCGTCGTTTACTGCAGCGATATTAATATTGATATTACCAAGAGTCACATTGCCTGAGCCTGCACCATCATTGGCTGTCACTGTGATCGTCGCAGCACCATTGCCACTAACGTTTTGCGCACCCGTGTACTTTATATTGGACGCTGTATCCAGATAGGAATTGATATCAGCGACGCTGCCGGTTAGCGTAATCACCGAGTCATTGACCAGAGTTTCTGTAACGCCAGAGCCTACCCCTGAACCCTCTGCGGGAGAACTGAATGTGCCTGCACTGATTGTCAAGGTGACAGTGAGGTTATCACCATCGACATCTACCAGTTCCAAAGCCGATAAATCGAGATTGCTTTCAGTATCTTCGGTCGCAGCCACACTGGCCGGAAGGCTTGCAGTGGGGTCGTCGTTTACTGGCGTGATATCAATGTTGACTGTCTGCTGGCTCATGGAATCTGTGCCATCGGTGGCAGAAATCGTCAGAGTTGCGACATTGTCACCATTGGCGTTTTGATCGCCGGTATATTTAATATTGCTGACAGTATCCAGATAGGTGTTGATGGCATTGGCACTGCCCTGCAAGGTGATCTGTGAGCTATTGACCAGCGTGGCCGTTACCCCTCCACCACTGACAGGTGAAGTAAATGTGCCAGCGTTCACTGAAAGAGTAACGGTTAGGTTATCGCCTTCGAGATCAAAAAAGCTGGCGGCGGATAAGTCCAGATTACTTTCAGTGTCTTCAGTGGCGGTGATATCGGTTGGGAGGCCTGTTAGGGAGGGGGCGCTGTTGCTTACACCAGACCCTTGAACCACTTTAAATATCAAATCTCCGCCAGCGTTAACTGAACCATCAAAAATAATATCTCCATCGTTATAGCTACCGGGTATCTCATAGGCCAAGTATACTTGCTCACCTGAGTTTGCCCCCCCAGAGAAATAAAAGCTGTACTCATTTCCTGCAACGATATTGACCGGAGAGTTAATATCTATCATTTGAAAAGTAAAGGTATTCAAGTCGATCATGCTATCAGTCAGTGTAACTTGCTGAGAATGTAACAGTATTCCACCAAGCCCAGCTTCTTCGTATATGCTCAAAGTGACTGTGGCATCAGATGCTCCGTCTGATTGCTCGCTCGCAACAACCTGTATTTGCTCAATTACTCCATTCTCAGTGGCCGTAAATACCTGACCTACAGCAATACGATTACTGATGTGTGTAGGTGTTTCCGAACCCTCAATAGGTATGCTCAATACTGAATCATATTGATCAATAACCGATGAGCTAATTGCAATGTCTGTGGTAATTGTTCCCACTGCTGTTTCAAATATCCAGTCACCACCCTTTTGAGCTGTACCCGTTAGGTCATCTGAGGCCGCTATGTCCGCTCCGGTCATTTCGGCAAACTGTCTAATAAACGCCTGCCCTTCCCCATCAGTACCAACATTACAACCATAAAGAAGAATATCCCCGTCCAGATTTAATGCTTCACCAATACTCGCCAGATTTTCCTGCTGTGATGCCAGCGAATCAAAATCAACGGTTTCACCACTGAGGGATAAAGCACCTGTAGTGCCGTGGGAAATAATATGTATGGCATCAAGGTTCTGATAACCAGAAAGCACTTCGGCCATTTCTGCAAGCGAGGCGGAAGAAGATAAAATATGAACCTGAACATTATCCGCCATGCCTTCCAGCAAGGTGTCGTACTCAGGAACGGAAGGGTCAATAAAAACTAGCTCTTTAGGGGCCTGCGGAAGTTTAATGGCTTCCACCGCTTCAGCCAGTTGTTCTTTATCCGTACTGGTTGCCGGTTGTACTGAACTATGATCCGCCTGATTTTCAACACTGTCAGCATCTGCCAGAGTTTCAACACCTGTACTGACCAGAGCGGCATCCAGCATAATACGAGGTTCAAGGGCGTAGCCCGGTACCTTTACATCAGGGCGTGATGACTCCGGTGATTGGAACTGAGTTTTAAATAGTGATGCCAGACGGCGGATAAATTTTGTATTCATGGTTTTCCCTAACCTGCTGAATCAAAAAGTGTGGTTTAAGGGTAGTGGTAATTTCTAAATTGCCACTACCCTAAGTCAGAACCAAGCCTGTAGACCGGTAATTCTGAAAGAATTGCCGACAAAGAATAGAGCAGTACATTCTGCGCTACCATTATCCTAAAAGACTGAGCGAGGCCGAGCCAGCTGGAATACGGCCACACATCATCCGTCATTCCAACACAACAAACTACTGCTTTTCCAAACCACCAAACTCTCCGTAAGCTCTCCATGCAGGAAAGCAGGTTAACAAAGAGCCTGTAAGTAATAACACTGAAATTGAAGCCAGCTCATTCACCGATACCCAGCGTCCACTCAGCCAGGATCGCCAGTTAACAGGAGCGAGCAGCTCTATCAATCCCAGCATCGAGATATACAAGACAAACCCCATTAGCAATGCCAGCAGAATAATGGAGAGAGGCTCCAACAAACCGATCAGCGCAACATGATAATTTTTGGCACCCAGCATTTGCAGTATTTCCAGCTCATGACGACGTTCAGCTAAACTGCTGGACACACTGAAGAAAACCATCACCAACGCCATTAACAAGGTTGTGGACAAAATCCCCAATACGCTATTCATCAGGCGATCGGCGTACTGGTTAATAACAGCAAACTCCTGGGCTGGAATAATAACTTCAAGCTTATGATCGAAATGGTTTCTGATCAGATTCTGAATTGGAAGCGATGCCTGCTTAGTGTGCAGTTTCACAAACATCAGATTAATATTCTGATCATTATTCAGTTCTGGCTGATGCTCCCGGCGGAGTTTTTTCAGGGTGGCAAGAGGCACCAGAATACTGTTATCCAAAGCAGACCCAGTGGGTGCCAAAATGCCATTTATTTTAAATGCATCCGGATATTCATCCGAAATCAATGGCTCCTGCCCGGCCGCAATGGTCATCCACTCTCCGAAGTGATAGCCAAACTTTTCAGCGACTGCAGCCCCAAGCACAATGCTGTCTGGAGTAGTAAATCCTTCCCCTATTGAGAACACTTCAGAACCATCAGAACGGATGGTAGAAAAAATTTGATCATTAGTGCCCGTCACCATCACACCGCGATGGCTCTCCTGAAAACTCAGGGGAATGACTGACTCAATCTCCGGATTCGTGGCTAGTTGATCCAGATAGCGTTCACTAATGGCCGGGGGTGCATTACCAATACGGAACAACCCAAACAATGCCAGGTGCGCTGGCTGTGACGGGGCACCAATAATCAGATCGCTCTGACTGGATATACGACCAACTGACTGAGCAAACTCTGCTTTAAAATGCACCAAGAGTAAAATAAAACTGCACGCAAGAGACATAGCCGATAACGCCATGAGCACTTTTTGCTTGCGGCGCATCAGGCTTTTATAAGTGAGTTGCAGGATCACCATAAGGGGTTAAGCTCCGCCACGGTGTTGATATTTTTCATATTGATCCGACGATCAAAATACTGATCGGCATCCTTGTTATGGCTAATGCATATAAGCGTACTGTTATGTGCTCTGGCACGCTCCGTCAACAGTTCATAGACCAGCTTTTTGCTGTAACTCCCCATCGCTGAATCAGGCTCATCCGCCAGAATTAATGCCGGTTTACCAATAAGTGCACGAACGACCGCAATGCGCTGTTGCAGACCTTTACTCAGCTTACCCGCCTGAACGCGAAGCCGTTTAGGGTCTTCAAACTTGAGCTTTGCCAGCAACATATAAGCTTCATACTCCGGGCTCAGTCCGTCGCTTGAAGCATAGGATGCTTTGAGACCTGAAAAACCACAAGGAAGCACAAGGTTTTCCAGCGCAGTTAAATAGGGAAGAAGATTTAAATTCTGGAAAATATGCCCAACGTGATCGGCACGAAACTGACTTAACTCATTTTTGTTCATGGCGATTAAGTCACGACCCAAGACGCACACACTGCCTCTCTGTGGTCGTATTATTCCTGAGAGAATTTTCATCAGGGTGGTTTTTCCGCTGCTATTACCCCCAAACAGCATGATACTCTCACCCTGTTTCACAGAGAATGAAGGGATATCCAGGCAGCAGCTTCCACCAAGATTCAATGTCAGATTTTTAATATCAACAGCCAATGGCTCAGTCATGCGGCGCCCCCCTGCTGCTCAATACTCAGGTTTGAGATACAAAACCCTTTCAGGCAAGGTTAAAAGCTGCTTGTTTTGCCAGTCAGGTGTCGAGATCCATGCATTCACTTGCTTTAACCCTGGCAGACCCTCTTGCACATCGAACTCAAGCTGGTTCAACTGATCAATGTCCAAACAATGAAACTCATAAATGCTTTGGATGCTGTTTTTTGCACTGCCGTTATCGAGAGTCGGAGCAGCCTGCATAAAAACCCTATGGTTCCTCAAAGTGCAGCCGGCATCCTCATTCATTGACCAACTCCACAATGAGCCTTGCAATTGGTCAGCTAGTGATTTTGCTACCGTATTGGGAGCTACCCATTCAAGCGCACTAGCAGGTATGGTTAGATAAAGTGCCAGTTGATTTTGCTGCATTGATACATCCAGTAAAACCTGTGCAGGCTCCACCGCCCGATGAACAACGGACTCAGGGGTTGCCTGTGCAAAGAGAGGCCATAACATCAAATACCCTGTAAGAAACGCGTTACCCGACCAGCATCTTTCCATTGCTCTATTTCCCTCTTTGCAGGTATTTTTTGCCAGATTGTATGAGCGCCGCTCCCTCTAAAAAATTTCTACCAATCAGCAATTGCTGAGGAAAATTACTGCGATTTATCAGGGATATTTCAACTTTCTTCCGTACTTTGCCAATACTAATGGTTCCGGTAATAACGGGTCTGACCGTCGGTGAGCCGGAATGAGTGATGATCCTGACGACCCGACTCACAGGTTGATGCATGGTGATAGTTTTTGCTGTTGGTTTGTGGGTGAAGTCGTAATACACCCAACGCTGGCCACGGCGGTTGACATGCATATTGATATCACTGGCATCCAAAGCCGTCGTCATTGCCCCGCTATCAACGAGAGCCTCAACTTTAAAATGTTCAATACTATTGAGCGTTGCAAACTCGTAAGCACCAAAAATCGCCAACCCATTTGTGCAACTGCACGCCATAAGGTGACGAGGTACCAATAATATAAATAGAATTATTAATCGGGTGCCGATATTCACTGATCATTGTATGAGTTTGGATAATAAACAGGTTTATCGGGGAAAAAGAGAAAAAGATTACCAGCACATAGAATATTTTGCGCAGAATAAAGAAGAAAATTTTGTAAAGTGTCAGCGGTGAGAAATTTAACAACAGACTCCTGATTAAACTCAGGAGTCTGAAAGCGCAGCTTATTGAGGGCTAACGCTGGTTGGCTTGTCACTGGAACCGCTGTTACGCACAGCCGGTGGTGGTGGCAGTACCGCAGGAGTCGCAGTATTCACCTCAGTCACCTCAGTGTTTTCTGCAACAACTTCTGTTGGCGTATTGCGATCAAAACCAGAATCCTGAACAGCAACATTAGCTGAGCTTGATACAGCCTGCTGGGCGTCAGGGTTGTTAGCCAGCTGAGCAACAGCCGCATTGGTAATGGACTGAGCTTGTGCCGGCGCAGCTTTAACCGCCTGGTATACGATCTGAGCGGCCTGTTCCGGATAAGCGGCCACTGCAGCACTAACCAGTGCATTCAGCAATTGTGGGCTTTGTCCCAGTTGCGCAGCGGCTTCAGAAATCAAAACTTCAATAGAGACGCTCTGATCTTGCACGGCGATGGCAAGAGCTTCAGAAGCTGGCATACGAGTAAGATCAGAAGCTAAATCTGCCTGAGCTATTCCTGTCATTGCCGACAGCGCCAGAACGGTGGCTGCAACAAATTGTTTTTTCATGGGTATCCTTTCGATGCAATCGATTCAGGAGCTGGCTATACCGGAATCAATTGATTCACCCCGTATTGCCACGTTTATAATCAGGCCAGTTTTTTCAAAAGATTCAAAAGAAATGAAAAGACTCAAAACCTGCTGGAAATTATATTGACTTAATCTTTATAATACAATCCGCGTCGTACAGTTGGCTAGGTGTGTTATTCCTTATGCCTGCAAAAGTAGTATCTGGCCGTTTGAGAGCCAAACTGTACGAACTGAACTAAGTAAATGCCTACATCGGCGGTCATTCAAAACCAATAAGGTAATATTAATGAAGGGGTTTAACGTAAACCAACTCGCACTGGCCATCGCGCTGACAGGATACGGCGTAGCAGCAGTTGCAGCCACTGGCGTAGAAGACGCTGGTCACATTGATCTGGGCCCGGTCGAAATGACCCCAATGGCAACACTGAGTATTGGCCATGACGATAACGTCTTCCGTGAAGGTCAAGGTGCAAACGCCAATAAAAGCTCCACCGTTTACACACTGGATGCCTCTGCTGAATTTAAAGCACAACAGGGCATGAGCACCTACGAAACCACTTTAGCGGCAAAACGCACCAACTTCACCAGTGAGTCTGATGCCAACTTCACCGATTTTGGCATAACTGGTAACATCCATCAGGACATCAACAGCCGTAACCGACTGGATGCCAACTTTGACCTGGGTCGCTATCACGATGCCGGTTCTGTTGTCAGCGGCACTAAGGAAGCTCCGGAATACACCCGCACCCAGGGTGGTCTGGTATACGGCTTTGGTGGTATGGATGCCATGTTCCGCGTGGATGTATTCGGTAATCTGAACAAACAGAAATACCAAAAAACCAATGGCAATTACGAAGGCAGCAACCGCAAAACCACCGAGTACGGTGCTACCGGTTACTATCGCTTCATGCCAAAGACCGATGTTCTTCTGGAAATCAAAGAGCGTAAGCTGGACTACACCGAAGCTGGTCAATTCGGCTATGACGTAACCAGTTACCTGGTTGGTCTGAACTGGGAAGCCACTGCCAAAACCACCGGTTATGCCAAAGTGGGTCGTCGTGAGCGTGACAGTGAAGTATCCGGCGTCAAAACCGAAAGCTTCAACGGCTGGGAAGTGGGTGTTAGCTACATGCCTGTAGATCACTCCGTAGTCCAGCTGAGTACTGCCCGAGATTACGGCTTTGACTCCGAAAACCCTGATCAAAACAATACCCTGTTCACCAAAGGCACTACCTCTACTCTGAGCTGGAGTCACCAGTGGACGTCTAAAATCAGCACCAACACTGGCTTCACTTACACCAAAGACGACATCGAAAACCGTGCCGGTCAGGTTCAGAAAGATCGTACTGTGAAGCAGTTCAATCTGGGCGTTGACTGGAGCGTAATGCGTAACGCCACGGTTTCCCTGTCTTACCAGAACACCAAGCGTGATGAGTCCGTGAAAGTTGCTGGTAACGACGATGACAGCTACAAGCGTAATGTTTACATGCTGACAGGTACTTATGCTCTATAAGCAGCTCTGTAAAGACAGATCTAAACGTCAGTTGCTGTCTTTATCAGACTCTGTTCATCCTGAGTTTATCGAGGATCAATGATTATTGAACGTCGATAACTCAGCCTGAACAAAGCAGTACAGGCATTTTTAAATCTCTCAGGCTGGTATACAATCCAGCCTGTTTTTTTTATTCCTATCGAAAACCATGTTCAGCCAGGTCTAAGTATGAAGTTCGCTCTCCTGCGTCATATCACCTTGCGACTGAAAACATTACTGGCCTGTGTTCTGGTCATTATTTTCAGTGGTAACTTGTCCGCTGCGGACAACATGAGTCTGTCCCGCTACGAGCTGGGTTCCGGCGATAAAATCAGCATCTCCGTTTACGGCGAAGAGGACATGGAAAAAGAACTGATCCTCACCGATGCCGGTACAGTCAGCTACCCATTTCTGGGTGAATTCAGAGCCAAAGGGCTTACTGTTGGACAACTGGAGTCGTTAATCACCCGTCGCCTTAAAGATGGCTATTTTATCAATCCAACGGTCAGTGTCTCCATCACCGAGTACCGCAAATTCTTCGTTTCAGGCGAAGTCAAAAGCCCGGGCGGATTTTCCTTTGAGCCGGGTCTGACCCTTGAAAAGGCAGTCGCTCTGGCCGGCGGCTTTACTCAAAGAGCCTCCAAAAAGGACATCATGGTCACCAGAGACGAAAATGGCAGCCCGTCTGAACGAGAACTGTCGCTAAACGATTCGGTGCTGCCCGGTGATATTATCGTCATCAAAGAGAGCTTCTTCTAATTCTGCCGGTATCTAATTTGGACTGAACTACCCTCATGACTACTGATTCAAAACCCGTACCGGCAGCCATAACATTGCCGGGCAGGAACACTCCTGACGAAGACGTCATTGATCTTCGCGAGATATTCCATGTACTCAACAGTCACCGTCTGGCCATTGCCGGATTCACATTTGCGGTGACACTAATTGCCATTTTAGTGGTATTTTCCCTGACCCCGGTTTATCAGGCGACCACCATTCTTCAAATTGAACAAGAGCAGGCCAAAGTAGTCAGCATTGAAGATATTTATGGCATTGACGGTGGTAGCGACAACTATATCAACACTCAGCTGGAAGTCTTGAAATCCCGAGGTGTTCTGGAAAAAGTGATTAATAAACTTAACCTGCTGAACAACCCGGAATTCAATACCCATTTGCAAGAAGCACCCTGGTATGCTGGCGTATTAGACTGGCGCAGCTGGTTTGGCCTGGAAGCCCCTCAAAAGCCTGATGATACAAGCATTGTCATGCGCGACACCATCAGTCAGTTAAATGAGATGATCACCATTGAGCCGGTACGCAAGACTCAGATTGTAAAAATCCATGCTGAATCAGAAAACCCAAGACTGGCTGCCAACATTGCCAACGCCATTGCTAGCAGCTATATCGAAAGCTACATGGAATCGAAACTGGCGCTCACCCTCAATGCAACCGAATGGATGCAAGGTCGTCTTGGTGAACTCTCTGAAAAACTGCGTATCGCTGAACAAGAGCTGCAAGACTATCGCGAGCAAGAGCAGCTGATTGATCTGGAAGGTGTATTGACGGTTTCCAGCAATGAGTTAAAGGCTTTGACCCAATCCCTGGTTACAATACGCAATAAACTCACTGTTTCAGAAAACATCTACGCCCAGATTCGCTCTGGCAAAGTAAAGCAAGGGGATAATCAGACCCTACAGGCCGTTCTGAAGCACCCTCTGATTCAGGGTTTGAAGCAGGAAGAATCGAAACTGGAGCGGCAGGTAAATGACCTTTCCCGTCGATACGGCCCCAAACACCCCAAAATGATCTCAGCCAAATCTGAGCTGGAGAGCATTCGTCAGAACATAAGCATGCAGATCAGCAACATTGTTGAAGGTGTTGAGCGGGAATACGAAATCGACAAGGCCAACGAACGCAGCCTTCAAGCCGCTGTTAATGAGGTTAAAAGCAAGGTTCAGGAAATCAACCGCAAACAGTTCCGTTTGCGCGCCCTGGAACGCGAAGTGCAAACCAATAAAGACCTGTACGATGCGTTCTTTAAGCGTATTCAGGAAACCTCCGCTACCAGCGATTTGCAAACCGCCAACGCGCGCATTGTGGATAAGGCATTCACACCTGAAATTCCGGTTAAACCCAAGAAGAAACTGATTGTAGCCCTTGCAGCCTTGCTGGGCCTGATGGTCTCTTGCGGTATTGCGTTCTTACTGGAAATGCTCAACAACACCATCCGCACGACCCGCGACGTAGAAGATAAACTGAATCTGCCCGTACTCGGCGTATTACCGAGGCTTGTGGATAAAAGCTTGCTGGATCATGTTCACAATCTGTTTAACGACAAAACTGATCCAACTTTTGGTGAAGCCATTCGCACTATCAGAACCAGCGTAAACCTGACCGCAATGGGTCAGGAGCATCGCTTATTTGCTGTGACATCGACCGTACCTGGTGAAGGCAAATCCTCTACAGCATCTAACCTGGCGCTGGCGCTGGGACAACTCGGTACAGCCTTGCTGATTGACTGTGACCTGCGTCGCCCGGTAGTGGGTAAAAACTTCAACATCAAAGGCGGCTCTGTCGGATTAGCCAACCTTTTGGCTGGCACAGCCTCGATGAGTGATGCCATTCACAAACTGGAAGATATTGATATTATCGCTTGTGGCATGGTACCACCCAACCCACAGGAACTATTAGCCTCAGAACAATTCTCAGACCTGCTGAAAAAACTGCGCGAACATTATGACTATGTCATATTGGATTGCCCTCCTATTCAAAACGTCAGTGATGTATTGATGGTATCTCGCCATTGTGATGGTCTGGTGTATGTCGTAGAAGCCGGACGCATGCAAGTGAGTGCTGTACAAACAGCCGTTGGTCGTCTTTTGCAGGCCAATGCGCCGGTGACTGGTGCAGTCCTGAACAAGATTGACCCAAAAGTGAAAGACCTCTATGGGTACAATCAGGGATACTATGACTCGACAGGGTATTATTCTTCTTGATTGACAGGCGAACAACAAAACTGCTTTTTTTGTTGTTTGCCCTTAATAGAAAAGGGTCTTCAGACTTTCTGCCGACCCCTTCTCTTTTCTCTGATCCTGCTACTGGTTAGTGATTCCCGAAGATTACGGATGCTTGCCTGGGTGTTTGTTGCAGCAGGTACTTTTCAGTCTGTCTTTGGCTCACTGAGTACCCTCTCAGGAGCAGAAATATTGCTATTTGGCCCGAAAGAAACAGGTCAGGGAGTCGCCACCGGAACCTTCGTCAATCGCAACAACTTCTCTGGTCATCTTGAGATCACATTAGCAATGGGCATGGGATTGCTGTAGTCGAAAGGTTGGAACGTACCACAGTTCAAACCGAATCTCGTTCAGACGTCAATCCACAGACTCTGGATGCCATTCCTGATTTTGCTTTATCGGGTTCAGGTGCAGGCTCTTTCTATACGACACTGCCTCAATACCATGACGGCAGTTGGCGTGGATACTTTGATCTTGCCCATAATGATTTCCTGCAGTTCCCTCTGGAATTTGGTATACCAGCCTATCTTATTCTGATATTTACTGTACTGTTCAGTGTCTGGACAGCAATTCAGGCAATCAGGCTCAGGCGCTCAAAACTGATGATCGGTATGGGCTTCTCTGCCTTCATGGGCATCCTGGCCATTATGATCCACTCATCGGTGGACTTTAATTTGCAGATACCCGCTAATGCCGCTTATTTTGTGGTGCTGATGGCTTTAGGTCTACTGGCTCGCCATATGCCGAGCCGCAGAGCCAAAGTACGCCGGTAAAAGTACGCCAGTAAATGTGCAATGAGTTCCAAAATACGCCTTAAGTATGGGAAAATCCTCATCAACCATAATACTGATTGATTATATACACGTCTGATGATTGATATTCATAACCATATTATTCCAAAGATTGATGATGGGCCTGACTCCATTGAGCAGGCTCTCGACCTATTGAGACTGGCGGAGTCTGATGGTATCCAACGGCTGGTTTGCACACCACATATGCATCCGGGTCGTTATGATAATGACATCACAACCATTGCCCCGGCATTTGAGCACCTGGTTAGTTGTGCGAACGAAGCCGGTATCCCGGTTCAGCTGGCGATGTCTGCAGAAGTTCGTTTCAGTGATGAAATGATGATGCAGCTGCGTAAAAAGCACATTCCCATGATTGGTCAGTGGGAAGGGTCTGACTGTCTGTTGCTGGAAATGCCCCATGCCAATATTCCAATGGGTATTGAACATATGCTCGACTGGCTGGACAAACAGCAGATTCGGGCAGTGATTGCGCACCCGGAGCGTAATAAAGAGTTGATGACATATCCGGAGCGGATATTGCCACTGATTGATCGTGGCGCATTATTGCAGGTAACTGCTGGCTCAGTTGCCGGCTCCTTTGGGGAAAAGGCTCAAATAACGGCACGTTGGCTTATGGATCACAAACTGGTGCAGTTTGTTGCATCGGATGCTCACAATGCGAACCGTCGCCCTCCAGCTATGAAGGCCGCAGCGGATGCTCTCAACCAATGGTACGGCGAAGAAGTACAAGAACAGCTGGTGTTAACCAACCCGGATTTATTGACCGCTTCGCTGTTTAATTAAACGTCGTTTGCCTTCTGCTATCCATAAAACCCATTCGTTATATTTTGGGCAGTGGAAGCATAGGGCAGCGAAAAAAGGAACCAGAATGATTAAACGATGGCTGTTGGTTGCGCCAGGTATTGCCCTGCTGATGCTAATTCTTAATTCAGCATGGGGTCTTGTGCGATCCGAAGTATGGCGTTCCCAGACAGAAAACTTTCTTGATTACTGGACGAGTCAAACCAAAAAAGATAGCAACTATGTTCTGGATAAAAAAGACTGGGATACGACTCTGGAGGGTGCAGACGAAGCACTGAAGAGTATGCCCAATTCACCAGACTTATTGGTCATGCGAGCTAAAGTATTGGACAGGGGTGTTCCGTATGGCTGGTCTGACTCTGAAAACAGCTCACCAATGGAGCTGAATGCCTGGCAGCAGGCGATTATTCAAAGACCTGCATGGCCTTATAGTTGGAGTGACTATGCCATTGCGAGGTCTCAGCGCTCATTGATTGATTCATCTTTTAAGAATGCTCTGATACGTGCCGACCAGGTAGGCCCCTGGGAACAGCGAGTTATGGAGAATGCTACGACACTGGGCGGGTATTATCGAGGCTGGTTAAGTGGGTCGCTGCAACAAACGCTCGATGCAAGTCAGGAACGGCTCAGTAAACTTTATCCACGCAGGGCAAAACAGTTGGAGAAGCTTTATCCTCTGCCCTGATGGCTGAACAGAGAAAAATGATGCAGCTCGTTTTCAATGAATAAAACTCTGCCCCACCCCCCATTCAGCTAGACAGAAAACCCTTCTGGCTGCCTCTCTTCGCCGTTTTTAAGGCGACTGAAAGCCTTATGTCAGTCGCCTTGCATCAATATCATTTCAATTCAGCTTCAATCATAAAGTGGCCTGCTTTTCTTCCAGGCTGCGCTCAACCGCATCCACAATGTTTTGATAGCCGGTGCAACGGCACAGATTGCCTGCATGCTCTCTGCGGATATCATCGCGGCTAATGTCACCTTTGCAACAGCCTTCTACAAAGGCCGTGGTTTTCATGACCAGTCCGGGAGTGCAAAAACCACATTGAACAGCTCCTGCATCAACATAAGCCTGCTGAACTTTGGAGAGCTCACCATCCACCGACTCACCTTCAATGGTACGAATGGATTTTCCTTTGGCTCTCACGGCCAGAGTGATACAGGAATCTATCGGCGTGTCATCAATCAGCACGGTACAAGCGCCGCACTCGCCTACACCACAGCCTTCTTTGGTTCCTGTCAGGCCATGTTCACGAAGTGCTTCCAGCAGTGTTTGACGAACATCCACCACCAGTTCTACCGGCTTGCCATTCAGTTGGCATTCTATAATCTGTTTCATATTAACCTTCTATCTTGCCACCGGCTCTGGTAATGGCTTCTGTGATGACTTTTTCAGCCAGCGTTTTGATAATATGTTCCCGAAAATCTTTTGCCGCACGCCAGGAGTTTCTAGGGCTAAGATCAGTCAACACCATTCCGGTTATATCATTGATAAGAGCCTGCGATACGGGCTGGCCCACAGCCATTGCTTCAGCTGTACGACAACGTTTTGGTACCGGAGCCGCAACGGTATAGGCCAGTTTGAGACTTGCAAGACGGTTGTCTTTTACTTGGCAATTGGCGGAGCAACCAATGGTGGCAATATCCATCGCCTGTCGCATGGCGTATTTATAAAAGTAACTGCTGGAGTTACGGTAATGATCAGGCTGTATGCAAATATGCGTTACCAGCTCACCCGGATTCAAATCAACCCAGCCAGGACCTTTATAAAAGGTTTCCATGGAAGTTCGGCGTGAACCTTGTGCATTTTGAATAATTAATTCTGCATCCAGCGTCAGCAAAGGCGCAGCACTATCTGCACTGGGCGCACCGTTGCAGATATTGCCGCCTATGGTGGCCATATTACGCACCTGAGGACCGCCAAGAGAAGACGCACCTTCGATGAGTGCCTGACAAATCTGATGCTCGTTAAGAAATTTGATGAGTTGAGAGAAAGTCACACCGGTACCGATGATGAGTTCACCGTTATCGGCTATCTGAACTTGTTTCAGCTCAGCTATTTCCAGTACATCCATCAGATGGCTAAAGCCTGATTTACCTTCTCTTAGCCGTATTAAAACATCGGTTCCCCCGGCAATAATGCGGGCGTCTGAATGTTCTGCCAGATAGTTGCATGCGCCTGCAATACTTTCAGCACTGTGATAATTCTCAATAGCAAACATGAATTACTCCCTATATCAATTCTGCAGAATGGAATGCATTAAACAGGGCTTTAGGTGACATCGGTAGCTGATTCACGCTGACACCAGTAGCATCCAGAATGGCATTGCGAATCGCAGGCGCTACAGACAGCAATGGCGGCTCGCCCAGTGATTTGTTATTAAAGGCCGATGTGGGTTCGCAAGTTTCAACAAAATCGCAATGGATATCAGGCATATCCGGCATGGTAGCCAGCTTGTAATCCAACAGATTGTTATTGTAAATCTGACCATTTTTAGGGTTTATCAAAAACTCTTCACTCAGCGCCCCTGAAATCCCCATACCCACACCGCCATGCACCTGAGCGGCAGCCAGTTGCGGGTTAATGATTCTACCGGCGTCGTGTACATTGATGATATTGAGAATCTTTACCTGGCACATGACAATATCCACTTCAATCTCAGCCAGAGTGCAGCCGTAAGAGTAGGCGTTCGTGGTTACCTTTCTGGACACTTCGGCACTTAATTGATGTCCACGCTCCTTGTGGTAATAAGCATCCATAGCTAGCGTTGCAATGGAGATGGATTTGCCTTCTCCGGTAATCTGACCACCCTCTATAGAGAGCTTATTGGCTGAGATGTCGAGCAATTCTGCTGCGTATTCCAGCATGCGTTCCTGTAACTGGTTAGCCGCTTCAGCAACTGCCTGACAAACCACATAGGTTTGACGGGAGGCAAAGGAACCCGGATCAAAAGGAGAAACATCCGTATCCTGAGTGGAAACAACATATATAGCAGACACCGGCATATTCAGACATTCTGCGGCCATCTGAGCAACGGCAGTGTCTGAGCCCTGTCCTATTTCGGTTGCTCCCACCTGAACAGTTACCCGTCCATCCTGATTTAATACAAGACGAGCGCCTGCTATTTCAACATTGGCAGGATAAGTGCCACTGCCATAAGAAAAACAGGCAACACCAAGCCCACGGCGAGTGTTGCCTACTTTATAGCCTTGATGTTCAGTTTTTTTATGATCCCAGCCAATGTGTTCTTTACCTTTAATCAGACACTCTCTAAGGCCGCAACTGGCAATCGGTTTGCCCGACAATGGATTAGTATCACCGGTGATAGCGACATTGCGCAGACGAAATTCAATACTATCTATACCCAGTTCTCTGGCGGCATCTTCCACCACCGATTCCACTGCAAAAACAACCTGTGGCGAACCGTAACCCCGCATTGCACCCGCTGATGGAATATTGCTGTAATGAGTCATTGCCTGATAACCCAGAGCAGCCCGTGGATAAAGAGGCGGCAGTTTTGACCCTGCTGCTTTTGCAATGGAGTGCCCATGAGAGGCATAAGCACCGGTATTGGAAGATATATTCAGATCCAGTGCATTAAGCAAACCATCCCGACTCACACCACACTGAGCATCTACCCGAAAAGGATGACGCATACGGGTACTGATCATGCCTTCTTCCCGTTCCAACTCAATCATCACCGGCATACCGCCCAGCTGGCTGGTGAGAAAAGCGACCATTGGCTCAAGCACTACATCTTGCTTATTGCCGAACCCACCACCAACCGTTGGTTTAATAACCCGTATCTTACTCATGGGTCTATTCAAAGCCTGCCCGACAATACGGCGACAAATATGGGGAATCTGTGTGGATGATACAATCGTTACATGGTCTGTATCGTCCATATAAGCCCAGGCCACATGGTTTTCCATATGGCAATGTTGCACCATCTGAGTTTGATAACGCTGTTTAACGACAATGTCCGAATTTTTCAATCTCTCACAGACTTCACCTAAACAGTACTGATGCTCTCCTACTTTATTACGAGTACCCGAATGAATTTCCATTGCATTCTCTTCCATGGCTTGCTCATGGTTCAGAATGGGAGGGTATTCCTCATATTCTACCTCAATCAGTTTCAGCGCCTGATTGGCAATCAGGTTGTCAGTGGCCACCACGATGGCAATTTCATCACCCTGGTAACGAACATGATCTGTCAGCAATAATCGATCTTCCATATCCCGACTACAAGGATCAAGAGAGTAAGCATGACCCGCCGTTGCAAATGGAATTTGCGGAATATCCGTAAAGGTGAACACTCCCTCTACACCGGGCAGAGCTTTAGCCGCGGCGGTATCAATATGAGTTATACGACCATGAGCGATAGTACTGCGAAGGTATTTGGCAATTCGAGTACCCGGAAGGGTCATATCCGCCGTAAAACGACTGCGGCCGGTTACTTTTGCGTTCACATCCAGACGCGGCTCTGATTTTCCTACACCCATAGCTTAATTCCTGATCCAATAGCGGAATGATTCATCAAGAGTTTTCCTTGGTATAAAGCGGCCATCACCTGCCTGTCCTCTGAATTGACCGTCTTTAACAATGACTTTGCCTCTGGCGATGGTTATCACCGGGTATCCACGGAGTTTCATGGATTCATAGGGACAATAATCAGCACGACCATGCATCAGGCGCTGACTGAGTGTGACTTCACGTTCCGGGTCAATAATGACCAAATCAGCATCCGCACCTTCAGTAATGACACCTTTGCGGGGGTAGAGACCAAAGAGCCGGGCTGGTTGGGTGCTAACAAGATCAACAAAATGATTAATCGATATGCGGTCTTTCATAACCCCTTCCGAAAACAGCAAAGGAATGCGATTTTCCACACCGGGAATACCATTGGGGCAGAACTGAAAACCATCACGACCTGCCAGTTTCTGAGACAGGCTGAATGCACAATGATCCGTCCCTATTGTACTGATGGTGCCATCAGCCAGTCCCTGCCATAACTGCTCCTGATGATACTGATCCCGCAAAGGCGGGCTCATAATATATTTCAGACCATTGTCGTGTGCATACAATCCACTGCCTGTTTCGTTATAATGATTAATATCAAGCAACAAATATTGAGGGCAGGTTTCAGCAAAAACAGACTGACCCCGCTCATGAGCCTGACGGATATATTCAAGCCCGATCCCATTAGATAGATGCACAATATAAACAGGTGCATCGCCTGCCAGAACGGCTAAATTAATCATTCGACCTACGGCTTCTGCTTCACATTCTGGTGGGCGACTTAAAGCGTGATAGATAGGCTGGTTAAGCCCCTGTGATAACAACTTCTCTTTCAGAAAACGGATAGCACCATCATTTTCAGGATGGACACAGGTTAAAGCATCCAGCTCATTCAACCTTTCCAGAACGGCAAGCACTTCTCCATCATCCAGTTTATTGCTGTAGGTAAGATAGATTTTAAAACTGGAGATACCCTCATCTCGAACCATGGATTCCAGCTCATCAAGTATGCTGTCGTCTATATGCTGGATAACACCATGAAAGCTGTAATCAATCACCGCTTTGCCTTTGGCGTAGTCATGATAGCGTTCTAGTTGATGATGAAGTGAGCAACCCTCTGGACCAAACCCCATGTGGTCAACAACGGTGGTCGTACCCCCAAAAGCTGCAGATAAAGTGCCGCTGTAAAAGTCATCACAACTTTTGGCGATGCCAACATCAATGTTGAAGTGGGTATGCACATCCACACCGCCGGGAATGACGTAATGTCCAGCGGCATCAATCGTTTCTACGCTGTCACTGTCTGCCAGTGCAATATTGGGCGAGATTTCTTTTATAACGCCATGTTCAATCAACAGATCAGCTCTTTCGCTGGAATCGGCATTAACCAGCGTGGCGTTCTTTATCAGGACGCTGTTTTTTAAAACGCTCATAGTGGCTACCTTGCCTGGTTACCTTGTCCTATAAACATTCACAAGGAATATGTATGGGACAAGATAACCGGAAAGCGATTGCTCTCCGGTTATGGGGCCGATTATTGCTTCTTATGCAGGTACATAGCAGGAATAGCAGCGTACATAGCAGCACACTTCACCAGATGGTCTTTCCATGTTTTTTCATTGGGCGCATGGGCTTCTGGCTCTTTACCAGGACCAAAGCCGATCACTGGAATACCATAGCGTCCCATGATGGATACACCGTTAGTAGAGAAGGTCCATTTATCGGTTAGTGGCTTCTGATCAAACAACAGTTGATAGCAATCCTGAGTGGTTTCAGTGACCAGATGATCTTCCGGAATCACCCAGGCAGGGAAGTAGCACTCGGTTTCATAAACCAGACCGGTGTAGGATGGACGGTCATAGTTGTACATTGTCACCTTGGCACCGGCTTCCTTAACGGCGGGAAGCGCTTCAATTTCCTTGATGGCGTTTTCCCAGGTTTCACCCCAGGTTAGACGACGGTCGATGGAGATGGCACAGCCATCAGCTACAGCACAACGACTTGGAGAAGAGAAGAAGATTTCAGAAACAGTCAGCGTGCCTTTGCCCAGAAACTCATCATCACCCAAATTATTAGCCAGCTCTTTAATGTCATTGAGGATTGGGCCCATCTTAAAAATAGCGTTATCACCACGCTCCGGTGCCGAGCCATGACAGCTCACGCCGCTGACTTCAACCCGAATTTCCATACGACCGCGCTGACCCCGGTAGATATTGCAATCGGTAGGCTCGGTGCTCACCACAAACTCAGGCTTCAGGCCGGTTTCATTAATGATGTATTGCCAGCACAAGCCGTCACAATCTTCTTCCTGAACCGTACCGGTCACTACCAGTGTGTAGTCGTCTTCCAGGCCCAGGTCTTTGATGATTTTGCCCGCATACACCATAGAAGCCATACCACCTTCCTGATCAGAAGCACCACGACCGCCAATGGTTTCTTCATCTTCGTAACCTTTATAAGGGTCGAAGGTCCAGTTATCCAGATTACCTACACCCACGGTATCGATGTGTGCATCCATGGCAATCACATGCTTACCATGACCAATGGTACCCAGCACATTGCCCTGTGGATCGATGTCTACTTTATCGAAACCGACTTTCTCCATCTCTTCCTTAATGCGCAGCACTACCTTTTCTTCATCGCAGGATTCGCTGGGAATAGCGATCATATCCCGCAGAAAGCGAGTCATTTCCGGTTTGTACTCTTCTGCTTTTTTCAAAATATCTGCAAATGGGATAGCGAGTTCTTTGCTCATTTTCTTTTCCTTAAACTTTTATTGATTGACTAGACGCTGTATTTACCTTCCCAAACCACATCCAGATAATTAACCGGGTCGGTGTCGCCCTCTGTGTTAAACAGCAGAACAACAGAGTTGTGATCAAGGTTGAGTGATTTCATGATGGCTTTTGCATCAGGATGTTGGGCAATGGCATACAGAAGGCCAATGCCGATAGCTCCGGACTCTCCGGAAATAACACGCTTATCGTCGCCTGCCGGATTACCGAGAATACGCATGCCTAGTGCAGCTACTTTGTCTTCTA
The DNA here is from genome assembly GCA_965199185.1 of Endozoicomonas sp. Classification (GTDB taxonomy): domain Bacteria; phylum Pseudomonadota; class Gammaproteobacteria; order Pseudomonadales; family Endozoicomonadaceae; genus Endozoicomonas. The sequence continues at coordinate 64,234 of CBDAQW010000010.1, read as the reverse complement.
CAGACAGGAAGTGACGGCTGCAGTTTCTAAGAATTTCCCAGCCCAGAGGGTTAGGTTCACCACAGGCAAGACCGGCCATAATCGTGTCGAGATCACCGGTGACATTAACGATGGAACCCTTTTCATCGCAGCCTGACTGATAAATACAATCCGCCTGATGAGGTTCAGCCGTAATACCGGTAAAGGTGTCAGCTCCGTAGCGATTGGCAAGATAACCAAGAACGCCACCAGCCATAGCGCCAACGCCTGCCTGTAAAATGACATGGCTGGGCTGATCGATACCGACTTCTTTCATCTGATCGGCGGCTTCGCTGGCCATGGTCATGTAGCCTTGCATAATCCATGTTGGGATTTCGGTGTAGCCTTCCCATGAAGTGTCCTGAACCATTAGCCAGCCATTGTCGTCGGCATGCTTATTAGCAAGGCGAACGGCATCGTCATAATTCAGATCGGTGACAATGCACTCTGCCCTCAGACGACGAATATTTTCTACCCGATCAATGGCAGCCCCTCTGGGCATATAAATAACCGCATTTTGGCCAAGCTGTTTTGCTGCCCAGGCAACACCACGACCATGATTGCCATCAGTAGCCGTAGTAAACGTAATAGGTTCTTTTCCTTTCAGGCTGTCGAAAGAAAATTCATCCAGAGGGATACCCAGTTTTTTGGAAATACACTGACCAATGGCGTAAGAACCACCCAGAACTTTAAAGGCATTCAGGCCAAAGCGATAAGATTCATCTTTAACCAGAATCTTACCCAGACCGAGCCTGGTAGCCAGCTGGTCGAGAGAAACCAAAGGCGTTGGCTGGTATCCATCAATACGCTGATGAAAATCACGAACCGTTTGAGCAGTTTCGGTGCTGAATAACTGAGAGAGTTCGCTATTAAAGAAGGGGTTTTCTCTCTGTTTCAGTGAGACTGAAAACTCTGACATAACTCACTCCACGAAGTGTAAGACTGATAATTGCCTCTCTCGGACAATAAACAGAGAGAGGCAGGTTTAAATAATCAGGCGTCTACACGACGAGAGCCTTTTTTCATCAGATTCTCAAGAACCACATCAGGCTCACCAAACTTACGGTTGAGAATCATGGAGGCAATAATGAATGGTTTCCAGCCAGCTTCTTTATAGGTTTCGATCAGATACTTGTTAAAGACACCTTCAGTCACTTCACCTTCATCACAGGAAACGCCGGTGATATCAGCCGGCAGGCAGTGCATGTAAAGTGCTTCACCATCTTTGGTTTTCTGCATCATTTCTTCGGTGCAGTGCCAATCTTTGTGCTTGGCATTCTGTTCCAGGCACTCTTTTTCCAGAGCCTTCAAACCTTCCTGATCGTTTGCTTTCAGCAGCTCAGTCCGCTTACCCATAACGTGATAAGGCGCCCAGGATTTTGGATAAACAATATCGGCGTCTTCAAAAGCTTCTTCCATGGTACTAACCTGTTTGAAACTGCCCCCACTCTCTTCAGCTTGCTTAGCGGCAGTTTCAACCACTTCAGGAATCAGCTCATACCCTTCGGGGTGAGCCAGCGTTACATCCATACCGAAACGGGTCATCAGACCAATAATGCCCTGAGGCACAGACAGTGGCTTGCCATAACTTGGAGAGTAAGCCCAGGTCATCGCAATCTTTTTGCCTTTCAGATTTTCCAGGCTGCCGAAGTGTTCTTTCAACCAGGCCAGATCAGCCATGCTCTGGGTTGGGTGGTCGATATCGCATTGCAGGTTAACCAGCCCCGGACGTTGTGGCAGAACGTCATTATCTTTACCGAAATCCAGTGCTTCACCGACTTCACGCATGTACTGATTACCGTATCCCAGATACATATCATCACGAATACCAATAACATCGGCGCAGAAAGAAATCATATTCGCCGTTTCACGAACAGTTTCACCATGGGCGATCTGAGATTTGCCTTCATCAAGATCCTGCACTGCCAAGCCAAGCATGTTACAGGCTGAAGCATAAGAGAAACGAGTTCTGGTTGAATTATCACGAAACAGAGAAATGCCTAAACCACTATCAAAAACTTTTGTAGAAATGTTTTCCTGACGCAGCATTTTTAATGCTTCTGCTACATCAAGAACTTGCTTTAACTCATCCGTTGATTGTTCCCAAGTTAACAGGAAGTCCTTCTCGTGCAGTTTGGTTTCGAGCTCGCTGATTTCTTTGATGAGCTTGTTGAAGTCGGTCACAATCTATCCTTTTACTTATCATAAAAACATTTTTGAAAAATGTTTTGAGGTTGGTTATAGCTGATTCAATTTAGCCAGAAGATTTGGATAAGCTTTCAGCCAGCGATTAAATTATTATCTATCCTGTCAAATACAATATATGTGCCAATTTATAAAAAAACATCTTCCCAAGACACTAAGAAAACACAAAAAAACACACTAAACCCATGAAAATAAAGAGCTTTGCTGATATAAGCAAGCACTTCACATTTAAATAAAAAAAACAAAAAAGCATAAAAAAAAACACTAGCAGAATCAAGAAATTTTATTGGCAATCCATCTGTCGATCAGTTTGATAGGAGCATCTCTGATCATTGATCAAAGTGAAAAAACTTTATTATAAAAATAAAAAAACAAATTAGAATATTTATTAAAAATTGCCTGACACAAATCAACAAAAAAACGAACGGGCGTTGTAGTATTTTGCACGCTCAAAAATAAAAACACTAAAAATTGCTTTACATCAATAAAAAGATGGATTGAATTCATAAAACAAACAATGGTGAATGAGTAAGCAGCTAATTGCTAACAAACAGCCTTCCTTCTTTATTAAAGGCCAATGATTAGTGCCGGGTTAATTCTTAACCAGAATACAACTGCTTCGAATTCAGCTGTATGGAGGTAAGATGGAATTCTATTATAAGCTCAATGATCGCCCCCCTTTAGGAAAAAGCCTGCTTCTGGGTTTGCAACATCTTTTATCAGCCTTGCCGGGCATTATCGGTGCACCGCTAGTGATAGCTTCTGTGTTGGGTTTTACCACAGAAGAAACCGTCATTCTGGTAAACGCTTCACTGCTTATGTCAGGCATTGGTAGCATCATACAAGCTCTGGGAGCTGGCCCTTTGAAATTGGGGGCTAAAATGCCAGTTATACAGGGAACCAGTTTTGCGTTTATTGGTGCCGGTATAGCGATTGGCTCTCAATATGGCTTCAGTGCTGTAGTAGGTGCCACTATTGCGGGTGGACTGTTTGAAGTTGGTATCAGCTTCTTTATGCCTTATATACGTCGGATGTTTCCACCAGTGGTAACAGGAACTGTTGTCTGCCTGATTGGTATGACGATTTTTCCAGTCGCAGTAGACTGGCTCGGTGGTGGTGCCGGTTCAGACAATTTTGGCAACCTCACCAACCTTGGTGTCGGATTACTGGTTTGTGTCATTGTGGTGTTCTTCAATCAATACGCCAGGGGTTTTATTTCTGCTGCTTCTATTCTAATCGGTTTATCGTTGGGATATGTCGTCTGGTTTTTGATGGGTCAACTGGATCTTGACGCTGTGCGTAATGCAGACTGGTTCTCTACGCCTGAGCCTATGTATTTTGGTGTAGAGTTTCATCCGGGTGCTATTGTCGCTATGTGTGTCGTCTACATGGTGTCAATGGTTGAGTCAGTGGGTGATTACCTGGCTCTGGCAAGCTGTTGTGATGCAGAACTCGATAATGAACGACTGTCAGCAGGTATTCGCTGCGAAGGATTAGCCAGTGCTCTGGCGGGTATATTCAACTCCACTGCAACCACATCATTCAGTCAAAACATTGGTGTTGTCAGTGTTACTGGTGTTGCCAGCCGTTATGTTGTCGCTACAGCAGGCTGTATTCTGATGACTGCCGGGCTGCTGCCTAAACTGGGCGCCTTGATTGCCAGTGTACCCCAACCGGTGATCGGTGGTGCTGGCCTGATCATGTTCGGCATGATTCTGGCGGGCGGCATCGGCATATTGAAAAACATTGAATTCACTCGTCGAAACACCATGGTGTTGGCATTAGGTGTATCCGCAGGGTTGGCAGTGACCTATCGACCTGAAATTGTTAATCAGCTACCAGCCATGGTTCAGACGATCTGTGGTAACGGAGTGGCTCTGGGTGCAATAGTCACGGTGTTTGTTAACCAGATACTGCCCGGGGAGAAGATGGTGGATAACAAGGATTACAGTACCGTCTCATCCCATTGAAAAAATTATCCACTCTCACTGAAAACAGTGAGAGTGCCAAAACATCTTTTATTTCTGTGACAAAACCATAATCGCTTCCAAAACACCACCGGCTATTGCTCTGGCTTTGTCGGACGTTGTCGTATGGTTAACGGATGCTCCTCTTGGGTCAACATCAGCAATTTTGAAGCGGTCAGGTACTTCAAGACCAGTACTGATCATACCTCTTACCTTTCCGTTAATCCGACTGATAACAGGATGCGAGCCTTCATTATTCTCAACGGTCGCAATGGTTTGGCCTTCAGTAACAAGATCACCGATAGCAACACAGGGAGAGACCTTCCCGGCACAGGGGCTGTGTAATACACGTTCTTCGTTGTAACCCATAATGTTACCAGGCTTGCCGGTATTGGGTCTGGCGCTGCCATCGTAAATAATTCGCGCTAAATCATGCCCGCGGCAGGTTTCGATAACTGCATCTACATCCTCACCAGCACAGAACCCCGGCCCCAGAGCCAGGGTAATAGGAGCCATTGATTTTGCCGTTCCAAGGTTGCGTTTGGCCAGTATGGCATCCACCAAAATTTTAGGCTTCAACTGTCTTAATGACTTACAGTCAGGGTCTGCCATAACAGCAATATCGCCGTCTTCAAGAATACTGAGACTGTCGGATACCGATCTGGCTTTACGGGCTGTGACGTTTTCTACTTTTACACATCCATCGTCGTTCAGTAGAGCTTGAGCAAAAGACACATTAGTGCGTATGACCGTTGGCTTTGGCAAATCCAGCATAACTACCTGAAAACCTGCATTATGAAGCTTAAGAGCTGTGCCGGTTGCCAGATCACCAGCCCCACGCATAACCACCAGATTGTTTCGGTTACAGCGGATGTTTTCTTCCATGGGAGCAGCTTTTTTCTGTCGTGTAATCGCAAGGATTTCAGCCATGATACTGACGGCAATCTCTTCTGGTGTCTCGGCACCGATATCAAGACCAACCGGTGCTCTTACCTGTTCAAAACGAGCAGATTCAATGCCATCGGTCAGAGCTTTTACCCTGAGACTCTCGATCTTCCGCCGGCTAGCTAACTGGCCGATATGCTTTGCTTTGCTTTTTAAAATGGCGGGTAAAGCAGTGCTGTCTTCATGATTGGTGGCAATAATGACCTGAGTCTCTTCGGTGATATCTACCTTATTAATGGCATGTACAATGGTTTCACCGCTTACAAAACGAGTGTGTTCCGGGAAGTGTTCAGGGTTAAGATTCGGCTCCCAGGAATCGGCAACCGTAAGGCTGAATCCCAGTTCTGTCGCCAGTTTTCCCACCGCCTGATTCACATGCCCACCACCAACCAATAATAATTGAGGACGCATCCCGAACACATCGATATGGACGGTCATGGTACCACCACAATCCATGCCCAAAGCGTTCTTGCCAGCACGGGACATACTGCCTTCCACGGTTCTGGACTTTCCTTCTTTCAACGCCAAAAGTGACTGTTCAATCACATAGCGCTCTACCATCCCCCCGCCAATAGTTCCTGAATTATTGCCATTTTCCTGTACCAGTAAACTGGCATTATGGCGGGGTGCAGACCCTTTAGTTTCGACAATGGTTGCAAAAGCAAAGGGGGTATTTTGGGCAAATAACTCTGCCGCTGCCGAAAAAATATTAGTCGTCATTATTGGATATATTCCTGATCAATTTTGTTCGCAATATGAAGGCTGCTCAATGTCGGGCTTTGATGACCGACATTGGCAAGCAGAGCGGTAGATATGCGCTGACTTAACTGCAACGTCTGTGTCGCGAAAGTCTCTGCTTTTTGACGCTGCTCATTATTATCCAATTGGTTTATTAACCATATTTTCTGACAGTCAGCCGGAACTTTTTTAAAAAGCCCTGACGAAGCATCGAGTATTTTTGACATAGCCATCGGGTTAAGCTGACTGTGCAACCCCTGACCTGTGATGCCACAAAACTCTTGCCAGCGATGCACATTATCCGGTGATAGAGGCGCTTCTATGCCTTGCCAGCCAGTGACTCCAACCACCAAATGACAGCAGGCCGGTAGAACGGGCTCATGCTCTGCCGGGACTTTTAATGTTTTTTGTTTTGCTCCATCCGCTTCCACCAGAACATAGTCGTATTGATTGTTGGTGATCAGCTGACCTGGCAATAGCGGATCAATACCTTTCAGTTTCATGGGGTCATGACTGATATTACCAGCCACCGTTATTGTGCCCGGTAATGCCGGCTCTGAGAGCTGTTCTATGAGATCATGATCGATGACACGATCAACACAGCCACCAAAAGGGGTATATCCGGGATGGTAAATATGGGTCGTTGTGGTAAGCAGGACTTTTTTTCCACAATGCTTTAACTCTTGTGCCAGAAATTGCAGGAAGCTACTCTTTCCTCCCGCACCGGTTACCGCAATAATGCGATATCTGGTTAGGTCTATTCCCAGAATAATCAGCACTGACATCTCCCTTAAGGACAAGCTGTATGAATAACGAACCACTGCATACTGTTGACTGCATAATCCCTGCCGCAGGTTTGTCTTCCCGTATGGGTGACTGGAAAATGATGTTGCCCTTTGGTGAACAAGGACAAACCATTCTTGATTGCAGTATTAGTAATGCACTCAAATTTTGTCGTCATGCTATTCTCGTCACTGGCTTCAGAGGTAATGAACTGAGTGAGCGATATAAAAATAATCCACGTATTAAAGTGACTTACAACCCTAATTTTAAAGAAGGTTTATTCACTTCTGTTCAGGCAGGACTCAAAAAAGCATCCACAGAATATGTATTCATTAGCCATGGTGATATGCCTTTAGTTGATAGCTCGATTTTTATACAACTCTGGCAAGAACGCCAAAAAGACATTCTCTTTCCTGCTCATAATGGTATTACCGGGCACCCTGTTTTATTGCATAGGTCTTGCTTTCAGAAGGTATTATCATTACCCGCCAATCATAGAATGAAAGACCTGCTTAAAAAATCACCTCATCGATACATACGAATAAATTCCACCAACATCCTTCTTGATATTGATACACCGATTGCTTATCAAGAAGCCACAGCAATAACAGCTTTACAGTAAAGTCCTTTTTTTTTCATGAGTTAGATCAAAATTTAATTACAACATTGAAACTTTGTATTGAAAAATACAGAATCATGATTTCAATTTTATCAACCATATACTTTTATTGATTTAACTCATTGTAATCGCATCATTGATTATGAGAAAAAACCTGCTTGCTTTTTAGTCGTTGCCATTTAACAACGCAACAGGATTTTCAATGAAATCTTCCAGTTTAATGTCTATACAATCCACTGTACTGAGATTTGTACAAATATTGTCACGGATGCTTAATTTTGAAGTCGAGGTGGTTGACGAAAAACTGGTAAGAATTGCTGGCACAGGACCTTATGCAAGCGATGTTGGCCGACCTTTGGCAACAGGAACAAAAGCTATTCAGGCTGTTATCAATACTCAAAAATACAAGCTAATCAAAAATTCCGGCAAAGAACCGGAATGCCTAGTGTGTAGCCATCGCGTAAGCTGCAATGAAAAAGCCTTTCTTGGCGTTCCCGTGATGTTTAAAAGTGAGTGTATCGGTGTAATAAGTCTGGTCTGTTTTAATGAATTACAACGGGAAAAATTACTGAAAAATATCCCTTTGTACCTGGACTACATCGAAAATGCGGCTCAGATGTTTATCGCCAAAACTATGGAACAGGTTTACCAAAAAACCGTCAAAAGCCTTAAAGAAGTGGTCAGGACTGTTGGGGATCATGTGATCGAAGGTGTTCTGGAACTGGATGATAAAGGCCATTGTCAGTACATGAATACGGCAGCCAGAGCCTGTCTCAAACTAGAGAATAAACATTCAAGAATACAGGTTAGCGTAAGGCCCTTCGGCAAAAGTCGTAACGGCACATCCTCTCAGGAGAAGTTCATCATTATGGTTGGAGAGGAAGAGAGGATTCTTCCGGGGTACATGATGGTGACCGGAGAAAATAAAATTCTCATTCTTAGGGCACAGGAAGGTTTGCAACAGAAAGGCAGTAATGCAGCCCAGTCAACGCTATTGATTGGTGACTCTTTGCCAATGCAGCGGCTGAAAACACAGATTGGTAAAATTGCCAGCAGCCCATCAAGCGTCCTTATTCAGGGTGAGAGCGGCTCAGGCAAAGAAGTGGTTGCCCGAATGATTCATGAATCAGGCAAAAGAAGAAACGGCCCTTTTGTTGCCATAAATTGTGCCGCTATTCCCGAGCAGTTACTAGAGAGCGAGTTATTTGGTTATGCCCGTGGCGCTTTTACAGGAGCTTCGGCGCAAGGGCGTGATGGTTTGGTAAAAAAGGCAGATGGGGGTACATTGTTTCTTGATGAAATTGGTGATATGCCTCTACATTTACAGGCCAAACTGTTGCGTGTTCTTGATAGAAGAGAAGTAATTCCCGTTGGCTCCTCTACCGTTATCCATGTTGATATTCGGGTAATATCGGCCACTCATCAGGACTTTTCCAGATTATTAAAAGAGCGCCAGTTCAGGGAAGATCTTTATTATCGCCTTAATGTAATTCCTTTATTTCTGCCACCACTTCGGCATCGTGGTAACGACGTGGAGTTGCTGATTGATTTTTTTCTCAATAAACATGCTCAGGCACTGAACATACAAACACCCACTCTGGATAAGGCAGCGCACTATTATTTAAATCAGTGGAGTTGGCCCGGTAATGTCAGAGAGCTGGCTAATGTCATGGAGTACCTTGTCAATATGGTCGAACCCAATGGCATTATCACCAGAGAAATCCTACCGGATTACCTGATCAGTAATACAGATGAATATAATAACAGAATGGCGGATAGCCGGATTAATCAAAGTGACGAGATAATGAACCTGGAGCTAATGGAAAGACAACTTATCACTAAAGCACTTGAACAGTATGGAGAAATTTCAGGGAAGCAGCGGGTTGCTGATGAGCTAGGCATTGGAATTGCAACGCTCTATCGAAAAATAAGAAAGTATAATCTAGAACCTGAATTATCAACTTGAATAATCAATATGATAAAGCATCCAATCAAATCGAAATAAATAATTCTAACACTAGTTTTTAAATAAAAATCGTTCTCAATCAGCATTTAAAATAACCATTACACTCAATGAGCTATTTTATTTCGCTCAGTTTTCTCAATAAAAAAAACCAGTAACTTTGCTTCAGATCAACATTTGCTTTTAGCTATTATTTTTTTCGACCATATTTAAAATTTTGGCAAGATTTATGCATTTAGTCACTCAGAATTAATAAATGACCTTTCAGGTTTTTAGCAGACCGAATAATTGATCAACGATAGTCAGCCGAGTACTTCAGAAGATCGTGTTCAGTCTGATGCGAAGGAGATGTATCAATGGGTGATATTATGCGCCCCGTTCCGTTTCAGGAAATGCTGAATCGAATTCACGGGGAATATAAGCAGAGCAAATCATTGTTCGGTATTAAATCCGAACAATTTTTCAGAAAGAAAAACAATCAGCGTATTCCTATCTGTTCTGAATCCATGACCACTGCGGTTGGTCCTGCGGCTGGCCCTCACACTCAGCTGGCGCAGAACATTATTGCCTCATGGGCGGCTGGCGGTCGGTTTATTGAACTGAAAACCGTGCAGATCATGGACACGCTGGAACTGGAAAAGCCCTGTATCGATCCTGAAGATGAATGTTATAACACCGAATGGTCTACCGAATTCACTCTACCTAAGGCTTATGATGAATACCTGAAATCCTGGGTCATTTTGCATGTACTGGAATCGCTGTTTGATCCGGCAATAACAGAAGAAGAGGCCAGGGAAGAGAAAAGCTTTATCTTCAATATGAGCGTGGGTTACGACCTGCAAGGGATTAAAACGGCTCCTATGCAGACGTTCATCGATAACATGATGGACAGTAGCAACCACGACCACTTTACACAGTACAGAAAACAGATTAAAGCCTGGCTGCAGGATGCTGAAGTACAGGAAACCTTCAAGCACTCAGACCGGATCGATTCTCTGCTATCCCGGGTAGACACAATCTCCCCGAATATTGCCCGCTCTGTAACGCTGTCTACAATGCACGGCTGCCCTCCCCATGAAATTGAGGCCATCTGTCATTACATGCTGACAGAGAAACATATCGATACTTTTGTCAAACTTAACCCGACTCTGCTTGGATATCAGCGTGTACGACAGATTCTCGATGATCGAGGGTTTGATTATATCGGATTGAAAGAAGAGTCTTTCAGTCACGACTTGCAAATGGAAGATGCTCTGCCAATGCTGCACCGCTTGCGTAAAGTGGGCGCAGAGCAAGGACAGAGCTTTGGTGTGAAGTTATCCAACACCCTGGGTTGTATAAACAACCGTGGTCGTCTTCCTGGTGAAGAGATGTACATGTCCGGTCGCTCACTTTATCCACTGACTATCAATCTGGCACTGGCTATTGCCCGCGAGTTTGACGGTCAGATTCCCATGTCTTATTCAGGTGGTGCATGGAAGGGCAATGTGGCAGAGATTTTTAATACCGGTATTCGCCCTATTACTATGGCAACGGAGATGCTCAAACCTGGTGGTTATATGCGCCTTCGTGACTGCGCTCAAACCCTTGAGGACTGCGACACATGGAGTACTGAAAAAGTCGATGTTACCGCTCTGGAAACTCTGGCAGCAAAATCTCTGACCGATGACGAATATACGAAAAAAAGCTGGCACGAATCGCCGAACCGACAGAAGTCAGTCTCTCCTCTGACAGATTGCACCATTGCCCCATGCAAGCAAACATGCCCCATTGGACAGGATGTGCCTGAATACATTCAGCTGGTTGCTAACGGTGAATACAAACAGGCGTTAAGTCTGATATACGACAAAAACCCTTTACCTGGCATTACCGGTCACATTTGTGATCATCAATGCATGTACAGCTGTACCCGTAAGGATTATGAAGGTGCGGTTAAAATTCGCGATATGAAGCGCATCGCCGTTGAGCAGGGTTGGGATCAATACAAAGCCGACTGGCAAAAACCTACCCAACACCTTGAAGCGCGCTGTGCCGTCATTGGTGCCGGACCAGCTGGTTTATCTGCCGCTTATTTTCTGGCTCGCGCCGGCTTTCCGGTAGTGGTCTTTGAGAAAGAGAAAGATGCCGGCGGAATTATTCGCAATGTTCTGCCTAACTTCCGTATCCCTGCTGAAGTGATTCAGCAAGATATCGATTTTGTTCAGGCGCATGGCGTCCAGTTTGAATTCGGATGCGACACTGACATTGATGCGTCCCATCTGAAAGCCAGTGGCTTTGACTATGTCTTTGTCGGTATTGGTGCTGAAAAAGGCAATCGTATGCCATTGACCGGAGACCGGTCTCGCCTGATGCCGTCACTGTCTTTCCTGCGACAGTTCAACAGTCAGCCAGAAACGCTTAAGTTAGGCAAAACCGTCGCCGTTGTGGGTGGCGGTAATACGGCAATGGACAGCGCCAGAGCCGCATTAAAAGTAGACGGCGTTGAAAAAGCATTTGTCTTTTATCGTCGTACCGAACATGAAATGCCCGCTGACCGGGAAGAGTATAATAATGCAGTTACCGATGGTGCAGAGTTCCATTTCCTTACAAACCCGGAATCCATGACCGAGTCGGGTGAGCTAACCTGCCGGGTAATGAAACTGGGTGAACCGGATGCCAGTGGTCGTCGTCGCCCGGAGGCGACAGATGAAACAATAACAGCTCAGGTAGACACTATAATTACCGCCATTGGTGAACAGGCTGATACCGAACTGCTCACCAGCATGGGTCTGCCTGCAGGCACTAATGGCTGGACAGTGGTTGATCGCAATACCAATGAAACCGGTGTTGCTAATGTCTTCCTGATTGGTGATGCGCACACAGGCCCATCCACTGTCGTACGTTGTATTGAAGAAGCTCGTAACGCAGTCGCCACAGCAGTACAGCGTGAAGAAGGTCGCATCCACCAGCCAACACAAACCATGCCTGTGGATGAAGCGGCTATCCGTCGTCGCCGTGGTCTGATCCCTCTGACAGCCGTCCCCACTGAAACGGTTGAACAGTTTGCTGCTCAGGAAGGCGAGCGTTGCCTTGAATGCCAACACATTTGTAACAAGTGTGTTGATGTCTGTCCGAACCGCGCCAATGTCTCTATTGAGATTCCCGGCTTCAAAGATCGCCATCAGGTGTTGCATCTGGATGCTTACTGCAATGAGTGTGGTAACTGTGCCCAGTTCTGTAACTGGGAAAGCCGCCCTTACAAGGAAAAGCTGACCATCTTCAGTTTGAAGCAGGACTTTGAGAACAGTACTAACACCGGATTCCTTGTTGATCAGGACCAGCTTCTGGTGCGCCACAACGATGAGATTTTCAATCTGACTATCAATGTTCTGGGCGAGATCAGCGGTGCCCCCGCAGAGCTGAACGATATTGGCCGGATTATCAGCCATGTCTATCTTCAGCACTCACACCTGTTGGGTAAAGTGGGTATCTAAGGATTTGTCAGACACCGGATCACCCCGGTGTCCATTCAGGATAGATAAAGATGTTATTAATTAAAAATGCCACTGTCGTTCAATTCCAGCCTGCTTCTGTCTCTGAAGGAATGGATATTCTGGTCAAGGATAACCAGATTATTGAAGTAGGCACTGCTCTCGATAGCAGCCGCGCTACAAAAGTAATTGATGCGTCCGGTCGTCTGGTGATGCCAGGGATTGTTTGCAGTCATAACCACTTTTATTCAGGCCTGTCCCGTGGTGTTATGGCTGAAATAAAGCCTTCTCCTGATTTTGTCAGTACCCTGAAAAATCTGTGGTGGCGACTGGATCGTGCGCTTGATGAAGAGATTCTTTATTACAGCGGGCTGGTTTGCTCACTGGAATCCATCAAGTCCGGTTGCACTTCCGTTATTGACCATCATGCCTCTCCTTCCTACATCAAAGGTTCTCTGAGTACACTCCGTAAAGGCTTTATGAAAGCCGGCCTGCGTGGCATGACCTGCTTCGAAACCACTGATCGCAATAACGGTATGGCAGAACTGGAAGCGGGTGTTCGTGAAAACATTGAATTCGCTCAATTAATTGATAGTGCCAGAGTGAAAGGAGAAGAACCTTATCTGGTCGAAGCTCATATTGGCGCTCATGCTCCGTTTACCGTACCCAATGATGGTTTGGGCATGTTGTCTGATGCACTCAAGGAAACCGGTCGCGGGTTACACATTCACGTTGCTGAAGACAAATACGATTCCACCTGGAGCCGTCACCAGTATGGCCAGGAATTACTTCAGCGACTGGATAGTTTCAACCTTCTGAATGAGAAAAGCCTGATTGCTCACGGCTCCTACCTCACCACTACCGATATCGAACTGTTGAATGAGCGGGATGGATTTCTCGTCCATAACCCACGTTCAAACATGAATAACAACGTGGGTTACAACCATAACCTGGCGTCGTTTAACAACGTGGCACTGGGCACCGATGGCATTGGCAGCGATATGTTTGAAGAAATGAAGTTTGCGTTCTTTAAACACCGTGATGCCGGTGGTCCTCTCTGGCCTGACAGTTTCCTGAACTTCCTTAATAACGGTAACCGCCTGCTGGAACGTAATTTCGGCGGCCAGTTCGGACGCATAGAAGTCGGTTGTCATGCAGACCTGGTGATCTATGACTACGACGCACCAACACCCTTTATGGGTGACAACCTGCCAGGCCATCTTGCCTTTGGCATGAACAGTTCAGGGGTTCGCACGGTGATTGTGAACGGTTCTGTCGTCTATGAAGACCGTCAGTTCCCATTCGATGTCCGTGAAATCTACGCGGATGCCAGCAAAGCAGCAAAACGTCTTTGGGAGAATATGGACAGACTTGGCTGAAGGAATCAGCCAGCACCATTACTACTGCCTTTGGCAGGCGTGATAAGGCCATCAGCATGGTTGCAGACCGGAGTCTGAATACCTCAGGCTCCGCCTAACCGTTGGGGGAAAATATGCAAAATAGTGACATAGACCTTAGTCAGGTTTCATTAGAAAAAGAATCACTACTGGAAAGATTATTTCACCTGAAAAAACATGGCACTTCTGTAAAAACAGAAGCGATTGCGGGATTCACCACATTTCTCACCATGAGTTATGTGGTGTTTGTTATTCCTGAAATGCTTTCGGCAGCGGGCATGGACAGAGGCGCACTGTTTGTTGCGACCTGTTTAATCTCCGCCATCAGCTGCATCGCCATGGGCTTATATGCCAACTGGCCTGTTGGTCTTGCGCCGGGTATGGGGCTCAATGCCTTTTTTGCCTACGCCGTCGTTCTGGGTATGGGTTACTCCTGGGAGCAGGCCATGGGTGGTGTGTTCTGGGGGGGTATCGGTTTTATGCTACTCAGTGTCTGCAAAGTACGGGAATGGATTGTTGACAGTATTCCCAAAGGATTACGCATTGGTATTACTGCAGGTATTGGTCTGTTTCTGGCGCTAATTGGCCTGAAAACCTCCGGTATTGTTGTTTCTAACCCGGGTACTATCGTAGGTCTTGGAGACATCACAGGGTTCTCTCAGGTCATGGCAAGCCTTAGCCTGTTTATTATTCTGGCTCTGAGTTATCGCAAGATGAAATCTGCGGTATTAATTGCCATTGCGCTAATTACCGGGATTGCTCTTACGACAGGTCACGTGCAATACAGCGGTATTATCTCCATGCCTCCCAGCATCGAACCTATCTTTGCTCAACTGGATATTATGGGTTCTCTGACACCAGACATGATTGGCGTCATTGTTGCCTTTATGTTTGTCAATCTGTTCGATACCACAGGCACCTTAATTGCCGTCGGTGATAAAGCCGGTCTTGCTGATGAAAATGGCAAGATGGAAAACATGAACAGGGCCATGATGACCGATGGTTCTGCCTCCTGGGTTGGCGCCATTATGGGTGCACCTACTGTCACTACTTATGTTGAAAGTGCTTCCGGTGTTGCCGTTGGTGGTCGTACTGGTCTGACCGCTGTGTTTATCGGCCTGTTTTTCCTAATGACACTATTCTTATCTCCTCTGGCGGGCATGGTGCCCGGCTATGCCACAGCAGGAGCACTTTTATACGTCGCCGTTCTTATGGCTTCCAGTCTGGGCAATATGGACTGGTCTGATCTCACTGAAGCCGGTCCGGTCATTATCACCACCATTATGATGCCTCTGAGCTTCTCTATTGCTAATGGTATTGCCCTGGGCTTTATCGCTTATCCGATCATCAAATTGATGGCGGGTCGCGTCAGAGAGGTCAGCGTTAGTGTCTGGGTGCTGGCGGTTATGTTTGCACTGAAATTTATTATTTTTGGCATCTGATTCAACGAGAAGAGAGCCCGGTCAGGCCGGGCTTTCCTGTTTAACACATTGTCTTAAAACTGAAGGATAAAGAATGATCAGGGAGTTTTTAAGACCAGCGACCCTCAATGAGGCACTGGCACTCAAGGAACAATATGGTGACAATGCCGTCTATATGGCTGGCGGTGCTCGCCTGAATGCAACCCCCACTCGGACCGATCGTGAAATTGTCATCAGCCTTGCAGGCCTGAAGCTGAAAGGCATAGAAAAAACCAACAGAGGCTGGGAGATTGGTGCTTTATCTACCCTGCAGGAAATCACTGATAACAATCAGCTTCCAGCAGGCTTGCGTGAAGCCGCACAGCTGATTTTCAGCCGCAATATGCGTCAGCAGATGACTATTGGCGGTGAAGTAGTTGCAAATCTGGATTCATGCCAGATTCTTCCGGCACTTCTGGCATCGGGTGCTCAGGTGGAATTAGCCGAAGGTAAACTGCTCACACTGGAAGCATTTCTGGCACAGCCTGAAGGATTGATAACAAAAGTCATTGTTCAGAAAAACCTAACCTTCTGTCGTTCAGAAAGAATCCTTAAAAGCAGTGCCTCTCAGCCTATTGTCACAGTTTCCTTTGTAGCCTCTCAAACAGATGAAGCCAGTCAATACGGTGTCGCCATCTCCTGCTCGAGCAGCAAAATCGTTCGGTTACAGGATGCTGAAGGACTGGTATCTGAATATCTCTCAGACAATATCAGTCGTAAGGATCTTGAAGCTGGAGTTTCTGACTCTGTACACCCTCAAGACGACTTTAACGGCAGTGCCAATTATAAACGTCAAATGGCGGGTGTTCTGGTGGGACAACTGGTGGATGAATTTAAGGTTCGGGGTAATTGATTGTGGAACTGAAATTTAACCTTAATGGTAAACAGCAGACTGTTTCAGCCGAAGCTGGTGAAAATGTCCAAACATTGCTAAAGCGACTGGGTATGCGCTCGGTTCGCAATAGCGATGATGGTTATGGATTCGCAGGTTCAGACACCATTCTTCTTAATGGTTGTACGGTCAATGCAACCATGTTGATCGCTGCACAACTGGAAGATTGTGATGTAGTCACTGCCGAGTCACTGAATCAATATGGCAAACTGAGCCCGGTGCAATCTGCTCTGATTGATGCCGGTGCCATTCAATCCGGATATAACGACCCTGCTCTGGCACTGTTGCTTACCGATCTACTGCAAAGAAACGCCAATCCATCCAGAGATGAAATTACAGATACTCTGTCTTCTATATTCCTGCGAGAAAGTGCCTATCAGCAAGTGTTCGCAGCGGTAGACATTGCCCGCAAGCGGATGGAAGATCCTGAATATACCTGTGAAGCCGCGCCATCATTCCGTGACAACCTGCGTCATGTCGGTAAGCCCGGCGGTAAAGTGGATGCCGTCGCTTCAATAAAAGCAGAGCCCTGCTTTGTCGAAGATTTTGTGGCTCCGGAAGCCTGCACACTGAAAATGTTACGCAGCCCTCTGTCACACGCCTACATCACTAGCATTGACACCAGTGAAGCAGAGCAGATGCCCGGTGTGGTCGCTGTTTTTGATCATCGCAACTGCCCGGACGTGTATTACACACCCGGCGGTCAGACTGCTCCGGAACCATCACCACTGGATCGTCGTATGTTTGGGCAAAAACTGCGTCACTACGGTGATCGGGTTGCAGCTGTGGTTGCCGAGACAGAAGCTCAGGCAGAGGCCGCTCTGAAAGCGATCAAGGTAGAGTACGAAGAGTTAAAGCCAGTGCTTTCTATTGAAGAAGCTATGGCTGAGGATGCGCCTATTGTTCATAACGGTATTATCAGCTACGGCGTCGGTGCACCTGAAGATTTGGAAGAGCAAAATGCTACTGCCGATGAGCGGGATGGTAAAATCCATTTCAACTTCCCCTTTGGTGGTGAACCACGCAAAAATATTGCCGCAAAAGGGCATGGAGAAATTGGTGACATAGAAAAAGGGTTTGCTGAAGCTGATGTTGTGATGGAGCGTAGCTACCAGTCCCGTCAGGCACAACAACTGCCGCCGGAACAGCATATCTGCTACACCTACATGGAAGCTGATCGCATTGTCGTTCGTGCTGCTACACAGGTGCCCTGGCATGTACGCCGCAAGATTTCCAAAGTGCTGGGTATTAAAGAGCACAAAATTCACGTTATTAAAGAACGCCTGGGTGGAGGCTTTGGTTCCAAACAAGATGTTCTGGTGGAAGAAGTTTGCGCCTTTGCGACTCACCAAACCGGTCGCCCTGTGCTTTTCCGACACACCCGTGAAGAAGAGTTTATTGCTACCTCTACCCGTCATGTCGCTGAAATGACCATTAAAATGGGCGCAAAAATAGACGGCACTATTACAGCATTTAATGTTGATTATCGGTTTAATACCGGCCCTTATGGCAACCACGCTTTAACCGTACCCTGTAACGCTCCGGCTATTTCCCTGCCGCTCTACCCATGTCCGAATGTGAAATTTCAAGTGACTACTTACTATTCCAACATCGTGCCCACCGGCGCTTATCAGGGATACGGCGGTCCAAAGGGTAACTTTGCCGTACAAATGATTGTGGCTGAAATGGCCGATGCCCTAGGCATTGATCATCTGGCAATGATTGAAAAAAACCGGGTACAGGAAGGCCAGCGTCTTGAATTGCTGGGTAAGGTCGGTGAAGGCAAGTTGCCAACCTCTGTTCCTGTAGCGCATAGCTGTGCTTTGGGTAAAGCTCTTGCAGAAGGCGCTGACGGTTTTGGTTGGGGGACACCTAAAGAAGAGCCTGCCGAGCCTTATATCAAGATTGGTCGTGGTGTTGCGACTATGCAACAGAAGTCAGGTATTCCTGACATTGATCAAGCCAATGCCTGGGTTAAGCTAGCGTCCGATGGCAGCATCATTATTCACTCCGGTGGTGCTGATCTGGGTACTGGTCTGGATACGGTTGTTGCCAAATTAGCAGCAGAAGTTCTTCACATTGAACTGGATGATATTCATGTTATCTCTGGCGATACCGATCACTGCCTGTTCGATAAAGGGGCTTATGCTTCCAGTGGCACTTGCTTCTCCGGCAATGCCGCTCGTCTGGCAGCGGAAGACTTGCGCAGCAAGATTCTGAAAACAGCAGCTCAACTGCTGGAAGAGCCAGTAGAAGCGCTGGAGCTGGAATACCCAAGACTGGTGCGTGGTAAAGAGAAAAGCATCAGCTTTGGTGAGATTGCACACTATGCAGAAAGTGGCACCGGCTGTGGCCAGCTAATGGGACAAGGAAGTTACATTACCAGTGAATTTGCTTTCCCTTACGGTGCTAACTTCGCTGAAGTGGCCGTGGATACCCGAACTGGCAAAGTCTCTCTGCGTAAATTCCACGCCCTGCTCGATTGCGGTACTCCGGTTAACCCTGAGCTGGCACTTGGGCAAATTTATGGTGCCAGCATGAGAGCCATTGGCCACACCTTGCAGGAAGCCATTCAGTACGACGACAAAGGCCGTGTAGTGAATGCTAACTTTGCTGATTACGGTTCGCCCATGGTGGGTGATCTGCCAGATGATTTTCAGGCGAAACTCGTAGTCAGTGATGACCCTGTTGGACCTTTTGGTGCCAAGTCTGTCTCTGAAATCAGTGTCAATGCAGCCGCCCCAGCGATTGCATCAGCCATCCATGATGCCACTGACGTCTGGGTCAGAGATTGGCATATCACTCCGGAGAAAATGCTCAACGCTTTGCAGAGTGAAGCGTTGTAAACGATAGACACGCCCTTTATCTGGAATGATTTCCGAATAGAGGGCGCAGACTCCAGTTATCAACAATCCAATCGATAACTAGACGACACGATTTGTATAAGAACCCCCCGTTACAAGGCGCTGACAGTTTTGTTTTGCCAGAATCAAGAGGTTAATCGTGAAATCCTTTTACCATATTGAAGATCGTCCACCACTAGGAACGTCCTTTGTTCTCGCTCTACAGCATATGCTGGCAGCTTTCGGCGCTATCATTGCTGTCCCTCTGGTTGTTGGTGGTGTTCTTGGATTACCAGAAGACACAATGGTTAGCATCGTTAGTGCCGCCTTACTGGTCTCCGGTCTCATTACGATTATCCAGTGTCTGGGCATTGGTCCTGTAGGCATTAAAATGCCCTGTGTCATGGGAACCAGCTTCACGTTTGTTGCGGTGTCTATTGCGATCGGTCAGCAATATGGTTTGTCCGGCATACTCGGTTCTGCACTCGGAGGATCGCTGGTGATGATTATTGGCAGTCAGTTTATGCCACAGGTTCGGCAGCTGTTTCCTCCCATTGTTTCCGGAACCGTGATTTTAATGATTGGCATCTCTCTGGTTCCGGTCGGTACTGACTGGTTTGCCGGAGGTCATGGTTCAGAACACTACGGTGCATTGCCTCATTTAAGCGTCGGTCTTCTTGTTGCTGTGGTTGTCATTGCACTTAATCGCAAAGGCAGCGGGCTGTTCAAAACTGGTGCCATCGTGATTGGTATGGGTGCGGGGTATTTTATCACTGCCCTGATGGGGGGTATTGATTTCACGCCAATTGCACACTCTCAGATGTTTCGACTTCCTACCCTGTTGCCCGTTGATCTTATCTTTCCGGTAACTGGCGTGATCAGTATGGGGGTTGTTTATCTTGTCACCATTATGGAATCTACCGGGGACTTCCTGGCGCTGAGTGAAGTCAGTCATTGCGAGCTGACGGGTAAACGACTATCCCGAGGTATTTTATGCGACGGTGTTGGCAGCGCACTGGCCGCTTTATTTGGTACCACACCCTTTTCTTCTTTCAGTCAGAACGTAGGCATAGTTGCTATTACAGGCGTCGCCAGTCGTTTTGTTGTAGCTCTGACTGGTGTTTTGTTAATGATTGCCGGACTCTTTCCAAAACTGGCAGGCTTAATTGTCACCATACCTCAGCCGGTTTTAGGCGGTGCCAGCATTATTATGTTTGGAATGATCATCTCTGCAGGCGTCAAAATGCTTTGCAGAGTCGAGATTAACGAACGCAACAGCATCATCATTGCGGTCAGTATTACCGCAGGCCTGGCCGTAACAACACGGCCGGATATTTTGAACTATTTGCCATCATTCTTTCAGGTCAGTCTCTCCTCCGGAATTACTACCGGGGCACTGACAGCCGTTCTTCTGAATCAATTATTCAAACAGGAATCCTCTGTTTCTGAAAGTGACAACGAAAAAGGAACAGAGACTGAAGGGGCGCTTGAGGCTGAAACAGCGGTGAATGCCTGAAGCATTTAGGAGTCAATATGAACCCTCGGGATATGACACAACTACCGGAATCAAAGCCGGTTAACGGGACTGGCCCGGTCGCCAGGCTGACACCCTACTATCAGCGATCCTTGCCGCCCTGCAATAGCCATTGTCCGGCTGGAAATAATATTCAGGGAGCGCTGTCGTTTGCTCAGGCAGGAGAGTTTGAACAAGCCTGGCGCACGTTTATGGAAAACAATCCACTGCCAGCTACCCATGGAAGAATCTGTTACCACCCCTGTGAAGGAGGATGTAGCCGGGTACAGGTCGATGATGGTGTCAGTATCCATTCCATTGAGCGGTTTCTCGGTGATATGGCAATCGAGCAAAATTGGGCGATGCCAAAACCGGCAGCACCCACCGGTAAAAAGATACTGATAGTTGGAGCTGGCCCTAGTGGATTAACAGCCGCTTATCATTTACGCCTTATGGGGCATCAGGTGGAAATTCGTGATGCCTCCCCTGTCGCAGGTGGCATGTTGCAGTTTGGTATTCCTTCCTATCGCCTTCCGAGAGACATTCTTGCTGCCGAAATCCAGCGTCTTCAGTCCATGGGTATCACCATTACGCTGAATCACAAAGTGGAAGACCTGCAAGTTGAACAGGAACAAGGTGGGTTTGATGCTGCGTTTATTGCAGTAGGTGCTCACATTGGTAAGCAGGTCAACATTCCCGCCCGTGATGCCGGGAAGGTCTTGGATGCCGTGAGTTTTCTTCGTGACACAGGCATGGGGGAGTCACCTGTTCTTGGTCGTCGGGTGGCTATTTACGGTGGTGGTAATACAGCAATGGATGCCGCTCGCACCGTAAAACGCATGGGAGTTGACGAGGCGATGATTATCTATCGTCGTGATCGTGACCACATGCCAGCTCACTCTTTTGAAGCGGATGAAGCCGAGAAAGAAGGGATCAATATTCACTGGCTGAGAACCATTCAAACAATTGAAGGCAGTGAATACAAAGTCGAGATTATGGAACTCGACGACAAGGGTCGCCCGATACCTACTGGTCGTTACGAAACACTTGAGGTTGATTCACTGATTCTGGCGCTTGGGCAAGATGTTGAGCGCAATATGCTGGAGAAGATTCCCGGTCTGGAATTTGACGACTGGGGTTCAGTATGTGTCGATGACTCAATGATGACCGGTGCTGAAGGCATTTTTGCCGGTGGTGATATGGTGCCTTCTGACCGCACTGCGACTATTGCGGTTGGTCATGGCAAGAAAGCAGCCAGACATATCAATGCCTGGCTGAATCAGAAAACATACCTGACAACACAAAAGTCCCCTGAAATTAACTACGACCATTTACACCTCTGGTATCGCACCCAGGCAGACCGTCAACACCATGATGCCCTGCGACCAGAACAACGCGATGACTTCAGTGAGGTAGTTAGTGGGTTGACCGAAGCACAAGTCATGTTTGAATCCGGTCGCTGCTTCTCCTGTGGTAATTGTTTCGAGTGCGATGGTTGTTACGGTGCCTGTCCTGAAGGTGCTATCTCCAAACTGGGTAAAGGGCTGGGTTATGAAGTCAACACGGAAAAATGCACAGGCTGCCAGGCGTGTTATCGACAGTGCCCATGCCACGCCATTGAAATGGGAGAAAACATCAAGCTGATGGAGGTGACCAATGCGCATTAATAGTTCGGCGAATCAAACTGAGCTTCGGGTCACTCTTGATGGCAATGAAGCTGCAGCTTATGTTGCGTACCGCACCAATGAGGTATGTGCGATTTACCCCATAACCCCGTCGTCTAATATGGCAGAGCTGGCAGAAGAGTGGGCAGCAAATGGAATAGAAAATATTTGGGGTACCCGCCCTCGCATTGCTCAGATGCAAAGCGAAGGCGGTGCAGCAGGTGCAGTGCACGGCTCTTTGCAAACCGGTGCTCTGACCACAACGTTTACCGCTTCTCAGGGCTTGCTCCTGATGTTGCCAAATATGTATAAGATTGCCGGAGAGCTAACCCCCTCAGTCATTTATGTTGCCGCTCGTGCTCTGGCGACCCAGGGACTCTCCATTTTTGGTGATCATCAGGATGTCATGGCTGCTCGCAGTACTGGCTATGCCATGCTGGCGGCATCTTCTGTGCAGGAAGCGCATGACCTGGCGCTGATTGCTCAGGCTTCCACTCTCGAATCGAGAATCCCCTTTATACATTTCTTTGATGGGTTCAGAACCTCTCACGAAATTAACAAGATCAGCCTGCTACCTGATAGCACGATCAGAGCCATGATTGACGATAAAAAAGTACAAGAACATCGTCGTCGGGCATTGAATCCTGAAAAACCTGTTATTCGAGGCACAGCGCAAAATCCCGATGTGTATTTTCAGGCAAGAGAGAGTAGTAACGCTTTCTATGAGAAAACGCCGAATATTGTTGCAGCCTGCATGCAGAAATTTGCTGGGTTGACCGGACGTGAATATCGTCCATTTAGCTGGTTCGGCCCTGATAATGCCCGACGAGTGATTATTGTCATGGGTTCCGGTGCTGAAACCGTGAAATCCACTGTAGAAGCTATGAACCAGACTCTGCCGGAACACGATCAGGTGGCAATGATTCAGGTGCGCCTGTATCGCCCATTCTCTGCTGAGCGCTTCCTTAATGTTCTTGGTGAATCGGTAAACACCATTGCTGTTCTGGATCGTACCAAGGAACCCGGTGCCAGTGGCGAACCTCTGTATCAGGATGTAATGACAGTTCTGTGCGAGGGGTATATGAGTGACAAGATCAAACGTATGCCAAGGGTGATTGGTGGTCGCTATGGTCTGTCCAGTAAAGAATTTACACCGGCGATGGTCAAATCCGTATTTGATGAGCTGGGTAAAGAATCCCCCAAAAATCATTTCACCGTTGGCATAAACGATGATGTTACTGGCACAAGTCTTGACGTTGACCACTCTTATATTATTGAAGATCGAAGCGGCATCAGAGCTATGTTCTACGGTTTGGGGGCAGATGGTACTGTCGGCGCTAACAAGAATACGATCAAAATTATTGGTAGCGATCCTGATCTGAACGCACAGGCTTATTTTGTTTATGATTCAAAGAAATCTGGCTCTCAAACAGTATCTCATCTGCGTTTTGGTAAAAATGCTATCGAAGCACCTTACCTGATTCAATCTGCCAGCTTTGTTGCCTGCCACCAGTTTAATTTTCTTGAGCGTACCGATGTCCTTGCCAATATAGACAATAGGGGGACATTTCTGCTTAACAGCCCTTACCCGGCCAGTGCCGTATGGCAACATTTGCCACATGGTGTACAGAAGCAAATTCTGGAAAAACAGCTGAAAGTCTATGTGATTGATGCAGTATCAGTGGCTGCAGCTACCGGGATGGGGCAACGCACCAACACGATTATGCAAACCTGTTTCTTTGCTCTTTCCGGTGTTTTGCCAAAAGATGAAGCGATTAAACGCATCAAGTCTTCTATCGAAAAAAGCTATCGCAAGAAAGGGGCTGATGTTGTTGAGCGTAATTTCAGAGCAGTGGATCAAACCCTCGAGAATCTGCACGAAGTCAGTATTCCTGATGCTATGACTGCTTTTGAGACTGCTTTTGAGACTGAGTTTAAAGTGGTTCCTGATAAAGCCCCTGAATTCGTACAAGACGTCACTGCCCGAATGATTAGTGGACAAGGCGATCTTATTCCTGTCAGCCAAATCCCTGTGGATGGAACCTGGCCCAGTGCGACCACTCGCTGGGAAAAACGAAACATCGCCCTTAGTATTCCGGCATGGGATAAAAATCTCTGTATCCAATGTGGTAACTGCAGCATTGTCTGCCCACATGCGGCTATTCGGGCAAAATTTTATAACGAATCGTTACTGGGTGATGCGCCTGAAGGCTTCCAGAGCACACCGGTCAGCGCACGGGGTTTTCCCGATACACGCTATACCCTTCAAGTGTTCCCGGAAGATTGCACCGGCTGTGGATTGTGCGTGGAAGCCTGCCCGGTCGTGAACCAGAAAAAGAGCGGTTACCGCGCCATCAATATGGTGGACAAACAGCTCATACTGGAGCAGGAAAAACAAAGCGAGTCGTTCTTCGAATCACTGCCGGTTAATGATCGTACCCGCATCGACTTTTCAACCGTCAGAGGAGCACAATATCTTGAGCCGCTGTTTGAGTTTTCTGGTGCCTGCTCAGGTTGTGGTGAAACGCCCTATCTTAAATTGCTCTCTCAGTTATTTGGTGACCGATTAATGGTTGCCAACGCCACCGGTTGTTCTTCTATTTACGGTGGTAACCTGCCGACGACACCCTGGAGTAAAAATGCTCAGGGACAAGGGCCTGCCTGGGCCAACTCTCTTTTTGAAGATAATGCGGAGTTTGGTTATGGCTTCCGATTATCCTGTGATCAACAAACCGAACTGGCGCAGCAAAATCTGTTGGCGATGAAGGAACAGCTAGGCTCTGAGCTGGTTGACGATATTCTACAGGCCTCACAGCAGTATGATTCTGATATTCAGCGTCAGCGAGAGCGTCTGGCTCTGGTAAGAGAAAAGCTTGAGGCTATGGGTACTGTCGAGGCCGAAAACCTCAACGTGGTGCTTGATCGCCTGATTCGTCAGGTCATCTGGATTGTCGGTGGCGATGGCTGGGCATACGACATTGGTTCAGGTGGTCTGGATCATGTGCTGGCCAGCGGACAAAACGTCAATGTTCTGGTAATGGATACCGAGGTATATTCCAACACCGGTGGTCAGGCTTCCAAATCAACGCCATTGGGTGCCATTGCTAAATTCGCCGCCGCCGGTAAACGCTCCGCCAAAAAAGATGTCGCATTGCAGGCTATCAGTTATGGCAATGTTTATGTTGCCCGCATTGCTATGGGTGCCAGTCCGCAGCAGGCGCTTCAGGCCATTCGTGAAGCAGAAGCCTGGCCCGGCCCATCGATTGTCATTGCCTACTCGCACTGTATTGCCCATGGCATCAATATGCAGAAAGGACTTGAGCAACAGAAACGTGCCGTTCAATCCGGTCATTGGCCATTGTTCCGCTATAACCCGGCTCATACCGATCAGAACGAAAACCCTTTTATGCTCGACTCTCTGCGCCCAAGCATTCCGCTCAAAGACTACATACACGGTGAGATGCGCTATCGGGCATTGAATGTAATTTGTCCGGGTGAGGCGGAAGATATTCTGGAAGAAGCACAGCGAGTGATTGAGCGTAAGTGGGGTGTTTACGAAGAGATGGCAACCCATAACGCCATGGATTTTGTACCGGAAAAAGCATCAACCATTTACTGATAGTGAGCAGTGCCGGTGGGAATGAGTACACCGGCATGGAGAACAAGCATGGATCTGACAACAAACTATATGGGGTTGAGTTTGAAGAGTCCGCTGATTGCTTCAGCAAGCCCTTTAACATCAACACAGAACAGTATTCAAAGGCTGGAGCAGGCAGGCATTGGTGCCGTTGTTTTACCCTCATTATTTGAAGAGCAAATACACCAGCAGCAGGAAGAGGATGAGCGCATTGCCCTGTCGCAAAATAATTCTTTCGCTGAAGCCAGCACGTTTTTTCCGGCGGGAATTTCTTCAGAAAATGCTGCTGATAAATATCTGAATAACATTCAACAGATAAAAAAATCCATCAATATTCCAGTCATTGCCAGCCTGAACGGTTGCTCTCAGGGTGGCTGGGTAGACTACGCCTGCCAGATAGAGCAGGCTGGCGCTGACGCGCTTGAATTACATTTTTATTACAACCCACCATCTCTTGAGATATCAGGTCGGGAAGTGGAAGCACTTTACGTCGATGTGGTGAAGCGGGTACGGGCCAAAGTATCTATCCCTCTGGCATTAAAGATAGACCCATTCTTCAGTGCTTTTGGTCATATGGCAAAACAGTTTGATGATGCCGGTATTAATGGGCTGGTGATGTTTAACCGCATGCTAAAGCCGGATTTCAATCTGCAAACCATGACGGTAGAACCTTCCTGGCCTATCAGCAAACCCGGTGCAATTGGCTTACCCCTGCGCTGGATTGGCGTATTGCATGGAAAAATCAAAGCATCTCTGGCGGCTACTTCCGGCGTTTATGATCATGAGGACATTGTCAAATATCTGTTAGCAGGTGCCGACACCGTTATGCTGGCGTCCGGACTGATTCAGAATGGTGCTGACTACGCAAGCTCACTTCGTAAGGGTTTGGAGTTATGGATGAAGCAACGAGGTTTTCATTCGCTTGAAGAACTCCGTGGTGTTATGAGTCAGCAGTCCATCGCTAACCCTGAAACGTTTGAACGTACCAATTACCTGCGCATTATTGATGGACCTGATCATCAGTTAATGTCGAACCATAACGGCAACCACTCCTAAGCGCCAAAATAACAAGGGGGAGTTATGATGTACTCAAATAGTGTTAAAGCGGTCAGGGGCACATTGCTTGATTTTTCAGGAGTTGCCAGCAACACCAGAGAGATTGAAGACAATTTGCGTTACATCAAGGATGGCCTGTTAATCATTGATCAGGGGAAAGTGGCTTTCTCTGGTGAATGGAAAGACGGCAATGGTTTGTTACCCGACGGTTTGAGAATTTGCGACTATCGGGGAAAGCTGATTGTTCCGGGCTTTGTGGATACTCACATTCATTATCCACAAATGGAAATCATCGGTGCTTATGGCGAACAGTTGCTCGAGTGGCTAAATCAGTACACCTTTCCTACGGAAATGAAATACGGTGACAAACGCTACGCCAGTGAAATGGCTGGGCTATTTATCAAAGCACTGTTACAAAATGGCACTACCACCGCAATGGTATTTTGCAGTGTCCACCCGGAATCCGTTGACGCTCTGTTTGAAGAGTGTGATCGTCGCAATATGCGCATGATTGCCGGTAAGGTGATGATGGACCGTAATGCCCCAGAGGCATTACTGGATACACCTGAAAGCAGCTATAAAGACTCCAGGCGTCTATTGCAAAAATGGCACAAGCGAAATCGTCTGCTATACGCAATTACTCCCCGTTTTGCACCCACTTCCAGCCCGGAGCAGCTGGAAAAAGCCATGCATCTTCGTGAAGAATTTCCGGATGCTTATGTGCAAACACATCTATCGGAAAATCTGGATGAAATTGAGTGGGTTAAATCGCTTTATCCTGAACGCAAAGGTTACCTTGATGTTTATAACCATTATCGGCTGACTGGTGAGCGCAGTGTTTACGCTCACTGCATTCATCTCACCGATGAAGAATGGCAGGTCATGAGTGACACTGGTTCATCGGCTGCGTTCTGCCCTACTTCCAACATGTATCTCGGTAGTGGTCTGTTTAAATATCGACATGCTGTGGAAAACAATATTCGCGTGGGGATGGCGACCGATGTGGGTGCCGGAACATCCTTCAACATGCTCCAGACTCTTAATGAAGCCTACAAAGTAGTGCAGCTGCAAAGACAAAAATTGCCATCTGCAGAGGGCTTTTATCGGGCAACCCTGGGCGGGGCACATGCTCTCTATCTGGATGACAAAATTGGTAACTTTGATATTGGTAAGGAGGCTGATTTTGTGGTTCTGGATCCCGTTTCAACCCAGGTGCAACAACTACGCTGGGATAACTCCAGATCGTTGGATGAAAAGCTGTTTGTCTTAATGACACTGGGTGATGATCGAAATATTTACCGAACCTACGTCGATGGTCGCCTGGTTTATTCAAGAAGTCTTTAAACAAAAATGGTAATGCATTGCCGCTTCTATTGCAGTTCTGCCTAAGGTAGACAGATCACTATAGAAGCAACTATTCAAGAAGCTTAATAATTTAAATACTGGAATAAAAGACGGCTCCACAGGAGCAACAAGGAAAAGATCATGAGAATTGTTATTGCATTGGGGTGGAAACGCCATCCTTCAGCGCGGGGAATCTCTTGAGTGCGAAACGCAAAGAAAGAATATTCGCATCGCTGCTCAATCTATTGCCAAAATTGCCCGGCACCATCAGGTAATTCTGACTCACGGCAATGGACCTCAGGTCGGTTTGCTGGCACTGATGAACGACAGCTATAAAGAAGTTGAACCTTACCCTCTGGATGCACTAGGAGCCCAGACACAAGGCATGATCGGTTTTATGTTTGAGCAAGAACTGAGAAATCAGATGCCTGGTCATAAAGTCTGCACTATTTTCTACCCAGACGATTGTAAGTCGCGATGATCCGGCGTTCTCAAGCCCTGATAAATTCGTCGGTCCTGTTTATACCAAAGAGCAGGCTGATGAATTACTAAAAATACACAAAGACTGGGTAATTAAAGTAGATGGAGACTACTATCGTCGTGTAGTGGCTTCCCCTATGCCGGAAGAGATTCTGGAGCTGCCTTCACTGAAGCACTTGATTTCAGCAGAAGACATCACTGTAATATGTGGTGGGTGGTGGCGGTGTTCCCGTCACCAGAAACGCTAATGACAAGCTTGTGAATGTTGAAGCTGTCATCGACAAAGACCGCTCTTCCCGATTACTAGCAGAGGGCATAGGTGCAGACGCTTTTATTATTCTGACTGATGTTAATGCAGTAGCCACCCGGTTCGGCCATCCTGATTCTCAGGATATTCGATGTGCGACACCAGAAGGGATGGATCAGTTCGATTTTGCCTCTGGCTCAATGGGGCCAAAAGTAGAGGCTGCAGTACAGTTTGCCCGCAATACTGGAAAAATGGCAGCGATAGGTTCATTGAATGAAGCCGCAGACATTCTGACATCGGATTCAGGTACGGTTATTCGTGAGGATGCCAGTCAGCCAATCGCGTTTTATTAATAAATCCCAGAAGTCTTTTGCCATAGGTTCAATCTATGGCTCAGACTTCCTTTGATTTTTCAGAGCCCGGTCATAAGCGAGTACCAATATTTACGCGAAGGCCGACTTTTGACATCTCATGAGGCATGACCACACTTTAATCTGAGTTCTAAAACAGATTGCTTAATAGCCGGTGACAGTCATGCCTGAAGAAGAGTTTATCATTAATGCCTTTTGCCTGATTGATGATTTATTCCAAAAACCCGATGTGTGACTTTTAATTTCAACATGGCTATCCATGCCACGCGGATCCTGTACAGGGAGTGTACAGAACCCATAAGCCATGGATTGGCAACCTACGAGATAAAAGTCACACATCGGGTTCCAAAAGCTTTTTCCCACACCTTTACGTACTCGTGGCTATAAGCCCAAGCTCAGCGATAGCCAGGTTATTACCATTGCCCTCGCCAACATATTTCAAAAGACTTCAAGTCCTGACTATTGGAATATGTCTTTGTCTTCCGCTCCCGGTAAGGTGGGCAAGTTTAATTTTTTACACACAGACAGCTCAAAGTGCAGCCGAACAGGCCACTGACAGTTCCAGATGTAGCCGCAACAGCACATTGTCGACACAATATATACCCTACCGTGGCACTGCCTCCAGCCGCACACGCTGTGGCTGTGATTACCTTTAAGGCTCTTAATGAGTGCTTGCTGCATGTCCTATGAACGACAGGCTGAGTGGATAAGCTTCTGAAGCTGGAGTTTCTTGAGCCGGGTTGTGATGTGACCACACCACTGGAGGTATCCGGTCTGTTTGAACAAGACGGTTGTGCTTGCACTACAGATTCGTAACTGGGCGGAATTTGATTGCGGTGAGCCATAACCTCACTGTAACTGGGCGGAGCTTTGTTCACCTGGGTTATTAACTCGTTATTACCTGGTAATGTTGTCATTACCGTACTAAATGAGGTAGCACTATACATTTTTATTTTTCCTGTTCTGTTTAATGGTTCAGTTATATTCCTCAGAAGTCCTTACTTCTTGTATCTGCGATGGGTTTTGGCTGGCTCACAACGTAAAACACCATTTTCTTATTTAAGAATACTCCCCGGATGTAGATTCATTGAAAAAGAAAAAGTTCCCTAATTTAACACCATCTGAATTCATCATTTAAAAACCCCGACCAGACTACCCCCTTCTGCAAAGAAGGATACAGATGATTTTTCGGTCACGGGCTTAATCTGTGATTTGCTCACTACTCAGTTATTTAAACTCACTGCTTGATTCATATCATGGTTGCAATCTCATCCTCATGCTTTGATAGAAACCTCATGTTCAGACTAATGCCTGTCTGTTCTACCCCAATTAAAAGAGTTACTGAACAATGACCCCTTATTTCTCTGACTGGCCTGAAATCAATTCAGCGATCAAGAAAGATCCCAGGATAGAATCAGCCGTTGCCGATATCGTTGCGCAAATGACCCTGCCTGAAAAAATTGGCCAAATGATGCAACCTGACCTGCGTGAAGTCACGCCAGAAGAGGTCAGAGACTTTAAACTTGGCTCCATTCTTAATGGCGGCGGTGCCTGGCCCGATGAAAACAAACATGCCTCTGCCGCTGACTGGGCAAAAACCGCAGATAGTTACTGGCTGGCGATTGAAGAAGCATTTGCTGACCGGCCTTTTTGTATTCCCTTTTTCTGGGCGACAGACGCCGTACATGGTCATAACAATGTCTTTCGGGCAACGGTATTTCCACACAACATAGGTCTTGGCTGCGCCAGAGACACCAACCTGATTCATCGTATCGGACAGGTGACAGCTATCGAAGTGGCAGCCACCGGACTGGACTGGACCTTTGCTCCCACGGTTGCCACACCCCGTAATTTGCGCTGGGGGCGAGTGTATGAAGGTTATTCAGAAGACCCTGAAATCACCTACGCCTATGCCGGTGAAATGGTCGCCGGGTTGCAAGGTTCTGCGGAAGAATTAAAAAGCGAGTTCCATGTTATCTCCAATGTCAAACACTGGGTGGGTGATGGTGGTACTGCTGATGGTGTCGATCGTGGAGTGAATTATTATCCGGAACATCTGATGCGAAATATCCACGCCATGGGGTACTTCAGTGGTCTTGAAGCCGGTGCTCAGGTAGTGATGGCGTCCTTTAATAGTTGGGAAAATACCGCCAACTACGATCAATCACCGGACACAGCCGGTGAATATAATTATAAACTCCACGGTAGCCGATACTTGTTAACCGACGTTCTCAAAGACAAAATGGGTTTTGATGGTCTGGTGGTTTCCGACTGGAATGGTCATGCTGAAGTCTCCAAATGCGAAGCCGGTAACGCCAATTACGCGATTAATGCCGGGGTTGATGTTTTGATGGTAACGTCCCGCTATGACTGGAAAGTAGTGTTCGATAACGCCATTACGGGTGTAGAGACTGGTGAGATTCCTCTGGCACGCATTGATGATGCTGTCACTCGCATTCTGCGTGTAAAAATGCGTGCCGGGCTTTGGAATAAGCCAAAACCAAGCCAGCGAGCCCTGGCAGGCAATGATGCGTTATTGGGAACCGCAGGCCACAGAGCACTAGCCAGAGAAGCAGTAAGAAAGTCGCTGGTACTGCTGAAAAACGACAATGATCTTCTACCTCTGAGTCGTCATCAAAAAGTCTTGCTGACAGGCAGTGCAGCCAATGATTTGCAAAAACAGACCGGTGGTTGGAGTCTAACCTGGCAAGGTAACGAAAACACCATGGATGATTTCCCCGGTGCTACCACGATGAAAATGGCACTGGAACAAACGCTTGGAAAAGACAATGTTCAGTATGATGCTGATTTATCAGCCTCTGATCTTACTCAGATTGACACTGCCGTAGTGGTGATTGGCGAGGACCCCTATGCCGAGATGATGGGCGATATTCAACCTTGGCAGTCTATTGAATTTTCATCACTAAAACGCAGCTATGCCAAAGACTCGGCGCTGATCAAGCAATTGCATGAAGCCGGAGTTAACGTTATCACCGTTTTCTTTTCTGGCAGGCCGCTTTATATCAATGAAGAAATCAACCACTCGGATGCCTTTGTTGCCGCCTGGCTGCCCGGCAGTGAGGGGCTTGGTATCACCGATGTCCTGGTGAAAAATAATCATGACACCATCAGCTATGATTTTCATGGGCAATTGTCTTATAGCTGGCCGATGAAAAAGCAGTCCGCTGCCGTCCATCGAATCCCCCCTCACATCCCTGATTATCAAGTTCCTGAATGTGAGCAAAGCCCTGAAGGCGATCACAAACCGCTATTTCCATTCGGATACGGATTAAATTATGCGGGTACTTCAAAGCAGAGTGAATACGATCTTAACCAGTTGCCTCTGGATAACGAATCTGACGACACCAGTCAATTAACCACTGCAGAATACCCACTGGAATTATTCGGCCGAAAAGCCAGCAGCGAATTTCAGCTGCGCATAGCGGATATTTATCACTGGGTTGGCATGGATGTATCGGGTAACAACCCTTGTGAAGTGCGTTATATCAAAACAACTCCGGTCAACTACCAGCATCAGCAGGATGCTGTACGAGTGGAGTTTATGCCAAATCCATCGGCAATCTATGTTCAAACGATTGATCAGGCTGCCGAAGACCGCCGCTCTTATCTTCAGGCAGATGCACGACTGAGTATGGATATTAGAATTCTGGAAAAGCCGGATCAATTGGTCTGGCTGGCGACTCATAAAGACTATATGGGGCAGCCAATGATTGACATCACCAATATCTTGAATCAACTGGAAGAAAAACAATGGCAGACGGTCGAGATTGCTTTATCTCAACTGGCGGAATCCGGGGTTAATTTCCGATATATCAACACGCCGTTTATGCTGTTTACGGAAGGTTCAATGATGATTGAGCTTGGAAATATTCGCTGGGTTCTTTAAATTTCAATATAGCTATCCATGCTACGTGGATCCCGTACACCCTGTACGGGATGACAACAGAAAAAATAATCCTCTATAGACAACCATTGAGATAAAAGTCACACACCGGGTATTTAATCATGCACCTGAAAGTTCTGGTTCTATCAGAACCAGCAGAATTTGCTATTTTTTCTCCAGAAAAAATTCAAAGGCATAAACACTTCAAAACAACAAATAAAAAGAAATTAGTAATGCAAATAATAAAAAAACAGAACAAACATCTAACAAAAACCAGTAAGTTCAATATATTTTCTCGACCAAAAACCGAACAAATCTAAAAGTTTGATTTCGGTCAAACAAATTCCCCCCCCCTGCTTATAGAATGCCCGTCTTTTCAAGAGACTACCTTTATTTTCCATTAGAGCAGTAATAATGACCGATAGCGCATTAAAAGACCGCAAGGTAACCATAGGCAGTTTTATTGCCCTGGCCTTTGCTATTGTATTTTTCTCCGGCCTTCTCAATTCCAATGAATGGTATGGCGTTTTCGATTTCACCACGCTTAACGGCTCTTTCGGTAAAGTGGCCCATGCGGTGCAGGACACGGTTGATGGTGTTCAGGCAGTAACCACCACGCTCCGTGGTAAGGGTGGCAGCGGGGCGCGGGATGGCTTTATTTTTGCCTTTACTTTGATTCCCACTGTGATGTTTGCGCTGGCGATGATTCAGGTGCTTGAACATTACGGTGCTCTTGATGCCGCCCGCAAGCTGCTTTCTCCATTGTTAAAACCGTTACTGGGTATTCCCGGTGATACCGGATTGGCACTGATCGCTTCATTGCAATCCACCGATGCCGGGGCATCAATGACCAGGGGATTAATGGATGAAGGAAAGCTGACCGAAAAAGAAGCTAATGTATTTACCATGTTCCAGTTCTCTGCCGGCGCCATGATCGTCAACTTCTTCTCTTCCGGTGCAGTGCTGTTCACTCTGGCCAACGCCGACGGCACCATCGCCGTTCCTGCTTCTATTGGTCTCTGTGTCATGGTGATGTTGGTTATGAAAATCTTCGGCGCCAATATGATGCGCCTTTACCTGTCTCTGGCTGAGAAAAAAGCAGGTAAGAATAAACTGAACACGTCTACTCAGGGAGCGGCATAATGTCTGAAGTCACTAAAAAACCAATGATAACGGACGTCTTTGTTGCCGGTGCCCGCAAAGGCTGGAATATCGCAGTCACCAGTACAGTGCCTAATGTCATGATGGCCTTCGTGGTTATCAAGGCACTGCAAATCACTGGTATTTTGGAAGTAATGGGCTCTGTATTTGCTCCGGTTATGGGGCTGGTTGGTCTGCCCGGTGAAGCTGCTGCTGTACTGATGGGTGCATGGATGTCGATGGGCGGCGCTGTTGGCGTGGTCATTTCTCTGTTTGATGCTGGCCTGTTAACCGGTAAGCACATTGCCATTCTGGCACCAGCCATTTACCTCATGGGCTCACAGATTCAATACGCGGGTCGAATCCTTGGTGTTGTCGGTACACAAGCCAAACTGATTCCCGTAATGATCGGCTTCTCTGTTATTAATGCCTTTATCGCCATGTTCTTGATGAACATTCTGGTCTGATCTCCCTTCTTTTTTGTCAGGGGGTTCCCCTGACAATCATCAACAATAGTCGTTGAGTATAATTATGATTTTTTCTTTACAGGATTACCTGGACGAGCTGCGTCCATTGATCAATGTTGATTGCGGCACACGCACTGTAGACGGCATTGAACAGGTAGCAGATATTCTATCTGACAAATACCAACAGCTGGGCTGGAATATCAAACGGGTGGATCTCGGCGAAGCTGGTTGTGGCCTTGAGGTTCGTAACAAACCTGAAACAGACCAGGTTGATGTGATGCTGATTGGTCATATGGATACCGTATTCCCTGTGGGCACGGCAGCTGAACGACCAATGTCGTCTGATAAAGTCAATGCCTATGGTCCGGGTGTTTCGGATATGAAGTCCGGCCTGCTGAACATTATTTACGCCCTGCGTGGTATGGATAAAGAAGCACTGGATAAGCTGTCCATTTGTGTGTGTATGAACCCGGATGAAGAAATCGGCTCAACCTACTCTTCCAGGTGGCTCGCGGAAGTAGCGAAAACCGCTAAACAGGTTTTGGTTGCTGAAGCTGCACGTGCCGATGGCTCTCTGGTCAAAGCCCGAAAAGGTATGGCTCGTTACGAGCTGGAATTTAAAGGCAAGGCGGCTCATGCCGGTAACGAACCAGAAAAAGGGCGCAGTGCGATCACCGAAATGGCGCATTGGATCATCGCCATCAACAAAATGACTGACTTTGAATCCGGCACCACCTTTAACTCTGGTGTAGTAGAGGGTGGCAGCGGTGCGAACGTAGTGCCTGATTATGCCAAAAACATTGTCGATGTTCGTTTCTGGGACAATGACGAATACGCAGCAGCCGACCGCAAGATCAACGAAATGACAGAATCCCCCTTTACCGATGGCGTAACTGTTATCGCTAAACGGGTTGCTCACAAGCCAGCAATGGTGCCTTCTGAAAAAACGGAAGCACTGATGAAACTGGTTGAAGAAGCAGGTAAGGAAACGGGGGTTGATGTTCAATGGAAGTCGGTTGGTGGCGGTTCGGATGCCAACCTGACAGCGGCTCTGGGCATTCCAAGCCTGGATGGCTTTGGCCCAATCGGTGGTGGTTTCCACAGCGCTGACGAATACCTTGAACTGAGTTCTATCGAACCTCGTATTCGTTTGCTGCAAACCGTTTTGAGTAAACTGGTAAACCACTAACTCCTCTTTTTACCACGGAGTCACGGAAAAAACTTTTCCTTCGTGACTCCGTGGTAAGTTTTCTTTACTGAATAACATGGGAAGTGTGGAAGTAATTTCAGAGCTATGTCTAATTAATGTGTTTGAATGTTCTGGTTTCTATAAAGCGACTATTACCAGCCAATTAATGCCTTCATACTAAGTACCCAACCAGTCAGGAAACCATCACACGACAGCCGCTGGAAAGTATCAATTTGCACTGCGCCATTACGGGCAGCATTACTCCATAGCAGGGTTGGAAGCCATCAGTTACAAAGCCAGTGATTATCTCAGTGACAGACTGACTTATTACAACGGTCTTTCTGATATTTCCAGCAGCTTCGCCCATGGTAATCCACAGCTGGATGTCAGAATCAGCGATGAAGGTCTTGTTCTGGGTCTCACTGCCAGCGATATTTCACGACAGCTGCGGCATAATCTGTTCGGCACAACGGCACTGACTCAACAGGAAGGTAGGAACGAGCTCAAAGTCAAAGTCTGTCGTCAGGAAGATTATCGTCAGAGTGAATCTGATCTACTTACTATGATGATCCGTACACCTGACGGTCATCACGTACCTCTGACACGAGTCGCTAGTGTTGGTCGTAGTACTGCACCCTCATCGGTTACCCGCCGTAATGGTCGCCAAACCGTCGATGTTACCGCTCAGATGACACCGAGAGGCAATACGCCCAGGTGGTTTCTGCACTACAGGCTGATGTTTTCCCACAAATGAAAGTCGACTTCCCCGGGCTGGATATTCGCTTGGGTGGTTATCAGCGCCGTCAGGCCGAGAGTATGGCAAGCCTGATACAATCCTGCGGCCTGGCATTGCTGTTTGTTTACATGCTGCTGGCGATTATCCCTTGCCTCTGTGCTGTGATTGAAGACATCAGTTGTCTGCTTTCATCGCGGCAATCAGAAGAACCAGGCATTATACCCGTTTGACAGACTTTTTCTTTTCACCACAGATATCCCTGAAGAGCCCAAAAAAATGACAAGCTGGACACCACCTGCTAAACCCCCTACACTCGCCGGGTTGGTTGGGGTGTCATTGTTATTCTGTAATACAGTGACTGAGAAAAACCCATTGAACCTGAACCAGATAATACTGGCGTAGGAAACCGGCAATCAAAAGTTCCTGGCTGTATAATAAATAGCGCTGATTTTTCATACTGTCTGTTTATCTAATAATTCAAGCCTGAAATAGCCACGGCTCTCTTTGAATACCTGCGTTCCTGCCCCGTTCCTGTTCCAAAGGAGAAGCGGATTCTGATGTCTTCACAAATCACCCCTATTGCGTTAACCATTGCAGGCTCAGACAGTGGCGGCGGTGCTGGTATTCAGGCCGATCTTAAAACGTTTTCTGCACTTGGGGCTTATGGTTGTAGTGTCATTACTGCGCTGACCGCTCAGAATACGCTGGGGGTTCAGGAGATTTATGATGTGGATTCCGGTTTCGTCAGGCAACAACTCGAATCCGTCTGTTCTGATCTGAATGTGATAGCCGCTAAGGTGGGTATGCTCAGTAAAGCGGAAGTGATTGAAACTGTTGCCAAAGCTGTTGATGACTTCTCAATTAATCATCTGGTGGTTGACCCGGTGATGGTTGCTACCAGTGGTGATGTGTTGTTGCAACAATCGGCCATTGAAAGCCTGCGCTGTGCTCTTATTCCCAAAGCTTCCCTGATAACGCCAAATCTTCCAGAAGCGTCTGTTCTATTGAACTGCGAGCAACCAGAAAGTCTGAATGAAATGATTGCTATGATTGACCCGCTAATGAAGCTGGGAGCCAAAGGCGTTCTATTAAAAGGCGGTCATGGAACTATAGACAATGGTAAGGCAATAGACCTGTTCCACGATGGTAATACTCTGCACAAACTGGAAGCACCGTGGATTGAAACAAAAAACACTCACGGTACTGGTTGTACATTGTCGTCTGCAGTATCTGCCCTACTGGCTCAGGGTCATCACATGACAGACGCTGTCAGAGGTGCAAAAGAATACATTGCTGCCGCTATTGCCCACGCCGATCAGTTGAATATTGGCAAAGGGCACGGTCCTGTTCATCACTTCTACCGGAACTGGTAAATCATGTTTGATGTGGTGATTCGCAATGCCTGTCTGAGTTATGGCGAGCAAACCATTTTTACCCATCTCGATCTTACCCTTAAAGGTGGAGAGTGGACCTGTCTGCTAGGTGGCAGTGGTGTCGGAAAAACCAGTGTGCTGAGGTTAGCGGCAGGATTACCTGCCGGTAAAGATGGACAGATGTCCGGTGACGTCTGTTGTCAGGATGGTTTTCCGATCAGTCATCGCATTGCCTGGATGTCGCAGCACGATTCCCTGTTACCCTGGTTTACGGTGCTGGAAAATATTACGCTCGGGCATCGCATTCGCAAGCCTTGGTATAAAGCCCTTTCAAGAAAATCAGCGATGGATGTTGAGACACTGCAGAAGGCTGACGCTATTTTGCAGCAGGTTGGCTTACAGGATAAATCACAGAGTTATCCACAGAACTTATCCGGAGGGCAGCGCCAGCGAGTGGCTTTGGCAAGAACATTGATGGAAAATCGCCCAATAGTGTTAATGGATGAACCTTTTGGCGCATTAGACGCCATTACTCGTTTATCGTTGCAAGATTTGGCTTGCGAACTGTTAAAAAACAGAACGGTTTTATTAATCACCCATGACCCACTGGAAGCCTTGCGTCTTGGACACCGGGTTTATCATCTACGAGGACAACCGGCAAAGCTGACCGATGCTATTACTCCTCCGGGTAGTACGCCTCGCTCTCTTGAAGATAAAGAGCTGATGTCTCTGCAAGGGCAACTGCTCGATCGGTTGCGTCATGAAGGAAACTCAGAGGAATGATGCCCGTGAAAGATTCACTGAAACCTCTGGTGGTATTTATGGGTCTGATTCTGTTCTGGCACGAGCTGGTCAGTATTTTATCGATTCCGTCGTATATTCTGCCCGGACCTTCTGAAGTGCTCACCAGCATGATCGACAATGCCGAACTGCTGTGGGAAAACACACTGGTTACACTTGCAGAAATGTTATTAGGATTGTTTCTGGGCGTTTTACTTGGCGTTGGACTGGCGCTGCTACTGGTCTTTTTTGTGCCGTTAAGACCCTGGCTTTTACCTCCGTTATTGATAACTCAGGCGATTCCGGTATTTGCTCTGGCTCCCATTCTGATGCTTTGGTTTGGCTACGGTCTGGCATCCAAAGTAGTGATGACGATTCTGGTGATCTTCTTCCCTGTTGCCACCTGCTGTTATGACGGGCTGCGCCACACCAATCAGGACTGGCTGGATATGGCACAAACCATGGGCGGCAATAGTTTTGCAGTATTACGCCATATTCGCTGGCCTGCTGCTTTGCCCACACTAGCGTCCGGATTGCGGGTGGCGGTGGTGGTTGCGCCCATTGGTGCCGTTGTCGGTGAATGGGTGGGATCCAGTGCCGGGCTTGGTTATGTCATGATTCAGGCCAACGCCCGCTTACTGGTTGATCAAATGTTTGCCGCACTGGCGGTACTTGCTTTCTGCTCGGTCAGTCTCTACTACCTGACCGATAAGTTTTTACGTTGGCTGATCCCCTGGCAGCCAGAAACATCCACACACTAATAATTAAGGACCTGAGATGTTGAAACGCGTTTTTGTATTACTGGCAGCTCTTCTGCTGCCCATGTTGGCACAAGGTGCCAATAAAGAACTGAGCCTGATGCTGGAATGGTTTGTTAATCCAGATCATGGACCAATTATTATTGCCCAACAGAATGGTTATTTCGAAGATCAGGGCGTGAAAGTCCGTATTCAGGAACCTGCTGACCCGAACCTCCCCCCCAAATTGGTAGCCGCGGGTGATGTTGATCTGGCGGTCTATTATCAGCCAAGCCTGATTCATGGTGTATCCAGCAAAATGCCTCTGGCCTGGGCGGGTACTCTGGTGGCTACACCGTTGGATGGAATTATTGTTCTGGATGATGGTCCGATTAAGTCCCTGAAAGATCTGAAAGGTAAAACTATTGGTTTGTCGGTGCATGGCAATGAAAAAGCATTTCTGGACACCGCTTTTAAGCCACATGGCTTTGCAGCAAAAGATGTCAAACTGATCAATGTTGGTTGGAATCTGTCGTCTTCTCTGATGACCGGTAGAGTTGATGCGGTTATTGGTGCTTACCGTAACTTTGAATTGAATCAGCTGGCTCTGGAAGGCGAGAAAGGTAGAATGTTTTACTTTGAAGAACAGAATATTCCTCCCTATGACGAGCTGATTTTTATTGCTAATCCTGAAAAGCATGACAAAGACGCGATCAAACGCTTTTTACGTGCTATCGAGCTGGGTGCGCAATTTATTGTCAATAACCCGGAAAAGTCCTGGGATATATTCAAAAATTACAACCCTAAACAGTTGGATAACGAGCTGAATAAGCGCGCATGGAAAGATACTATTCCACACTTTGCCCTTCGTCCGGCTGCTAAGGATGTTGGTCGTTATCAGCGTTTTTCTGACTTTCTGCAACAATCTGGCGGGCTAGAAAATCCACCCAAAGCTGCCAGTTATATGTTGACTCTGGATTAATTAATCTGAAGGGTAGCAGCATCAAAAACACACCGCTGTTCACCTGAGTCTGTCGCAAAAGTTTTCCGCACGTTGGTTCACCATCAGGGAAAGCCTACAATGCGGCAGCTCGAAGGCTGCATGAAGTCCTCGATCTTGTCAGCATTTTATGCTGATTGTCGGCTTCTGCCTTTGGCGGAAGCCGACCTACATTGGCTGATCAGCCAAAAGAGCCGGTCGGTACCCCATATCGACCGCTCAGAGCCCGGAGTGCAGCCCCCAGACCACTTTATTTAACTGAGCTTCCCCGCCGATACTGTTGAAAATTTCCTTTTGATCGTAGCCCACCCCTATGAGCATATGGTCACTGTCGAACAAAACAGCCCCCTTCACACGATCAAAAAATGATTCATTTGTTTCAGGAACAATCACAGTAAACGTCGTTTCCCAACTATTGGAAGAAGCTATTTTTTTGCTGGCGGTTCGATTCCTGACAGACAGTTTAGACTCAGACCAGACAAGCAGGTAAAGGGTCAGCGGATCAAAAGCGAGCGTAGGTACCGTGAAAGATGCCGGCGTTATGTTCTTGAGGGGTTGATTTAAAAATAGATGCGCTGTACCTGAGAGACCCACCACTTTCTTTTTTATACTGCTTACTCTATAGGCATAGGCATCCTCATTCGCAATATCTTCAAAGTGATCAAAAACAGCCAGTGAATCGGTATTAACTACCCCTATACACTCTTCCGAAACAATAACGGTCGTGTGAGTGATCGCAGCACCAAGACAATAAGCAGGCAGTGGCATTTCGTTGCGGATGACTACAAGACTATCCACAGGCGTATATCCATCATTAGCGGAGACCAAAAGGGATAGGCCGCCGTATATTATTCCGGCAAGTGCTATTTTCTTTAGCATTATTCTTTCAACCCTGAATTTATTTGAGGTTTATCAATGTCTAGAACAAATTATTCAAATTTCCAGTTTTTAATTTCCTTGAAATCCGACAGAACAACCTTATTTAGAAGAGAAAGCCTTTTCATTTAAGGAGTTAGAGCCAATGAGCAGCCC
This sequence comes from Endozoicomonas sp., assembly GCA_965199185.1. Classification (GTDB taxonomy): domain Bacteria; phylum Pseudomonadota; class Gammaproteobacteria; order Pseudomonadales; family Endozoicomonadaceae; genus Endozoicomonas. Next base: position 22,264 of record CBDAQW010000010.1, on the reverse strand, counting down.
CAGTCAGAAAGACATTGAAGCCGTACTAAAAACCTATCAGGATCCGTATCTTAAAACGGATCTAGTATCTGCGGGCTGTTTAGATTTCCTGACTATTGAGAACGGCAAGGTGCAAGCCTCTATCGTTTTGGGTTATCCGGCCACCCATCTAAGTGCAGGCATTGCCCAACTTTTAACCAGCAAAGTGGAGGATATTGACGGCGTCAGTTCGGTAGATATTCAGGTCAGCTGGCAGGTGAACAGCGCTCCGGTGCAGGGTAATCTGGAGACCATGGCGGGCGTAAAGAATATTATCGCTGTTGCTTCTGGGAAAGGCGGTGTCGGCAAGTCGACTACTGCGGCGAATCTAGCGCTGGCTCTCGCGGCTGAAGGTGCAAGGGTGGGCATACTGGATGCTGACATTTATGGTCCAAGTATGGGGCAAATGTTTGGTATTGCTGATGGTGTACGCCCCGAAGTGAAGAATGAAAAATTCTTTGTGCCGATTGAAGCCCACGGTATTCAAATTATGTCTATGGCATTTTTGCTGACAGAAGAGACTCCGGTGGTTTGGCGTGGCCCTATGGTCAGTGGTGCATTGATTCAGTTGCTAACTCAGACAGTATGGAATGATCTGGATTATCTGGTGATCGACCTGCCACCGGGCACTGGCGATATCCAGTTGACTCTGGCTCAGAAGATTCCGGTTTCTGGCAGTGTCGTTGTGACCACTCCACAAGATTTGGCTCTGATTGATGCCAAAAAAGGCATTGAGATGTTCCAGAAAGTGGATGTTCCTGTTCTGGGAGTTGTGGAAAACATGGCGGTGCACATTTGTTCCAGTTGTGGGCATTCAGAACACCTGTTCGGTGAAGGTGGCGGCAGTCGCATTGCCGAACAATATAATGTTGATCTTCTCGGCTCTCTGCCTCTGTCCATGATGATTCGTGAACAGGCGGATGAAGGTAAGCCGACGGTGGTTTCTGAACCGGATTCACAGATAGCCATGGTGTATAAGGACATGGCACGCCATATGGCGGCTCGTCTGCATCAGAGAAACCTCGAAGCTCCTGCGGCTCCGGTTATTTCGATGGTGGATTAATATTTTTATGTGTGGTCTTGTGCGCTTTTTGAGCGCATTGTCGGTATGTCCTTCGGGCATACTGACCTAGGTTTTTTTGCCTGCTCTGGGATGTGTTTTATCGTACACATCCGCCAGATGCTGGAAATCCAGGTGCGTATAAATCTGGGTGGTCGAAATATCACTGTGCCCCAGCAGCTCCTGTACCGCCCGTAAATCACTGCTGGACTCGAGTATATGACTGGCAAAAGAGTGTCTGAGCATATGCGGGTGAACTGACATCGGCATACCCGCTTCACTGGCAAATTGTTTTACCCGGTTCTGAATTTGCCGCGTACTGAGTCGATTCCCGTTTTTTGACAGAAACAGCGCCTCTTCTTCCTCTTTAAGATATAATGAACGAATAGATAACCAGCGTTGTATGGATTCTCTCGCCTTACTACCCACCGGCAACAACCGCTCTTTATTACGTTTGCCAACCACTCTGACCTGCCTGAAGTGATCTTCAAAGCTGCTGATATTCAAAGAGGCCAGCTCGGACAAGCGCAGACCTGATGAATAAAACAGTTCAAGAATACAAAGATCACGACATTTTAGCAGGTCATTATCAGCCTGTTGTCGTTTGTCATCCAGTAATTGGTTTATCTGGTCTACATCCATAGTAACAGGCAATGGTCGCCCGACCTTTGGAGCATTCAATGACTGAGCCGGATTTACCGTCACTCGCTTACTAGCCAGAAGGTATCGGTAAAAACTTCTGAGTGAAGACAGTAATCGTTGCAAGCTGCGACTGGATAATCCCTCCTGATGCCAAAAAGCCAGCCATTGTCGTAATTGTTTTTCTTTCAGATCAGACCACTGACTGATTTTATGCTCTATCAGCTGTTGTAACACTTTATGTAGATCACGCTGATAAGCCGATAGAGTATGAGACGATGCCTGTTTTTCATAACGCAGATAATCAAAAAAGCGATCTACATCTTGCTGTAAATCGCTTTCACTGGAAGGGAAAGCATCTTTCATGACATATGCTGTGCTAGTACCCGGCTCAGAACATCGCCAAGATAACCGGTAAATGCAGACCCTAACTCAGCCCGAAAATGCTTCGGATCTTTGCTGGCCAGCGCCAAAACGCCCAGTTGTGGAGGCTGATTCAGGGAGTAGGCAAGAGGAATAATGGTCATCGAACCAACTTGTTCTGCCTGTTCAGAAAACAGAAATTGAACCTGATCTTCACTGAAACGACCACTGACAACCTGGCCTTTGCTAATAAGATTCCCTAGCGCAGCGGTAGCTACATCAATATGTTCAGTGCGAACTGGCAAACTCATGGGCTTGTCACTAAAAAGAATCAGTGCGTGGAAATCAATACCAAAGTCATGAGCCAGACTGTCCCGAATGACTTCCGTCACCTGATCAAGATCTTTGCTTTCTAATAGTGCCAGTACCAGCTTTTGCATGCGTTGAAACGTCTGCTCATTATCTCTCGCAGCAGCAATGAGTTGGTCAAGGTGATAACGGGATTCTTGATGCTTCTCTCGCAATAGGCTTATCTGATGCTCCACCAGAGAGATCGCCACCCCACGACGGTGTGGTAACTTCATGGTTAATAACAGATCATCCCGATCTACAAAAAAATCAGGATGTTCTTTCAGAAACTCTGCGACTTCTTCTGAATGTAATGTTTCTGAGTGTGACGCTCCTGGCTTAGACTGCTCTGCCGTTGGTGCAATGTTCGCATCAGCATCGCTGTCGATCATAGGCGTGTGTACCCTTCGTAAACTCTGGTGGCCGATCCAGTCATCATAACCGGGCTGCCTTCCCCCGGCCAATTTATTGTCAGGCAGCCGCCAGGCAGGTGAACATGAACAGTGTCGTCCAGTAAACCTCGCTGTCTTCCCGCTACCACTGCCGCACAAGCTCCGGTGCCGCAAGCCAGTGTTTCACCAACACCGCGTTCAAATACCCGGAGCCTGATTTCATTGCGATCCATCACTTCCATAAAACCCACATTGCATTTACGCGGAAATGCTTCATGCACTTCAACCAGGGGCCCTAGCGTTTCTACCGGTGCTTTACTGATGTCATCCACCACCAGAACGCCATGAGGGTTGCCCATGGAAACGGCGGTAATGTCGTAAGTTTGACCATCAACATCAAGGGGATAAATGTCTTCCTGCTGCTCTGCGGTAAAAGGAATTTGTGAAGGTTCCAATCTGGGTTGCCCCATATCTACGGTTACATCGCCATTACTTTGAACATGCAGATCAATATTACCACCAGCGGTTTGCACGCGAATAGTGTTACGCCCGATCAGTTTTTTCTCCTGAACAAACCGGGCAAAACAACGAGCACCATTGCCACACTGTTCCACCTCACTGCCATCGGCATTAAATATCCGATAACGAAAATCCATATCCGGATGCGAGGGGGCTTCGACCAGCAGTAGCTGATCGAAGCCGATGCCGAAATGACGGTCTGCCAGACGACGGATTTTCTCCGGTGGCAGACGCACGTTCTGAGACACCATGTCAACGACCATAAAGTCATTACCCAGCCCGTGCATTTTGGTGAAATGTAGCAACATAATCTGGTTTTCTTTATTCCGGCAAAATTCTTTCAGAAGCAAATTGTTCGGTGATGGTTTCCCGACGACGGATGAGGTGCGCCTGATCCCCGTCAACCATTACCTCCGCAGCCCGGTTACGGCTGTTATAGTTAGAGCTCATGACGAAACCATAAGCACCTGCTGATCTTACTGCCAGCAAGTCACCTTCCTTGATCGACAGCTCTCTTGTCTTACCAAGAAAATCGCCAGTTTCACAAACCGGACCGACAACGTCGTATATTTCAACATCTGCATCAGAACTCTGAGCAGGTTCAATGGTATGCCATGCACTGTATATGGCTGGGCGCAAAAGATCATTCATGGCGCCATCAACCACAGCAAAATTTTTATGATCGGTTTTTTTGATCAGTTCGATCCGGGTCAGCATGATACCCGCTTCACCGGCAATGGATCGACCTGGCTCCACCACCAATGACAGGTTTTCATGGCCGGTTGCTTTGAGTCGCTGCTTTACAGAGCCCAGATATTGCTCAGGGGTAGGCACTTCTTCATTGTTATAAGGAATGCCAAGCCCGCCACCAATATCAATATGCTTGAGGGTAATGCCACTGGTTTGCAGCTCATCCACCAGCATCAGCAAGCGATCCAGTGCATCGAGGAACGGTGCTTCCGACGTTAGCTGAGAACCGATATGGCAATCCACGCCCAGCACGTTTCAGATGACTCATTTGTGCCGCTCGTTTATAGACTGCCGGGGCACGACTGATATCAATACCAAACTTATTGTCTTTTAATCCGGTTGAGATGTAAGGGTGAGTCTGAGCATCAACATCTGGATTCACCCGCAAGGAAATAGACGCTTTCTTATCGAGCTTTACTGCCTCTGCCTGTATCCGGTCAATTTCTTGCTCTGATTCTACATTGAAACAATAAACCCCCACTTCCAGAGCCCGGCGAATTTCGTGGGGCTGTTTACCAAGCCCCGAGAAAACCGTTTTATTGGCCTGTCCACCAGCCGCCAGAACTCGCTCCAACTCGCCAACAGAGACAATATCAAAACCTGCACCCAATTTAGCCAGTACATTCAATACAGCCAGATTACTGTTGGCTTTTACTGCATAGCAAACCAGATGCGGCCAGTCTTCCAGCGCCTTATCATAAGCCTGAAACGCCTGTTCCAGGGATGACCGGGAGTAGACATATAAAGGTGTACCAAACTGTTCTGCCAGCTCGCTTGTGGTTAACTGCTCTACATTGAGCTCACCCTGCCGGAAAGAAAACGACGCCATTGGACTATTCATCTCATGTTATTTTTAAAAGTTATTGCGTCTGCTGAAGAGAGCCGCTGTCGGTTGGATGATACAGATTGCCCTTCTGTCCGCAACCTGCCAGCAGCAAAGTAGTAAAAATAATAGCCATCAGGGCTCTCATAGCCAGCTCCTTATCAATCAGTTAATTTATCAACACAGTATAACTGTGGATGCTTTGCCAGCTCTAGCTTTATATAGTCGTGATACAATCTCTGGCATACGCCGTTTTGAGATAGCCTTTATGAACGAATCCCAGTACACAGATCAGCTCGATGCATTAATGGTCGCCATTGAGGATGCCATTGAAGAAGCAGAATTGGATATCGATTACGAAACCGCCGCAGGTATTCTGACGCTCACTTGTCCGGATGGTAGCAAGGTTATTCTGAGTCGGCAGACACCTTTGTTGCAGTTATGGCTTGCGGCTAAGAGTGGAGGCTTTCACTTTGATTATTCTGAAGAAGCACAGGCCTGGGTAATAGACAGCAATGGAAAGCTGTTTATGGATGTTCTGAATCGATGCTTATCCGAACAGTGTGGGGAAACGATCACGTTGGACATTGTCATATAGACGCGTAGGTCGGTATGCCCGAAGGACATGCCGACAATGTGCTCAAAGAGTGCTCAAAGAGCGCACAAAACCAAACAACCCTAAAAAACGCTGCGTATTAACTCGCATTTTTCAGCATTCCATGCTGGTTGTTGGCTCTTGTGCCCCATGGGTATCTGCCCTACGGGCGGATACCGACCTACAACGAACAATCCAGCCCCATTTGCCAGAATCCTATTTCAAGAACAGTCGCTTCTTTAAACACTTTTTGCAAAGAAGATAGTCGTTTTTCATTAAATCGGGTTTCTGCCAACTGATCCAGAAATGCCACTTGCTGAACAGCACTTTCTCTGAATGCTTCGCTGCTGTAAGTCTCAATCCAACTCCAGTAGGGGTTCCCTTCTTTTTTGGTTGCCGGATCGTACATTAATCGCTGGCCAATTTCCGCATAACCGACAGCACACGGAGACAGAGCCGTGTAAAGATCGAGAATATCACCCGCCATTCCCCGTTCCAGTACATATCGGGTATAGGCCATATTGGCGCGAGCCTCTGGCTGATTGATCACATCGGTTTCGGTTAGACCCCATTCTGCACAGTAGTTCAGATGAAGCGCCATTTCTGTTTCCAGAGTGCCGCTGACCGCTTTCACGGCCAGGCGCATTTCTTCAATGCTGCCCGCTTTATAAGCGGCCAGAGCATAGGCTCGGGCAAAATGAATCAAAAAGAGGTAATCCTGCTGAAGATAATGCTTAAAAGCATCCAGAGGCAGCGTGCCATCAGCAATGCCTTGCACAAATGGATGATGACAGTAGTCATGCCACTCCTGTCTACAGGACTGTTTTAAGGCTCCATACAAGGTATTTTCATCATCCAGAATGGTACTGTTCATAGTATTTTTTGCCTCCGATCAAAAAGATATCCTACCAGTCTGCTGATAAAATAGTATTATTGGTGCAGTCGTAAAATAACTAACAATGGAGTCACCCATGCTCAGCCAGGCTATGATCAAAAAACTCAACGAACAGATCAATCTGGAGTTTTATTCGTCAAATCTGTATCTGCAAATGGCATCCTGGTGTGAAAGTCAGGGGCTTGATGGCTGTAATCAATTCTTGCGCCGGCACGCTCAGGAAGAAGTACAGCACATGCAAAAGCTGTTTAACTACGTTAATGAAACCGGTGGCATGGCCGTGATTGGGGCGATAAAAGCACCTCCTGCTGAATATAAGTCCGTTCAGGACGTGTTTCAGCAAACACTTGCCCATGAATGTGAAATTACTCAAAAAATTAATGAACTCGTGCATACTGCTTTTTCTGAGCAGGACTATTCCACTTTTCATTTTCTCCAATGGTATGTGGCTGAACAGCATGAAGAAGAAAGACTGTTCAAATCCATTGTCGACAAGATTCAGATGATTGGACTGGAAAGTAATGGGCTGTATTTTATTGACCGGGAAATAGCCAAAATCACCACCGAACTGCCTTCACCCGCCTAACAATAGCACCTACTAAAAGGCAGAGTATAAATAGTTAACCTGCCAGCTAACTGAATATTCAGAGAGAGAATGATTTGCGCAGGATGAATTTCATCAGATGGCTAGCTTTCTCTCTTACACTGTTTTCAGTGGGTGTGATTACTGGTTGGTGGTTACATTTTCACTGGCCGGTTTCTGCTTTTGTCGATTCTGGCAACCATGTGCAAATAGAACCAAAGATTGAACCTCAACCCTTTCTGGAGCTGCCTCCCATTGAAGATGTAAACCGGGTATCAAAACGTGACCAGATGGAGTTTCAACAATGTCTTGAGGAAAAACGATACGACGATGCTCTAATCATCTATCAATCTTACGAAAATAATAACCCAGCACTGTCTGAAACACTCCGTGTTCTGATGCTGGATAAACTTGATCAATTATCAAGCTCAAAGCAATACAACGAAGCCATTGTGCTTTTGAGTCGTTTTGTTGACTATTATTATCAGGATATTGAGTGGCTTAAGACACTGGCGCTTGCCTATGAAGCAAACAATCAATTAGAACAATCCATCGAAATCTCTCTCAACGCCCGCACTTATATCACTCAACCAGAGCAGCTGGACGCTCTGAACAAACTCATTCATCAACGTGCTACCCACTTGTATGAATCTGGCAAAAAAACGCAGACTCTGGTGCTATTAATTCCTTTATTTCAAAAACTTGCCTGGCTTGAACCAGAGATGGCATTTTACCGTTTCGTTCTGGCTGAGAGCTATATTGCAGCTAACGACAACGACAGTGCGATCAATGAACTGGAGCTTCTTCAGTTTGATCCTGAGCTTGGTAACAAGGCAAATCGTCTGCTCACTGAGCTTCTTCCCCCTCCTCCGGTAGAGAGTGTGAATGAGCCGGTAAACACTGTTCCATTATCCGGCTCTGGAGGGCATTACATCGTGAATACCCTGGCAGGTAATAAATACGATATTCGACTTTTAATGGACACAGGTTCATCTCTCACGACATTCCCTACAGAGCTCATTTCTGAGCTGAGAAAACGCGGGCAGGCAATGCGTATTGCCCATGTTGAGTTAAAAACAGCTAATGGTATTCGTATGGCACCGGTTTATCGCCTGAAGCGTTTTCAAATCGGCAACTACACCATCAGAGACCTTGAGGTGGCTGAACTGAATCTTAACAATACCAACAGCGAAGGGTTACTTGGGATGAATGTCTTAAGTCAGTTCCATTTTTTTATTGATCAAAACCGGAAAACCCTGTCATTGACACCCAGATAGTCTCCAATAGCCTCAAACAGTGGATGTTACCCGAAACACTTTTTTGCACACAAGTTCGCACACGAGGTAACAATACTTTCACTCTATTGATTCGCCCTCAAAACACAAAAAAACCCAACTCTTTGTAAAATATAGATATTTAAAAAGCTGGCGCAAAACATGCTTAATGATTTGAAAAAGAACAGTCAGTCACGGTAAACAAAAACAATCATAACGACCTGAATGAATGTTTCTTAAAGGGCCTGTGAATAAGAATAATAACAGCCAAATTGACTTAAGGAGCTTCGGCTCCTTTTTTATTGCAAAAAAGCCATAGCCAAAATACATAGCTACCAGTATCAGAGATAAGCCTCCATCCGGATGATACTGCCACTGTTTCATAAGCCACATTTGATCTATAATCCTTCGAATTAAACGACTGCATGATAAGAAAAAACGATTACGCCGTCTTTTATTGACCAGAAAACAAGCAGTGCCACGGCGCAAATCTCACAAAGAGGATAGACAAGTGTTAAGGGTATCTAATTTACGTGCTTTGATTTTGTTAGCTGGGGGACTTCTTTCTGCTCTGGCTTTTGCTAAGCCCGGTCTGGATCAAACCTCGCTAAACGAAATCAGTGAGCGAATAGCGCCAGTCGGTTCCGTTTGTCAGGCTGGAGAGGAATGTGCTTCGGCGACAGGTGTCGTAGCTTCTGCCAGCAATAGCGCAAGATCAGGTGAAGCCGTATACGGTCAATTCTGTACAGCTTGTCACACCACCGGATTACTCAATGCACCGAAAAAAGGCGATAGCGCCGCCTGGGCAGCGAAAGAAACAGCAGCCGGTGGTTTCAGCAACCTGCTCAGTAACGCGATCAAAGGCGTCGGTGCCATGCCACCAAAAGGCACCTGCATGGATTGTTCTGACGACGAAATCAGTAACGCCATTCAATACATGAGCGGTCTCAAGCCCTGATAATCTAGCCCAGCTACTTCTCAGAAGTAGCTGGTATGTTCAACGGTCTATTATTTTTGCAAACGGATAAGTAAACCCTTCCGGCTTCACCGCCAGTATCGAGCAGTAGACTCCATTTAATATATTTTCTGCCGTATTACTCATCAGAATACCTTTCGAATGACGACCAAGTGTGCCCATGACAATTAAATCAACATTAATCTCGTTCGCCAGCGTTTGTATTTCTCTTGATGGCATGCCTTTTAAAAGGTGAATATGGATCGATAGTGAAGCTTCTCTCTCATTGACTCCAACGGCCGCTATGATGTCATCCAGCTTACGCTGGTAGCGAGCTCTGGTGATCTCCTGCAACTCATACAGCTCCTCATCGGACAGCATTTTCAGAGCATGATTATTTTCAGGCAGCCCCCAAATACTGACCAGATGAAGTTCAGCATGTTCCTGAGCGGCCAGATACACACCATATTGCAACAGACGTTTATTCAGCTCGAATGCCTCAGCATCAGGATCACCAGCATCCATAGCGACCATAATTTTACCGGTAAACTCAGCCAGCTGATTGCGGTCTGCCATCATCAATACAGGCGCAGAACACTTACGCAATAACGCCAGATCATTACCCGTAAGCTGATTGCGAGCAAGCACCCCACTGGTATCCGCCAGTTTAATGACCAGATCAATACCATGATCCTTTACGACCTGATGAATAGCCACACGAGGACGACCTGGTACTATCAAAGTGTCAGCACTAATACCTTCTGCCCAGGCCAATGCTTTTAGACGAGCGAGTTCTTCTTCCATTTGTGAGCGAAATAACGCCTCCAGTTTTTTCTCCAGTGGCACAAACTGGAATCGTTGCAGCGTTTCCAGACTGCTGTCGAACAGCGTAATCAGAAGTTTGGCGTGATTATCTGCCACAAGGCGGAAGCACTGCTTGAGCTCCATCTCAGTGGTGTGGTGTTTGGTAATGGCAAGAAGAATCGAGCGAAAGGCATGCATGTGAATAATACCCGCTTCAATAACATAGTGGCATTTAGTATCGCAGTTTGCTGACATTCTGCAGAATTCTGTAGAACTTTGTAGAAAGCATTGAGAATGAAAGTATTGAGGATTAAGCGTTCTCCTTTATAATCCTTTTCGAATCACTCCCCCCCGCTGACAAACTCAAGGCCAAACCATATGACCTTAAAATCCGTCGTCGTTGCAGCCATTCTTGCCTGCTCAGTGAATCTGGCAGTAGCAAAAGAGAAGGCTGAAACGCTTTATTTTTATAACTGGACCGAGTATATCGCTGAAGACACTCTGGCTAACTTTACCAAAAAAACCGGTATTGATGTCATTTATGATGTATACGACAGTAATGAAGTATTAGAAGGGAAACTCCTGTCTGGTCGCAGCGGGTTTGACCTGGTTTCTCCGTCGCATGATTTTTACAAAACCCAGATTCGTGCTGGTGTTTACACGGAGTTGGATAAATCAAAACTACCCAACCTGAAACACCTTGACCCTATCATCATGAAGGTCATTTCTGACGCCTATGATAAAGACAATCGCTTTGGTATTCCTTATCTCTGGGGTACAACCGGCTTCGCCTATAACAAAGACAAAGTTGAGAAAGTGCTTGGCAGGTCAGCACCTCTGAATAGCTGGGCTCTGGTCTTTGAGCCGGAGAATATAAAAAAACTGTCGTCTTGTGGTGTGGCATTTCTGGATGCACCATCAGAAGTTCTGCCATCGGTTATGACGTATCTTGGTATTCCCGGCGACAGTGTCATGCTCTCTGATTACAAGAAAGCGGTCGCAAAGATTAAGACTGTTGCCCCTTACGTGACCTATTTCCACTCTTCTAAATCCATCAGTGATCTGGCGAATGGTGATATCTGTGTTGCCATTGGCTGGTCCGGTGACATGATGATGGCTCGTGACCGTGCAATTGAAGCAAACAATGGTCAGGATATTCACTATGTTATCCCTCAGGAAGGAGCTGCCATGTGGTTCGATATGCTGGGTATTCCACAAGATGCACCTCACAAGGATGCAGCCTACAAAATGCTGAATTATCTGATGAAGCCTGAGGTCATTGCCGGTATCACCAACTTTGTGACCTATGCGAACCCTAACCCTGCTTCAAAAAAATATATAGATGAGGATATTGCCGGAGATCAGGGTATTTATCCTTCAGCAGCTACGATGAACAAGCTCTTTGTGTTTAAGGAGTTGCCTTCAAAAGTGAAGCGTTATATTACTCGTGAGTGGACACGTCTAAAAACCGGTTCCTGATAATAAACAAAGCACAGAAGTGTTTTCTGTGCTTTGTTCTTCTAATATTCAAGCCCTTACGATAGCAATTTAATTGACTCTCTTATGAATGGTAATGGTCATTCAAATCCTTCTATGCCAAATATATGTCACTTTCTAGCACTTGAATTTTTCTCTGGCTACTAAAGCTGGATTCAAGCAATACCTGACATTCAATACAAATTATCTTTAAAGCAATTTAACCCGCTAAGCTTTTGGTTAATTCCTGAATCAACATGAATAGCCACCTAGACTAAAAACAATAGGTAGAACATTTATTGATCAGGGAGTTTTTTGCATGATTTCAGGTTCAAATGGTACACGCCACATCATCGATGACCCTGCAGAAAATAAGGAAATTACCTTTCAGGAAGGTGACACTTTGGATATAAGCGCAATTCTTCCTGAAGAAGGTGTCAATCAGTTCAATCTCAAGCAGTTCATAAAAATCCACCCTTCCGGAATTTTCTTTGATTCAGCCGGCGCTGGGCAGTTCTCAGAAAGCCATCAGGTGGGGCGTTTTAGCGCTCAGTCTCTGGCGTTTAATGCAATGATTGCTGTACAGATTTCAGATACTTCGATTATCAGTTTTGACCGCACAAGCAATGATGATGCAATAGTCAGAGATTCATCGGCTGTCGGAGCAGAAGGTGAGGGCTATAACGTCGTCGATGGTGCTGCCTCAAACGACACTCTCAGAGGTTCAACGGATCGTGACGCGCTCAGAGGCTTCTGGGGGGATGATGTTCTCGAAGGCGGTTCAGGGAATGACCTTTACATAGGGGGGGCTGGATCTGACCGCTATGTACTGAATGATACCGATTCAGTAGAGAAGCTGGATTTTAAATCGACAAGATTTGAGAGAGATGTAATCGATGTCAGCTCATTAATGCCTGCTGAAGCCACAGCTGGCAATCTGTCAAACTATCTCAAGATTACTGAAGAGGGTGTCTTTCTTGATGAAACAGGCAGTGGTGAGTTTTATGATGACAATCAAATTGCTGAGTTTACCGAAGATAGCGTTTTTGGAAGCGACGAGCTGCTTATAAAAATTAACGACAATGACCCTGTCTCGTTCTCAACGGATTCGACTGTAGGTGTACAAATGTCTGAAGGTGAATCTTACATGGCAGAGAACTCCCTCTCTGACATTATGACCAAATATACATCGAACAGACTCCATGATCGATCAGACAAAGATGATAGTAGCGGTGCCGAAGCTATCGTTATCAACAGTAATGCTGGAGATAAGATAAATTTCAAACTCGATGGACACGATGTTGATGAAGCCTACGGTGGTGCTGGTTCTGAAATACTGGATGCTTCAGGCATTTCTCAGGCAGATAGGAAAATATTGCTGTTCGGTGGTGGAGGTGATGACACTCTGATTGGTAATGATGAAGGCAACCTGCTTGACGGTGGTGAGGGTAATGACCGTTTTGAAACAGGCACAGGTAAAGATATTTTGGCTGGTGGTGAAGGACAGGATGAATTCATATTGCAGTTTCAGGCTAGTGATGCCCTGAATACCCGGTCAGATATGGTGTATGACTTCACCAGCATGGAAGGGCATCGTGACCTTGTTGATTTAACTAATGTAGTACCAGCAGAGGCAACGGCAGAGAATATTCACGCCTATGTGAAAATCACTAATACCGGTATTTATATTGATAGCTCAGGCGAAGGGATGTTCGATGAGTTTAATCAGCTGGCAAGGTTCGGTGCCAGATCTGATCTGGATAATCTCATTCGTCTCAGGCTTCCAGACGACTCAGTGATTGAGTTTGATCGTACTGAAGCAGACCAAACTCTCACGGGAGATGATGGTGATGATACGTTGCATGCAGGAGATGGTGCAGATGTACTTCGTGGAGGTGCTGGAGATGACATCCTCGATGGTGATGCTCTGGCTTCGGAGAAAAGTGCTGATGAGCTATATGGTGGAGAAGGTAACGATGAGTTGCATGTTGACCGTCTTGATTTAACTGATGGCACAATAGAGGGTGGGACTGGTTATGACTCAGTCATTCTTGATGGTGAAGCCGATGAAGATCTGACAGTTGATTTGAATGCGCTAGGTGTTGAAAGAGCGGTAGGGTCTTACAGTAATGATACTCTGGATGGTTCGGGTTATGTTCAAAACTCTGGTTATAACAAAGAAACAGGAGCTTTTGAAGATTACATTGCACAGCGTCTCAACCTCTTTGGCAGAGCAGGAGAAGACAGCCTGACAGGTGGTGCTGGTCGAGATTATCTGGATGGCGGTACTGGTGATGATATTCTGACAGATGGCGCTGGCAGAGACGTGTTGATTGGTGGTACAGGTAACGATACTTTTGCTCTTAGCAACGACTCCAGCCTTGACAGAATCTACGACTTCAAATCAACGGATACAGAGATGGATATTCTTGATATCAGCGATCTGGTTCCAGAAAATATGGAGATGGAAGATATTGGACTCTATTTCTACGTTGATGGCGACAACATCTATTACGACACGAATGGAAATTCTGAATTTACCAGTGATCATGCTGTTGCACGGTTTGGTCCAAGCACTGATTTGACTCGCGATATGGAAGTCGTTGTAAATGGGCATTCTATCCGAAAAGTGCTTAACAGCCGGATCGTTTACGATCAGGATGAAGCTTTTATTGATGAAGATGAGGCGTTTACCTTTGAAGCAGAATACTTGCTGGGTGGTATGACCAGTGATAATGCTTACAGCATGAGTAATATCGAATTAGCCAGTGGTCAGGGAGACATTGTTGATAACGGTGATGGTACCTGGACATTGACTCCTTCTGAGCACTGGAATGGTGATATAAGTTTAAACCTGACTGCCAATAATGGTAGTCAGAATATAACAGACACTTACAGTGTCAATGTCAGAGCCGTCGCTGATGAAGTCCAGGTAGCACTGGCAGAAAATGTATCAACCGACTTTTCTGAACCTGGTCTTAATGAAGGAGAAGCATGGAGAGCTGTCGATCCGGGTATCTGGGGTTGGTCAACGGATAACTCAAGCGGACATGTTGAGCTTGGTAGAGGTTCGACTTATGGTGGTTCCGCAGAAAATGAAGGAATTATCGAGCTTGAGTACCTGTCGGGAGAAGCCAGCAACATGTACCGGGTTCTCGATACCCAACCAGGAGCCATGTACCGATTCTCTATGGATATTACCGGACGAAATGGAGTAGCTGCGTCCAATGCAACCGTTGAAGTACTCTGGGAAGGTAATGTGATTGACACCATCAGCTACTCAGGCTTTGAATGGCATACTCATACTTATGATCTTGTAGCTACACAAGAGAATCCCAGAATAGAATTCAGAGCTACCACACAGGATGGTCAGGGAGCGCTGATTGATAATATAGCCTTGGATTTTGCTGGGTTTGAAGGTAGTGAAGATAGCTCAATACCCATTAATCTGGGCACACAACTGGTTGACACCGATGGCTCTGAAACGGTAAGCAGCTCCATCTCCGGTTTACCTGTGGGAACGGTTATTACTGATGGTGTGAACTCGGCAAGAGTGACTGATGCTGATACGCCTATGCAAATGGAAGGCTGGGATAATGAAAATTTGCAAATTACACCTCCTGCCAACTTCAGTGGAGAAATAGAAATTATTCTGGGTGCTATAGCAACGGAAAACTCTAATAACGATACCCAAACCACAGAAATCCCTATCAAACTAAATGTACTTGCGGTTAACGATACGCCAGAAACTGAAGATAATCAGTTAGTGATTGCTACAGAAGGAAGCTACACATTCCGTGCTGCAGACTTTAATTTCACGGATGTAGATACCGCAGACAGTTTTCAATCAGTAACGATTAGCACTTTACCTGCCTCCGGAAGCCTGACATTCAATAATCAGGTGGTGACCTCTGGTCAGGAGATCGACGCTGCAGATATTAGTAATCTGGTATATACAGCACCGGCAGGCGATGCTGATGTCAGCAGTAGTTTTGACTTTACCGTCAGTGATGGAGAAACCTCCAGTGAGCAATCCACTTTCTCTATTATTGCCCGACCACTGGATACAACAGACCCAGATAACCCAACCCTTACAGGAACAGACGACAGCGAAACACTAAGTGGTTCTGATCAGTCAGACACTCTTGAAGGCGGAGCAGGTGATGATAAACTTCAGGGCGGTGCTGGGAATGACACTCTTATTGGCGGCGATGGCTCTGATCAATACATCTGGCTTACTTCGGATACTGGTACGGAGGAAACACCGGCAGAAGATGTGGTGTCTGATTTCCAGACTGGCGAGGGTGGCGATATCCTTAATTTGTCTGATATTTTGCAAGACAACAACTCGATTGAAGATGCTTTGGAACTGAACTTTGAAAATGGCAGCACAACCATTGAAGTAACTCCAGACCCTGATGGTGGTGTCACCCAGAAAATTACACTTGAAGGAGTAGATCTGAGCGGATATGGCGGCGCCAGCAGTGATATCGAAATCATCAACAACCTGATTAATGATGGTAACCTGCAAATCGAGTAATCTGACTCATGCGTACTGCAACCAAATACTATAGGGGGGTATTAAAATACCACCTTATAATAATATTTAATGATAAAAATAATATTTAATAATTTTTTCATAATTACTTATCCTCCTATAATTGCCTCATTGAAAACATCTACCCAATCATCATCCGGGTATGGAGAAAGTTATGAAAATGAGTCATGTCGGTATTATGGTCGGTGATATGGATAAAGCCGTAGAGTTTTATACCAAAGCACTGGATCTGAAGATCGTAATGGATAAAAGCGCTGTTCTTGAAGAGCGCGAAACCGCCATTGGTCGTATGTGCATTGCAGTGTTTGGTGAAGGTTTTAAAGGTTTCAACATAGCCCACTTGCTGACTTCAGACGGTATTGGGGTTGAGTTGTTTGAAATGAAAGAGCGTCAAGATCGCCATGTTGTTGATTTCTCACGCCTCGGTATTTTCCACTTTTGCCTTGAAACAGACGACTTTGAAGGCGTGATTGAAAAAACTGAACAGTATGGCGGTAAAGTACGCATGGATATCATGCGCTACCATCCTGAAGACGAAACCAAACCTGCCAAAATGGTTTACCTGGAAGACCCATTTGGCAATCTGTTTGAATTGTATTCTCACTCCTATGCTGAAACCTACTCTTCCGAATATGAGTAAATCTTTATCCAACCGATGATATAAAAGTGCGCCATGAAAAATGACGCACTTCTGAAACCACATAAACCGACATTCAATTTTTTTAATTGAAAAACCTTCACTAACATCATGCATGGCGTAATGATCTTACAGCAATGGCACAACTCCACCTCCCTTCAAACCAGTGCCACCATGTCCACAACGGGAGAGAGCCAAGAAGATCATTCCAGATCACCGGTTGGAGATGTTGAGAAAAACCAATGGAATTGGCAGGAATGCTCAGCCCACTTCCATAAGCCTTTAAGGTAGCCTCTTTCAAACTCCAGAGTTTATAAAAGTAAGTTAATTTTTCTTCATCATGCAAGGTTGAATAAATACTCAGCTCATTAGCAGCAAGTACTTCTTCAGCCATTGCATTCAGATTGCGTCGCCCTTTCTGATACTCAATATCAACCCCTACTTCCGATGTTGAACTCACCACTAATGCAAACTGATCCTGAGAGTGAGACAAATTGAAATAAAGCAATTGATTGGTTTTCTGATAGGGTTTTCCATAATCCGACAGATGAATCTTTATCTCCTGCGGTGATATATTGAGATGATCGGCCAACAAAATTCGCATAAAGATTCGTCCAGCAATAAACTGTGTTCGAGCATGCGTATTGGAAATATGTCCTGCCCTGTCCCATTCATCAGAAGATATGACTTTTTTGACAGCGCCTTGATCTAAAAAGGGTTCCAAAGTGGCAAGGTCGCAATAGTAAAACAAGATATCACTGGTGATTTTTTTAGAACGGATTCGTTGAAGCAAAGCGCAGGAATTTGGGGGTGGGATGACTTCCATTTTCTAGTATAATTCTCTGTCTAACACAAGGAGTTCAGAAATGCGTCGTCTACTTTTCATATCAGTGTTCTCTATTTTTCTGGCAGGTTGCTCTAAATCTGTGCCACTACAAAACATTAACGAATCTCCGGTGCCTACCGCTTACAATATGACAGCAAGCGATGTCGCTAAGGCTATTCGCACTGCCGCCATCACAAAACGCTGGACTATTTCTGAAGAAAAGCCTGGTTATATGGAAGCTAGCATTACTGTCAGAAACAAGCACACCGCCGTCGTCGGAATTCCTTACACTGACAAAACCTACAACATTGAGTATATCCGCAGTTCTAACCTGAACCATAAGGGTGACAAAATTCACAGAAATTACAGAAAATGGGTAACTCTTCTGGATCGTGAGATTCAGGCAGAATTAAGCAGACAGTGATGGAGTTGCGGCAGAGGCTCAGCCTCTGCCATTCAAAACTTACCAACGCTTGAAAATCAAAGAAGTGTTCACACCACCAAATGCAAAATTGTTACTCATAACATAGTCATTTTGCATCTCTTTACCTTCATTCATGATGTAACCAAGATCAGCACACTCAGAATCAACATGTTGAAGGTTTGCCGTAGGTACATACCAGTTGTCGTTTAACATGTTAATGGTTGCCCATGCTTCAATGGCACCACAGGCGCCCAGAGTGTGGCCAAGATAACTCTTCAGACTACTGATAGGAATATCCGCCCCAAACACAGAATGAGTTGCTTTTGATTCGGCAATATCACCACGATCTGTCGAAGTACCATGAGCATTCACATAGCCAATAGCCGTATTAGGTAAAACTGCATCTTCCAGTGCCAGTCTCATCGCCACAGCCATCGTTTCAGCAGTGGGCTGTGTAATGTGTACACCGTCCATATTAGTGCCAAAACCAACCACTTCGGCCAATATGTTAGCGCCACGGGCTTTGGCACTTTCAAGTTCTTCAAGAATTAGCGTGCCTGCGCCTTCTCCGATTACCAGACCATCCCGGTCACGATCAAAAGGTCTGGGTGTTCGATTCGGCTGATCATTCTTGGTGCTGGTTGCAAACAGTGTGTCGAACACTGCGGCTTCGGTGACGCAAAGCTCCTCAGCACCACCCGCAATCATTCTATCCTGACGACCATCGGCAATAGTTTCATAAGCCAAACCAATAGCCTGGCTACCTGATGTGCAGGCACTGCTGGTTGGCAATAAACGACCACGGATACCAAAAAACAGCGCAATATTGACCGGTGCCGTATGCGCCATCATCTGGATATAACTGGTGGCATTAACGCCCTTGATTTCATTGTTATCCAACAGATGGCCGAAAGCTCTGATCGGATCCGTGCTGCCTGTGGAAGAACCATAAGCTATGCCTGTATACCCGTTAGTCAGCAACGGAGAATCCAATAATCCAGCTTGCTCAAGAGCCTTTTCTGTCGAAAAAGTGGACATAAGCGACACTCTCCCCATGCCCCGAATTTTTTTCCGGGGATAGTGAGAAGGCTTTTTAAAATCAGTCACTGGGCCAGCAAGATGAGTATTAAGCCCTTCAATTTCTGACCATTCCGGTATGAATTTAATACCGGTTTTTCCTGACTTAACGTTATGGCTGAACGTTTCCCAGTCATTTCCCAGCGAAGTCACCACGGACATACCGGTGACAACAACTCGACGCTTCATCAGGCCAGTCCTCCATTCACTGAAATCACCTGTCGGGTAATGTACCCTGCTTCATCAGACATCAAATACTTCACCAGTGAAGCCACTTCTTCAGGTTTGCCCGCCCGACGAGATGGAATCATTTTTACAATTTCTTCCACCGGTGCATCTTCAATAATATCTGTCTCAATCAGCCCGGGAGCTACACAATTGACCGTGATTTTCCGCTTCGCCAGTTCCAGAGCCAGCGCTTTTGTGGCACCAATAATACCTGCTTTAGAAGCACTGTAATTCACTTGTCCACGATTACCAATCAACCCGGAGACCGATGCCAGAGTCACGATACGACCAGGCTTGCGACGACGAACCATCGGCATAACGACCGGATGTAGTACGTTGTAAAAGCCATCCAGATTGGTATGCACCACCTGATCCCAGTCTTCATCCGTCAAGGCAGGGAAAGCATTATCACGAGTGATTCCAGCGTTACAAACGACACCGTAATAAGCCCCATGAGTATCCATATCTGCTTCAAGGACATAGCTGCACTGTTCTCTGTCGGCAATATCAAACTGCAGGATTCTGCCTTCTCCACCGGCATCTCTGATTTCCGACAGAGTACCTTCTGCCTGTTCCAACCCACTACGACAGTGGATGACTATTTGATAACCCTCAGAAGCCAGACTGACAGCGATTGCCTTACCGATTCCTCTACTGGAACCTGTGACCAGTACCGTATTGCTCAACGATGCGCCTCCATAAATTCATCAACGTTATCGGGTTGAAAAGTATTAATGGTTGCGTTAGCAACAGTTTCTAACGCCGGGTTCGCAGAAAGACTGATAGTGCAATCAAATACGTTCAATCCTGCATCCTCGTAATTCTTGTGAACACTGATGTAATAGTCAGTGCCGCATGCAAACTTAACAAGACATGTGTCGTAGGAACGAGTCCCTAAAAGAAATCCGACTTTTACCGGCTGCCCGGCTTTTTGCGCCATAATGCCTGCATAAGCACCAATGGTTTGAGCCATATATTCCATACCGATCCAGACAGGGATATTACCTTCAGGATCAGCGAATGGTTTGCCTGGCAAAGGCGTCACTTTGGCAACGGTGAAGTCTTCTCCCTGATCAACAATTTCGTCAATCAGAATCATCGGGTGCTGATGAGGCAAAACAGCCTCTGGCCTTAGATCTAGTGTTGTCATAATTTGGTATTGGAACGACCCAGTATCAGGCAGACATTACTACCACCAAAGGCAAATGAATTGCTCATGATGTAGTTCAATGGTTGATAGCTCAATGGTTGGCTGACCTCGTGATTAGGATTGACCAGATTTAACGGAGCTATTTCAGAGTCTCTGTCGTTATCTGCAATATGCGGCGGAAGTCGTTGTTGCTGATTATGTTCGGTTAACAAAAGCCAGGCGAAACCGGCTTCAATGGCACCGGCTGCACCAAGTGTGTGGCCGGTCATGGTTTTGGTAGAACTGCAAGGCACAGGATGACTGAACACCTGATTCACTGCATAACTTTCCATCGCATCATTTAATGGCGTTGCGGTGCCGTGCAGATTCAGATAATCAATGGCCGTATCAGCAAGACCGGCATCGTCCAGTGCAGACTGCATGGCATTGATAGCGCCCCGACCTTCAGGGTGAGGTGCTGAAATATGCCAGGCATCGGAGGATTCGCCAACCCCCATTAACTGTATTTCTGAGGTTTCTTTGGTCATAGTGAACAGTGCCGCACCTTCACCCAGATTGATGCCATCACGACCTTTACTGAACGGCTGACAATAGCCATTCGCAACTGATTCCAGCGCCGTAAAGCCATTGACAGTCAGACGACATAGACTGTCTGCCCCACCGACAACCACAGCATCACAAACATCAGCCTGAAGCAGGCGTTTACCAGCGGCAAACACCTTACCACTGGAAGAACAGGCTGTAGAAACGGTATAGGCAGGCCCGGTCAGCTCCAGGGTGTTTGCCAAAAAACGACTGAGGTCGCCCATCTCCTGAATCGAGAAATCATAGCCTTGTGGAAATTGCCCTGAACCCAGTTTCTTATCCATACTGCCTTCAGCCTCCAGAGTACCTGATGTACTGGTGCCTACGACAACACCTATACGATGAGCACCATATCTCGAGACAAGCCGGTTCACTTCCTCTGTGATAGGTTCCAGCGCAGCAAGAATCAGCTGATTATTTCTACTGTGTTCTGACGGATTATCAGACTGACATTCTGGCAAAGGCTCTGACACTGTTCCCAGTCTTAACTCTTTACCGGGAATCAGCTCACTGTTTTTCACCATTCCATCCCGGCTTCCGGCTAACAGCTGTTGCAGAGTGTGCGCATGACTAGAGCCTAATGCACTGACCATGCCCATGGCAGAAAGATATATCGGGAAACTCATTACGACTTCTTGACTGGCTCACCAATTTGGATAGTTTCAATCTTCAGCTGATAACCCAGAGTTAAGTTCTTAAGGGTTACCAATCTGGGCCAGACAGTATTTATCTGCCCCTGATATTCGATGGTGATAAGAGTATCATTCCTGAAGCTGATTATACGACGATTATCTGCAAACATTGTGTTCGCCTGAGCCGCTTTCAAGTTCTTGCTCAGGTTTTCTTGCTGCCCAAATGCCAGCATAAAGTCAGAGACAATGTACTCCAATGGCAATTCATGACCAATCAGAGGGCTGACCACGCTCTTGATACCTTTACTATCGTAACTGACTTGTAGCAGTGGCTGCCCGTGATGCGTCAGGGCAACAATAACCAATTGATCGGTCACCTTTTCAACTTGAAATATCAGATCATACGTTTGTTCACCGTACTGTGCCTGAACCGACTGAGTCAGGGCAAAATCACCAGACAGTGTGTCCGGGGTCGGTATCGTCCAGTGCACATCAGGTGATAAGAAAACTGTACGGGGTTGATCCACTGCGCTGGAAGAAACAGGAGAAAGCACTGAACAACCTGAAATAAGAATACTGACAAGTGTCAGCATAAAGTAAGAGCCCAATGGTTTGAGCTTTGAACGTTTCAACATGATTCAACTTTCCGAAGC
>CBDAQW010000009.1:0-8081 GCA_965199185.1 Endozoicomonas sp. | reverse complement strand
CATATCTAAATGCTTTAATCACGAATTGGCTTTATACCTGCTTTCTCACAGAGAGAAATGAATTGTTTGTGAGTTTCTGGACCAAATAATGATCTGGCTCTGGCTGAGTGTTTTACGCTAAATAGTGCCTGTCCCATTTTTTTCCACCTTATGCGCTCTTTTCCAGACCTCATACCAATTCCATCAACCAGTTCTCGTATTTTGATGATTAAGTTAGTGCTCATTCCTATAGCCCGAAAGCTGTATAGAAATTCTTCTCCATTCATTTCGCTATGATCATCTGGAGTGTTACCGTCATATTGAATATGGTGAAGCCTGCTTGGTTTGCCAATGATTAATGGGTCCTTCCCCAATATAATTTAACCAGCTTTCTTCAGCGAAATAGTTTTTTGCGCCATCAAGGTAGTCAGACTTATCTACTGAATATGACAAAATAAGTTGACTTTTTGAACGAGTCATTGCTACATAAAATCTAGCTAGGTCACGAAATGTTTCATTTTTAGGAGCATAAGGGCTTGGCATAACCTTACTATTGCAATTAATAATGCATATTAAATCAAACTCGAAGCCCTTGGTTTGTTCTAAGTCAGAAAGATATATGGAGTTGTTACCGATGCTTTTAGCCCCATCCAGGACATCAATCGCAATTTCACTTCCAAATGCACATATTTCATAAATACTAAACCCGCAAAATGCTATGCATATCTTTTTTTCTGGATTATCTTCAGAATATTGTTTGGCGTAGAAAATAGAGTATGCAACTTCTTCTTCCAAAGAGTTTGAGGACAAAATTAGTGGAACCTGACCACTAAAGTTAGCATATTCAGGATCAAGAACTTCGAAGTCTTCATTGTCTAGCATTTTCTTCTGAAATATTATTAATCAATATTTCATAGGCGGCCGAAAGGATGTCTCTACTGTTTCTATAATTTTTGGTTATTTTTCTTGAGTTGGTATTTTTGACAGAAATTCCCGCTTTTGTCAGGGACTGAAACTTTGTTGAAACTTGTTGCGCTGCGTCCCCGCATAAAAAAATGTCATTTTCCCCATAAGCAACAAGATTTCTGATTATAGAGAGCTCAGTTGTTCCCAATGTCCTGTGATTCATCTATTAGAACACATCTGTATTTCTTAGGGATATTGTCAATGTGCTCAAAAAGGGCATTTGCGGCTCCTAAGTGATCAACTACTCCAACATCGTTCATCTTTTTTTTCCAAAGTTCCATCCCTTTAAGAATCAGGTTTCGGTAGTTTCTATCTAGCGGATATGACCTTCCTGATCTTTCTATGGATAAGTATTGGTCTCTTTCGCTCGGAGGCAATGCACTTCGTATCCAATCGAATTCATCTCGAATGTACTGCTCTGAGTAGATTCCTCTTGAGATTAATGAGTCGTGAACTGGTTGAATAACTCGTGCGTCATAGTTGTTTAAATCACATCTATAATATTCATGCCATATTTCATCAATGTGTTCATTACCCTTCCATGTTATTGTGTTATATAGCTTGGCATTATTTGGTTCAAAAGAAATCAATAGCTCCTTAAGAATCTCAAAGAGAGGTTTGACGACAATTCGTTCTCGACAGACCATATCTTCTGTGCATGTATCGACAAGTTCACTTATCATTGATGCTAGAGGATGGTTTAAGGTTAATATCAAGATTTTTTCATTTGGGTATTTTTTTGCGAGATAAATAGCCCTCTTAACAACAATGCAAGTTTTTCCAGAGCCGGATACACCTAACAATTTTGATGGGCCAGAAAAATCTTCGTATGCTACGATTTCTTGAGCTGGATGCATATATAACATCCAGTCCTTATAGTTTAATTTTTCAGAATAAATTTTTAGTGTCTCTGCATATTCTTTTGAATTAATAGGTATTGACCTGATCTTTTCACTATCTTTGAGTCTAATAATATCATCATCCGATAGTTCGCTTATCCTTATTGATGTTCCTTGATATAGGTCAATAACGGCCTTAGCATTATCGACATTGTCTGATTTTAAGTGGATTATGCAGTTGAATATACATTCAGCTAATTTACTATTGTCCCCAGTTAGTTCTTCAATAAACTCAATGATTTCTTCATCTGATGTAAATCCATCAATCTTTTCTAATACTTTTTTTTGCGAATTTCTTAAATCATTAAATAGATATTGGCGGTATTTGCTAGAAAGAAGATCGATTAACTTTTTATCGGTTGCATCTATGGTGTTTTTTATATGGTAATCCTTTCCATTTGTTGCGGGAGTTGGGGTCGATGTTATTTCATTATTGTTGCTTGCAGTAAGAGTTAAGCCTTGGTTCTTTTTTAGCCATGCATCACAGTTGTCATGAGTACCGACATAGCAAAGTAAACAGACACCAGCATCAAAAATGGTAATTAATCTTGCATAGCCGATAAGGTCATATTTTATGCATTTATTGATTCTGCTTTCGCCTTTATTTGTTTTTTTAAAGCCTTTGAATGGGTCATCCGTATGACCAATTTCACCTAAAAGTGCAAGAACTTCTTTGGCTGCTTTTTTCGGTTTACCCCCAAAACTATTCATCTTCATTAGGCTACGCCGAAAATCATTATGCTCTTTATAATGTACTTTTTGCATTTATGTCCCCTTGATGCTTTTTTAAATGGTTATTAGTGCAAGGTTTGGAATTATTCTTAGTATTATTGTCCTAAGTTTTTGTATGAATTCAAGCCATAATATAACAGAGTCAATGTATCGGGAATGAAGAAGCCATGCTAATCTTGATATTCAAGTGTTTTGCCGCTCAGCGCAGACGTGTCCGCACGTAAAAATGCTTCAGCAATGTCAGGAGAAGGCAAGCCTTCGACGTTATGAACTGCTGAGGCTCATCGCTGCCGTGAGGCACCGGGTACTCTTCGAGAGTCTTTCTCATGGTTGTTCTACAGGCTATCTGTCGTTCAATCCTATCCCAAAAGTCTGCTTTAGCAATGCAATGTTGAGTTGTACGTTCGTTATCACCCAGTTCATCGGGGTCGTGTCATTCTTGTTGCTTTCGCTTCGGTCAGACTCATTTCCTGAAAGCCGTTTCCAGAGACCGTTTCTGATAGGTATGGCATTCGTGCCATACAGGTCGTCCGGTGTCTTCTATCGGCATTTTGTCTGCACTTTCGGCAGATTGATATAAGCAGGTGTGCTACTAAACCCGACCAGTCATTGTACTGGTTATAAGTGAATCGCCTCCGCTGCTGGCATCAGCCAAGCTCAGTAAGTTGCTTACAATGAGCGCCACTGCTCGCAACCCTTGCGTTACAGGCTGTCCCGTCTGGTCACTACGTGAAGTGACCTCACATTGAACTTTGTTCAGGGTTTCAGGGGCAGGTTTCCCGTCGTCAGACAATTGTGCCAGTTATGGATGGAGGGTTTTGTTGTGCCTCAGTTTCAGACCCATAATGATCAAAACTTTGGCTATGGCCGGAGTTTGTATTTTGCTGGACGCAATGCTTTGAAAATGACTATGCCGGGTCAGTTTCATTCAGTGGCGACTCATTCAGAGCGGTGGAAGCAATTTTGTGAATGGGCAAAAAAGTCAGGGCATCAAAGAAGCCCACAAAGTGAATAATCATACGCTCGGGCATTATGCCGAGTACCTGAGAGCCAGAATGGAAGGACAGGGCAAACCATTGGCAGTGGCAACCGCGCAGAATCGTCTGTCTACCTGCAACGTCGTTTTGAAAGCTCTGCGAGGCAATCAGGATATCAGGATTAAACCGGCTGAAGCTTTGCAGGCTCATCGACAAAAAGTGAGAACAGAACCTCCGGAACTCAGCCGAGAAAAGCTCTCAATGGTTCAAGCTGAACTGATGTCACAGGGTCAGGAGAGAGTTGCAGCATTATTAGGCTTGTGTCGTGAATTGGGGCTTCGCTCCCGTGAGGCTGCATTATTGGATTGCAGGAAAGCACTTCAGCAGGACAAAGACAATGGCAAAATCGATATAGAGCGTGGAACAAAAGGCGGGAGGGGGAAATCGACCCGAACCAGCCCCTCGAGGGTTGAACGCCGGGTGCCTGTTACAACGTTGGCACTGGCGGCACTAAAGCAGGCAGCAAAACTTCAGGGTCAATCAGACAACTTGGTTCCGGCTGGCAAACGTCTGCCCGATTTTTGTGGCTCAGGTAAGAATGCATAGCGGGTCGTTGCTCAAGAAGCATGGTTTAAGAAATCGACATGACCTACGCGCTGCCTATGCTTGTGAGCAGTATCAACTGATTACAGGGTGTCCTGCGCCCGTATTTTCTGAGGGTTCGGTCAAAAGACAAACAGCTTGATGAAGAAGCAAGGAAAATGATTGTAAACCAACTGGGTCATGGCCGCACCGAAGTGCTGTCAGCTTACATAGGAGGGCGCAAAAAATAGGATCAACACCGTCAAATCTGTCCTATATTTACTACTCCTTGTAACCTGCTAATCAGGAGCCTGCTGTCTTTTGACAGTTCTGGCGACGAGTATGATTTTCAGGTTTTCCACCACAACGGTCAGGTTGTCTGCTGACCCGGCAGTTTAGGCATACGTAGCCCTGTGGTGTTGTTATAGCAATCTTGCTGTAACAAGCATTTCCGGAGATAGGCTGAAAGGGGTGTTCATGTGCATCACTCCCTGAAGGCTGACAGCGAAAGCTGGTATTCAAACTAAGGTATGGCAAACGTCATTACCTTTCCTTTCCAGTCACTTCGGTGACTTTCCAACGACGTATGATTTTCAGGCAACATTCCTGAATTCATACGACTTCTGCATGGCAGAATCTTTCTGTCATGCAGGGAAGTTTTGTCTTGCGTCTTTTCAAGAGTAAGGGAGAGCTTCTGATGAGCGATTCTGGTGTTTATCCATCTGGTGGCAGGTGCCAATGACCTGGTAGCCCGTTGTGCGGAGCGTTATGGCTTCGAAGAAAACGAGCTGCTGAATACATTGGCACAGACAGCCTTTCGGCAACAAAACGGCAGTGTTCCTACAAGGGAACAGATGTTGGCTTTGTTGTCCGTAGCTGACAGCTATGGTCTGAATCCGTTTATAAGGCAAATCTGGGGGCTGTCCGACCGACGTGGTGGGGTATTTACCCGTGATTTCCATAGACGGTTGGACGGCCATTATGAACTCCTATTCGCAAAGCAATGGTATGGAATTCAGTTATCCCGACGAACTGGTTCAGTTCGATGAGGACATGAAGCCCTGCCATGCGTGGATGGAGTGTGTCATCCATCGAAAAGACCGGGAGCATGCCATCAGGGTACGAGAGTATCTTGATGAACTGTACCGGCCTGCGGTGATCAAAAACGGCAAGAAGTTTCCTGGGCCCTGGCAGACTTGCCCTAAGCGTATGCTTAGACACAAAAGTCAGATTCAGGCAATTCGCATCGCTTATGGCCTCAGCGGGCTGTTTGAACCGGACGAAGTAGAGCGGTTGCTGGAAACCCAGATGGGTGAACCCGTCCCTGATCTGCGTGATCCTGAGTCCAGGCCTGTTGAGGTCACCAGTATTGAAAGGGAAGTCATTGAACCTGTGTCGTCCTGAAACTGACGTGATGGATGACATGAGTGCAGAGCTGGTTGCTGAGTTTAGGGAGGTGAAGGAAGTTGGTGATGATATTCCTGATCCTGAAGAGCTTGAACCACAAATCCTGCAATTTATTGATCAGGTGGTGGCAAGGGCTCGGGATACCGGCGCGTTCACAGCCGCACAGGGTTTTGCCCATGAGCGGTTTAAGGACGATGGCAATGCGCTGAACTTCTGCCTGTTCCGGCTGGACCAAGCGCAAGCCGCCTCTGCCATACCCGGCGGCCTGAGAGTGAACTGTGATGAAGCAGATCAATCTAGAGCAGCGGTCAGAGGCCTGGCTGGATTGGCGTCAATCTGGCATTACCGCCAGTGATGCGTCAGTGATTGTAGGGAGGTCACCTTATAAATCACGCTGGCAACTGTGGGCGGAGAAGTCTGGGCTTCAGGAAGAAGCGGATTTGTCCGGTAATCCTCATGTTCAGCGTGGCATTGAACAGGAAGACGATGCCAGAAACCTGATGGAGCAGGCTTTGGGTGATGCGCCTCTCTTGCCCGTTTGTGGTGAGTGGGAGCAGAACCCAAGGTTGCGTGCCAGCTTTGACGGGATCACCAGTGACGGTATTCCTGTTGAACTCAAGGCGCCCTGTCAAAAGGTGTATCAGGAGGTGAAAACGCATAAGGATCAGTCGGAAGGCTATCGTCGTGCGTATTTGCAGTGCCAGTTTCAAAATGTTGGTGGCGGACGCTCCACTCTGTTGGTTGTGTTTCTACCACAAAGGTTTTGTCAATTCTGCCTGCCTGTATCACGCAGAGATGAACTGCTGGTCAGGGAGTTACAACAGGAAGCGGAAGCCTTCTGGCAACTGATAGAGGAAGGGATTGAGCCGGACAAAGACCCAGAAATGGATATCTTTGTACCGCAGGATGAAACAGAGCAAGTCCATTGGGCACAAGTTGGCGACGATATACCGTCGTCGTCAGTTGCAACTGGACAAGCTTAAGGACGAACTGGAAGCCGGGAAATCACAACAGAAGCAGTTGCAACAGGAGTTGCAGCAGTTAATGGGTTGTTTCAAAACGGCACAGTCCGATGGTT
This sequence comes from Endozoicomonas sp., assembly GCA_965199185.1. GTDB lineage: Bacteria > Pseudomonadota > Gammaproteobacteria > Pseudomonadales > Endozoicomonadaceae > Endozoicomonas. The sequence continues at coordinate 1,461 of CBDAQW010000009.1, read as the reverse complement.
TGCGAATCTGCCGCAGTGATTGCGCCGGTTCTGTGGATTATCAGAAAGTGCTGGAGGCATTGTGTAAGCAACACCAGTTAGCGTTGCCTGATCTGGAACCTTTCCGCCGTAAGGGAAGGCAACAGGTCAGAGTGACTGTACTGGAAAACAGTGATGAGGGGCTAGAAGTCTCTGGTCATACACTGCCGGGGTTAAACCCGGCAGCGACTGACCAAAGTTTCTATTTCTGAGTCATTTTCATTTACCCGGGTGGGGCAGAGAGTTTCCCCCATCCGGGGGCGATTCCTGCCCTTTTTTTGTTTGAAGTGCAGGAATTGAAAGATGGAAAACGAAGTTCAATTCTACAAAGGCCGTTTTACAGCCTGCGTTCTATGAACTGAACGACACCTTCGATCTGGATACCAATCAGCTGATCCTGCTGGAAGGTTATGAGAAGTGTGGCCATCCAGCGGTACCAACGGAGCAGCTTTATGTGTTTGACAGAGACCGGCTGCGTAAGTTGCTGGCGTTTTTGGATAACCCCGAAGGTGACGGCCTTTTTCTGATAGGTCCGACTGGTTGTGGAAAGACCAGTCTGGTGGTTCAAGCGGCGGCAAGGTTGCACTGGCCGGTGCAGATGGTGCCAGTCCATGGAAGGTTAGAACTGGACGATATGTTAGGGCAGAAAGTACTCGACAATGGGTGTACGCCTTTCTTGTATGGGGCGTTATCCATTGCGGTACGTGATGGTCATATCCTGATTCTGGATGAAATGGACGTGGCCGATCCGGCTGAACTGGCCGGATTGTACGATCTTCTGGACCGGTGCGCCTCTCGTATTGGCGCAGAACGGCGGAGAGATTATTCCAGTGCATCCACGGTTTCGGTTTGTCGCCACAGGCAACAGCGCCGGAGCCGGAGATGGCAGTGGGTTGTATCAGGGAGTGTTGCGACAGTCGTTAGCCTGGTTAGACCGGTTTAGGATAATTGAAGTCGATTATCCCGATGAGTCTACCGAGTTGAAAATACTGGAACAAGCAAACCCCCTAATCTGCCCGTGATGGTCAGGGAGAAGATGGTGCAACTCGCTAACGAGGTGCGTCATCTGTTTACTGGCAGTGGCGAAGGTGAAGCGCAACTCAGTTGTACTCTGTCCACCCGTGGGCTGGTGCGCTGGGCCAAAGCTGAGTCTTCGGTTTCAGGGTGCGCCCAGGGTGTTCGAGTATGCCCTTGAGCAAACCCTGACTGCACGGGTGGAACCGGCAGAACGGCAGGCGATTCATCGCATCGGTCATGATGTCTTTGGTGAACTCTGGTCATCAGGAGTTGAGTTATGAGCGGCTCTTGTGCAGGAAATGCAACGGTTACCAGAGTGCTGGATCAAATGGCTGTGATTGCACTGGACTGTTCCATCTGGTCAGGCGCCCGTCGCCTGAAACCAGAGGATTTACAGCTGGGCAGTGATGGGCAGTTGCCGTCTGA
>CBDAQW010000008.1:0-19230 GCA_965199185.1 Endozoicomonas sp. | reverse complement strand
AAAATATAAACAATAAAGTTTGCACGTTTATGATACAGTAAACGCCCGTCCCCAAGGCCAATTATGAGTCGTGAGGAGGGCAGCAGAAAAGCATCACCTTTCCTCAACTCAACTATGATAGCGGCTATCATGTTCCGTGAACGCCATTTCACTTCTTTTTATATCCAAGCAATAGATAGGAACCTCTTCTACTTTGACTTTTCTTCCAGATATACTCTTCTTAATAACACCTTTCTTTTTAGTTGATACATCATTTATGTAATCATCAAATTCTTTTGTATTTTCAAAACCATCAGCAATGATATTCCAGAATAACTCATAAGGCATATAGTCATAGTTGTAATGAAAAACAGACTTAAGCAGTGCTTCAGAATAAAATAATGATTGCCTCATACTCTTTTTAATATCAAGACAATATTTATAAGCACAATCTATTGATTGTGATTTTGATGACTTAATTAAAAGATTTACCATTAATGCTGCTGAAAAATATGGGTAGTCTTTTTCTAATGCAAAATGTATAAACTTATGATAGCTGTCAATATCATATATTCTTTTATCAATTCTTAGATATTTTGGATTAAGAATATACTCTTCTGGTCTCTCAAAAAAATAGCTATCCACATAGTGTAATTTCCTATGGTGCTTAAAGCATAAAGATATGTTGTTTATCAGCCAGTCTCTTTTTATCCACGGATAACCACATTCTTCTATTTGCTCAAGGACACAATCAGGGCAAGCAAGTAGAGGGCATTTTATTTTTTCTGACAACTTGTATTTTGGTAAATACATCCCAAGCGATTTATGATCAAAATCAGGACAGTATGATGTAGGTAAAAGAATTGGAGAATGCGTGTTGTTTTTTACGATCTCTTCGTACTTTAAATTAATTAAATACGGATCGTCCAAATAATCACAATAGGAAATCAAGTCAATTGGTGTAAGTTTTGATACCTTGTACTCTTTAAAAAGCCTAAAACTCATAGCTACATTTCTTCTGATGTAGTATGAATGAAGAGTTTCGCCTCCAGCAGGTAAAAAATAGCTCATACAACCCTAATCAAAATTCATTCTTTAGCGTTTATAGAAGAAATATCACCAATCGTCTTTAAACTACTTAATAGCTCGTATGCTCTCAAAGGTACAATTCCTCCACTTACTAACACTCCCATTTCAATATTTTTTTCCATAGCGTGCCCTGTCAGATTTGCACTGGTAATAAAAGCGGTTTGTTTGTCTGCAATTATGCACTTTGCGTGGACAGATCCTAAGTGCAATTGCCCATCTTTGAACCGCTTTTCTTTTGGCCAATAAAGAATGGCTGCCCCAGGAAGAATTTTTGCGATTACATCACCTGGATCATAATCAAGATTGCCTCCGCGCTCTTTACCAGACTCAGTTAGAATAGAAATTCTAACTCCACGACTGATTGCTTCTTTTAAATTATTTTCAATACCACAAATATCATTTACGACATAGGACACCAAAAATAATGTCTTCGTTGCTTTGCTGATTACTTCACGAACGACTGATGATGTTTGCCTAACAGGAACTATCTCATTTACAGGACCTGTCCAGACTAACTCTATTTTTTCTGCATTTTTTGCTTCGTGTTTCCCATAACTAGCACCTATCAAAAATCCAGACAGCTCTATAGGAGATACATACTCCTCATCCCATTCATCTAACACACACTTCCACAACTGTTTTGACTGAGCGGTAGACTGGAAACTTCTCAACAGCCGCTTCTTATTGCGAGAAGTAGCAGTTTTTTTTAGCTCCGCAGCAAGCTGACGCACCTTTTCAGGGTGAGTCAGCTCTACAAATTTAGAAATCGCTTCAAGCAGCTTGTCCAAACTAATGTCCTTATTATCAGAAAAAGGCAGCTTCAGCACAGTCTAGTGTCGATACTACAAGAGAGCGGTCAAGATACCTGTTCCCTTTTTCACACGATGTCTCGGATACAAAACCACATGCATGACAGCACGCTACATGCAGTGATCGATCTTTCTCAGGGTTGTGCTCTGAGCAAAGAGGGTCAGAAGAACAGATCTTTGCCCGATTAAATGCACTTTCTAAAAGCCTCCCCAAATTTTCAGGCTTGCCCAGATCGACCAAGCCTCCCAGAGTACCATCAGAATCTGCCGCAGCTGTGTAAATCAAAATACCGGCTTGCTGTTGACTTCCTTCAGTATCCGCGTAAATCCGCTCTCTGATACTGGCAGCGTTATAACCACATTCCAAAGCCATCTCTCTTATCAAGAGATGCGCCAGTGTATGCAACAGCGCATAGCGAATACCAGGATAGGCTTCATCAGGATCAAGTTTTCTGGCATTTCGCCACCCTCTATGACCAGCAAACAGCTTTCTATCAATCTCTATAACAGCTGCCCTTTGTTCCCACTTCTGAAGCTCTTCTTCATTAAATCGAATGAAAACCCCTTCCCCATGAACCTCAGTCGCAGGAACCCACTCAGGAGCTCCCCTGCATAAACTGGCAGTTTCAGGTCTTTGTGATGGGTCAGAAGATTGTTCCGGGGCTTCTACTCGAGTAAAACCAATAAGAGCATTAACCTCTCTCAGTCGCTCTAGCATCAGAACATCTGAAACCTGTTGTTTATATACTTCTGGAGGAGAAACAGGAGTACTAAGAAAATGTGGCCAGTCGGCAGGTGGATTTGGTGCCGTTAAGACATCCCACTCGGGCCCTTTTATATCTGATTCAGATACAGGACCATTCTCACAGCCCTTATTAATTGACTCTAAAGCTTCCCATATCTCTGAGCTAGAATATTTTTCAATCCCAATGAGGTTACCCGTTTTTTTCAACGTTTTTACGATCAAACTGACTTCAACTTCAGATTCTACATCCTCAAAAAAGTCCAGACCATCCTGAAGAAGCTGAATGATAGGATCCCGAGTTACAGGTATTGCCAAGGCGGAAAGAGTGATGGGGAACCAGCTGTTCGTCGCCCCTAGCAGTACAGCTCTTGCCTCTTCTTTACAGTCATCGTCATAAATATTCAGATGAGCATGCCTTCCCCTGCATTTTGGCAGATTATCTTTGCCCTCTTGGCCAAATGCATGAGCAAGAGAACGCGACTTTTCACAAGTGTCACACTTCACCCAAAGGTTTTCCGTTTGGAGTGATGCGCCACTCTCGAAGAACCTGAGGGTTCCTTTGCACTCGCTAACTCCGCTATGAACAAAATAATGCCAGGGGAAATCATCAAGGTGTCCATTGCGACAAGCCAGCAGAAAACGTGCAGGCACTGCATCTGCATCACTCGCTTTGGCATCACCTTTAGATCCAGTACACCCTTTGTGAACAAATCGGGTCAACTCAGGACGATATCGGTTCTCTTTGCATTCGAACAGAGAGTGATCAAAGGGAGAAAGAAGGCCACACTTAACACACCTTAGCCAGCGTGGAAATGGTAATACGGGAACCCCAATATTAGCTTCAGCAGAATACGCATCCACATGTTCGCTTTTCTGATATGGGGGCATTCTCAGGCTCTCCACCTGAGAGCCCAGTTCTTTCCTGACTGCCGCCAGCAATCTTGCCTCTGCAATAGGTGAGCAGCGATCTTTGTCCCATAGGTGAGTACCCAGAGTAAGTACAGATAAGCTCGGAAGGTCAATCAAAGCGCCAGGGCCATATGTCCAAAGTAACTGGCTGGGTCTTACATCTCCGACGGGTGTTTTATCACTCATCATCGCCCCCTACAGTGGAAGTAATAGAATCATTTTGGTCAACTGAAGGAGACCAAGATGGTCCATCATCCATTGTTTTGGTATTCATAATGAGTCGGACTCCCGGCTCAACTTCACGCATAGACATTGGCACAGTTTTCCAGTCCCATTCCTTAATACCGGGGTGCTTTAAAAGGGCGACAGTTTTATCTTTCTCTTTGCCCCTTTTTTCATAAGCCAGAATGCGCCCACCAACATTGGCTTCTTTACTCCACATGTCGGCACGCTTCTTCATCATACTTTCTACCAGATCTCTTGAGCCAGTATCGTCAGTGAGTCTCCAGGCTCTCTCTTTCAGCTTTTCGATTGATTCAGCGACTTCTACTTGGTGTGGCTTTTCCAGAGCCTGCGCTCCTGTATTTGGGTTGAAGGTGGTATGTTCTAAACGGGTCATGCTCAGCATGGTTCCTGTCAACCCCCTGTCCATAGCTCGCGGCGAGAATGGTGTAACCGACTGAGCCTCTACATGCTTGTAGAATGTTGCGTGGTAATGTTCAAAGGTCTCGTAGTGAGAGAGGTCTCGAGGGCGTGCCCAGGTTAAAACAGTACATACCAAACCTGGGGAAGAACGGCCAACACGACTGGTGGCTTGAATATACTCAGCAGTTCCTTTTGGCTGTCCATTCACTGCCATCAAACCCAAGCGGTTGACGTCAACACCAACAGACAACATGTTCGTGGCCAGAACAATATCGACAGCCCTGTCCTGCCCTTTCTCCCAATTACTGGTATATTGCCCAGTTGCCGGGTCAATGTCTGCTCTGAACTTAATCTCAAGCTGATCAAGCTTTTTAGGGATATCTTTACCGGAAACCCGAGAAGTCAATTCATCCGTGTTGTTAACAGCCCTCTGCTCCAGCCCAAGCCTGGCAACCTGGCTCATCTGTACACGGTAAGAACGTGTTCTGACATCATCCTCAGCCAATCGCTTCATACCTCCCAACTCACGCAAAGAATTGAAGTAGCCGACTGTCGTCATATAAGGATCTGCAAGTTGCCCAAACCGATTAAAGAGAGCTTGGGAAGCAGAGAGCAAAGCAGTATAGACACGGATAAGCATGGCTGGCCGAGAGCTACCGGGAGAGCATATACCCAGATAACGTCGGCCCGGCCTTTCGTTCAGGGGGCGCTGAACGGAGAAGAAGTTATCCTCAACATCCAAACCGTGTGGTGGGAATACTGACACCTGCCGCATAAACACATTACGCACCTGATCTTCAGCCTTACGAACCGTTGCTGTAGATGCAATAATTTTTGGGCGAACCTTTTTCCCATTGACCTCCCAAGAGCACAGCTCATCAACAGCTGTCTCGTATAGGCCAACCATTGTGCCCAAAGGGCCACTAATCAGATGAAATTCATCCTGAATAATCAGATCAGGTGGACGAACTGGGCTGATACTCTCAACCTTCACAGCAGGTAACCCGTTTTTGTTGTCTGACCTGTGACTGCCTTTGCATTTGGCATCCGGCCAGATGAACCCATGCCTTAGGCATTCATGGCTGACCTTGCCAAACAGAGTTCTAACCTGCCCACGCCAAGCCATCATGGCAAATTTATCTACAGTGGCAATCATCATAGTGGGAGGCCGATGATAAATCTCTTCATCCACAACAAGAACAGGGATTCCAGGATGAGCTTCTTTCGACGATTTCCCTTTTGAAAAGGAGCAGCGACCACGTTTGTCACCGCAGTATATAGAAGTTTGGTTAGTGGCTTTTTGAACTTCAATATCTCGACCCGCTGCAACCTCCGAACCACACCACGGGCAGCTGGTTAACTGTGCAGGTGATGATGAAACAACTTTATTGTCTCTAAAGCTCTGTATAGCCTCATGACTACTTTCAGTTGTTCCGGGCGTAACCTTATTACCAACCCAGAGACCTATGGTGAAAGGAGAAATTCCAAGAGAGTCATCTCCATTTTGCAAAGCCTCCCTACGGAGCACTTCCATGGCGCAGATGAGTGTTGTTGCACGCTGAAATTGCTGCAAGGTTAAAAGCCGCAGGGTGTAACGCATGATGACCGATAACCCGCGACTGGCATCATAGCCACCGAGAGCACCCTGAAAGCGGCGGATAGCCATAGTAAAAGCCGCTACCCCCAAGTACGCTTCTGTTTTACCACCACCCGTTGGGAACCACAGTAGATCAGCATAGGCTTCGACAGGAACAGTCCGATCCTTATGAGTAGGGTCGGCCAATGAAGGTAAAGACAGCAACATAAAGGCTAACTGGAATGGTCTCCATGAGCGGTTCTTTCTGACATTAATTTCAGATATTTTTGGCTTGTTTCCCCGCCTTCGCTCCAGTGCATAAATGCTGTGAATACGCTGTTTAGCCATAGCCAAATTGGCAAACCGGAACGCTTTCAAAGCAAGATCATTCTCAGCTAACACCTGAATACCAGCTTCAAGCCTTTCCCTGATCTGATCACACTTTTCAAGAGCCAATTCAGCCTGCTCATTATAACCAGCAACATCCTCGCCTATGCGGCTATTTTGTTCCTGAATCCAGCAACTATAGTCAGTTGTAAGGGTTGTTAAAGCTGCGACCAACTCATCTTTTTCCATCTTGGCCAACAGCTCCATGTCGAGGAATCCGCTATCAATCATAAGGCGCATTGCTGGCCGGTCATCTTCATTCAGCCCTGGTGTTTCAGTAACTGGCACTTCACTTTGGGGTAATACCACGGTTTTGATAGAAACCGCTTTTTCCAGGTTATCTTCCTTCACAGATGAATGAACAGAAATACCATGGCCAACAGCAAACTCAACCTGCTTGCGGTAGATCATTTCCAAGGCTTCCCGTTCAGGATCATCTCCCTCGCTATCCAAAACAGGTCTGCGTCTGAAAATAGCTGCTCCAGAACCACCTGTAGCAGTGACTGTTAGCTCAGGCTGAAAGATCCAGTTGGCATCTCTGTTCTGCTCTAGCTCTTCTTGGCCGTTAACCAGAAACAGGGTGACTAACCGATCCCCTTTATGGTTTGGTGGCCTGATAGAGCCTTGAACGACGATGCCTGAGTTTTCTCTGTCCACAGCTGTAGCTGGAATCAAACCATCCTTCAGTGGCAAGGTCAGAGTGCCACCACAGGGGGTTCGCTTCCAAACTCTGGCTGGCTTGCCAGTTCTACGATCAAGCGTTGATTCACTTTCTGCTCTTTCGTAGCGCCCCCAACTTGCAAAAACCTCTACAGCATCAACATCGCCATCTACGCAAAATGTCAGACCGAAGCTGGACGGAACCAAAGAGTGGTTATTGGAAGTATCTACTTCTTCAGAAGGCTCAGCATCACCCGAAACTGAGTTATTGGCTTTTTCGAATTCCGCACCAGGATCGCTGTAACCGGTATGAACTTCCAACGACTCTGGCTCATCATCACCAGACGCTTTTGCCAGGCCATCAGTGGGTTCACCCTGTGGTGCAAACTTACCGACCAGGTATCGATCACGGACGCTCATCTCAGCGATCTCTTCATGAGGGCCACAAGCAGGCCCCAGAAGGTCATCCATCACCGCCAGCTGTAGAAGCTCGCGGACATAAGCTTCATTCTCTACCAGTGGAATGTCCGCAACTGTTGCTTCGGTGAGTTTGGCAACACCCTCAGCAAATAGTGTCCAGTTCAATCTGCCAATGCTACCAGTTGGTAAATTCCAGCCCGCAATGGATACAGTCTTGCTTCCACTTACAGCCAACTGTTTGTCGAAGTACAGGGTAGTATTGCTCAGATCTGAGCGAATCCGGTAAATTCTACCGATACGTAGAGCCAATCCTGCCTGATTGACGACAGCAATATAATCGTCTTCTTGAACAGCCTGGAATTTCTGCCGTTCTCCTGACAGAACGAGAGTAAACTCGTCGAACGATTCACCCACGTGCAGGCCATCATCAACGCCTATCCAGGCATTTAGTGCCTTTGGTTCAGACATCACTCCCTCCACTATACTTTGGCACGATATCGCAAGTTATCACCGGAACCCTGCTGCTCAATATCCCCATCAGCCAGTAGTTCTGCAATAGCGTCATCCCACTTGGCTGGGGCAGCTCCACAGCCATTCAGGATAACCTGTTTTGAATACCATTTGCCTTGATTTCCCTCTAGCCAAGCATAGATCTGGTCTGTAGGTGTTGCTCCCCACTGGTTGCCTTTGGCGGCTTTTTGCTTGGTTACAGTTTGAGGAGCAGCCTCAAACAATCCGATTTGTGGCACATCTTTGGGTTTGCTGTCTTTTGGTTTGGCAGCCTTCTTGGCTGGAACTTTTTTTGTTCTGGCTTGAGTTAGGCCTTCTTTTATCTCTTCTTCGTGCCTTGCCTTATTGAGCATGGCGAGACGATAGAGCACCTCCTCTCTGGCTTTTTCGCTAATGGTATATCGCAGGTTTTTGCCTTCAGGTAGGTAAGCAACTTCATGGAAGTCATGCTCTAAATCTAAATCTGACCAATCGTACAAAGCCAATAAATCTGTATTCAGTTTGGTCTGAAGAATTCTTAGGGCATTGATTTCTTCAGAGTCAATATCTGGGTTGTGTAGGTCGTTATAGAATTTGGTCATCCCTTTGTTGTGAGCCACCATATAGTTTTTCCGGGAATTAAAGAAATTCTGTCCCAGCTTTTCAAGGTTCTTTCCTACTTCCCTTGGTAAGGGGAAAGTTTCAAATATATCTCCATGAGTGTATCGAAGATCCTGCTTCATTCTGGAGCCTTGCTCCCAAGCCCAAACGCCATGGATGTCAGAAGATAAGGTTGCAAAAAGGCTAAAACTATCACTTGTTACAACACATAATGTGTTGGCATAAATGTATTCATTTGGAACTATCGTAAAGCATGGATATTTTGTGGCTCCCGTAGCAAAAACCATTACTTGTGATAGCTTGTGATCGTCATTTTTCCATGTTTTAGGATGACTCTTGAAATCACCTCCACGGCCAATCAAGTGGTAAAGTTCAGGTCTTGAACGGAGGTGGAGCCACCAGTTCTGCTTTGCACCTTTGTCCTTTTGGTTAAGTCGTTCAGGCAAAACTTCTTGCTGAACTTGAGCAAAGATACTGGGGGCAAATTTTGATGATTCTTCTTCTGACCAATCCCAGAAATTAATAACATATCGCTCTGGGGTGGCTGTTGGAGAACGATTAACTTCTTTACCAATAAGGTAAGGAAATAGAATCTTTTTTAATTCAGGATTATCCGACATATGCCTGAGGGCAGTTGTTTGATCCATGGTAAATCCAAGCCCTAAGATGATGGAGCCTTGATATACCTTTCCAGAATTTTGGTTAAGTTTTACAGGCTTCCACTGGACTCTCTCAGAAAGTGAGTCAGATATAACGGTGACAGGGCTACCATTCAGCAGTTTCTTTCCATTCCAAATAGAAGAGGATATGTGAACTCTACTGGTTATGACATTAGCATTACCTGGCCAAGGCTCATTTGGATAAGCAGAATAAATATCTCCTCCATTTTTTCTTATCATCCCGAGACCTACGTCTCTAGTATCACCCTCTGCAATTGTGTTTACAGCAAGAAGGCCAAAACAGCCCTTATGAGACAAAATGGAGTGTGCTTTCAAAAAGAAATAACTGACTAGATCTGCAGAACCTCGGATACCAGACGCTATTTGTTCAACTAAATACTCTCGATATTTTGTTCCTGAAACTCCTGTTATTTTTTGTCCTCCTAGGAATGGAGGGTTGCCTACAATAGCATCGAACCCGTGTTTACCACTGCCAAACACCTCCGGAAATTCGAGCATCCAGTGAAATGGTCGTCTTTGAGGCTTGCCAAGAGGCAGGTCTGAACTCAGCCCCTGTTCAGCCAAAAACTGAATTTGCTCAGTATGCTCACTGTTGCCATCCAAAACCTCCCCAGCATGAATTGAAAGAACAGCTGTGTCAGGTGTATTCCCGCTATCCTTCAAGGTCAAACCAATCAGTGCATCAGCAATAAGTTCCGGCAACATGAGTTTTTCGCGAGCCTGAGCATCCAGATGTGCCATCACTTCGACATCTTTGATATCTCTGATAGGTTGTAAACGCAGTTCTTTTCGTAGTTCAATAGCCTCATGCACAGCCAGCTCTATCTTTTGAGCAAACAGCTGTTTTTGACCACTACCAGTGTCCATATTGAGATAGAGCAGTTGATCTAGATTCTGGATGCCCAGCAAACTATCGCCGTGGCGAAGGTTATGATCCAGAAAACCAAACGGTCGCCCTTTTGCAAGAGTTACCAGCCAGATTGATAGCTTTGCCAACTCAACCGCCAAAGGGTTCATATCCACACCATAAAGGCATCGCTCAGCAATTAAGCGACGTGCTGTGAGTAGACGCTCTTCTGCTCTTGTGGATAGTGGCTCGTGTTTCCCGATGGCTTCCAGAACCTCACCTTCTGATGAAACAATCTTTCCTGACTTCTCTGCCACTTCCCAAGCTTCCACCAACCTTTCCGAAAGCCAGCGACAAACCTGTACCAAAAATGCTCCAGACCCCATAGCTGGATCACAAACTTTGAGATCAAGTAGCTCTGATGGTGACTTAAGTTGCCAGTCTGCCCTTTCTTTACCTTCTGCTGGACCAATGTATGCCACTGGTTCCAGGGTTTCTTTGACAATGGATTCGGTCAGTGATTTTGGCGTGTAGTGAGAGCCTGTTTCTCTGCGATCAGCCCCCATGGCCACCATATAGGCACCTTTGGGGTATACCAGTGGGTATCCCCAGCTGTCTGTCTTTAGCAGATGAAATACTGGCAGCAGGCGATCCCTTAATTGAATGTCGCTATTACATGCAGTGAGTAGTTTATCTGCCGCAGCATCTTCAACCTTTTTATTTAGATCATTTCTAACTCGGCTGATGGAGCTACCTGTACGCTCTTTGAGGAGCTCTTCTACCGCCTTTTTACCATCCAGCCTGGCTGACTCCAGCTCACCTAGTGTCAGCCATGGCTTCTTTGAGTTTTTGGTGGCATCAAGCTCAAGAGTGACATCAATAGCTTTTTTTACGGTTCTTTCCAGTAAGCCCTCATAGACATAACCGATTTGCTCAACATCCAGTGCTCTGTATGAAAGCGTTCGCCCCTGAAAGAGCTGAATAGAATCAAGCAGGAGCAGCACTGTGCGGTTATCAATAGGCAATGGTTTTGCTGGATTGAATTTCCAGGATGAACCTTTTGCACGACCTTCAAGGAAAGGGAATCTATCTGGGTCAAACAGGGAGCCACCCAGTGCAGGCATTTGCATCCCTTCGTGTTCAACACCGCCATATACTGCACGGAAAATAGCGAGTAAACGGGCCCAGCCATCCCATCGACGTTCAAGAATTTCTTCCGATTCGGCTTTTAACTGCATCCTCAGTGTGGAAACAGCATAATGGGCCTCAAAACGCTCATCGCCAAGTAAGAGCAGTTCCCGTTCTTCTGCGCAGAGAAGAAAAACAAGCCGCATCATGACAGTCAAACCGGCCTCGTAAAGCTCGGTTGGTTGAACATCTTTTAGCAGTTGTCGATTACGCTCCAGGTCAGCCTTGTCCAGCGCCTGAACCAATACTTCAACTGCGCGACGAACCTGCTCACCAAGCGCATCGGTGACTTCATCCTGATGCTTGATCGATTCATCAAGTAATGCAGGAAGCTGTTCTGAAGAGTCAACAAAGAAACGCCTGACTCCCAAAAGAGCTTCAAATGCCTGTAAGGTCACTGGCTCCTGTTGCCAAATACGAGCAAACCAACTGGCGAATGTAGTAACAGCACCCACTGGAGCATCAATCAACATCCACTGTTCACCGTTGGTTATTAGCCCCAGTCGTACATCAGTAGCCCTGCATAACTGAACCATTCTTTCAGTTGCTGAGGCTGTCCATCCATCGCCTTTGGAAGGTGCATTCAGGTCATATCCAGGTTCAAAAGTTTTTATGAGGAGAAGGTATTTTTCACTTTGCTCATCAAAGAAGGCGTAATCAGGTTTTAAGGTAATGTCATATTCAGGAAGGCTATGCTGCAACTTCTCTGGCAGTAGCTCTGATGCAATCAGAGAATCTTCTTCGTCATCTGCAAGTTCCAGAATGTCCTCAAGTACCAGATTGACCCACTCTCTGTGAATTTCTGGTAACTCAACATCGTCGTTATCAATAGCATCAAGCCACTCTTCGTAGGCTTGGTTTAGTTTTTTCCTTTTTGGAGATGCAAGCTTCTCTAACCCTTGAGGAAAGATTTTTTCCAATACAGGTACTGCCAGAAAAGGCCCGGAGATATCCAGCAGCGAAAGCCACTCAGCATGTTGGTTATTTGTACTCATAGGGAGTTAACTCGCAATCAGGGATTCGGGCACCATGAAAATAACAGCGACCGGAAATGTTCGATGTGTAAGATCTGCAAAACGATGTTCTATGGCCGCAACCTCTTGTTCTCTTTCTTCTGGAATTTTGGCAAGACGGGCCTCTAAAGCAGCATTATCTCTACGTATTTGGGTTTTCTCGTCTTCAGTAAACAGAGAAAATTGTTCCGGGTCTTCGTCTTTCTTCAGCTCTGCCTGTATAGAGCTTTCCAGCTCATCCAGAATCGTAGAGATGTTTTTGATTTCCCTTGCCTTTAACTTTTCTAAACTGCTGCTCAGGCCATTCAGTCGGTCTTTAGATCGAGCTTCTACTGTTTGAATAATTGCGTCCCTGTGCTTTTCGAAACGTTCATTCAAGGCTGACAATAGCGACTCTGGAACTTTTGCAGGGTTAGAGGCCAGGCTCCAGTTGTCGATAATGCTTACTCCACGTTCACGGGCAAAACGAGAATCACGCAGATATCCTCCAGACAAGGTTAGCTCTTCATGCAACCTATGGTGATTTCCACCTGTAACGACCAGCCTTGAGACAACCATAACTGCTGGGGATTCAATATTTCCATTCGGCAAGGAACGTATGGCAACCCTATGTAATTTTTTCACATCATCCTGAGCCCACACCTCGGCTCGGAGAAGACGTAGGGACATTTGCACCAGCCGGTGGTTCAGGTGAACCAGGACAACATCATCTCTACCTTTTGCCACATCATGATCAAAAGTAATCGGTCGAATTTCACTGGTGTGAGGATGACGTAAGCCTTCCCAACACTTAGCCCATGGTCCGGTTAAGCTGGGCATTCGATAGGTGCTCCCGTCAGGTGCTCCGGCAAGGGGAGCCGCCTGTAAGGCTGGTTTATCTGCCATTGCCAGAGCCGTCTTGACCGTTGCGGCAATACGCTCTGGCGTGAGATGGAAATCTTCTCGGGTTTCCATGATTCTGGCATGAAGGTTGGCTATCTTTTCTTTCAGTTGACGCTCAGATCTAACTAACTTTTTGCTTTGCTCCGCCTTTTTCTCGGCAACCCTTGTGTCAAGATCGTTACGCTTGCCCAGCATGGCCTCTTCAATTTGCTGTTCAATGACTGGGCCGACACTACCAAGCATCTGCCTCATAGCATCAATCTTTCTTACTGCCCGCATCAGATATTCAGACTGGCCTTCAAGTTTGTTCACGTTAACTGTTGGATTGACCTTCTCTTCGTTGAACTGACTGTCGACAGGATGCCATATATGAACTTCAGAGTTTCGTTGGCCATGACGATCTATACGACCGTTTCGCTGCTCCATGACATTAGGGTTCCAGGGGATCTCGACATGAACCAGGTAGCGACAATGGTTTTGTAAGTCGATACCTTCAGAAGCTGCATCAGTTGCCAGCAGGATTCTTACAGGAGAAACATCAGGGTTTGCCTGAAATGCTGCTTTTACTTTTTCTCTTTCGTCATGATCCATACTTCCATGGATGACGTTTAATCTATCCCCACCCAGATCGTTGCTGCTGAGAATTTGATGTAGCCATTGATGGGTTGTCCTGTACTCGGTAAACAGAATGACTCGCTCATTATTCCATTCACCAGCAGTTTTAAGGTGGGACTCAACCCAATTGAGAATAGATTGAGCTTTAGCGTCAACCCGGTTGCGCATGGCCTGTGCCCAGGAACGCATCTCTGAGATCAGTTCCTTCTGCTCAGATGTCAGAGGGAGAGCATACTTACCTGCTTCTTCAACAGCTTCGCTTTGAGCGGTCTCATATTCTTCATCGTTAGCAAAGTCCTCTTCTGCCTTGAGTATCCTTTTCTTCAGAATACGTTCATCAAGGGAGCTGCGCTGCTTATGGTCACGCTTGCCTTCGACACTTTGTATATGTTTTTCCAACGTGGAAGCGAAAGCTGCTGGTGATGAGAACAGCCGTTTCTTCAGAAGCTTGTGGATAAACTCGCTACCTTTAACGGAACCCCGCTCTTTGGCAGCTTTGGAGCGGCTGTCACAGTAGTCCTGAAGAATCTTGTGAATGCCTCTCTCTCCCTCGGAGTATGGAACTTTCAGCGCATGGAGCTCTCTGGTTGGGTATATTCTGTTCCCATCAGCATCCACTATGTCCGTCTTCAGTCGCCGCACCATAACCTGGCTGAGCTGCTCTTGGTCTGGTTCAATAGTTCTGGCAAAACGTTGGTCATCCAGAAGCTCCAGCAATGAAGTGAAAGATTCTGTATAACCATTGTGAGGGGTAGCACTCAGGAACAAGCGGTGTTGAAAATGGGGTGCAATGGTTCTGATATAACGGGTTCTCAAGCTGTCTACAGCATAATGTGTCGAGCTGGCAGGTGCGATGTTATGCGCCTCATCCACAATCAGGATATCAAACTTTCTGGGGAATCCTGCGTGGGGTGGCAGGATATCTTTCATGGTCCGTAAGCCTTCCCCTGATTTGGCCCAATGCATTGAAGTGATCAGCCTTGGGAATGAAGTCCATGGGTTGGCGTGGATGCCCCTTTTGCGGCGGACATCCTTGATGTAGTTGCTGTCTACAATTTTGAATTCCAGGCCAAACTTCTCTTGCATTTCAACACGCCACTTCTCTTGCAGCGAAGCGGGGCAAACGACCAGTACGGTTCTCGCCCTATGGCGCAAAAGAAGCTCCTGAATAACCAAGCCTGCTTCAATGGTTTTACCCAGACCAACGTCATCAGCAATCAGCAAGTTTGCTCTTGCCATATCAATGGCACGAACCAGCGGATCAAGCTGGAAATCTTCAATGCTCACACCACTTCTGAAAGGAGACTGAAGAAAACCTCGATCAGCATTGGTGGCTGCTCCCCAGCGAACTGCATCCAGAAATGCTTCCAGTTTTTCTGCATCATCAATGCCGGTAATGGTAGGCAAGCCTGCTCGTTCTATTATGTGAGCTCCTGGCTCTATCTCCCACAGCACCTCTAACTCTTCTCCCAAGCCGTCTTCTTCTATGGAGTTAAGGCTGACCATATGTTGCTTTGTGCCGGGTGAAATATGCATTTCAGAAGCATTCACATCAGCAACAATCCATTGACGACGGCGCACTTCTACAAGCTGCCCAGGTTCGGGAGGGGCATAAATATTCATTTGATCAGTCATGGTTCTCCCATGTTCAGAAGACTGAGCCGTAGGCGACCCAAGTAGTGAGAATGAGTTGATACGCTACCGCTCTGGAATTTATGGCAGGTAATCACATAATGCTTGTGAGGCAGCTGCATTAGGTGGCGTATCTCCATAAGCCAGTGTGGTAAGGCATAGAGTGTACTGTTTTTCCTGTCACTGCGGCTATTGGATCTGATTGACACAGAGCATGCATACTGGCACTTGCTTGAGGTGTGATACTGACTTAAACAGACAAAGAGTAGTACTATGGTTTACCAATGAGATCCACCGTAGATATGGACATCCCTTCATGTACCTCGAAGCCCAACAGCCACAAACTCTCAGTGATTATGAGTTGACTATTGACCTTAATGTACTGGACCACCTTGGTATAAATTTGTACAGCAATGTTGCTGCTGTGCTGACAGAGGCTGTGGCCAATGCGTGGGATGCAGATGCAGGAAGGGTTGAGATCCGGTTTGATAAAACAAATGACAGTATCAGTATTGCTGATGACGGCGTTGGGATGTCTGTACAGGATGTGAACGATAAATATCTAAAGGTTGGATACCGAAGAAGGGAGAGCGGAGAAGCCAAAACCCCCAAAGGCCGAGATGTTATGGGGCGGAAGGGACTCGGAAAGCTTTCTCTGTTTTCCATTGCAGAAACCGTTGAGGTGACTTCCTGCAAGGATGGCAAGCCGCACGGCTTCAGAATGTCTATCCCTGAAATCAAGAAAGCCATAGATGCTGGAGAAAGCGGCTATTCTCCTGAACCTCTGGAAAAAATGGATCTCTTCTCTCTACCGAAGGGAACGGAGATAATCTTAAAAGGCTTGCACAAGAAAAGACTCGGAGTCACCGCCGAAGCATTGAGAAAAAAATTGGCTCGACGTTTTTCTGTGATTGGTGGTGAAGAGTTCAAAGTATTTGTAGATGGCAGAGAGGTTACCTCTGCTGACAGAGATGATTTTCAAGCTGTCGAATTTCTATGGAGCATTGGTGCTACTGTAAAAGGGGCTCATATTCTGGAAGAAACAAGTCTTGATGAGAAGCTTGAGGGCTGGCCAACGGGCTGGAAAGTTAAAGGTTGGATAGGAACCTCAAACAAGCCAAAGGATCTGTCGACGAAAGAAGGGAATTTGAATTCAATAGTCGTACTTTCCAGAGGGCGGCTCTTTCAAGAGAATATCCTTGATAGCATCAATGATGGCAGGCACTATCTGAACTACATCACTGGCCAGATTGAGGCCGACTTCCTGGATGACAATGATGATGAAGATATTGCTACCAGTGACAGGCAGAGAGTTCAGGAAGATAACGAACGCTATCAGGCCTTGCTTCAGTATCTGAAGAAAATATTGGGAAAAGTTGAGCCGAAGTGGAATGAGTGGCGCAAAAAGCATGGTGTGGAAAAAATAGTTGCAGAGCACCCCGTCGTTGGCCAGTGGTTTGACTCTATGCCTGATGGGCTAAAAGATAGTGCCCGTCAGCTAGTTGCTAAAGTAAGCACTATACCTGTTTCTGATGATGAACAGAGACGGGAGCTTCTGAAAAACTCTGTAGTTGCATTTGAAAGGTTGAAGCTTCATGGGGCCGCTCATAAGCTTAGTGAGGCTGTGGAACTCGGTGCTGATGCCTTGCTGCCACTTTTTGCAGATCAAAGAGACTTGGAAGCAGCACTCTATCGGGACATAGTTTCTTCCCGCCTTGATACCATACGCTCTTTCAAAAACTTGGTAGATGAGAACGAAAAAGAGAGAGTCTTACAGGAACACCTGTTTGAAAATCTATGGCTTTTAGATCCAGCCTGGGAGCGGGCCAGTGGCAGCGAGCTGATGGAGTCAAGGCTGGCTGAAGCTGGTGTTATAGTCGAAGACCTTTCAGAAAAGGAAAAGCTTGCTCGGGTTGACATTAAATATAAAACGACAGCAGGCAAGCATATCATTGTCGAGCTAAAACGTGCCAAACGCAAAATGAAGCTCTTGGAACTCCAGGAGCAAGGGCAAACCTACTATGACAAGCTGCGAAAGGTTCTGGCTAATAGAGGGCAACACAATCAGGATATTGAAGTCATCTTCGTCATTGGCCCTGCTCTTGAGGAAGAGCAAAGCAACCCAGAAAGAGTGAAGCGTTGCATGGAGTCAATATCGGCGGGGTCACGTATCATCCACTATGACAACCTCATTGAGAATGCAATGACCTCATATGAAGAGTACCTGCAAGTTACAGATACTGTTGGGCGAATCTCCAAGCTGGTCAATTGCCTGTAATCGAAACAGACCAGAATGGGAGCAGAATATGCTCCCAAAATCTAAATTGATGCCATTAGTTAGCGCTTAGTGTTTAGTTGTCGTATGCGATTTTACATGTTCAATTAAGGCAAGACCGATGACTTCCCCAAGTTTTACTGGAACGGCGTTGCCAATTAACCTACCGATGACTTTTATATATACAGGGTCGTCAGGCCTAGTAAAACGATAGTTAGGTGGGAAGCTTTGAAAAATAGCCGCCTCCCTCAAAGATATTGCTCGATCTTGCTCTGGATGACCAAAACGTCCATTTCCATAACCGAAACATTGGGTAGTCATGGTAGGGGCTGGCGCATCCCAGCTCATACGACCATAAACACTACCATATGTTTTACCTTTGTCGCCTTTATGGCAATTAGCTATCAGTTCTGGGTTCCAATCTCGCCAGGTTCCTCCTGGCTTCGACTGACGGATACGCTTTAAGTTCAAAGGAGACAAGCGAGAGCACAGATGTAGGGGGTCATTTTGATCTTGTTCACCAGCTTTAAGCTTGGTCAATGAGCCAATGGCTTCCCTCACAGACACGAACTGATCCGTGTTGTGCGTTGCATCTGGAACAGTAACTCTTCCAAATCGAGATGCCAGTAACACAAGCCGTTGCCGGGATTGAGGCAATCCATATAAACGACAGTCGACAACCTTAAAGTCAAGATGATAACCTTGTCTGGTCAATTCTTCGACAAAATCATGAAATACAGCATGCCGGACAAGCTCTGGCACATTTTCCATTGTGACCAGATCAGGGCAAAGGTCACCCACTAGGTCTGCAAAGTGGTGCAAAAGCCCCCACTTTCCATCTTTGGAAGTATCACGGCCTTGGCTGTATTTTGAAAATGGCTGGCACGGTGCACAGCCCGCCAAAAGGGTAATCTTCCCCTTGTTATAAAAGGGTAAAAGTTCTTTAGCAGAAACATCTTCAATCTTCTTACCTATGAATTTTGCTTTATTATTATGTGTATACGGATACTCACAGGCTTTATCGCAATCTACCCCTGCATGGACTCGGATACCAGCATCTAACAACCCTCTGGTAAGGCCTCCAGCACCACAGAACAGGTCTATTGCATCAATCTTAGGGGTCATTTTTTCAGTCAAAAGTAGTGTTTCCGGCATTATAACCATTTGATGGGTAAACATCGAGCCTCAAAAAGCATTTTTGCACAAAGGTTGTATTTTTTATGCCTGATATTTCTATAGTATGACTCATGATTTTTCGTGAATTGCCTGGTTAATAATTTTCATGGTTTTCGGAAAGTTTTTTCTATATTTGATTAACCAACCATGACCACCAATAGCCCTGTCTAGCGCAGATAATGATAATGGCACTTTTAGATTGCTAATGACATCACTAATCTGAAGAGATAGTTTCCTGTCTCTTTCAGCCCAGTTCACTTTTTTTCCTGGGATTGGCTTATTAGGAGGAGGTAATATTGTTTCCAACCATGGCTTATCATACAAGTAACACCAATAGAAAGATTTCGAGCATTTTTCTTTTATATCCTTTCTCTTACAGTCAGAGTGAGCATCAACATAATTTATAATTACTTTCCTATGCTTATCTCTTATAAAAACCTTTTTAATCTCTTTTCTTTTTTGTACAAGAACCGGGTCAGAGGAGATTATTTGCTCAACATAGCCAACTGAAACCGAAAGTTTTTTAGCAATATCAAAACGATGCACTCCTTCTTCGGCCATTCTAAGAATATCATGTGACGCTTTTGAGTTGA
>CBDAQW010000007.1:140000-164181 GCA_965199185.1 Endozoicomonas sp. | reverse complement strand
ACCGACGTTCTTAGTGAACGCTCTTAGCGAGCAGTGCCGATCAGCGATCGGCCGCTATCTTAGCGAACTCAGTTTTGTTGTCAAGCGATCATTTTTTCTTAAAACAAAGAAGAAAAGAGGC
Organism: Endozoicomonas sp.; assembly: GCA_965199185.1. Taxonomy (GTDB): domain Bacteria; phylum Pseudomonadota; class Gammaproteobacteria; order Pseudomonadales; family Endozoicomonadaceae; genus Endozoicomonas. Next base: position 164,060 of record CBDAQW010000007.1, on the reverse strand, counting down.
TTTCCAACTCGCCAACCTGTGTTCGAGAACCTCGGTCAGCGGCGATGCATTCTACTGAATGCGTTTTGATTGTCAACCAACCAGTTAGCTTTCAATCAAACTTCTTACTGAACGCTGAAACCCGGTTGGCGCTTCGTTGTTGCCCGAAGAAGAGTGGCGCATTATAGGGCAAATTTGATGCAGATCAATAGACGACAAACGTTTTACGCACAACTACCTAATCCAGAATTAATTGAGGTACTATTTGTTACTTCTATACCTCTTTATATAAGCACCCACCATGAGACTTTCTCTCATAATTACAACACTCCTCCTTGTTCTTCTGTCAGGCTGTAGTAGTGATGGATCATTCCACATTAAAACACTGGCAAAAACAGAGATTGATATGGTGGCAGACAGCCACTTGCAGACCGTCGAATCTCTACTCGAACAACTCACCAAAAAGTTATACGCTCGCAACCCCAGAGAACTTAAAAAACAGCCCACGTACTTGCTTGAAAATAGACTTAATATTCTTCACGGAGCCAATCGACACAATCAAACCTATGACGAGCTGAACAACCTGCGTGGCACCGACGCCATTCAGCTGGCGTTAGATAAACGCTTTCAGGGTGACCGGGTGTTTGCTTTGATGGCCGGACTCACATCGATGATTCTTGAGTCCTACAACAATCAGGAGGAGTTTTTTATTAATGATTCTCTTGATGAACAAAAGCTATACAATAGCGCACGAAATATCGAGATTTTACTTTGGAAACTTCGACAGCAATCCTTAGCTGATGAAACGCTTCTGCTCACCAATGCTACCGGTGATGAGGTTAATCTGAGCTTTGAGCGACTTTTTGGAAAGCTGATTGCAACACAAGATATGATCGCTCATTTAGTCGCCCAAAGAAATCAACGAACCATAAGAACGGCTGTGCATACAGCGGGCCGACTGGTCTTTTTACCCATCTGACGCTTTTCAGCGTCTGAGGGCAGGAAGCCTGAATAGCATTAGCACCAGGAACACACCTCCATAAACCAAAGGTTCTGTATAGTCACTTTTTACCAGCCAGAAAAAATGCAACACCCCTAAACCTCCCGCAAGGTAAACCAGGCGATGCAATTTAACCCAACGCTTACCCAGCTTCCGCATCATACTTTTCGTGGATGTTATTCCCAGAGCCAGAAGAATAAGAACCGCAAGAGCGCCAACAATGATATAGGGCCTTTTATAGAGGTCTTCGAGTAACACCAACCAGTCCAAAGAGAGCATAAATACTAAATAAGAGAGCAAATGCAGAACTGCATAAAAAAGCGCAAACAATCCAAGCAGACGACGGTATCGAACCAGCTTGTTTTGGCCGGTGAGCTTTCTTAATGGAGTGACCACCAAAGACAGCAAAAGAAATCTTAACGCCCACTCCCCCAAAGCCAGAGTCAGCTCTTTTGCTGGATCGGGTCCAAGCTGGTTATTAAAGGCATTGGCCAACAGCAATGCCACAGGCGTTAGACATAGTGGAAAGACAACCAGTTTGGTTTTAGCAATAACATCCATACTTACACCTTAATAGTATTTGCTCAGATCCATCCCCCGATACAGATCAGCCACCTCTTCTTCATAGCCGTTAAACATTTTGGTTTCTATGCGGTTTGGAGAGAATAAAGAACCCGGCAGTCGTCGTTCAGTTGCCTGACTCCAACGGGGATGATTGACTTTTGGGTTTACATTGGCATAAAAACCGTATTCCTGTGGTGCTGTTCCTTCCCATGTCGTGCGCGGCTGTTTCTCAGTCAACCGAATTTTGACGATGGATTTAATGCTTTTAAAACCATACTTCCACGGAACGATCAGCCTGAATGGCGCACCGTTCTGATTCGGTAATGTTTTGCCGTACAAACCTGTTGCCATAAAGGTTAGCGGGTTCATCGCCTCATCAATTCTTAGCCCTTCAACATAAGGCCAGTCGAGAGAACCAAAACGTGCTTTTTGTCCGGGCATTTGTTTGGGGTCAAGCAGTGTGACGAACTCAACGTATTTTGCTTTGGATGTTGGTTCAAATCGCTTCAGAATATCCGCCAGAGGAATTCCCACCCAAGGGATGACCATTGACCAGGCTTCGACACAACGCAGACGATATATGCGCTCTTCCATTGTGTGCGGTTTCAGTATGTCTTCAAGGGTGTACTTTCCGGGCTTGGCTACTTCGCCTTCAATTTCTACAAACCAGGGGTCTGTGACAAACTCACCAGCATTGCGGGCAGGGTCTCGTTTATCAGTACCAAATTCATAGAAATTATTGTAAGTGACAACATCTTTATAGGGAGTAAGGGCATCTGCTGCTTTGTATTGCCCGGATTTATAACGGTTAACCTGATTTACAAGCCAGTCGGGGGCTTTGGGCTGTGGGATATCATCATAGCCAGAAGACGTTGTCTGACTGAATGCAGGATTCCCAAACAATGCAGTACCGGCTCCCGCTAAAGAGAGCAGGGCTGTTTTTTGCATAAATTTTCGTCGAGCCTGATAGATCGATTCGGAAGTGATTTCACTGCCACTGACATCAGAGCTTTTCTTTATTTTAATTATCATGGGCACTTACCATTCTGCTTGCTTGAGCGAATCTACCAGTATGTAGATTGTCGTTTATAACCTCACTCAAGCGATCATTATTTAGTCGCATGATAACAACGTTTTTCAATTTAGCAGAATAGGGAATAACTCTATTTACGTAACGCTTAGTGTTTGCAGTTTGAGTCTATAGATATAAGAAAGCCCCGCTACTTTGAAATAGCAGGGCTTTACGATAAAAGCTGATCTGGCGTATTCAGGCTTTAGAATACGTAGCCGGCTTTGACGTAGAAGTTAGTAGCCTTGTCTTCATCATCGACATCTACTCTAACAACATCCGCACCAACGTAAGTATTACTGCTCAGGTTATACTTAGCACTTACGTTGAAAGATTTTTCATTTACGTCAACATCGAAATCAGACTTACCATATCCAGCGGCCAGTTCCAGAGCATCGATGGACTTAGCTACAGAAACATAAAAGCCTTTAGTATCTTCTAAACTATTCTTTCCATTTTCGTTATATACTTCACCCTTCCAGATATTAGCACCAACTTGAACCACTCCAAAATCAGCACTACCAGTCAGGCTGTAAATTTTTTCATCAACTTTCTTGTCTTCAGATGCTTCTTGCTTCTCATAGCCAGCATAAACACTGAACATATCTGCTTCAAAACCTAGATATCCGTTATAGCCTTTAGCTGCATCCTTAGTATCGTCTTGGTTGTAGCTAGAGAGACCATAAGCAATACCGTTGACAGAGCCCTGAAGTTTAACAACGTCAAAAGCATCACCAATACCAGGCGCACCGAAGCCATTCTCAAAAGTCAGATCGCCTGCGCCATCAACCTTATCCAGAGCTGTATCATTTTCGATACCGTAAGACAGAACGCCAAAACCAAAGTCGTAACCAACCCAAGCTTTATCCAGATCAGTTTTCACATCATCGTCTGTATTTCGGCCGTACTTGGCTTTAAAATCCTGCTCTACGTAACCGACAATACCGCCATTTTTGTACTTCACTTTTAGGGAAAATTCAGTAGCGCTGGACTGAAAGCCGTCCTTTTTATCTGCAGAATCAACATACTTACCACCAATGGTAGCTTCACCACCAACAGTGAACTGATCGCCAGACAGTGGCTGAATTTCAGCAAACGCATTAGCAGAAAGGGCTACTGCAACTGCAGCAGAGAGGATGCTTACTTTAGTTTTCATGTGTGTTTCCAGTGTGTGTTTGGTGTTCTATTTTTACAACCCTTCCGCTCAACCGGCTTTCCCCCATTCAATCGATTAACGCATCAATTGAAAAAAGCCAATCACGGAACCCGCTGGATTGTTTGCGTTTTAATCAAAATGTTCGGAAAGAAGACTGCTCGGGTAAGAGACGATCTGCTCACTACAACATGATCAAAGACAATACTTTCTATTCATTACAATGTCGTTACAACATCTGCGCTTTCCACAAATAACAAAAGTTGCATGCTCAATCAATGACACATTAAGACATGTCATATCAAGACAAACCAAGCGTTTATTATCTGTGTCTAGCAACAACGCTTAGCCATTTCAGCATGAGAGAAATATTCAAAATATACGTATAAATACCTAGCCTCGCAATGACACATTACCAAGAACTATCAAACCGAAACATGATTGAGAGTGTTTTCACATCCACCATTGTTATTTATTTTCTCAAAATTTAGAGCCTCAAAATATCACAAAGAATCCCTGAAAAACTTGTTATACAAGGGCTAAAACTCAATATCAGATCTCACTCTATAATCCATTATTTCGTAAAAAATTGTGATTCCAACAACATCAAACAAAATCAAATGGTATCGTTTTCAACATTTACCAGTCGGCTCTTTAAAGGAGACTCTATTTCATTAAAGTTTGATTTCAATCAAAAAATCGAATAGCAATTAACCAGTAATTACAGGTTTTCACAGAGCAAAGGGATAAAGAAGACAGGATTCAAACAGGGCATAAAAAAACTCCGAAACTGCATGAACACTAACGACACGGATCATACAATTTCAGAGTTTACGAGATGTTATCAAAACATGCATAAGGCAGAGAAAGAGCCTTAATCGTGCTTGGCACTAAACCAGCGAGGCTCAGAAGTGCCTTCAGAAGTCTCAGCAACAGCCTTGTATGTTCCTGAATTAGAAACAGGGTAGAAGCGCACCATACCGTGGCTATCGGTAACACCTTCCATCATAGATTCCAGGCCAGAATGCACTTTCACCATTGCACCGGCAACAGGCATACCGTTACTGGATACACGAGCAGTGAAATGAGAGTCATAGGCATTTACATTCACAACAGGAGCTGCAACAACCGATGGAGCAGAGAACACTGCACCAGCCAGAATTGCAGAGCATAAAGCACTCTTGATAATTTTCATCGATATTTCCTCTTTGAGAGATAGTACTATTCAAGCTAGCAGGCGTTTCACCATTCCTTTCGAAACGTCAGGCCAACCCTGCCCGTGAAAAACCTTGCTCACAGTAATATCGTGAGAATGATTCAAGAACTTAACTACCGTTCATCAGCTTTTTGGACACTCTAAATAGGTACAGCCGATTCGAAGCCAAATAACAAAAAAACTGTCAAACAACTTTTATGCATGAGCCAATCCATCTAAATATCTTGTTAGTCAATTTGCTTTGATAAACAAAAATAATGCATTAAAAAAACCTGTTTTTCGTTGAGATACACACAGAACTATTGCGTGCATTGACTCATGCCAATACTCTCCAAAATTAAGTGTGATTATATTTATGCGTCATAAAATAGATAACAATCTTGCTGCTTCACATTTTGATTGCAGCCGACCATAGCCAATGTTTACACAACAACACTAAAAACTGCTCAGCAATGTCCGAATGTCAACCATAGGTATGGCAACAGCTGAACAAAGGAGTAAATATGCCAATAAACCGTCTCAAAGCCGGACTGCTGGCGATATCCATCGCGGCATCAGGCGCATTCTTCACGGCACCAGACAATATTGCCCAGGCTGCCGGAACCATCCGAATTGCTAACATGGGTGAACCTGCATCCCTTGACCCTCATTACGTTGCAGGCACCTGGGAAAATCGTATCATTGGCGATATTTTTCTGGGGCTAACCACCGAGGCTGCTGATGGCACCATCATTCCCGGTGCAGCTGAAAGCTGGACTGCTTCAGAAGACGGTACGGTTTACACCTTCAAATTACGTAATCATCAGTGGTCTGACGGGGAGCCGGTCAAAGCCAGCGACTTTGTGTTTGCCATGCAGCGAATCCTCAAACCAGAGACTGCATCTACCTACGCCTCGCTGCTTTACACCATTAAGAACGCTGCTGAAATAAACTCAGGCAAACTGCCCGCTGAAGAACTGGCGGTTAAGGCTCTGGACGATAAAACGCTGCAATTTACTCTGGTGGGTCCAGCACCTTATTTTACAGCGCAGCTAGCACACTATACCGCTTACCCACTTCCAGAGCATAAGCTCAAAGAGTTAGGCAAAGACTGGGCTAAAGATAGCCGTATGGTTGGTAATGGCGCCTACACCTTGAAAGAGTGGGTTCCCAACGCTCATGTTGAGCTTGTAAAAAACCCCAAGTTCTATGATGCCGAGAATGTTTCGATTGATAACATTTTCTTCTACCCACAAGAAGATCGTGCTGCCGTTCTGAAGCGAGTCCGCGCTGATGAAATCGATGTCGCTACCGATTTTGCCTCTTCTGACCTCAAGTGGCTGAATAAAAACATTCCGGATTATGTTCGAATTTCTCCATACCTGGGCATCTACTTTTACCCTCTTAACATGAAGCACGAAGCTCTGAAAGATATTCGTGTACGCCAGGCACTGGCGATGACAGTGGACCGTGAAACCCTCACGAATAAGGTACTTCGTACTGGTGAAATTCCTGCTTACAGTATGGTTCCTCCGGGCACTGGTACCTACGGTGCACCTGCTTATGTTGAGTGGAAGGACTGGCCTCAGTCAAAGAAAAACGAGAAAGCCCGTGAGTTGATGAAAGCGGCTGGCTACGACAAGAACAACCCCTTGTCTATCGAGCTGAGCTACAACACGTCTGAAAACCACAAGAAAATCGCTATTGCTATTTCTGCTATGTGGAAAAAGAATCTTGGTGTTAAGACCACTCTGTCAAACACTGAAGTCAAGGTTCACTACAAAAACCTCGACACCAAACAGTTTGAGATTGGTCGTGCCGGATGGATTGCTGACTACAACGATCCGCAAAACTTCCTCTATCTGATGGAAGATTACAACGCCAAGAACTACTCCAGCTATAATAACGACCAGTATGATGAGTTGATGAAGAAGGCATCTCTTGAAGGCAACATGGTTAAGCGTGATGAGTTAATGCGTCAGGCAGAAACACTCGCCATGAGAGATATGCCAAACATTCCTATCTACTACTATGTATCCAAGCAGCTTGTTAACCCCAGAGTTAAAGGCTGGATCGACAATCCTGGTGACTACCACAGAACCCGGTTCCTTTCCGTAGAGTAAATCCTCTGAAGTAAAGCAGGGTATGTTGCAGGTCGGCTTCACAAGAAACCGACCTGCAAGCGTTTTATTGCTTCAGCTTTTACACTGGTTGTCGTCTTTCTTCGGAAACCCGACTGTGCGAATTTCCACTCTGCATAAACAAGACAGTAGCTATGTTTTCCTATATCTCAAAACGACTATTGGCAGCTATACCAACGTTGTTGATAATCATCACCATCGCATTTTTTATGATGCGGCTGGCTCCTGGCGGTCCATTCGATACCGATCGGACGCTACCTCCTGAAATTGAAGCTAACATTCTTGCAGCATATGACCTCGACAAGCCGCTTTATGAACAATATTTCATTTACTTAAATAACCTGCTGCATTTTGATTTTGGTCCGTCGTATAAATTTCGTGACTTCTCCGTCACCGACCTGATTATGTCTGGCTTGCCCGCCAGCATTAAAATCGGTGGCCTGGCTATTCTTATCGCCACTATTATCGGGATCAGCCTCGGCACACTGGCTGCTCTCAACCAGAACCGAAAGACCGATTACGCCATCATGGGTGTTGCCATGACGGGTATCGCTATTCCTAACTTTGTTGTTGCACCGATTCTGTCGCTTGTTTTTGGTGTCTATCTTTCCTGGCTACCGGTTGCTGGCTGGGGTGATGGTGCCGCCCGAAATCTGGTACTGCCTGTGATTTCACTGGCTCTGCCACAAATTGCCTACATTGCTCGTTTAACTCGCGGCTCTATGGTTGAAGTACTGCACTCCAACTTTATCCGTACTGCAAGAGCGAAAGGTTTACATGAACGTCTTGTGGTTATACGACATGCGATCAAAGGTGGATTATTGCCGGTAGTCTCTTATCTTGGTCCTGCGGCAGCTGCCGTTACCACCGGTTCTGTCGTCATTGAGACCATCTATGATATTCCTGGTGTTGGTCGTTACTTTGTCAACGCTGCGCTAAACCGTGATTACCCGCTGGTTATGGGCGTTGTTATCTTTTATGCCACCCTGATTATGATGATGAATCTGATCGTTGATGTAATTTACAGCTTCCTTGATCCGAAGCTCCGGGTAAACGGCTGAGGGTAGATAGATGACTTATGCTAATAATCTGTCTGTAGCAGAGTTAGATTCTACAGAAGAAGTCGCAGGTCGCTCCCTGTGGCAGGATGCCCGTACCCGCCTGTTCCGTAACAAGGCAGCGGTGGTATCCATGTTTATTCTTGCCATCATTACCTTGATGGCTATTTTTGCCCCTTTGCTTTCTCAGCACCCTTTCGATGAGGTTTACTGGGATTTCATTCAGGTGCCACCCAACTTTGAAGAAGGCTTCTGGTTTGGCACCGATGAAAACGGTCGGGATCTATTTATCCGTACTCTTTACGGTGCCAGAGTTTCCCTGATGGTAGGTTTGGTTGCGACATCTGTCTCTCTCGTGATTGGTGTCACCTACGGCGCTATTGCCGGTTACATGGGCGGTCGTGTAGATAACCTGATGATGCGCTTTGTCGACATCATGTACTCTCTGCCATTCATGTTCTTTGTGATTATTCTGATGGTCATTTTTGGTCGTCATATCTTCCTGATCTTTGTCGCCCTAGGTGCTGTTGAATGGTTGACTATGGCGCGAATTGTTCGTGGTCAAACACTGGCAATCAAGAAGAAAGAGTACATTGAAGCGGCTCATGCCAGCGGTGTGTCTACCCGCAAAATTATCTTTAAACATATTGTCCCCAATGTTCTCGGACCGGTGATCGTCTATATGACGCTGACAATTCCACAGGTCATTCTGACAGAGAGCTTCCTGTCATTCCTGGGCTTGGGTGTGCAAGAGCCACTGACCAGCTGGGGCGTATTGATTTCTGAAGGTTCCAAAGTATTAGAGAGTGCCCCCTGGATGCTGGCATTCCCGGCAACCTTCCTGGCAATCACCCTGTTCTGTTTTAACTTTATTGGTGATGGTCTTCGTGACGCACTGGATCCAAAGGATCGTTAATAGGAGTTTGTCATGAGTACTATTCTCGAAGTAAAAAATCTGAATACACTATTTGAAACGCCGGAAGGCGATGTAGCCGCAGCCAGTAATATCAGCTTCTCTCTCAAGAAAGGACAGAGCCTGGGGGTTGTTGGTGAGTCCGGTTCTGGTAAAACCCAGATCTTTATGGCGCTAATGGGGCTGCTGGCAAAAAATGGGCGAACCACTGGTGAAGCCAATTTTAAAGGTCAGAACATTCTTGGTATTCCAGTAAAAGAGTTGAATAAAATTCGCGGTGTTTCACTGTCGATGATTTTTCAGGACCCAATGACCTCTCTAAACCCTTATCTGAAAGTGTCTAAACAGATGTCTGAAGTGTTAATCGAGCACAAAGGCATGAACAAAAAAGCCGCTATCGAGCGTTCCATCGAGATGCTCGAACTGGTTGGCATTCCTGAAGCTCGCAAACGTGTGCATATGTACCCACATGAGTTCTCTGGTGGTATGCGACAGCGGGTTATGATTGCTATGGCGCTGCTATGCGAACCCGACTTACTGATTGCCGATGAACCCACAACGGCACTCGACGTGACCATTCAGGCACAGATTCTTGAGCTGCTTGAGCGACTCAAAACCGAGCTGGGTATGTCTATTGTTATGATCACCCACGATCTCGGCGTTGTTGCCGGAATGTGCGACCATGTGATGGTAATGTACGGCGGTCGTGTGGTTGAAACCGGGACAGTTCAGAAAATCTTTAAAGACGCTCATCACCCTTATACACAGGGTTTGTTGAAATCAATGCCCAGCATCGATGGCGATCATAGTGCTGAACTCTATGCCATTCCGGGTCAGCCACCCAACCTGCAAAACTTGCCTTCAGGTTGCGCCTTCCAGCCTCGCTGTGATCGTGCTACAGAAAACTGCAAGAAGCACCAGCCAGAACAGAAACTATTCGACGGTGAACGTATTATTGCCTGTCATCAGTTTAATGAGGAGGCAGCCTGATGAAAAAAACCATTCTTGAGGTGGAAAACCTGAAGGTTCACTTCCCGATCGATGTAGGCACTTTTTTCACCAAGAAAGCCACCGTTAAAGCCGTTGATGGTGTCAGCTTTAATCTGAAAGAAGGCGAGACTCTGTCAATTGTTGGTGAGTCTGGTTGCGGTAAATCAACACTTGGACGTGCGGTACTACAACTGCTCCATAATACCGATGGCAAGGTTGCCTGGATGGGTAAGGAGATTACCGGCTGGAGTCAGAAAGCCATGCAGCCTCTGCGTAAAGAGATGCAGATTATCTTTCAGGACCCACTGGCCAGTTTGAATCCCCGGATGACTATTGGTGAAATCATTGCCGAGCCACTCCGTACTCATAACCCTGAGCTGCCTGATGATCAGATCAAGAGTCGGGTCAAAGAGATGATGGATGTGGTGGGTCTTTTACCAAGAATGATCAACCGCTATCCACATGAGTTTTCCGGCGGCCAATGTCAGCGTATCGGTATTGCCAGAGCAATGATTTTGCAGCCTAAAGTGATTGTCTGTGACGAGCCGGTTTCAGCTTTAGATGTTTCTATTCAGGCTCAAATTATTAATCTGCTGGAAAAGCTGCAGGAAAAATTTGGTCTGTCACTGTTGTTTATCAGTCACGACCTGTCGGTTGTGCGACACATCAGTCATCGTGTGATGGTGCTGTATCTGGGCAATGTGGTCGAGATTGCTGAGAAAGATGCACTCTATGATGCACCGCAACATCCATATACTCAGGCTTTAATCTCTGCCGTTCCTGTTCCTGACCCGGATAAGGAAGTGAGTAAGAAGCGTATTGTTCTGAAAGGTGATCTGCCCTCTCCGATCAACCCACCTTCTGGTTGTGTATTCCGCACTCGTTGTCCTCATGCTGATGATGTCTGTGCGAACAGTAAACCGGTACTTGAAACGCTGGAGGGGAATCGTCAGGTGGCTTGCCTTAAGCTGAACTCAGTGTAGGTCGGTATGGACATACTGACAATGCGCTCGAAGAGCGCACAAAACCAAACCACATAAAAAACTCTGCGTATTAACTCACGTTTTTCAGCTTTCCATGCAGGTTGTCGGCTTCTGTCCTTCGGGCGGAAACCGGCCTGCCAAAAATAACGTTAATTCAATCGTAATAATTGAATCAGCTGATCTCTGTTTTTTATTAAATCCGCCAATGTGTATTGGTCAAGAACAGCAAGAAATGCATCAAGCGCTTCGGCCAGAATACCATTCAATTTACACGACGGCTGCAACTTGCAAAACGGACTATCACAGTCGATTACCTTCAGACTGGATTCCATCATTCTAACCACTTGCCCGATATTGATCTCTGCCGGTTTTCTCCCCAGCTCAATCCCCCCACCTTTACCCCGGCTATTTTTCAAAAAACCATGCTGACCTAATTTTTGCACAATCTTCATCACATGGCTGCGAGACAATTCATAAGTTTCAGTAATTTCTGCAACAGACATTTTTCTGCCATCCGGCATCAGTGCTACATGGATCAGTGTACGAAGTGCGTAATCGGTGTGGCGTGTCAGTTGCATAAAAGTCAGATAAAGCCTCTGTATTCTAAGTTACTCAAATTTAGCCAGTAATTTAATCGTACAGCCAGTGCGGGTTTTCACGTATTCGCAAGTATTTAATTTCAAGCCACAATAAACATTCATTTTATATGAATCTTTAAAGGCTCACCATGTTCTGCGTGCAATGTGAACAAACAATTCGAACTCCTGCCGGTAATGGCTGCTCTTATGCTCAGGGTATGTGTGGTAAGACTCGGCAACTTCAGACTTACAGGATGTACTGATTTATATGCTTCAAGGGGTTTCATGGTTTGCCAGCCGGGCTCGTGAACACGGCATTATTGATTCGGACATTGATGCATTTGTCCCTCAGGCTTTTTTTGCCACTCTCACCAACGTCAACTTTGACGATGAACGCATTATCAACCTGGCCCGTCTGGCACAGAAAGCACGACAGAAGTTGCGTAATGACTGTGAAGTGGCAGGCATTAATATTTCTGACGCTATTACAGCCGCAACCTTTGAGTTAGCTGAAGATAAAGAAGGTTTATTGGCACAAGCTCCATCGATGCTGCCCAATCGGGGAAAGGACTCTGTCAGTGAAGATATTATCGGGCTACGTCTGTTGTGTTTGTATGGCTTAAAAGGTGCAGCCGCTTATATGGAGCATGCCCGCGTTCTCGATCAGCAAGATGCGGAAGTCTATGCAGAATTTCACAAACATATGGCATGGTTAGCGACGGATTCTGAGGCGTTAGACGACCTGCTGCAATGCTCTATGTCGATTGGTCAGATGAACTATCGGGTAATGGAGATGCTCGATGCCGGCGAAACCAGCCGCTTTGGTCATCCTGAGCCGACTCGTGTTAATACACGCCCCGTTAAAGGTAAAGCGATTCTTGTTTCGGGTCATGATCTGATCGACCTTGAGGAAATCCTCAAGCAAACAGAAGGCAAAAGCATCAATGTTTACACCAATGGTGAAATGCTCCCAGCTAATGCCTATCCTGAGCTAAAAAAATACTCTCACCTTGTCGGTAACTATGGTAGCGCATGGCAGAACCAGCAACGCGAGTTTGCAGACTTTCCCGGTTCAATTGTGATGACCTCTAACTGCATTATTGATCCAAATGTAGGTCATTACGCTGACCGAATCTATACACGAAACATTGTTGGCTGGCCAGGTGTTACTCATCTGGAAGGTGAAGATTTTACTCCTGCTATTGAAAAAGCATTGCAAATGCCAGGCTTTGAACACGATGAAATCCCCCACGAAATCACCATTGGCTTTGCTCGTAACGCTCTGATGCAGGCAGCACCCGCTGTTATTGATAATGTTAAGAAGGGCGACATTAAAAACTTCTTCCTGATTGGTGGCTGCGATGGCGACAAAAGTGAACGTGCTTACTTTAAAGAGTTTGCAGAGTCAGTTCCTCAGGATAGCGTTATCCTGACGCTTGCCTGCGGCAAGTTTAAATTTAACAAACAGGAGTTTGGCGATATAAACGGCATTCCACGTTTATTGGATGTTGGTCAGTGCAATGATTCATACTCCGCCATTCAACTGGCGCTCGCTCTGGCTGACGCCTTTGAGTGTGGAGTAAATGATCTGCCACTGACTTTGATTCTTTCATGGTTTGAGCAAAAGGCCATTGTCGTACTTCTGACTCTTTTATCGCTGGGAGTTAAGAACATCCATGTTGGTCCGACACCTCCCGCCTTCCTCACAGATAACCTGCTGGCTGTGCTGACAGAACAGTTTGGGCTGAAATTGACGACAACAGTTGAACAGGATCTGGGTACAATCCTTAACGCTGCTTAATGTTATTTGCCCGGCTTAACGCCGGGCTTTCTATGTTCTAAGACTATGACAACAACACATTCCCCTAATTCATTAGTCAATGCCCCTGTGTGGGAGCATGGCTCTTTGGAATTGATCTGCCAGAGAGTGCAGCAAGAAACTTCTGACGTCACTTCATTTACTTTTCAGTCAGCACAAGGTCATCGGTTTGATTTCAAGCCCGGCCAGTTTATTACACTCGAACTAAACATCGAAGGTAAGACATTACACCGTAGCTATACTATTAGCTCTTCCCCCTCTCGACCTTATATGCTGACACTTACCATTAAACGAGTTCCAGGCGGAATCGTATCGAATTGGCTGTGCGATCATTTAAAGACTGGAAGCAAAATTAGAGCAACGGCTCCTGCAGGCGTGTTTAATCTGATTGACATACCTGCTAAACGTACTTTGTTTTTAAGTGCAGGTTGTGGCATTACGCCAATGATGTCGATGAGTCGCTGGGTGGTTGATAGCTGCGCTGATATCGATATTCGGTTTATTCACAGTGCCAGAACCGCCGAAGATATTATCTTTTACTCAGAAGTCCAGCTGTTGTCAGAACAATCTGACCTGTTTCAACCAGATGTTGTACTTGAAAACAAAGATGGCTTTCTGGATATCAACAAACTCCAAGAGCTAGTACCTGATCTGCATAGCCGGACCATTTATGTCTGCGGTCCTACAGCTTACATGGAAGCCGTAGAAAAAATGGTTGCCGATACTGGCTTTAATATGAGCAACTATCACTTTGAAAGCTTTGGTGGCGAAGTTATGCAACAGGTTTCTTCTAAGGCTTTAGATAAGGCTTCAGAGCAAACCTATCATGTTTCTTTAGAATTAAGTGGCAAAGCAGTCGAAGCAGGCTCTGATGAATTGGTCATTGATATTCTCGAAAACCAACAAGCTCCTATAGTTGCTGCTTGTCGTGCAGGTGTTTGTGGTGCCTGTAAGGTTGAAATTATTGATGGAGAGGTAGAGAGTAGTAGTCAGATGACGCTTACGCCTGAAGAAATAGAGCGAGGATATATTTTGTCTTGCTGCTCAAAACCGAAGTCTGCTCTAAAGATCAACATCTGATTCTCGCATCACACAAGTATCCAGCCATAAAAGGACTTATCGCTGAATACTTAGGGTAGTGATAGCGCAGAAGTTACTGATCTCGTCATTCCCGCCTTTGGGTTACCGACCTTGTTTTTTGTCCAATTTCACCTTTTGCAACAGCCTTTTTCGATGGTGGTAAATTTCAAGATTTTGACATCTTGGAACTGGGCATTTTTAAGGTTTTCAACCCAGACTTTCTCTTTCAACTTGCCGCTTATTTTAATTTGACAAGCCCTGTAAACTTGGACCACTAATAACGGATAGCATTTTTAAGGTTTTCAACCCAGACTTTCTCTTTCAACTTGCCGCTTATATGTTAATTTGTGTGTTTTTTAGACAAGCCCTGTAAACGTTTACAGGTTGCCACCACATAATAACGACAACATGATAGCCATTCTTGCATGCTCTACATCGCAACGCTTGACAATAACAAACGCATGAGAACATCACACAAAAAAGTACAGACAAAAATTATATACCGAGGGAGTGTATATGAAAAAATGTACGGCACTGGCTTTGGCTATTTCTATAGCGGCAAGCACAGCTCATGCGTTTAGAAAAGATGAGTTAGTTATCTGGCTGGGGGGAGACAGAGGCTTTAACGGTCTTGTGGAAGTCGGTAAAAAGTTTGAAAAAGACACGGGGATTAAAGTATCTGTTGAAAACCCGGAAGGTGTTACAGAGCGTTACCAACTGGCAGCCTCCTCTGGGATGGGGCCTGATATTATCTTCTGGGCTCACGACCGCATTGGTAGCTGGGTGGATTCAGGCCTTATCGACACTGTAAACCCAAGTGAGGAATTAAAAGGCAAAATGCTGGCAAAAGGCTGGGACGCCATGAGTCATAACGGTAAGATTTATGGTTATCCGCTGTCTATGGAAGCCATTGGTCTACTGTACAACAAAACTATTATTCCTAAGCCACCTGCTTCTTTTGAAGAGATGTTTGCGCTGCATAAAAAACTTGCACCAAAAGGTATTAATACTCTGATGTGGGATCAGGCAAATCCCTATTTCTCTGCACCTTTCTTTATGAGCAACGGCGGTTATGTCTTCAAAAAAGAAAATGGTGTTTACAAAACAAACGACACGGGCCTAAACAACAAAGGCGCCAAATCGGGTGGCGAGCTGTTCAGCCGTTTATTGAAAGAAGGCGTTACACCCAGAGGTACCGACTTCTCTAATGCTGAAGCACGTTTTGCTCAGAATAAAGCAGCCATGATTATTGCAGGCCCATGGTCATGGTCTAACTTCGACTCTGTGAATGTGGATTATGCTGTAACCCCTCTACCCAGCATTAATGGCAATCCAGTCCCTGCATTTGTCGGTGTTTGGGGTGCCATGGTCAATAAGGCTTCTCCAAATGATGACATTATCAAGGAGTTTATGGAGCAATACGTTCTGACCAAAGAAAATTTGAAAATCATCAACCGTGATGTACCTTTGGGTGTTGTTGCTCACAAAGAATACATCAAAGAACAGGAAAAAGATCCTCGCATTACCGCTGCCTACCAGAGTATAAACGACGGCGTACTAATGCCTAGCGTGCCTGAAATGGGTCGTTTCTGGACGTCTTTCCCTAATGCTTTGGATAACATTATCAGTGGCCGTGAGTCCGTTGATAAAGCATTGGATCGTGCTGCGAATTATATTGCTAATGGTTCTTAAAAATTAATCGTTAAATCCTTCTCGGGCTCTGCTGTGCAAAGCCCGGTTTTGTCACCTGTAAAAATATCTGTTTTTATTCAAAAGATCGTTCCAAGCTTATTATGAACACTATCAATACACCGGACTGGGTTAAACACGCCATCTTCTATCAGGTTTATCCTGACCGTTATGCCCGCAGTGAAAAAATGAATCACCCTCGAGGCATCCAATTTAAAGATTGGGGTTCTGATCCTGCTCTTCAGGGATTCCAGGGCGGTGATTTATATGGCGTTGCCGATCATCTGGACGAATTAAAAGAGCTGGGTATTACTGCTCTTTATTTGAATCCCATTTTCAGCTCTGCCTGTAACCATCGTTATCACACTTTTGATTATTTCCAGGTTGATCCTCTTTTGGGTGGCGAGAAAGCACTTCGCCATTTGCTGGATGAAGCTCACAAACGTGATATGAAAGTTGTTTTGGATGGCGTATTTAACCATGCCAGTCGAGGATTCTGGGCATTCCACCACATTTTGGAAAATGGCGCTGAATCGCCCTATCTGGATTGGTTTCATATTTACGACTATCCATTGAATCCATACCCTCAGAATGAAGGAGAAAAACTGAATTACGAAGGTTGGTGGAACCTACCTGCACTGCCAAAATTCAATACCAAAAATCAGGGTGTAAGAGACTACATCTTTGCGGTTGGCAAACACTGGATGGAATTCGGTATTGATGGCTGGCGTCTGGATGTGGCGTATGAAATTGACGATGATGAATTTTGGCGTGAATTCCGCACCGTTGTGAAGTCAGTGAAAAGTGACGC
Source organism: Endozoicomonas sp. (assembly GCA_965199185.1). Taxonomy (GTDB): domain Bacteria; phylum Pseudomonadota; class Gammaproteobacteria; order Pseudomonadales; family Endozoicomonadaceae; genus Endozoicomonas. Next base: position 147,038 of record CBDAQW010000007.1, on the reverse strand, counting down.
TTATATCTGTGGTGAAGTTTGGGATGAAGCCGAGCGCTGGCTGCAGGGTGATATGTTTGACTCCACCATGAACTACGTTCAGACCAAAAATACTCTAAGCTATTTCGGTGCGGATTACCTACACGGTTACCAGAGAAACCATCTGGAACTTGAGCCCATTAATACCAAGGCTTTCGTAGACGCCATGGAAAAGAACCTTGGCCTTTACGATGAGCAAATCAATCAAGCGCAATTCAACTTGCTGGGCAGCCATGATATGGCTCGCCCTCTGTGGATCATGAGCGATAACAAGCCAGCCATGAAGCTCTGCTTCCAGTTCATGATGACCATGCCGGGTGCGCCATGTATTTACTATGGCGATGAAATTGGTATGAGCGGTGGCGACGATCCTCATTGCCGTGGAGCTTACCCATGGAATCAACCCGAACAGCAGGATCTGGAAATCCGCGACCATGTTAAAGCGCTAACTTCCTTGCGCGCCAAATACAAAGCATTGCGCACCGGCACTTTCCAGTTCTTACCAGAATGTACAGATGCTGTTCTGCAGTATCAACGTTCCGATGAAGAAAATACACTTCACATTATTATGAACCGAAGTGAGCAGTCTCAGATGGTAAACATGCCAGAGGGCGACATTTGCTTTGGACAACTGGATAGTGATGGTTGCTTGCCAGGACAAACAGGCATCGTCGTAAAAATACAGAAATAAGGATTGATTAAATGATTTATAAAACCGTAGCAAGTATGCCAGACCTTAAGTTCTCAGCCATTGGTATGGGAACCTGGGCTGTTGGTGGTGGTAGCGTGTGGAATAATTCCAATGACGATGACAACATTGCAACGATTCGTCAGGCTATAGATCTGGGGGTTACTTACTTTGATTGTATACTTATTCTTTGGGCATACAGCGCCTGTATACGGTATGGGGCATTCAGAAACTATTCTGGGCAAGGCTATTGCCGGGCAGCGCGACAAGATCATCATCGGTACCAAGTGCGGTTTGGTTTGGGATGAGCAGAATCGCGTCAGCAATAACCTGACAGCCAAATCTCTGGAAGAAGAAGTTGATATGTCACTGAGACGCCTGGATATTGACTTCATAGATCTGTATCAGCTGCACTGGCCAGACCAGAACACACCGCTGGAAGAGACCGCTAAAGGCTTACAAAAATTGCTAGACTCCGGCAAAATCCGTCACATTGGTCTATCCAATTACAGTCTGGAAGACGCTTTGGCTCTACACGACATGGTGCCTGTATCGAGCTTCCAGGGTCTTTACAACATGCTGGAACGTAACCCTGAAAGCTACCACGGCATTCCGCTGGATTACCGTGTTGAAAAAGAAATCTTCCCTCTGTGTGATCAGCACGGCCTGGCATTCTTCCCATACAGCCCGCTGATGCAGGGGCTGCTGACTGGTACCTTCAAAGCAGAAGGTAACTTTAACGAAAACGATGTGCGTGCTTCTAATCCAAAGCTGAATGGTGAACTGTTTAAGACTTATTATCAAAAAGCCTGTGATCTGGAAAATATTGCCAAAGCCCAGAACTGCTCTCTGGCTCAACTGGCATTATCCTGGTTGATTAAACAAAAGCAGGTGACGTCTATTATCAGTGGAGCTTTGAATCCAACAGAAATTCAGGCAAACGTTGCCGCCTGTGATGTAGTGCTTAATGAAGCAGTCATGAATGACATTGCTGGAATTATTGCTGAATAAAATTCAGTGACACATTGCTTCCATGTTTTAGGCTTTTGTGCCTCTGCATGGAAGCGTGATGTGGTTGCAGTATATACTGCTATGAAAGATTGTGGCGATGAGTTTACGAGCTCCATTTCTCTGGCTAGTTCTTATCCAAAAACAGAACACAAAAATGATTCTTTATTTGTTTACTCACTGGGAATTACTTTGTGCACCAAATGTGTGATCAAGAGCCGTATGAAGGGAGATTGCCACGTACGATTCCGTGAGAAGCTTGGGGACGAAATTTCCCCTTGCTTACTCGACTCTGCTGGACTGAGACAGGCGCAGAGCATGCTGCGATCATCCAGAGCCTATTGGTTAGTTGCCGCCTGCAAGACATTGATCCCTACAAGTATCAGGTTGATGTTCTCCAAAGAGTCAGCCTTCACCCCGCCCGACAAATCGATGACCTGATTCCCCGGAATTGGAAGGTTCGCTTTGGAGAAAATCCGTTAATTTGACCGGTTACGGCCAGACGGTTACATAAAAATTATGATTATGAACAATTTTATTCTATTTATGCAAAAAAATCCTGATAGGTTCTCCTATCAGGATTTTTGATTTTGTGCCTGGCAATGACCTACTCTCACATGGGGAAACCCCACACTACCATCGGCGATGAGTCATTTCACTACTGAGTTCGGAATGGAATCAGGTGGTTCTAACTCTCTATGGTTGCCAGGCAAAACTGGTTTGCATCTCTTGATGCAAAAATACTGAGATCAAGAATCTCAATATTTTTAAATTTGATACTTGACGATGACCTACTCTCACATGAGGAAACCCCACACTACCATCGGCGATGTGTCATTTCACTGCTGAGTTCGGGATGGAATCAGGTGGTTCTAACACTCTATGGTCGTCAAGCTAATTGGGTATGGAATCCAATACTCGCTTTAATGTCAGCAATCTACGATTGCCGACCTGCGATTTAAGCTTTAATTCTTGCTACACACTCTACTAGCGTATGGCTACGACCTCCAGGGATGGAGGAAGTACTGAAAATCGTATGGAACGATTTCACGTAAATCATTTTGGCGTTATATGGTCAAGCCTCTCGAGTCATTAGTACGGGTTAGCTCAATGCCTCACAACACTTACACACCCCGCCTATCAACGTCATAGTCTTTAACGGCTCTTTAGGAGACTTTAAATCTCAGGGAAGTCTCATCTTGAAGGGGGCTTCCCGCTTAGATGCTTTCAGCGGTTATCCCGTCCGAACATAGCTACCGGGCAATGCGTCTGGCGACACAACCCGAACACCAGTGGTCCGTCCACTCCGGTCCTCTCGTACTAGGAGCAGCTCTTCTCAAACTTCCAACGTCCACGGCAGATAGGGACCGAACTGTCTCACGACGTTCTAAACCCAGCTCGCGTACCACTTTAAATGGCGAACAGCCATACCCTTGGGACCGGCTTCAGCCCCAGGATGTGATGAGCCGACATCGAGGTGCCAAACACCGCCGTCGATGTGAACTCTTGGGCGGTATCAGCCTGTTATCCCCGGAGTACCTTTTATCCGTTGAGCGATGGCCCTTCCATTCAGAACCACCGGATCACTAAGACCTACTTTCGTACCTGCTCGACATGTACGTCTCGCAGTCAAGCTGGCTTGTGCCTTTACACTAACCGCACGATGTCCGACCGTGCTTAGCCAACCTTCGTGCTCCTCCGTTACTCTTTGGGAGGAGACCGCCCCAGTCAAACTACCCACCACACAATGTCCTCGATCCCGATCAGGGACCTGAGTTAGAACCTCAATATTGCCAGGGTGGTATTTCAAGATTGGCTCCACGCATACTGGCGTACACGCTTCAAAGCCTCCCACCTATCCTACACAAGCAACATCAAGATCCACTGTGAAGCTGTAGTAAAGGTTCACGGGGTCTTTCCGTCTAGCCGCGGATACACTGCATCTTAACAGCGATTTCAATTTCACTGAGTCCTGGGTGGAGACAGCGTGGCCATCGTTACGCCATTCGTGCAGGTCGGAACTTACCCGACAAGGAATTTCGCTACCTTAGGACCGTTATAGTTACGGCCGCCGTTTACTCGGGCTTCGATCAAGAGCTTCTCCGAAGATAACCCCATCAATTAACCTTCGAGCACCGGGCAGGCGTCACACCATATACGTCCACTTTCGTGTTTGCATAGTGCTGTGTTTTTAATAAACAGTCGCAGCCACCTGGTATCTTCGACCAGTCCCAGCTTAGGAAGCAAGTTCCATCACCAGAACCGGCGCACCTTCTCCCGAAGTTACGGTGCCATTTTGCCTAGTTCCTTCACCCAGGTTCTCTCAAGCGCCTTGGTATTCTCTACCTGACCACCTGTGTCGGTTTGGGGTACGGTCCCTTTTGACCTGATGCTTAGAAGTTTTTCCTGGAAGCATGGCATCAATCACTTCTGTTCCTTGGAACATCGTCATCAATTCTCGGCTTTGAGGATCCGGATTTGCCTGAATCCCCAGCCTACTATCTTAAACGCGGACAACCATCGCCGCGCTGACCTAGCCTTCTCCGTCACTCCATCGCAGTCAAAAGGGGTACAGGAATATTGACCTGTTTCCCATCGATTACGTCTTTCGACCTCACCTTAGGGGCCGACTCACCCTGCGCCGATTAGCGTTGCGCAGGAAACCTTGGTCTTCCGGCGAGGGAGGATCTCACTCCCTTTATCGTTACTCATGTCAGCATTCGCACTTCTGATACGTCCAGCCAACCTCCCGGTTGACCTTCAGCCGCTTACAGAACGCTCCTCTACCGCACACACCAGAGGTGTGTACCCGTAGCTTCGGTGAACAGTTTGAGCCCCGTTAAATCTTCCGCGCGAGCCGACTCGACCAGTGAGCTATTACGCTTTCTTTAAAGGGTGGCTGCTTCTAAGCCAACCTCCTGGCTGTCTGGGCCTTCTCACATCGTTTCCCACTTAACTGTTACTTTGGGACCTTAGCTGACGGTCTGGGTTGTTTCCCTTTCCACGACGGACGTTAGCACCCGCCGTGTGTCTCCCGTGATTGCACTCATCGGTATTCGGAGTTTGCATGGGGTTGGTAAGTCGGGATGACCCCCTAGCCCAAACAGTGCTCTACCCCCAATGGTGATTCACGAGGCGCTACCTAAATAGCTTTCGAGGAGAACCAGCTATCTCCGGGCTTGATTAGCCTTTCACTCCTATCCACAAGTCATCCGCTGGCTTTTCAACGACAGTCGGTTCGGTCCTCCAATCAGTGTTACCTGATCTTCAACCTGCCCATGGATAGATCGCCCGGTTTCGGGTCTACTCCTTGCGACTCTTTGTCTCGTTAAAGACTTTACGCCCTATTAAGACTCGATTTCTCTACGGCTTCCCTATTCGGTTAACCTTGCCACAAAAAGTAAGTCGCTGACCCATTATACAAAAGGTACGCAGTCACCCATCCGAAGATAGGCTCCCACTGCTTGTACGTACACGGTTTCAGGTTCTATTTCACTCCCCTCAACGGGGTTCTTTTCGCCTTTCCCTCACGGTACTGGTTCACTATCGGTCAGTCAGGAGTATTTAGCCTTGGAGGATGGTCCCCCCTTGTCCGAAGACGGTTCAGTCAAGATTTCTCGTGTCCCGACCTACTCGATTTCACATAAAAGGCATTTTCGTGTACGGGGCTGTCACCCACTATGGCCACACTTTCCAGAGTGTTCCACTAACACCTAATTTGCTTAAGGGCTAATCCGGTTTCGCTCGCCGCTACTTCCGGAATCTCAATTGATTTCTTTTCCTCCGGGTACTTAGATGTTTCAGTTCCCCGGGTTCGCCTTCCAGTGCCTATGTATTCAGCACTGGAATACCAACTTATGTTGGTGGGTTTCCCCATTCGGAGATCATTGGATCAAGGCTTGTTTATCAGCTCCCCAATGCTTATCGCAGATTACCACGTCCTTCATCGCCTCTGACTGCCAAGGCATCCACCGTGTACGCTTAGTCACTTGACCATATAACCCAAAATGATCTAATTATGGCTTTGTTTTTTTCCTTTACTCATCGTTGCAATTTCGCTCAATCGGTCACGTACGATACGTACGCTCCCTCAATCACTCAGCTTGCGCCTCGATTAAAGAAAAAATACTTTACCAAATTCGACATTTAAGAATGTCGTTGGTCGGTTTGCCCGAAGGACAAGCCGACAACCGGATAATATCCGGTAAAATACAACGACGTCACGTACTGGTTGTTGATGTCGGCTTCTGGCTTCGCCGGAAACCGACCTACGCCCAATGCGTGGTCATGTTCAAATAACTACCTTAACGATCTTTATCTGATCCAGTCTGAAGACTGTTCAGATCGCCATACACTTAGCAATTATCTTTCGATAATTAACTTGAGAGTGTCTCAGCAAGAATCAAATTGAATGACTAATGTCGTTCAATCAATTCAGCTTAAATTTGGATTCCACATTTTTAAAGAACACATTATCTATTTAGATAATTAAGCAAATATGCTTAATGAATGAGCCATTTATGAAAAGTAATTGGTGGAGCTATGCGGGATCGAACCGCAGACCTCCTGCGTGCAAAGCAGGCGCTCTCCCAGCTGAGCTATAGCCCCATGTACTACTTCATTAGTCTTTTACCAGAATTTTATTCTGATTCAGACAAAAAAGTAAGTATACACAAACCATGCAGACTTCTTTCTAACGAAGAACAGAGTAAAATTTGGTGGGTCTGGGCAGACTCGAACTGCCGACCTCACCCTTATCAGGGGTGCGCTCTAACCAACTGAGCTACAGACCCATGACTAATTCATTAAACACATTCTTAAAGAACACGACCTCCAGGAATGGAGGAAGCACTGAGAATTGTCTGAAACAATTTCAGTGAAGAAAAACCATTCAATCATTCCTGATTAATGATTTATCAAACAATTCGTGTGAACGCTTATGGATGTCGATCGTCGTTTAAGGAGGTGATCCAGCCCCAGGTTCCCCTAGGGCTACCTTGTTACGACTTCACCCCAGTCATGAATCACTCCGTGGTGACCGCTCTCCCGAAGGTTAAGCTAGCCACTTCTGGAGCAACCCACTCCCATGGTGTGACGGGCGGTGTGTACAAGGCCCGGGAACGTATTCACCGTGACATTCTGATTCACGATTACTAGCGATTCCGACTTCATGGAGTCGAGTTGCAGACTCCAATCCGGACTACGATGCACTTTCTCAGATTAGCTCCACCTCGCGGATTCGCAACCGTCTGTATGCACCATTGTAGCACGTGTGTAGCCCTGGCCGTAAGGGCCATGATGACTTGACGTCGTCCCCACCTTCC
>CBDAQW010000007.1:0-137500 GCA_965199185.1 Endozoicomonas sp. | reverse complement strand
GCAGGTACATTTTTTGAAGGCAGTGTGGTTGATGTTGCCTGGATGGCTGGCGACCAACTGTTTCTGATGCTGGGTCTGGTATTCCTGACCATGGCAATTATTCATTTCCTGCCAAAACTGACTACCGCCATCCCATCTTCTCTAGCCGCTATTATTGTGGTGTCTGGTATCGCCATTGCCTTTAGTCTGGATACTCGCACTGTGGGTGATGTAGCTGGTATTGCTGGCGGCTTCCCTGAATTCCACATTCCTATGGTCGCCCTTAACTGGGAAACACTCTCAATCATCTTCCCATACTCTTTGATTCTGGCTGCCGTTGGTATTATTGAATCTCTTCTGACTCTGCGGATGGTGGATGAAATCACTCAGACTCACGGTTCCAGTAACCGTGAATGTGTCGGTCAGGGTGTTGCTAATGTTGTGACCGGATTTTTTGGCGGCATGGGGGGCTGTGCCATGATTGGGCAGAGTATGATTAACGTGAACTCTGGTGGTCGTGGTCGTTTATCTGGTATTGCTGCAGCCTTATTTTTGCTCTGCTTTATCCTCTTTGCTTCTCCTCTCATTGAAATGATTCCTGTCGCTGCTCTGGTTGGGGTTATGTTTATTGTGGTGATTGGCACCTTTGAATGGAGTAGCTTCCGAATCATAAACAAGGTACCTAAAGGCGACGCTTTTGTTTTGGTACTGGTTTCAGTGGTGACAGTTCTGACTGACCTCGCTATGGCAGTCATCATCGGTGTTATTGTTTCTGCCCTGATTTTTGCCTGGAAGCACGCGAAGCATATTAAAGTCGTAAAGCAGGAGGATCATAAAGGTTCTACGGTCTATAAAATACACGGGCCTCTTTTTTTTGGTTCTACCACTTCCTTCCTTGAGCAATTCAATCCAAAAGAGGATAACAAAGACGTTATCATCGACTTTGCTGATTCCAAAGTCTCTGACCACTCAGGTCTGGAAGCCATTGACACACTGGCAGAACGTTACCTGAACACTGGCAAAACTTTACATCTGCTGCATTTAAGCGACGATTGTCGTCAGCTTCTAAAGAAAGCAGGCAACCTGGTTGAAGTGAATGTCATTGAAGATCCGCAGTATTTTGTAGCGACTAACGCTTAAAATTACTCCGGATAGTTTAAAGACCGGTGGGGGCTACCTCACCGGCTTTTTTATAGATTTCAGCTCAGAGACACTTTTAAACGACAGAGCCACAGCAACACTCCACAAAGCGACAATGATGTGAAATACATGCCACCTTGGAAGCACACCCAACAAGTCATCACCCCTTGAGCCTACAAAAGAACCAACCCATAAAAACAACAGCCCGGTAGTCATTACATAAGCTCCCAGCCATCTTCGCTCTGAATTAAACAGAGACGCTCCGGCTACCAGCGTAGCAACAATCGCAAACAGTGTAGCAACAGTGACCAGAGGGCCAACAAGCTGCAATACGGCGGCGGCAGCATACATAATGGTGACAACAACAACGGTGACCCATTGCCGGTTTCCGGAAAGCAGCGCCGGATTTTTCAAACTAACAAACGACACTAATACCAGCATCATACCCACCGAAGCCGAAAGGCTGGAATAAAGGCCATGCAAACTACCCAGCGCCTGATGCCACTCAAACCCATATCGCAATGCAGCCAAGCCTGCGTTAATTGACATTAACAGCAACCCTATCACTGCGGGCAAAGCATATGACAGCTGGAAAATCTGACTCACTCCATAGAGTGCGCACAGCATTAGAAGCAGTTCAAACAGCGCGTAATGTTGCATGCTTTGATACTCTTATAATTATTATCTAAGAAACCCGATGTGTGACTTTTAATTTCAACATGGCTATCCATGCCACGTGGATCCCGTACAGGGAGTGTACAGAACCCATAAGCCATGGATTGACAACCTACGAGATAAAAGTCACACACCGGGTTAAGAAGCTATTCATGATCATGATCTTGTCATGATCTTATTGCAGGCTGCAGAAGATTATGAACAGCCTCTAATCATTAGCCTTACCTATTTTACTTCACAAGCCTTCAACTGAGTATGCTACGACAGTAGTATTGTGGCTATAGCAACCATAATAATAAGAACAACAGCGGGAGTTATCGATGAAAACTGTAGAACAATGGCTCGATGCCTACAGTGCAAGCCATCAAAATCCAAGAAACAAGCTCATTCACTGGATTTGTGTGCCCGCTATCCTCTTCAGTATTATTGGTATGATCTGGCATTTTTCACTAGTCCTGACTTTGATTGCAATGGTATTAAGCTTGGTTTTTTATTTCCGGCTTTCAATCCCTCTCACTATCGCAATGGCAGGTATCTTTGGGAGCTCAATCATTCTTGTGCAACTTTTACGCAGTAATCTATTGCCTGTCTGTGTTGGTATTTTTGTGGTTGCATGGTTTTTTCAATTTGTCGGCCACAAAATTGAAGGGAAAAAGCCTTCATTTTTTGAAGATTTGCAATTTCTCCTCATCGGGCCTCTCTGGTGCCTGGCTTTTTTATTTCGAAAGCTGAAGATAACTTACTAATGGGGTGATTGGTAGACAGATATCATATCTGCCTACCTGCTAACTATCGATACCGTTCTAGCGTCCCACTCTTTTTCTTAAAAGCCATTTACCGTACTTAACAATTGGGACAATAAGGAAGCTTTCAAAAATAGGCGTTAGCGCATCCCCCCCTGTATTTACCCACAGACTGTATAAGAGACCTTGTGAAAAGCGTGCCTGCGTCTCGGGGGAAATATATTCATCCAGCAAGCTCTGATCTCCTACCGCCTTATTGAAAAAGCCAATTTTTGCAATACTTGGAGTAGACCCCAAAATCACTTCACCGTACCAGTATGTGATGACTGCAGATAGCCCCATACCGGTGACTCTGGCAGCCAATCTTACTGGCGATACCGGAATATTTTGCATCCCCCTGAGGTGCCTGGAAATATAGTAAGCAACATCAATAACATGTTGTATTGGCCTGATCATTCCCTGATAAGAAATAGCCAGCCCCTGGAAACCATAGCAATATCTATAGAATATTAACTTGCTCTGAATGCCATCAATGCTGTCCCTGTATGGTTCGACCAGAGAAGAATTAACCTCAAATGCAGGATCTGTCACATCCACGGTGACATTATTGGGGAAGCTTACCAATCCATTGTCGTAAACAGAAAACCCATCTTCTTTTAAATAATCATAGGTTTTACCGGAATTAAAAACATTATTAAGAATGGTGATAGAAATACCAATTGCAACACCTTCCGCCGCCCACTTAAGCGCAATACCTGAGAATTGACGAGCAGCAGATACAGTCATTACCCCATCCATCAGACGATATAAATCAAAATTAGTTAATTTATGATACTCTCTAACTTTCTGAGTAAGGCCTGTATTAAAATTTGCAAGCATTCCTGACATTTTTTTCAAATTAATCTCTGTATTGGAGATGTATTTTTGATCCGAAAATGTTGATCCAACTATTTTACCAATCTCTTTGAATTCATCTATTTTTTCAGCAAAAAAATCCAGCAAAAAAGTATAACCAAGGGTTCCACCCGGAATACCATTCCAAATACCTCCCAATAAAGCAAACCCGGAATTAAAATTACATTTATCTTCTTCATTATCATCACTTTGACAACCAGAATAGGTGTAATTATTAATTTTTTGCTCACAATCATCAAAAGACAATGTGTAATTATTTTTTGACTCTCTTTCACACTGTATTTTGCCCATCGCACGATAAGCCGTTTCGGCATCAGCCGCAATAAATATAATGCCCGATGCAAATGAGACGACACTGATCACTATTTTAGTGGGATCTCTTTTTATAAAACCCTCAGCGATCGATTTTACATTCCTTTGTTGGAGAAGGTTAAATAGTGCAATAGTGCTAATTGGAATAGTTGCAAGGTTGCCAGCGACGGCTTTCTCAAAAGAGTCTGTTACAAAAAATAGATTTAAGCCTGTTCCCGGAGAAAAAACCAGGGATGTTATCAACGTTCCAACCTGATAACTGACCGGATCATTCGACCCGATTATTGACCAGTCATGCACCTCATCAAGAAGTTTGAGACTGTCGTATATATTCCCCCTCTCCCCGTCCTCAATAATCATATCCTGGAGAGGGGCTATTTCGGCCAGAGGATCAGAAGTGACCGCCTTTACATTTGCAACCAAACCAACTATCAACAGCAAAAAAATGAGACATTGCTGTTGCCAATGAGTATTTTTACAGGCCTTATAGAAATTCGACTTATAATTCATAGCAATCAGATTCCTGGATGTATCCATTATTCTTAATTTTCAAAAAGACCATTAATTACGTTTTAATCTGACTGTGACTACAGTTTCAGAAATAGCGAAGTCCAACCAGCAGCGACGTTAAATAGTCAAACAATAGTTTAGATAAGGTGCAGGATTACGAAGCAGGAATGTCAAAATAAATGATAAGTAATTTCTGCATTCAGCTCTTTTTTTTAAATTTTGTACGATGTTTTTTGATAATTAGAACGAAGGAGCCAAAAACTTCTGCTTTCCTGCGCTTAAATCGGTAAATACCATTCACTAAAGGCTGGCTATTTGGGTGGACTTATTTTTTACAACAATCGTTTTAGCGATTTCGTCATACCAGCCCTGCTTTTTCTTATCAATGGCTATCCAGAAACAAACCAGATACAACGGGATAAGAGAAATAAAGTCAGCGATATCACGTAATACTGACTGCCCAGCCCCTGGCGTCCATCCGGTTCTTTCATTGACGACCGTCACAGACGGTAAACATTTTACCCGGCGTTGCCCCTTTAAAAAACCAGAGCAAAATAATGGCTAGAGCCGGAAACAACCAGTTGATCATACAATCCCATCCTCCGAGCAGCATATACCCCTGTTTTTGCAGCATGCTTGCACCATAAAACAAATAGGTGAGAGGGAGGGTGATCAACATCAGAATAAAAACAGGCAGCAGAGTTGCCAATAAGTACCCAAAAACCGGCCTATTCAGTACCATCGGGAAATGAGGTCTGATCGGTCCTGTTTTATCCTTCTGCGTTCCTGTTTTAGCACTTACTGAATCAAACGTTAGCGTACTGCTCTCCATGCCCGAGCCAGCGTAAAATCAGAGGTTCTGTTTTATCAGGCGATACTTTCAGCAGCATTTGTGCTGCTGATCGGACCGACGCCAGCAAATCCCCATCACGCTCCAGATCGGCAACCCGAAATTGTGCCAGACCGGTTTGCCGGGTTCCGAGCACTTCGCCGGGGCCACGCAATTCCAGATCTTTTTCTGCAATAACAAAACCATCGGTAGAGTCGCGCATAACCTGCAGACGCTCCTTGCTTTGCTGGGATAGTGGAGCGTGATACATCAGCAAGCAATGGCTGGCAACCGAGCCTCGCCCTACACGGCCTCGTAGCTGGTGCAATTGGGCAAGTCCCAGTCTTTCGGGGTTTTCAATAATCATCAGGCTGGCATTGGGCACATCAACTCCAACTTCAATCACGGTGGTTGCCACCAGCAAATGCAGATGACCTGTTTTGAAGGCTTCCATCACTTCTGCTTTTTCAGCGGCTTTCATACGACCATGAACAAGACCGATGGATAATTCCGGCAAGGCTTCTTTTAACTGCTCTGCCGTGACTTCTGCCGCCTGACATTGCAGGGCTTCTGATTCTTCAATCAATGTGCAAACCCAGTAAGCCTGACGCCCTTCAAGGCAGGCGGTTTTCAGCCGCGACATGACCTGTTCACGCCGGTCATCACCTATCACTACCGTATTTACCGGTGTTCTGCCGGGCGGCAGTTCATCAATTACAGAAACATCCAAGTCTGCATAAGCACTCATGGCCAGTGTTCTGGGAATGGGTGTGGCCGTCATAATTAGCTGATCAGGCAAGCCGCCATGTTTCTCCCCTTTTTTGCGCAATGCCATACGCTGATGAACACCAAAGCGATGCTGTTCATCAATAATGGCAAGACCGAGTTTGTGAAATTCCACGTCGTCCTGAAAAAGAGCATGAGTTCCAACAACGACCATTGCGTCGCCAGAAGCAATATGTGCCAATACTTCCCGCCGCTTTTTACCTTTAGTTTTACCCGACAGAAACGCCATGGAGATCCCCAGAGGTTTAAGCCAGTTCTGAAAGTTGATCTGATGCTGTTCTGCCAGTATTTCGGTGGGTGCCATAATGGCGGCTTGATAACCGTTTTCCACAGACTGCAATGCGGCCAGCGCAGCTACTATGGTTTTGCCTGAGCCGACATCCCCCTGAATCAGTCTAAGCATAGGAGCTTCTGATTTCATATCTTCGCTTAACTCAGCCAACACTCGTTGTTGCGCGCCGGTTAGAGAAAAAGCCAATTGTTCCAACATCTTACTGGTCAGTTGATGTTGCGCAGGCATTGAAAAACCACCTTCAGAACGGACTTTCAAGCGAACTTTCTGCAGACTCAGGTTATGAGCTAACAGCTCTTCAAAGGCCAGACGCTGTTGAGCCGGATGGCGTCCTTCGCCCAGTAAAACCAAAGAGACATTCGGAAGAGGCCGGTGTAACAATCTGACGGCATCCACCAGCGAGCTCAGTCGATATTGGTGCCGGATTTCCACAGGCAGTAGTTCCTGCAAAGAATCGTCATTCACCAGCAGCTTTAATGCCTGTTCACAGAGCGCGCGGATGCGTTGTTGAGTCAGCCCTTCAGTGGCGGGATAGACCGGTGTCAGGTTTTCTTCGACATCCATTGGTTGGTCAGGATTTATTACCTTGTATTCCGGATGGTACATTTCCAACCCGGTAGCGCCTCTGCGTGGCTCACCAAAACAGCGGACTTCGGTGCCGGGTTTCATATTGTTTTTTTGCGCTGCTGTAAAATGGTAGAACCGTAGACTGATGGATCCAGTACCATCGCTGATTCTGCACAACAAACTGCGCCGACGCCCCATCACAACATCAGACGCAGCTACGCGCCCCTGTATCACTGAATCACCCTCCAGTTGCAAAGAACCAATAGGCGTAATTCGCGTGCGATCCTGATAACGCAGAGGTAAGTGAAAGAGTAAATCCTGAACAGAGTGAATCCCGATTTTCGACAATTTCTCGGCCAGAGCACCACCAACCCCTTTTAGTGTTGTGACCGAAATTGCACTTAACGGTTTATTCACTACAAAAATCCCTCAGGCTACAGAGCACTGTCGGAGTGCTTCAGACAGAATATCGACGGCTTTCGGTCTCGGGAAGCTGGCTCGCCATGCCAGTGCCACAGTACGACCCGGTGCAGGTGCTTTGAATGGCCGGGTACTCAGCACTTCTGGTGCATAATGCCCATCGACGACGGCAGACTGCGGCAGCACACTGATACCCATACCGGATGCCACCATGTGGCGAATGGTTTCAAGAGACGTCGCTTCAATGCCACTACCATCAGCACCGGCTTCTTTTTTGGTGGCCAGCATTGGGCAGGCTTCCAGAATCTGATCGCGAAAGCAATGACCCTCTCCGAGCAATAGGATTTCTTCTTTGGTTAAATCCGCCAGATCAATTTCTGTCTGTTGCTCCCAGGGGTGCCCTCCGGGCAACAACACCCGGAACTGTTCATCGTACAAAGCTTTAGTCAGCACATCAGGCTCAGTAAACGGCAAAGCAATAATGATAGCGTCCAGTTCACCCATTCTGAGTTTTTTTCGAAGGACTGCCGTAAAGTTTTCTTCAATATACAAGGGCATATTGGGAGCCAGTGCCGCCAGTTGTGGCACCAGATGGGGAAATAAATAAGGACCTATGGTATAAATCGCACCCACTCTTAATGGTGTACTTAGCTGATCCTGACCGGATTTAGCCAGCTGTTTGACGGCAGATGCTTCTTCCAGGACTTTTTGCGCCTGACTGATAATCATCACGCCCATTGGCGTCACTCTTACGGCGTTACGAGTTCGCTCAAACAGGGCAACACCCAGTTCATCCTCCAGCTTTTTTACGCCGACACTGAGTGTTGGCTGGCTGACAAAGCACTTGGCAGCCGCACGGCCAAAATGCTGTTCCTGGGCAAGTGTAACAATGTAGCGAAGTTCGGTAAGAGTCATGATATTAGCTGATCTGGTCTGAATGACTCAGGCTGAGTCATTAGTTATGGCTATAATACTGTATTTATATCCAGCACGCCTGCTGCTTATCCATTACGTTTTTTATCTGGCAGGATTTGGCCAATAGAATACAACTATAAAAATTAGAAATGTAGTGGTGATGTCTTAAGAACCCCATTCAGGCGAACTCACTTTGAGGGATAGGTATCTATCCCTAGCGTCTTTATAACACTGAAACCTTAAACTCATTGCCTTTATAAAACCCGACCGTTGTCGGGTTTTCTTTTGCGAATGAGGAAAACATGATTCAGGTTCTTGGTCACAGCAATCCCGATTCCGACAGCATTTGCTCTGCACTGGTAGCAGCTGAGTGGCTGAAAGCTGCCCGTGGTGTTGATGCAGTCGCTGTTGCACAGGGTACACCCACTGGTGAAACTCAGTTCATTCTGGAACAAGCCGGTGTAGAAGCGCCTGAACTGGTTGGTCCTATTGCCGGTAAACCGGTTTGGCTGGTGGACTTTACCGACCTGGGACAAGGTCCTGCTGATCTCGACAAAGCAGAAGTTCTGGGTGTGATTGACCATCATCGTCTGGGTGACCTGACCACGGTTGGACAGCTGGAAGCCTGGATCTGGCCAGTGGGTTGTACTTCTACCATCCTGTTCAATTTGTTCCGCATGGAAAACGCAAAGATTGAGCGACCTGTCGCCATGCTCATGCTGGGTGCGATTGTCAGTGATACTGTGGCTTTTCGCTCGCCAACCTGTACCGAAAAAGACATCGACGCAGCCCGTCATCTGGCAGAAGAAGCAGGCATTGATCTGGATGCTTATGCAGAGTCTCTGCTGATGGTTAAAACCAACCTGGATGGTCTGAGTGTTGATAGTCTGGTTGATCGCGATCTGAAACAATACAACCTGAGTGAAGGGTCTGTTGTGGTTGGTCAGGTGGAAGTTGCCAGCTTTGATCAGACAGACGACAAAGTAGATGCTCTGGAGGCTGAACTGACTGCACGTTGTGAAAAAGAAGGGTTCAAGCTAGCGGCCTTGATGCTGACCAATATTTCCAGCTCTACCACTCACTTACTGGTACAGGGTGAATGGGCGAACAAACTGAAAAATAACTCGGAAGATCGTTGGATCGAAATGGAAAATACTCTAAGCCGCAAGAAGCAAGCGTGGCCCTGGATTCAGGAAGTGCTTGCGGGCTAATGTTTCGTAAATGGGTAAGGTGTGAAGCCTTACCCTGTTATAATTCCGTTTTGATTCTGGAATACTTTAGAGTCAGATAAGCGATAGACTCACTGCTTTTTAATTTGCTAAGATCAGGTGCAAGATTATTGATATTAAGAAAAGAGGCTAAACCTGCGAAATCAGGCATTAACCTCAATAGTATGTCTGCAATAGTTTCACCGCTGCCTGATTTAAAATAAGGTAGCTGATTCTTCATATCAGAATGCTTATCCTCGAACATTACTTTTAAGAAAATTATGGTGAAGAGTCTTTTGTTTTCAGCCGCAAAAAACAATGCATTGTCAGAATTATTCTGATTCAAGCCATAGAGATCCATACCAATATAGTCTAGATACTTCAAAACAAGATTAAGTTGTTTCTCACGAAGGTTATTTACATAAAAGAGCTGTTTTAAAAGAACCTCTCCCTTTTTGTTTTTATGTGACAAGATGTCTGATATTTTGTTCTGGCAACTTTTTGATTCATGAATGGATAAAACGACCATCGAATTTTCATTCTTATTATTATTGTAACATTTCACTATATTTTCTAACTCATAAATAAATGAATCTATGTTTCCTTCCTGTAATAGCTGAGACCAGTTTGGGTAATAATCATTGATCTCTGTCAGTTGCTGATTCACTAAAGGAGAGGCTATTGCCAAAGCAGGTAGTAAAAGGAGAAATAATAATGCTTCTTTAATTGCATTAAATTCAGATAAAATTCGTAACATAAGATAAAACCTCAAAAAACAATGCTTTTTAGACAGAATTAAATAGGTTAAGTTTCACTAAATTAAAAAGTACGCTCTTGAAAAGTCGATAAAGCATCTTAGTACTTATTTTTATAAATATCCTTATCTTTGAAGCAAACCCATTTTCTTTACCTATAATCGCTCAGTCAGATAATAGAATGAGAAATACATATGCACTCAGAAGAATCGTCAATATCTCTGCTAGCCCTTATTTTTGAAGGTATTTTACTAATATATTCAGAAATGATCGTTGCTATGCCTCTCACAGACCTTGACCTTTCAGGTCAACATGTTGAATTATTTGACTATTTTGGCAACTTTGGTTATTTAGTTTACAAAGGCTGCGAGGACTACAAGGAGCTTGAGGATTGTAATATTTTAAAAGGGACATTGAATAGTACAATACGAGAAAGAAGAAAATATACGCAGCCAGAAGACTATATTTCCAATATAAATCATCTGGATATCGCAGAAGTCCATTTTAAGAAGTTACCGAGCACTAATGATCAGGCTCTGATCTATAAGATTCATATCAAAAATTTTTTTCATAATAGTATCACTTCTAATAATGATAGTTTTATTCTTGAGTTAATTATCCCGCTAGAAGAAATATCTAATCAGGAGAGCGTTAATGATAAACCGTTAAACGATAACATACAGTCTTTACAAAAAATTATCGGTTTGTTACTACAGCTCGACAATTTAAATGCAAGAAATCATTTATCAACTTCATTTTATCGTATAGGTCATGATTCGATAGCATCTAATGAGTTAGTTATATCCACATCTCAAAAACAATATCTGGGGTTTAGTCATAATAAAACAACCGGAATGATTGAGAGAGTTGCTGTGCAAAAATGCAAAAGAATTTATGATTTAGATTGTCAAGATTTAAAATTTTCTTGTGATGGTCAGCTTAATACCATTTATACAATCGCTATGACAGCAATGATCTTTTTTCCTATTATTATTTCTTTTTCTAGACCATCACTATTTATGATATTCCCTTTAGTGCCATTTATTTGTTTGGGAACAATAGCGTTATATTCATCTTGGCGATATGAGAGTGAACCTACCCAAGAATTATGCACCCTAAGAATACTTAAAATGCTCAGAAAATAGCTAAATCAGCTTATTCCTTTGGAATAAGCTGATTCAGTAAAAACAGAAAGAAGCTGCAAACTACAACCGAAGGTCCGGCAGGGGTATCCAGTTGCCAGGAAGCCGCAAGACCACCAGAAACGGATATAAGACCAAGAATAGCCGCCAGTAATGCCATTTGCTCCGGTGTTTTCGCTCGTCGCTGGGCTGTGGCAGCCGGGATAATCATGAGAGAAGTAATTAGCAAAACACCAACTATCTTCATGGCAATGGCAATAACAAGAGCCATTAGCATCGTCAGAATCATTCTTACCCGCCTGACCGGAACACCTTCCACCTGAGCCAGCTCTGCATGAATAGACATAGAAAGCAGCGGCTTCCAGAGAAAAGCCAGCGTGCCTAGGACAAGAAGTCCGCCGCCGTATATCAGGTAAATATCATTCAGACCAACTGCTAGCAGATCACCAAACAGGTAAGCCATCATATCCACCCGGACATTATCTGCAAAACTGACTGCTACCAGTCCGAGAGATAAACTGCTATGGGCGAGTATCCCCAGCAAAGTGTCAGAAGCGACTTTCTGTTTTTCCTGAAAACTGACCAGAATAAACGCAAGTAGTAACGAGCAGACAATAACGGCAAGATTCAGATTAACATCCAGCAATAAGCCCAGAGAAACCCCCAGAAGCGCCGAATGGGAAAGCGTATCACCAAAGTAAGCCATACGACGCCAGACCACAAAGCAGCCTAAGGGAGCCGCCAAAATCGCTACGCCAAATCCTGCCAGCAATGCATGGAGTAACAGGTCAGACATCTTTACTTCCTTTTGGGTTATCGTGAAGGATTTGCCCGTCAGCGCCATGATGATGGTTGTGGTGATGAGGGTAAATGGCTAACTCTTCCGAAACCCCACCAAACAGCTTCATGTAGGCAGGGTGCTGTTTTACCTGCAGTGGTGGACCCGAACAGCAGATGTGCTGATTAATGCAAACCACCTGATCAGTGGATGCCATAACAAGGTGCAAATCATGGGAAATCATCAGCACCGAGCAACCCTGTTCGTTTCGCAGATCGGTAATGAGCTGATAGAGTTCTCGTTGCCCGGTAGTGTCCACACCTTGCACAGGTTCATCCAATACCAGAATATGAGGATTATTTAATAGAGCTCGAGCCAGCATAACGCGCTGCAGCTCGCCTCCGGACAAGGTGTGCAGTGGTGAGTCATAAACTTCCTCGACCCCGGTTCGCTCAAGTGCCTGACGAATGGCGTTACCTGTGTTGCCGGTTAAATCCAGAAATCGCTGAACCGTTAACGGCATGCTGCTATCAACATGGAGCTTTTGGGGCATGTAGCCAATTCGTAAATCTTTACGAATCGAACGACGTCCGCCGGTTGGCTCCTGCAATCCCAGGGCTATACGAACCAGAGTTGTCTTACCAGCACCGTTGGGACCAATAATTGTTACAATTTCTGCCGGTGCTATTTGCATAGAAACATCCTGAAGTACTTTCCGACCACGGAATGACATCTGAATGTTTTCAAGTTTTATCAATGGTTCTGACATGGTTAGGGTTTTATAGATCTTTGCAGTTAGGACAGAGCCCGGTCAGCTCCAGTGCTGACTCCCGGATAATGAATTCATGCTCATCGGCACAGGACTGTATTGCGTCATTGATGGATGGGTGATCAACTTCTACCGTCACACGACAGTTTTCACAAATCAGGAAGCAGCCTTTATGGTTATCTCCGGGATGAGGACAGCCAATATAAGCATTAATTGATGCAATTCGATGTACCAGCCCTTGCTCCTGAAGAAAATCCAGAGCCCGATAGACGGTGGGAGGTTGAGCTGGGCGGTCTTCTTTTTTCGCCAGAATCGCCAGGATATCATAAGCCCCTATGGGTCGGTGGTTCTGCCAGACTAACTTCAGTACACTTTCTCTGATTGGCGTTAGCCGGACACCACGACCAGCACATATTGAGTGCGCTTCACTCATGGCTTCTGCGATGCAATGTTTATGATTATGGGGCTTGTAGGCAGAAGGAGTCTCGGTGGTCATGTTGTCATGGGTCATAAAGTAGCGTATTTATGTTATACCATAACAACATGCAAAAAGGGGAAATCGGCGTATTTGGTTTTAATGCCTTAATTGTTTCACGGTCTCCTTCGAATCATTTGGCAAGCTTGCTTCAGCTCTTACAACGGCACGCTTGAGGGCAGAGGCAAAATTGTCGATTAGCTCATCATAGTGACTTGTCATATTGCCCTCGATATAGAGGGTCGTGATCGACGAAGGAGCTGTATCTTTAGTGTCTACTCTCGGGTAAAAGAATACATTCGTCTTCTTGCTGCTTGTGTCAGACAGGTTAACGCTATACATATCTTCAGGCGCCATGACGGGGCTTTTTGGTAGTACGGCAATGAGTATCGGAGTTTTGAACAGACCGTCACTTTTACCAATAATTCTCTCCAGATCAGGGTGTTTTATCAGCGTTCTTTCAAGCAGGTAACTTGCTTTTTGTGAAAACAAACTGTCAGAGTTTGAGCGAATCAAGCAGTTAGGTAGTTGACAGACGGTTAGCTGATTGTCTTCCTTGAGGAGCCTGGAAAGCGCCGTCATGGAAAAACTATTTAGATTATCAATGGCTTTTATCTGAGCTTTGGAAAAGGTCTGGAGATCTTTTCCTGTCCACTGCTGTATTAAATCCTGAGTGAGAGACTTTCGATCCAAATCCTGTGAAATGTTGCGAAAATGCAGCCCAGCCTCCTTTGTTGTTGAGCTTTTTTCTGTCTCAGGTGTTTCTGAAGCGGGTTTCCCAACTACTTTAAGGTAGAGGGTTTTTAGTGAGTTCGGGCTGATATTTCGTTGTATTAAACGCTTGGGTGTTTGAACGTGACGGGGATTTTTGGGGATATGCAGGGAAGGCTCAATGACTTTCACTGAGCCATCTTCTGTCTTAATAGATTCAGGGGCTTCTGAGTTCGGTGCCGAAATAGTGAGATTTGACTGCCCAACTTTGATAGACATTATCTTTCTCCTGTCCCTGAGTCATCTAATGTTTCATCAGACAGATTTTCCTTAGACTTGATGCCTGAGATACCTGCAACATCAAAAGTCGGTTGGTCAGGCTTGCTCCCAGGTGTGGCTGAAAACTGGCTTATCAGAGACGCATTCATCTCTTTCAGAGGCTCTCTGACAAAAGAAAATGGTCTTGCATGAGAGATCGTCCGGTCATCAATCTGACGTTCCAGAAACGCGGTAATCATTGCCACATCGTCCATGGCATGCTCCTGAGCGAGCTCCGGATATTTTACCTTTAGCGTATTAATCGTCTGATCTATTTTATCTACCTTTCTTTGGTGAATATGATCTTCTGGCTCAACCGATTCCTGTGATTTATTTGGCGAAATATCAGAACACTCCGTCATATTTCTCAGAGCATACTGTTCAGCTTCATTAAAGAAAGCCAGTGTCAGCATTTTTTCGTCAATAACCTGTTCAATGACAGCACGACAGTGATGAGCTCTTTTGAGTCTTTTCTCTGGCGGTTGATGCTTTTTGCTGCTGCTTTTCTGCTTTAACTGGCGAAGAGCGGATGTTCTCAAAAACTGCATCTGATCATAATGAGCAATGCCTTTCTCAGTCAGATGTCGGTTAAGGTATTGACCGGTGGTCTCTCGAAGATCATGGCGTTGAATGGATGTTGTAGCGATAGCGACAAACTCGTTAAGCATTTTGTCAAACTGTTGCCGCTCCCGGGCGGACTCTTCCAGAAGATGCTTTACGCCTCTGGTATTAATAGTCTGATCCGACTTATATATCATCGGGGTTCTGCGCGAAATATCTTTACAAAGTGCACTAGCAAGCGCTCTGGACTCTTTTTGAGTCACTTCATCCAGATATTTATTGTATTGTTCACCCACCTTTCTGGAGAAAATACGAACAATGAAATGGGTAAAATGGCGACTCCATGTACCTTTGTAAGCGCCTTTCTTTATTTGTCCTTTATGCAGACGAAGAATAGTATCCTGATCATTCTCTTTCAGTCGGCTGGTGTATTCTTCCAGCCTTTGGATCATCCCCTGACGAACCTGAGCCATTGCGCTTCCTTGCCAATTTGTCCTTATCTTTCAAGGATAGACAAGGTCTATCACAGTGGGGGCGATGAATGATCTGTGCGATAGATGAGAATGTCCCGAAATTCATCTGGATTCTTGAAATTAAGCGCCTGACTCTGTTCGTGCTCAGAACCCACTGCTTCTTCAGGATGAATAAAAGTAATGATTCTGGAAACCCAGAACCGGAACGAAGCCAGCCTGAGAATAACGGACCAAGCCTGCCTTTCTTCTTCGGTGAATGGCCGAATGTCATTATAAGCATCAAGAAGAGCTCTGCATCTTTTCGCATCCAGACTAAGGTCAGACTTGATGCACCAGTCATTGACAGTGACGGCCACATCGTAAATCAACCAGTCATAGCAAGCATTGTAGAAATCAATAACGCCGGTAATTCGGTCACACTCAAACAGCACATTATCGTGAAACAGATCACCATGAATCAGGCCTGCCGGAAGAGTGGTGTACTTTGCCAGTTCTGCATTAATGGATCGCCACTGATCAGACATAATCAGCGCATCTTCAGCCTTGAGCAATGGCTTTAAACGAGTCACCTGTTGATCGAGCCAGCTGATGCCTCGCTGATTTTCCTGCTGCAATGAAGAATGTTGTCCAGACCGATGAATTTGTGCCAACACCTGCCCCATTTCGCGGCAATGGTCTACCGATATCTCGTTATAGTGCTTACCCGGCAGGCAGGGAGCAATAATCGCCGGTTTGTTCCTGACCAATTGCAGAGCCTGCCCCGATTGGTCTTTTACCGGTGCCGGGACGGGAATGTTGTCAGCAGCCAGTTCGTTTGTCAGATCAATAAAAAAGGGCAACGCATCAACAGAGAGGTATTCGAACAGAGTCAGTACATAGCGTTGTTCCTGCCCGTCTTTTTCTACATCGATGAAATAGTTGGTGTTCTCTACGCCACCTTCTATACCGGTAAAACTAACCAGCTGACCGATGTTGTACTGAGAGAGTAGGTGCTTTATATCCTGCTGGTGCAAATGGGTGTAAACCGACATAAATCTGTAAGGCCTGAAAATAAAAATTTTTATAGGAAAGTTGTCGCTTGATCCCATTTAAAAACCCTCCAGAATGGGATCAATGTTCTGGTTTTATCAGAACGAATAAAGTTGTTTCATATAAGCTGTGTCATATTCATCTCTGAAATCCATGTAGAATAGCCAATAACCTTGAATCCAGTGAACCTATTCCAATGTCAGAACAAGCCAGTACACCACTCATACTTGTCGACGGCTCATCATACCTCTATCGAGCCTATCATGCCTCGGAGCGAGCTAATCTGAGAACGTCCGATGGACGTCCTACCGGCGCAATACGGGTCATGACCAACATGCTGAAAAGCCTGAAGCGTCAGTACGAAGGCAGTCCTGTTGTTGTGATCTTTGATGCCAAGGGTAAAACCTTCCGGCATGAAATGTACAGTGAATACAAGGCGACCCGAAAGCCTATGCCCGATGATCTGCGCTCACAGGTAGAACCTATTCACAATATCGTCAGAGCGATGGGTTTTCCGCTGCTCATGATAGAAGGTGTAGAAGCGGATGATGTAATCGGTACTTTAGCTCGGGAAGCCACTGAGAAAAAGGTGGATACCATCATTTCCACCGGCGATAAAGATATAGCCCAGCTGGTTACAGCGCATGTTTCTCTCATTGATACCATGAACGATGTGTTTACTGATCAGGCAGGTGTCGTGGATAAGTTTGGTATTCCGGCAGAGTTAATTATTGATTATCTGGCGTTGATGGGCGATTCCAGCGACAACATTCCCGGTATGCCTGGCGTCGGAAAGAAAACCGCACTGGCTCTTTTACAGGGGCTCGGCAGTATTGACAACATTGCGCAGCGTTTGGATGAGGTTGCTGCGCTTGGCTTCCGTGGCAGTAAAACTTTTGCTCAGAAATTTACAGAACATAAGGCGGTGGTTTATCTCTCCCGTGATCTGGCGACCATTAAAACCGATGTTGAACTGCCAGTAAAAGTGGATGAGCTGAAGGCCGAACCTGTGGATAAAGAAGCGCTTATTGCTTTATTCAAAGATTTTGAATTTCGCTCCATGGTGACCGAGCTTGAAAAAGGGGACAGTGAGCACAATACTGATGCAGCCTCTGAGCCCGCTGAAACCAAAGGTGAATATGTCACGATCACTGAAAAGGCTGAATTTGAACATTGGCTTGAGCTGTTGAACAAAGCGGAACTGATCGCGTTTGATACTGAAACCACCAGTCTCGATTATATGCAGGCCGAATTGGTCGGTGTCTCCTTTGCTGTTGAAGCAGGCAAAGCCGCTTATGTACCGGTTGCTCACGATTACCTGGGTGCACCTGAACAACTCAACCGGCACTGGGTACTGTCACAACTCAAACCTCTGCTGGAAGATGCGGATAAAGCAAAAGTCGGACAAAACCTGAAATACGATCAAAGCGTTCTGGCTCGATACGATGTTCAACTGCAGGGCATCGCCTTCGATACCATGCTGGAGTCGTATGTTCTGAATTCAGTTGCTACACGACACAACATGGATGCCCTTGCGGATAAGTATCTGAGCTATAAAACTATTTCCTACGAAGATATTGCTGGCAAAGGCATCAAACAGCTGACGTTTAACCAGATTGATCTGGAAAAGGCAGGGCCTTACGCCGCTGAAGATGCCGACATCACTCTGCGTTTGCATCAGGTAATCTGGCCAGAGCTGGAAAAACAACCCGACGTGAAAGCGGTATTTGACGATATTGAGTTACCTTTGGTGGATATTCTTTCCCACATTGAGCGTAATGGCGCACTGATTGATGCCAACCTATTGGGCAAGCAAAGTCAGGAATTAGGTGTTCGTCTGGCGGAATTAGAAAAGTCTGCACACGATATGGCTGGCAAAGAATTCAACCTTTCTTCACCAAAACAGTTGCAGGAAATTTTGTTTGAGAAACTGGAATTGCCCGTCATCAAAAAAACGCCAAAGGGGCAACCGTCAACCGCAGAAGAAGTGTTGCAGGAACTGGCTCTGGATTACCCGTTGCCAAAACTGATTCTTGAACATCGTAGCCTGAGCAAACTCAAATCCACTTATACCGATAAACTGCCACAGCTGATTAACCCACTAACCGGACGTTTGCACACCTCTTATCATCAGGCGGTCACTGCTACCGGGCGGTTATCGTCTTCTGATCCGAATTTACAGAACATTCCTATTCGTACCGAAGAAGGTCGCCGGGTGCGTCAGGCATTTATTGCGCCGGAAGGTTATACGCTGGTAGCAGCAGATTATTCTCAGATTGAACTGAGAATTATGGCACATCTGTCCCGTGATCAGGGTTTGCTGGATGCCTTTACCAAAGGTCTGGATATTCATAAGGCAACGGCAGCGGAGGTCTTTGGCGTGACGCTGGAGGAAGTCACTTCTGATCAGCGTCGCAGTGCCAAGGCGATTAACTTCGGCTTGATCTATGGTATGTCGGCTTTTGGTCTGGCGAAACAGCTTGGGATTTCCCGTCAGTCAGCGCAGGAATATATTGATCTCTATTTTGAGCGTTACCCTGGTGTGTTGCGTTATATGGAAGAAACCAAGGCCTTTGCTCACGATAAAGGTTATGTCGAGACATTGTTTGGCCGCAGACTTTATTTACCAGAAATCAATGCCCGTAACGGTATGCGCCGACAAGCTGCCGAAAGAACCGCGATCAATGCCCCTATGCAAGGAACAGCAGCGGATATTATCAAGCGTGCAATGATCAGCGTTGATCAATGGTTACAAAACAGTAGTCTGGATGCCCGGATGATTATGCAGGTACACGATGAACTCGTGCTTGAAGTCGCTAATGATGATCTGGAGGAACTGACCCAAGGCATTAAACAGGCCATGGAGTCAGCTGCGGAACTAGATGTACCACTGTTGGTTGAGGCTGACTCTGGTACTAACTGGGATGAAGCACACTAACGATCTGCATTTTATTTGTAAGGATTGTGTAAGGCAGGGAACTTTTCGACACTTCCGATGTCTTAAGAAGTGTGTGTCATTTATGACTTACTCCTTGTGTGTTTAGTGTTGGCGAAAAAAGTATTCCGTTCCCCAACGGATACTGACTCAGAAACCAGCAACCTTTAAAGGTTGCTGGTTTTTTTTCGCTCTCAGAAAATAGTTTAAAAAATTTAAAATATCGGGAACTTTACCGAATCCTTGTTGTCTTAAATATTACAAGTAGCGTAAATCGAGTTGCTTGTAGTTACTCCTTGTGTGTTTAGTGTTGGCATAAGCAGTGACCGTTCCCCCACGGGATCTGCATCAAACCAGTAACCGTTCCCCCATTGGTTACTGGTTTTTTTTGTCCTGATGCGCTTGCTATTTGTTCTTTTTATTTCTGTAGGAAACACTGTTTATGCGGAAATAATAAGTAGGCTCGGGAACTTTTTTGGAAAAGTCGAGTCTTACCTTTCATGCAACGCTGATAACCTGCGTTTCATGATTACTCCTTGTGTGTTTAGTGTTGGTAATACTCCTTTTTGGAGTTATTCAAACTCCAGTCACCCTCCCCCTGGTGTCTGGAGTTTTTTTTATTCAGGATGCACTTTCTTTTGGTGTATCCAGCTCTTCATCGAACTCAGGTTCTAATAACCACTCATCCAGTTTACTTGCCAGTTGATCCACTCCGGTTTTCTTCAGGGAGGAAAACAGTTGGACAGAAACCTGCGGGAAGCGGATTAGTTCTTTTTTTAATTTATTCAGAGCCTGTCGTGCAACACCCTGTTTGAGTTTATCGGACTTGGTCATCAGGATGTGCAGAGGCAGGTTAGCACTGACACTCCAGTTCAGCATCATCTGGTCAAACTCTTTCATGGGATGACGGACATCCATGAGCAGTACAAGTCCAACCAGCGCTTCGCGACGTTCAAGATAATCACTCATATGGTGTTGCCATTCTTTTTTCATAGCTTCAGGTACTTTGGCATAGCCGTAGCCCGGAAGATCTACAAGATAAATATCTTCTTCAATATCAAAAAAATTGATCAGCTGGGTGCGCCCCGGCGTTTTACTGGTTCTGGCCAATTTGTTGGAGCCGGTCAGTGCATTCAGAGCGCTGGACTTGCCAGCATTGGAGCGTCCGGCAAAGGCAACTTCACGACCGGGATTGTCTGGGCACTGGCTCAGTTTGGCGGCACTTTTATAAAAAGTAGCTTTGCGATAGTTGAGAGATGGTTTGGGTTCGGTCATGAATTTCTCAATAAATTAAGCTGGTTTCTCATGAATAACACTTAGAACTGTACCGGTTATCCGATGAGTGGTTTATACTAGGCAGCGTTAGTGCAGTCGTGTCTTCAATAACACATCATCATAGCCAACAAACTGCTTTGTGAATTGCTGCATATAAAACAAGTAAACAGATCACCGAATAATAACAGCCATCAGGCGTTCGCCATAACTGGGTCAGGTATGAAGAAAGTCATTCTCAGTGTAATTCTTTGTTTGGGGGTAACGGGTGTAGCCTTTGCCAAAGGGGATGCCAGTGCAGGAAAATCAAAAGCTGTCACCTGCTCAGCCTGTCACGGCGCAACCGGCATCAGTCCAGCTCCGAACTGGCCAAACCTTGCGGGTCAGGGAGAACGATATCTGATCAAGCAGATTTCTGAGATAAAGGCTGGTAAACGTTCAGTTCCGGAAATGACTGCATTTGTTACCAACCTGTCGGAAAAAGATATCGAAGATATTTCTGCTTTCTACGCCAGCCAGAAAGCTCCATCCGGTGTTACCGATCCTAAGTTTATAGCCCTTGGTGAGGCTATTTATCGCGGGGGGGACACTAAAAAAGGCATTCCGGCCTGCAGCGCCTGTCACTCACCCACCGGAACCGGTATAGCTCTGGCGGGCTATCCACAGATTGCCGGGCAGAAAACAGACTACACCATCAAGCAGCTGAAGGATTTCCGTGAAGGTCATCGGACAAACGACGGCGACACTAAAATCATGAGAACCATTGCTGAAAAACTCAGCAACAAAGAAGTAGAAGCCCTTGCCAACTACATCAACGGTTTGCGTTGATCTGTTTTTTGTAAAGTTCCTTATATAGGGAGTTCTCACTTGGACTCCCATCCCACTGATCTGTTAATTTCCTTAGTCTTAAATTAAGTTTTGCCAAGACAGGATTTTTATATGCCCAAACAGATCAAAATTTTATTGGGGATAGTGGCTATTGCATTGCTGGCAGTGCTAGCGATTAACCATTTTTCTAAACAGCAGCCTTCCCCAGCAGCGACTAAACCGGCTCAGGAGCAAGCGGTTGTCACTCCGGAAAACAAGAAGGCCGATGAAACAGCCAATGAAAAAGCGGAAGCACCTGCAAAGCCTACTGAGCCTACTGAAAAAGTGACACCTGAAGCCGAGAAGCCAAAGGTGGTCGAGACGTTTAAAGAAGGGGTTCACTACCGTTCACTGAAAAGACCGGTACAAACCGATGTTCAGAAAGGACAAATCGAGGTCGCAGAGGTTTTCTGGTACGGCTGCCCTCACTGTTACAACCTGGAACCTATTGTTGAACGCTGGAAACCATCGCTATCAGGGGATGCTGTCTTTGTTCGTCGCCCTGGTTTCTTTGGTTCTAACATCTGGCAGACCCATGCGCAGCTTTACTATACTGTTCGCAACATGGGAATCGAAGATAAGGTACACGACGGTATTTTCAACGAAGTTCAGAACAGAAGAAACCAGCTTAAAGACGCCAACGCCATGGCTGACTTCCTGAACAAACGCTACGGAATCGACAAAAAAGAGTTTGTTGGTCAATTTAATTCTTTTGGTGTTAACCATCTTCTGCAGAAGTCTTATGCGCAGCTAAAGGGTTATGACCTGACAGGTGTACCTGCTCTGGTTATTGATGGTCGCTATATTGTTGAGCCTGGCATGGCTGGTTCTCTGAACAATATGCCAGTCATTGCTGATTACCTGATCAAGAAAATTCGTAACGAGCGCGCTCCAAAATCCAGCTAGAAATCTGGGTCAGCACAAACAGGAAGCCCGATAACTTATCGGGCCTCCAACAGCTACGGGAGGCTGTTGATCAATGCCTATCCGAACTCTTAAAGGGGCCATCCACCGGAAAATACTCAGACAAGCATTTGGCTCTCAGTCCAGTCAAAGCGTTTGTTACAGAGATCCGGGCAAGACCACCCTGCATCTGGACAAGACAACTCTCAAGCTACTCAGCTTTAATATTCAGGTGGGTATCAATACCCAGCAATACCGACATTACCTGACCCGAAGTTGGCAACATTTTCTGCCTCACGCCCACCGGAACGATAACCTTGATCGCATTGCCCAGATACTTCCCAGTTTTGACCTGGTGGCTCTTCAGGAAGCCGATGGAGGCAGTATTCGCAGTGGTTTTATTAACCAAACAGAATATCTTGCCCATAAAGGCACTTTTCCTTTCTGGTATCAGCAACTGAACCGCAATCTGGGCAAGCTGGCTCAACACAGCAATGGTCTGTTAAGTCGCTTTGAGCCATTGAGTCTTGAGGATCACAAACTGCCGGGCATCATGCCGGGGCGTGGAGCCATAGTGACTCAGTTTGGTAATCCACAGGAGCCACTGACCGTGGTGATGATGCATCTCGCACTGAGTCGAAGGGCTCGTAATATACAGCTGTCGTATATTCGCGATGTGGTAGAGCACTGCCCTCATGTGGTTCTGATGGGGGATATGAATACCCATGCTGATCAGCTCTTGAACGACTCTCCCTTAAAAAACTCTGGCCTCTATGCCGCTCACTGGGGGCAGAATACGTTTCCGAGCTGGCGCCCAAAACGGTCGCTGGACCATATCCTGGTCAGTACTTCTTTGACCGTCAACCAGTTTGGCGTTGTCAATACCGCTATTTCTGACCATCTTCCTGTAGCGGTTGAGATCAAAATACCAGAATCCATCATGATCCGAACAGAATAGAAAAGAGAATAAAAAAAGGACCGGCATCAAGGGGGAAGGAGGAGGAAGATGCCGGACCCTGTAAAACTGGTTAATTGTGTCATCATAGATGAGCATCAATTGAGATCATGTATGCTACGCTGCAGCCCGGTTATTAATATCAGTAAAATAACGAACCCTATAAGTAAACAAACCAAGTTTTCTGACGGATAATAGTCGCTATTATTGCGATTAGTCAGCATCAACTTGATATAAACCCGGTTGAATCCTTTTAAAGGGCAATTAAATTTCTTGAATCATGAACTGGATAATTGAAGATGGATAAGCCGCGTATCGGTGTATTTGGTTCGGCTTTTGATCCTCCAACGCTGGGTCATCAAGATGTGCTGCAACAGGCTGCAGAGCATTTTGATCAAGTACTGTTAGTGCCCAGCGCTTCACATGCTTTTAATAAAAAGCCTCGACCATTTGCCATTCGACTGGCTCTGCTTGAAGTGTTTGCACAGAATGCAGAGGTGGAAACGGAGTTGGTCACCTGCGATATTGAAATTCAACTTTTACAGCAGCAACCGGATAAGCCTGTTTATACTTTTGATTTACTGGAGGCTCTGGAGCAGAAATATCAAGGGGCTGTCGAACTGTCTTTTATACGAGGCCCTGATAATGCAGCCCCTGTCGTATGGCGTCGCTTTTATAAAGCGGATGAGATAGAACAGCGTTGGTCAGTATTCACAGCGAAAGAGCGTCTGAATATTCGCAGCAGTACTGTACGCTCTATTCTCAATTCCACGATGGCCGATGGTAAGCATACTCTCGATCACTATTTGTTGCCTGAAATAGCTGCGTATATTCATCAGCACAAACTGTATCAAGGAACATCATGAAACTTTCTGGTCTGGGCAAAAAGGATGTGCAGCAGGATAATAAAGAAACCCTGTATCAGGGATTTCTCAAACTCTTTCAGTATACCGTCAGGCATAAATTGTTTAATGGTGGCTGGAGTCAGCCACTATCACGGGAAGCGATTGTTCGACCACCTTCGGTTGGCGTTGTCCTGTACGATCCTGTTGCCGATACAGTCGTACTAGTAGAACAGTTTCGTATGGGGCCCTGGCTCAGCGGCGAAGACCCCTGGTTGCTGGAAGTGGTGGCAGGCATCAGTGAGCCAGGAGAATCCCTTGAAGACGTCGCCTTAAGGGAAGCGAAAGAAGAAGCCAACTGTGATGTAAAAGTTTTAAGGCCAGTGGCCGATTTTTTTCTCAGTCCCGGTGCAGCCAATGAAAAACTGAAGCTTTTCTGCGGAATAGTAGACTCAAAGGAACTTGGTGGAATACACGGTCTTGATGAAGAAGGGGAAGATATCAAAGTTCACGTGATTCCTTTTCAGGAAGCCTATAACATGGTGGTAGATGGTCGCATTGCTAATGCACCCGCAGTGATTGCAATGCAGTGGTTAAAACTGCATCACCACGAGTTACAAGGATATGACAAATAATAAAAAACCGACAACATGGATTCGTTCCTGGACTGTGGTTATAACTGCAGTCCTCCTATCAGCCTGCCAAAGTCAAAGCCGCACGGTGTCGAGCTTATATCAGGAAGGTTTCCCTGGCACTGCCCGATGGGCAGTACTTCCATTTGTGAATCACACACAAGCCACCGATGAAATGACCATTCAGCTAGAACGCATTCTAATGGTTCAACTGCCTTCAGCTGGTGTGGAAGAGCCAAGCCTGTATCCCGAGTCAGAGGTGACCAGTGCTTCGGAAAATCTGGCCGGTGCGCACCGCTTGCAAAAAGGCAGAATGTGGGCATTCGAGTCCGGAATCAGCTTTGCCATTACAGGCGCGGTGAATAACTGGGGTCGTGACAAAGAAGGACGAGCAAGAGTGGCTGTGGATCTGGAAGTAGTTGATATCCGAACCAGTCAACAGCT
The DNA here is from genome assembly GCA_965199185.1 of Endozoicomonas sp. Taxonomy (GTDB): domain Bacteria; phylum Pseudomonadota; class Gammaproteobacteria; order Pseudomonadales; family Endozoicomonadaceae; genus Endozoicomonas. The sequence continues at coordinate 112,348 of CBDAQW010000007.1, read as the reverse complement.
GTGGACTATTAATGGCAGCGGCGAAGGCTTGCCGGGAGAGGATAGTTACTCCGTATCCAGAAAGCTGTTTTCTGATTTACTGAGTTCTCTGCCTATCAACCAGCCAGAATAAAAAGAGGGAATTATGCTTTTCGCACTCAGGGATGAAAAAAAAGCCATTATCGCGGTATCGGAGCGCCAGCTGAATAATGACTGGGAAGCAGTCAATCTGGAAGATGAAGACGTTCGTGCCTTTCTTCAGGAGAATCCAGACATCAGTGAGAAAGTCATGCAGGCTCATGATGCAGACTTTATTCGGGTACTTGAGGATTTGCTGGATCTGTTGATGCAGAAACAGGTCATCCACTTTACCGAATTACCAGAACCGGTGCAGAGCAAATTGCTCAACCGTCGCCGCTATCGTGAGGCTATGCGAGAACTTTCCGATACCACTCTGTTATTGGAAGGCGATGACGAGATCTTCTAATTTTTCGGCAGGTATTTATAATGCCTGCCCGAATGCAAAAAGATAAAATCGTCATGACAAGAACTTTCCGCCTGCTTATTTCCTGCCCCGATGCCAGCGGCATTGTGGCTTGCGTCAGTAATTTCATCGCCAATCATGGCGGCTGGATTGTTGAAGCAAACCATCATTCTGACACGCTAACGGGACGTTTTTATATGCGGAATGAAATCCGTACCGATAGTTTACCATTTAGCCTGGAAGAGTTTCGCAGTCAGTTTGCCGAAGTGGCAAAGCCGCTCAATATGGACTGGCGTATCACCGATTCTGGCAAACCTCAGAAAGTCGCTCTACTGGCCAGTAAACAGGCACACTGTCTTTCAGATTTACTCTATCGCTGGCGCAGTGGCGACTTAAAAATGGATATTCCCTGTGTCATTTCCAACCATGAGGATTTGCGCAGTTATGTTGAATGGCATGGTATTCCTTATCACCATGTACCAGTGGATAAAAACAATAAAGCCCCTGCCTTTGAAGAGATGAATCGACTACTGCAACAGTACAAGGTGGATGCAGTGGTGTTGGCTCGTTATATGCAAATTCTGCCTCCAGAACTGTGTACTACTTATGAGAACCGGGTGATCAATATTCATCACAGTTTCCTCCCCTCTTTTGTGGGGGCCAGGCCTTATCATCAAGCCTATGAGCGGGGCGTAAAACTGGTGGGTGCAACCTGTCATTATGTGACAGAAATTCTGGATGCCGGCCCGATTATTGAGCAGGATGTGGTTCGTGTTGGCCACCATCACCTGCCGGACGATATGGTACGACTGGGTAAGGATGTTGAGAAAAATGTGCTTGCCAGAGGTCTTCGTAATCACATTGAAGATCGTGTCATTGTCGATGGTGGCAAAACCATTATTCTGGAATAACCACACCAACTTGTGGATAAGCTGTTAAAGTCTGTGAATAAGCAGTGAAAAGCCTCTGAATTTACGAGATATCACGCTGACTCAAGGAGGAGTCATGTTGATAAAACCCTGCCCCTGTTGTCGTGGAGAAGCCATATATGCAGACTTGAAAGTAGGCGATGCGATCATGTGGCAAGTGAGCTGTACTGCCTGCGGGCTCTCTTCTGAACTGGATGAAGATAAGTTATACACAGCGGAACATTGGAACTCCCGCCTGGAACAAGCCCGCCTGAAAATGTGGGTAACGGTGCTGACAACGTTGTTGCCAGCGACCGCTATCATCTGCTTTCTGCTAGGGGTGCTTCTTGGAATCAACCTTGGCCGATAATGTCAGACACTCGCTGATATTATCCACAAGGGAGCTGATAAACAGGGAGTACCCATCTGCTTTCACCTTTATCTCGCCGCCAAGTGGATCAAGAATGCCCACCTTAACCGGCAGCCCTTCGGTAATACGATTAATGTAAGCAGGCTGGAACTGAGGTTCACGGAAAACACAAGTATTGCCTGATGACTTGAGCTGATCTCTCAGTTCTGTCAGGTGTTTTGCTCCGGGTTGTTGTTCTGGGTTTAATGTGAAATGTCCGGCAATGTTGAGCTGATATTGGTCCTGCAAATAGCCGTATGCGTCGTGAAAAACAAACATGGGCTGGTCATTCAGCTGCTTCACAATGGCTTTATTTCGTTTGTCCGTTTTATCCAAATCTTTCAGAAAAGCGGTCAGATTTTGCTGATATTGGCCAGCATGCTTCGCATCAATGTCTGCTAAAGCGTTGGCCATAGCTTTTGCGATGGCTTTGCCGTTTTTCGGGCTTAACCAGATATGGGGGTCGTATTTTCCATGATGATGATCGTGACCATGGCGTCCATGCTCATGCCTTTCACGCTCATGGCTGTGATGATCGTCATACTCGTGTTCATCGTGGTCTGATTCATCATTAGCAAGCAAAGTTATGCCTTCAATGTCCATCATAGCGACAGAAGCGGCATTCTCAGGAGATGGCAGGCTTCGCTCAAGAAATGTTTCCATAGCTGGCCCTACCCAGAAAATCAGATCAGCAGAATGCAATTTGCGGGCATCCGATGGTCGCATACTGTGATTGTGGGGAGAAGCACCGGGAGGTAATAGAACTTCAGTGTGAGTTATACCCTCGGTAATTGCCTGAGAGATTAACTGCAGTGGCTTAATACTGGCCAAAACTTTTGGCGCTTCAGCAAAAACAGAAGAGCTACTGATCAGTAAAAGTGACGAAAGTACACCTGCTTTGAGTTTGTTGTTTTGTTTCATTGATATCAGCGTGGCTAAAACAGAATGTTATAATATAACACAAAATTCACAACAGTTTAAAATAGAGAAAAAAGCTATTTATCAGCTGGTTAAATAATAAAAAGAAGAAGAAATACAATAAAAAAACCGTTACAGCAATACTGTAACGGTTTTTTATAAGATGTCAGATGAGGTTAAATTAAATGCCGTCCCAATAATCCTCACCGCAAATAGAGCTTAATCGCTTATTTTCTTCCCGGTCTTCCAGAGCCCGGCGAATTTGAAGAGTACGTCTTGAGCCTTTCGTTTCCAGATCAGGGCGAATAAGTTCTTCGTCGATGAGAAGTTCTTTTTCATTACGAATATGTTTACTCATGGTCGCACCCTCATTTTTGTTTTTTTATTGGTTGCTTGATGACAACTTAAGAAAATATCAAGATACTTGCAAGCTTATATTTCTGATAACTCTGTGAGAAAATTCTCACACCTCTCATTACTCTCTCACCTCTTTCAGCCTTAGTGATTTCAAACCGTTTTTAATAGACTTCAGTTGATGACTAAGTGCTGGCTCTTTACTCATGGCAACACAAGTAGCCAGCACATCAATCACAACCAGATGCACAATCCGGGATGTAAGGGGCGTAAACTGTTCAGTATTTTCGCTGGCTTCAATCGATAATGGAAAATCGCATTGTTCTGCCAGCGCCGTATGATCCGGACAGATACCAATCACAGTAACGTTATTTTTCTTTGCCTGTTTTACGCTATAAATAAGCTCTTTTGAACGACCTGTCTGGGATATTGCCACCACGACATCGCCTTTTTTCATAGTCGATACAGAGATCAACTGCATATGGGGATCAGAACTGGCAGCAGTATTCATCTGTAACCGGATAAACTTGTGATAAGCATCTTTGGCGACAGCACCCGATGCACCAAATCCAAAAAATTCTACACGACTGGCATTCATTAACGCTCCAACTGCGAGCTGCAGACTGGAGATACTTAACTGATCTCTGACCGTAAGTAACTCTTGAATGGTTGCGTTAAATACTTTCTTCTTGATGATCTGTGAGTCATCTTCTTGATCGACAGCAAACTCAGCAAACTGTGATTCTCGGGAGGCACCTATATCTTGAGCCAACTTCAATTTAAAGTCCTGAAAGCCAGAGCAGCCTATAGCTTTACAAAAACGCATAACGGTAGGCTCACTGACGTTAGCATGCAGGGCCAGTTGTTTAATATTGAGTGTTAAACAGCTCGAAGGTGCAGCCAGAATAGAATCCGCTACTTTTTTTTCTGAGCGCCTCAGATGATTGTACTGCTGAGAAATCCCGGCCAGTGGACCGGCGACTGAAGCTTTATTCATAATGCTTATTTTTCTTTGTAAGGCGTTCTTGTAGTTATACTACACACCTTGATCTTTGCAGTAAAAACCCTGTGCCGGGAACCTGCAGTTTCGTTACACTGTAGCCATCCCAGACCTGAATGATTCCTATGGACGTAACTTCAATACTCGACTCTCTCAATGAAGCCCAGCGAAACGCAGTAGCCGCACCAGTGTCTTCCATGCTCGTGCTCGCAGGTGCCGGTTCAGGAAAAACCCGTGTGTTGGTGCATCGTATTGCCTGGCTGGTGCAGGCAGAAGCCATGTCGCCCTTCTCGGTGATGGCAGTGACCTTCACCAATAAAGCAGCAGCAGAAATGCGCTCACGGATTGAAGAGTTACTTGGAGTGCCACCCAGAGGCATGTGGGTGGGCACCTTTCATGGTCTTTCTCATCGACTATTAAGAGCACACTGGAAAGAAGCCAACCTGCCAGAGAACTTCCAGATTCTCGACAGCGATGATCAGCTCAGAGTGATCAAGCGAATCATGCGAGCCATGCAGCTGGATGAACAGAAGTGGCCGCCCCGACAAGCTCAATGGTTTATCAACAGCAAAAAAGACGAAGGCTTGCGCCCGGATTACATTGATCCTGGCTATGACCCTTTTGAACGCACGATGGTCGACGTTTATCGTCGTTACCACGACTATTGTGAACAGGTAGGTGTTGTTGATTTTGGAGAGTTACTACTCAGAGCTCATGAAACACTGCTGAAACGACCCGATTTGTTACAACATTATCGGGAACGGTTCCGCTATATTCTGGTGGACGAATTTCAGGATACCAACGCCGTACAATACGCCTGGTTACGACTCATTACCGGTGAGCAGGATAAACTGATGGTGGTGGGCGACGACGATCAGTCGATTTATGGCTGGCGTGGTGCCCGTATTGAAAACATACGCCAGTTTTCGACCGACTTCCCTAACGCCAACACCATCAAGCTTGAACAGAATTATCGCTCTACCGGCACGATTCTGAAAGCGGCAAATGCGGTGATTGCCAACAACCCAGACCGCCTTGGTAAAGAACTTCGTACTGATGGTGCCGATGGAGAACCCATCCAACTCTATTCCGGCTTCAATGAAATGGATGAAGCTCGCTTTATTACAGACCGCATCAAAGATATTACGGGTAATGGTAATGTTGCTCGCAATGATGTAGCCGTTCTTTATCGCTCCAATGCTCAATCCCGTGTACTTGAAGAAGCCATGCTTCGTGCTGCTATTCCGTATCGGATTTATGGTGGTCAGCGATTCTTTGAGCGCGCGGAAATCAAAAATACACTGGCCTATTTGCGACTGGTCAGCAACCCTCATGATGATACATCTCTTGAGCGGGTAATTAATGTTCCAACCCGTGGCATTGGTGAAAAAACCGTTGAGAAATTAAGAGAAGCGGCACGCAGCCAGGACGTGTCGCTCTGGCAGGCAATTTGTAATCTGGTTAAATCGGGTTCTCTGAAAGGTAAGGCAGGTAAGTCTCTGACTGATTTTGTGGAAATGATTGAGTCGCTTAACCGCTCCGGTGAAGAGCTCGATCTGGGTGAACTGTCTGATCATGTCATACAGATGACCGGCCTGATTGAATTTCACGGTAAGGAAAAAGGCGAAAAAGGTCAGGCGAGAGTCGAAAACCTGGAAGAGATGGTCAACGCCTGTCGTCAGTTTGATATAGACGAACTGGATCTTGATGAAGATACCGAAACTATGACACCGCTGGATGCCTTTCTGGCTCAGGCTGCATTGGAGTCCGGTGAAAGTCAGGCAGATCAATTCCAGGACAGTGTTCAGATGATGACGCTGCACTCAGCCAAAGGTCTGGAATTCAGGCATGTTTTTCTTGCCGGAGTTGAAGAAGGCCTGTTCCCTCATAAAATGTCTTTAGATGAAGGCAATCTGGAAGAAGAGCGTCGCCTTTGTTACGTAGGCATTACCCGCGCCATGGAAAAACTCTGGATTACCTATGCAGAAAGCCGCCGTTTATATGGTAGCGAAACCATGAACCGTCCTTCACGCTTTATTCGTGAAATTCCTTCCGAGTTGCTGGAAGAAGTACGACTGGGAGGCACTATCTCCCGTCCGGTTGCGCCACGCATGGCACAGGCAACTCCTGATCATGGTTTATCTCTGGGGCAGCGAGTTCACCATAATGTATTTGGTGAAGGCACTGTTCTGAATTATGAAGGAGAAGGTAGTCAGGCTCGTATTCAGGTAAATTTTGATTCTGAAGGTTCCAAATGGCTGATGATGGCTTATGCGAATCTTGAAGCGGTTTAAATCAAGCCTGCTCAGGCTTGTTTGCGGGTAAAGATACGCATACCATCAGAGCTGCGAAAAAAAGAACTTAAAACAATAATAGAAAGGGTCTACCCATGAAACGCCGGAACCTTCTTGTTTCTGCAGGAATCGCGATGGCTGCAACTGCCCTGATCGGTTGCAGCAAGCCTGAATCTGCACAAACCACTGCCGAAACTGAATCCACTGCACCTGTCGTACAAAAAACCATCGAATGGAAACTGGTGACTTCTTGGCCAAAAAACTTTCCGGGTTTGGGAATGGGACCAGAAAGATTTGCTGAATCCGTTAATAAGATGAGTAATGGACGTCTGAATATCAAGGTGTTTGGTGGTGGCGAGATTGTGCCACCACTGGAAGTATTTGATGCCGTTTCCAATGGCACAGCACAGATGGGGCACAGCGGTGCGTATTACTGGAAAGGAAAAGCACCAGCGGCACAGTTTTTTGCGGCCGTTCCCTTCGGACTTAATGCACAGGAACTCAGTAGTTGGATTCACTATGGTGGCGGCCAGGAACTCTGGGATGAAGTGTATCGTCCCTTCGGCATTAAGCCTCTCGCCGGTGGTAACAGTGGCGTGCAAATGGCTGGTTGGTTCAATAAAGAAATCAGTTCAGTGGAAGATCTGAAAGGTCTTAAAATGCGCATTCCCGGCATGGGCGGAGAAGTTCTCAAACGGCTGGGTGGTGTGCCTGTGAACATTCCCGGCGGCGAACTGTTTACCGCTCTACAAACCGGCGCTATCGATGCGACCGAATGGGTTGGCCCTTACAACGACCTTGCCTTTGGTCTTTATAAGGCGGCGTCCTACTACTACTACCCTGGTTGGCACGAGCCGGGCACCATGCTGGAATTTACCATCAATCTGGATGCCTGGAATGCACTACCCGAAGACTTGCAAGCCATTGTTAAGACGGCTGCCCGTGCCACTAATCAGGACATGATTGATGAATACACTGCTCGTAATAATGCGGCTCTACAACAGCTGGTGAATGAACACGGTGTTAAGCTTAAGCGTTTGCCTGATGATGTTCTTGCCAGCCTCAAGCGCATTTCTGATGAAGTGGTTCAGGAAGTGGCAACCAGCAGTGAAATTGCCGGTAAAGTCTATGAGTCTTTCATCACTTTCCGAGCCCAGTCTATTGATTATCATAAGATCTCAGAAGTCGCTTATTACGAAGCACGAGATATGTGATCTTATTTTAGAATGACGGGGTCAGAGAATCCCATGCCAAGCAACGCAGGGATCAGAGAGTGAATACTCTCTGACTCCCCAGTGTAAACAAAGATATCCTTCCCGGCTTCCGAGACGGAATCACCTCCCAGTAAAAACGACACTCGTCGGGCAATAGCCGCGCCAGAATCCAACCATTGCACTGACTCAGGAACAACAGCATCCAGAGCATCTTTCAATAAGGGGAAGTGAGTACAACCCAGCACAATCGCATCGGGTGATTGGCCGTTGCGGAAAAATGGCTCAACCACAGCCTTAAGTGTTTCCGGCTGAATGGCCTGACCTCTGAGATACTGCTCTGCGAGATGAACCAGTTCACCAGAACCCACCCGAATCACCTGACAGTCAGATGCAAAGTCTTCAATTAGCTGATCAGTATAATCCCGCTCAACGGTGCCGGGAGTAGCCAGTAAACCGATGATGCGCTTGACCGAGTGTTCACTGGCGGTCTTGATGGCAGGCACCACACCGACTACGGGAAAAGAGAGTTCCTTTCTAACTCGTGGTAAGGAAATAGTACTGGCGGTATTACAGGCAATGACAGCCAGTGACGGCTTGTATTGACGAGCCAGCTCGCCCAGACAATAACTGGTGCGCTCGATAACAGCTTCTTCTGATTTTGCCCCATAAGGAAAGGCGGCAGTATCAGAACAATAAATGACGTCAAGTCCGGGCATGGTTTGCTTGATTTCCTGATAAATACTCAGACCACCAACACCAGAATCGAAAATAACAATGGGGCGCACCTGTTTTGGCATAGGGGAAAGCAATACTCATGGTTGGAAATTCAAACTCTAGCCTAGAGCCTGTGAGGCGTTTTGCAAATAAGTAGTACTTTCGTTTTAATATTTCTGTTATCCATCGTGCAGGTACACCGTTTTCGCTGTTGGTCGGAAAAACCAATATTATTGAGATATATCAATAATATCACTGCGTATTCGGTGGTGGAGAGGCTGTTTTTTAAACATTCGCTGATTAATAATAGACTGCCATAAGCCTAGGAACGTGGTTGTCTGTATGAACCATTCAGCTTTCGAAGAACAGCTGTCACTTTTTCCTTTTGATGCAACGCTTGTTCTCCAACAAATGCAAAAACAATCAGGACGACTTGATCCTCAGCAGATTGCCGATCTCTGTGAAATACTCGGTTTCTCACCAACCGAACTCCTAAAAGCTCTTATGCCGCTGGCCGCCAGTATGAGCACCTGCCCTATTTCGAAATTCAAGGTGGGCGCTATTGTTGAAGGCTATCGCAAAGATGGACAGGGGCCTTATTATCTTGGCGCAAACATGGAATTTACAGATCAGCCGCTGAAAATGTCGATTCATGCCGAACAATCCGCTATCTGTAATGCCTGGCATCAGGGGGAAACCCGCCTGCGCCGCCTCTATGTCAATGAAGCGCCCTGTGGTCACTGCCGTCAGTTCATGAATGAACTGAATCAGGTAGAAAATATGGAGATGATTGTGAACCGGATTGGTAGTGATCAGAAAAAGGTCTATCAAATAGGTGATCTTTTACCGGATTCTTTCGGGCCAGGTGATCTGGGCCAGGAAGAACGTTTGTTATCTTCATCCGTTGAGTCGCTGCAAGTGCCAGTGCCTGAAGATCAGCTAGTCGTTGCAGCAACAGAAGCAGCGGGTAAGAGTTATGCACCTTATTCTGATTGTTACAGCGGCGTTGCTTTACAGCTGGAAAATGGTGATATCGTCATTGGGCAATACGCTGAAAATGCGGCATTTAACCCGGGTTTGCCCGCCGTAGATGCAGCGATGTGTAATCTCCGACTTCATAATCCAGGCAAACCAGACAATAACATTGTCGATGCGGTGATGGTGGAGAAGCAAAGCGGTATTTCACACAAACTGGTTGCAGAGTCGATTCTGGCTGGTCAGGGTTGCCGACTGAGACATTACACCGTGTGAAGGCTCCCGGCCTTATCGAGACTGTCACAAAATCCTTTAGAGGCCGTCTGGAAGGATTGCCGACAAAGATTAGAGTAACAAGCCCCATTCGTCGGTAACTCTTTGGGTTACCGACCAACATGTTTTCGTTCAAAACTACCTTTTGCTATACCCTCACATTGGACGAAGACTTACACGATTTTGCTAAGCTGAGATCATATATTTCTGCCGGGAAGGGAAGCCAGCTAGTGAGCAATTTCAGAATTAACCCATCAAGCACATCAACTCATCTCGATTATCAAGAGAATCAGGATCCAGATACTCACAATCAGGATGAACAACAAACCAAGAACAAAAACACCAAGCCTTACCTGTGGAAATCAGGGAGCCAGACGGGGCTGAAAACAACTCTTAAATCCCGCAAAGCCAGTAAAAAACGGCAAGAGAAAAAGAAAAGAAAACTGGCAGAACGACAGGCTCGTAAAAATACCAACGATCAGTAACCTTTCCTTCCTCTCAGACGGCCTCTCATACCTTACAAAACCTATTTGATTTGAGACCAGCCTTACTCTGTGTTTTGATGGCAACACAAGGTTTCAGGCATTCTAAAAATGACAGCACAACACTTTGATGTATTAGTGGTGGGTGGCGGCATGGTTGGCGCCACGGTGGCAACGGCGCTCGGTCAGCAGGGAATAAAGGTCGCGGTTTTTGACCGGCAAGCAACCTCTCCATTATTGCCCGATGCTATGCCAGAGTTACGCGTATCGGCTCTGAGTTATGCGTCAGAACAGATTCTCCGACAGCTGGGAGCCTGGGAGCACATGCAGGCAATACGCATGTGCCCATACCGGCGCATGGCGGTTTGGGAAAAACTACATCACCCGTGGGGAGCAGAAGTTCAGTCACGCCCCAATCGTACGGTGTTTGATTCTATAGAGATCAATGAGCCGCAACTGGGGTTTATTGTTGAAAACAAGGTGACTCAGCTCGGGCTATTGAAGTCGATGAGCGATTGCCGTCATGTCGAATTTTTCTGCCCTGCCATTATTGATGAGATTGGTTTAGAAACCGGAACACCTGAGATCCTGTTATCTGATAGTCGCCGATTCACCGGAGATTTGCTCGTAGGCGCTGATGGTGCCCAGTCACGGGTTCGTCAAGAAGCAGGGCTTGGTATTGAACAGCGTGATTACGAACAACAATGCCTGGTGGCGACGGTTGAAATAGAAGGTGGCTGTCAGGATATCACCTGGCAGGCTTTTACCCCAACAGGCCCGGAAGCCTTTCTGCCTCTGCCTGATATTAACGGAAAGCATTATGCGTCTATTGTCTGGTACAACTTACCTGAACATGTTCAGAGGCTGAAAGGTTTATCCAATGAAACGTTTGTTAAGGAATTATCTGAAACATTTCCTAACGAACTGCCTGAGATAACAGAGGTACTTGAAAGAGGTTCATTTCCACTGGCTCGCCGACATGCCCTGAACTATTCACGACAGGGGGTAGTGCTGGTGGGCGATGCAGCTCATACCATCAACCCTCTGGCGGGTCAGGGTGTTAATCTTGGTTTTCAGGATGCCGCCTGGCTGGCTGAAATTCTGACTACTGCGCACAAGTCTGGTGAGGCGCTAGGCAGTGCTGAAGTACTTTCCCGCTATGCAAAAGCCAGAAAACCGGAAAATCAGAAAATGATGCGCCTCATGGACGGTTTTTATCATACTTTCAGTAATAAAAATAAGTCATTGAAACTGTTTAGAAATATCGGCCTTGCTTTAGCAGGGCAAGCGACGCCGGCCATAAAAGTGGTTATGAAGTATGCAATGGGGCTTTCAGGTCAGCAGCCAAGACTGGCCAGGCCAGAACAACAATAACCGGCAGAAACAACAGCTGTATTGCGTAAAACCCTAATCCCCCAAGGGCTGCAACAGGCATATCATGCTGTTGCAGCTTTATGATCAGGGGAACAGACAGTGAAAACAATGCTATCAACAGGCTTCCGTCTGACAGCGTTTGCTTCTTTAAATTTCTGGTGGTTCTGGCTACTAACGGGTGCAGCCTACTACTACACCATTCAGGGTGCTTCTCTTTGGGCTTCTTTTACCTCAGGTGCTGGTATTTCGCTGGCCACTTGCGTGGCTGGTGCCTTTAGCGTACTGGTATCAGAAGCGTTTGAAGTATCTTCCTAAGCTTCCTGTGCTGCGTTGAATGAGGGAGTCAGGTTTTAGTACTCCCGTAATTTTTCAGAAAGTAAACCGATGGATTTATATATAAATAAAAGAAATATAAAATCTAAAAATCATTCATTTAGATTTTATTTCAATGCGTTGTATTCCTGCCTTTTATTTATCACTTCTTGTTGTCAGTTTGTCCTCTCACGTCAGTGCACAAACGCCTTCTAATTTCAGTTCTGCCAAACGAACTGCTACCAGGATATACGACAGTCATCCGATCAGCTTCTATTGCGGCTGTGATATCCAAAAACAGGGTAAAAAACTGGTGCCGGATTTGGAATCCTGTGGTTATCAAGTTCGTAAACAGCAAAGAAGAGCCAGTCGTATCGAGTGGGAGCATGTTGTCCCGGCCTGGGCATTTGGTCATCAATTGCAATGCTGGCAAGATGGCGGTCGAAAAAATTGCAGCAAAAATAATAAACAGTTTCGCACGATGGAAGCCGACCTTTTTAATCTGGTTCCAGCGGTAGGTGAGGTCAATGGCGATCGCTCAAATTTCCGTTTTGGTGCCTTGCCTCATGTAAAAAATATGTATGGCCAGTGTGATTTCAAAGTGGACTTCAAACAAAGAGTTGCCCAGCCCCCCGTTGCGCAACGTGGCGCCATTGCACGTATTTATCTGTATATGTCTGGACAGTACAACTTCAAACTCAGTAAACAGCAACGCAAGCTCTATGAAAGTTGGAATCGTCAATACCCGGTTTCTGACTGGGAATCAGAAAGAAACCAGCGCATCAGCCAGATACAAGGCTGGAACAACCCATACGTTCAACAGCGGGAAGGCTGAATTGAAATCCCGTGGTATGATTAACGGTTTATTGTCAGTTCCCAACACAGGTTAAAGCATGACGGAGCAGACCTTCATTGGCGATGACGGAATAGAGCGCCAGTCCCTGAGGGATTACACAGAAAACGCATACCTGAATTACTCCATGTACGTAATTCTGGATCGGGCCCTTCCGCATATCGGCGACGGCTTAAAACCCGTCCAACGGCGTATAGTCTATGCCATGAGCGAACTTGGTCTGAAAAATACCGCCAAGTTCAAAAAATCCGCCCGTACTGTCGGTGATGTACTGGGTAAGTTTCATCCTCATGGCGACAGCGCCTGTTATGAAGCCATGGTGCTCATGGCGCAACCATTTTCTTACCGCTATCCACTGGTGGACGGGCAGGGCAACTGGGGTTCTCCTGATGACCCCAAATCGTTTGCCGCCATGCGCTACACCGAATCGAGGCTGACAAAGTACGCGGATGTACTACTGGGGGAATTAGGTCAGGGAACCGTAGACTGGACACCCAACTTTGACGGCACCTTGCAGGAACCTTCAATCTTACCTGCCCGATTGCCCAACCTACTGCTGAATGGCACTACGGGGATTGCGGTAGGTATGGCGACGGATATCCCCCCCCATAATCTGCAAGAAGTTGCCAGTGCCTGTGTGCACATGCTGGACCACCCAAAAGCCAGTGTAGAAGAACTCTGCGAACATATTCAGGGGCCGGATTACCCCACTGACGCCGAAATCATTACACCGCGTGCTGACATTCTGAAAATGTATGAGCAGGGGCGTGGCTCGTTACGAATGCGGGCAGTTTATCAGAAAGACAACGGCGATATTGTCATCACAGCCCTGCCTCATCAGGCATCTGGAGCCAAAGTTTTAGAACAGATTGCGGCTCAGATGCAGGCAAAAAAGCTGCCGATGGTAGCTGATCTGCGTGATGAATCCGACCATGAAAACCCAACCCGGCTGGTCATTGTGCCTCGTTCTAATCGCATTGATGCAGAGAGCCTGATGAACCACCTGTTTGCCACCACCGATCTGGAAAAGACCTATCGGGTCAATATGAACATGATTGGTGTGGATGGCCGCCCACAGTTTAAGCCGCTTAACACCATGCTGTCAGAATGGCTGAACTGGCGGGCAGAAACCGTCCGCCGTCGTTTACAGTTCCGCCTTGATAAGGTATTAAGTCGCTTGCATATTCTGGAAGGCCTGATGGTGGCATTCCTGAATATTGACGAAATCATCGAGATCATTCGTAACGAAGACAAGCCCAAAGACGTTTTGATGGAGCGCTTCGGTTTATCCGATGTTCAGGCAGAAGCCATTCTGGAGTTGAAACTACGTCAGCTTGCCAAGCTCGAAGAAGTGAAAATCCGTGGTGAGCAGGACGATCTTGAAAAAGAACGGAATCAGCTGGAACTGATATTAGGTTCTGAACGTCGTCTAAAAACCCTGATTAAAAAAGAATTGCAAGCTGATGCAAAACAGTTTGATGATAAGCGACGATCGCCAATTATTATACGTAAAGAAGCTCAGGCGTTGTCAGAAACTGACCTAATGTCGTCTGATCCGATAACCGTGATTTTATCCAGCAAAGGCTGGGTTCGTTGCGCTAAAGGGCATGAAGTTGAGCCTTCATCCTTGAATTTTAAATCAGGCGACAATTATCGTTTATCGGCTCGTGGCAAAAGCAATCAAACCTCGGTATTTATCGATTCAACGGGAAGAGCCTACTCAGTTCAAACGCATACACTTCCTTCCGCCCGTGGTCAGGGTGAGCCGCTTACCGGGCGAGTGAGTCCTCCTTCTGGCGCAACCTTTGAAGGGTTGTGTATTGGTGATGGCAAAGACTTATATCTGATGGCCAGTAATGCTGGTTATGGTTTTATCACTCAGTTCTCCGACATGGTTTCCAAAAACAAGGCTGGTAAGGCATTGTTGACGCTACCAAAGAATGCCAGTGTGATTCCGCCGGTAGAAATCGTGGATGAAAATCAGATGTTGGTTTCCGTTACTAACGAAGGTCGTATGCTGCTGTTTCCTTTGGCCGACTTGCCAAAGCTCGGGCGTGGTAAGGGTAACAAGATTATCAATATCTCTGCTGCTCGTGCTGCCGAAGGTCTTGAAGTGATGACTCAGCTGGCATTGCTTGGAAAGAATGACTCTCTGGTGCTTCACGCGGGTCGCAGACATGTCACTTTGAAACCGGCAGACCTTGAACATTACCGGGGGGAACGAGGCCGCCGTGGTAACAAACTGCCGAGAGGCTTCCAGAAAGTAGACCGGGTAGAAGTCATTTCACCCGAATCCTGACTATAACAGGGGTTGGAAAATGCCAACCCCTGCTTCTCTCTTCTTATTCTTCAATACCACAGCCTTTTAAAATTAACTGACAAAGACTCTCGGTATAGGCATCAATATCTGACGATTCCAGTTCGTCTTTTTCCAGCACGGCAGCAACCTGTGGGCCAAAATCAACGTAGTATTGAGTGGTAGCCCAAATGGTAAACAACAGATGAACAGGTTCGACAGGGCTCATCTTCCCTTGCTCAATCCAGGCCCGGATAACATCAGACTTTGAATGAATCCACTGTTTGAAAGGCTGATAATGCTCTTTCATATGCTGACCGCCATGAATGATTTCACTGCTGAATATTCTCGAAGCGTTGGAGTGAGCCTGACAATATTGCATCTTTGCCTTGATGAATTGTCGAAAGGCGTCGGCAGGACTATCACCTGGATTCAGACCACTAAACACCGTATCCCAGAGTTCCATAATATGGTTGAGAACGGCACTGTATAAATCCACCTTACTATTGAAATAGTAATGAACATTGGCCTTGGGTAAACCGGCTCGGTCGGCAATATCACGAATGGAAGCCCCCTTGAAACCACTGGAAACAAATTCATCCTCAGCGGCCTGTAAAATAACCTGAATATTTTTCTGGCGAATCCGGCTGGGTTTTAAAGCGGAGGATTCAGCTTTTCGTGGGAATGGTTGCATGATTTGTACTCTGCCCTGATTTACTTATGTTCGAACTGAATATAGACAAGGGCGCAGCATTTGCCATGAAAGAAGACAAAAAAACACGACAAAGTATGTTTATTTTTTCCTTTGTCGTGAGTAAGTTACATGGTCGTGAGTAGGCTACGAGCAAGATCGCTAAAGCGTTTCAGAGTCAACTTCTGGGGGCGTATTCAAAAACATCGGAGTATAAAAGGTTTTCTTGAAACCCTGACTCTAATAGCGCGTCGATTGTCGTATAAACCATGGTTGGAGAGCCGCTGATATAGATTTCGCTATTGAGCAGATGCTCTTTATCAGAGATGAGTGCTTCATAAAGGAGGCCGTGACGACCATCCCATTGATCCTTCTCGCCAGCGTCACTGACGACCGGATAAAAGTTGACCCCCTCTCTCTGCCACTGGAGAGGCAGTTTGGAAAGATAATAATCATCTGGAGAGCGGGCGCCCCAGTACAGGTTAAGATTATGCTGATGGTTCTCTCTGAGGCAATATTCGACCATACTTTTCATTTGGGCAAAGCCGGTTCCGGCAGCAACAAATGTCAGGTTCTTTTGAGGCAGATATTCCAGGTAGCAGCAGCCGTATGGCAATGAAATATGGATCTCTCCTTCATGCAACTGATTAAACAGTGTCGTGGAATTTTCTTTACCAGGCAATCGTTGTATATGTAATTCAAGACTGTTCTGATCTGGCTCAGGTGCGCTGGCGATGGAGAACGCACTGGATTGATTTTCAGAAGGGTGCATCAGCAAATACTGACCCGCATGAAAAGCAGGAATGATACCCTCCTGCGGTTGCAAAATGACTCTGTACACATTGTTAGACAGATGTTTGATGTCTGACACATGATAAGGCTGAATAACTGCCTTGTTTTCCACAAGCGAATTCCTTATTAGTATTGAGTAGTAAGTCAACCCGGAACTCAATTAGATTCCCAATTGATCCCAGAGTTCATCTACCCGAAGCTTTACATCATCACTCATGGTGATCGTTCTTCCCCACTCCCGATCAGTTTCGCCCTGCCACTTATTGGTAGCATCAAAGCCAACTTTTGAACCAAGACCAGCCACTGGTGAAGCGAAGTCCAGATAGTCTATTGGAGTGTTCTCGATAAATACAGAGTCACGCTTGGGATCCATTCGAGTGGTCATGGCCCAGATTACGTCATTCCATTCACGCGCATTGATATCGTCATCGGTAACAATGACGAACTTGGTATACATGAACTGTCGTAGAAAGGACCAAACACCCAGCATGACTCGTTTGGCATGACCGGGGTACTCCTTGCGCATGGTGACTACCGCCATACGGTAAGAGCACCCTTCCGGTGGAAGATAGAAATCAACAATTTCGGGGAACTGTTTTTTCAGAATCGGGACAAAGACTTCATTCAGAGCCAGTCCGAGAATAGCAGGCTCATCAGGCGGACGACCGGTGTAGGTGCTGTGATAAATAGGCTCACGACGATGGGTTATGCACTCCACCGTAAACACGGGGAATGATTCAACTTCGTTGTAATAGCCTGTGTGATCGCCATAAGGACCTTCATCCGCCATTTCACCAGGATAAATAAAACCTTCCAGGACAAATTCAGCATTAGCTGGAACTTGCAAATCATTGGTTTTACTCTTAATCAACTCGGTTTTACTGCCCCGCAATAAACCGGCAAAAGCGTATTCCGATAAACTGTCGGGAACCGGTGTCACCGCGCCGAGAATGGTTGCCGGGTCTGCACCGAGAGCAACCGATACGGGAAATGGTTCACCCGGATATTTTTGCTGCCAGTCTCTGAAATCCAAAGCACCGCCACGATGGGAAAGCCAGCGCATAATCAGTTTATTAGAGCCTAGTAATTGCTGACGATAAATACCCAAATTTTGTCGTTCTTTTTCTGGCCCTTTGGTAATTACCAAAGGCCAAGTCACCAGAGGTGCCGCATCACCAGGCCAGCAGGTTTGAATAGGGATTTTAGTCAGGTCAACCTGATCTCCGCTGATAATGACTTCCTGACAAGGCGCTGACTTAACCACCTTAGGCCCCATATTCATCACTTGCCTGAAGATGGGTAGTTTATCCAAGGCATCACGCATGCCTTTAGGTGGGTCAGGATGTTTCAGGTAGGCAAGTACTTCACCCACTTCCTTGAGTGCTTCAATACTGTCTTGCCCCATACCAAGGGCAACACGTTTTTGTGTGCCAAATAAATTACCAAGAACCGGGGTGTTAAAGCCTTTGGGGTTTTCAAACAGAAGGGCAGAACCACCGTTTTTCAGAGTGCGGTCACAGATTTCGGTCATTTCCAGGTATGGGTCAACTTCGACTTTGATGCGTTTTAACTCGCCCTCTTTCTCAAGCAAGCGAATAAAATCACGGAGATCCTTATACTTCATATATTTAAATGGCTGGCGCAATTTAACATATCGGGGTTTAACCCCGATGTTAAATTGACAAAGATTATTCGTTTGCGCTTGCGCAAACCTTTAAAAACGTGCAGCAAGCGCGTTTTTATTATTTACGCTTCATCGCCTGGAAGAATTCAACGTTTGTTTTGGTGTGCTTCATGCGATCAAGCAGGAATTCTACCGCCTGGATTTCATCCATTGGGTGTAGGATCTTGCGCAGAATCCACATGCGCTGCAACTCTTCTTCTGTGGTCAGCAGGTCTTCACGGCGAGTACCCGATTTATTGATACCCATGGCCGGAAATACACGCTTTTCCGCAATACGTCGGTCAAGATGCAGCTCCATGTTACCGGTGCCCTTGAATTCTTCGAAGATGACTTCATCCATCTTGGAGCCAGTATCCACCAGGGCGGTGGCCAGAATGGTCAGGGAACCACCTTCTTCAATATTACGGGCCGCACCAAAGAAGCGCTTTGGGCGTTCCAGTGCATGAGCATCCACACCACCGGTGAGGACTTTACCGGAGGAAGGAATAACGGTGTTGTAGGCACGGGCAAGACGGGTAATAGAATCCAGAAGAACTACAACGTCTTTCTTGTGCTCCACCAGGCGCTTGGCTTTTTCCAGTACCATTTCAGCAACCTGAACATGGCGTGATGGTGGTTCGTCGAAGGTGGAAGCAACCACTTCGCCCTTAACGGAGCGAGACATTTCGGTGACTTCTTCAGGACGTTCATCGATCAGAAGGACAATCAGGTGACATTCAGGATTGTTGCGGGAGATGTTAGCTGCGATATTTTGCAGCATCAGGGTTTTACCGGCTTTTGGTGGCGATACGATCAAGCCGCGCTGACCTTTACCCACGGGGGCAACAAGGTCAATAATCCGCCCGGTCAGATCTTCGGTAGAACCGTTACCCATTTCCATAACCAGTCGGTCTTGTGGAAACAGAGGAGTAAGGTTTTCGAAAAGGATTTTATTACGGGCGTTTTCAGGCTGGTCAAAGTTAATTTCATTCACTTTCAACAGCGCGAAATAACGTTCACCTTCTTTTGGTGGACGAATTTTACCGGATATAGTGTCACCGGTTCTCAGGTTAAAGCGTCGAATCTGACTTGGAGAGACATAAATGTCATCCGGCCCTGCCAGATAAGAACTGTCTGCTGAACGCAGGAAGCCGAAGCCGTCCTGGAGGATTTCCAGAACACCATCGCCATAAATATCTTCACCACTGCGAGCGTGGCGTTTCAGGATTGTGAAAATAACATCCTGCTTCCGGGAACGGGCCAGGTTTTCCAGACCCATTTCATTCGCGATCGCCAGAAGTTCAGGAACAGATTTTTTCTTCAGTTCGGTAAGATGCATAACGTAGTTTGCGAATGTTAATTGAAAGGTAAATGGTGGCCGTCGTCGTTGCAGGAAGATCAGATAATGTTTGGCTTATTATGATACGGGACAGCTGCGTGTCGATGCCTGCGAAGCTCTTTATTTCTGAAGCTCTTTATAACGGCTGCCCTGCTCGGGCCCGATCCTTAACTTGTCAGTAGAAACCTGACAGCCCTATGAAATCACAGTCTATATCCTTTTCCTGAAAATAATCAAGAATAAAGATTTAAACAAAGAGAATGAGTGAAAAAAACGGCCAGAAAGATAGACTATCGTACCTTTCTGGCCGTGGATTCGGGTCAATTACAGGTTGCTGTCGAGGAAGGCTGTCAGCTGAGATTTGGAGAGAGCGCCAACTTTAGTGGCTTCAACGTTGCCGCCTTTAAACAACATTAGCGTTGGAATACCACGAACACCATACTTTGGTGCAGTTTCTTCGTTTTCGTCGATGTTGATTTTGCAGATGCGCAGTCTGCCGTCATAATCTTGTGCAATCTCATCCAGAACTGGGGCAATCATTTTACAGGGACCGCACCATTCTGCCCAGTAATCCACCAGGACCGGGCCATCCGCCTTCAGGACTTCTTCTTCAAAGGTAGCGTCTGTTACTTTGACGATCTCGCTCATGGATTGAATCTCCTAACCATTATGCTTACTGAATATTGGGATGATAGCAAAATCATCTGTTGTTTTATTTTGGGACACTTTGTGTCATTTCAAGGCTTGGGCAATAGTGTATTACTACAGAGTTACCCTGAGTAATGCAAATCAAGACCAACCTGTGCATAAGGATAACGTGTTTGCAGGACTTCTGTTATTCTCCGCACTATCAAATTGCCTGTTGATATGAGTTATGACAAAACAAGGGCGAGACAAAGAGCGAGACGAAAAGCGAAACAAAACAGACGAGCAGCCATTGGTTGCTGCGATTGATCTGGGCTCAAACAGTTTCCACATGATTGTCGCCAGAGTTGATCAGGGGGAAATTCGCCCTGTAGAGCGTCTTGGAGAAAAAGTTCAGCTGGCGGCTGGGCTCAATAAAAATGATGAGTTATCCGGGGAGTCCATAGAGCGAGGGATCAGCTGTCTGAAACAGTTTGCCCAGTATCTTTCGGGAAGCCGCCTTCAGGAAGTTCGGGTAGTTGGTACGAATGCTCTGCGAAAAGCGCGTAACAGTGAACAATTTGTGGAGCAGGCGGAACAAATTTTGGGCTATCCCGTGGAGATCATCGCCGGGCGGGAAGAAGCGCGGCTGATCTATCTTGGCGTTGCCCATACACAATCCGATGACAATGAGCGCCGCTTGGTGATGGATATCGGCGGTGGCAGTACCGAGTTTGTTATTGGCGAACGCTTTGAGCCCAAACTAATGGAAAGTCTGCACATGGGTTGTGTTGTCTTTACTGAACGTTTCTTTAGTCATGGCGAGCTCAATCCTCAGCGATTCCAGTCCGCCTACTACGCCGCCAGGCTCGAACTGTTGAACATCGAGAAAGCCTTTTCGGGAATGGGCTGGGTGGATGCTGTGGGCTCATCGGGTTCTATTCGTGCTGTTAGCCATATTCTTCAGGCTATGGATGAGCCAGAAGTCATTACTCGTCACAGCCTCGAAATGCTGAAGAAAAAAGTGTTGCGCTTCAGTCATACTCACAGAGTTCGTTTTCCGGGATTGAACAGTAGCCGGCAATCAATATTTCCTGCGGGTCTGGCGATTCTGATGGCTGGCTTTGATGCTCTGAATATTGAACGTATGACGTTCTCTGACGGTGCGCTCAGAGAAGGTGTTCTTTATGACATGCTGGGACGAGACTCCCATGAAAATGTACGTGAGAGAACCATCAACGCCCTGATGAGTCGTTATCACGTCGATAAAAAACACGCGATCAGCATCAGAAACCATGCACAGAACTGTTTTCATCAGATTGCTGACAGCTGGAAACTCAATGAATCAGACCTTGAGCTGCTGGGATGGTCGGCCAGCTTGTGCGAAATCGGTATGGATATATCGCATACTCAGTTTCATCGTCACGGTGCTTATTTGATCGATCATTCGGATCTGATGGGGTTCAGTAGAGGGCAGCAAAAGCAGATGGCACTGCTGGTTCGGGGGCACAGACGATCTATTTCCAAAAGCCTGATTGCCAACTGGTCAAAAGTAGAGGGGCAGCGATTGATGCAATTGATTATCCTGCTGCGCATTGCCACAGTACTCAGTCATGGCCGGGATGACAAAAATTTACCGGAATATCAACTGGAAGCCTCTGGCTCAAAAATAAAGCTCACCTTCCCTGGGGGCTGGATTGAAAAGCACCCACTGACTGCTACTGATTTAGCTGCAGAAGCCAACTATCTCAGCAGAGTTGGTTACAGGTTGCAGATTAGTTAAGGCTTTCACCCTGAGCCATAAACAGGTCGTTCTCCTGATATTCAACCCGGTCACGGGTCAGCATGATGACGGCACCATCAATAAGATTGGTGCAAGCATCATGTACGTGGGCGCTGTCGTTCATTAGCGAGCTGGCCATGATGGAATCGACCTGCCTGGAGCGAATCAACTCATTCAAGGCTTCGTTGGTTTGTCGATCCTGCTCATGCAGTTCTTGCTTTAGCTGTTTGGCGTGCTCTCTGATGTGGTCATAGTTTCTGCGAACACCGAGCAAATCCACCAGCTTCAGTACAGAAGCCAAACACAATCTCAGCTGATTGTATTGGTGGCGAATTTGTTCATTATCCGAATCAATATATTTGCCCATATTTTTATAAATATGCTTTACGTGCTTGATAGCCTGAACAAAGTCCCGGCAGGCCACTTTCAAAGCAAACAGCTCCTGTGCCTGCTGTCTGGGTAATGATCCTTCAAGCGCACCGGAATAATGAATAATATCGGCGTAGATACCCTTAATATGGCGAATATACAGTTCTTTAATCGCCCAGGGCTGTTCTTCGCGCTTCCAACTATGAACCAGATCGGAAAGATTATCCGTCTCTCTAAGTTTGTCCCCGGTCAGATAAATGCCATAACAGATTAATTCGAGTGTGTTGCGGTAGAGATTGGCACACTCACGAGTCATTGCTCGCATTGCTGCATCCGGGTAACTCAATACCGCAGGATTCAGGTAGTGTGACCGCTGCATTTGAGAACTGTCGTTTTCCGCCAGGTTCAGTACTGCACTGTCAGCAGGGTCTTTGAACAGGGTTTCCAGCCAGCGAACCAGCATACTGGTGAAGGGTAAAAGCACCGAAATACCAACAATATTAAAAATGGTATGGAAAATCGCCAGCTTAAGAATATATTGATCAGAGGCAATACCAAAAGCCGTTGAAAGACCGTCAACCGCAACCATTAACGGCTGCAGAAAAACAATGGCAATCAAGGCAGTAATGACATTGAACAGCAAGTGAGCAACCGCTAGCTGTTTGCCGGCAGCATTGGCGCTGATAGAGCCAAGAATGGCAGTGATGGTAGTACCCACATTGGAGCCAATAGCCAGTGCCAGCGCATTGTCATAAGTCAGCTGCCCGGCAGCGAGAGCAGAAAAAGTTAATACCATTGTGGCGTTAGTGGATTGCATAACAATCGTTGCCAGCATACCCAAAAGGGTATAAACCAGAATGCCCGCATAACCGTCAATAGCAAAGTCCGACAGGTCAATGGTCTGAGTGAAGGCATCAAAACCATCCTTCATATAGTGGATACCCAAAAACAAAAAACCAATGCCAAGCAGGATATAACCCATGCCATAAAAGACTTTATTGGAATGCGTTTTCAGCACCAGCCCAAACACCAGCATGGGCATAGCGTAAGAAGCCAGTTTAATTTTCAATCCATAAATAGCAACTAACCAGGCACCTACGGTTGAGCCAAGATTGGCGCCAAAGATAATACCAACACCGGCTGCCAGATTAATAAGCCCGGCACTTAAAAAGGAGATCACAATCACGGATACCAGTGAGCTGGATTGAAGAATACCCGTGGTGACCAATCCAAAGCCCAGGCTTTTAAAAGTATTGTTGGTGGTTTTTTTGAGTATATTTTCCAGCAGTCCTCCTGTATAAACCTTGAAGCCCTGCTCCAGATAAATCATGCCAAACAGAAAGATAGCAACACCGGCGGTAATCACCTGAAAATCGGAACTGGTCCAGAAACCATAGGCCAGTAAGAGAAGGATGGTAGGAAAAAACAGTCGCTTCAACATAATGATTACTCAATTCCTGATGGTGCCAGGCTGGTTTGATTCGGCGTATCTGTTTTGTTTCGGCAGAAACTGCTGAAGTCATTAAACAATAAAGTGTGAAGATTTCATGATTGTTTAACGGATTGCTTGCGAATTAACTAATATCAATTACTTTCTAAGACAGGATTTGCTCAATCTTTGTTTGTTCACCATGAACCATTGATGACCGAGGAAGTACGATGAATATTATTGATGAGCTGCAGAACCGGCTGAGCAGTAAAACCCGAATTCGCTCACTGTTTAAGGACACCAGCGCCCAGGAGCTGGAAAAAATACTGGCGAGACTGAAAGATATTCATGCCGAAAAACTGAAGTCTCGTGAAGCTGAAGAAGAAGAGCGACAAAAGAAACTCGATAAAATTAAAGCTATCCAGAAGGAAATGGAGTCTATGGGGTTAACCCTGTCGGATTTTGACGCCATTGAGGATGGTGTCAAAACAGGCAAGAAGCGCAGGAATGTTACCAGACATACTTTTGAGTATGAAACGGCCGCCGGTGACACCATCAGATGGCAAGGCTCAACCACCGGACGCCTGCCCAGTGAATTTCAGGATTATCTGGAAAAAACCGGTAAGAAGCGCATAGATTGCATTGTCGAAACGGAATAACCTGTCAGGGCTGCATCTGAATGATCAGTGATCTCATCCACAGGGTGAGATCTTCAATATCATCAATCGTTAGCAACAACAGAGCAAGATCAAGCTGGCTGAGTTGATGGTCGCTTCTGAACAGAATTTCTCTCAGATTACTGCTGCTCTCTCTTAACGCTTCGATATGTTCAGTGAGCTCCTGATGCGCCAACTTCAGGGTGCTGGCGTGTTGTTTTCTAAAACCGGCCCGATGCAGTCCTTCCAGTTCTGCAACACCCTGTCTCAATAGAAACACGACCTTACCAAAGTGTCGGCACAACAAGAGCACCTGCTCTTCCATACCGGGGAGCAGTTTAACGGGCCTGTAGGAAAATCTTTCTGCAAGACGGCTGATGATGTGTGCCAAATTATTCTGGGTTTGCAGCATAGTCAACATCATCTCTTTAGGCCGAGCTGTAAGAGAAGGTTGTTGAAGACGAACAATCAGTTCCTTCTCATGCTTTTCGAGCACCTGAGAAAATTCCGTCAACCATTCCGGACGACCCTGCCAGGAAGGTTTGACTGTCACGCAATTTTGCAGTTGCCTATTGAGCAGCCCAAGCCCTTCAAGCACCGCCCTTCGATGACGGAAAAGCGGTTTGTAAGGTGTTCCCGAAAAAATGTCGGTTAAGGTCGCAAAGTCCATACAGGACTTATCGACCTTAGACAGTACTTGATTAGCTGGCTTCCGGCAGGTTACGAACCAGCAGAGAGTACTGATTCAGATCAGCGCCTTCTGGTGCCTGAATTTTAACCACATGACCAGAACCCGGTGCTGCATCAACCGATTCACCACGCTTATTTTCAATGTGATCCAGCTTGAAGACATGATTACCTTTCGGTGTCATCAGCTCCATCAGGTCGCCGGTTTCAAAGCGATTTTTGACATCAATGGTGATTTGCTGACCATTCACATCCAGAATTTCGCCAACAAACTGCTGACTGCCTTTCTGGGTACTGCCGGATTCGTAGTTCTGATATTCATCATGAACATGACGACGGTAAAAGCCCTCGGTGTAACCACGATTGGCCAGATTTTCCAGTGTATCCATCACGTTCATATCGAAAGGAATGCCAGAGGCGGCATCATCAATCGTCTTGCGGTAAACCTGTGCAGTCCGGGCAACGTAGTAGAAAGATTTGGTGCGACCTTCAATTTTCAGGGAGTGAACGCCCATCTCGGTCAAACGATGCACATGCTGAATGGCACGTAAATCTTTAGAGTTCATAATGTAAGTACCATGCTCATCTTCAAAAGCAGGCATTAGCTGATCAGGGCGATTGCTCTCCTGAAGCAAGTACATGCCGTCGTCAGGAGCGCCTTCGCCCAGCGTTGGAGAAGCAGCGTTCACGACCGGAATAACATCACCGCTATGCGTTTCTTTGGCTTCATGAGCCTGGTATTGCCACCGACAGGAGTTAGTGCAGGTGCCCTGATTAGGATCACGCTTATTAATATAACCAGACAGCAGGCAGCGACCGGAGTAGGCAATGCACAATGAACCATGAACGAAGACTTCAATCTCGGTATCAGGGCACTCTTCACGAATTTCCTGAATCTCTTCCAGAGACAATTCACGGGAGAGAATAATTCGCTCAACACCTTGCTTTGCCCAAAATTTAACCGTGGCAAAATTAACGGCATTGGCCTGAACGGACAGATGCACTGGCATATCCGGGAATGCTTCCCGAACCATCATAATCAAGCCAGGATCAGACATAATAAGAGCGTCCGGCTTCATAGCCACCACCGGTTCCATATCCCGAAGATAAGTCTTTATCTTGCTGTTATGAGGGGCAATATTGCTGGCGAGATAGAACTTGCGACCAAGCCTGTGAGCTTCATTAATCCCGCTTTGCAGGTTTTCCAGTTTGAAGTCGTTATTGCGAACTCGCAGACTGTAGCGTGGCTGACCTGCATAGACGGCATCAGCGCCATAGGCGAACGCATAACGCATATTTTTCAGTGTTCCCGCTGGTGATAGGAGTTCCGGTTTCATGAACAAACCTGCTGATCTTATTCGAAAGCGGCGCATTATATCAGCTTAAATTTTTCTGACTGAAAAATTTAAAAAGAAGAGGAAATAAGGAGGGAAATAATAAGACAACTTGCCGCAGAAGCGGCAAGTCAGAAATGATAAAACCAAGCTTACTTGATTTTGTATTCCTTGTAGTCAACGTGCTTGCGAACAACCGGGTCATACTTCTTGAACACCAGTTTGTCAGGCGTATTACGCTTGTTCTTAGTGGTGGTGTAGTAGTGACCAGTACCAGCGCTGGAAACCAGCTTGATCTTTTCGCGAATACCTTTTGCCATGATCTATGCTCCCGCTACCTTAGATTTTTTGACCGTTAGCGCGTAGTTCAGACAGAACGGCTTCGATACCCTTCTTGTCGATGATGCGCATACCTTTAGCGGAAATGCGCAGACGCACGAAGCGACTCTCGCTTTCTACCCAAAAGCGCTTGTGGTGCAGGTTAGGCACGAAACGACGCTTTGTTTTGTTGTGAGCGTGGGAAACATTATTCCCGGTAACCGGGCGCTTGCCGGTAACCTGACAAACCTTGGACATTGTGGTGGCCTCTCAAACCAAAAATCCAGCCATGAGGCCGGAAAACTTAACTGAATTCCAGTGTCTGCTTCGGGCAGGTCTGCCCATGGTTACAGAGTCAAGACTCCTCAGCAGCTACCCTTATACAAAGACCGGGCTTTATACCAGAGTCAAGCTATACATGCAAATTTTCAGAAGATCAGGAATTATGCGTAAAAAGCCATAAAAGCCCGATTACCAAGGGTTTTCACCTATCGTAAGCCCTCCGGCTCCTCTAAAAAATCATTGAATCCAGTTATAAAAAATCAAAGTGCCCAATTTTATCTGCACATTAAAGTAATGTCACTGAAGAATATGGATTGTATTTTTCGAAATAGGCTCATAATTCTTTCAGGTGATCTGCAGAATCTGCGAGTCATAATAATCCATGCTCTGCCATAGAAAGAGTGTTTCCATGGCCAATAATCACGTGATCCAGTACTTTGATGTCGATCAATTGCAAGGCATCGCTGATGTGTTCAGTGATACGAATATCTGCCTGACTCGGTGTTGTATCGCCTGACGGATGATTATGGGAAAGAATCACCGCTGCAGCGTTGAGTTGCAATGCTTTCTTTACCACCTCCCGAGGGTAAACCGCTGCGGAATCAATGGTACCCTGAAATAGCGTTTCCAGAGCAATTACCCGGTGTCGTGTATCAAGGAACAGGCAGGCAAATTGCTCCCGCTCCTCATCCTGAAAGTGCAGTTGCAGATAATCACGGGCAGCTTCCGGACTGTTCATCAGACTGCCCTGCTGCAGTTTCTGACTTAACACCCGGCGACAGAGTTCAAGGATTGCATTTAACTGCGTGATTTTAGCGGTTCCCAGCCCTTTGATTTTAATCAGCTCTTGATGATCAGAATTTAATAATCGGTTAAGACCGCCAAAACGCTGAATAAGATGATCAGAGAGTTGGATGACATTCATGCCCTGACAACCGGTTCTGAGCAAAAGTGCCAGTAGTTCGGCATCAGACAGTGACCGGGGGCCATGTGTTAACAGTTTTTCACGGGGGCGTAGTGGTTCAGGCCAGTTTTGAATACTCATCAATGGGGTTCCGCTGTTATGATGAAAGTTTTTCAGACACTTTTTAATTCATTAAATTCCCTGAAGGTACATGCGACCTATGCAACAGTTACGAAACAAACGCATTGTGCTTGGCGTTACTGGCGGTATTGCGGCTTACAAAAGTGCCGAGCTGGTTCGCCAACTCGGTAAGTTAGGTGCAGATGTCCGGGTAGTGATGACCAAAGCCGCCTGCGAGTTTATTACACCTCTGACCTTGCAGGCCTTGTCGCATAACCCGGTGCATCTCGACTTGCTGGATGCCAGAGCAGAAGCTGGCATGGGGCATATTGAGCTGGCTCGCTGGGCGGATGTGGTAGTGGTCGCTCCGGCCACCGCAGATTTTATGGCACGTTTAACCACGGGGCAGGCGGACGATTTATTGACTACGCTTTGTCTGGCCACCAGTGCGCCGCTTTGTCTGGCACCAGCCATGAATCAGGGCATGTGGCGCGATGCCAAAACACAGCAGAATATTGAAGCGTTGAAAGAACGTAATATTCGGATGTTTGGGCCTGATGATGGATATCAGGCTTGCGGTGATGTGGGCCCCGGCAGAATGATTGACCCTGAAGTGATTGTTCAACAGACGGCTGAGCTGTTTACCCATGATGTACTCAGCGGTTTGACGGTCATGGTCACTGCCGGTGCAACCCGCGAAGAAATTGACCCTGTTCGTTTTATCTCGAATCACAGCTCCGGAAAAATGGGATACGCCATTGCCGAGGCGGCCATTGATGCAGGTGCTTCGGTCAAACTGGTTTCCGGGCCGGTGAATCTGGAAACACCCGACCGGGTAAACCGCATTGATGTGGTCAGTGCCAGAGATATGTATCGCGCGGTTCATGACCATATCGACGATGTGGATATTTTTATTGGCTGTGCGGCGGTGGGAGACTTTCGTCCTGCCGAGGTAGCTAAAGACAAAATCAAGAAAAACCCTGATGATACTTCTGAGTTTCTGGAACTTCGTCTGATCAGAAACCCGGATATCATTGCGTCAGTGACGGCGTTGGATGAACCGCCTTTTGTCATGGGGTTTGCCGCTGAATCTCAAAACGTACTGGGTTATGCTGCCGACAAGTTGCGCCGCAAAAAAATGAATCTGATTGTTGCCAATGACATCAGCGAAGCGGGTTCAGGATTCAACTCTGACACGAATGAAGTCACCGTACTTGGAGAAGATCTTGAAGAACCTTTACCACTGGCTTCCAAGAAAGTAGTCGCACGCAAGTTGCTGAAAATCATGGGGCATCGTTACCGCAAATGGAAAAGAGCTTTGCAGGATGCTGAAGCCTAATCAACCGGGGAATCAAAAACTATGAAAACTCTGAAGACAAGGATTCTGGATAAGCGTCTGGGAACAGAATTTCCATTACCCGCTTATGCCACCGAAGGCTCTGCAGGTATTGATTTGCGTGCTCTGGTCGCTGAGGCGCTGACGCTGGAACCCGGTCAAACGACATTGCTACCTACCGGAATGGCGATACATATTGAAGACCCATCTCTGGCTGCGATGATTCTGCCTCGTTCAGGGTTGGGCCATAAGCATGGTATTGTTTTGGGCAATCTGGTCGGGTTGATTGACTCTGATTATCAGGGACAACTGATGGTCTCGTGCTGGAATCGTGGCAACATAACCTTCACAATCAACCCCGGCGAGCGTATTGCGCAGCTGATCCTGGTTCCTGTGGTGCAGGCTGAACTGGAGATTGTTGACAGTTTTGAAGAAAGTGATCGCGGTGCTGGTGGTTTTGGACACACTGGGAAGCACTGATGTTCTGAATTCATGTAGAATGCCTCCGGACGTCGGCTTTTCCGAACGATGAGCCGACCTGCATTAACTAAACCTTGTTATAAATATAATTTCAACAGCTATTTAACCGCTGTTTACAACAATGCTTCCAGAAGGAGTTGTGATGGACAGTCTCGTTTTGTCTGATCAGGATATTGCTCAGGTTTTAACCGAAGCCTTACCTTATCTGCAAAGGTATGCGGGCAAGACGGTTGTCGTCAAATACGGAGGCAATGCTATGGAAAGTGAGGCACTAAAGCACAGCTTCGCCCAAGGTATTGTTTTACTCAAAGCGGTGGGGCTTAATCCGGTGGTCGTTCATGGTGGCGGCCCACAAATTGGTAGCATGCTGGAGCGATTGAAAATCGAGAACCGCTTTGTACAAGGCATGCGAGTGACGGACTCCAACACCATGGATGTGGTTCAGATGGTACTTGGTGGCCTGGTGAACAAAGAAATTGTCACACTTATCAATAAAAACGGTGGCAGAGCTATTGGTATCACCGGTAAAGATGCACAATTTCTCAAGGCAAAACGGCTGAAGGTGACGCATCAGACGCCAGAAATGATCGTACCTGAAATCATTGATATTGGTCAGGTTGGTGAAGTCGAATCTGTCAATACCGATGTGATCAATATGCTTCAGGGTTCAGATTTTATTCCGGTGGTTGCGCCTATAGGCGTGGATGACGACGGCGCATCGTATAATATCAATGCCGACTTGGTGGCAGGTTGTCTGGCAGAAGCTCTAAAGGCAGAAAAATTATTGTTGTTGACTAACACGCCAGGGCTTCTGAACCGTGATAGTGAATTGATAACGGGGCTCGAAACAGATCAGGTTGAGCACCTCATTGCGGATGGCACTATTTATGGTGGCATGCTTCCCAAGATACAATGTGCCCTCAGCGCAGTGAAAAATGGCGTGAAAACAGCTCATATCATTGATGGGAGAGTACCTCACGCGGTGTTGCTCGAACTGCTGACTGACCGGGGTGTTGGAACCCTTATTACCGGAGAGGTTTGATCAGGTGGTTGAATGACATGCCCTCTGACAGACTGGATCGGAGTATTATTTAGTTGTAATGGATATGCCTCAGAAAATTTCGCGCAAGGAACAAATACTGCAGGCCCTGGCGCACATGCTGGAAACAGCCCCCGGGGAACGCATCACTACCTCTGCACTGGCAAAGGAAGTGGGCGTATCTGAAGCGGCGCTATATCGCCACTTCCCTAGCAAAGCCAAGATGTTTGAAGGGCTTATCGAGTTCATCGAAGAAGCCCTGTTCTCCAGGATCTCAAAGATTATTGCTGATGAATCACCTGCCTTAATCCGTTGTGAGCGAATTCTGGTTCTGCTGTTGGGTTTCTGCGAGAAAAACCCCGGTTTGACTCGCATTCTTACCGGCGATGCTCTGGCAGGTGAAACCGACCGTTTGCGTCAGAGAATGATACAATTGTTTGAACGATTGGATACCCAGATCAAGCAGGTGTTGCGTGAAGCAGAAATTAAAGAAGGCTTGCGCACCCGCATGACCGTAGGAACGACGGCCAACCTGCTGATGGCTACCGCAGAAGGCCGCATTGTTCAGTATGTTCGTAGTGAGTTCAAAAAGTTGCCCACCGCTCATTGGGCTGACCAGTGGCATGAATTATCTGAGATTGTCTTCCGTCCAGCCTGATATGTTAGTTGTCCGTAGGTCGGGATTCACAAAGTGAATCCCGATAAAAAGATTCCCATCAAAAACCATTCAACAGACTAAAAAGCACCGTATTCTTCTCGATAAGCCTGAATAGCAGGCACATGTTGACCAAGTTGGTCACTGCTCTTTGCGTATTCCAGCAAATCCGTCAGAGTAACGATGCTGAGTACCGGGATACCAAAATCCCGCTCCACTTCCTGAATAGCCGACAGCTCCCCCTTGCCTTTTTCCTGACGATCGAGAGCGACTATCACGGCTACAGGTTTGGCATCTGACTCATCAATGATGTTCATCACCTCTCTAACCGCTGTTCCGGCACTGATCACGTCATCCACAATAATGACCTTGCCTTCAAGAGGCGCGCCCACAATGCGTCCGCCTTCCCCATGATCTTTCACTTCCTTGCGGTTGAAGCACCAGGGTGTGTTAATACCGTGCTGGTCATTCAGAGCAATAGAGGTCGCGGTTGCCAAGGGTATACCTTTGTAAGCCGGGCCAAATAAAATATCAAAATCAATACCTGAGCTGGCAATCGCCTGCGCGTAAAAATGCCCGAGCTTGCTCATTGCCTCGCCAGTTTTGAATAGACCTGCATTAAAAAAATAGGGCGATAAGCGACCGGATTTCAAGGTGAACTCACCAAAGCGAATGACGTGTTGCTGAATAGCAAAATCGAAGAACTCTTTTTGGTACTGATGCACTGGGAACTTTTCCTTGGGATGAACAGCTGTGACGGTCTATTCAAAACTGTTATGAGTTTATAAGGGAAACATACCAAATCTATTGTAGCCATTGGGAGAGAAAGACAGAAGAGGCAGCATTAATGCGGATAAACATACGGAGGGCGACCCGTTATCATTTGTCCGATACAATTCCCCATTTTCTGTAGCCGCTCGGACAAAGACACACCTTCAGACCCGTTTCTGTAAAAGGTGCCTGAATGCTGTCCGGGTGATACATCGTCTTGCAGATCTGCCCATCTGACAAGGCAGTAGTTTAATGTTGGCGCATCTGGAAGGCGGAACGAGAATAAAATTCGTCATACCTGCCCGGTAGCCCTGACAAGGTGTATTCAATGAGAGTTATCAGTTTAAACTGTGAAGGCATAAAAAACGCAAGAGAAAAAGGCCTCTTCGACTGGCTCTTAGAGCAGGATGCTGACCTGATTCTTCTGCAGGATACTCGCGAAGACGAGTATGTGATTGAAGATCAGTATTATCTGGAAGGGTATTTCTGTTATGCCTTTAGTGGCTATAAGAGAGATAATCGCGGAGGTGTGGCGATTTATACACGACAAGCACCTAAAGCCATTATTAGCGGCCTTGGGATTCCTGAAGTGGATGAAACCGGACGATATCTGCAAGCAGATTTCGATAAAATTAGCATAGCAACGCTGTATGTTCCTGAAGGTCATGACGAAGAAAGTCAGAATTTCAAATATCGTTTTCTCGACGGATATTCCCACCATCTTGGCAAACAGCGTCGCAAGCGCCGTGAGTTCATTATGGGTGGTACATGGAATATTGCACACCGCAAGATTGATGTGGCGAACTGGCGCGATCTCGAAGAAATCTCAGGCTTTAATCAAGCTGAACGAGGCTGGATGGAAGGCTTGTTTGGCGATATGGGCTTTATTGATGCTTACCGTGAAGTAGATCGTGAAGCAGGTAAGTTCAGTTTCTGGAAAGACGACGAAGCTCGTGAAGCAAACGACGGTATGCGTCTGGATTATCAGGTGATTACTCCCGGTATGCGCAGCCGTGTACTAAATGGCGGCATCTATAAGGTACAGGCTTTTTCCTCTCACGCGCCGGTCATTATGGATTACGAATGGGAACTGTCAATCTGATCGATTTCCTGATCTGAAAGCAAGCCCTGTATTTGTCAGGGCTTTTAGGGCTTTTTAGGGTTTTGTTGTTTTTATAGCGTTCAGGATTTCATTTACGCGGTCTTCAGTACTCAGACTTTGTAGACGAACGATGTTGTCTTGTTTTGTACCTAACGCGTCCAGATTACCTAACACCCACTGGTCAATATCCTTCTGAAAAATCGGATCCGGATTTCTCATTCCGTCGGCTTCCATAGGGAAGATTCCAGTTGGCAAATAAATGTAGTAATCAATACTGGCGCTTACATAATCGTAGAGATCAAGAATAAACGGGCAGACAGGTTTATTGCAGATTTTCATCCAGTATCGAAGATAAGCCATCATAGAAGGTGGTCCCATATCAATCAGACCATTGGGTTCAGCCTCTTTTTCCCGATGTGTTAGTGAACCAAGCGCACTGGCAACAATGGCGGAAACGGTTGCCTCTTTGTTTTGTTCCCGCAATATAGGCTCTCTCATATTGTCATAGCCTAGCTGCTGACAGATTTTTCGGAAAAAGTCTTCGTACAGACGCCATTGTTTTTTGCCCAGCTGTTTATGCAGGGCTTTACAGGTGGTGGTTTTACCGGTTCCGTGAGAACCAACAAAAGCGATTAGCATAGGCTGTTACCGAATCATAAAAAAAGCCCTGTCCATGTTTTGAACAGAGCTTTTTTTAAAATAGACGAAAAATAGCTAACTTAATCTTGTTCAAGCGCTTTTTTCTGAACCGCAACAATCTCTTCAATGCCTGCGCGAGCGAGAGCGAGCATGGCGGTCATTTCGTTCTGAGAATAGGGCGCACCTTCTGCAGTACCCTGGACTTCAATAAAACCGCCGTCGTCAGTCATAACAACATTCATATCGGTTTCTGCACTGGAATCTTCCGGGTAGTCCAGATCAAGCACCGGGCTGCCTTTGTAAATACCAACAGAAACCGCAGCAATCATATGTTTGAGAGGATCGTTCTTGATGATTTTCTTGTTTTGCATGTAACGAATAGCATCCACCAGAGCGACACAGGCGCCGGTAATAGATGCAGTACGAGTACCTCCATCGGCCTGAATAACATCACAGTCGATATTGATGGTGTTTTCACCCAGCTGCTTCATATCCACAGCGGCGCGCAGAGAACGACCAATCAAACGCTGAATTTCCAGAGTCCGGCCACCTTGTTTACCACGAGCGGCTTCACGCCCCATTCGATCGGTGGTG
This sequence comes from Endozoicomonas sp., assembly GCA_965199185.1. GTDB lineage: Bacteria > Pseudomonadota > Gammaproteobacteria > Pseudomonadales > Endozoicomonadaceae > Endozoicomonas. The sequence continues at coordinate 77,902 of CBDAQW010000007.1, read as the reverse complement.
GAACGTGGCAGCATGCCATACTCTGCCGTTACCCAGCCTTGACCAGATCCTTTGAGAAAACGCGGAACACCTCTGTCGACAGAAGCTGTGCAAATCACTTTGGTATCACCAAACTCAACCAGCACAGAGCCTTCGGCGTGCTTGGTAAAGTGACGGGTGATTTTAACTTCACGCAGCTCATCTGCTGTTCTTCTGCTGGGACGCATGGTCATGACCTAATAACCGCTGAAAAAATAAAACCGAATTATAACCACTATCCAGCGGTGGTGATAACGCCTTAGTCGATTCTTTTTACAGGGAAATGCTGTGATTATTTCTAATGTGGATAAACTTCTGAAATAATTAGCCAGCTATTCGTACCCTAAATCAATCAAAAGAGTATTTCATGACTTCTAGTATGACTGCATTCGCCCGGGTTCAGGTTCAGGAAGACTGGGGTCATCTTGTTTGGGAAATTCGTTCCGTCAATCATCGTTACCTTGAGCCTCACTTGCGCCTGCCAGAACAGATGCGGGAAATAGAACCTGCCGTTCGGGAAACTCTGCGTAAGCAACTGGGGCGTGGCAAAGTGGAGTGCACTTTGCGAGTGCAGCTAGCTGATGCCGGACAGGAATGGACTTTGAATCGTACGGTTCTGGAAAAGCTCCAGACAGCCGTGGCTGAAGTGAATGAACTGTTTGGTGATACAGTTCCAGTGAATCCACTGGAGGTCCTTCAATGGCATGGCGTGCAGGCTGCGGAAGAAACGGAAATGGTGATTGTTCACAAAGCCGCTGTTAATGCCTTTGGTGATGCCATAAACCAGCTGAAATCGATGCGACAGCGGGAAGGGGCTGAACTGGAAAAATTCATTCATACCCGCCTGGATAACATTCTTGAAGAAGTCAACAGCCTACGTACTGTACTGCCTGAGCTTCTTGAAGCCCAGCGCCAGAAAATTCTTGGTCGTCTGGAAGAAGCCAAAGCCGAGCTTAACCCTGAACGTCTCGAACAGGAAGTGGTGCTTCTGGCACAAAAAATGGATGTGGACGAAGAGCTGGATCGCCTTGAAACGCATATTAGTGAAGTGAGAAGAACACTGTCTGGCAAAAAAGAGGCGGTGGGTCGTCGTCTGGATTTCCTGATGCAGGAACTGAACCGCGAAGCCAACACACTGTCTTCCAAATCTATCAATGCCGGTCTGACTCAAGTAGCGGTTAACTTTAAAGTGCTGATTGAGCAGATGCGGGAGCAAATACAGAATATTGAATAAGTGGTTTCAGATAGAAGCGATGGCGTTATTCTTTCTACGTAAAACTGGTCAGTATATAATCACTCAAATACACATTTGATATTCCTGCCCTAAGTGCCTGATGGAGTAAGTTATATGGCCAGTTCAACCACTGATCAGTGTCTGGAAAGTAATCAGCAATATGCCTGTGGACATTCTTTGCACACTGCTTCCTATCCAGGCAAACAAGCCATTCAACCGGCTCGTCGTCTGGCTGTGGTTGCCTGTATGGATGCCCGGATTGATGTGGAAGATTTGCTCGGTTTGCAGACCGGTGATGCCCACATTATTCGTAATGCTGGTGGTGTTGTTACTGAAGATACGATTCGCAGCTTGGTCATTTCCCATCACTTACTCAATACCAATGAGATTATCCTCATACATCATACGCGTTGCGGTATGCTTGCCTTTTCAGATGACTTACTCAAAGCGGGCCTTGAAGGGGATGAAGCTGCAGAAAGTCTGCTCAGGCAGGCTACCGGGCGGGCATTCACAAGCTGTAAAACGTCATCATCGACACCATCCGCTTTTCATGCTTTTCGTGGAGAGCCTGAGCCACTGGATTCGCCCCATAGTGAGCAGAGCATGGTTCGGTTGGAATGGGATGTACGACGGGGTATGTCTGCGATTCTGAATCACCCCTGGATTCCTGATAGTGGTGACGATGCAATCACTGTCAGAGGATTTATTTACGATGTAGACACCGGCAAACTCGAAGAAGTCTGTTATTCCGGAGCCATCAGCTAGGTAATATCAGTCAGGTTCTTGAGTTTGCCTGTCGATCGCCTGAACAGCACAACAGATAAGGAATATTTAAATAAGGTAGCCAGTCTATTCTTTGCAGAATAGGCTCAGGTACCTTGGAGCATTCATGAATAAAGGTAAACTCTACATCATTGCCGCCCCCTCGGGTGCCGGTAAGACCAGCCTGGTAAAGGCCATGGTCAAATCCACGCCCCATGTGCGTGTGTCTGTCTCCCATACTACCCGTAGTATTCGCCCTGGTGAGCAGGACGGTGTTAACTATCACTTCACCACCATCGATGGTTTTAAAGCGATGCTGGGAGAAGGTGTTTTTCTGGAGCATGCTGAAGTCTTTGGCAACTATTACGGCACATCAGCACTTTGGGTTCAGCAACAGCTTAACCACGGTGAAGATGTGATTCTGGAGATCGATTGGCAGGGTGCACAGCAGGTGCGTCAGCTGATGCCTGAAGCGGTGTCTATCTTCATTTTGCCTCCTTCCCTTGAGGTATTGCGAGAGCGCCTGATTGGTCGTGCTACTGATAATATGGAGGTTATCGAACGTCGTATGTCCCAGGCTGTCAATGAAATGTCACATTACGCTGAATTTGATTATCTTGTTATCAATGATGAATTTGATCTGGCGCTGCGTGATCTGCAAACCATTATCCGAAGTCGTCGTTTGGCGACCGGTTGGGTTCAACATTACAAAGAAGACCTGATTAAAGGGTTGATTGGTTGATATTTTATGGCTGGCAACTCAGGTTGTCAGCTATTTCACGATACATCCGAGCTAGACTTTAAAGATGTGTTTACTTCAGGGAGCGGAGAAAAATGCGTTTAGAATGGCTTAAGGAGTTGGGTATCAACCAATCATTACCCACAAATAAAAATAATATTGACGCCCCTGTGGGTAAGCACAAAGGTTTACCTATCAAGAAAACAAAAATACATAAAAAAATACCCAAATCTTCTGTTATAGAGCGATTTTTGAAAAAGCTGTCTGAATATCGATTAGGAAAAACGATCCTCAAAAACAAAAAAATAATTTCCGATAAGAAAAAAAACACTAATTCAGCTAAAACAAAAGCTAATAAATTCACTCATAAAAAGAATAATGAGAAACTTATCATAGGGCGCCCTCTCACTGGCAAAGAGGCTACTGATGCTGCCATTGACAAAGCTCGCAATAATAAAGAATGGCAGGAATTAGAAAGAATTACCCATTCTAATGCAGCGAAATTAATCAGTGATAATGGATTTCAACAATTAAAGAATCAGTTACATAAACAAGATCTTAGCCAAGATGCAAACTTGAAACTTCTGGTTCTTTTTGCTGCTGATAAGTTTGAAAAAGGGGAGTTATCTTCAGAACAAATGCAACAGTATGTGGATGTATTGATTGATAAATACACCTCAAGAGAAGCAGATAAACAGTTTAATGCTTCTGTTAAATCACTCTCACCGGATGGTGCAGAAAGAATCGGTTTCAGCAGTCAGCCACTGAGAGCGAGCCAGTCCGTTCAGATTGCAGAGTTAATAGTTACCGCGCAAGAGCGGCAAGAAAAAGCAGATGCTAATGATGTAAATAGCGGCGTTGTCCATAATTACAAGCGAGACTTACCAATAGAGCTTTATGGTTGGAAAATGGACTATGAGGCGTTATCGAGAACAATAGACGAAAAGTTAATCGTCCAACTACAAAATAGTCTGGATGCCGCTATCATCCGTGAAAGTAATGGGCGTGATGCCGTGCAAGTGACAAGCGATTTCGTTTTTAAATTGAATGAAGGTATAAACTGCTCGTCTGATGAGTATGCAGATAGCCTTCTACAGTCTGCTGGCATCAGAGTTTCCAGCGCAGTTAAAAAACAGGAGTCAGTGAAAGAAAGCGAAGAAGAGATTAAGGCAAAATTGTCTGAACGTAAGGCACGAATAGTGAGTGCATTTCCAGATTCTGTGCAATCACCACTGTCTGAAATTGTTGATCTTTTTTCAACCAATGAGATGGTCAGTAAGAAGGTCAGGCAATGGGTCAAAGAGAGAGAAATTCATAACGAAGACAAAATTGATGCATTGCAAAACCCATTGGATATAAAACCGATACAGCATGAAATCGACCGCTCACCGCTTCCGAGAGTCCCAGAGAGCATTGAATCTATTGAAAATACGGTTAAAAAAAATAACCGATAGAAAACACCAGAGCACCAAGAATGGTGCTCTGCCAATATTGAGTTAAACGGCAGATGTTGCCTGTTGCAACCAGTTTTTATCCTTCTCTGTGAGCAGTGGAGCCAATTCCGCAAAAACCCGCTCATGATACTCGTTAATCCACACTATTTCCGCTGATGTAAGCATTTCCTTAATCAGTGGCCGAGTATCAAAGGGTGCCAGAGTGAGTGATCTTAACTGATAAAACTCACCGAATTCATTAGAAGCGCCTTCCTCAACCAACATGATATTTTCGAGACGAATCCCGTGTTTGCCATTGCGGTACATGCCAGGTTCATTGGTAATCAACATGCCGGGATCCAGCGCTACATCAAACCAGCGAGGGCTAACACTTTGCGGGCCTTCGTGAACATTCAGAAAATAGCCAACACCGTGACCGGTTCCGTGGTTGTAATCCTGACCTTCAGCCCACAATGGTTGACGAGTAATGGCATCCAGCTGAATACCGCGAGTGCCTTTTTTAAAACGAGCGGCTGCCATTGCAATATGACTTTTCATGACCAGCGTGTAATCTCGCTTTTCTTCATTGGTCATATCACCACAGGCAATGGTTCGGGTGATGTCGGTAGTACCATCAGGATACTGACCACCGGAATCAATCAGCAGCAGGCTCTTATTGCTGACTATGTGGCTAGATTGCTCATCAGCACGATAGTGAACGATAGCGCCATGATCAGCGTAGCCGACAATGGCCGGGAAGCTCACACCTTTAAACTCACCTGCTTCTGCACGAAGGCTGACCAGTTTCTCATCAATATTCACTTCATTGAGCTGACCTGTCGGGATATGCTCATCCAGCCAGCGTAAAAAACGCACCATGGCAACGCCATCACGGCGATGACAATCCGCCATACGGCTGATTTCGGTCGGATTTTTAACGGCTTTCAGTGCCCGGCTGGGTGATGTACCTTCAATAACATCAACGGCATCAGGCAGATAATTAAACAGGTTCTGGCTGGTCGTAGCCGGGTCCAGCCATAAAGTTGTTGAATCCGGCAGTGAACGAATGGCATCCGAGATGGATTCATACGGTTGCAATACAATATTTGAATCCTTTAATGCCTGCAAAGCCTCATTCTCAATGCGGGTTTCATTGATAAACAAAGTTGCCTGATCGTCAGAAATCAATGCATAAGCCAGAAAGACCGGGTTGCATTCAATGTCAGAACCGCGCAGGTTAAACAGCCAGGCGATATCATCCAGAGTGGTAATTAGAAGCAGATCAGCAGCTTTTTCACCTTTTTCTGTCATTGCCTGGCGAACATCAGCGAGCTTTTGTTCCCGTGTTTTCCCAGCATAGTTGTCTGGATGTAAAAAGACCGGATTGGAGGGTAAAGCAGGGCGATCAGCCCAAACGTTATTGAGAAGATCCTGACCTGTCTTCAGGCTGATGTTTTTTTTCTTGAGTTTGCCTTTCAGCCCACGAGCTTTCGTCAAGCTCATAGAGTTGCCATCAACCCCAACCCGACCGTCTTCCGGAACAAGATCCAGCAGCCATTCAACCTGTTTGGGAACACCTGGCTGCCCCTCTTTCATTAGCTGAATACCAGTACCAGCGAGCTGCTGTTCTGCCTGCAAAAAATAACGTCCATCGGTCCATAGGGCTGCATCCTCTGTAGTGACAATCAGAGTACCGGCAGAGCCGTTAAAGCCGGACAGCCATTCTCTACCGAGCCAGTAATCAGCCACATATTCACTTTCATGAGCGTCTGAAGAAGGAATAATCCATGCGTGGACTCCATGTTTTGCCATTTCAGCCCTGAGGGCGATTAATTTATCCGATATCTTTGTCATCACTGTTTCCGAAGACTAAAACCTATGAGCGGTCTTTCATGCAAGGCGTCTACTATAACCTGATATGATTGGGTACTTATACTGAGGATGCTAATGCTTGTGTGCAATATGGCCGTAAAGTAAACTAAAAGGTCCGCAAACCGGCTAATAACGACTGATTGATGGAGTGAAACGTGGCTCGAGTTACTGTAGAAGATTGTCTGGATAGTGTTGAAAACCGCTTTGAACTGGTAATGGTTGCGTCCAAGCGCGCTCGCCAGCTGACCATCGGCGGTAAAGACCCAAAAGTAGAATGGGAAAATGACAAACCAACCGTAGTGGCTCTGCGTGAGATTGCCGAAGGCCTGGTCAATCCTCTGACCGTCGAAGAACATACCATTGATGAAGATGAAGCGGCCATGTTTCTGGCTGGTGTTGAAAGCTGATTCTCTGTTTAGTGAATGTTGCTCAGTGAATATTGTTCAGCCTGAAAGACTAATTTTATCAAAGGCTGTCTGGTAGTTGCCTGGAAGGCACGGGTTAATCTGCACGGGAGGAGCGGGCTTTGCTAACCATCGATGAGTTTGCCGGCCGCTTGAAGTCCTACCTTAATTCCGAGCAGGTCAACCTTGTTCGTCGGGCTTACTATTACGCTGAACAGGCACACGACGGTCAAACCCGTCGTAGTGGCGACCCTTATATCATCCATCCTCTGGAAGTCGCCTCCATTCTTGCGGATATGCACATGGATCATCAAAGCCTGATGGCTGCCATGCTGCACGATGTTATTGAAGATACCGGAATCGAAAAACAGGCTATTGCCGAGCAGTTTGGCGATACGGTTGCCGATCTGGTCGACGGGGTCAGTAAACTGACCCACATGAAGTTCGAAAACAAGACGCTGGCTCAGGCGGCCAATTTCCAGAAAATGGCGCTGGCCATGGCCCGGGATATTCGGGTGATTCTGGTAAAACTCTCAGATCGCCTGCATAACATGCGAACTCTTGGAGTGCTTCGGCCGGACAAACGTCGCCGAATTGCCCGCGAAACCCTCGAAATCTATGTCCCCATCGCCAACCGGCTGGGAATGCATAATCTTCGTATTGAGCTGGAAGATCTTGGCTTTTTTGCCATGTACCCCATGCGCAGTCGTTTGATTCGGCAGGCTGTTCGCAATGCCAGAGGCAATCGCAAAGACCTCGTCAGTCAGGTTCAGGAAGCGGTAGCCACCCGCCTTGAAGAGGAAGGTTTAAAAGGTCGGGTTGTTGGTCGTGAGAAACACCTCTACAGCATCTACAACAAGATGAAGAATCAGCAAAAGTCCTTTGACGACATCATGGACATGTTTGCCTTTCGCATCATTGTTGACAGCGTTGACAGCTGCTATCGAGCGCTCGGGATTGTGCACAACTTATACAAGCCGATTCCCGGACGCTTTAAAGATTACATCGCCATCCCCAAAGCCAACGGCTATCAATCACTGCATACCACTCTGTTCGGCATGCATGGTGTACCTATTGAAATCCAGATCCGAACCCAGGAAATGGAAGACATGGCTAATAACGGTATCGCTGCTCACTGGCTTTATAAATCCGGCGAAGAAGCCCTGTCGGGGAGTCACGCCCGTACACGACAGTGGCTGAAAGGTGTACTTGAACTTCAGAAAAATGCCGGTGATTCTCTCGAGTTTATCGAAAATGTAAAAATCGACCTGTTTCCTGATGAAGTTTATGTGTTCACACCAAAAGGTCATATTTTTGAACTACCCAAAGGCGCGACAGCGGTTGATTATGCCTATGCGATTCATACCGACGTTGGCAACACATGCGTCGCCTGTCGTATTAATAAACGACTGTCGTCTCTCAGTCAGCCATTATTAAGCGGTCAGACCGTCGAAGTAGTGACCGTTCCCGGTGCTCGCCCAAATGCTGCCTGGCTAAATTTTGTGGTCACCGGCAAAGCCCGTTCAAATATACGACACTTCCTTAAGAATCAGCGACGCAATGAATCGGTCAGTCTTGGCAGGCGTTTACTGCAGAAGGCACTGACTGGTTTTGAAATATCGCTGGACGACATCAGCGAAGACATCATCAATAGGCAATTGAAACAACTGGGTTTGGAGCACTTTGATGACCTTCTGGAAGATATCGGCCTGGGTAACCGCATGGCCTATCTGGTGGCTCGCCTCCTGACCGATCTGGAAAGCGGGTCTGCAGATAAAAACCAGCTGGATACATCAAAATCCAATAAACCGCTCACTATTCGCGGTTCAGAGGGTATGGTCATCAGCTTTGGAAAATGCTGTTATCCCATTCCCGGCGACCCTGTCGTCGGTCATGTCAGCTCCGGGCGTGGCATTGTTATTCATACCGATGCCTGTCCTAATGTAGCTGAAATTCGCAATAGCCCCGAAAAGGTGCTGGAAGTTGAGTGGGACAAAGACGTCACCGGTGAGTTTACGGTTGAGCTAAATGTTGAGCTGGAACATCACCGTGGCATGATTGCTACTTTGGCGACCACTATTACCTCCGTAGAAGGCAATATTGAAAAAATCAGTATGGCTGAACGCGATGCCCGGTGTTGTATTGTTCAGTTGCTATTAAGCGTTCGCGATCGGGTGCATCTTGCCAGAATTATTAAGCGGTTACGTGTTATCAAGGGTGTTAATGGGATTGTCCGTCGAAGAGATACTTAAAACCAGTTATAAATCAAGGTTTGTTGATATGAATCCTTGAAAAGCTGCGCCGTTTGCCTAGTATCAATTGTTTTCTATAACTCGATGGAACTATGCATGAGCAATCGTCAGACTATCCACACTGAAAAAGCACCTCAGGCCATTGGCACCTACTCTCAGGCTGTAAAGGCTGGAACCACTGTTTATATTTCAGGCCAGATTCCCCTGATTTCCGAGACAATGGAATTGCTTGAAGGTGACTTTAAGGCAAAAACCCGCCTGTGTTTTGAAAACCTGAAAGCCGTTGCCGAAGCTGCCGGTGGCACGTTGGCTGATGCTGCCAAGGTAACGATCTTCCTGACTGATATGAGCACGTTCCCGCAGGTTAATGAGGTGATGGCGGAGTTCTTTCAAGAACCTTACCCAGCTCGTGCAGCGGTCGGCGTAAAAGAGCTGCCAAAGGGTGTGCCGGTAGAAATTGAAGCCATTCTCGAACTTCGATAATTCACGTCATGTGTGACTTTTATCTTGTTGGTTGCCGACCCATGGCTTCTGGGTTCTGTACAGTCTCTGTACAGAATGACGGCTCGTAGAGGGTTTGTGCTCACTCTGCTGTCATCCCGTACAGGGACTGTACGGGATCCATGGGCATGGATAGCCATATTGAAGTTAAAAGTCACACACCGGGTATAATTCAGAATTTTTTATAGGCTCAAGTCGGCTTTTGTGTACTTTGGTTATCCCCGAAGGGAGAAGCCGACTATCTAATGGCGGAATACTCTGTAAAAAACCTTTCACAACGGTAAAAACATTATTTATCCGAGGTTTGATGATAATTAATATTTCATTTGCTCAGGAGGTTATGCTTTAATCGCACCATCGTTCTAATTCTAACTCTCCCCGCCCGATTGGGCGATGCTTTACGCGAAATTCGGTAAGGGCAGTTATTCAAAATGAGAGATGCTGTACGTCTTGAAAAAGGCTTCACTATCATCGAAGTCCTAATCGCTTTTTTTATCATTTCTGTAACATTGGTTGGTGCAACTCGCATGATTGTTGAGTCGCAGAAACAAGTTCAGCAGCTATCGCAGCGAACCCTTGCATTACAGCTGGCTAATGACCTGTTAGCCAGGATATCCGCTAATCCTGATGCGTTAGATCAATACGACGATGCAATCCCTTCAAAGAAGTCCAAAAACTGCGCGAAACACACCTGCACTGAAGATGAGCTAGCCAGCTATGACCTCTGGAACTGGAACAAAAAGTTGCAGGGAGAAAATATCACACAGCCTGGTGCAACAGCCGATGCTGACCGAATCAATGCAGGTGGCCTGGTTTTGCCAACAGCGTGCCGCTCAGTGAATACCAATAACAGGACTGTCGAAATTACTATGGTGTGGCGTGGGAAGGAACCAAGGCCTGATCAACACACCACTAACCATTGCGGCCTTAATGATTCGAACTACAAAGAATACGCCAATAACGACGTACGCAGGTTATTAGTGATAGCAACAAGAATCAGCGGCTGAGAACATCTTTCAACATTCAGCGGATCATTTTTTAAACGAGTAACAAATGTAATGAACAATAGGCGACTATCGTACAGTACCTCTGCAGGGAGAATTTTTTTAAGGCTTGAGAGCCGAGGGTTTTCACTGATTGAGCTGATGGTCGCGATGACGTTGTCACTGATACTGCTGGCTGTTGTATCGCTTTTTTATCTTACTTCAGTTCGTGCACAAAACAGCGCAATAGCTTATAGCGAATTGAATCAAAATGCCCGAATTGCACTGACTTTGATCACAAAGGATCTGAGTTCAGCGGGCTATAGTAACGGCGTACCTTTCGCTTCCGTGAGCGCTGATGCACTCAGTATCACCGGGAATAATTGCCGAGGTTTAGCTGCCCCGGATAATGTGAACGTCAGTTTTATGGCCGGTCAGGGGCCTGGTGCAAATTCAGACATACTGGGCTGTGTTAATAACGCGGGTACAGGCAACTACAACTCATCGGATGGCGCACCTTCTGACTGGCTACTGATCAAAGGCGCTATTGGCCCGGAAGTGGATTCAGCTGATCTTCAGGATGACACCAGCTACCTCATCAGCAACTCCACCGAAGGGGCAATATTTATCGGAAAATCTCCGCCCCCAATGCCAAACGGAGTCATACGTCCCTATTTATACAATCTGATATATCGCTCTGCTGATAACGATTTAATCGTACTGGAGCTGGATGGGAATAGATTAACCCCGCGTGTATTGGCTTCCGACGTTATGCAGGTTCGTGTTCGTCTGGGCATGGCAAACCAGCCTGCTAGTTCAGACATTGAGCAATGGATTGATGCACCCGCAACGACTGAAAACATTAATTACTGGCGCCGTGTCAGAGCCGTTGAAGTCAACGTGTTAGCCAGAGGGCGACAAACAACCAATATTAACGACACCAAAGAGTATGATGTGGGCGGTATCACCGTGAAAGGTAAAAGCAGTCATTCCCCCGCCGAGCTGATGACACAAACGGTTTTCTTGTATAACAACCGTTATAGGGAGGTGCTATGAACCATCAGAAGCCGCAAGGGGGTAAACAGGTAGGTATAGTGCTTTTGGCCACTCTGCTGTTTATATTGATGATCAGTTCTATCGCTGCAGTGGTGGCTTATCAAACGACGCTGGGACCAAGAACACTGGCTAATGCAGAGCTTAAAACGCTGACATTTTATGAAGCCCAGGGCGTACTTGAGGAAGTAAATACATTAGATCTTGAAGCGCATTCCTGCACCACTATAGGACGATATGAAGAATTTGACCCTCTGGCCAAAACACCTGAATCAAAGTGCTCCCCTTCCGATGAGGCCCCTCACGTTAGATTGATAGCTGAAAACGCTCAGAGTCAGCGAACTGGCGACAGTGGTGGTGTGAATCAGACCAGAACGGATTATTTTGAGACAGAGGTTGTCCGAAGCCAATCGGGAATCAGTACAACGCTGAGACAAAATCACTATAAAACCCTCTGGCAAGCTGGAGAAACCGGCACCAACAGTGCAGGTATTATTGATGTGACGGTTACCGGCAGCAGTAATAAGAAGTAAGCAAACTAAAGAGTTAAAATAATTAGCAATGAAAGCATACAAGTTGTACGGGAACAGCAGGTGGTTGCTGGCTTTAGTCTCACTGTTTTTCTCTTTAGTCTGTCAGCCGGTTTTAGCCGATGATTCTGATATTTTTGTGGGTAATTTTGCGGTCACGTCTCAGCGACCTCAGGTGATGATTATTTTGGATACTTCTGGGAGTATGAGAGATAAAGAAGCCTTCAAAAACAATACCGAGCCTTATAATCCTAATAAGCTTTATCAAGGTGTAGGCTATAGAAAAATCAAGAATGATAAAGATAAGACAAAACTAATTAATTATGTACCCAGAGTAGGTGAAAGAGCATCTGAATACCCGCCACTTTCTGATGCTGAGAAGGGCGAGTATTGTGAAAGCAGATTATTTTTCTATAAGTGTCATAAAAATTTTGTCAACTGGAAGACTGATGTAAGCATTCTAAGCCGAATAGAAGTTGCTACTCAAACGGTTGAATCAATAATCGAGAAAAACAGACATATCGATTTTGGCCTATCTCTATTCACTGGGGGCAGTAGAAAAGAAGCTGTGGTTGAGTACCCCATTGAAAAGTACAGCCGTTACGATATTGTCAATTTAATGAGAAAAGGTATAACTGCAAGCGGATATACTCCCTTGTGTCATACATATTATGAAGTTTACCGATACCTGTCGGGATTTAGTTATTCTGGAGCAAGTGTTAAACCTAAATCAAATTCTCTTTCAGGAGGTAAGTACAAAAGCCCGGTTAAAACCTGTCAAAATATTTATATCATCTATGTCACCGATGGTGAGCCATATCATAGGCTGCCTGCGCTAGGGAGAAATGAATTTGCACATCATCCAACGGAAGAAATCAAAAAACTACTTAAAACTCGATTTGGTTCTGTTGATCTGGACGCAGATTGTCCCAAAATAGCGTCAGATAACAACAACCGGCACTGCTTGCCAGGACTGGCAAAATACCTGGCGAATCCGTCGAGTGGTGGTCTGGATAATTCAACAGACACAGGCAGACAAAAAGCTTTTACGTACACTATAGGCTTTCAAACCGATCAGAAGCTTTTATACGATACTGCCGAGGCAGGCGGGGGTAAATGTTACACCACTCAAAGCAATGCCACCTCTCAATGCACGCAGGTTGATGATCTGGCCAAGGCTTTTAGGGGGGCAATCAAAGACGTTCTTAATCGAAACAGTGCTTTTGTTTCTCCCACCGTTGCAGTGGACAATACAACACGTGTTGATTCGTTAGATAGTGTCTATTTCCCGGTATTTAAGCCAGAAGAATCAGCCCGCTGGTATGGCAATATTAAAAAACTCAAGCTGCACAAAGTTGATACAGAGAACTGTGAACACCCACTGGGCACTGTTCTGGCAAAGAACTGCACACCGGCATTTTCGAAAGACTCCCCCTATCTTCAGGATGGCATCAGCACTTATTGGAGCACCGTTTCTTCCGATGGAGGCAGCACGTTAAAAGGTGGGCTTGATAGCGTCATTAATGCACAGGGGCGGCGAAGTGATCGACACTTTTATACTAATGTCGCCTCTGATGATGGCTCTGAGATTATGGTTTCTATATCTCATAACGCAAATCCGCATAACATGGATATAGCTCGCTTGCGCTGGGTGCTGGGTAAAGCAAGAAGTGGGAATGAAAGAAGTTGGTCACTGGGAGATATCCAACACTCAAAACCTGTTGTGCTTAATTATGGTGCACTTGGTGAAAATCACAGCCTGTCCAATCCCGATATACGGCTGGTGTTCGGTACCAATCACGGTTTTCTGCATATGATTGAGGATCGTGGCGATGATGTTGCCCCTTATGAGAACTGGGCATTCTTTGCCAAAGAAAGTTTAGGGCTGCTTGATAGTGTGGCCTGGGATAAACCCAAAAAACATCCCTACGGGATTGATGGTGAGATCAGCTTTGTCCGAATCGATGCTGACAAAGATGGAACGATCAATGCGCAAACACCCGGAGACAGAATGGTGATCTTCTTTGGTATGCGCCGTGGTGGTACCAGTTATTATGCCGTTGATGTCACAAACCCAAACGCTCCCCCCAGATTGCTCTGGCGGATTGATAATAAGACCACTGGCTTTGAAGAGCTTGGCCAAAGCTGGGCGAAGCCAATACCTATGCTATTACCGGGCCATCGAACACTCGATCCGGATGATGACAGGATTATCAAGTATAAATATGCTCTGGTTTTAGGCGGTGGGTATGACGGTGATAATGTTATTAGCGAGTACAAGGGAAAAGACGACATTCGTAGCACAAAAGTCCCCAGGGAAACCTCAGCCAGAGGCAAAGGGCTTTATGTTGTGGATGCCGGTACTGGCGAACTGATTAAGGCTTTTGTCGCTAAGGGTACAAAAGCCACCAGTGATGAATCAGAAAAGCAGCAAATACTCCAAAACGTTGAAGAAACCGATTTGTTCAACTGGAGTTTTCCAGCTTCTGTCACCGTAATGGATAGCAATAATGACGGTTTGCATGACCGGATTTATGCGAATGATTCCGGGGGTAACATTTTCCGTATTGATGTGCTGCGTATTACTGAAGCCAATAATAAGGAGCAGGCTGACTGGTCATTAATACAATTAGCGAGGCTTGGTATTGATAATAAGTCTGGTGGTGCCGAAAATAGTCCGCCAGATCAAGGCAATGATCGACGTTTTCTCTACCAGCCTGCGGTGGCCAGCACGTTGTATAATGGCATTAAATACGATGCAGTTGCCGTAGGTAGTGGTAATCGTGCTCACCCTGTTCCGCCAGTTGATGAAGGTGATACGAAAAGCGTCATTGACCGTTTCTTTGTTATCAGAGATATGAATACGGCTATCACCCAATTTAAAAAGAATTGCACTGACAGTGATATACATTGTACAGAGATACCTAATGTCATCATTGATGACCAGCTGTACAACACGACGCTGAATCACGTACAGCAGGCAACAGGTACTCAACAAGGGGCCGCTGAAGCTACATTTGATGATAGCAATACAAAGGGTTGGTACATTGATTTTCTTAAGGTGAACAATAGCGGAACGGGACTGGTTGCCAATAACGGGAAGGCGGCTGAAGAAAATGAAATCACCATGGGAGGGGCGGCAATTTTGCCCAGTAAACCCGGCGCTGGTCCTTTGTTAACATTCTCTACGTTTGCACCCAACCATACATCGAATAGTACTTTGAGTTGCGAAGCGACCGGAGGAACAAGCAGAACTTACGCACTGCACTTACACACCGCAGGTGCTTTTTTTCATGATGAAACCATTACTCTGCATGATCGGGTTTTAAAGAAATACAACGGTTTTTCGGGTGGTGACAGCTTTACACCCATTAATGGTAATGTGGGCGCAATAGTGCCTGCTGGTGCGGTGGTGGAATTACCTCTGGGCCTGCATCGTTCTGGTTGGCTAAAAGAGCAATAGAAAGCTTTGGGGCTGAGAATACTGAGCCCTTTTGCCTCAACAGCCAAATCACTCCTGCAAAGGTGATGGGTATATCAATACAGTTGATCGATAGCCTTGACCACTCTTGCCAATTTTTCCGGCTCAAGGGGAGGGCGAATAAAACCGTGATAATCACCACGAGGATTCACCACCGCAATATTGGCCCCATGATCAACCAGATAGTATTCATCTTCGGGGGCAACCACCGGCGTGAAAGGCACATTCATCTGCACCGCCAGATCATAAATGCTTTTCAGATCACCAGTAATACCGACAAAGTCCGGGTTAAAATGAGGAACATAAGCCTTCAGCTTTTCTAAGGTATCCCTACCTGGGTCTACTGTGACCATGACGTAGTTTATTTTCTCTGCCAATGATGGGTTTTCTTTTTTCAGTTTTGCATCCAGCTTGTTCATCTGGCTCAGAGTAATAGGGCAAATATCCGGACAGAAGGTGTAACCGAAATACACCAGAGTCCAGGCACCCTTCAGATTCTCATTAGTGAAACTCTCCCCCTTATGATTTTGCAGTCCTGTCCACTCCACAGCTCTCGGTGTTGAAAAGACTATCGCCCCCATCTGGGACAGTTGCTCGGGGGTTAAGGAGGGTTGATTCAGGAACTTGTTGAATGTTAAACCCAGCACTACCGCCACGGCCGCAACCATCATATAAACGGTTTTTCTCACGGATTTTATCCTCTCATCCCTCTCGTTACTCACAGAACACCCCTTATTACACCCACAGATAAAAAGCGTAGTGATCCACCAGCAGCACTACAAAGAGCAACATCAAATAGGTGATGGAAAACTTGAATGTTTTGATGGCGGCGTGAGGTCTGCTGTTGCGCAGCAAAACAATCGACCAGAATAAGAATCGAGTTCCCAGAGCCATAGCCCCCATTAGATAGATGATTCCACTCATTCCAGTGAGAAATGGCAGCACCGTCACCAGCATCATGATGATGGTATAAAGCAGAATATGCAGCTTAGTGTAGGCTTCGCCGTGCGTTACTGGCAGCATGGGAACATCTGCCTTGGCGTACTCATCTTTACGATGAATCGCCAGTGCCCAGAAATGGGGAGGTGTCCAGGCAAAAATAATCAGAACCAGTAGAAGACCATGGCCGTCGAATTGCCCGGTCACTGCCGTCCAGCCGAGCAAGGGTGGCGCTGCTCCGGCAATCCCACCAATCACGATATTCTGCGGAGTAGCTCGCTTTAAGATCAGAGTGTAGATCACCGCATAACCCACCAGTGATGCAAAGGTCAGCCAGGCAGTCAGCGCATTAATGAAATACAATAAAATAGCCATACCCAGGCTGCCAATCATTGTAGCAAACAGCAGTGCCTGAACCGGCTCCACCCGACCAGTCGCCACCGGTCGTTTATGAGTACGGGACATAAGGGTATCAATCTGACGGTCAACCACATGGTTAATGACTGCTGCCGCTCCCGCACAAAGGGCAATCCCCAGATTACCAAGAATAAAAATATCCAGAGGCACCCAGCCCGGCGTTGCAAGGCACATGCCAATCACTGATGTAAGAATCATCAGGGCAACCACTTTTGGTTTGGTCAGCTCCAGATAATCTTTCCACTGGGCTCTCCCTGCCCGGATTACATTCGTTTGACTCATCCTCCAACACTCCCTTTAAGCCTGTAGTTAAATGCCACCATAGCCAGTAACAACAAGGCTCCACCAAGATTGTGAGCAACCGCCACTGACAGCGGCAGGCTCCAGATTATATTGCTTAACCCGAGACACACCTGAACCGTCAGCACCACCAGAATCACCGATGCCATTAAACGGATAACCGCTCTTTCTGACGGGTTCTGATGTCGGGTTCTTATAAAGGTTTTAAGAATCAGTAATGACAGTACCAGCAGTACAAGAAGAGCGCCGAGCCGATGCGCAAAATGAATAGCAGTTCTCGCAGCTCCATCCAACTGCCCACCAAGATAGTTAGGGCCAATAGACTGCATGACATTAAATCCTTCTTCAAAATTCATAGTCGGCAGCCATTGTTTTTGGCAGGTGGGCAAGTCCGGGCAGGCCAGTGCTGCATAATTGGAGCTGGTCCAGCCGCCTAGCGTTATTTGCAGAACAACCACCACTAAACCGACCATGCCTACTGTTTTTAGCGAACAACTGCCGGGAAGCGTTTGCCGCTTTAATCCGGATAAACGCAGCGTTAACAAAAACAACAGGCTGAACGTCGCAAAGCCTCCTAACAAGTGCGCTGTAACAACCTGCGGCCAAAGTTTTAAGGTGACTGTCCACATACCGAAAGCCGCTTGAAGTATAATCAGCCCAAGAATAAACAGCGGCAATTTAACGGGTCTGTCATCCTCATGGCTGTATTTATACGCCTGGAAGACAATAGCCAGCACCAGTAGCATCAGGATGCCCGCCACATAACGGTGAATCATCTCCGGCCAGCCTTTTTCAACTTCTACGGGCGCCTCCGGAAACAGTTTTTCGGCAACGGCTATTTCCTGTATGGTTTCAGGAACTGTTAAAAAACCATAACAGCCAGGCCAATCAGGACAGCCTAACCCCGCATGTACAAGACGGGTGTAAGCGCCCATCCCAACAACAATACTGGCAAATAATGTGGCAATCAGAGCCAGATAAAATCCGTTTTTTCGTTCACTTTTATGGATGGCATTCATAAGGTTCTCCGGAACACCCTGAGAGCTGTCTTTATCAACCGATATTTGATGCTTTTAATAATTTTTTCAGATCTTTGAGCAAGTCCCCGCCAGGCTGTTCAGCATCATACTGCATGATGATGTTGCCTAATGGATCAACAACAAAAAACTGATTGGCTGGCCATTTCTTCAGGCTCATGGTTTTTATCAACTCTTTTTGAGAGGTTTCTAACCAATATACTTCTGGATGCATGTTGATTAGTTCTTCCGATAGCGCTGGCGGTTCTGGAGCAACATACAACCGGGTCAGCCGATCTGCATCCTTACCCAGAGCAATGTGCACCTGTCGTGTTTTGTAGAGACTTTGCTGACAGGCTGAACTTTCACACCCCGGATCGCCAAACACGATTACAGACCATTTTCCTTCCAGGGTATCGAAAGAAAATGTCTTCCCGATTGCTTTGAACTCTAACCCTTGAAAAGTGACAGGTGGCAACAGTAATGCGCCTTTATTGGTTCTATCTGAAGGAATCCAGGCTCCGGTAAAATACATCAACCATGCCATGCCCATAGACGCAGCAGGAATAAGAAAGATCAATATAGCCTGCCAGCGACTTTTATTGGTTTTGTTCTGGATAACTGCCTCCATAACCTAAGCTCTCCTGCTTTCACTATTTGAGGTGTTAGATACTTTCCGCATCCGATAAAAATATAACCCCAGCAAGACCGAAGCCATGGCAAACCATTGGAATGCATAGCCAAGATGTTTGCTGGCTTTCATATTCAATGTAAGGGGGCGAACCTGCTCTGCATGGGTTTGGCCGGCATTAAGGACCAAAGTTACCGCCGGTAGCTCTTCTTTTAGCGTCTGTGCCATTCGGGGGATATCTAACGCCTGTATTCTTTTAGGCCAGTCATCAGACCATTGATCTTCAGACAACAAAAACGCCTGACCAAAAGAGCGGTAAGAGAGCCCGGAAATGGTATGAATGCCTTTTTCTGTTGTGACATCTGGCAGCACATTTCGATCCTGCATGGAAACCCAACCTCGATTGACCAAAACCCAGTCGCCTCCAAGCGTCATAAATGGCATGAACAGCTCATAACCGGCTTTGCCCTGCCAAACCTGATTATCAAGAAAAAAGTATCGTTCAGAGTCGAACTGCCCTGTTAACTCCAGCGGAATGTATAAAGGGTCAGAAAAGGAAGCGAGTTCAGACAATGAGACCGGAACTAACATACGACGGGATTCATACATCTTCTCCAACACCTGCTTTTCCTGAAAACGGGAAAGCTGCCAAACCCCGAGACTAAGAAGGGCAGGTAGCAGGCAAAACACTAATAAGGTTAACTTCAATCTAAAACCAAACATCTGACTTCCGGTTTGCATCAACAGTACTGTTAGCTTTTACGTCCAGTTGCTATGCTTCCCTGATAAAAATAGCTTTCAGGTAAAAAAGCATGTGGATAAAAGCGGTTGTTCTTATTCTTTTTATCGCTGTTGTTATCAGCCTCGGCTCTGGTTTTTATTTTCTCCTGACGGGTCGTTCAGCCAGCCTTCTTGCTTCATTAAAAGTCCGGGTCGGGCTTACGGTTCTGATTATGTTGGTGATCACAGTAGCCTGGCTTTTCGGTGGTGTTCACAGCCAGGCTCCCTGGTTACAGCCTTAAATCAGATAGACAAAGATAAACAGCCCAATCCAGACTACATCAACAAAGTGCCAATACCAGGCAGCCGCCTCAAAACCGAAATGCTTTTCGGGTTCAAAATGTCCTTTGTAGACTCTCACCAGCATCACCAGAATCATAATAGCGCCCAGTGTGACGTGAGCACCGTGGAACCCGGTAAGCAGGAAGAAGGTTGAACCATAAATTCCGGCATTCAGCGTCAAACCAAGATCGTTGTAAGCAGTGATATATTCTTCTGCCTGAAACACCAGAAAGGCAAAACCAAATAACAAAGTGATAATCAGCCAGAGCTTGGTCTTATAGCGTTCATTAGCACGCAGTGCGTGATGCGCGAGTGTTAACGTGACACTGGAAGCCACCAGCAGCAAGGTGTTCAGCAGCGGCAAGTGAAATGGGTCAATAATACCCGCCGCGCCTGCAAAACGTTCATTATCAGGGTTCACCATGAGCGGCCAGTCGGCAACAAAACCAGGCCATAAGAACTTATTAGTCATGGCTCCATCACCTTCGCCTGCTAACCAGGGCACAGCAAAGAAGCGAACATAAAACAGTGTTCCGAACAGCGCAGCAAAGAACATAATTTCTGAGAAAATGAACCAGAACATGCCCCAACGATAGGTTCTGTCCATCTGAGCGCTGTTCATTCCGGCACGGGATTCATGAATAACATGCCCGAACCAGCCAAACAGCATGTAAGCCATGACGATGCCGCCCGCAAAGAAAATATAGAAGGAGTACGTACCTTCCTTTCCTGCGGTCATATCATTCATCATCATTCCGGCACCAGCGAGGGTCAGAAACAATCCGGTTGCTGCAATGATTGGCCACTTGCTTTGGGCCGGAACATAGTAATTACCTTCAGTAGCCATCTAGCTCTCCTGATAAACCAGTTAAATGCTCTGCTTATGTCTTAAGAAAGCTGGCATTTATGTCCTTTCTCCCAAATGGGTTACGTCAAACAGTGTGTACGACAGGGTTAGTTTTTTTATGTGTTTAGGTAGATCCTGATCGACGATAATTCTTAGCGGCATTATCTTTTCTTCCTGTGGGTTCAGAGTCTGCGTGGTAAAACAGAAGCACTCCACCTTATGTAAATAGTTTGTTGCCTCAAAAGGCGTCACACTAGGAATTGCCTGCCCGATAATGCGTTTATTGGTTGGATTGCGGGCAACAAACTCAAGCTCTCCAACCTGGCCGGGATGCACGCTGATCTGCGGAATACTCGGTGCAAAATCCCAAGTCATGCCTGCATTTTTAGTGGCGACAAATTGCACCTTTATTTCGCGACTTCTGTCGATTGTGGCATTGGATGCTTTTTGGTAAGGATTAGGGTCGGTTTTGCCATTAAGCCCAGTCACCTTACAAAACACGTTGTAAATGGGCACCATGGCAAAACCAAAACCAAACATGCCACCGGCCACCAGAGCGGTTTTAACGATGGTGCGTTTTGTTGTATCTTCTACACTGTCATCTTCGACCATACCTTCCCCCAACCTTCAAAAACGCCTTACTTGACATCAGGCGGCATAGTAAAGGTATGGTAAGGGGCGGGTGACGCAACGCTCCACTCTAATCCTTCTGCGCCTTCCCAGCTCTTAGCTTCAGCTTTTTTACCGCCTTTGACACACTTGATGACAATGAACAGGAATAACAACTGAGTAGTTCCGAACATAAAGCCGCCAATACTGGAAATCTCATTAAAATTGGCGAACTGCAGTGCGTAATCAGGAATCCTGCGCGGCATCCCCGCCAACCCAACAAAGTGCATCGGGAAAAAAGTCAGGTTCATACCAATGAACGACATCCAGAAATGAGTCTTAGCCAAAGTCTCGTCGTACATATGACCAGTCCATTTTGGCAGCCAGTAATAAGTGGCCGCAAAAATGGCGAAGATAGCACCGGGCACCAACACATAATGAAAGTGCGCTACAACAAAGTAAGTATCATGATATTGGAAATCAGCCGGTGCGATTGAGAGCATCAACCCGGAAAAACCACCAATAGTGAACAGAACCACAAAAGCGATTGAGAACAACATAGGCGTTTCAAAGGTCATAGCACCACGAAACATAGTGGTTACCCAGTTGAATACTTTCACCCCGGTAGGGACAGCAATCAGCATGGTGGCGTACATAAAGAACAGTTCACCCACCAATGGAATACCAACCGTAAACATATGGTGCGCCCAGACAATAAACGACAGAAAGGCAATACTGGCGGTGGCGTACACCATGGAGGTGTAACCGAACAGGGGTTTTCTGGCAAAGGCAGGAATGATCGCAGAGACAATCCCGAAGGAAGGCAGAATCATAATGTAAACTTCAGGGTGCCCGAAAAACCAGAAGATATGCTGGAACAATACTGGGTCACCACCACCACCGGCATTAAAGAAGCTGGTGCCGAAATGAATATCCAATAGCATCATGGTCACTGCACCCGCCAGCACAGGCATAACGGCTATAAGCAGGTAGGCCGTAATCAGCCAGGTCCACACAAACAGCGGCATTTTCATCATCGTCATCCCCGGAGCCCGAAGGTTCAGGATGGTCGCAATAATGTTGATCGCTCCCATGATGGAAGACATACCAAGAAGATGAATAGCAAATATAAAGAAGGTGGTTGATGGCGGTGCATAATCCGTTGATAAAGGTGCATAGAACGTCCAGCCAAAGTTAGGGCCACCCCCTTCCATGAACAGAGTACTGACCAGCATCAGCGCAGCAAAAGGCAGAATCCAGAAACTCAGGTTATTCATTCTCGGCATCGCCATATCGGGCGCACCAATCATCATCGGAAGCATCCAGTTAGCCAGCCCGACAAAAGCAGGCATAACCGCACCAAACACCATAATCAAGCCATGCATGGTAGTCATCTGGTTAAAGAAAGCAGGCTCTACAATCTGTAATCCGGGCTGAAACAACTCTGCCCGGATAATCATCGCCATCGCACCTCCGGTGAGGAACATGATGAAACTGAACCACAGATACATCGAACCAATGTCTTTGTGGTTAGTAGTCAGAACCCAACGCATAATACCTTTAGCAGGGCCGTGGTGGTGATCGTCGTGATGTGTATCGGTTACAGAAGTCATAAATAATGCTCCTTACAGGCTGGCCTGCTGGTTATCAGGCGCGGCCTGTTTCTTTGCCGGGTTTTCCTGATACTTACCGGTCTTCTTGTATTCGAGAATTTCTTTTGGCGTGACCATCTGGCCTGTATTATTACCCCAAGCATTCCTCTCGTAAGTAATGACGGCAGCAATATCGACTTCACTTAACTGGCTGGCAAACGCCTGCATGGCAGTGCCTTTTTTACCGTTTACAACGATATCAATATGAGCTTCCATCTGATTTTTTTCTACAGCCATAGGCGACCCCTTCAGAGCAGGAAATACTGGCGGCATACCAACACCGGTCACCTGATGACAGGCAGCACAAACCTTATTGTAAACCTGCTCACCACGACTCATAAGTTCACCCATTGACCAGTCTTTGCTGGTCAACTCTTGCTCTTTGGCTGCTTCAGTCTTCTTTTCCGCCAACCATTTCTGGAAATCTTCAGGAGAGCGAGCATCTACGACAATGGGCATGTAAGCATGATCTTTACCACAGAGCTCTGCACACTGACCGCGATAGATGCCGGGGACTTCGATATTGGTCCAGGCTTCGTTGATAAATCCGGGAATGGCATCTCTTTTGACCGCAAGCGCCGGAACCCACCATGAGTGAATAACATCCGCCGCAGTCACCAGAAAGCGAACCTTCGTACCTGTCGGTAACACCACCGGCTCATCGACTTCTAATAAGTAGTTGGCATTTTTATTCCTGACGTTATAAATCTCTTCTTTCGGTGTGGCGAGGTTACTGAAGAAACTAACGCCTTCACCCACATATTCATACTGCCACTTCCATTGATAGCCTGTGATCTTGATATCAACATCGGCTTCATCGGTGTTGTAAATATCGATCAGTGTTTTGGTGGCAGGAATTGCCATAAGCACAAGAATTAAAAAAGGTACAGAAGTCCAAAGAATCTCTACCAGCCAACTTTCATGAAACTGATGAGGCACAGCACCTTTCGATTTTCGGTGCTTGTAGATTGAATAAAACATGACCCCGAAGACCAGAACGCCGATAACGACGCAGATCAGAAAGATAGTCATGTGCAAACCATAGATGCTCCGGCTTACAGCCGTTACACCTTCGGTCATGTTAACTTCCCATGCGGCATGACTGCTAAAGGAGGCAACCATAGCGGCAAATAGAAGAAAGAGAGCATTAGCGCGCAGCATCATTCCCTTACATCCCCTGACTGTCCGCTGATTGCAGCGGAGACTTCTTATTATTATTGAACAGACTCGGAGTTTGGCACGGAGCATTGGAACAAGGTAGTAAAGGGTAACTGACTGCCTTGTATCACACTCTTCTTATGATCTTTCCCTAGATCAATTGTCACAGAACCAGAAAAGCACTTCTATTGTCTACCTGAAACAGGCGTCTGTTTCAGACCAATAACCCTCTCTTTATCTGAAGCCTGCATGGCTCATTTGACGCTTGAAAAACATCAGTACTTCTAATCAAGGCAAGCATGGGTAAATCCAAAACAGTACACCCACATAAGCCCGCAAATCCGATATCCCCAAAACAGGAACATCCTGCAATACAATACTCTTAGTCTGACAATAATCGCCTACAGAGTATAGTCTCAGGTTTTCATTAAACAACATGATGAAATAAAATGAAACGGAAGAACACAGAAAAACTCTCTCTGTCGTTTATTTCTTATTCATAGGCCAGAAAAAATTCACTCTAAAAACTCTCTGGGAGCGATTGCATACGCTGAACCTGTGGTCCTCTCCTTAAGACCTCTAGAGGTATGCTTTGATGAACGGGTGGTTCAGTCGTTGTAGAGGTTGAGCCTGAGCGATTACCCCGTGAATGGCCTGGAACATTATATCTTGTATCAGATAAAGACAGATACCTGGTTTCTGGGGGTGGTTCTTCGTGAGACGCTTCATAGACAGGTTCTATTATCACACCTTCCTGGTTTAACTCTTCAGGATATCCAGAGTAAAATGAGTAGACCGTCATTTCGTAAACTGCGCGATTACGAACCGTATCGAACGACAACAAATGGTAACTGCCAAAATGACTTTCCTGAAATCTAATGAGAAGTGGGAATAAATAACTTACCACAGGATGAATGAGTTCAGCATGATCAAAACTCTCTGTAGAGCTCTCAATAGGTAATTGGAAAGTTACTCTAAACTTATTGGCTAGAAGACTCCATAAAGGACCAGGTTCAACCATCCCCACCAGAGGCATTTGACAGCAATCAAATAAAAAAGAAAAAAGACAAGTCGTTTTAATTCCGTTCCAGCGTCGTATATTAGGAAATAAAGTCAGAGTATTCAGCCAGTACTCATAATCACGATGAGTATGGATTTCAGCCAATCTTTGTGAGAGCAGCCTCTGCTGATACTGCTCTTGCGTAATGACCTTAAAATGAACTGTTCGCTCCGCTGATGATGTAAAACCTTCGTTAGCCAGCTTCGATAAATTTGGAGGCAAATTAGACGTATCGGGCATTGTATGCTCTGACGTAAAAATAGCAATTGCAGACGCCATTTGCGACAACCTTCGACCTCCCGATGAGTTATATCCTACCTCAAGAAAACCAGGAAACCTTCCATTAATATGTATGCTAAGCAGGTATTCTTCCTCGTCACCAGGAAACTGTATGATCATATAATTTGTGGCTGAGCAAGCTTCTGATAGAAGAAGAATAAAAACCAAAAGATTATTAGCTATTGTTTTTGCACCTTTTCTTTTCAAAAACAGCTCAATTCTAATCGTATTTTTCTTAATAGTTGGATTCATTTTCACCAAAATTTACGCCTATGGCACGGAAGATATAGTATGTTGCTTATTTGACGGTACCAGCACTTGAAAAATTAGTGTTTACCTTAAAAAAAGCGAAATTTTGATACTAATCTTTTAATTCTAAAAATATAATCACTTATTCAAAATGCATATTTAATGATGCTTGTTTTATTTTTTGCTCTGTGTTTTTTTAGCATGTACCCCGTGATAAAGGGGGGATGGAGGTCACTAAATGGATGTGCAAGCAATCCGCGATTTAATCGCTCAAGCTAAAGCGATTGAGTCTCACAATAAACACCTTCGCAAACAAATTTATGATCAGATAGAGCTGTTGCATGACACGATAGAGCTTCCCGAAGACAATGCCTTCCAGGCTGTTTTCAATTTTGTGGTGGAATACATTGATCATGTACCTGTTTTTATTGATGTTTTATATCAGGCATCAGCTAAAGCAGACATAAGTTCTTTTATTTATCCTTTCCTGGATATTGCTGAGGAAAACTTTCTTGCTTCTGCCACCCATGAAGATGGTCTTGTGGGTTTAGATGTTTTGTTGGATAAAGCGTATTTTACACACAGGTTGCTCGAAGAGTTAAACGACAAGTATCTTTTACATACCGGCTCGGCACTTATCCCGATGAATATGACCTGGTCAAATCTGATTGTGCATGCAATTTTAGGCGAGCCTTTTGCCAATGATATCGACCGAATTATTGAACAGACTGTTGAGCAGATGATGCGCTCACAAGCTATTTATAACAAGGAAATGTATGACGGTTTTGTCAATATGAGAAACCCGGAAGAGTGGATCAACCTCTGGAGTCAGTGGGACACACTCTCTAAAAAGCTGGATATTGAGCTGAATTTTACTGCTCAGCAGGCGGGTTAGTGTTTAGTTATGCTTCCCAGAATTCTGACAATATCGACATTGTCTTCTAGCACAGTTTCTTCACGGGAGATTCTTGCCTCAGGCAGATCTCCTTTGAGCTTCAGTTCATCCTCTAACTGACTACTGAATTCGCACTCAACACACTCTCGGTATTGCTGACCGGTTTCACTGGTAAACATTCGCAGGGTATCCATTTCCCCACAGGAAGGGCAAACTGCCCCAGCAATAAAGCGTTTGGTTCTCATTCTCAGACTCACTTATCGTCAGCTGATTGCGTAGGTCGGTTTCCGCCCAGAGAGCAGAAGCCGACAACAAAACCAGAGACATTAATATCTACTAGCTTCAGGCAATTCCACTATTCTACTCTGCGATGATGCCACTATGTATGCCACTATGCCGTAGCAAAGCATCGATTTCCGGCTTACGCCCACGGAAGTTAATAAACAATTCCATAGGTTCCGCTGAACCACCTTTCTCCAGAATCTCTGTTAGGAAAGATTGACCGGTTTTCGCATTAAAAATACCTTCTTCCTCAAAGCGTGAGAAAGCGTCAGCAGATAACACTTCAGCCCACTTATAGCTGTAATATCCCGCCGCATAGCCACCAGCAAAGATATGACTGAAACTGTTTTGGAACCGATTGAAAGCAGGCGGAACAACAACAGACACTTGCTGACGAACCTCGTTCAGCACCGCCTGAACATCGGTCTTCTCGCTATAATCCCGATGCAGTTTAAAGTCGAACAGAGAAAACTCCAGTTGTCGCACCATCATCATCGCAGACTGGAAGTTTTTCGCTGCCAGCAGTTTATCCAGTTTATCCTGAGGCAGCGGCTCACCGGTTTCATAATGACCAGAAATCAGAGCCAAACCTTCTTTTTCCCAACACCAGTTCTCCATAAACTGACTTGGCAGTTCTACCGCATCCCAGGCAACACCAGCGATTCCGGAAACAGCCGCATAATCGACTTTGGTGAGCATATGATGCAGTCCATGACCAAATTCATGGAAGAGAGTGACGACTTCATCATGGGTGAGTAATGCGGGTTTATTACCCACAGGTGGAGTAAAGTTACAGGTCAGATACGCGACAGGAAGCTGAGTTTTGTTGTCCAGCGTCCAGCGACTACGGCACACATCCATCCATGCACCACCACGCTTGTGTTCCCGAGCATAAAGATCAAGGTAAAAGCGGCCAATGATTTCGCCATCACGCTTGATGTTGTAAAAGCGAACATCCTTATGCCAGGTGTCGATATTTGTCGATATTTCAAAATCAATGCCGTAAAGGCGGTTCACCACATCGAAC
This sequence comes from Endozoicomonas sp., assembly GCA_965199185.1. Lineage (GTDB taxonomy): Bacteria > Pseudomonadota > Gammaproteobacteria > Pseudomonadales > Endozoicomonadaceae > Endozoicomonas. The sequence goes on along the minus strand of CBDAQW010000007.1, from coordinate 50,217 downwards.
ATACCTGTAATGGTTTTTTCTGCAGGAAACCAGGGACGAAGTTCTTCCTGTGAGATCGCGTAACGCTGCTGGCGCAGTTTTTCTCCGTAGTAACCCACATCCCAGGCTTCGAGGGAATCCAGACCAAACTCATCTTTGGCAAAGGCTTTGAGTTCAGCCAGTTCTTTTTCAGCTTGCGGTTTACTGCGTGTAGCAAGGTCTTCCAGAAAGCCCACCACCTCATCAGTACTGCCTGCCATTTTAGTGGCCAGAGAATATTCAGCGTAGTTATTAAAATCGAGAAGCTGCGCCAGCTCATGACGACGCTTGAGAATGTCACGGATATTTTGGCTATTGTCGTTTTGACCGGCATTCGGCCCCTGATCAGACGCTCTTGTGCTAAACGCCGTATAAACTTCTTGGCGCAGCTCGCGATTATCGCAGTAGGTCATCACCGGGAAGAAGCTTGGAAAGTCAAGATTCAGTAACCAGCCTGTTTCGCCTTTCGCTTCTGCCAGCTGCCTGGCACCTGCCAGTGCTGATTCAGGCAAGCCTTTCAGGTCAGATTCATCGGTTATCAGTTTGCTCCATGCCATGGTGGCATCGAGCACATTATCGGAGTATTTACTGGTCAGTTCAGACAGCTCTTTTTTCAGCTCGCCATATCGTTCTTTCTTCTCTTCAGACAGAGCAACACCCGCCAGTCGAAAATCTCTTAAAGTATCGGTGATAACTTTTTGCTGAGCGGCATCCAACGCAGCAAAGTCCTTTGAATTTGCAATGGATTCAAACGCATCAAACAGTGTTTCGTTCTGACCGATCCGGGTTGAGTATTCAGACAACATCGGAAGGCAACTGTTGTATGCATCGCGCAATTCATCGCTATTCACAACCGCATTCATGTGACCTACTGGAGACCAGGCCTGGCTTAAACGATCATCCAGTTTATCCAGTGGTTCCTGCAGGTTTTTCCAGTTGAAATTCTTATGCTCTTGTAACAGAGATAAGATGGATGCTTCATTCTCTTTAATAATTGCTTCAACTGCCGGCTTTACATGCTCCGGTAAAATAGTGGAGAAGGGAGGTAACTCATGGGTTTCCAAGAGCGGGTTAGTCATGGTCGCAATTCTCTAAATATCTTTGTTGTTATGTATGGGTGCAGGTTCAAAGCATTTCAAGCAGAATCAGAATATATCGACTTTTAAAACAACATTATTAACACCAAAGGTGAGCATAATGGATCGCCCCCAAAAAACCCATCTTCAATTAACTCCCGTTCTGGGTAAGCGTGTTTATATTCATGACTCAGCGAGCATTATTGGCGACGTTCATATAGGCGACGATAGCTCTGTATGGCCTATGGCAGTGATTCGCGGCGATATGAACGCCATTCGTATTGGTGCTCGTACCAGTATTCAGGATGGAAGTATTTTACACATCACCCATAAGAGTTCTGACAACCCTGATGGATACCCGTTAATTATTGGTGATGATGTTATCGTCGGCCACAAAGCCGTCTTACATGGCTGCACTATTTATAATCGCAGCCTGATCGGTATTGGTGCCATTATCCTTGACGGCGCCATTATTGAAGAAGAAGTTATTGTTGCTGCAGGCTGTCTGGTGCCTCCCGGCAAACGATTAGCCAGCGGCTTCGTTTACAAAGGCAATCCGGCCATTCAGGCGCGACCTCTAACCGATAAGGAAAAAGCATATTTCCTTTATAGTTCAGGTAATTATGTAAAACTGAAAGATCAATATATTAACAATATATAACCATTATTTAATGGTTATATATTGTTAAACCATTATGAGAAATGACTATATACTCATTTAGTACTACAGACACCGTAAAAAAGCACTCCTATTATCGGTTAATAATTGTTTAATAGATGATAATTCAATAGCTACAGGGGAGTAGACAATGAGTGACTTAAATATTAACAAGGTAAACAACGTCATTTCGCAGCCAGATTTCGGCCCGGATAAACATGAAATAACCGATGAAGCACTGGATAAAATGGAGAAGCTTGCAGCTGAGGAGATTACCCAGAAGTACCACGACCATTTAACGCGGATTAATGTTGAAGAAAACAGCGGATCCTCTGCTGATCGTCTGGCTCGGATGGCCAGAATTGCCGCAAAACATGCTTTGATCTGATTTCAGTTATTTTGTTGTGTAACATTGGCCGGTTATTCGCTAATCCTTGATACCGGCCTGACAACTTTATGGAAATATACTCTACAGCGATTCTGTTACTCTTAATCATGGATCCTCTGGGCAATATGCCCATCTTCATTTCTATTCTCAAAGCAGTTCCTGAAGAACGACGAACCAAGGTACTCCTTCGAGAGCTTTTCATCGCTCTTGGCATTCTACTGCTATTCCTGTTCACTGGAGAATATTTCCTGAGAGCACTGCACTTGCGACAGGAAGCCGTCAGTATTGCTGGTGCAATTATTCTTTTCATCATTGCCGTTCGCATGATCTTTCCTCAGGGTAAAGGTAATGTGATGGGTGATACGCCTGACGGAGAACCTTTTATCGTACCTCTTGCAACACCTTTGATTGCCGGACCTTCTATTCTGGCCACTCTGATACTGGTTTCCAGTCAGAATCCGGGAAACGAAATCGAACTGACGATCGCGGTGTTCTTTGCATGGGCAGTGAGCGCCCTGGTTTTATTGTGCTCTGGTCGTCTGATGACACTACTTGGCAATCGTGGAATTTTTGCCGTAGAGCGTTTGATGGGGATGATTCTTGTCATGATCTCTGTGCAAATGATGCTGGACGGTATAGCTGTCTATCTTTCCTGACAGGATCAAAATAAAAAAATGGCGCCTTTATGAGCGCCATCTTTTAACTCTTTTTGCTTTTTTAGTAAGAAAAATCTAAGCGACCATGCTTTTCTTTTTCAGGTGTACCAAAAGCAGAGATACGGCTGCGGGTGTCATTCCTTGTATCCGCGAAGCTCTACCCAGCGTATCGGGCAAATGATCTTTGAGCTTCTGGCGGATTTCGTTGGACAAACCTTCAATTCGGTCATAATCCATTGCTTCCGGAATACGGGTACCCTCATAACGACGCAGGCGTTCGATTTCTTCTGTTTGACGGTCAATATAGCCTTGATATTTCGTCTGAATCTCAACCTGTTCCGCTACCTGTGGACTGATTTCCACAGCGTCAGCGAGATCTTTAATATCATCATAGGTTAGCTCTGGACGACGAAGTAACTCTACCAGACTATATTCACGCCCCAGAGGCTTACTGAGCTTTGTTTCCAGTTTGGCTGCTGTCTCGGTATTCGGTTGCACATAGGTTGCTGAGAGGCGCTTATTTTCTCTCTCAATACCTTCTTTTTTGGCATTAAACGATGCCCAACGATCATCGTCTACCAATCCCAGCTGTCGACCTTTTTCAGTGAGTCGGAGATCCGCGTTATCTTCCCGCAAAATCAGGCGATATTCTGCCCGGCTGGTGAACATGCGATATGGCTCGCTGGTACCGTTAGTAATCAGATCATCCACCATCACACCGATATAAGCTTCATCACGACGAGGGCACCAGGCTTCCTGTTCTCTGGCACGCAAAGCCGCGTTCATTCCTGCCAACAAACCTTGCGCAGCGGCTTCTTCATAACCTGTCGTGCCATTAATCTGACCTGCGAAAAACAGACCACCAATCACTTTGGTTTCAAGAGAGTATTTCAGATCCTGTGGATTAAAATAATCGTACTCGATGGCATAACCAGGGCGCGTTACGTGCGCATTTTCCAGCCCACGGATGCTGTGGATAAAATTCAGCTGCACATCAAATGGTAAGCTTGTGGATATCCCGTTAGGGTAGAGTTCATGTGTGGATAACCCTTCTGGTTCGAGAAATACCTGATGAGAAGATTTATCTGCAAAGCGGGTAATCTTGTCTTCAATAGACGGGCAGTAGCGAGGCCCAACGCCTTCAATCACACCCGTAAACATCGGTGAACGATCAAGCCCGCCACGAATAATGTCATGGGTATTTCCGTTGGTATGGGTAATGTAACAGGCTACCTGTTGCGGATGTTCATCCACAGACCCCATGTAAGACATCACCGGTGTGGGGGTGTCACCAGGCTGCGGTTCCATCACGGAGAAATACACAGAGCGTGCATCAATTCGTGCTGGTGTGCCGGTCTTTAATCGATCCACACGTAAAGGCAGTTCCCGCAAACGATCAGCAAGGGCAATAGAAGGAGGATCACCAGCACGACCACCGCTTTGGTTTTCCAGACCGATATGAATGCGACCACCAAGAAATGTCCCGGCAGTCAACACAACATTCGGTGCCATGAATCGCACCCCCATACTGGTGATCACACCACGCACCTGGTTATGCTCTGCGCCTTCTCCCATCACCAGATCATTCGCAGCCTGCTGGAATATCCACAGGTTTTCCTGATTCTCCAAAATACTGCGAATGGCCGCTTTATACAGTGCCCGGTCAGCCTGAGCGCGAGTAGCACGTACCGCGGGGCCTTTTCGAGCATTCAGAACCCGGAACTGGATACCTGCCAGATCGGTTGCTCTGGCCATGGCGCCACCAAGGGCATCCACCTCTTTCACCAGATGACTCTTACCGATACCACCAATGGCCGGATTACAGGACATCATGCCAAGCGTTTCAATGTTATGGGTCAGCAGCAGGGTTTTAACGCCCATGCGCGCTGAAGCCAGCGCAGCCTCTGTGCCCGCATGACCACCACCAATGATGATTACGTCAAACTGTGTCGGAAAATCCACTGCCAAAGTCTGTTACCTGTCTTAGCTGGTTTGAATACAAAGCAGGCAAGTATACACCCTTGAACCAGGAGTGTGACCTTGATTTGGATAAGGTAGTTCTGAAGCGGATGTGAGAACTATCCACAACAGCCAATCGGATTTAACGCTGAAAATTGGTTTACCGGAATTGGTCTTGTTAACCCATGAGTTATCCCCCAAGAAGCTTAACTGGAAACTTATTCACTGCACTTATCAACCTTTTAAGCCTTCTTAATTATTATTATTACGTCATCAATTTCTGTGGATATAATGATATAACTCACTAATAGCAAATTATTTTTACCATAATAACCCTGTTAATTTCTTATGGAAAAGCTCTCATTAACTTGTGAGCTTATTGTAATAAAAACAATACTTATCCACATTTACCCACAACTAATCCACTGGAAATACTTACCTTAATTCACAACCAGATCACTGCACAAAAAAACAAATATCCGTACAAAGTGTGAGTTGTTTCTGGTACGAATGTATGTAAAATCCGCAAACGATAATTATTACTATTTGCAATAAAGTGACTTATAAAAAATGAAAAGACGGTTCACTACAGCGTTTGCTGCTATCGCACTGGTTCTTTCAACAGAATCAGTTCTTGCTGATGAAGAGATCAATATTTACTCTTATCGCCAGCCATTTCTGATCGAACCCATGCTGGAAGATTTCAAAAAAGAAACCGGTATCAAGGTGAATGTTGTGTTTGCTAAAAAAGGGCTGGCAGAACGTCTTGAACGAGAAGGTGAACTAAGCCCAGCTGACCTGGTTCTGACGGTAGATATCAGTCGCCTGACAGATATTGTTAATCGTGGTCTCGCACAACCAGTGGAGAGTGAAACACTTCAGAGTAATATCCCTGCGCAATATCGCGATAAAGACAACCAGTGGTTTGCTCTGACCACTCGTGTACGCAATATCTACAGCAGTAAACGTTCAGATAAGCCTGAAAACATCACTTATACTGACCTTGCAAAACCTGAATTCAAAGGCAAAATTTGTACTCGCAGTGGTAAACACCCTTACAATGTCGCTTTGGTTTCTTCCATCATTGCTCATCAAGGTGAAGCTGAAGCCAAAGCCTGGCTGGAAGGTGTAAAGGCTAACCTTGCCCGTCGTCCACAGGGGAATGACCGGGCTCAGGTTAAAGCCATCAAAGAAGGTGTGTGCGATGTATCTCTGGGTAATAGCTATTACTTCGGTAAGATGCTCAAGGACAGTGAACAGAAAGCCTGGGCAGACTCTGTATATATCAACTTCCCGAACCAACAGGAAAAGGGGGCTCATGTTAACGTCAGTGGCATGGTATTAACCAAACACGCACCGAACAAAGAGAATGCTCTGAAGCTGATGGAATACCTGTCCGGTGAGCAAGCTCAGGCTATTTATGCCAGCGATAACATGGAGTACCCAATCAATCCGGCCGTACAACCTTCTGAAATTGTCGCCTCATGGGGAGATTTCAAAGCGGATCCGCTGCCAATTAACGTGATAGCGGCTAATCGCAGCAAAGCTCTGAAGCTACTGGATGAAGTTAAGTTCGATCTGTAAACAATGAATCATCACCTTTCTGTGTTCTGGAGAGCTGGCAGCTGGCTGCTGGCTCTTCTGTTATTTGCCCCAGTTATTTCACTGGTCATCGAAGCTCTCGGTCCTGCCGAAGCGCTTTTTTCACATTTATGGCGCACCGTTCTCCCGGATTATATTTTCAACTCAATCACTCTGATTACCGGCGTTGGGCTATTAGGTTTTATTCTTGCTGTACCAGCTGCATGGATAATCGCTAACTGTAATATACCTGGTAAAAAACAGTTACAGTGGTTATTGGTTCTACCTCTCGCCATGCCATCTTATGTTGTGGCTTATATTTACACGGACTTACTGGAATACGCTGGTCCCATCCAACGTTTTTTACGGGCATTGACTGGCTGGGAATCGGCGGCTGATTACCACTTCCCGGAAATTCGGAGTATGGGTGGCGCCATACTGGTTCTCTCGCTAGTGCTTTACCCCTATCTGTACCTGTTAGCCAGAACAGCTTTTATGGAGCAAGCTCAAAGTCAGGTGCTTGCTAGCCGGTTGCTGGGTTGTTCGCCCTGGCGAAGTTTTGTCAGAGTATCCTTACCGATGGCTCGCCCAGCCATCATCACCGGCATTGCATTGATGGGCATGGAGACTCTTGGTGATTTTGCTACCGTCAGTTATTTTGCTATTCCATCGCTGACCACGGCTGTCTACGACACCTGGCTAGGCTATGGCAGTCTCAATGCCGCTGCCAAAATTTCTGCACTTATGTTGCTGGTTGTTCTGCTACTAATCAGCGCCGAAAAGTACAGCCGCCGTCGATTACAGCTTTATCAGAAAAACACGGGGCAGGAATCAAAAGAAACCTTCAAGCTAGACGGATTTAAAAAATGGCTGGCCACAGGCTGGTGCTGGATGCTGGTTTTTCTGGGTTTTCTTCTGCCATCCATTATTCTTCTGCAATACCTGTTCACCTACGTCGAGCAGACCTGGACGGCAGAGCTGTTTGAATACGGCGTTAACAGTCTGGTCATATCCAGCTCTGCTGCATTAATTGCCTGTACCATTGCTCTGTTTCTGGGTATCTATCAGCGACTGAAAAATACCACTACTGCAAAAATCCCGGCAAAGCTGATTTCCGCTGGTTATGCGCTACCAGGGAATGTTTTGGCCATTGGTGTTTTGATTCCTTTGGTGCTACTGGATCATGGACTGAATAACCTGCTCACTCATCTTGAAATTACCCAAGTAGGCTTGATTTTTAGTGGCTCTGTTTTTGCCATTATCTTCGCCTACGTTATTCGCTTTTCTGCGGTAGCAATGGGTAGTGTGGAATCCAGTCTTGGTCGAGTATCACCCTCACTGGATATGGCGAGCAGAACGCTTGGTTCTGATACAGCCGATATGGCACGTAGAGTTCATATTCCTTTGGTTCGCAAAGGCCTGCTTGCTGGTGCTTTGCTGGTTTTTATCGAATGCATGAAAGAGTTACCAGCCGCTTTGCTGCTACGCCCTTTTAACTTTGAAACACTGGCAACCTGGGTTTTTCAGTATGTCTCTGATGAAAAACTGGAATACGCTGCACTGGCTGCGCTGGTCCTCGTACTGGTAGGCCTGATACCGCTGATTATGTTGAACCGCTCACTGGAAGGACAATCCCAAAATGACAGCCCTTAATGTTTCTGGTCTTGTCTGTGGATATAACGACAACAAAGCAGCCCCGATATTGTCCGGGCTTAACCTGTGTATAAATGATGGCGAGATCATCTGCTTGCTTGGGCGCAGTGGCTGTGGAAAAACTACTTTGTTAAAAGCGATTGCCGGTTTAATCCCTCCTCAGGAAGGCGTTATCAGTCTGCACGAGAAAGAAGTGAGTTCATCCATAGCCGTGACACCTCCTGAACAGCGTGGGATTGGGATGATCTTTCAGGACTATGCGCTTTTTCCACATCTGACGGTATACGATAATATCGCTTTCGGACTCCAGCATTTATCCACAGCACAGCGAAAGGAGCGTGTTCAGGAAATGCTGGTTCTAGTTAACCTGCACGGACTGGATAAACGTTATCCACATGCACTGTCCGGTGGACAACAACAGCGTGTCGCCATTGCCAGGGCACTGGCAAACAAACCCTCTCTTTTATTGTTAGATGAACCATTTTCCAACATCGACAGTCAGGTACGTCATCATCTGGTTAGAGAGATACGCGATATCCTCAGGCAGCAGAAAGTTGCTGCCTTGTTTGTTACCCACAGCCGGGAAGAAGGTTTTGCTTTCGCTGACAGAATCGCCGTCATGGGGCAGGGTGGCATTATGCAGCAAGGCAGTGCCTATGAGTTATACCATCAGCCTGTGAATCGTTTTATTGCTGATTTTCTCGGAGCAGGAAGCTCTCTGACTGCTGAAATCAAGGGCAGCAGAGAAGTATCCACACCTTTAGGCACAGTGTTATCAACACGGGAAATCCAAGGAAATATAGGGGATTCTGTGGAAATCTTTATTCGTCCACAGATGCTTGATATTTCGGAAGTTGTTGATAAGTCTGCACCTTTTGCCAGAGTAAAGCGACAACAGTTTGTTGGGCGTGCGCTGCGTAGTGAATTACAGGTTGATATTGGTCAGACCTCATATCAAATGGTCTCGGAGCATAATAATCCGGTTCAGGAAGGCGCAGAGGTTAGTCTCAGGGTCAGGGAGCATGATTTGGTTTTGTTTGATGCTGAAGGGTTGGCTGTTTGATTTTACGCGTTTTTGAACACTTTTTTTGACCACTTTTTTGAATACAGTGCCGGCTTCTACCATCAGGGGGAAGCCGACCAATTTATCCAATTTTACTTACCAATGCAGAAAGATGAGAAGATTCTTCCCAAAAGGTCATCGCTGGAAAACTCGCCGGTAATTTCTCCCAGTACTTTCTGAGCATGACGTAAGTCTTCTGCCAGAAGCTCGCCTGCGCCCATATGCTCCAGTTGTAAACCACCGTTATGCAGATGCTCTCCGGCACGACGTAACGCATCCATGTGACGACGACGGGCAGAGAAACCTCCCTCCATTGCGCCTTCAAAGCCCATACAGGCTTTCAGATGCTCTCTCAGCTCATTTAAGCCCGACTGGCTTGTTGCACACACCCTGATGACCGGAACCTCTCCTGACGCATCTATGCCAGCCTGCTCATCGGTCAGATCAATTTTATTGCGAATAACAGTGAGTTTTTTCCGGGATGGTAACCGATCGACAAATTCAGGCCAGATGTCGTGGAGGTCTTCAGAGGTGGAAGTGGAGCTATCCACAATCAATAGCACACGATCCGCATCTTCAATTTCACGAAATGCCCGCTCGACACCAATCTGTTCCACAACATCATCGGTTTCACGCAAGCCAGCAGTATCGATCACATGAAGCGGCATCCCATCGATATGAATATGCTCTCGCAAGACATCGCGAGTAGTACCGGCAATATCGGTGACTATGGCGGTCTCTTTGCCCGCCAGTGCATTCATCAGGCTGGATTTCCCCGCATTTGGGCGACCGGCAATCACGACTTTCATGCCTTCACGAAGAATAGAACCCTGATTCGCTTCTCGAATAACACCAGCCAATTCTTCAACAATGGAAGCCAGATCACCAGCGACTTTGCCATCCGCCAGAAAGTCGATCTCTTCTTCCGGAAAATCAATAGCCGCTTCGACGTAAATTCGCAGCTGAACCAGCGACTCAACCAGACCGTTCACTTTGTCAGAAAATGCCCCCTGCAGTGAACGTAATGCAGAACGGGCTGCTTGTTCAGAGGTACTGTCGATAAGATCAGCAATAGCCTCAGCCTGAGCCAAATCCAGTTTATCATTCAGAAAAGCACGCTCAGAAAACTCACCAGGATTCGCTTGACGCACGCCTAAGGCAAGTATGCGTTTTAGCAGTAAATCCAGAATCACCGGACCGCCGTGCCCCTGAAGCTCCAGTACATCTTCGCCAGTAAAAGAATTAGGGTTAGGGAAGTAGAGTGCTATGCCCTCATCCAACACAGAACCATTGTCATCGAAAAAAGCACCATAGTGGGCGAAGCGAGGTTTGGGCTCCATGTGCAGGATTTCCCGGGCAATTCGCAGGGCATCCGCCCCCGATACCCGGATGATCCCAACCCCACCTCTGCCAGGCGCAGTCGCCTGTGCGGCAATGGTATCCTGATGAATGGCGCTAAGGTCAGACATATTTTCTAATTCAACCGGTGAAAATGACGCCGTAGTCTAATACCGCTCAGTTCCAGTTTCCACAGACATAAAAAAACGGACCATAAGATCCGTTTTTTTTGATAACTCAAAATGAATCAGCCTTCGGCTTCAATCTTCTTGGTAATCAGATACTGCTGAATAATCGACAACGTGTTGTTGGTTACCCAGTACAGAACCAGTCCGGCAGGGAACCAGAGGAAGAACACGGTGAAGATGACCGGCATCAGTTTCATCACCTTGGCCTGAACAGGATCCGGAGGTGTTGGATTCAACATTTGCTGAAGGAACATGGAAGCGCCCATGATCAGCGGCAGAATGAAGTAAGGGTCCATCTGAGACAAATCGTTTATCCAGCCAATCCACGGCGCATGACGCAACTCGACAGATTCCAGCAAAGTCCAGTACAGCGCAATAAATACCGGCATCTGAACAAGAATAGGCAGGCAGCCCCCCATCGGGTTGACCTTCTCTTTCTTATACAGCTCCATCATTGCCTGAGACATCTTCTGCCGATCATCACCAAACTGCTCTTTCATCTGTTGCAGTTTAGGGCCGAGTTTGCGCATCTTGGCCATTGAACGGAAGCTGGTTGCATTCAGCGGATAGAAAATCGCTTTAACAAACACAGTCAGCAGGATGATGGACCAGCCCCAGTTACCCAACAAACTGTGGATAAATGTCAGCAGGGCAAACAAGGGTTGAGCCAGGAACCAGAGCATACCGTAATCAACGGTCAGCTCCAGACCTTCAGCCAGAGTCTTCAGGTGATCCTGATCTTTAGGTCCGGCATAGAGAATTGATTCAATACTGGCTGTTTCACCCGGCTTAACCACAACAGCATCATCATAAAAACCGATGAAGTTGTAACCATCCCTACTCTCATTGGTGTAGTACTGATGTGATTGATTCTGAGCTGGAATCCAGGCGGTCACGAAGTAATGCTGCAAAATGGCAGCATAACCACCATCGACCCGCTGATTGAATTTCTTGCTGAAATCAGAGAAATCAATCTTACTGTATGGCTCATCACTTGAGCGCACAGCACCACCGAGATAGGTGTTCATTGGCGCTTTAGAATTGGCCTGACTAGGGTCTTTAGAGTTATCTCGCTTCAACTGAGCATAAAACTGATCACGGAACTCTCTGTCGGAGTGGTTAGTAATCAGATAATTCAGCTTGATTTCATAACTGTCTCTCGCCAGTGTGTACCGCTTGATGATATCCACATCGTCGTTACTGCTGGTAAGATCAATAACCAGCTCATTATCACCATCCGCCAGAGTGTAGGTGGTTTTAGCACTGCTATAGAGCGCACGCTGATTATTGTCGTCAGGCCCATCAGCCTTCACCAGAGCGCTCTGTGCAGTAAATACACAAGTGCTATCGGTATTGCAGTTCGGGTTTTGTACCATCAGCTGAAAGGGAACGGACTGTTCGCCTTCTTCCGGTAACCAGGCTGGGTATTTAGGCAGGTTAAGGCTGATGATATCGCCACCGGCCGGATCGATCTGAATGTTCAGTGCGTCCGTGCTGACATTGATAAGCTGGCCTGAAGGCAAAGCCTCGCTATCGGTCTGTGGTGCTGAAGAAGTATTGCCAATAACAGGCATGTCCGAGCCAGTGTTACTGGTCGAGACAGAGTTGACTACTGGTGACGTCTTCGACGTGCCTGGGTAGTCCTGGTTCCATTGCTGTAACGTCATAACGCCGACGACAGCAATGGCACCAATCAGGAGTGTTCTTTGGAAATCCATGAGTTCCGAGCCACACATTCAGTTGGGTGAATACGATTGTCTGATTAGGTCCGATCCTTACCAGAGGGTTGTTCCGGTACCGGGTCAAATCCTCCTGGATGCCAGGGATGGCAGCGGAGCAGTCGTAGCAAGGTCAGCTTGCTACCTTTCAGAAAACCATGACGATCTAAAGCTTCCAGGCTATAGGCAGAGCAAGAAGGATAGAAACGACAGCGCCTGCCCATCATCGGGCTGATAGCGTATCGGTACACTTTGATTATCCCAGTTGCCAGCAACCTTGGGATACTTGCTATTGAGACCATTTACGGTGCCTGCAGCAGGTCAGAGATTTCTTAAATAGAAATAGAATCTGGAACGAAAGCTTCTGAGCATTATTCTGGAGAGCTGGACAGGAAGAGATACACACCACTTTCCTGTCACTCACTTCGGCAACTTCGTTCAGGTTTGATCTGTAACTGATTCACAACAAGAATGGCATCGCTAACAGCCTGACAATTCAGTCATGCTATCAGACCGATGATTTCCATTCCCCCAGACGCTGGCGCAGTTTTATCCACTGTTTGGCCAGCAGCCTGTTCAGTTCGCTGTCTTCGAGTTCACCAAAACCCTTGCGAACCAGAACGACAATATCCAGACCTCCTATCTCAGCCTGTTTCAGGCGAAAGGTTTCCCGGATATGCCGCTTGGCCCTGTTACGGCCAGTGGCTGTACGAATATTCTTTTTGGCGACAACCAGTCCCAGTCTGGGACTTTCAGCTTCATTCACCTTTGCCAGGATCAGGAGCTGTCGGCAAGACACCTTGATATCCGTTTTATCGAACACCTGCTTGAAATCAGCCGCGGAGCATAGCCGCAGTTCGCGGCCAAAGGAGAAGCTCACTCTTACGCCTCAGAATCAGGCAGACAGACGCTTACGACCTTTAGCACGACGGCGGTTGATTACAGCACGGCCATTCTTGGTAGCCATACGGGCACGGAAGCCGTGGGAACGTTTACGCTTCAGGTTACTTGGCTGAAAAGTTCTTTTCATGAGTTCTACTCGTCGGTTATGGACTTACAAAAGACGGGCATTCTAAGAAATTGCTTGATTAGCGTCAATTTGCATTTGTCAAGAAGCACCACATTTCTATGCGCTGTTATAACTAGATAGCTTCGTTTCTGCTCATTCGTAGATTTTTTCTTTGCCATCAAAAAACTGATCACCATCAGTGAAACACTTATTCTGCCCTTATAAACATAACAAGAGTACTACCAAAACATCCTGTCTTGATAAAAATGAAAAATCGATTTCGAAGAAATTAGAAATAAAGATATATGAAATATTATTTTTTTGTGTTGTTTTATTATTTTTATTGTATTTAGTCAGCCTGTTTTCTGTGGAAAAATAACCTTACGCCTTCTATATCAAGGGTTTGAGCATGTGTGTGAACCTGTAGAAAAGAAGGTATTAACCTGTTTCAAAGCTGAGGTTGATTTGTGGGTAAACCAAGGCTTTATCCACAACAAAGATATACATCTGTTTTTCCACAGGATAAACAAAGGGCTTAGAACAACTTACAAACAGGTATATCTACAGGAATATCGTTCCAAGAAGCTCCTCCGATTATTCCTGTGTGGCTATCTCTCATCTGTTGATAAATAGCTGTAACCCTTAATGCTCTAGCAAATAGGCAGCAGATGACTTGCTGTGTGGATAACTTTTCATGAAAAGGATACAATTGCCGGTAGTTTTGCAGCCATATTTACAGTCATGTCAGTCTCATGATTGTTGTCAGTTGGTTGTCTGTTCAACCTCTGTCTGATCCGCTTCCGGATTGTTATCAGGAGTGCATCTGTGCCTCTAGAGCTCTGGCAAAAATGCTTAGATATGCTTCAGGATGAGCTGTCTTCTCAACAGTTCAATACCTGGATTCGCCCCCTGAAAGTGATGGGGGATGAATATGATTTGTGCCTGTTGGCACCAAACCGTTTTGTGGCGGACTGGGTCAGAGAAAAATTTTTACCTCGGGTGGAGGAAATTCTGGACGACTTATCCGGAGGAGAACCGCCAGCACTTGCGCTTGCTGTCTCCAATCGCCGACCGCAATCTCTGGCTAAACGCAGTTCAGCCAGCAGACCGTCGGCATCAGTGCAAACCGGTGTATCGTCGTCCACATTCAGCAACCCGTTACGAAACAGAGCGACAGAGTCGCCTTCAGTTAATACAATGCGGTCTTCTGAGGTGCAGGAAAGACCCGTAACTAAAGAACAAACCAGTATTCAGGAGTCAATGGTGACTCATGAGTTGGTTTCCAGTCTGCCTGCAACGGATGTGACAGCCGAACCGGATCTGGTGACGGAGATGCTCCAGAACTCCGGAGCTGATCAAGAATCTTCTTCTGACTCTATTATTGCTGTACCTCAGATTCAACCGATCCGGGAACCTGTAGTAATGGGTAAGCGCGAGGTTGAAGTTGAAGGTTCTATAAAGCATCACAGCTCTCTCAATACCGGTTTTACCTTTGAGACCTTTGTTGAAGGTAAATCTAACCAGCTCGCTCTGGCTGCTGCCCGCCAGGTTTCTGAAAATCCCGGAGCTTCTTATAACCCGCTGTTTTTATATGGTGGTGTTGGTTTAGGTAAGACTCACCTTATGCATGCTGTGGGTAATCATCTGGTTCAGCAGAACCGGAATGCCCGTGTAGTTTATCTCCACTCTGAACGTTTTGTGGCAGACATGGTTAAGGCTCTGCAACTCAATGCTATTAATGATTTCAAGAAGTATTATCGCTCTGTTGATGCATTGTTGATTGATGATATCCAATTTTTTTCGGGTAAAGAACGGTCACAAGAAGAATTTTTCCATACTTTCAATGCATTACTTGAGGGTGGTCAGCAGATGATTCTCACCTGTGACCGCTACCCCAAAGAAATTAACGGAGTTGAAGAACGATTGAAGTCTCGCTTCGGATGGGGATTAACGGTTGCGGTTGAACCTCCCGAACTGGAAACCCGTGTAGCTATTTTGATGAAAAAAGCAGAACAGCATAAGGTGGACTTGCCTCATGAGGCTGCTTTCTTTATAGCCCAAAGAATTCGTTCCAATGTTCGTGAACTTGAAGGGGCTTTGAAACGGGTGATTGCAAGTGCTCACTTTATGGGGCGTAAGATTGACATCGATCTCATCCGTGAATCACTGAAAGACCTCTTAGCTCTGCAAGATAAGCAGGTGAGTATAGAAAATATTCAGAGAACAGTGGCAGAATACTATAAGATCAAAGTGGCAGATATTCTATCGAAGCGCCGCAGCCGTTCAGTGGCCAGGCCTCGTCAGATAGCTATGGCGTTATCTAAAGAACTGACCAGTCATAGCTTGCCAGAAATAGGTGATGCTTATGGTGGTCGGGATCATACCACTGTGTTACACGCCTGTCGTAAAGTGAAGCAGTTGGTTGAGGCTGATGGTGAAATTCGGGGCGATTACAAGAACCTGTTACGATCTCTAACTAACTAATTAAATGATGCCTTCTGGTGTGACGTTTTCTTTGTTGAGTTTAGTCTGATTGCAATAGAATCAGTCATTTGACATCAAAGATGTTTGTACGAAGTGCAATATTTTTAAAGCAGTTTTTAAAAGCGCATGGGGAAGACCTTGCGTAACAAGCCATAATAATGGTGCGTTTTAATTTGGAGAAAGGCGGGGCTTTTCTTCAGCTAGCCAAGAGAAAGGAAAGCGATGAAATTTACCATCAATCGGGAAGCCTTGCTCAAGCCTCTGCAGCTTGTTGCTGGAGTGGTTGAGCGCAGACAAACCTTGCCAGTCCTGTCAAATGTCCTGATGGTTGTGGACGGCGATCACTTATCTCTCACTGGTACTGATCTGGAGGTCGAGCTGGTTGGTCAGGTATCTCTGGATAAAGTCTATGAAGGCGGTGAGATTACCGTTCCAGCCCGGAAACTAATGGATATCTGTAAGTCGCTTCCGGAAAACACTTTGATTGAATTTTATCAGGATGACCAACGAGTTAAACTCAAAGCAGGACGTTCCCGCTTCACGCTCTCTACTTTGCCTGCTAATGAATTCCCTAGCATAGATGAAGAAGCAGGCTCTATGACCTTTACTATTGGTCAGTCCCGCTTGCGTCGCCTGATTGATCGCACAGCGTTTGCTATGGCACAACAGGATGTTCGTTATTACCTGAATGGTATGCTGCTTGAAGTGAGCCAGAACTGTCTGCGTGCTGTGGCTACCGATGGTCATCGTCTGGCTATGTGTGTAGTGGATGCCGATATTAACCAGGCTGAGAAGCATCAGGTTATTGTACCTCGTAAAGGTATTCTGGAGATGGCCAGACTGCTCACCGAAGGTGATGAAATGGTGCATATTACTCTGGGGGCCAGCCATATCCGCGCAAAAACCGGTGACTTTACCTTCACTTCCAAACTGGTGGATGGCAAGTTCCCGGATTATGATCGGGTTCTGCCTCGGGGTGGGGATAAGATTATTATTGGCGATCGTCAGGAGTTACGTCAGGCATTTCAGCGTGCTTCTATTCTCTCTAATGAAAAGTACCGCGGTATTCGCCTGATTCTTTCCGACGGGCTACTGAAGATAATGGCAAATAACCCTGAGCAGGAAGAAGCTGAGGAAGAGCTGAGTTTGGCTTATAATGGCGAGTATATGGAGATTGGTTTTAATGTCAGCTATCTACTTGATGTTCTCTCCGTTATTTCCGGAGACTCTGTAAAAATCATACTCTCAGACCCAAACAGTAGTGCTTTATTGGAAGAGTCAGAATCTGGGGATTCTACTTACGTTGTCATGCCAATGCGCCTATGAATGGCGCATCTATATAAAAGCAGGCCTGCCTGCTTTTATTGAAACCATAATATGATTCAACAGCTCACTGTTACTAACGTCCGTAATCTGGTCTCAGCCAGTTTTTATCCTTCCTCATCCATTAATATTCTTTACGGCCTGAACGGTAGTGGTAAAACTAGTGTTCTGGAATCAATCCATTTGCTTGGTATGGCTCGTTCTTTTAGAAGTACAAGGCTTCGTCCTGTAATTAATCGTGGAGCTGAGCAGTGTACTGTGTTTGGCCGGTTGCAGATGTATGGGTATGAGTCTGGCGCATTACCAGTTGGTGTATCTCGTGATATTAAAGAGGACTACTTTCAGATCAGAGTGGGAGGGGATAGTCTTCGTTCAACATCTGAACTGGCAAAACTTTTACCCCTGCAGGTTATAAATCCTGATACCTTTCGTTTACTTGAAGGCTCTCCAAAACTGAGAAGGCAGTTTATCGACTGGGGTGTGTTTCACGTGAAACATCGTGATTTCATCCCTCTGTGGAAACGTATGCAGAAAGCACTGAAACAGCGGAACACTCTGCTTCGACATGGTAGAATTAAGGGTTCTGAGTTGTCAGTTTGGAATCATGAGTTTGTCAAAGCAGCTGAAGCAGTAGATAAACTCAGACAAGAATATCTGGAAAAATTAATTCCGATATTCCATAGGACGCTAAGTCAATTGACCCGTTTGGATGAGGTTTCTGTTAGCTACTACCGTGGCTGGGATAGAGAAAGTTTATTAAATGATGCGTTGCAAAGTAGTCTAGAGCGAGATGTAAACAGCGGTTATACCCATGTAGGTCCTCAGCGAGCCGATCTTCGAGTTAAGCTTGGCAAGGCTAATGCGGTAGATACGCTCTCACGTGGGCAACTAAAACTCGTTGTATGCGCTATGAAGCTGGCACAAGGTTTTTTGTATTCAGAGCTCAGTGGGAAGAAATGTGTATTCCTTGTAGATGATCTTCCCTCTGAGCTTGATGCTCCACACAGACGATCTTTGTGTCGTTTGTTTCAGGAGATGGAGTGTCAAACCTTCATTACCTGCGTTGAATATACTGCCCTGAACGACTGCTGGCTACCAGGAGCGGAAGTGAAATTGTTTCACGTGAAACAGGGAAAAATTGAACTGGACAAACAACCTGAAGAGGAGATTCGCCAGGTTGAATCTTTGGAGATAGAGCATGAGTGAACAAAATTATGATGCATCCAATATCAAGGTTCTGAAGGGCCTGGATGCTGTTCGCAAACGCCCGGGGATGTATATCGGCGATACCGACGACGGCACTGGTTTGCATCACATGGTGTTCGAGGTGGTGGATAACTCCATCGATGAAGCATTGGCAGGTTTTTGTGACAAGATATCAGTCATTATTCACCCTGACGAATCCATCACTGTTAAGGATAACGGGCGCGGTATTCCTGTCGATATCCATGAAGAAGAAGGGGTGTCTGCAGCAGAAGTTATCATGACGGTGCTGCACGCAGGCGGTAAGTTTGATGACAATACTTATAAGGTGTCTGGTGGTTTACACGGCGTGGGTGTCTCTGTCGTTAATGCGTTGTCTAGTGCATTGAAATTGACCATTCGCAGGAATGGTCAGGTGCATCAGCAAATCTATAAACAGGGCGTGCCTCAGGAACCGATGAAAGTAATCGGTGAAACTGAAAGCTCCGGTACAGAAGTTCATTTTGTACCTTCCCCAGAAACCTTCTCAAATATTCAGTTCAGTTACGATATTTTAGCTAAACGTCTGCGAGAATTATCTTTCCTGAATTCTGGTGTTTATATTCAGCTGACCGATGAGCGTAGTGGTAAGGTCGATGACTTCAGATATGAAGGTGGCTTAAAGGCATTTGTTGAGCACCTTAATCAAAACAAAACCACCATCAATAATGTATTCCACTTCAATATGACTCGTGAAGACGGTATTGGTGTTGAAGTGGCTATGCAATGGAACGATGGATTCCAGGAAGGGATCTTCTGCTTCACTAACAATATTCCACAGCGTGATGGAGGTACACACCTTGCCGGTTTTCGTGCCGCTTTAACCAGAAACCTGAATGCTTACATTGAGCGTGAAGGGTTGCAGAAGAATTCGAAAGTTTCTACATCAGGTGATGATGCTCGTGAAGGTCTGACCGCCATTATTTCTGTCAAAGTCCCTGATCCAAAATTCTCCTCTCAGACTAAAGACAAGCTGGTTTCTTCAGAAGTTAAAACAGCTGTCGAGCAGGAGATGAGTAAATACCTGTCTGACTATCTGCTTGAGAATCCACAGGAAGCCAAAGCGGTTGTTAACAAGATGCTGGATGCTGCCCGTGCTCGTGAAGCGGCTCGTAAAGCCCGTGAAATGACTCGCCGTAAAGGTGCTCTGGATATTGCTGGTTTGCCGGGTAAGCTGGCTGACTGCCAGGAAAAAGACCCTGCATTATCTGAACTCTACATTGTGGAGGGTGATTCAGCGGGTGGTTCTGCCAAGCAGGGGCGTAACCGCAAGACTCAGGCGATTCTGCCACTCAAAGGTAAGATTCTGAACGTAGAAAAAGCCCGTTTCGACAAGATGCTCTCTTCTCAGGAAGTAGGTACTCTGATCACGGCGCTGGGCTGCGGCATTGGCCGAACCGAATTTAATATTGAAAAGCTGCGCTATCATAACATCATTATCATGACTGATGCGGATGTGGATGGATCGCATATTCGTACACTGCTTTTGACTTTTTTCTTTCGTCAGATGCCTGAGCTGATTGAGAATGGTTATATCTATATTGCTCAGCCTCCACTGTATAAAGTGAAGCGGGGTAAGCAAGAGCAATATATTAAAGACGATCCGGCTCTGGATGATTATCTGACTCAGTCTGCACTGGAGAACGCCAGTCTGCATGTGAATGAAAGCGCACCCGGTATTGCGGATGAACCATTGGAAGCATTGGTAAAAGAATACCGAACGGTGCATGCTTCTATAGACCGTCTTTCTCGTCTATATCCTGCAGATGTCCTGCGTCAGATGATATATATCGATGCGGTTGAAGAGGGGGATTTGTCCGACAAAGCCAGAATGGAAAGCTTTATTGAACAACTGACTGAGCGTGTTGATGCCCTGAAACTGGCTGGTAGTTCTATCAAGTTTGAACTGCTCGAAGATAAAGAGCATAACGCCTGGTTACCAACAGCGGTGATTATTTCTCACGGTGTACCAACAGAATACACCTGGACGACCGAATTCTTTGCTTCCGGTGACTATCGAAAGATTGTTCACCTCGGTAAGCAGTTGAAAGGACTACTGGAAGAGACGGCTTTTGTTCAAAAGGGTGAGAGAAAATACCCTGTGAACAGTTTTGAGGAGGCGCTGAACTGGTTAATGGTGGATTCTACCAAACGTCATAATATACAGCGTTATAAAGGATTGGGGGAAATGAATCCAGACCAGCTCTGGGAAACCACAATGGACCCGGACGTTCGTCGGATGCTCAAAGTGACTATCGAAGATGCTATTGCGGCTGATCAGATTTTTAATACTCTGATGGGGGACCATGTTGAACCTCGCCGTGACTTTATTGAGTCGAATGCTCTTCGGGTTGCTAACCTCGACGTATAAGGAAGAAATGCCGATACTTTGTGATCGGCATTTTTGTATCTGAACCACAATAATCGAGTTGAGAAATTATGTCTTCAGAGTTTAGCGCGATTGTTCGCAAGGAACTGGAAGAAGCCGCTATGGTATTGAATCGTTTTCTTGATGACGAAGGAAACATTCGAGCCATTGATGACGCCGCACAATTGCTGGCAAATTCATTCAAACAGGGTAAAAAAGTTTTGTCCTGTGGTAATGGTGGTTCGCATTGTGATGCTATGCATTTTGCCGAAGAGCTGACCGGGCGATTCCGTGAGAACCGTCCAGGGTACCCGGCCATTGCTATATCAGACCCAAGTCATCTGTCCTGTGTGTCTAACGACTTTGGTTACGAGTATGTATTCTCTCGTTACCTCGAAGCAGTTGGTGCTGAAGGGGATGTGTTGCTTGGGATAAGCACCAGTGGTAATTCCGGAAATATCCTGAAGGCGGTTGAAGCGGCCAGAGAACAGAGGATGAAGGTTATTTTGCTCTCAGGTAAAGATGGCGGCAAGATGGCTGGAATGGCGGATGTTGAAATTCGAGTGCCACATTTTGGTTATGCTGATCGGATTCAGGAAGTACACATCAAAGCGATTCATATCATGATTCAGCTGATTGAAAAGTACATGGAAGCCTGAACATCAGGTGGAGCTGCTTAGCTGTAAGCAGCTCCGCATTTAATGCATATCACGGAGTGCATTTTCAATCCACTCCCTGGCCTTATCGTTTGCTTCTGCCACCGACATCTCCCCGACATTAATCACAGGACCAATGGCCACATGAATGGTGCCCGGCTTTTTTATCCAGCTCTTCATAGGCCAATGATCACCTGCATTATGAGCCACAGGTAGAATATTTGATCCTGCGGCATGTGCAAGACCTGCTCCACCCCGAGTGAATTTACCCAGCTGACCCGCCGGCGTTCTGGTGCCTTCAGGAAAGATTAATACCCAAAAACGGTCATTTAGTGATTCCTTTCCCTGATCTTTGACTTGCTGCAGCGATTTTCGGACATCAGAACGATCAATAGCGATAGGTTTGGTGGTTGCAAGAGCCCAACCGAAGAAGGGTATTTTCAGAAGTTCCTTTTTTAACACCTGAATTTGAGGCGTTAGCAGAGACTGAAAAAAGAATGTTTCCCAGGTGCTTTGATGATTGCTGATAACAACACAGGGTTGCTCGGGAATATTCTCTCTACCGGTCACCTGCCAGTTCACACCACAGATTAAGCGACAAAGATTGACCGAAACGATGGCCCAGTTCTTAACGAAAACCGTATGCCGCTGACGAAGTGGAAACAGGCGTATGAGTGGGATCATCACCAGAGTCCAGCAAAGAGTAAAGATCACCAGTGCAAAATAAAAGACAATAGCCCTTATTACTGGAATCAAAAACATCACCTACTTTCCTTTTGTAAAATGTTATCAGCAAATGATTTCAGGTGATCAAACACGAGAGCGGCGCTTAAACCTTTTTCAGTATTGGCTATTGCTTCAAGGCTTCTTAGTCCTTTTCCAGTTTTGACCAATGCGGTTTTGCAGTTAGCTGCCAGCCCGGCCTGTAAATCTCTCAGGGAATCACCAACCACCCAAACGTCTTGTGGTTTTTGGTGAAACTGGCTGATGAACTGAAGAATCATGCCAGGCTTGGGCTTACGGCAATTACAATGATCATCTGGTCCATGTGGGCAGTATAGAACGGCAGCTATCCGCCCGTCTTGTGCTTTAACCAGTTCCATCATCTTAGCGTGCATGGCATCAAGTTCTTTCACATCAAAATAACCCCGAGCTAAGCCGGACTGATTGGTCGCCACTGCAATCTGATAACCGGCTCTTGATAAATCCGCAATAGCTTCAATGCTACCGGGAATAGGCTGCCACTCATCAACAGACCGGATGTAGCTGTCTGAATCTTTATTAATCACACCATCACGGTCAAGGATGATCAGTTTATTCATTAAGCGGTATCTCAGTAAGATATATCGAGAGCGCAGGCATGTTTTCTGCACAGCATTCATTTGTGAACATAAAAAAATGCGACCCGAAGGTCGCACTTTATCAGTTTAGCTTCAGGATTTCTGTAACAAACTGATATCAGCAACATGCAGGAACAGGCTGCGCAACTGTTTAAGTAGTGCGTAGCGATTCAGGCGTACAGCGTCGTCTTCAGCATTAACCAGAACCTGATCGAAGAAACTATCAACAGGCTCTTTCAGGTTTGCCAGTTTTTCCATAGCGATGGCATACTGGCGATCTTCAAGAAGTGGAGAGACATCTTCCTTGATACTTCGCAGAGCGTTTGCCAGCTCAAGTTCAGCCGATTCTTTCAGTAGAGCTTTATCAACACTGTCAGGGATAACAATATCGCCAGCTTTAGAGAGAATATTGGATACACGCTTGTTAGCAGAAGCCAGAGCATCAGCGCCGTCCAACTCATTGAATCGTGCAATAGCCTTGATACGCATATCAAAGTCCAGCGGTCGGGTAGGGTGAAGGGCTTTAACTGAGTTGATAATTTCTGCAGAAATACCTTCTTCCTGATAGGCTGCGTCAAAACGCTCCAGCATATATTCAACAACGAGCGTGTTTAGTTTATTACCTACTGGAAGTTCAACGCCTTCTGCCGTATAAGCTTCGGACGCAATATCGATGAGTTCCACCAGGTCGAGATTGAGTTTTTTCTCAACAATAATACGGAGAACACCGATACTTGCACGACGCAAAGCAAAAGGGTCTTTACTGCCTGTTGGTAACTGGTTGATACCAAAAATACCGGTGATGGTGTCAATTTTGTCCGCCAGTGCGACAGCACAGCCGGTCAGAGTCGAAGGTAACTCATCACCAGCAAAGCGAGGCATATATTGTTCGTTTAGCGCCTTGCCGACCTCTTCGGCTTCACCGTCATTAGCGGCGTAGTATTGCCCCATGATGCCTTGAAGTTCCGGAAACTCCAGAACCATTTCGGAAACAAGATCCGATTTGGATAATTGTGCGGCACGATGAGCGTTGTCTTTACTGCCGGATTCCTGCTCGGCAATATAAGCAGCAAGGCGGGCTACACGCTCAGTTTTGCTGAAAATAGAACCCAGCTGTGCCTGAAACACAATAGGCTTCAGCTTTTCTCGGTTTTGTTCCAGAGTGAATTTTTTGTCGGTGTCGTAGAAGAATTTAGCATCCGCAAGGCGGGGACGAATCACTTTCTCGTTGCCTTCTACCACATGGTGAGGCTCTTTACTCTCAATATTGGAAACCGTAATAAAGTGAGGTAAAAGCTTGCCGTTGTTGTCGACAACATGAAAATACTTCTGATGCCCTTTCATAGAAGAGATCAATGCTTCTGCCGGAACCGTCAGGAATTCATCATCGAAACGACCGGACAGTGCAACAGGCCATTCATTTAAAGCCGTTACTTCATCCAGTAATTCCGGATCTATCTCGGCTGTACCACCCACTTTTTTAGCAACAGTATTGACCTGACTTTCAATTAGATCACGGCGAGCAAAAAAGTCCGGTTGAACCTTACCCTGCTCTACCAGTATCTTTTGATAATCTGCAGGGGCATGAATAGTCAGTTCAGTATTAGCATGGAAGCGATGACCCCAAGTGGTATTGCCTGCTTTTAAACCAAGTATTTCAGCATCAATAATCTGATCACCCATTAACATTACCAGCCAGTGAACCGGGCGTACAAACTCAGTACGAGTTGCACCCCAGCGCATACGCTTTGGAATGGGCAGAGTATTCAATGATTGTGAAATGATTTCTGGCATTAGAGACGTGGTCGATTCGCCCTGTTTGACAGAGCGATAAACCAGCCATGCGCCTTTCGGAGTTTCCAGTGTTTCAAGGTCATCGAAGCTGACACCATTGGAACGGGCAAAACCCTGAGCTGCTTTGCTTGGGTTGCCCTCAGCATCATAAGCCGCTTTAACGGCAGGACCACGACGTTCGAGACTCTGGTTTGGCTGTGATGTTTCCAGACCTTTGACCAGCAGTGCCAGTCGGCGCGGAGCTGCATAGGAGATATGAGATTCAAACGACAGTTGTTCTTTATTAAGGCCGTCAAGAATACCCTGAGTAAAAGCATCAGACAGTTTTTTCAGTGCTTTTGGAGGTAATTCTTCTGTGCCCAGCTCAACCAGAAAGTCCTGTGTGTTAGTACTCATTACTTCTCCTCCTGAGCCAGAACATCATTACGAATGGCTTCATCCGCCAGCGGGAAGCCCAATTCTTTACGTTTATCGAAGTAAGCTTTGGCAACAGCACGAGCCAGAGTACGAACCCGAAGAATGAACCGCTGTCGTTCAGTGACAGAGATAGCGTGGCGAGCATCAAGCAAGTTAAAGGTGTGAGAGGCTTTTAGTACGTACTCATAAGCAGGCAGAGGCAGGCTGTTTTCAACCAGTTTATGTGATTCACGTTCGTAGAAATCAAACTGCTTAAACAGTTCTTCCGTATCCGCATGCTCAAAGTTGAAAGTAGACATTTCAACTTCCTGCTGATGGAAGACATCGCCATAAGTGACCGGACCTTGCGGACCTACAGTCCAAATCAGGTCATAAACACTGTCTACGTCCTGAATATACATGGCCAGGCGCTCAAGTCCGTAGGTGATCTCGCCAGTTACGGGGTAGCATTCAAGGCCACCTACCTGTTGGAAATAAGTGAACTGTGTCACCTCCATACCGTTCATCCAGACTTCCCAGCCCAAACCCCAAGCACCGAGTGTTGGAGATTCCCAGTTGTCTTCTACAAAACGGATATCATGTACCAGTGGGTCGATACCGAGTTCACGAAGAGAGTCCAGATAAAGCTCCTGAATATTAGCAGGAGAAGGTTTCATGACCACTTGAAACTGATAGTAATGTTGCAGTCGGTTTGGGTTCTCACCATAACGACCATCAGTAGGGCGACGGCTTGGCTGCACATAAGCTGAGTTCCAGTTCTCAGGACCAATAGCGCGCAAGAATGTGGCGGGGTGGAATGTTCCGGCACCCACTTCCATATCCAGAGGTTGTGTGATGACACAGCCCTGGCGGGCCCAGAATTGCTGCAGGGCAAGGATCAGGCCCTGGAAAGTTTTAATATCAGGCGTGCTTTGGGAAGTCACTTTAGTACCTCATCGAGGCTCAATTACTTGCTGGCAAAAAAACAGAGATTGCCAGCGGGAGCTTCTGGCGTTCGTTTCCCTGATTCAATAGTTTTATAAACCATAGTCAGGGTGTGAATTGTCAAAAATAAAGGCGGATTATACCGATTTGCAGCAATAAGTATAAGGCTTGAAGGGGGAAGCTAAGACAGGAAACATAATAAGTGGTCAAAGGCCAATTTGCTTCTATTTTTATATTCGAAATAACAGTTGTTAGCCTGAGAGTCATCGAGTTAGTTCATTAACTTAGTTCACTAAACAGTATAAAAAAAATGAGGTTTAAGACGTTAATGGTCATTCTTAAAAAACGTTTGAGATGGTTCTGTGCCTGTCTATGCATGCTCTTCTGCTATGGGCAGCTAGCTCAGGCAAATGTACCAGAAAACGTCGACAATAATTCTGTAGAAAATGACATATTGTCAGAGAAAAATTGGTACTGTTCAGTAACGCCTTGGGCAACTATCACTGATTATCAGGATTGGGACGTTGTCGCCATGACAACACATGACAATAAACGTATTCCCGGAGGTCATGAAAACTCAGCGCATCGATACAGGAGAAACGGTGTTGATTCCATTGTAATGTTTCAACCGAATGGTGGTGAGTCCATAGTTTGCAGCAATTCTACGACAAATAATTTATACGATAGGAAAATAATAATAAAAAAAACAACGATCAATAAAATAGGCTTAACAGAAAAAGAAACAGAAGGATGGCTGGATAAGCTGTTTGTTTTTTTTAGTTTTACAGGTGCTGAAGAACCGTTTTTTTTTGCTCCAAATGTCTTGAGTGCAATCGTAGAGGATCAAAAGGTTGATAATCATTTTAAGGATTATAAGGAAGAAAGAGATAATGATGATAATTCAAAAAATAGTGATAAAGAAAAATCAAAAAAGAGAGGGGATGAAAGTAATGTTCCCAATAATGTAAATAAACTGGATATGCCATTTTACGTACATGACTCAAGAAAGAGAGTCGAAGAAGAAATGACTTCAAAAGGCGTCATTTATAGTGTAGGAGACTATTTATTTGAAAATGTTAAGCATAATAAAGAGAACAAGACTAAGAAAAGCAAACGAGTAACGCTCGTACCTAATAACAATAATAGTCTTATAGAAGAGGTGCATCTCACTGATAGGACAGAATCCGATAACCTGTCCATCATTCAATTATTTATCCTGCTTGCAGGAGTTCCCGAGGCGGAAAATCTGTATCAACAGATATTAGATGTTACTCAACAATCCCCAGTACAATTAGAGCTGTTGGCTGAGAGTCTCCAGCACCTGATCGCACGATGGCCAGAATTGAGTGCTTCAGAAGGAGTTTACACCGGTGCATTAACATTAGAGCAAACTCTCCTGATATTAATATGGTTTGAAGATCGTATTTGGCAACTTGAGAAATTAAGGAGACAGGAAAGTCAGTCGGTTGATCTTGATAATATTCGTAAAAATAGAGGTGAGCTCATCGTAGCAGGTCTTGCTGACCGTTTGAACCGGGTAGATCAAATATTACGTCAACAACAAGAAGATACTGAAGAAGTTCACCTTCTCATGGACTTGTTGTTAGGCGATATGGCGTTTGTTTCTCTAGAAAGGTTAGTTTCAGAAGATTTGGAAGAATTGGTTGAGGATAATGATGAGAAAAATAATAAAGAAGAAGTAAAACTTAATGGCTTGATAGACAGACTAGAAGAAAAAATTAAGAAAATAGAAAAACGGATAATCAAAAAACAAGAAGTAATGGATGATTCTTATGGTTTTTTACTGAATGTTATTCAAAGCAGGCTTCAATCACTAAGTATTGAGCTTAACAAAACAAGAGAAAAACTGTCATTGATTAAATCTGTTTCAAAGATAATAGGTGACCGGGAAGGTGTAAAAGAGCCATTGGATGCTAATGGTCAAAGCCCACAAAAGCACTCACAAAAAAGGAGTGGTAGTGGTGAGTATTCCGGTTCTAATAGAGGGCGCAGTAAAAAGAGGAGTGAGAGTGTTAATTCTCGTCGTGAAAGTGATAGAAGGCGGCAATCATCAGGAAATGGAGGACAGGAAGATAAGAAAATGGATGGGATGGATGGTAGTGGAGTGCTCAATAAAAGTAATGATTATATTAAAGCCTGGTTAGCACAATGGCTTGCTTTGCAAAGTGGTCATAAAGAATATTTCGAATTTAATGCAGAAATATTGGCGGCCCATATTGAATCTTTTGACAAAGATGGAAGTATTTCAAATAACATAATCAAGGATATCAGAGAGTTTATTCGGAAGGATTATAGAAACATTAATGTATTACTGCCAAATGATCAAATAGACCTTAAACGACATATCATAACTGTATTTCGAATTATGCGGACAGGAAAACTGACAGAAATTATTTCGACCTATATTAGTCTGAATGATTTATATGAATTGAAAAATAAAATTTTTCAAGGTAGTCAGGATAGTGAATCAGTTGTCGAAAGATCCAATGATTGGCGTTCTGATTGGCAGCTCGATTTTGAGCATGAAGATATTTCGCTGGATGATGATTTATTAAGGGATAAAATACTTAAAATTATTCATCGTTTACCGTTGTTTCAATTTCTTGAGGGGGAAGATAGAGTTATTAAGTTTGATAATCAGTCTCTCAATCAACTAAACGAAAGTGTTCGGAGAGATATCGGTCGATTACCTGTTTTTGTTAAATATGTAAGCACTAATAATCAGACGATTTCTCAGAGCAAGGAAGAAGTCTTTACTACCTATGACTCTCAGAGGCAGCTCGAAGCTCTAAAATCAAGATTTTACTCGTCATCCGAAAATAGTAACGCATCTGCTGGTAATGAGGTAGAAATTATAAGCGCGAGTCGGTTAGGTGGAGTGCTTGATATTTTAGATGTTCATTTTAAAGATCGCTACGACATCATAAGGCTTCTCTGCAGGCTTTTGCATCAGGATATGGGCAATACCCTAAGGAGTATTGTTTTCGGTGGTTTAGGAGGAGGAGATGTTGAATTCGAGGGTGTTCTGGAAATGCTCGGTTATCCAAGGCATAATCCTACAAATTCTAACCAGAGTGATCCGGAAAGTCAGAAGTTTGAGATATTTGTCTTTTCAAATGGACAGTTCCAAATTAAGTATCATCTTTCTTATGATCAAATGATGCTTTCGGGATGGACAGAAAAATTCAAGGGAGATTTTACAATAGATATTAACCTGATATTCCAGGTTTCTGATCAGACAATAACATTGAAGAATTCTGTGATTAAATACAAAGGTGAAACTAAGAAACAATCAAAGCCAAATTATAAAAAGGCTGTTAAAGCTATTGATAAGGAGACAAAAAAACAACGAGAAAAGCACACTAAAGATATAGAAGGTTTTTTTAATGATACTACTTCTTTTGAATTTTTTAGAGATACTATTTCTCAGGGGAGGGCTATTGTCGGTAATGATGCACTGTCCTGCAGAGGAGGTTCTGATGTGCTTTCAAAATTTCAAGAAATTATTCATAGTTTTCAATTTGTCCTTAATTATATAAAAAATAATAGAAGCGTAGAGGATAATCATCAATTATGGAATGTTATAAGAAAATACCAGAACTATATTGTTGAACTGAGTAAGTGTTTTTTAGTCGATGAAAAGGGAAGTTATGAATCTTCAAAACAATATTTAATAGATAAGAATAAATATTCTCGACAGGATTTGGAATTGATTAATAGTCATGAAGATTACATTGTGATAATGAGAAGTGCTGTAGATTTAATGTGTGTATGTCTCAATCAATTTCAATATAGTAAGGACGAGGCGAGTATTAAATACTTAATGGATGCAGCAGAAAATACTTCTTACAATATTAAAAAACAAATCTATCAATATCATCAAGTAGGTGGAAATCTTTACAAGCAAAGGCGTCAACTGAATAGTGATTATAAGCTGGATGAGCTAGTGAAGCTTTTTAAACCGGGAAGTACTTTAGGACAGATTGCTATAACCCTGGCAGATACTATTATTATTCAAGGCGAAGAAATGCTTCAAAAGAGGAAAGCTGAATATTCAGTATCCACAATAAGGCATGCCAAATCTAGTAGCGATATAAACCATCTAAAGGTTAATCCTGATAATTTGTTTCAAAAGAAGCCTCCCAAAAGAAGCACATCGTTGTCTAGTGTTTTACGAGTTTTTACAGGAGCAAATAATGATGAAAATTTAATGAAAGATGAATCAGGTTATTCTTCAGTGGCTACCGTTAAGCCTATTTCTTCTAAAGGAAAAATGATTAAAGCTACAGGATTTTCTTATATCAACGCTCCTATTGATAGGAGAAAACCATCAAAAACAGTGTCACACTTGCGACACAAGTCAGAATCTGATTTAGGTAAGCATGTTATAAAGCAAAAAAGGGAAAAACAATATCTACAAAAAAAAATGCCAATCTCACAAGAGAAACAGCCAGTTCAATCAAAATCGAAAAGCTCATCAGAGTTCAATACCAGTATCTTTGGATACGGGCTTCGCACTCAAATAATGACTCGTAATAAGTTGAATGAAGATAGCGAAACCATTGCTCCGATAAAGTATTCCTCAAATCGATGGAATGGTAATGAGGCAGAAGAACTTGCTGAGCTTTTGATTAAGAACAGGGATGAATCGGGTCATTATCAGGAGTTACTGCTTTTTGTGCTTTTAATGCATATTGAAGACCAAAACATGAATGTCAATAGGCTTGCACAGCTCATGATTGCTTGGCAGAAAAACATGCTTGGGATAAAAAAATCCAGATACGAGATGCCATTACCCTTTGTGTTTCCTCATAACATAAAAGGGCTTGAAGCAGTTCTGAACTTTTTCTCAACGTTTGGTATTGATCATTTAGCAGAACTGCTAGAACAGAGACTAGGAACAAGGGCTACAAGAGCGTTTTTAGGCTTTTTTAAAACAGAACAAGGAAAGGCGTTTCCGTTAACAAAACAAACTGAGGTGTAGGGGGAGTAATCATGTGCTCTTAATGACAGCACATGATTACTCAATAAGTTGCTCAATAACGCCAGAAGGTGGGTGTGAATAAAACCAATAGAGTAAATATTTCCAGCCGGCCAAGTAGCATGGCAAAACATAAAATCCATTTAGCGGCATCCGGGAGAGACTCGTAGTTGGCGGCTGCTTCTCCCAAAGCCGGACCAAGGTTATTCAGGCAGGAGGCGACCGTCGAAAAAGCAGTGGTAATATCCAGACCGGTCGCCAGCAGCATCAGGAACATGAAAGCAAACAGGAAAAGGTAAGCGGCAAAGAAACCCCAGACCGCCTCACCAATTCGATTATCCACTTTTTGGCCGCCCAGCTTGATGGTGAAGATCGCATTGGGGTGAATCAAACGACGAAGTTCTCTTACTCCTTGCTTAAAGATCAGTACAATTCTGACCACTTTCATGCCGCCTGCCGTAGAACCAGCACAACCGCCCATAAAGCTCAACATAAACAACAAAAGAGGCAAGAACGTAGGCCAGGCTGAAAAACCTGTGGAAGCATAACCCGTGGTAGTGGCTACAGAGACCACTTCAAATAATCCGTAGTTTATGGCGTCTGTCAGCCCATAGGTTTCAGTAAAGTAAAGGCAGCTAACAGTAATAAGTCCAACCACACCTAGGATGCCAAGATAGCCTTTCACTTCAGGGTCCTGAAAATAGTGTCGCAGGGAGCGGTTTCTCCATGCGGTAAAGTGCAGGGCAAAGTTAATTCCGGCCAAGAGCATAAAGAAGGTGGAAATACTGTTGATAAGCGGAGAGTCAAAATGCCCAAGACTGGCGTCGTAAGTTGAAAACCCACCAATGGCGATTGTCGTATAACTGTGACTGATGGCATCAAAAACACTCATTCCTGCCTGCCAATATGCCCAGGCGCATACGAGGGTAAGAATCATGTAGAGATACCAGAGTGCTTTTGCGGTTTCGGTGATGCGAGGCGTTAGCTTGGTGTCTTTCACAGGACCGGGGGTTTCGGTTCTGTAGAGCTGCATGCCACCAATGCCCAACATAGGTAAAATAGCGACAGCCAAAACAATAATACCCATGCCTCCGAGCCATTGAAGTTGTTGGCGATAAAACAGTATTGAACGGGGTAAAGCTTCAATATTGGTGAGAATGGTGGCTCCGGTCGTAGTCAGGCCGGACATAGATTCAAACAAAGCATCTGTGACACTCAGTTCAGGACTTTCCATCAACAGAAACGGAAGCGAGCCAACGGATCCAAGAACCACCCAAAACAAAACGGTGACCAGAAAACCATCCCGGTTTTTTAAATCCTTGCGGCTGTGCCGAAACGGAAACCAGAATAAAAAACCAACAAAAATAGTTATCACAAAGGTAACAAGGAATAGTGATATTTCACGCTCCCCATATATCAGTGCGACGATAACCGGTGGAATACTGGATGTGCTGAAAAGCATCAGCAATATACCCAAAATGGGCGAAATAACCGACAAGTGCATTACAGTCCTGTTTTAAAATTCTACAACAGCCGACCGTGGCGTTGTTCTACGAGACAAAAATTCTATATTGAGGAGAGTAACGGCTAATGCGTTTTTATAAAAGTAGTTATCGGCCCAAGCCTGTGTGCGGGCTTGGGCTAATAATCTTGATCAAGCTAGCTTAGAAAAAACCCAGACCAACCTGGAAAAGTTGCTCAACTTCCCTGATTTTCTTCTTATTGCTCATAAATAGAATGATATGGTCGCCAGGCTCAATAAGAGTGGCATCGTGGGCAATCAGAACCTCATCCTCACCCCGGACAATGGCTGCAATAGTGGTATCGGCTGGCAGATCAATCTCTGCGACGGTTTTCCCCACTACCCGAGAACTGTGTTCATCGCCATGCGCTATCGCTTCAATGGCTTCAGCGGCACCACGGCGCAGAGAGTGAACATTGACCACATCACCCCGGCGAACATGCTTTAACAGGCTGCTAATGGTGGCTTGTTGTGGAGAAATAGCGATATCGATTTCACCGCCCTGAATAAGATCAACGTAAGCCGGATTATTTATCAGCGCCATTACTTTGCGAGCACCAAGTCGTTTAGCTAGCATGCAGGACATGACATTGGCTTCATCGTCATTAGTCAGCGCGCAGAAAATATCGGTGTCTTCAATATTTTCACTGATAAGCAGTTCTTTATCAGAGGCGTTGCCATTAAATACCATGGCTTTGGTTAATGTTTCGGAGAGAAATTGACAGCGCTCCATGCTTTGCTCAACAATCTTGACTTTGTATTTGTCTTCAACTGCCTGAGCCAGTCGCAAACCAATGTTGCCGCCTCCGGCGATGATGATGCGTTTGTAATCATCGTCGAGCCGCTGAAGTTCACTCATCACGGCGCGAATATCATGCCGGGCAGCAATAAAGAAAACTTCATCATCTGCTTCAATCACCGTTGTGCCCTTAGGCATGATGGCTTTGCCGCGTCGGAAAATAGCCGCAACCCGGGTGTCGACGCCAGGCATGTGTTCACGAATGTAACGAAGTTCCTGTCCTACCAGAGTGCCACCATACCAGGCTTTCATGGCTACTAGCTGGACTCTGCCGTCAGCAAAATCAAGCACCTGAAGTGCACCGGGGCGCTCAAGCAAACGGTTAATATAGTTAGTAACCACTTGCTCAGGGCTGATGAGTACATCCACCGGCATAGCATCATTGCGGAACAGGTTATCTGTACTGAGATAAGCGGCCTGACGAATCCGGGCAATTTTCGCCGGTGTGTGAAACATGGTGTAGGCAATCTGACAGGCGACCATGTTTACCTCATCACTGTTGGTCACAGCAACCAACATATCCGCTTCATCTG
Organism: Endozoicomonas sp.; assembly: GCA_965199185.1. Lineage (GTDB taxonomy): Bacteria > Pseudomonadota > Gammaproteobacteria > Pseudomonadales > Endozoicomonadaceae > Endozoicomonas. The sequence goes on along the minus strand of CBDAQW010000007.1, from coordinate 16,508 downwards.
CCCCAGCCTGTTTTAGAACGGTAGGGAAAGAAGCCATACCCTGGATGGTGCGGATATCAATCTTGTCTTGTAATTCTCGCAGTCGCGTCAGATCGGTATCGACCACGGTAATATCGTTTTCTTCGTTGGCGAGGTTCTCTGCCAGTGTGCCGCCAACCTGGCCCGCACCGAGAATGATTATTTTCATTCGTGTAATTCTTCTATTGCTTGGTTATCAGGCTGTAAAAGAAGCCATCTCCGGAGCCCGGGAAAAGCTGTCTGCCAAATCCGGTATCCTGCCCCCAGTCTTCTGAAATAGTACTGAGTCTGGCATCGGGTGTATTGGCAAGAAAGCGTTCAATCTGCAAATGGTTTTCCTGAGGCATAATGGAGCAAGTGGCGTAGAGCAGTGTGCCGCCGGATTTTAGCAAAGACCAGGTAGCGTTTAGAATTTTACCCTGTAACTGCGACAGTGATTCTATATCATCTGACTTACGCAGCAGCTTTATATCAGGGTGTCGTCGTATAACGCCGGTAGCGGAGCAGGGCGCATCGAGCAGGATATGATCATACTGTTTGCCATCCCACCAGTTCTCAGGTTGAGTACCATCGCCACAGATGACTCTGGCGTCTAGTCCAAGGCGAGCCAGGTTTTCTTGAGTACGAACCAGCCGGGTTGCATCTGCATCCACTGCATCCACGGTAATGCCTTCATATAACTCCAGCAAGTGACAGGTTTTTCCGCCGGGCGCACAGCAGGCATCCAAAACATGATCTCCGGCTTTTGCATTAATCAATGTACCTGCCAGTTGAGCCGATTCATCCTGAACACTCACCGCACCCTGAGCAAATAAAGGCAAGCTCTCAACGCTTGTGGGCTTGTTTAACGTGATTGCCTGTGGGGCTACCGATGATTGGCGGGCTTCAATGCAGGCGTCTAGCAGTTTTTTCAGGTAACGAGCTGGTTTGATGTGTTGCTCGTTCACTCTCAGGGTCATGGGTGGCGGTTGATTATTACCGTTTAGTATTTCCTGATAATGATCTGGCCAGGCTTTTTTCAGGGTATTGATCATCCACTTTGGATGAGCAAAACCGCATACCGGGCTTTTGTCTTCCATAGCGTGCAATGCATCAGATTGTCGCTGGGCATTTCTGAGTATGCCGTTGACCAGGCCTCTTGCCCAGGCTTTTCCAAGAGAACGAGTTGCCTGAACGGTTTCTCCAATAGCGGCATGAGGAGGAATGCGAGTGTAAAACAGTTGATACAAGCCGAGCAGAATGAGGCTATGCACATCCTGTTCTTTTTCTTTAATTGGTTTTTCTGCTAACAATTTTAGCCAGGCATCAAGGCGAAAATAATACCGCAAAGTGCCATAGCAAAGTTCAGCCAGTAACGGTTGATCCCGTTTTGCAAAGCGTTCTTGCACTTTTGGAAGAACTGCGCTCAGGGATTCACCGTTAGCAACCCGGGTGACAACACGAGCAGCTTCCAGTCGTAACGAAGATTGTTTAGCCATTAGCTGAACTGCTTACCCATTGAGAAAAGCTCTTTCTTGCCATTCAGCAAGTCCTGTACATTCATAGCGCGATTACCTGCCAATTGCAGTTTAGTGACTCTCAGAATACCGGAAGCACACGCAATATCCAGACCATTTTTATCGGCTTTTACCAGTGTTCCCGGTGCGTCAGAGTGGAGTTCTTCAATAGCAACCGCCTCCCAAACTCTGATGCCAAGGTCGTCGAGTTGAGTGGTGGTTACTGGCCAGGGGTTAAATGCTCGGACTTGGCAATCCAGCGCTGAAGCCGATTTATTCCAGTCCAGCCGAGCTTCTTCTTTGGTCATCTTGTGGGCGTAGTTGGCCAGAGCGTCATCCTGCTTCACAGGTACGATAGTTCCTTCGGCTATGGAGTTGACGGTTTTAAGTAATGCCGGCTGTCCTACTTCGATTAATTTGTTGAAAAGATCTGCTGAAGTATCGGTGTCTGCTATTGGGCAGTATGCCTTTAGCAGCATGTCTCCTGTATCCAGACCAGCATCCATCTGCATGATGGTTACGCCAGACTCATTATCTCCCGCTTCAATGGCACGCTGAATGGGCGCAGCACCACGCCAGCGAGGCAGAATAGAACCGTGAACATTGATACATCCATGTTTTGGGGTATCAAGAACAATCTGAGGAAGAATTAGACCGTATGCCACGACAATCATCAGATCTGCATTCAATTCGGCGAGTTCTTTCTGAGCCTCTTCTTTACGCAGAGAAACGGGCTGGTAGACAGGAATATTGTATTTTAGTGCTAATTCTTTTACCGGGCTTGGCTTGAGTTTTTGGCCTCGACCAGCAGGGCGATCCGGCTGGCTGTAGACGGCAATCACCTCATGATGGGAATCAAGAATAGCTTGCAGATGAGCACTGGCGAAATCCGGTGTTCCGGCAAAAACAATGCGAAGGCTTTTCATGGCTGGTTGGTTCAAATTGATATGGCTCTTAAAGAGAATAAGTGCAGAAGTATTGGCGTGGATGATAAGAAAACTCAGGACGGGAGTAAAATAGAACAATGGAAGAGTGATTAGCAGATTTGTTATTTTGAGGTTAAGCGGAGGAAGTCTATGGCTTCAGAACCTGGTCTTTGCCGGACTCTGCTTTCACAGAGTCCGACTGAGGTTTTTAATCGAACGTTAAGATTTGCCACTCGCCCCGGTCAGATGGACCACAGCAGGCGTGCAGCTCACGGGTTTCAGGGTCTGCGATCATGCAGGCATTGGTTGCTGCGTAGCTCTTATCTTCTGGATACCGGTTAATACTGTTAGCACCTTCGGAACGATCAGCAAAGAGTGCCTTGATAGAATCGACATCCTGATCACCTTTACTTAACCACTGATTAGCACGATCGCGTCGGAGTAGTGTGGATTCATTGGGCGATGCATACTCTACTGCCTGATGTTCAGGGGCGAGGCAATGGTTTGTCCATCCAATGGCTTCTTGTGTGATTGTTTGATGGTCGCAATTAAAACCAGATACTTCAAAACGCATTGCTTTTTCTGCAGAGGCGAGCAGGTAGCTGTGCGCACCTGACTTGGGTGCATCAATTAAAATCTTTGCGGCTTCATCAACACTGCGGCAGCGTAAAGAGCGATGAATCAGATTCAGATAGCCAATGCCTGGTTTGGAATCCCAGGTTTTCAGGTTGGTAGTACCAAGCACGACACCATCGCTGTTCATGCCCATCAGGCTCAAACATCCTGCCAGTTGCACGCTCCAGCGAGCGGGTCCCTGATCTGGAATCGCCTGAATAGCAACCACATAATCAATGTCTTCAGGATTTAGATCCCAAGTCTGTCCGGCAAGAATGCGATTGTTTTTTGTATGATGTGCAGGAACCATGATCGCAGTACACCCTTCAGCGTCAGGTTTGTTACCGGAGAGCATAAAGGCATCACGAACGTCAGTGTAATTGGTAATAGTGTATAGGTCAGCCGGATCTACTTTGGCGGCTGCTGCGATAGCATTATGTTCTGCAGCACCGACCGGATCCCACTGAGAAAAAATCTGATAACAGGTGTCACCGGTTTTCCGAAGATCATCAATGAGGCTCGGATCGCTTAATCCTTCGTCTTTGAAGTAAGTTGCTGCTGCATCGAGGCGAATTTGTACGAAGCTCTGTATCCGGCTCCGAAGCTCTTCTCCATGAGCATGCCCGATTTGCTCAGGTGTTCCACGGAAAGAGTAAGTTTTCAACTTGATCATTTATATTCCCCGGTATCCTTTTAATGTTCTTGTTTGTGCTGTTTCAGGAAGCCTTTATAGCCAGTCCTATGAAGTCACCATGGGTTATTGTTTACCGTTGTTCCGGCTTTTGTCGAAGGCTGGAAACAAATATATAAGTTAAGCGTATAAGTATACTCAGATAATACAAAACGGATGCCGGCTGTTTTCCTCAGAAGCAGGTTCCGGCCTGCAGTTGCTCTGGTTTGAAGTGCTTATTCAGCCAGGCGACGATTCTTTTCCAGTTTTTTCTTGATGCGGTCTTGCTTCATACGGGAAAGCACATCAATAAAAAGCTTGCCTTCAAGGTGGTCTAGTTCATGCTGAACACAGACTGCCGCCAGACCATCAAGCTCAATAGTGTACTCTTCACCTTCACGGTTCGTAGCCGTCAGACGGACTTTATCAAAACGATCCAGCTTTTCGTAAAAACCAGGAACCGACAGACAGCCTTCCTGGAGCTCTGACAGCATCTCTCCAATCGCTTCATAAGAAGGATTAATCAGAACAAAAGGTTCATCACCTTCTTCTGATAAATCCATAACGACGATGCGCTGATGAATGTTGACCTGAGTCGCCGCCAGACCAACGCCTTTAGCGTGGTACATGGTGTCGAGCATATCATCGACAATCTTACGTATATCGTCGTTTACTTCTGCGACCGGTTTGGCAACGGTACGCAGTCGTGGGTCAGGGTATTCCAGAATGTCCAGACGTGCCATGAAAGGCCTCAATTGTTAAAAGTTAATCAAAAGTTAATTTCTTATTATTTTGTCGTATATAGGTAATTTTAAGTACGGGGGTGCTTATATAGCAATAACGGCTTTGTTTGGAGGGGTAATTATAGATCACCGCTTGGTTATCTTTATGTTTCTTTACCTGATGTGTGACTTTTATCTCGTAGGTTGCCAATCCATGGCTTATGGGTTCTGTACACTCCCTGTACAGAATGACAGCTAGTAGAGGTTTTGCGCACTCTGCTGTCATCCCGTACAGGGACTGTACGGGATCCACGTGGCATGGATAGCCATGTTGAAATTAAAAGTCACACATCGGGTTGTCTTTATCTAAAGATACATCTTTTCGCCACCATGTGCTGAACGGCGTAGTATAAATGGGTTGCTGTTCTGGCCAGCCAAATACATCCCGGTAAGCGGCGCGTATCGAGCTAGAATGCCACTTGGGAATGCCGTAATAATTCCATAAAAGCACTCGGTCAAGGCTGTGAATAAGAGCTTTCATGTCTTCCTGAGTTTTTGCGTCCGGTACTTTTTCTACAAGGTCATCGACAACGGGATTTTGAATACCAGCCAGATTAAGCGTGTCGCTATTATTTGCTACAGATGAGTGGAAATAGCTTTGTAGCTCAATATCGGGCGCATGTGTTTGGGGGAGTATATGCTCAATCATATCAAAGTCCAGTGATCGTACCCGTTGGTAATATTGAGCACTGTTGAATTCCTGATAGACCATATCAATACCAATGGCCTCCAGATTCTTTTTTATGGGCAGGATGTAACGATGCGATACGGAAAGATCGTCAACGAAGGTGAATGTGAGCTGTTTACCGGTTTTTTCATTGAGCATTTTGCCATTGTTGATTGACCAGCCAGCGCTCTTAAGTAATTGAGTAGCCTGCCTTTGTTGATTACGAATATTACCGTCACCATTGGTGACTGAAACCTCAAAAGGCTTTGTGAAAAGCGGCTCAGGTAACTGATTTTTCCAGGGTAAAAGCCATTGCCTTTCTGCTTCAGAAGGGAGTCCGGCAGAGGCAAGATAAGTGTTGTTGAAATATGAGGTTCCACGGCGGTAGGCATTATAAAACAGAGCTTTGTTGGTCCACTCAAAATCAAACATCAGGCTAACCGCCATACGCACTCGGATATCATCAAAAGGGGCTCTGCGCGTGTTAAAAAAGAAAAAAGAACTGCCCATGGCGAGCTGATGCTGAAGCTCAGAGCGCTTTATTAGTCCTTTTTTTATTGCCGGAAAGTCATACGCCATATGCCAGTTTTTGGCGATAACTTCAGGGTGCAGATCATGGTTTCCCGCTTTAAACGCTTCAAAAGCGGAAGACAGATCGCGGTAAAAATAGATAGTAACGCTGTCGAAGTTATAACGGCCTTTGTTTACAGGAAGGTCTTTACCCCAATAATCTTTCACTCTGGTAAATGTGATAAACGAGCCCGGTTGAAATTTGCTGATTTGGTAAGGTCCGCTGTTCAGCGGAGCTGTCAGGGAGGATTTACCAAGTGTTTTATCTTTCCAGAAATGAGAGGGCAGCACGGGTAGCTCTGCTGCCCGGAAAAGCTGAGTACGGTTGCCAGCGTTTTTAAAAGTGAAACGAACTTTTGATGAAGAGAGTTTTTCTACATGCTTGATGACATCAAGCTGCATTTTATAGCGCGGGTGACCGTTTTCTTTAAGAGAATGAAAAGAAAACACGACGTCATCAGCGGTAATTGGTTTGCCATCATGGAAACGAGCTTCGGGGCGAAGATTAAAGATAATCCAGCGATTATCATCTGGATATTCAACCGATTCGGCGATTAAACCGTAGGCGGTTTTAATTTCATCGCCTGATGGACTGTAGCTCCCAGAGCCTACCATTAAAGGCTCATTAAGTTCTGAAAAGCCATGTTTGAGATAGCTGTATGTGGGAATCCATGAAGGGCTGGTACCTGAGATAGTGTATGGATTCAGACTGTCAAAGGTGCCATGAGTATAGAGTCTGATTTCGCCCCCTTTGGGAGCCTCTGGATACACATAATCAAAATGTGTGAAGTTTTCAGGGTATTTAAGCGTATCAAACCGGGACAAACCATGAGAGTAATGAACTTCGGAGTTGGCAAAACCTGCATGACTGCCGGTAATGAAAAATAACAACATCAGCCAGGCAAAAAGAGGATGGGCAAATCGTCCGGTTAACATGAATTCTTCTTCTAATAGGATCTCCAAGTACCGCCTGAGTATAGCCAGCCCTTGAGAATCATCCACACAGGCCGAGTACAAGATTGATAGAGTTCATTGATAGTAGCACAACACGGTTGATAGAATCGTGACTTAGACAAACAATCATCAAGGAAAGGGACAATGACAAGACGCTTTGCTCTTACAGCCATTTTGCTGTTTATGTCCATGCTGGGCATAGCGTATGAAAGTCCGATCAGAGACGATTCGCCAGATAGTTATAGTGTGCAGAAAGGCGACACTCTTTGGGATATTTCTAATATGTTTCTGAAAAGCCCGTGGTTATGGCCTGAAATATGGCATGCCAATCCTCAGATTCATAATCCGCATCTTATTTTTCCGGGTGATCTGGTGAGTCTTGTTTATGTTAATGGCCGCCCCAGATTGACGGTTTCAAACAGAGGCAATGCCGGGCGTACTATAAAACTAAGCCCGAAAGTCAGAAAACTGCCTGCAGAAGCTGCGATTCCAGCCATTCCCTTGAGCTCGATAGATGCTTACCTGAATCACAGTCGCATATTCAACATGCCTGCTGAGCTGGATCGAGCGCCCTATATTCTTGCTTCCAGAGACGGGCGAAGCGCTTATTCTCAGGGGGATAAAGTGTATGGTCGCGGTAACTTCATTGGGCAGGAAGGCGTGTATAAGGTTTATCGAAAAACCAAAGACTTGACTGATCCAAAAACCGGAGAATATCTTGGTGCTATAGGTGAAGAAGTCTCTACTCTGGATTTGAAAAAAGTAAGCGGTGATGTCGCGACTCTTGTACTTCGCAATACTCGCCGGGAAGTAAGACCCGGAGACCGGTTAATTAAAGAAGATCCGTTTTCCCTGGAAACGACCTTTTTCCCCGGCGCACCGGATATCCCTACTGACGCAGTCATTCTCACCACTTTGGGGGATCAGCAAAGAGCGGCCCGTTTTGATACCGTTGTGATAAATCGTGGTGACAGATTTGGTTTGAAGCAGGGAGATATCCTTGCTATTTATAAAACTATGCAGGTAAAAGACAGCCTGACTAACGAGATGGTAACTCTGCCACCAGAGCGTGTAGGTCTGGTTATGGTCTACCGTCCTTTTGCACAGACGAGCTTTGCCATTGTGTTATCCGCCTCAGAAGATGTAGAAGCGGGTGATTTGCTGAAAAGTCCCTGAACACTGAATTTCTGAATGCAAACAATAAAAAAAACACCCTGGCAGCAACTATCTCACTGGTTGCTGCTTTCTTTTATGCCGGGTCTTGGCCCGGTGAAAGCACAGCGACTGCTGGAGTTTTTTGGTTCACCTGAGCGGATAACTTTATCCCCCCGGCAAGAGTTACGGTATTTGTTGTCAGAAAAGATGGTGGATACGATTTGCAGTAAAAAAACTCAGCAGCTAATCCATCAGCAGTTGCAACAGGCTCAACAATGGTATGAAAGCAGCGAAGCGCATCATATCATCGCTCAGGACTCCCCGTTGTACCCTGATTTGTTAAAAGAAATTCCGGATGCACCTCTGGTTTTGTATGTGCTTGGTGATCCAACTCTGTTGAGAGAGCCACAGATTGGTGTGGTTGGTAGTAGAAGACCAACGCCGTCTGGCTCCAGAGTAGCAAAAGAATTCAGTGAGCAGCTGGCGCGCAGCGGGCTGGTTATCACCAGTGGCATGGCAATGGGAATTGATGGCGCTGCTCACCAGGGAGCCCTGGGCGCTTATGGTGGAACAATAGCAGTATTAGGAACCGGCGTGGATCAGGTTTACCCTGCCAGACATCGGGATATTTATTCTCTGATTGCTGCAAATGGTGCATTAGTTAGTGAATTTCCTCTTGGCACAACACCATTTGCCGGAAACTTTCCTAAACGCAATCGCATCATATCCGGAATGTCCATTGGAATACTGGTTGTTGAGGCTGCGCTGGAAAGTGGCTCGCTGATTTCGGCAAGAATGGCGGCAGAACAGGGGCGTGAAGTTTTCGCTGTGCCCGGGTCGGTTATCAACCCGTTGAGTCGTGGTTGTCACAAGCTAATCAGAGATGGTGCTGTTTTGGTGGAATCCGCTGACGACATTTTGATGGAGCTTGCGCCACAGTTGCAACAACAGCTTCATACCCAACACAAACCAGTAGCAACTCATCCGGCAGAAACAGATCCGCTGAGACTGAAAGTGATAGAATCCATGGGATACGATGTAGTTAGTATCGATCAACTGAGCGATACCTGTGGTATTCCCTGTCAGGAACTTTCGGTTCTTTTGACAGAAATGGAACTCGACGGCGTTATTGAAGCTACACCAGGTGGTTTTATCCGGCTGGGGTGAGTCTCTGACTAGGGAGGGATTTTGTTAACACTTTCAAACGGAGGTCGATAAAAAAACAACATAATCAACAATGCGCTTCTTATGGGAATTTCAAAAAATCCACCACCGGTTGCCAGCACTTCAGGTTTAAGCTCGGGCTCTCCGAAAACTCAATCTCAATCGTCAAAAAAAACTGCCGAGAAAAAAGTTCAGGGAAAGGTGGTTTCTACCACTAAAGATTCCTCGGTTAAATCAGTCCCGGTCAGCCCCGAAAATAAAGCTAATACAAAACCTCTTTCTCTAAGAAAAGCTGAAGCTGTTAGTGCTGACTCCAAAATAACGCAAGAGAATCAGGCTGATGAGTTGAAAAGCAGCAAAATAAATACGATAACTTCTATTGCAGAGGACAGTGATGCAGGGTTGGATCAGCAGATAAAGATGACCAGAGCCCATAAGTTGTTGTTGGCAGCAAAGCTGGATAATTCTGAAGTGAAAGAGGCGATAGTCGCTTTAATGAAAGCTCGACTCGTTGAAAAAGGCAGTTCTCCAACAGGGCTCAGTCCAGAACAATTTCGTCAGGAACTGACGGATACGATGATTGAGCTGGATGACAGGGGAATTTCATTAGGGCGCTCAACCTTGACTGACGTTGATTTAGAAGAAAATTTGTCTGATGCAAAATTGCTGGTAAATGACTATAAGAAGTATAAAGAGATTGATAATAAGCTAACGTCGTTCCTTGAGTCTGATCAGTGCGAAAAATGGGATAGTGAAGAACCCTTCTTCAGAGGAGGAAAGTATTATTTTGAATCAAAGCTTGTTCGCAATATTGAAAAAGATAAAAAGGCTTTTAAGCCTGGATCGATAAACGTGAAGGGGCGAGTCTATGGAAAGGGGTTGTACGTAGCAGACCAGATCAGTGTAACCACTGAGTATGCACCTAGACAACATAAGGGCATTATTGCAATTTACCTGAAACCTGAAACACCTTGTATTGACATTCGGAACAGGGAAGTCAAAAAAGAGTTGTCGGAACTTCTTGGTGTTGATGAAAGTGTAATGTTGAATTATTTCGAAAATATGTGTCCTCATGACTTGGTATTGAAACATGATCGGGGCGAAATTTCAGACACCTATTTCACCATAAAATCTCCCGATATTATTGATAAAGTAGCTGTGGTTGAGGATATAAATCCTAGTTATTTCCCCTCAACATCCCGGCTGGATGAGAGTGGTGATTTGATAAAAGGTCACCCAACACAATTTAAAGAAGTGTTAGTCCCTGAGGATGCCAATCTGATTCAGTTAGAAGATTCTTTGGTAAAAGGGGATGCAGAAAAACGAGCCTATCCCGTCTTTACTTACACAAACCAATATGGAATCAGTGAGTATGTTATTAAGTCACCCGTTGATGAGAGTATTTATTGGTCAGTAAAACCCGCTCCCCATGAAGGCACTAAAACTTTTATTGTAGAGCCATGTCCAAGCTTTTTAAAAGCTCGGCGTTTAGATAAGATCAAGGCGCTGGCTATTACTGACTGGTCTGAATCTAAGCCCGCTATTAAATTGCTTCAGGATGCGTTCAATACAGATAATACCTAACAAAATATTATCAGAACCCAATGTGTGACTTTTAATTTCAACATGGCTATCCATGCCTCGTGGGTCCCGTACAGTCCCTGTAAGGGATGACAGCAGAGTGCACAAAACCTCTACTCGCTGTCATTCTGTACAGGGAGTGTACAGAACCCATAAGCCATGGATTGGCAACCTACGAGATAAAAGTCACACATCGGGTTATCAGAAGTGTAGGGGAGCTGTATTTTGTTTTTAACACGGTTCTCCAGCAAAAACGGATACCTCTGAAAAACCAGAGGCTGCTGTTTCCTTTTTGTCCTCCCTGCTAAACTACCGCTAACCTTGATAACCTTTCGGAGAAAGCTGGTGTCCAAGCCACTTGTACCTGTCTCAATGAGGGCTGACCAGCCTGATTCAGGCGGCTATTTATGTTATGTCCAAAAAAGCTGGATATGCCTGTAGAGGTGACAGCGTACTCAGCACATCAAACCACAATTAATAAATGGATGACTATGCAACACCCGGATGTACCAAAAGCGGCGGAAATAATCCGTCAGGGAGGAGTTATTGCCTATCCCACAGAAGCCGTTTGGGGATTGGGCTGTGACCCCTGGAATGAGAGCGCAGTCTACCAGGTGCTCGATATAAAACACCGACCGGTAGAAAAAGGCGTTATATTGATTGGTTCAGACGAAACACAATTTGCGCCTTTGCTTGACCCTCTTTCCCTTGAAGACCGGCAGACATTATTAACAACCTGGCCCGGTCCTTACACTTGGTTGCTTCCAGACCCTGATAATTGGGTTCCGAAGTGGGTGAAAGGTCAATTTGATACAGTGGCTGTCCGCATTAGTGCTCACCCTGTTGTTCAGGAAATCTGCAAGGCTGTAGGACACCCTATTGTGTCTACCTCCGCCAATCGTGCCGGAGACCCCCCAATGGTGGACGCAGTTGCGGTAGAACACGCTTTTCCTGGACAGCTTGGATTGATTGTACGAGGCGATACCGGTGAGCAGAATACACCTTCGGAAATAAGAGATTTACGAACAGGACAATTAATAAGAGCAGGCTAACAATGACGTCTAATGTTTCGCTTGATGATGTAAAGCAATACCTGCTTTCCCTTCAGGATCGTATTTGTACAGCCCTTGAAGCAGAAGAAAAAGGGGTAACCTTCAAGGAAGAAAATTGGGATTATCATGGCGGCGGTGGTGGACGAGCCAGAGTTTTGGAAGCGGGTCGTCTCTTTGAAAAAGCAGGTGTCAATTTTTCTTTTGTCAAAGGTCATCAATTACCCCCTAGTGCTACCGCTAAAAGACCTGAGTTGGAAGGACGAAGCTTTCAGGCAATGGGTGTATCGCTGGTGATTCACCCAGATAATCCATTTATACCGACGTCCCATGCCAATGTACGTCTGCTGGTTGCAGAAAAGGAAGGTGAGGAACCGGTCTGGTGGTTTGGTGGTGGTTATGATTTAACGCCTTACTACGGTTTTGATGAAGACTGTGCCCACTGGCATAAAACCGCCAAACAGGCTTGTGATCCTTTTGGTGAAGGCGTTTATCCAAGGTACAAAAAATGGTGCGATGACTACTTTTTTATCAAACATCGAAATGAACCACGCGGGGTGGGTGGTTTGTTCTATGATGATCTGAATGAATGGCCTTTTGAGCAATGTTTTGAGTTCATGCAGGCGGTTGGTAACAGCTATATTGATGCCTATTTGCCGATTGTGCAGCGACGCAAAACGTATTCGTTTACCGAAGCACACAAACGATTTCAGCAATATCGCCGAGGTCGTTATGTTGAATTTAATCTGGTGTATGACCGAGGCACTTTTTTTGGACTTCAGTCAGGAGGGCGAACAGAGTCTATCCTGATGTCCATGCCACCAATGGTTCGCTGGGACTACAACTGGACACCAGAACCCGGCACAGAAGAAGCTCGTCTTTATAATGAGTTTCTTAAGCCTCGTGACTGGGCTAAGGAGGAGTAAGTTATGGCGGGTCCAGTGGATAATTATGCGGTTATGGGCAACCCCATCAACCAGACTAAATCTCCGCGTATACATACCTTGTTTGCGGCGGATACCAGGCAGAAGATTCGTTACACCTCAAGTCTTGTTGAGGTTAATGGGTTTAGCAAAGCAGTGAAGGCTTTCTTTGCTAATGGTGGTTTGGGTTTGAGTGTTACTGTTCCCTTCAAAGAAGAAGCCTGGGCAATTTCAGACATCCGAACCGCACGTGCAGAAAAAGCCGGTGCTGTTAATACACTCTGGATGGATAGCAACGGACAGCTAAATGGTGATAACACCGATGGCTTAGGACTGGTTTCCGACCTCAAACAAAATCACCATGTAACCATTCAAGGTAAAAGGGTATTGATTCTTGGAGCCGGTGGTGCTGTTCGAGGCGTTCTTGAGCTGCTACTGGCGGAACAACCTTCAGAGTTGGTTATCGCCAATAGAACCCTGAGCAAAGCCGAGGTTTTGGTTGAACTCTTTGCTGGTCAGTCTGTCTCTGCTAGAGCTTTTGAAGAGATAACCGGGAGCTTTGATCTTATCATTAATGGGACTTCTGCCAGTCTGCAAGGATATATGCCCCCTATTCCTGAGACGGTTATCACAGAAAATACCAGCTGTTATGACATGATGTATGGTTCAGAAACAACGGTTTTCAATCAATGGGCGGCTTCTCTTGGGGCCGCAGAAACCATAGATGGTTTGGGGATGCTGGTTGAACAAGCGGCTGAGCAATTTGCTATCTGGCGGCATGTTCGTCCCGATACCAGGGAAGTTTTGGTGACAATGCGTCAGGAGCTGGGTAAGCCTCTATAATAGAAACTCAACAAACGTCGTCCGGGCGGTACACAGATAATGAAGAAACCCGATTCTATCACCAGTATCACAGAAGAACTCCTCCCTGGAGATTTGCTTTTTCAGCTGCGCGCTGGTGGAGAAGCAGAGTGGGGGATTAGTCGTCTATTTGCCGGGCGAGACGGCATGGCTATAAATCATGTGGGTATTTATGACGGTGATGATCAGGTGATAGAAGCCGTCATGCCTGAAATCAGAAAAACACCGATGAGTGAATTTATAAATCGCTCGGTTCGGGATAATCATGGTGCGCCCTGCATTCTTGTGTGTCGTCTAATGGCTGAGTATGCGCCATTGGTGTTACCTGCTCTGGAATTTGCAGAAAGTTTGCTGACCCAGCCTTACGATTCCAACTATAGCAACGATAAAAAGTCCTGGTATTGCAGTGAACTGGTTATCGATGCTTTCAAACATGCGAACAATGGTGAGTTTCTATTTCCCGAAACGCCCATGAGCTTCAGGGATATGGATTCCGGAGAGTTATTGCCTTATTGGGTTGAGCATTATCAATCTGTTGAGCAGGAAATTCCTGAAGGTAAACCGGGCTCACATCCTGCCTTACTTTCCCGGTCTGACAAGCTGGCTGCAGTAAAGATTTTTGGGGCTTTACCTGCCCGAGAATCATTTTTATGGCCAGATGCAGAAGGTCGTACCATGTTCGCTTGATCAAAAAATAGATTGAATTCATTGTCATAAGACATCCCATAAGAGCAATATCGATTTTAAGTCACTGATACAATAGACTCTCCCGTTATTTTATATCCGGATCGCAACACTCATGCCTTTCTCTCAGCCAGACCCTCAATTGCGCCAGTTACTTTATCAGGGTGCAAATGCTCTATCCTTGTTGCTAACTGACTTTCAGGCCGACCATTTAACTCGATATGTAGAGCTGCTGGCTAAATGGAACAAAGCTTATAATTTGACGGCAATTCGTGACCCCAAAGAGATGGTATCTCGCCACATCATCGACAGTTTGAGTATTGCTCCACACTTATCGGGAGACAATATTCTGGATGTCGGTTCTGGTCCCGGGTTGCCCGGAATCGTACTGGCTATCATGTTTCCTGAGAAAAAATTCACGACGCTGGACAGTAACGGTAAAAAGACCCGTTTTATGACACAATCAAAAATGGAGCTAAAGCTGGACAACCTTTCTGTCGCTAACGCAAGGGTAGAATCTTTTAAAGCAGACAGGCTGTTTGATGCTATAACCTCCCGTGCCTTCAGCTCTCTCAAGGATATGGTCGAGGGTACAAGACACCTATTGTTGCCTTCAGGTGTTTATCTGGCCATGAAAGGGTTATATCCTGAAGAAGAACTTAAAGAGCTAACGGATAGCTTCGACACTGAACTGGTCGGTAGTAAGAACTTACATGTTCCTGGCACAGAAGGTGATCGACATCTTATTATTTTACGCAACAGGCACTAAACGGTAACGAAAAGCTGTGGCTAGAATTCTTGCGGTAACCAATCAGAAAGGCGGAGTGGGTAAAACGACCTCCTGTGTCAACCTGTCAGCATCTTTGGCAGCCGGCAAAAAGCGGGTGTTGTTAGTTGATGTTGATCCGCAGGGAAATGCCACTATGGGAAGTGGTGTCGATAAGCATGAAATGGCGGTATCGGCTTATCATGTGCTGACCGGACGTAACGATATTTCTGAAGCCATCATTTCCTCTCCCTATGGTGGTTACGACGTGCTGGGTGCCAATGCAGATCTGACCGCTGCAGAAGTTGAACTGATGAGTGTCGATAATAAACAGCTTCGTCTGAAACGGGCGTTAGCTAAAGTGTCTGACCAGTATGACTTCATCATGATTGATTGCCCGCCGTCGCTTAATATGCTGACCATCAACGCCATGACTGCAGCGCAGGGCGTAATTATTCCCATGCAGTGTGAATATTATGCTTTGGAAGGGCTAACGGCATTGATGGAAACCATCTCCAGTCTGCGAAACACAATCAATTCTGAGCTGCATATCGAAGGGTTGCTGCGAACCATGTATGACCCAAGAGCAACACTCACCACAGAAGTCTCACGCCAGCTAATCAATCACTTCGGTGATCAGGTATATAGAACGGTTATACCCAGGAATATACGCCTGGCTGAAGCACCCAGTCACGGTAAACCGGTTATGTCGTATGATCGTCACTCACGGGGGGCGATTGCCTACATGGCCCTGGCTGGCGAAGTGGTCCGCAAACAGGATGCAAAAAAACAGAACAGAAGATCTGAACAGACAACAGGAATATATTAACAGATGGCGAAACAACGTCTTGGGACAAACCTTAATGCCCTACTGGGTGGAGCCAATCTCTCTGCATCGCTGTCTGATGAGCTTTCTCAACCCTCTGCAAAAAACGAAGACCGCGAACTGAAAAACCTCCCGGTAGAATTTATTGTTCGTGGTAAATATCAACCCCGTCGCGATATGCATCCGGAAGCTCTTGAGGAGCTGGCAGAAAGCATCAAAGAGCAGGGGGTTATGCAACCTATTGTGGTTCGTGCCGTAGCGGATCATAAATACGAAATTATTGCAGGTGAAAGACGCTGGCGTGCTGCACAGCTGGCTGGGCTGGATGAGATTCCTGCGCTGGTGCGTGATGTGCCTGACGAAGCAGCGATAGCTATGGCGCTGATTGAAAACATTCAGCGTGAAGATCTGAACCCGATTGAAGAAGCCATTGCACTCTCACGCTTGCAGCAGGAATTCGAACTTACCCAACAAGAAGTGGCTCAGGCTGTGGGTAAATCAAGAACAGCGGTCGCTAATCTGCTGCGTTTAATGACGTTGAATTCAGAAGTGAAGAAAATGCTGGAGTATGGTGATCTCGAAATGGGTCATGCGCGTGCATTACTTTCATTGGTAGACAGTGAACAGCTGGAAGCTGCACAAACTGTTGCAAGCAAAGGTTTGTCAGTGCGCCAAACAGAATCATTGGTTCGTCGTTTGTTGCAGGAAAAAGAGCAAGGCAATAAAAAGAAACAGTGTGTTGATCCAAATATAAAATCCCTTGAAGACGACCTCGCGGCAAAAATTGGTGCTCAGGTGGCC
>CBDAQW010000006.1:0-18431 GCA_965199185.1 Endozoicomonas sp. | reverse complement strand
GGATTCATAACTGCGATAATTTGCCTGCTTTTGGCTCTCAATTCGTAAATTTAATTCTATCTTAATTAATTCTGCATCAATGCACTTGCTGAACAGTTCGTGAAAATCCATGGCCGTTTTGTCAGAAAAATCCTTTTCCTGATGCGCTTCCAGGGGGTATTGCCATTCCAGAGTTTTAAGAACCTCAATGATCATGGAATATTGATCACTTAATTGACCAATAAGCTCTTTGAGGGATGCAAGACAATCACTTAAAGGTTGTCCTGGTATATCTTTAATAGTGTTAATACTATCCAGTTGCTCGTAGAGCTGTTTTACCTGCTCAAAGCATTCATTCACCATCTCATTGTCGGGTATAGTGTTTTGGTAAGGTTCGACAGGGAGTTCGACAGAAGGACCCGCTTCAGTCTGATGGATTGACATATTGGCTAAACTCCGGGAATTGTGCGGCTGCGACGTTCCGGGAATCTGTCTGACTAATCCTGACCCGGAAGCGGCCTCGGAATTCTGGCTTCCCTGCAATGTTTGAAGGGAGCTGTCCGGAGAGTGTGAAAAAGTTCTTGAAGCTTCGAAAGTGTTTGAAATCTTATCCATTTTATAATGCCCACCACTGCGACTAAATAAAGTAGTTCTCCAATAAGCTTATAGACAGGCAGTTTTTACGATAGTTCCAGAGTATGCTTATTAATGCTTTCCTGATCGATGGCTTCAAAACTATCCTGACACAGTGGGAAACGCTGTGATTGGATTCCCTTTCTAGTAAGTATGCCAATCGGAATCTGTTGCCTGCCTCCCTTTTGATTCGCCTCTCCCGTACTTGAATGAACAATAAAAGTAACCACTGTTGGATAAAAACTGCGCTAAATGATTTAGTGTATATGGTAACTTTTTTCAGAAACATGAAGTAACGAAACGCAGTCCCACATTCCATCAAAACGTAAATCTGACTGAAACACATCAAATCATGCCGTTTTTACTTTTAGCCCGGTCAGCCTGAAAGCACGTTTAGATAAACATTCACTGCCGTTAAAAGCCATTACTTGATAGCCAAGCTTCAGAAAAGCGAGAGAATCTCTGCCAGACCCGCAACCAGCATCGAATATGTGAGCATTCTTTGATAACAGAGGCAGGTACTCGTTATGGAGAGTTTTACGTCAATCGAGATCGTTGAATCGTAGAAGCTGTTGGTATTTTGTTCGTAAAAATTGATGATTGGCACTGATTGTCAATAACGATACTCAGTATATGATTATCTTTTGACCGCTTACGAGGTTTCATAATCACTAGTACTAATAACTACAAAAGAATGATATGAGTCATTATAAATAATTGAATCAGGTGATCTATAGCGGCAAAATGAAAATGTCTTCAATGACCTATACAATCAGGTATAAAAATCAAGGTTAGTGAAAAAGCAATCAAAATTTCTTTAATAGCTACCCATCAGAATGTGTTCTTTTATCGATAGTATAGGAGTGTACTCTAAATGGAAATGCTGAGCGACCTTAAAGCGATTCTCCACTCTAAGCGCGCAAATATCTATTACTTAGAAAAATGCCGGGTCATGCAGAAAGATGGTCGAGTGCTTTACCTGACCGAAGCTAAAAAAGAAAATCAGTATTGGAATATTCCTATTGCGAATACAACGTGCTTACTGTTAGGTACGGGTACATCCATCACACAGGCAGCCATGAGAATGCTGGCATCAGCCGGTGTATTGGTCGGTTTTTGTGGCGGTGGTGGTACACCGTTACTGATGGCCAATGAGATCGAATGGCTGACGCCGCAAAGTGAATACCGCCCGACAGAATACCTGCAAGGCTGGCTTTCTTTCTGGTTTAACGACGACTGCCGCCTTGATGCCGCAAAGGCGTTTCAAAAAGGCAGAATTGACTACTTACGATCCATCTGGAGTAAAGATCGGGAATTGCGTGCAGAAGGTTTCAGGGCAGATGATGAAGCGATTGATAAAGCGCTAACCGGTTTTGAAAGCCAAATAGATCACGCTAAAAAAACAGGTGATTTACTGCAAACAGAAGCGTTGCTAACTAAACACCTCTACAAGATAGCCGCACAACGAACACAGTATGGCGAGTTCACCCGCACCAGAGAAAGCGAAGACCTTGCCAATGCCTTTTTAAATCACGGCAACTATCTTGCCTACGGTTTAGCTGCCACCACCCTTTGGGTACTGGGTATTCCCCACGGATTTGCGGTGATGCACGGAAAAACAAGGCGTGGAGCGCTGGTATTCGATGTGGCCGACTTAATAAAAGACACCTTGATTTTACCTTGGGCATTTATCTGCGCCAAAGAAAATGCAACCGAGCAAGAATTTCGTCAACAGTGTTTACAGGCATTTACGGATCATAAAGCGTTGGACTTTATGTTTAATCAGGTGAAAGCGGTGGCGTTAAATACTGGCGAGGTTGCTGCCCCATGATGGTCACCTTTGTCTCTCAGTGCGAAAAAAATGCCCTCAAGAAAACACGACGGGTACTGGATGCTTTTGCCAATCGTATCGGTGATAACGTCTGGCAAACCATTATTACGCAAGAAGGTTTGAATGCCGTTAAAAAATTACTACGGCGAACAGCCAGCAAAAATACGGCAGTGAGTTGCCACTGGTTGCGCTCAAGATCACGGAGTGAGTTGGTTTGGATGGTGGGGAATAAAAGCCGGTTTAATAAACAAGGGTTGGTGCCAGTGAATAAAACCAGAAGAGTGTTGCTGAATAATGAATGGGAATCTGGCTGGTCAATGGCTACCTCCATTCAGATTTTAGCCACTCTGGCAGCGTTGTTTCATGACCTTGGTAAAGCGACTATCGGCTTTCAAAAAAAATTGCTGGATAAAGGCAAGTTGCAAGCTGACCCTTATCGTCATGAGTGGATTTCACTGCGGTTGTTTGAGGCAATGATCAAAGGTTGTGATACTGATCAGGCATGGCTGGAGCGATTAATCAATAGTGCTGAATTGAATGATCAGCATCAAGAGTGGGAAAAGAATCTCTACAATGACAGCAAGGAAAAGCCTAAAGGCTTTGCTCACTTACCGCCTCTTGCCCGTATGGTTGTCTGGCTTATAGTGACACACCATCGTATGCCTTTTGACGGCAGTAGCGATTTTAATAAAAAAAATGTCAGAGAAAATTTACAGCATAAAACCCGATTTCTTACGTCAGACCTTGATCGTTTTTATAAACGACTGTTCCCTTTTGATGGTTGGGTTCTTTCTCAAAAAGCCTGTGATGAACGTAAAGCTGAAATTTCACGGTTCTGGACATTCGCAGGTAATGTTACCCAGAGTCGTACTTGGCAGGGGCTAGTGAAGCGCTGGGCAAATAAAGCCTTGAACCATCCGCCTTTGCTTAACTTGCCTTCCGTTAATAATCCGTTACTTATGCATCTTTCACGCCTGTGTCTTATGGTGGGAGATCACAACTACTCCAGTCTGGCGGCTGATGATAAACGGCGTGTAGCAGGTGATGCCGCATTAAAAACACAGCTATTGGCCAATACTTGTCGCGCATCCGGTGAGCCAAAACAATCACTGGATGAGCATTTAATGGGTGTCGCAAAATTTGCCTCGGCTTTTGCGCGTTTGCTGCCTCGTTTTTATGATGAACTACCGCATTTAGAAGATCAGCCGGTTTTTAAAAAGCGAACAAATAACGCACGTTTTCAGTGGCAAAATCAAGCGTGGAGTCTTGCCAGAAAGTATCAGTCTGAAACACGGCAGTCAGGTTTTTTTGGCGTCAACATGGCAAGCACTGGCTGCGGAAAAACATTGGGGAATGCGCGTATTATGGCAGCACTGGCAGACCCTGATAAAGGACCACGGTTTACTATTGCGATGGGGTTGCGGGTGTTGACGTTGCAGACCGGGTTAGCCTTGCGAGAGAGGTTAGGCTTAGATGAAACTGCGTTGGCTATCTTGGTGGGCGGAACAGCTAGTCGTGCGTTGTTTGAGCTACAGCAGGATGATAAGGATAACACAGGCAGTGAATCAGAAAGCCCTTTGATTGATGAGCAGGTTGACTATGAAGACTGCGCATTGGATCAGTCTGTGCTGGGTACGATTATCCAAGATAAAAAAGCAAAGGATTTGCTTTATGCTCCGCTGGTTTCCTGTACTGTTGACCACCTTATGGGTGCTACAGAAACCCTGAGAGGTGGGCGGCATATAGTGCCCATGCTGAGATTGTTGACGGGTGATCTTATTTTAGATGAGCCCGATGATTTTGATCAGAATGATTTACCAGCCCTCAGTCGTCTGGTTTTTATGGCGGGCATGTTAGGGAGTCGTGTTCTTTTATCCTCAGCCACATTAACGCCGGATTTAATTGCAGGGCTGTTTAATGCCTATCAGCAAGGGCGAACGCATTGGCAATGTAATCAAGGTGAACAGCAGGGCAATATCTACTGCGGCTGGTTTGATGAGTTTAATCAGGATATAGCGCCTTGTGCAGATAAGGCTGCGTTTGAGTTAAAGCATCAGCAGTTTGTGAAAAAGCGAGTTAAAAAACTGGCTGCTTTGCCAGCTCGACGAGTCGGTGAAGTGTTACCGGTTAACTTGCCTGCCCCTATAGAAGGAGAAAAACTAAATAATGAGGCATTGGCTTCAATTTTAGTCAGTGCCAGTCATCACCTGCACCAACGGTATCATCAGCTATGCCCTGATACGAAAAAAACGGCCAGTGTCGGGTTAGTGCGGGTGGCTCATATTAACGCGATGTTTGATTTGGCATTAGCGCTTTATCAAGCACCGCTACCTGATGATGTGCAGATTCATCTTTGCTGTTATCACGCACGACAGTTGCTGGTATTGCGCAGTCAGCTAGAACGTAAGCTGGATCGCATTCTTGATCGTAACACGTCCCCATCACTTTTTGATCACAAAGAGATTCGTGATGCAGTGAATGCCAGTCCCAAACGGCATCATATTTTTATTGTGCTCGGAACCTCTGTAACCGAAGTAGGGCGCGACCATGACTATGACTGGGCAATTGTTGAGCCTTCTTCCATGCGATCGATTATTCAACTGGTCGGCAGGGTGTGGCGGCATCGGCCTGATAAAACACCGGATGGTGCCAATGTGCTGATTTTGGACAAAAACATTCGGTCTTTAAAAGTATCAGGGTCGAGTGTAGGGCAGCCGGTATTTACTCAGCCAGGTTTTGAAAGCCCACGCCACCTGCTTGATAGTCATGCCTGCTCAGAGCTTATTTCGACACAGCAGCTCAGTAATATTGATGCCAGACCACGCATTGCCAGAGCTGAAACGCTTCAGCCAGCAAACCAGCTGGCAGATCTTGAGCATGCGGTAATGGCTGATTTACTTAATCCGTCGTCTGTTAATGCAGTGACTGCGTTCTGGCAGCCGAACACCGCCATGCAGGCGAATGTTCATTTGCAGCGAGTGACGCCCTTTCGCCATTCCCCCATAAAAGATAACGAGTTTGTTGCTTTTCCTGATGCAGATCAGCCCGCTGGTATTCGGTTTCGATACAGTGAGGAGGCGTGGAAAGAACCCGGAAAGGATGATAATGAAAATAGTCTGCTGCGCTACACCCGATTTTTACCAGAGAAAACAACGGTTACACCCTGGCTGGTTGAAGCGTTATCGGATGCTTTAGATTACCTTGCTGAACGGTTACCTAATGAATCGGAGCAGCGGCTGGCCATGAAGTTTGCCACAGTCAGGCTTGATGAACTGCGTGATGATAAAAGCTGGTGCTTTCATCCTTGGTTTGGATTTTGGTTGAGAAGGTAAGGGGTGAAGGACTGCTTCGGGGGAAGCAGTCCTTGAGCTGCCTATACGGCAGTGAACTTTCAAGTTAAAAGTAAATCAATATTTTCTAAGCTGCCTGTGCGGCAGTGAAGCGGGATGTTAGCACGTCTTTTGCTCCTTATTGAATTTCGTTTTGGTTAGATAAAATCTATTTTTTTAAAATTAAATTAATATGGTTGCTTTGTTTGTTGGTTATGCCTATGATGCGTATCAAATCAGTAGCGAGGTGTTCCATA
Organism: Endozoicomonas sp.; assembly: GCA_965199185.1. Taxonomy (GTDB): domain Bacteria; phylum Pseudomonadota; class Gammaproteobacteria; order Pseudomonadales; family Endozoicomonadaceae; genus Endozoicomonas. Next base: position 12,402 of record CBDAQW010000006.1, on the reverse strand, counting down.
GGAGTACTAATGAGCGTGATAAGTAGTGATGATATACGCAGTGCCATAGATGACTTTCTAACAGCCCAGTGTCAGAGCAAGTCCGAAGCTGATTTAAAAAAACTGAACAAGGCAACGCCGGGTAGCAAAGAGGAGGCGCAAGCAAAAGAAAAGCTGGCTGAATTGCAGGAGCGCTACTCTAAGTCCGTCTGGTTAGAGCAAGCAGCTAACAAAATGGCGACACAACTGAAATTTGGTTCTCATATTTCAAAGGGTGTTCACCCAGACTCCAAAGGTTCCAATGTAAACTTTCGCTCAACAAAACCACTGCCTGATGGTGTTGTAGGATCGCAATTATTAAGAAGCCCTGAGTTAGAGGCAAACGGTAATGCCGCAGCTTTACCTTTAGCAGCTTTTTTCAATACTGAGATTAAAGAGAAAAAGTTATACGATCTAATTTTATCGGAGCATCAGGCGTTAAGTGGTGTTTTTGCTGATGATCCAGAGCTGTCGGATCAATACTGCAAGGCATTTAAGACTGCGTTAGAAGGAGGCGTCACTGCACCGAGCACCCATGAGCGAAATAAACAACTTTTATGGCCTATGGATGAGGCTGTTGAACAAGATAACTACCATTGTCTCGTGCCGCTTTACCCTTCGGCGTTAACCCATACATTTTATAAAAAAATAAATGGCCAACGGTTTAGCGACGAAAACAAAGAAGCCCGTGACAATCGCAAAAAAAGCAAGGCAGAACAAAAACCTTACATTTCTATCATTAATCTGGCAGCGACACAGTTGGGAGGAACAAAGCCTCAGAATGTCAGTTTGCTGACCAGCAAACAAGGCGGGCGAAACTACCTGCTAGAGTCACTCCCCCCCACGTATGCCAAACAACATGAATACGCTATCAGCAAAAAGCAAGAAAGCTTTTTTAATAAACAGCTGAAATACCACTGCCGAGAAGGACTCAATCAACTGTACGGTATTATTGAATCAACCCAAAACACCGTTGAGGTGCGTGATCAGCGAAAACAAGCGCTGGATATTATTCTTGGGCAGATATTGCAGCTAGCAGATTACATACAGCGGAGTTATCCGGCGGGGTGGAGCAAACAGTATGCGTTGCACCCAGACTATAAATATTGGCTTGACCCCAAAAGGGCGATGTTAGAAGAAGAGGTTTCCTTTAAAGACGCCCGTGAAAAAACGGACTGGGTACACAACATAATGACCGCTTTTGCCATATGGCTGAATAACACATTAAAAGAAAAATTTCCTAAACGTAAAGCTGACTTTGGTTTGAGTGAAAACACAGAGTGGTTGCGAGAAATTGAAGTCGCTGTTAAAGCCAGTTTACGAGCAGGAGAAGGACTATTCAAATGAGCAGTTGTGACTTTTATTTATTATTGAGCCGAGTGCAAATACAAAATGCCAATGCCGTATCCAGCCCATTAACTTACGGATTCCCTGCGGTAACAGGCTTTCTAGGTGCTGTTCACGCGTTGGAGCGAAAAGTACCTGCGGAGGTGAATGTATCCTTTGCGGGTGCATTAATTGCCAGTCATGATTGCCGAGTGAAACGCTATCGTCCCCATAGCTTTACGGATTACACCCTTAACCAGAGCCGCAATCCTATTAAAAAGGACGGCAAAACGGCATCCATTATTGAGGAGGGCAAGGTTGATCTAACAGTAAGTTTGGTGATTCCTGTTCAGTGCGAAGAAGACGACGATGTAGACTGGCTAAATGACAATAACCATGAATTTACTCAATGGGTACGGGAAACGGTTTATCAGCAACGCATGGCGGGTGGCAGTGTTTTTGATATCGCCAAGGTAACGCTTATACCTTCTGAAAAACTGGAAGAACTAAAACCGCAACTGGCTCCTGCCTTTATTTTAATGGACGCAAAAAAAGAGCTGCTCGACATCACAGCGTCATTACAAAAAGATAATCCTGACGCAACGACGCTGGATGCATTGATTGATGTCGCAACCCTGCATCACATACCTGAAATAGACGACAAAAAACAAGTTCAGTGGTCTGTACGCAACAGTAAACATGGTCGTGGATGGCTTGTGCCTATGCCAGTGGGTTATCAAGCCATTTCCTCTGAGTTTGAAGCTGGCGTTTTGGAAAACTGCCGCTCGGCAAACTATCCCAGCCAATTTGTAGAAACGCTGTATGGCTTGGGGAAATGGGTTTTTCCTTACAGTCTCTCTTCTTTAAACAACGCATTTTGGCGTATGAATACAGACGACACAGGTCTGTATTTGATTGATCAAACCTATAACATCTGAAGGAGTAATTTTATGGCAAAGCTAACCACAGCTTCTGTTCTGGCTTTTGAGCGCAATCTTGATATTTCTGATGCGGTTTTCAGTCAATATAACAGTGATGACAACAATGCAGATTGCAGTATCGTTCAAGTGCGCACTAAATCTGTGCGAGGAACCATCAGCAATCGCCTGAAAAACGCCGTAGCGAATGACCCAACCAAACTGGATGCAGAAATACAAAAAGCCAATCTGCAAACGGTTGATGTTGCCATGCTGGATAATGGCAATAACATGCTAAAGGTAGACTTCACCTGCAAAGTCATTCCTTTCGATGGTACGCCGAGTGTTTGTAATGACCAGAATTATCAGTCCAGTGTGAAAAACGTCGTGAATGAATACCTTGATGGGCAAGGGGTTGATGAACTGGCACGCCGCTATGCAGCTAACATCATCAATGCTCGTTGGTTGTGGCGCAACCGTATTGGTAGTGAATCCATTGAGGTGACTGTCCACTGTCAGCAAAATGGACAACAACAGTCAGTGACTGTGAAAAATGCGCGGGATTTAAGCTTGCAACATTTTGCGGATGACTCAACTGAACTGCAAACGGTCGCAGGTTGGGTTGCACAGGGCTTACGTGGCGACGCCTTTATTATGCTGGAGGTAGAAGCAAAAGCCCATGTAGGCTACGGGCAAGAAGTATACCCTTCTCAGGAGTTAATACTGGATACGGGTAAAACAAAGAGCAAAGTGCTTTATACGGTTAATGAAAGTACTCAGCAGGCCGGTATGCACTCCCAAAAAATAAGTAATGCTATTCGTACTATTGATACCTGGTACGATGACGAAAACCATCGACCTATTGCGATTGAGCCTTATGGTGCGGTGACAACCTTAGGCACGGCTTTCCGTCAACCTAAACAAAAAATGGACTTTTATAGCCTGTTTGATAACTGGGTACTAAAAGGAGACAAGCCGACTGTTGAGCAACAACATTATGTTATGGCGATTCTGATTCGCGGCGGTGTCTTTGGGGCATCGGGCAAGGAGTAACCATGGATAGCTATTTCGAGCTAAAAGCCTTGCCTGATCCTGAAATTATCCAGTCAGCGGTTGTCTCTGAATTAATGCAAGCGGTTCATAGCCTGCTGATTAATTACGATGGACGAGTGGGTATCGACTTTCCAGCGTATGGGCAGCAACGCACACTGGGCGGTATTATTCGGCTTTTGGGCAATCAGCAGGATATGGATAGCTTGCGGTCTGCGTTGGCAGAGCATAGAAGTGTGCAGGATTACGGGCTACTAACAGCGCGCAACGTTATTCCTGATAATATTTCAGGGTATGTCTGCTGTTCCCGTCGTCATACTAAAGGGAGTAACAGTCGGTTTCAGCGGCTTAAAAAACGGCATCAGGCGAGGGGAACCTGGTCAGAGTCTTTGGAACAGACAATATTGCAGAAATTTGCCAAACCTTTGCATCTACCCCATGTTGCTTTAAAAAGTGCATCCACCGGGCAGCGTTTACTGTTGTTTATTGAGAGGAAACATAATAAGCAACAGTGTCCTGGTCAATATAACAGCTATGGCCTTGGGCTGGGTGGGGCTTCTGTTCCGGCCTTTTGATAAGAAAAGGGTTTGCATGCCGCTTTATTGCAAACCCTTTTTTTACCAATAAAATTTGTTCTTTAAAAATATGTTTAAAATCAATGGGCTGTGAATATGCTAAAAATATTGGTTATTTGCCAATAATTATTGGTATGCCTTGTTTTATCGGGGGGGTAGCGTGTTATACTTCTGTTCACTGCCGTACAGGCAGCTTAGAAAATATGTTCAAATTGTTTCACTTACTGTTGGTGCCGTTCACTGCCGTACAGGCAGCTTAGAAATCATATTCGGAAAGACCTCTGCCATCTCCAGATACGCGTTCACTGCCGTACAGGCAGCTTAGAAAACCAGATATATCAGCTTGCATTGTGGTAATATGTTCACTGCCGTACAGGCAGCTTAGAAAATGACCAAGAGTTAACATCGAACATGGGAGATTCGAAGAGATGTTCACTGCCGTACAGGCAGCTTAGAAATGATACGAAAACCTTTCGAAAGAAACCCTAGCAAGTTCACTGCCGTACAGGCAGCTTAGAAAAGAAGAACGCCGGTTAACATTGGGAAAAACGGTTTGTTCACTGCCGTACAGGCAGCTTAGAAAAGTGATATTCATGCCGGCATTTGCCTTTCATTTTTGTTCACTGCCGTACAGGCAGCTTAGAAAATTCATCTGCGGCGAACCCATACGGCATTTAGACCGAGCAGTTCACTGCCGTACAGGCAGCTTAGAAATGCATCATCAGAAATGCTTGAATATCAACATTCCTGTTCACTGCCGTACAGGCAGCTTAGAAACAAGTGCTTGATCCGGTCAATTTGATCGTGTTGTTCACTGCCGTACAGGCAGCTTAGAAAACCAAGTCTTTTGCCGCCGCCGCCAATAAAACTATGTTCACTGCCGTACAGGCAGCTTAGAAAATCAAGGCCGGTAACTACCGACTGGTGGTGTAGTTCACTGCCGTACAGGCAGCTTAGAAATGACACCTAAGCGTCAATCAAGTCATCTGGAAACCGTTCACTGCCGTACAGGCAGCTTAGAAAAATTACCGCTTCGGCAAAGGGGCGGGCCTGTTGTTCACTGCCGTACAGGCAGCTTAGAAAGACGGCAATGAAGAAGAACCTGTTGATTCTGAAGAGTTCACTGCCGTACAGGCAGCTTAGAAAAACTGATCGACCGGATTGCGCCCTTATCATTGCCGTTCACTGCCGTACAGGCAGCTTAGAAATGAAAGCACAGAAAGCCTTTGCTCGCAAACAATCGTGTCGTTCACTGCCGTACAGGCAGCTTAGAAACCTCAACAGCATGGCCGCACTGGGGAAAGCTTTTTTTCATAAAGTTCACTGCCGTACAGGCAGCTTAGAAAAATTTATGCACCTAGGAACCGGCCAAGCATCAGGTTCACTGCCGTACAGGCAGCTTAGAAATTGCACAGAACCAAGCATGGTGTATGACTTCTCGTTCACTGCCGTACAGGCAGCTTAGAAATGAATCAACCAGCTCATTGATATTCAATCGTTCGTTCACTGCCGTACAGGCAGCTTAGAAAATTTGACGGGTAGATCGAGCATGCGGATACCATTGTTCACTGCCGTACAGGCAGCTTAGAAAAGCTTCGTTCGGAGCTTCTACGAACTTATTTTGTTCACTGCCGTACAGGCAGCTTAGAAAAAGGAGGGAAGTCGGCTTTGAAATTTTTCATAGTTCACTGCCGTACAGGCAGCTTAGAAATGTTGAAGACGCGACGGCAATGAGCTTCACTGTTCACTGCCGTACAGGCAGCTTAGAAAATTACCTAAAAGCCTGATAATCAATTGCATGTTCACTGCCGTACAGGCAGCTTAGAAATCAGAATCGCTTGATCTGGCAGAAAGAGAAGAGTTCACTGCCGTACAGGCAGCTTAGAAAAACTGAAATGCTCGAGTGGGCGCTAGCTAAAAGTTCACTGCCGTACAGGCAGCTTAGAAAAAGAGTGAGGGCTCCGTTTCAACCTAGCTACATGCATGTTCACTGCCGTACAGGCAGCTTAGAAATTACCATCTCCCGGCGCTACAGCCACGGGCATGTTCACTGCCGTACAGGCAGCTTAGAAACCGAACGATTAACAAAGTGGCCTGTTATGCCAGAGTTCACTGCCGTACAGGCAGCTTAGAAATTTGCGCAGGCCTCAGCCATCCAAAAAGAAGTGTTCACTGCCGTACAGGCAGCTTAGAAAACAAAACTATCAACCATATCCTCTGGTTTGGCGTTCACTGCCGTACAGGCAGCTTAGAAAATATGAAGTTGTTTCTGATGATTAAGCTTGTTCACTGCCGTACAGGCAGCTTAGAAAATTCGTTTGAACCCTGTTTCGCATCGATGACTGTTCACTGCCGTACAGGCAGCTTAGAAAGATGGCACTGAAGCCAACTTTCACTGGTGCTGGTTCACTGCCGTACAGGCAGCTTAGAAATGAGACAATGACACGGGCGACAGTCGCTGATTGTTCACTGCCGTACAGGCAGCTTAGAAAATCATGGTCATGCCGTCGAAGCTGGCGAGCAGGTTCACTGCCGTACAGGCAGCTTAGAAATTAAACGCTGGTATCCGGGGGATATGTTGCAGGTTCACTGCCGTACAGGCAGCTTAGAAATTTTCAAGGACGCTGAATCGGCACTGGAAGACGTTCACTGCCGTACAGGCAGCTTAGAAATGGAGCTGAACAAGCTGGTCAAGGCTCGTAAGGTTCACTGCCGTACAGGCAGCTTAGAAAGCAAGAAAGAACGCCGGATGGAAATGATTCATGTTCACTGCCGTACAGGCAGCTTAGAAAACGGTACGGAATAACTGATCAATCTCGATGGTGTTCACTGCCGTACAGGCAGCTTAGAAATGAACCAATACCCCCTCCCTCGATAACATAATGTTCACTGCCGTACAGGCAGCTTAGAAAACATAAGGTGCCCGGCTTGCTCTGAGAGTCAGGTTCACTGCCGTACAGGCAGCTTAGAAACCAACAACCTTGGTATCAGGGTAAACCGCAATGTTCACTGCCGTACAGGCAGCTTAGAAATATTTCACTTTCTCCACTAAAAAAGGCCGATTGTTCACTGCCGTACAGGCAGCTTAGAAAGTATGAAACAGCTCCGGCGGCACACTTGATTTTGTATTGTTCACTGCCGTACAGGCAGCTTAGAAAAAGTAAAACAACAACGCCGTTTCTGAAAATTCCCGTTCACTGCCGTACAGGCAGCTTAGAAATGGTGAATGCAATTCCCTCAAGCATGATGCCTTTTAGTTCACTGCCGTACAGGCAGCTTAGAAATTTCTGCAGAAACTTTGCAACGTTCCAAAACGTTCACTGCCGTACAGGCAGCTTAGAAATTGTGTTTTAACCCAGCTCTACTTGCGGCAATCGTTCACTGCCGTACAGGCAGCTTAGAAAAACCTCCGATCTATGAAGTGTCACCTGAAGTACGTTCACTGCCGTACAGGCAGCTTAGAAATTGGGAAAGTCTTTCTCATACGGCGAGGCCTGACGGCGTTCACTGCCGTACAGGCAGCTTAGAAAACGATATATTCTCGCTTCAGAACGTTCAATACGCGTTCACTGCCGTACAGGCAGCTTAGAAATCGGCGGTTTCGACAAGGATTCACAGGAAAGAATGTTCACTGCCGTACAGGCAGCTTAGAAAGCTATCGGCGTCATTTAATCAGAAATATGGCAGTTCGTTCACTGCCGTACAGGCAGCTTAGAAATGCCTGGCTGAAAAGCTCAATATCGAATATCACCGTTCACTGCCGTACAGGCAGCTTAGAAACAGAGGTGGCAGTCCCTTTTGCTGATGAACATGTTCACTAGCCGTACAGGCAGTGATATGGCAAGAGTTTTCCGGACAATTTTTTACGCAGCCCCAGCAAGCTGCTTTTCATACTTGAGCGGAGCCAGATAGCCATTCGTTGAATGCTTTCTCTGACGATTGTAAAACACTTCAATATACTCAAAAATTGCCTGATGAGCCTCCTCCCTTGTCTGAAAATCCTCATGATGAGTCAGCTCAGTTTTCAAGGTATGGAAGAAGCTTTCAGCCACTGCGTTATCCCAGCAGTTCCCTTTGCGGCTCATGCTACAAGTGAAATCATTATCGTTCAGTAGCTTCTGGTATCGATCTGAAACGTACTGACTGCCACGATCGCTATGTACCAGTAAGCCCGCGCCTGGCTCTGCGCTTCCTCATGGCCATTTCCAGAGAATCTGTCACCAATGTGGCCTTCATACGGCTCCCCATCGACCAGCCCACTACAGCCCTTGAGCACAGGTCTATAAAAACAGACAGGTAGAGCCAGCCTTCTCGGGTAGGAATGTAGGTGATATCACCTGCGTAAGCCTGATCAGGCTGTTCCCGGTTAAAATCCCGCTTCAATAAATTGTCTGCCACCGGCTTATTGTGACTGGAATCGGTTGTAGCCTTGAATTTACGCTTGGTCTTACACTCCAGACCCTCTTCCTTCATCAATCGACCTATACGTTTGCGACTCACTGTCTTACCCATATCAGCCAGGTCGTCTTTAATACGACGCTCACCGTACAACTGGCGGTTTTTCTCATGAATGACTCTAATGTCTGCCTTCAATGCCTGATCTTCCTGAGAACGATTGGATTCAGGGCGGGAGAGCCATTCATAAAAGCCACTGCGGGATACGGACATCACCCGACACATGGCAGATAGACTGAACTGCTCCCTGTTGTCACTAATAAACTGGAACCTCAGTGACACTCTTTGGCAAAGAAGGCGGCCGCCTTTTTTAATATGGCGCGCTCTTCCTTCAGTTTGGCATTCTCTTTACGGAGACGCTTGAGTTCATCGTATATATGTTCATCATTGTGCGCCTGCTTTCCGGAGGCTTTACCTGCTTCTTTCGGCCTGTGGAGCTTACTGATCCAGGTATGGAGAGTGTTGACATTCACACCCAGATCTTTAGCTGTTGCTGATACTGGCTGATCAGATTCAACAGCCAGCTTTACTGCTGATTCTTTGAACTCAGCTGTATAGGATTTCGTTTTCTTTTCTGACATTTGGACACACCTTAATAGGTTGCAATATTACCCGTGTTTGTGTGTCCGGAGAACTATAACCACTTCATAAATTTGTGATGATCAATGCCGGACAGGAAATGCAGGAAAATCTCTTTCAATTCTTTAGTCTGTATCACTGCGGCTAAAGGCATTTTTAAAGCCCGTTTGATGTGGTCTTTGTTCAGGGTCAATGGCGTTGCGTTGTTGTTAGCATCGCTCAGCTGTTTCAAATGGTTAGCTGTTGGTGGCAGAGGTGTAGTGTCCAGGGCTTAAAGAGCTCTCTTCAGCAGAGGGTGCTCCACGTGATAGCACCCAGTCCCAGGTCTGGTCTCCTTGCTGTGCTTTGAGAGCATTGAGAAAGGGCTGATAAAATAGTGTCAAAGTGATCCAGTGAGTCGCTTAGGGATGACTCTTTAGACATATCGAGAGAAGACAAGCTGGAGCCATTTGAGCCATTTTCAGACATGGCTTCATTTCCATTAGGCAGCGTTGAATACAATGGATAATCTGAAGAATCATCAATAATCATGTTTTCTATTTCATTGTCCAGTAGCTTTTCACGATGACCTGTTTTGATGCGGTGCTCTGTTGACAGTTTCCGGGAAGCAAAAGCAGTACGAAGCTCGTTGTATAACTGGCTGTCTATATGAACAATGGCTGTTTTTTTGGCGGTGATGGGGTTAGACGCTTTGTAACATTTTTGACCATTGTTCCAACGCTCGAAGTCGGGGACTGTTCCATTGGGTTCCCACTGCCAGGAGGTGCTTATTGCTGCTTTAGCGATAAGTCCTTGTAAGTTTCTGCAGTTATCCAGTGCCTGCCGGATCTGTTCGTTGTATTCAGTGAGGTGCGTTGCATCAAGTGTTTCAAAAGGCCAGTCTTGACGGGTTACCAGAGCTGATTCATAAAAATGCGATAATCGCGATCTGAGAGGGTTATTATGAGCAAGATGAGGCTTAAGCCGCTCAAGTGCTGTTAAAATGTTTTGTACTTCCTGATCGTCCAGTTTTTTGATGTAATCTTCTGTGATTCTAGCGAGTCGTGGGGAAAGCACCCGGTCTTTTCGACATAGAGCGTGAATAAATTGCAAAATCATCTCATTTTTATTATTTCCGGTATGGGATAGGAGGCTTAACAGCCTTTCAAATAGTGATACATGTTCAGGGTTGGCCATCAATAAAGATCGGTAACTGTCCGATAATACAAAGTGCTGGAGTCGTTTAATAATGAATTGCTGGTTATTTGGTGTGTCGGCTTTATTTTCAAGAAGCAGCAATTGCTGATTCAATGCCTTGATTTGATTTTCCACAGACATTGAGGGCTTTGCTTTCACTAAGCGGTGATAGCCCCTTTTTTTTCATTTTACTGGGAGGCAAGGTGCCGGCTTTTTCGCTTGCTGCCCGCTTTCGATTTCTCCTCAGGGCTCCGTCTGCTCTAGAGTCGTGGGCTTTTAAAAAGTCGTCAGGCTCTGGGTTGAGGTTTGTGCTTAATTCATGCAACGTTTTAAATATTGATTCTACGTAATCAGGGGCTTCAGGCACCGGTTGCATTTTCTGATACAAGGGGGAGAGAGTTGAATCATCCATAATGTGGGAGTCTAGCCAGGCTTCCACTCTTTTCGTTTCAGTCTGAGAGAGCTTCGAAGCATTAACGTTTCCGCTTTCAGTTTCGTCGGTGCTGCAGATGTTACTGGATGTTTTTGTTGATCTAGTGTCGTCTAAAGATGGTGTTGAATTACCGAGTGCTTTTATTGACCTAGTGTCGTTTAAAAATGGTGTTGAATTACTGGATTTTTTTTCTGATTTGCTTTTTTTATTCTCAGGTTTAGTGCCTGACGCGAGGGCTGAGTCGCTGGTAACATGCACAGGCGCTTCTTTAGAGTGGCTGGCTTTACAAGCTATCCTGTATTTAGCCGTAGCATAAGCGACACAAAGAGTTCCAGCATAGATAAGGGGGCCAGCTATTGCCATGGGGTTTTATACAATCAATAATGGATGAAGTGTCAGGCTGTGTTGGCGTATAGTCAGGCACATTTGGGGGTTCAGAGGGCATGTTACTTGAGCCGTAATGGGATGCAGGATCAGACTGAGATGCTGATAGGGGTGACATCAATGTGCTCGCGCCATAAGCAATAGCGAGAAGGCCCGTAGCTGGAATAGCAAGGTTTATTGTTGGTGGACTTCCATCTGGGTCAATATCAAAGTCCTCACATTTTCGGGTGATGTATTGATTGCCATCGTCCTCCTCCTCGTCGTCATTGAGAATGTAAAGGTCAATCACTTTATTCCAGCTTGCTCCATTATCCAGACTGTACTCAATGAATCGATGAAATTGATTAGAAACTTGTCGTGTTTCTATACCCCAGTATCGAGCCAGTAATTCAAAAAGAACTGCACGATGTCGACATACCCCACTCTTATTTTTCAGAAGATCCATTAGCATAGGAAGGCCTTGACCAGTGCTATCGTATTTGTCAGAGAATGATTGGCAGAACTTTCTTAGTGCCTCCATCTTATTTTTGGGACTTTCGATGAGGTCTATCGTTTTTAGCTCCTTGAAACTTGGTATGGAATCTGCATCATCCGACTCAAAGATATTTCTTTTCAACCACTGTTTTATTGCGGCTTGGTAAGTCGTTCGCTTTTTGGTGGAGGGGTACTACCATTGGTTTTTGTAGCATGGAACGAAGGCGATATCCGATAGTCGAGCTTTAGTTTCACTTCATTTTTGGGGACGACTTTTGCCAGCCGAACCATTAACTGTCCGGTTGAATGACTTCTGGCAGCTTCCAGAGGGGTGTCTGGAATGCTCTTTAAAGATTTTAAAGAGTCGTTGGGGCTTAATCCTGGTATAGGTGTCCAGTTGTGTGAAGCTTTAACCAGAGCGCATCCGCGTGCACTCCACATCCACTCCCTGATCCTTTGGGTAGCACTATTTTGCATAATGGAGTCGTAGATTCTCCATGGACGTGGAATGTTGATAGGAGTGACACCAGCAGAAGTTGGGTTAACAGGGACGACCAGTACATCGTCGCCGGAAAATTCCAATTGTAAAACTTTCATCCGATAATGTGTTGGGTCAAAAGATTGCAAATCAAATATTTGGTCAGCGGTGAGAGTGTGCTTGCCTGTCACTCGGCCATCAACAAAAGAAGGTGTAAGGGATTGGTTGATGTAGCGCTTAGAGCCACTATTAGGGCTAGAGCTAATATCCAGTGTTCTGTCCAACCCCATATCAATACGATACAGCTCGTTGATAAGGCTGGAAAAAGAAGAAGGTTGGTTGGCATCATAGGTTAACAGAGAGTATTTTTCAGGATGAACCATGTATCCTGGCAACCCAGATGGAGCGCTGGTTTTTTGTACCATTGCTCTGGGTTGAATCTCCGAGATAGCCGTAACGGGGCTAGCTTCTGAAGCGGCAGAAAGTGCGGTTGAAGAAGCCGGTTCAGTGCTCACCTCAGCCGGCTCTGATGAACAA
>CBDAQW010000005.1:0-187072 GCA_965199185.1 Endozoicomonas sp. | reverse complement strand
AAGGTGAAAGCGTCCTCTTCTTCTGCATCGTAGCTTTTTAATAGCTTGACCATTTTCTCCGGGGGGGTGTCCAGAATGTTGTTGTCTGTATCGTGCATGACAACAACATCGACATCTTTATCTTTAGTTGGTATTTGAACAGTCCAGGAAGTGCCTTCATGGTTGGTTTTCATAGGTTGGTCATTTGTTTCCATCCAATCAACCGGAGGATGATTTGATTGCTGATCCCACGACCTCTTGTAGGTGCTTGACTCAAAACCGAATACCCATTTTACTTTTTGGTAAAACCAGGTGACGAGTTTGTATGCCAAATTAGGATTGCTTAGGGACTCTACATCCAAAAATCCTTTGATGAACCCGTTGGTGTCTTTCTCTATTCTTGCATCTAAGTTTTCTACGATTTGATCATAACCTATTGTGTTAAGATGATGAGACGTCGTCATAGGCAGGGAAGAGCTGGCTAGAGCATCATCAATATATTCTCTCTTTGAAATTAAATGTAAACCGCTACTGGTTCCCATGCTCAGGGAGTCCATGCTCACTGGCAAGTTATACCGCGCATCAGGTTTGATGGCCGCAGCGATTTGCAAATTCAGCTCCTGAGTAGACGTTATCAAGTGAGGAGCAATAACTATATTATGTTTTCCCTCTTTCAATTGCTGCTGAAGTATCTCTACTCCTTTTTGAAACGAATCAGCCATAACTGATTGGTGTATGAACAGGCCACATAAAGCCAGATAAGCCACACCGCACAATAATCTCTGTCTTAAAAACATAGAACACCTTTCTTAAAGCATTTTTTGAAATACAGGCTATGTGCTTGTATTCGCAAAAGTGAAGGGGTTTACCACAGCCGAGGGGAAGCTCAACGGCTTATGCTCGTTGTATTTTCTACACCGTTCACTAATTTGCACTTCGGAGAGAACGGTAGAGAAAGCGATCAAGCAGGGAGTAGAGCACCTCTCATTGTTCAGAGGCGTTTTCAGATTTTTCACCAAACAGCTGCCGTTTAAATCCGTTGAATGGTTGCTTAGGGGATAGATTATTCTAAAGCGATAGTTCAAATGACCACTGCAACCGCTGATTTTACATATGCAGGTTAACAGGCGAAGAGGCTTTATGAATTATCGTATGGGGAGCTGCAACGTAAAACTTACCGAAAACTCCGTTCATCCTGAGAGCTTGTCGAAGGGTGCTGTGCAAGCACTTCGACAGGCTCAGTGCGAACGGTGGTGAATTGTGTACTATCACTCCTCTAAGTTACGACTATAGTCGTTTTTCCGAGTTTTGCAGGTGGTGATTATAACGTTACTCAATGCGTGACTTTTAATTTCAACATGGCTATCCATGCCACGTGGATCCCGTACAGAATCCATAAGCCATGGATTGGCAACCTACGAGATAAAAGTCACACATCGGGTAACGTTTGTATTTTGGGGTTGAACTGAGATTAATACCCTCAAGCAGCATCTTCAGGTCTACCCACTGATATGGCAAGAGTTCTGCCTTAAAAAAGATCCGGTTAATTCTGAAATTTCAGACTAGGATTCTACACGACAGTTGTCTTTCTATTCCTTCTCCTTTCCCGGCTTCTTGTTGAGGTATTGTTATGCAAGAATCGGTTCATCTTGCCAACTCAGCCTTGTTGCTCTGTGGGCTTCTCTTTCTGGCGACCTGCTCGGCGCTACTGCTTAAGCGGCTGAATTTTCCTTACACAATTGGTTTGGTGATTATTGGTATGTTGCTGGCCTGGTTGGCCCGGTATTTCGATCAGCTGGAATTCATTGTTCATATAGGTTTGACCCATGATCTGATCATGTATGTTCTACTGCCCGTTCTGATTTTTGATGCGGCGCTTCACCTTAAGTTACCGCATTTGCTACGAGATATAGTGCCGGTGCTAACTCTGGCCATATTGGGTGTGTTTCTTTCAATGTTGATTGTTGGGTTTACGTCCGGATTCTTAACGCCGTTGACGTTGGTGGGAGCGTTGCTGTTTGGTGCGTTGATATCTGCAACCGACCCGGTGGCTGTGATCGCTCTGTTTAAGGAAGTCGGTGCGCCTGAGCGCATGTCTATGCTGATGGACTCTGAAAGCCTGTTCAATGATGCAACGGCTATCGTTATTTTCGGGCTGGTATTATCGGTTTTCCAATCGGCATCAGGCCTGTCAATGATGACTGTAATAGGTGGCTTATGGTCGTTTATGAAAGTTTTCTTTGGCGGCATTGCAGTAGGTGTTGTATTTGGCTTACTAGCAAGAAAGATGTTGGATTTGAGTCGAAATGAGCCTTTTGTACAAATCACTCATACGACTATACTGGCCTATTCCAGTTTTATTATTGCGGATCATGTCTGTGGGTTTTCCGGAGTGATGGCCACTATTGCAGCAGGACTGATTACCAGAACTGCACTAGGGCAAGTGGTTTCTGATCAGGTTCGACATTTTGTAAAACCTTACTGGGAATTTATGGCTTTTGTTGCCAATAGCTTTATCTTTCTACTCCTTGGTGTTCAGGAAGACTTGCTATTCCGCAATCTGGATAGGCTTGGGCAGGAGTATCATTACTTACTGATAGCCATTGGTTTAGTGTTACTGGCTCGGTTTTCGGTGGTTTATCTGTTAATTCCTCTGACTAACTGGGTGTCTCCTGGCCGACCTATTGGCAGTAAGGTTATGGCCGTGATGTTTTGGGGTGGTTTGCGAGGCGTGGTACCTATTGCCCTGATGTTGTTGATACCTGAGGAAATGGAGCAGCGGCAGTTGATTATTGATATGACGCTGGCTGTCATTCTGTTTTCGCTACTGATTCAGGGAACGACCATCAACTGGCTGATGACCCGTCTTAAAGTGAATCAAAAATATAATGTGATTCGAGATGCCATGCGAAAACTTGGAGGCAGTGATAGCCATTGACAGTTGTTTTTCAATAAAACAGTTTCGGCTTATACGTTAACCGCTTATTTTTGCTTGCAAGGTTGAGCGGTTTCCTTATAATCAGCGCCGTTGTTGTGGATGACGTATCTTCTGCAGCGGTAATGGTGGGCGTAGCTCAGTTGGTAGAGCCCCGGATTGTGATTCCGGTGGTCGAGGGTTCGAGCCCCTTCGCCCACCCCATTATCTTTCACTTCAGATATCCATTCTGAATGAAATCCCTAATTTGTGGTGGGCGTAGCTCAGTTGGTAGAGCCCCGGATTGTGATTCCGGTGGTCGAGGGTTCGAGCCCCTTCGCCCACCCCAAATGTCTTCTTTTATTCCCGTTTCATTATTCTTCAGCATCCCATTGCTATGCATGTTTCGCTGTAACACGACCAGCGTAGATCTCAGACTTGCTATTGATATCGGTTTCTGAATTTTCTACAGGTTGGCTCGCACCTGCTATTTTTTATCATGCTTGTTTTAAAAAAATGAAAATGAAAGGAGAGCCCTCTTGAGATACATACCTTTTAACAAAAATTGTTGGTATGTTGTTGTCGTGTTTTTTTCGAATCTACAGCCTTTTTGTTACGGTCAGCCTTCAATTCATGATACGCATTACCTGAGTGCGGCAGGTTGCTATCTGTCAGTCAGTGAATTGGCGCAGGCTGGACAGAGTACGCTGCAAGAAAATAAAAAAGACAAACAAGAAGAAGGTGATGGTGAACACATGTTGATGGGCAGAATAATAGGGCATCGGGGCGTGGCTAATCTGGCTCCTGAAAACACATTGGCTGGCATTCGTCAGGCAGCAGATTTGGGTTTGAGCTGGATAGAGTTGGATGTGACTCTCACCGGTGATGGTCAGGCTGTGATGTTTCATGATGAATCTGTTGATAGAACCACCAGTCAAAGCGGTCATATCAAGAACTTTTCACTGGCAGACTTGCTAGAGCTGGATGCAGGAAGCTGGTTTGCAAAAAGTTTTGCTGATGAAAAAGTTCCAACACTGAAGCAGGCATTGGAATTAATCATGGAACTGGGTTTGAGTTTAAATCTGGAACTTAAAGTGAATAACTGTGATACAGAGCTGTTAGCCAGGCAAGCGGCCAATGTTTTGGAAGAAGTACACTTTCCTTTACAACAGCTTCTGGTCACAAGCTTTGATTATTCAGCGTTAATGCATTTTCATGGCATCCATGAAGCTCGTATCGGTTGTCTTTTTGACGAGTTGCCGGAAGATTGGCAAACGCAAGCAATGAATGCAGATGCCAGAAGTATTCATGCAAACGCCCAGCATTTATCGCAAGAGCAGGTGGCATTGATTAAGCAGGCGGGCTATGAGTTGTACTGTTATACCGTTAATGATAAGAATCAGGCGGAAGAACTGCTTAGCTGGGGGGTCAATGGGATTTTCACGGACAAGCCCCAGCTGTTTAAAGATAGTTTGAATTAACCCGATGTGTGACTTTTATCTCGTAGGTTGCCAGTCCATGGCTTATGGGTTCTGTACACTCTCTGTACAGAATGACAGCGAGTAGAGGTTTTGTGCACTCTGCTGTCATCCCGTACAGGGACTGTACGGGATCCACGTGGCATGGATAGCCATGTTGAAATTAAAAGTCACATATCGGGTTTGAATTAAGTGTCAGATATCATCCAGTTCACGAATGTATTTGAACAGCTTACGGGCTGCGGCAGGTGGTTTTTCTTGCTTGGCTTCTTTCTGTGCGTTACGAACCAGCTGTCGTACATGTTGGTGGTCAGCCTGAGGGTATTTATCCAGAAAGTCAGTCATGGCGGCCTGGCCTTCAGCAATCAGGCGATCACGCCAGCGTTCCAGTTGATGGAAATGACGATTGTAGTCATCGCTGGAAGCATCAAGACGGGAAAGCAGCTCCTTGATGGGTTCTACATCCTGATCCTGCATCAGCTTACCGATAAAGCCCAGATGCCGCTTACGGGCATTCATGCTTTTGATGCGTTTGCTTTCGTCCAGCGCAGCTCGCAGCCGGTCATGTAAAGGGAGTTTGTCGAGTAATGATGGTTTCATTTCCATCAGGCGAGAACCCATATCCTTGAGTTCCTGCATGTCGCGTTTCAGTTCAGCCCGGCTGACATAAATGATCTCTTCCTGCTCTTCATCATCCCAGACAAGGTCATCGTTTTTAGAACGTTTACTCATAATACTTAAGGCTTGTTAAATTAATGCTAATTTTACTGCAGATTGACCAGCGGGTGTGATGTTTTTCGCACAGGGCAATATTGTTTTAAGGTGTTTTCAAGTATTTTAAAGTGTTTACGTCATGTGTGACTTTTATCTTGTTGGTTGCCGATCCATGGGCATGGATAGCCATATTGAAGTTAAACGTCACACACTGGGTAGTGTTTTGAAATTGCGTTTGTTTTTTCCTTCGAAAGAACGGCAGAATACAGATAAATAATTGGAAAGTTTCAGGTGGAATCATGGCTGAGTCTGCAAATACTGTTCTGGATCCTAAAAGTGAAGAAGTGCGCCTGAAAGCGTTGACGGAAGCGATACTGAATGAGGCTGCCAATCAGGGAGCTGATGCCTGTGAGGTTGGGGTTAGTCTGGATGCAGGTCTATCCACCAGTGTGCGCCTTGGTGAAGTAGACACCGTTGAGTTTAATCGCGATCAGGGATTTGGCATTACGGTTTATCTGGGTAAGAAAAAAGGTTCTGCCAGTACTTCTGACAGCAGTCCTGATGCCATCAGGGAGACCGTCAAGGCAGCCATTGATATTGCCAGTTATGCTTCCGAAGACCCTTGTGCGGGTTTGGCTGAACCCGCGTTGATGGCAACCGACCTGCCTGAACTTGATCTCTACCACCCCTGGTCTATCAATGCTGAAGAAGCCATCGAGCTTGCTCTGACCTGTGAACAGGCTGGGCGTTCTGTTAGTGATAAAATCACTAATTCTGATGGTGCCTCTGTGAATACTCATCAGGGTTGTCGGGTTTATGGTAACAGTCATGGTTTTATAGGCAGCTATGTGTCCAGTCGGCACAGTTTAAGTCTGGTGCTGATCGGTTCGGAAAATGATCAGATGCAAAGAGACTATTGGTACACACTGGCCCGTTCGGTATCTGATATGGACGACGCTGAACGTGTAGGGCGTATCGCTGCGCAAAGAACGCTGGCACGTCTGGGCGGACGAAAAATAAATACCGGAGAAGTGCCTGTACTTTTTGCACCGGAATTGGCTTCTGGGCTGATTGGACATTTTCTTGGTGCTATCAGTGGTGGCAGTTTGTATCGACAGGCTTCTTTTTTGTTAGATCATTTGGGCAAGCCGGTCTTCCCGGACTGGATGAGAATTCATGAGCAGCCTCATTTGAAGAAAGGTATTGGCTCGGCCAGTTTTGATAATGACGGTCTGGCGACCAGAGCCAAAGATTATATTACTGAAGGCGTGTTGCAGAATTACATACTGAGTACTTACTCAGGTCGTAAGCTGGGGATGCCCAGTACTGGTAATGCGGGGGGTGTGAATAACCTGTTTGTAGAAAGTAACGCTGGCAGCCAGCAAGAGTTGTTACAGCAGATGGGAACCGGGTTGCTGGTCACTGAGTTGATGGGGCAGGGCGTTAATACAGTTACTGGTGATTATTCGCGTGGTGCGGGTGGCTTCTGGGTTGAGAATGGCGCTATTCAGTTTCCGGTCTCGGAGGTAACAATTGCCGGTAACCTGAAAGATATTTATCAGAACATTGTGGCAGTGGGTAATGATGTTGACCGGCGTGGTAACATTCAAACTGGATCTATTTTGGTTGAGAAGATGAAGTTGGCAGGGAGTTAAACTAATGAATAAGCCTGGTTTTAGCTTTCATTGGATAAAGCCGGGCAGTATTAATCATCGTCTTCATCTTGTATTTGTCTGCGTATAAAGTCACACAGATAGGTGAGTTTACTGTCCATCATGATCATATCTGCCCGCAGTTCACCGATATCTGATTTGATGCTTGAGATTTCTGATCTGATGCTTGAGACTTCTGATCTGATACTTGAGACTTCTAACTCAATGGTTTCAATTTTGCCTTCCAACTGCTGCTGTCCGACTTCAAGCTTTTTCTGGCCAACTTTGAGTTCGCTCAACATCTGCCCATGGTCGGCTAATTGTCGATGAATCAGGTTGAATTCCCTATGAACTTTCTTTTCAAATTCTTCAGACACTTTTGATCACCATCGCTGCGTAAGCGTTATTCAGGTCTCTGTAACATAGACAGTTATTGAAGAACTGCAAGAAGAGGTTCAGTGGTAGAATGCTGTAGCCAAACCAAGGAAAGAGACAAAGCCGACAACATCAGAAATGGTGGTCAGAATAATGGTTCCAGCCAGAGCTGGGTCGATATTGATGGATTTTAAAATGACTGGCAGGCTGGCTCCAACGATCACCGCTACGCTGAGATTGATGACCATAGCGCAGGCGATCACTATTGAAATAATCGGGTCACCAAACCAGAACCAGGCGATAATCGACACTAAACCCGCCCATAATACGCCATTGAGAAAACCAGCCACTAACTCACGACTGAGCAGCCAGCGTAAATTACTGGTGCTGATTTGCCCCAGCGCCATAGCCCGAATCATCAAAGTCAATGCCTGACTGCCGGCATTGCCACCCATACCGGCAACAATTGGCATCAGAACGGCAAGGGCAACGACTTTGTCGATGGTGTCCTGAAACAGACCGATGACGGAGGCAGCAATAAAGGCAGTGATCAGATTAACACCAAGCCAGATCGCCCGGCGTCTAGCCGTTCTTAGCGCAGGAGCAAAGGTGTCTTCATCGTCATCCAAACCCGCCATGCTCATCATAGAATGTTCAGCTTCTTCCCGGATAACATCGACGACGTCGTCAATAGTGATTCGACCCAATAGTTTTCCGCTGTCGTCTACTACAGGGGCGGAGACCAAGTCCTGGCGTTCAAATAGCTGGGCCACTTGAGTGTCTTTTGTATCCGCGTGAATCGGATCAAGGTCGGTGAGCATGACTTCATGGATGGTGTCTGCAGGATCGGTAGTTAGTAGCAGTGTGAGAGGAACCCGACCAATGTATTCATCCCGACGGTTGACGACAAGTAGGCTATCGGTCATGTCCGGGATTTCTTCGTGTCGGCGCAGATAGCGCAAAACGACATCGACTGTGTTGCTGGGGCGAATGGTAATCGTGTCTGTGTTCATCAGACCGCCCGCAGAATCTTCCGGAAAGACCAGAACGGCTTCGACTCGCTGCCGGTCCATGCTATCCATGGAGTCTAGTACTTTGCGGGTAATGGCATCGGGAAGTTGTTGCAGAAGGTCGGCTATATCATCGACATCCTGACCTTCGATAATGGCTTTCAGCTCGGCTACATTCATCCGATCCAGAAAAAACTGACGCACATCATCGCTTAATTCCTGGAGAACATCGCCCTCTTGTTCGCGATCAATAAGTCGCCAGAGCAGGCTGCGTAATCTGGGAGGGGAGGATTCCAGCAAATGTGCTGAGTCTGCTGGTGGCAGGCTGTTCAGCATGGTGCGAAGATCGGCAGACACGCCGTTTTCCAGAGCATCTGTTAGTTGCTGTAGCTCCTTTTCGCCGATACTCAGTTGCAGTTGCTGGGCCATGTTAATCCGCCTGCAGTTTGAGTCAGATATTGCCAGAATATCTGAAAAATATTTCATCAGAGGGTTAAAAAATTGTTCACAATCTTATCGTAGACTGAAAAAGATCATAAACAGCTTCTAAGAGGTCGTTTACTCACCTTCATCAAAATAATTATTGATCAGGGCACACAATGCCTTACAGGCTTCCTGTTCATCTTCACCATCAAAGTTGAGCTCTAGTTCAGCACCCTGGCCAGCGGCCAGCATCATAATCGCCATGATGCTTTTCCCATCGACGGTACGGCCGTTATAGGCAACTTTGATCTGACTGGTAAATGCCGCGGATGTTGAGACAAATTTGGATGCCGCACGAGCATGAAGTCCTAATTTGTTTATAATCCTGATCTGCTGACTGATCATTATTCAGGAAGCTCCCTGTGTCGAACCTGAACATGGCCAAGTTTATTGCGAAATTCATCACCCAATGACTGACAAATATAAACGGAACGATGCTGACCACCAGTACAGCCAATAGCGACCGTCATGTAACTTCGTTGTCCGGATTCAAACTTTGGCAGCCATTTTTCGACGAACTGAATGATGTCATTTTTCATGGCCTGAACGTCGGTCTCTTTTTCAAGAAACGCCTGCACTGGTTTATCCCGGCCTGTGTACATTCTCAGAGATTCTACCCAGAATGGGTTGGGCAAGCAGCGAACATCAAAAATAAAATCAGCGTCCGAGGGAATGCCATGTTTGAAACCAAATGACTGAAACATTACAGTCATGGTTTTGCTGCTGTCGCCACACACTTGTTCACGTACCAGCTCACGGATTTCATGAACTGACATGGGTGATGTGTCTATGTGGATATTAGCGCTTGCCAATACTGGTGCCAGGAGCGCTGTCTCACGCTCGATGGCTTCTTTCAGAGAAGTATTGTTATCGCTTAGAGGATGCTTTCTACGAGTCGAGCTGTAGCGTTTCATCAAATTTTCTGTACCGGCATCCAGATAGATGACCTGGCACTCAATGTTTTTCTTTTCCAGCGTTGTTACCAGTTCATCAAAGTTCTCAAGAGCACCGGGCAGGTTGCGAACATCAATGCTGACGGCCATTTTAGGCGAGCTTTTATGAGGAGCGTTGTGAGAACTGTTGTGAGAATCTTTCAGAGTGTCAGGAAGCTGGCTGAGCATGCTGGCCGGCAGGTTATCGACACAGTAAAACCCTTCATCCTCAAGCGCGTGCAGAGCCGAGCTTTTACCGGAGCCGGAACGCCCACTAATGATCACTAATTTCACGGCAACTCCTTTTTGATATGGTTGAATCTGGTTTTAGCAGGAGATGTTATTTCCAGCCAGCCTGAGTAAAAGTGTAGTGCGGACATTAAGCCTTTCCGGAATTTTAAAGCCGTTTTTTTAATGGTACACGATTTGATTGGAGAGGCTAGTAAAACGGAGTAAGAGAAATGGCAGAGCTTTTCAGTAGGTTGGAAGAATGGGCGCAAGCGCCCGGGCAGTGGTAATTAACTTTCGACTGGAGCATTGCCAATGAGAATGTTATACAGTTCAGTGGTGCTTTCAGCCTGTCGAAGGTTTTGAATGGTATTTTCAGAATGAAAACGTTCTGCCAGAGCCTTCAGCATTAGCAGGTGTTCCTGGTTATCGCCATCCGGAACAATCAAGGCGAAGATCAGATCAACGGGTTGGCGATCAACGGCATCATAGTCGACGGGCTGTTCCATGCGCAGAAACAAACCCGTAGGCTCCGGACAGCTTTTAAACCGGCAGTGGGGTAGGGCGATGCCATTCCCCAGGCCAGTGGTGCCTAGTCTCTCACGGGTTACCAGCGCATCGAAAAGTTCGACGGCGTTAATGGTCGGTACCTCGCTACTGATGTGATCGGCTACGAGTTCAAGGATTTTTTTCTTGCTGGCAGCGGACACACCACTGTGGGTGCGCCCCTGAGTCAGGATCTGTTTGATAATCATACAGCGTGAGCGCAATTAGATGCGATGACCGGCACCCTGCATTCGATTAAGGTTTTTTTCTTTGTGTTTTACCAGCTGTCTGTCCAGTTTGTCCGATAACTGGTCGATGGCAGCGTACATGTCTTCGTTCTGAGAAGTGGCATTTATGTCAGCACCTCGCGTATGCAGGGTAGCTTCAGCTTTATGGGTTAGCTTCTCTACACTGAGAGTCACCTGAACATTGGTGATATGGTCAAAGTGTGCATCAAGACGTTCCAGTTTCTTGGTTACATAATCGTGCAGAGCTTCTGTTACCTCGACATGGTGTCCACTGATGTTGACTTGCATGTAGCGCTCTCCTGTTCCCGTTTTCATTGAATCGCCAGCCTTCGGGATCATTCAGGCTGGTAGGTTTAAAGTTTAACACTGCAGGCAGTGCTTGCGTTGCCCTGAAACAAAAAATGGTAAAAAGGCGTAAAAAAGCCTTTGTTACACTAATTGCTTCCTTTCATTAGAAGGAGGAAGGTTCATCGACTCCCGGTATTTGGCAATAGTACGGCGTGCCACTTTAATACCTTCTTCTTTCAGTAGGGTTGCTATTTTGTTATCGCTCAGGGGCTTTCTGGGATTTTCATCCGCAATCAGTTTTTTGATTCTGGCACGGATTGCGGTGGAAGAACACTCTCCGCCTTCTGTAGTGCTGACATGGCTGGAGAAAAAATATTTTAATTCGAAAACACCCCGGGGCGTATGCATAAATTTCTGAGTCGTTACCCTGGAAATTGTTGACTCGTGCATATCAACGGCATCAGCAATGTCAGCCAATACCAGAGGCCTCATACCTTCATCACCTTTTTCCAGAAACTCCTGTTGATAGGAGACAATCTTGGTGGCGACTTTCAATAAGGTTTCGTTACGACTCTGCAGGTTTTTCAAAAACCAGCGAGCTTCCTGCAGATTGTTTTTCATAAATACATTGTCGCGACTGTTGTTGGCTCGCTGCACCATGGACGCATAATTGTTATTGATTTTCAGTTTGGGCAGGGCTTCAGAGTTTAGTTCAACAGACCATCGTTCTTTTATCTTACGGACAGAAATATCAGGAATTACATACTCGGCGCTTCCCTGGTCGATTATGGTTCCTGGTTTGGGCGTCAGGCTCTGAATAAGTTGCAGTGCATCCCTGAGTTGGTCTTCTTTCAGGCGCGAGCGACGCATGATCTGCGCATAATCGCGACTGCCCAGTGCATTGAGATGATTTCTGACCAGCTTCTCTGCTGCCTCTCTGTGAGAGGTCTCTGTTGGAAGCTGGCTGAGCTGAACCAAAAGACACTCTTGCAAATCCTGACTGGCGCAGCCAATAGGGTCGAAGCGCTGGATTTGATGCTGAAGTACCCTGACTTCATCTATTTCAAGTTCTGCCAGTTGGGGCTGTAAAGAGACGAACAGCTCATCAATGCTGCTGTTCAGATAGCCATCGGGATTTACGCTTTCAATAATCGCTAGCCCCAGTATTCGGTCGCGGTCTGTCATGGGCGTCATATTGAGCTGCCATTCCAGATGATCCTGCAGGGAATCTGTGGATTTTGTGCGAGCCAAAGGGTCGAATTCTTCGCTGGGTGCCGATGCTGGCAGATTGGAATAGACGTCGTCCCAGCCGGTATCGACAGGAAGATCATTGGGAATGCTATCAGCCCATTCCGGCTCTTCCTTTTCACGAGGCTCCGCATTGGCTTCGCTGAAATCCACCAGTTCTTCTTTATTGCGGTTCTCGGAAGGCAGTTCAGGCTGTTGCTCTTCAGCCTCCAGCATTGGATTGGATTCCAGTACTTCCTGAATTTCGTGCTGAAGATCCAGGGTTGATAGTTGCAGCAGCCGGATAGCCTGTTGCAGCTGGGGAGTCATCGCCAGCTGCTGGCCCATTTTAAGTTGTAGGGATGGCTTCATAGGGCAACTGTATACCTTTACTTCGCTGTCCGTTGATAACAAAAAACCTGTCTTACAGACAAACCTGCCGGAAGGGTTATTGTCTCTCTCCGTGCATAATTTAGTATAAACCTACAGTGCCGATGGAAAAAAGTAAACGTCAGATGTCAGTAGTTTACGAACTCAGTGATGGCTCTGGTAAGTAAAAAAGGCTAAAGACTGAACTGATGGCCAAGATACACATCCCGTACTTTCTGGTTCGCAAGCACGGTATGACTATCACCTTCAGCGATAATATGCCCCTCGCTGACGATGTAAGCTTTTTCACAAATATCGAGCGTTTCCCGAACGTTATGATCAGTAATCAGAACACCGATGCCCCGCTGTTGTAGGTGACGGATAATATCCTTGATGTCACCAACGGAAATAGGGTCAACACCGGCAAAAGGTTCATCCAGAAGAATGAAGCCGGGGTCGGTCGCCAACGCTCTGGCAATTTCAGCACGACGGCGCTCACCACCAGAGAGTGCCATACCAGCACTGTCCCGAATGTGGTTGATGTTGAACTCGCTTAACAGGGATTCCAGTTTTTCCTTGCGCTGTTTACGGTTCAGATCTTTGCGGGTTTCGAGAATGCCCATGATATTGTCACTGACACTCAGGCGGCGAAAGATAGACGCTTCCTGAGGAAGATAGCCAACACCGGCACGAGCCCGGCCATGCATGGGTTCAAAGGTTAAGTCCTGCTGATCAATACTGACTTCGCCTCCATCGGCTTTGACCAGGCCAACAATCATGTAGAAGCAGGTGGTTTTACCCGCGCCATTGGGGCCTAGCAGACCGACAATCTGACCGCTGTTGACCGCCAGTGAGACGTCTTTTACGACCGCTCTGCCTTTGTAACTTTTGCTGAGGTGTTCTGCCTTGAGAGTTGCCATCCTGAATTCTACAAACCTGTTTAATCATAAAGTATGCGCCAGTTGTCTGATGCATGAATAAAAAGAGTTCTAACGACTCATTTATCTTTGGCTTTTGGGTGAATCACCATTCTGACCCGGCCATCACTGCCTTCCTGAGGCTTACCTTTTGCGTTTACGGTTTGCAGCGTCAGGTTGTAGTGGATGTGCTCACCTTTGAAGGTATCGCCTTTCTGGGCCAGTTCGGCGTCTTTAATCAGCTCAATGTTTTCTGAGAGTAAATCATAGCGAATGATTTTCCCCCAGGCTTGCAGAGTCCCCTGATTGTTGTCCTGCTGTTCTTCATAGTAGGCGCGTGTCGTTTTCCCTTCCGCCACAACCTCTGTGATTTCACTCTTGTTTGAATGCACAGTGACAATATCACCGGTAATGCGAGTGGTGCCCTGAGTCATGACGACGTCGCCACGGTAAATGGAAACTTCTTTTTTATTGTCAATGTCTGCGGTTTCGGCTTCGATGCTGATTTCCTGGTCACGATCAGATGCCAAAGCCAACACCTGTTGCGGCAGTGCCAGCAATGCCAGTAAAGGCAGGCTGCACAGTAGGGATTTATTTAGGCTCATGAACTCCTCGTACCCTTGATTTGAGTTTGATCAGACCCTGCTGGAATAAGGCTTTCATGCCCAGTGCGCGGGTTCTGCCCGAACGGTTGGTGATAAGAACGGGGCGATTGGTGTCGGCTATTTCCTGCTCAGAATAAATCGTGATGAAATCGGTATCGACGCGCACGGTTTCACCTGTATCGAGCTGGGTTTGGGTAATAATTACATTGTCCCAGAGTTCCAGATCATTACCACCGGGTAACAACTTGCCACTCTGTGAAACAGAATTGAATACTTCACCGGGTTTACCGTAGTTGTTAACCACTGGCTTTTGCAGCAAGGTATTGTCGTTGTGCGGGTAATGAGTGATGCTGGATGATTCCAGGGTGTATTCCAGATGCCCCGTTTCATTATATTGCCGGATGTTGGCGTTCACCAGAAAGTAGTCCGCATCTTCACGGATAACATTGGTTTTCTTCAGGCTGACAGTCGTGATTGAATCATCGTACCCCCAGTAGCCAATTGCCAACATGATCAGCAGGATGGCTGATGTGATCAGATAATTCCGGTAAGGCATCCGTGAATCCATTGCTAAAAAATTGATGCCTGAGTACTTTCGTGCTCAGGCATTCGATAAGTTGGGAAGAATAACGCCCGACTGCCTTCAGGGTCAAACAACCCCGGCTTTCAACAGGTCATGCATATTAATCGCACCCACAGCCCGGTGGTTCTTGTCAACACAGATTAGTGCGTTGATTTTGTTGTCATCCATAATCTTTAGGGCTTCAGCGGCAAGGATGTCGGCTGTGATGGTTGTACAACCTGTAGTCATGATCTCATCAATGCGAGTGTTGTGAAGATCGACACCATGATCCAGAGAGCGGCGGAGATCACCATCCGTAAAAATACCCAACAAAACACCCCGTTCATCGGTAACGGTGGTCATACCAAGACCTTTGCGCGTCATTTCCAGCAGCGCATCGCTGAGCTTTGTCTCTCCGTGAACGGCTGGAATCTGAGTGCCGGCGTGCATGATGTCCTGAACTTTCAGGAGTAAGCGTCGACCCAGCGCACCACCGGGATGAGAAAAGGCAAAGTCCTCGGCAGTAAAGCCTCTGGCTTCCAGTAACGCAATCGCCAGCGCATCACCCATAACCAGCTGGGTTGTCGTGCTTGAAGTCGGTGCCAGGTCAAGAGGGCAGGCTTCTTTCTCAACACCTGTGTTCAGATTGACCTGCGCAGCCTGAGCCAGCGTGGAGTTTGGCTTCCCGGTCATACTGATCAACGGTGCTCCCATGCGTTTGAACAGGGGGAGCAATGTAATCACTTCACTGACTTCGCCAGAATTTGACAGCGCTAGAACTACATCGTTCCCGGTGATCATACCCATATCACCATGACTGGCTTCACCAGGATGAACAAAAAACGAAGGTGTACCCGTGCTGGCGAGGGTTGCAGCAATTTTGCGACCGACATGGCCTGATTTGCCCATCCCAACTACGACAATACGACCCTGACACTCCAGCATTAATCTGCAGGCTGTTGCGAAGTTGCTGTCAATTCTGTTTTCGAGCGCCTGGATTGATTCCTGTTCAATCTGGATGGTGCGTTGTCCGATGCTAATAAAGGTATCGTCTGTTGTCATGCGTGAGCCTGTTGTAAAGTGCTCTGTCTAATCAGAGCCTGGATCTTAATAAAGCGCAATGGTTCCGTTTTCTGACAGTTTGTTCAAGGCTGCTTGTTCAAGTTTGTTCAAGATAGCTGTATATAAAGCAGAGCGCCGTACAGGATGTAGCCAAGTAGTAGCAGGGCACCACTGAAGCGGCCAATAAATCTTGGGTGTTTGCCCAGCATCGCTAAAGCGGCAATAACCAGCGTAAAGGTGAACATGACCGGATAATCACGGGTAATGACGGATTCATTCAGAGTGCCCGGAGCCACCAGTCCGGGCATAGAGAGAACGGCCAGCAAGTTAAAAATATTAGATCCGACCACATTGCCCAGGGCAATATCATGGTGTCCTTTCAATGCGCTGGTTACGGAGGCGGCCAGTTCTGGTAAACTCGTTCCGATGGCTACCACGGTCAAGCCAACCATGAGCTCGCTAATACCCATCATGGCAGCGATCTGGGTGGCTCCCCAGACCAGCACCTGGGCACTGATCAATAACAATGCCAAGCCGCTAAGCAATTCAAACCAGGCTTTACCGGGCGACATTTCAGGGATGTCTTCTTCTTCAGCGATAGGCTCGTCCGGATGGTGCTTTTGCCAGCGAATCATCAGGTACAGTGTGATAGCCAGCGTAGAAAGTAAAACCAGGCTGTCAAACAGCCCGAGGTAATAATTTGCAAGGCAGATGCCGGCTGTTGCAGTGATCAGAATCAGCCAGGGGATCTCTCGTTTAGCCAGTGCTGCTTTTACCGGCAATGGCGCAATGAGTGCAGTGGCGCCAAGCACCAGGCCCATATTAGCAATGTTTGAGCCCAGGGCATTACCAACAGCAATTTCAGCATGACCCTGCAAAGCAGATATCAGTGAGACTAAAATTTCTGGGGCTGAAGTACCTATTGATACAATGGTCAAGCCGATTAACATGGGGGAGATGCCCCAGTTTTTTGCGGTTGCAGCTGAGCCTTCTACAAAACGGTCAGCACTCCAGGTCAGGACAATAAAGCCTGCGAGAATGGCGAATAGGGCTGCAATCATTGGTTGGAGGTACTCTGGAGTAAATATAAAATAATATTGTGTGATATTTTAACGGGAAAGGCCGAAGAATCCTACTGGCTTTTATTTTTAGTCAGAGCAGGTTGTTAGTAATTCATAGTAATGAGTGATCAAAATATATCAGGTAACCGGGCAGAGCTTGAAATAATTATTGAGTGTGGATTAATAATAGATAGAAGTATTTTTACTTTTATCCTTTTGACATTCGATCAGCCCTTAAGCCTGAAACACAGCAGGAAAGAATTAACTCCATGACAGCGCGCGACAATTTTATTGAAATTCGCGGATTAACATTTTACCGGGGGGATCGGGCCATCTTCAGGAATATCGATCTTGATATTCCCAGAGGCAAGATTGTCGGCATTATGGGACCATCTGGTACGGGCAAGACGACACTGCTTCGGTTAATTGGGCGACAATTGAAACCGGATGCCGGAACAATTCTGGTGGATGGTAAGAATCTCGACGATCTTTCCAGAGAAGAGCTGTTCAGGCTGCGGCGTAAGATGGGCATGTTGTTTCAAAGCGGTGCCCTGTTTACCGATTTGTCTGTGTTTGAGAATGTGGCTTTCCCATTAAGAACTCACACCCAACTGACCGAGGATATGATCCGGGACGTTGTTTTATTGAAATTGCAGGCTGTCGGTTTGCGTGGTGCGGCAGAACTGATGCCCAGCGAACTGTCTGGCGGTATGAATCGGCGGGTAGCGCTTGCCCGAGCCATAGCGCTTGATCCTGAAATGGTCATGTACGATGAGCCTTTTGTGGGGCAGGATCCCATTGCCATGGGCGTATTGGTCGATTTGATTCGCAAGCTCAATGGTGCTCTGAGTATTACCAGTCTGGTGGTGTCCCATGATCTGCATGAAACCGCCAGTATTGCTGATCATCTATATCTGCTGGCAGATGGCGAGGTGATCGGGCAGGGCGCTCCGGATAAAATGCTGACATCTACCGATGAGAGAATTAAACAGTTTATGCAAGGATTACCCGATGGGCCGGTACCTTTTCATTTTCCTGCCACTCAACTTGAAGCTGATCTGTTAGGGGGCACGAATGATCAATAACGCCTTGAATCGCCTCGCTACTCTGGGTCAGTTCTGTCTGGGTTATCTTGAATCTATTGGCCGGGCGGGTGTGTTCCTGTTTCTTTCGGTATTCTCCAGGGCAGGGTTTAGCGGGCGGGGGATGCTTCTGGTACATCAGCTTTACAGTGTTGGTGTACTCTCTCTGGTTATTGTTACGGTGTCCGGTATCTTTATCGGGATGGTGCTCGGACTTCAGGGGTACAGTATTCTGGTTGAATACGGCTCTGAAGGCGCTGTTGGTCAGCTGGTTGCATTAAGTCTGGTGCGTGAACTTGGGCCAGTGGTTACTGCGCTGCTATTCGCGGGGCGGGCAGGGTCAGCTCTGACCGCTGAAATAGGATTAATGAAAACCACAGAGCAACTCTCCAGCCTGGAAATGATTGGTGTCGATCCGTTAAAACGAGTGATTGCACCAAGATTCTGGGCCGGTGTTATTTCCCTGCCTTTATTGACCGCTATTTTTAACCTGGTTGGCATACTGGGTGGTGCTATCGTAGGAGTTGACTGGCTGGGTATCTATGAGGGATCGTTTTGGGCCGGAATGCAACAGGCTGTGGATTTCTACGGAGATGTTGGCAACGGCATCATAAAAAGCTTGGCGTTTGGTGTGGTTGTCACCTGGATAGCCATATTTCAGGGTTATGATGCGGTGCCGACATCAGAAGGTGTCAGCCGTGCTACTACCCGAACCGTCGTTTATTCGTCTCTGGCTATCCTGGGACTGGATTTCATTCTTACCGCAGTTATGTTTGGAGAACTTTAAAAATGCGGATGCGCACAGTAGAAATCAGTGTAGGTGCTTTTATGCTTGCAGGGTTGCTGGCATTAATGGCGCTGGCTCTAAAAGTGAGTGGCCTGTCTCTGAAAGGCAATGAACAAACCTATGAACTGCACGCCTTGTTCGATAATGCCGGAACCTTGAAGCCTCGCTCAAAAGTGGCTATGGCGGGGGTGTCCATTGGCCGGGTAAAAGCAATCCGATTGGATAAAGACACTTACATGGCTGAAGTGGTGATGGATATTGATAACCACATTGATAATATCCCGCTAGACAGTACAGCTTCTATCGTGACCGCTGGTTTGCTGGGGGAAAAATACATCAGCATCAGTATTGGTGGTGATGAAGAGTTTTTGAGGTCAGGTGATCGATTTGAGGATACTCAGTCAGCTGTGATCCTTGAAGACCTGATTGGTAAATTCCTGCTGGGCTCTGTGAACAGCGATAAATAATGATGAATGAGGAAAGAATGACTATGCGCTCTCAGCAACGGAATTCATTTTTCTTGGGACTGCTGCTGGTTTCACTTCTGCAGTGGTCGCCCGCCTGGGCTTTGGAATCGCCTAAAGCTGATGTTGAAAACATCACCAAGGGGCTATTGGCAAAATTTGAAAAGAATATTGGTGATTATCAGAAAAACCCCGGAGCCTTTATTGAGGAAGTGAGCCGTGAGTTGACGCCGGTTATCGCCTTTGACTCGATTGCCCGTGGTGTCATGGGGAAATATACCCGCCGAGCCGAGCCAGGCCAGATTGAGCAGTTTTCAACAGTTTTCAAAGACAGTCTGCTCAGTTTTTATGGCAAGGCTCTGTTGAAACTGGATGATGTCAGCCTGACCATCGAAAACATTGAAGATGTGCCAAAGAAAACTCTGGCAGACTACGAAAGCGGTAAAGCTCGTCTGGTACCAGTGGATATGATGATCAAAACATCCACGACAACTGTCGCTATTTCCTACTCCATGGTACACACCGATGGTCGCTGGAAAGTGCGTAATATTATTGTTGATGGCATTAATATTGGGAAACAGTTCCGTAACCAGTTTGCTGATGCCATGGATAAACACGGTAAAATTCAGTACGTGATTGATAACTGGCTAAGTATCATGAGTGGTAAAACACCAGGTTCAAAGACATCATGACACTGACTCTCTCAGAACCCGGTCGACTCAGCTTTCAGGGTGACCTTACCTTTGATAATGCGCCCGTGGTGGAACAGCAAGGGCGTGATCAACTGGAAAAGGCGCTTGAGTCAGCAATAGACCAGATAGACGTCAGCCTGCATGCGCTTGGGCAAGCTGACAGCTCTGCTCTTTCGGTGTGTTTGTCCTGGATTCGGTTTGTCCGGTCTCACGATATCCGTCTCTGTTTTACCGATGTCCCTAAAGAGCTTCATGCGCTGGCAACACTTTGTGGTATCAGTCATATTTTGACGAGCACCAGCACACCGCTATAGGGCTGTTCACAGCCTCGCCTCTAGGCTATCATGGTTCGGTTTTATTGCCCATATACCAATCCGGTGCGATTGGTATTACATCCCCCCAAGAGGTGAATCATGCAAGCCGATGCGGTCAAAGCACTGCTAGAAGAAAAGATTTCTGGTTCGGAAGTTTCAGTAGAGGGTGAAGGTTGTGATTTTCGCGTTACCATTATCAGTGATGAGTTTCAGGGTAAATTGCCCGTGAAGAGACAACAGATAGTCTACGCTCATCTCAATCCGTTGATTGCCAGTGGTGAAATTCATGCAGTGACTATGGTTACCAAAACACCTGCAGAGCGCGGTTAGTAATTCACCGTCGGGTAATTAACCGATTTGACGGAAATGGTTTTAACTCAGGGTTCAGACTATTTCCATGTATTTAAGTGAGAACTCATGGATAAACTGATCATCACAGGTGGTGGCCGGCTGAACGGAGAAATTCGAATCTCCGGCGCCAAGAATGCAGCTCTGCCTATTCTGGCCGCTACTCTGCTGGCTGACTCACCGGTGACGGTGTGCAACCTGCCTCACCTGCACGATATTACAACCATGTGCGAGCTGTTTGGCAGCATGGGTATTGACCTGATGGTCGATGAACGGATGAATGTCGAAGTGCATGCCAGCACGATTAAATCTCAGGTAGCACCTTATGAGTTGGTGAAAACCATGCGTGCTTCTATTCTGGTGCTGGGTCCTTTGGTAGCTCGTTTTGGTTATGCTGAAGTATCCCTGCCCGGTGGTTGTGCCATTGGTAGCCGCCCTGTTGATGAGCACCTGCGTGGTCTGGAAGCCATGGGCGCTGAGATCATTGTAGAAGATGGTTACATCAAAGCATCTGCAAAAGATGGTTTGAGGGGGGCGCGTATGGTGATGGATGTAGTGACTGTGACGGGGACAGAAAACCTGCTGATGGCAGCCACTCTCGCTGAAGGCGAAAGCATCATTGAAAACGCTGCTCGTGAACCTGAGGTGGTTGACCTTGCAGAGTGCCTGATTGCAATGGGTGCGAAAATTGAAGGTCATGGTACCGACACCATCCGCATTCAGGGTGTTGAGCGATTGCAGGGTTGTACTTATTCGGTATTACCAGATCGTATCGAAACGGGTACCTACCTGATTGCCGCTGCAGCAACCGGAGGCAGGGTTCGTTTGAAAGATACCCAGCCTGATATTCTCGATGCGATTCTTCTGAAACTCCGTGAAGCCGGTGCTTCGGTAGAATGGGGTGATGACTGGATTGAACTGGACATGAAGGGTCAGCGACCCAGGGCAATTAGCCTCAAAACAGCGCCTTATCCTGCCATGCCAACGGATATTCAGGCGCAGTTTACTGCTCTGAATATGATTGCCGAAGGTGCGGGAAGCATTACCGAAACCATCTTCGAAAATCGCTTTATGCATGTTCAGGAACTGAAGCGAATGGGGGCGGACATGACGGTAGAGGGTAATACAGTCATTGTGAAGGGGGTTGATCACTTGAAATCAGCTCCGGTTATGGCGACGGATCTGCGTGCTTCTGCCAGCTTGGTTATTGCAGCTCTTTTGGCCGAAGGTGATACGGTCATTGAGCGCATTTACCACATTGACCGTGGTTACGAATGCATTGAAGAAAAGCTGCAACAGCTGGGCGCTAAAATTCGCCGCGTACCTTCCTGACTAATTGCTTCTCTTGAAATGTTGGTTTCTGCGAATATGAGTAGAAGCCAACATGATCATTCATTTTTTCAGTAGCTGAATCTTTTAAACCATCCCAATAAAAGTTAACCGATCAACCCATAGTGAGTGTCTGATTTAATTCCGATTCATTGAATTTACCCGGAGGTCTGATCGAAGTGTGCCATGCAGGCACATTGGGACGTTTGTATGCTCCGTGTCCCCTGCTTTTCTAAACCATATCACGGCTTGAATTATCGGCAACATATTCTATCTTGCAGCTAATAATGATAATTATTCTTCTTCTGCTTGTGAGTTGCTTATGTCATTATCGCTTTCCAATCGGTTCCTCTCTGCCGTTCGTTGCGCTTATATTTTATTGGTATCTGGTTTAGTAATGACCGAAAAAATAAATGCCAGTGAGTGCCGGGTCGAAACTGAAAACCCTGTTTATACCGATTGCAGGATCATACCTGACCATGAAGTCAGACGTGCCTGCGAAGACTTTGACCATCGACAAAGTCACGAGTGGAATCTTGATAACAAACCTCGCAATAAAATAGAAATAACGCAAGGCGAGAAAATGTTCAGACGATTTCAATACGTCAACAAGCCTCAGTCTTTACCTGAATTAATAAAACGTATTGATGGACGAACCGCATTAATTCTCGACCCGGCCTGCGGAGAGTACACTCTGAATACCGGTGATGGCGTTGATACAGCCAGTCATTGTCTTTTAGGCGTTGCCCGGCCTGATAATTCATTGCCTAAAAGGTCGTCCCAACCAATGGAATACCGTTTAAGCCACCATTCTTCTGGCCAACGCTATCCAATCATACGACTCAGTGGCAATATCGACTACGAGCCGGCTCTGTATTCTGTTGTGCCTAATGATGCAGCCCAACTGTCTATTATCACTAACGTTCGTTTCCTGGTTGATAGTGATTCAGGGACAGAAAGCGTCATTGAGTTTCCAGCCATCCGATTCCTGGTGCTTGATGGTGTTTCGCTGGAGCCTGGTCAATCGACATCGAGGTTTACTCAGGGTATCGATCTGACGCTTTCCGACCGTGGTTCCAAGGCTTCCATTGTTAACTCATATTTTAAGAAAAGCCTGGTGAGCCGCTCGCTGGTGATGGTGAGTCGCACTGATAATAACAGTGCTCAGCATTGTGGGCATGCTTTCAAGTTTGCTGGGAACACCATTACCGGTGGGGGGGATGCTAGCATTGTGAATATCGATAACATCCACCATCTGGTCATCACTGGCAATAAAGAAGTTGCTCCTGACAGTGATTATTCTGATCCGCTGGTTATTTCCATGGAGAGCCAACCCTCCTGTGCAGAAAGGGTTATTGAAAACAATCTGTTTCGGTCATCCCACTCTGATCTTGTGACAATAGCGGAAACCGCCGTTGATAACGATGCTGCTCTGGGTGCCGTTCTGGATGCCGCTACGACAGCTTCGTTGCCAACCAAAAGATTTAAACGTGATGTTAAACCTGTTTTTTCTGAGTCAGACCAAGCGGTGACCGTTGCCACAGCCACAGAAGCAATAACCAACACAACCTCTTATAGTAAAAACCTGGTCATCAACCCTTCTGCTAATAACTGCAATACCGATGGCTGGAATCACGTGGCCGGTAGGCCAATGGTTACTCAAAAAAATGATCATACATTAGCCGATGACAGTGACAGGGCCGGGAATGATTGCAGCTTTTCAAGTCCGGGGGGCTGGTCATCAATGTCGCAAACCATAGATCTGATTGAATCAGGCTTCAGCGCCAGTCATCTCGATACCAGCCCGAAGATCATAAGTAACGAACTATTCCGCTTAAGCTTGCCAGAAGCTCAAGAAATTCGTTGCTCTGTAAACATGCAAAATTTCAGGGCGCAATTTTCCTCGATAATCAGGGATAATCTGGCCACAGTCCGTTGTGATGCATGTAAGCCCGGCCCTTGCTATATCTATGGAACGAATGATTATACCCCGCGTTCCAGTCTCTGTTGTGCCGCCATTCACTCCGGAGCCATCAGCCCGAAAGATGGAACTGATATTGCCGTCTTCCAGATTCTTAATCAAAAAAAATACGGTTTCCGGGGGAGGATGCAACACGGCATTCGATCAAGCAGCACCAGGGCATCAAAAAGCAGTTATTTCTCTTTTGTGAAAAGCAGGCATCTCTTTCAAGTGGAGCTACTTGATAGCGCAGGCGATGTGATAGCTGTCCAGACGAACATGTCACCTAACGGTGAGCTGACTGACAATAACCGCAAGAAAACGACATTTACTTTCTCGGATTATCCTTCTGGCCTTAGATTTATTCGTGTTACTCAGGGTGCAGGAAATAATGAGAGAGCCCATTACAAAACCATTATTGATGAGGTATCGGTGACTCTGGCTCTCGATGAAGCCGGCACAGAAAAACCATCGGTCTCCCATTCAATAGACGACACTCAGTCTGTAACCTCTGATGCACTCTTGCCAGCAGGCCTGTTAATAACAAGTCCTCAACCGACCGATAGCTCAGTGGTGACTATTTCAGACGGCGACAGCGTTGAACCTACTCGTAACGCATCAGTGACTCAGCTCACCACAACTGTTCATCCGATAACCGGGGAGCTTGTAACCTATCAGCCTGTCTATGAAAGAACTCCGGCGCTGGCAAAGGAAGACAATGATGATCCAGAAGGCAGTTACATCAAACCCATTTTAATTGGTGTGGGGGGAGTGGTGGGTGTTTTATTTACGGCGTTTGTAGGGAAGAAAATCATCTCTTGGGCTCTTGGTCAAAAGGCTTCTCCCCAGACGGGGACTGGTTTTGGTGTTTCTCATATCAATACTCCCGAAGACATGCCTTTAGTTACTCAGGAAGATCATTAATTAACGCCCCTAACCTCCATTACGGAAACCGTTAAAAAGGTTGACTTGGGGCAAGACAATACTGCTCATTTTTCACCACTGGTGTAGACTACGACATCCGGCACGACTACAAAAAGGAAGCCAGATAGCAGTATGTCTACCCAGATTACCATTGCGCTGTCCAAAGGGCGTATTCTCAAAGATACTCTTCCACTCCTCAAAGCTGCAGGTATTGAGCCCGCAGAAGATCTGGACAAGAGCCGAAAACTGGTGATTGGGACCACACATCCCGATATTCATCTGCTAATTGTCCGAGCCAGTGATGTGCCTACCTATGTTGAATATGGCGCAGCCGATATGGGCGTTGCTGGCAAAGATGTATTGCTGGAGCATAACTCTTCCGAACTGTATGAACCGCTTGATCTCAATATTGCCCGCTGCAAGCTGATGACCGCTGGCAAAGTGGGTGAAGCCAATCCGGAAGGGCGAATTAAAGTTGCTACCAAGTTTGTTAATGTCGCGAAAAATTACTACGCTTCGCAGGGGCGTCAGGCTGACATTATTAAACTCTATGGTTCTATGGAGCTGGCACCGCTAGTAGGCTTGGCTGATGTTATCATTGATGTGGTTGATACGGGGAATACCTTGCGTGCCAATGGTCTGGAACCCCGAGAGCTGATCACCGAAGTGTCTTCCCGGATGGTGGTTAACAAAGCATCGATGAAGGTTAAGCACCAAACGATTAAACCGCTTCTGGATCAATTGGCAAATGCCGTGGCAGCGGGAGAATAAGACTAATGAGTGTTCTTTTGAATCCAACACGGCTTAACTACCAGTCCGACGATTTTTCTGAGCAGCTGGATAAGTTGCTAGCCTGGGAGTCGGTATCAGACGACAGGGTTCAACATCAGGTAAAAGACATTGTTCAACAGATTCGCCAGCGAGGGGATGAAGCGCTGATTGAATACACCTGTCGTTTTGATCGTCGCAAGATTACATCAACAAAAGACTGGGTACTTGAGAGAGACCGCCTCGAACAGGCATTAGGTTCCATTCCTGACGATCAGCGGCAGGCTCTGGAAGTGGCCGCAGAGCGAGTGCGCAGTTATCACGAAAAACAGCAACAGGACTCCTGGCAGTACCAGGATCCGTCCGGCACTTTACTGGGGCAGCAGGTACGCCCTATGGATCGGGTGGGGCTTTATGTTCCCGGCGGTCAAGCTGCTTACCCTTCATCGGTGTTGATGAATGCGATTCCAGCCGTTGTCGCGGGTGTTCCTGAACTGGTGATGGTGGTGCCAACTCCTGATGATGAAGTTAATGAACTGGTTTTGGCTGCCGCCTGTATTGCCGGTGTTAATCGGGTATTTACGGTGGGTGGTGCACAGGCAATTGCAGCGCTGGCTTATGGTACAGAAACCGTTCCAAAAGTGGATAAGATTGTAGGCCCTGGCAATATTTATGTAGCGACTGCCAAGCGGGAAGTGTTCGGTCAGGTGGGTATTGATATGATTGCCGGGCCCTCAGAAATTCTGGTGGTCTGTGATGGTCAGACAGACCCGGACTGGATTGCCATGGACCTGTTTTCACAGGCTGAACACGATGAAGATGCCCAGGCTATTCTGGTTTCTCCAGACGCTGATTTTATTCATCAGGTTCATGACAGTATGAACAAGCTTCTGCCTGACATGGAGCGCAAGGAGATTATCTCAACATCGATAAACGACCGTGGCGCACTGATTCATGTGCCTGATCTGGCAACGGCCTGCACTCTCGTCAATCGTATTGCACCAGAGCATCTGGAGTTGTCGGTAGCAGACCCTGACGCTTTGTTGCCCGAGATTCGTCACGCTGGTGCCATTTTCATGGGGCGTTATACCGCAGAGGCTTTAGGTGATTATTGTGCCGGTCCCAATCATGTCTTGCCGACGTCCGGTACTGCTCGTTTCTCGTCACCACTGGGTGTTTATGATTTTCAGAAACGCTCCTCAGTGATTAAGTTCTCATCAGAAGGGGCATCGCAAATGGGAAAAGTAGCTTCTGTTCTGGCAAGGGGGGAGTCCCTCACTGCTCACGCGCAATCAGCCGAATACAGAATAAAATAGCACTTCAACCTAAATTCAGCAGCTGGGCGCTTGCATTTCTCTATTGACTACAGACATTAAGGTTTTGTCAGGCGTTCTCGAAACATTTTTTGAGTGAGTGGGTAGAACGCTGAAATGTTCCAGAAAATCCACATCCAACTGCTGAATTTAGGTTCAGGGGGCGTGCGTGCGCCAATGCTAAAACGAGCAAGCAAAATCCCTCAGACTCTAGGGGCAAAGCAACCACCCTCACAACCTCAAAACACATTAATGAGTGAAAATTTGCGGCCGGGTTGCTACCTGCGCCGTCAGTGTCATCTTTTTTCCGTCACGGAGGATCTGCATGGTCATCGTTTGTCCCGGAGGTATTTGTGCCACCAGGTTCATCACTTTGCGGCCATCACTGGTGGTCAAGCCGTTAATGCCGGTGAGAATATCACCACGCCGTAAACCGGCTTTTTCTGCAGGCCCACCTTCATAAACACCTGAGATAAGAATGCCAATATCAACGGGCACATTATAAGCTTCAGCCAGGGAGGCACTGAGCGGTTGCGACTCAATACCCAGCCATCCACGGATAACCCGCCCGTATTTGACAATGGAGTTCATCACGAACCGCGCCAGATTGCTGGGGATGGCAAAACCTATCCCTTCATTACCACCACCTCTGGAAAACAACAAAGTACTAATACCCAGCAGATCACCATAGGCATTGACCAGTGCGCCGCCTGAGTTACCAATATTGATGGCTGCATCAGTCTGGATAAAATCTTCATAGGTGTTTAGCTGCAAATCATTTCGCCCTGTGGCACTGATGATGCCCATGGTCACTGTCTGGCCTAGTCCAAAGGGGTTACCAATAGCCAGAACGACATCACCAATTTCTGCCTTGCTGGAATCCACAAGATCAAGGTAGGAAAGATTTTTAAGGTCAATTTTTAACAGGGCAAGGTCAGTTTCCGGATCATTACCAATGATTTTGGCAAACACCTTGCGGCCGTCACGTAACAATACAATGATCCGCTCTAAGCCCTGAATAACATGGTGATTGGTTAGAATATAACCATTTGGGTGAACAATAACACCGGAGCCAAGGCTCTTCTCACCGACGTTACTGCGATGCTGATCGCTCTCTGAGCGAAGGTGAACCCTGGTGGCAATATTCACAACGGCAGGTGCCGCATACTCTACGGCATCACTGTAAGACACCTGACCACTAAGGTTAAACAATCCTTCAGACCTTTGCAGAAAACGATCACGATCCTGTTTTGAAAGCCCGGCAACTTCCGGTTTAACCAATAAAACCAGCAGGCCGACCAGTAAACCAAGGAAAACCGGCAAGCCGATGGACTTTATCAGTCTTCGCATTTAGTGCCCCTGTGTCATTAAACGATATACTGTTCCAAATATACCTGTATGTGGCGCTGGAGAGAACCGATGACCATTGCTTTAAACGATTTTTTGAGGCTGATTGATGAAGAATTGCAACCCCGGCAGTTTAAGGATTATTGCCCTAATGGCCTTCAGATAGAAGGCAGTGGAGAGATACACAAAATCGTGACTGGTGTGACCGCCTGTCTTGATTTGATTGATCGGGCTGTGGAACTCAAAGCAGATGCTATTCTGGTACACCATGGTTATTTCTGGCGTGGAGAAGACGCAGTGATCACGGGTATGAAAAAAAGGCGCGTTGAAATGCTGTTGGAAAACGACATCAGCCTGATCGCCTATCATTTACCGCTGGATGCCCACCCTGTCATGGGCAATAATGCGCAACTGGCCAGACGGATGAACTGGAAGACTTATAATGGCCTGGAACCAGGGGAGCGTTTTCCTGTCGGTAACTGGGGCACAACATCAAAGCCGATGACGCTTAATGAACTAGGGCAGGCGTTAGAACAGACGTTGCATCGCCAACCCCTGTTAATTTCTGGCGGTGACCATGAGATTAACCGGATCGCCTGGTGCACAGGTGCAGCGCAGAGCATGATTGACAAGGCTCTGGGTGCTGGTGCTGATGCTTTTGTCAGTGGTGAAATTTCAGAATCTACAGTTCATTTTGCTCGTGAAAACAGCATTCATTATATCAGTGCCGGGCATCATGCCACTGAACGTTATGGTGTACAGGCTCTGGCAGAGTGGTTAGTGAAGAAAACCGGAATAGAACATGAATTTGTGGATATTGATTCTCCGGTATAAAGTTGAGCAATATTTAATCAGACAATATAAGAAAATACTGTGACCCTATCCTATTCATTGCTTGTACCTTTGTGCCTAATGATCACTCTGATGAGTTGCTGGCTGGTTACACAAACGGCCACCATCGCTCTGGCGGTGGTCGTCATAGGTATAGGGCTGATTTCAGATGTCATTGATCTGGGTGCACTTCCTTTCATCGCTCTGCTGGCCTGTTCGGGCTGGTGGGTGGCGCAAAAACAAGGACATGTGCTGACACGCTGGCTGGCCGGAATGCTTTTTATTGCGCTGAGTATTGCCTTGGCCAGTCACTGGCTGCCCGGATTTCACAATATCAGGGTGTTGAATTATCAGGCGATCAAGTCAGATTCCGTTCCCTTTAGCATGTTTATTAATATCGATAAGCCTTGGATAGGACTGGTTATTTTGCTCTCCTGCCTGCCTCTGCTTAAGACCTGCCAGGACTGGCAGCAAGCCTTCCAGCGGGTGTGGTTACCCGTGGGGCTGATGTTGCTGATGGTGTTCAGCGCGGCTCTGTTCATCGGATTTGTCCGCTGGCAACCTGAATTACCACAGATAACCTTGCTGTTTTTATTGAATAATCTTTTATTCACTTCGTTAAGTGAGGAGGTTTTTTTCAGAGGTTTTATTCAAAAGTCTCTGATGGAAAAGTGGCAGAACTATCATTGGGGAGCCGGTGTGGCGATTATTGTCAGCGCTCTCATTTTTGGTTTGGCACATTTTGCAGGTGGGCCTTCTTATATGGCGCTTTCGGCGTTGGCAGGTGCTTTTTACGGGTGGAGTTATCAGCGTACCGGTGCTATCGAGATGGCCATTTTTAGTCACTGGCTGCTCAATACCTGTCATTTCCTGTTTTTCACTTATCCAGTGGCTACCGGC
The DNA here is from genome assembly GCA_965199185.1 of Endozoicomonas sp. GTDB lineage: Bacteria > Pseudomonadota > Gammaproteobacteria > Pseudomonadales > Endozoicomonadaceae > Endozoicomonas. The sequence goes on along the minus strand of CBDAQW010000005.1, from coordinate 157,363 downwards.
TGAACTTTGATTTAACTCAAAGTAAATCACTGGAATACGTATAAATGCCGGTTCTTTGGTCTGAGATACTAATCCACTATTGCTTGTATCCTCAGTAACGAACAGTTCCTTTATTGGAATAATGAACCTGCCCTCAAAATCAGGGTCTATGTTCAGTGTTCGCCGTTCACTCTTTCAACTGGAGCCGCCATGAAGGCAGATTTTTACGCGGGTTTACGTACACAACTGGAAGAATTGAGACAGGAAGGTTTATACAAAAGTGAGAGGGTGATCTCTTCTCAGCAGCAGGCCAGTATTCAGGTCAGTAATGGTGATAAAGTATTGAACTTTTGTGCCAATAATTACCTGGGGCTGGCCAATTCTCCTGAATTGATTGAGTCAGGACAGAAAGCGCTGGATACCTATGGTTACGGTATGGCATCCGTCCGTTTTATCTGTGGTACTCAAACGATTCATAAAGCACTGGAAGCTCGTATCTCTAAGTTTCTGGGGATGGAAGATACCATTCTTTACTCTTCCTGTTTCGATGCCAATGCGGGTCTGTTTGAAACTCTGCTCGGCCCCGAAGATGCGATCATCAGTGACTCCCTGAACCATGCCTCCATTATTGATGGTGTCCGTCTATGTAAAGCCAAACGTTTTCGCTATGCCAATAATGATATGGCTGACCTGGAAGAAAAACTGAAAGAAGCACAAGCGGCTGGTGCAAACACCACACTGATTGCTACCGATGGTGTGTTCTCCATGGATGGCGTGATAGCCAACCTCAAGGGGGTTTGTGATCTTGCGGATAAATACGGCGCACTGGTGATGGTGGATGATTCACATGCTGTCGGTTTTATCGGAGCAACCGGTGCAGGTACTCCTGAGTTTTGTGGTGTGATGGATCGTGTCGATATTATCACCGGTACTCTGGGTAAAGCTCTGGGTGGCGCTTCCGGTGGTTACACGGCTGCGAAAGCCGAAGTGATTGACTGGCTGCGAAACCGCTCCCGCCCTTATCTGTTTTCCAATACTCTGACTCCCACCATTGCTGCGGCATCCATCAAGGTTCTTGATATGCTTGACGCAGGCGGAGATCTGCGTCAGAAAGTTCGCGACAATGCTGACTATTTCCGCCGCGAAATGTCCGGTCTTGGATTTACACTGGTGGGGGCGGACCACCCGATTGTTCCGGTTATGCTTGGTGATGCATCACTGGCGAGTAAATTTGCTGATCGTATGCTGGAAGAAGGCATCTATGTGATCGGTTTCTCTTTCCCTGTGGTACCCAAAGGACAGGCTCGTATCCGGACTCAGATGTCGGCGGCACACAGCAAGGCTGATCTTGATAAGGCCATTGCCGCTTTCGCCAAAGTAGGTCGTGAACTGGGTGTTATTGTTTGATATGAGTACTGAAATCATGAAGACACTGGCAAAAAGCCGAGCAGAAAAAGGCATCTGGATGGTTAACCGACCGATGCCGGAGGTTGGTCATAATGATGTTCTGATCAAAATTCGCAAAACCGCGATTTGTGGCACCGATATCCATATCTACAACTGGGATGAGTGGTCACAGAAAACCATTCCTGTTGGTATGCACGTAGGGCATGAATTCATTGGTGAAATCGTTGAAATGGGCGAAGGTGTTCGTGGTTTTGACATTGGTCAGCGTGTTTCCGGTGAAGGGCATATTACCTGTGGACACTGCCGTAACTGTCGTGCCGGTCGTCGTCACCTATGCAACTTTACCGTTGGTGTAGGCGTTAACCGCGAAGGTGCATTTGCAGAATATCTCTGTATTCCTGCAGTCAACGCGTTTCCGATTCCTGATGATATCAGTGATGATCTCGCCTCGATATTTGATCCTTTTGGTAATGCAGTACACACCGCCTTGTCATTTGATCTGGTGGGTGAAGATGTTCTGATTACCGGGGCAGGTCCTATCGGTATCATGGCGGCAGCTATTTGTCGTCATGTAGGTGCTCGAAATATAGTCATTACCGATGTCAATGAATACCGCCTTGAATTGGCTCGCAAAATGGGGGCGACCCGTGCTGTCAATGTTGCCACGTCAGATCTTAAAGACGTTATGAAAGAGCTGAACATGGTAGAAGGTTTTGACGTAGGTCTGGAAATGTCTGGCAATGGTCGTGCATTCCAGCAGATGCTGGAGAATATGAATCACGGCGGAAAAATATCCCTGCTGGGGATTCCCTCAAGCGACACTACTATTGACTGGAACCAGGTCATCTTTAAAGGTCTGGTCATTAAAGGCGTTTACGGTCGCGAAATGTATGAAACTTGGTACAAGATGACCAGTATGCTGCAATCCGGCCTGGATATCTCTCCGGTGATTACTCACAGCATGCCAGTGGAAAAGTTTGAAGAGGGGTTTGAAATCATGAATTCCGGTCAATCCGGCAAAGTGATTCTGGACTGGAATTGATCTTTAACTACCCTGCCTGAGAAAATTCGGGCAGGCATCTTATTTTCACCATAAAAAATCTCCCTTACTCCATTTCGATCTATTCGACGTCATTTTTATATGGCCATTGTTGCCTATACTTGCAGCCTCTATCTTATGTTTTCAATCACAATGACCCTCTCGTGACGGAGAAACGTGATGCTTTCAGCGAAATTATTCTTATGGCCAGCAAGATGTTTGTTGTTATTGATATTGTCTTTTTCTGTTTATGGTGGTGATCCACAACCATCAGGAGGGGCAAGCTCCAATGAAGGGTCTGAGGGTAAGGTTGGGAGTGTAAATGAAGCGAATTCTGAAGTACCTGAATTTGTCTCTCAGGCTGGCGATATCGAAGCGTCTTCTGACAAGTCAAGCTTAGATAAAAGCACAATAGACGAGAAAATCTATTATCAAGGTCAGGTTGCTTTTACTGATGAAACCCGGGCTATACGTACAGTAAAGCTTTTCTTGCATGAAAGGGCTCTACAAGATGAACAAAGTTCGACAGAGTCGACTAAGTGGACGTTTGAAGACATTGACACCATTCCTGACACGGTCAGAAACCAGCTGGATACCAGATCAGTAAACATATTTCAGAAAGGAGCACTGGACTCAAAAGATATTACCATGAGTGTAGGCAGTGATGGTGACCCAGAACCCATCGATGTTGACAATGATTTTATGGGTGTCTTCGAGTCAGTCATAAATACACAACATAATCCGGAGGCATCAGTAGCAGTAAAAAGAGAGTACACCGTGCTTTTTACAAGCAATCTACCTCCCGGTGTTTTCCTGAATGGTGAAGGTTATAGACACGTTGTAAGCTGTATGCCTGGTGACAATAAAGTCTTGGTTAAAACGTTTCTTGATGACGTACTTGTTCGATCGATCATTGCCAGAATCTTGGAAGAAGATCAGAGTACTTTGGAAATAAGCTATACGGAGGACAAATTAGTCTGGTCTTTCTGGCTTACACGGTATTCGGCTATGTGGGACTCAGCATCTGACGACGCTTCGGATGAATTTAGTTTTTTAAACGAGCGCACCGAAAGTCATTCGGAACTGGCTGAAAGTGGTGATGACAGTGCCTTGCATGATGCTCTTTATAAGCAGCGAAGAAATACTGAGAAAAATCCCCGGTATACAATTACAAGCTCAGATTCCGGCAATGACGTGAGCGATGTATTAGAGCTTGATGAGGTAACGGATAAACCAGAATCGCCGTTGCCGATGACTCGCCGTACTTCTGTTACTGACCTTAGTGCTACCAATGCGTTTGTGACAGCAAAGACGAGGCTTGCGGGTGTTGGGGGCTCATCAAGCATATCGAGTGATTCAGAGGTTGAACCCGCTGCTGAAACGGGAGATATCAAAACATCACCCTTCAGGGTAATTGATGATGAAGGTTCAGAGCCTTTCTCCAGTTATTCCGGTGAGGTTACATTCATAGATGAAGGCGCAGATCAAAATGAACGTACAGTACGTCTGTTGTCGATTCGAAAACGGCAAGTCACTGAACGCGGTATCACATTTTCAAGTCACTGGCAGTTTGATGATCAGGAAGATGTTCCTGAAAATGTCCGAATCCTGCTTGATCAAAGGGAAGTATTTTTAAGCGAGGCGGATACGCAGAAGGCAGAAGCATCCGTGAGTGAAAATACATTACCTCCTGGTTCTGAGGTTAGTATTGATGACCTTCTAGATGCCTCAGACCCAATAGAGCTCATAATGACTTCCGGTGTAGAAGGCGCTCAAGAACGCATTTCAGATAAAAACAATATCATGATAATTTTTGAAGAGCTGTTATTGCAAAATCAGCTGGGTCAGCAAGAGATAGTAATGTCAGAAGAGTTCGGTAGACTCTACGCCCCTCAGTTACCTCCCGATGTTATCCTGAATGGCGAAGGCTATAAACACAGTGTCGTGTATGATATTGAAGAGAATAACTTCCGTGTTAATACATTCAATACTCAAGGGCTTATTCGAACCCTCATTATCAAAGTGTATGAAGAAGACGATAGTCTGCTTGAAATCAGCTATTCAGAGAATGGTATACGCTGGACTTTCCGCACTGGTCGTTATGAAAGATACGAATCTTCGGATTTATCGTCTTCTGACTCTTTCCATGGGGACTCCGACCTTGAAGTAGCAGAATTGTTCAATTCATTATCCGTTGCGCCGTCACCGAGCCGATCTGCTTCAGCAGATGCCACCCATAAAAATGATACGCTGGGAGAAGATGATCATCCGCTTGCTGCCACAATGCCAGGTGAGCCGGCTTTGCTTGTAGACATCCTGAACCCACCTGTAGTTATTCCGGGAAGTGCAGGCGTTCAGTCATTTCTTCAATAATCCAATAGCCATTAAAACCAGGTTCGAAGTAAGACTCCGGGCCTGGTTAGGAAAGTGGCGGTATGTGATCAGTTTCTGATGAACTGCAAAAACTCTTCTCTGGTGGATTGTCGATCACGCATCATGCCGAGCATCACAGAAGAAGTCATGGATGAGTTTTGTTTCTCTACTCCTCGCATCATCATACACATATGCTTTGCTTCAATCACCACGGCAACGCCCTTGGCATTGGTGACTTTCATAATGCTGTCGGCGATCTGCCTGGTCATGTTTTCCTGAATCTGCAGGCGGCGGGCGAACATATCGACAATCCGGGCAAATTTGGACAGCCCCAGTACTTTGCCATCTGGCAAGTAGCCAATGTGACACTTGCCAATAAAAGGCAGCATGTGATGCTCGCAAAGTGAGTAGAGTTCAATATCCTTAACCACCACCATCTCACTGATATCGGATTCGAAAATAGCGCTGTTGACCACTTCGTCCAGATCCTGAGTGTAACCCCGGGTGAGATATTGCATGGCTTTGGCGGCTCGTTCGGGTGTACCGATCAATCCATCACGATGAATATCTTCTCCGACCGATTCAATAATGGCTTTGTAATGTTCGCTTAATGTGTGGCTCATCTGAACAGTAATCACTCAGGGGTTGGCAAAACTGAATTGTAACACAGGGTTATTGGAATGAATGAGGATGCTGTAGTGGGGTTTTCTTAATTTTTTTGTCATTAAAGTGAAATAGCTTTGCGAGATTTACTGAATTCTAGCTCACTGAGTTGTAGGTGTTTTTACTTAAATTTTATAAAAAAACCCGGTGTGTGACTTTTAACTTCAATATGGCTATCCATGCCCATGGATCCCGTACAGTCCCTGTACGGGATGACAGCAGAGTGAGCACAAACCCTCTACGAGCCATCATTCTGTACAGGGACTGTACAGAACCCACAAGCCATGGATCGGCAACCAACAAGATAAAAGTCACACATGACGTAAAAAACAGGATTTAATCGGGTTGTAAAAGCATCAACTCTCAAAAGAATGATTTTTGTCTGACACATAATTTTACAGGTAAGGTTGAAACTCCTAACGCCTCTCACTCATTAAAATAATAATCAAGGTGGCTTCTTTATGACCAATAAGTTGAAAACCATAGCTCTGCTTGGCGCATTTACCCTGCCTGCATCGATATTGAAGTGGTTATCTGTTTGCCGGGCTGGTATTTTGGATTTTTTGTTTTAGCATGTCGCATTACAACCAACAGCTGGAAAGACAATTAAAGCAAGGGCATTGACCATGAGCGATGTAGTAGAAGATACCCGTGCTGAAGCAGGGCAACAAGCAGTGATTGAAAAGCAAATGGTCAAGGGTTTTTCTCAGGAAACTATCATTGACATTACCGGTCTGAACAAATGGTATGGTCAGTTTCATGTTCTGCGGGATATTAATCTGAAGGTACGTAGAGGTGAGAAGATTGTTATCTGCGGGCCGTCCGGGTCTGGCAAATCGACTCTCATTCGCTGCATTAACTGCCTTGAAGAGCATCAGCAAGGCAAGATTATGGTGGATGGTACACAATTAACCAACGACCTGAAAAATATTGAAACCGTTCGGCGGGAAGTTGGGATGGTGTTTCAGCAGTTTAATCTGTTTCCACACCTGACCATTCTTGAGAACTGCACACTGGCACCGATCTGGGTTCGTGGGCAATCCAGAAAAGCCGCTGAAAAGCTGGCGATGGAATATCTTGAAAGAGTACGTATTCCTGATCAGGCCAATAAATACCCGGGGCAGTTATCGGGTGGTCAACAGCAGCGAGTGGCGATAGCCAGAAGCCTGTGCATGAACCCGGAAGTCATGCTGTTTGATGAACCCACCTCGGCGCTTGACCCGGAGATGATCAAAGAAGTGCTGGATGTCATGGTCGAACTGGCTAATGAGGGTATGACCATGCTGTGTGTCACCCATGAAATGGGCTTTGCACGAACCGTAGCTGACCGGGTTATCTTTATGGATGAAGGTCAGATTATTGAACAGGCGTCGCCTGAGACATTCTTTAATAATCCGCAATCGGGTCGGACTAAGAAATTTCTGGGGCAGGTTTTGAGTCATTGAGAGCTCACTCGCTAAGCCCGTCGTTGGTTGTTTTCTCCCAGAGTTGGCAGGTCGGTTTCCGCCGAAGGCAGATACCCATAGGGCACAAGAGCCAACAATCAGCATGCAGTGCTGACAAAATAGCGATTTTTTTGCGTTCAGAACGTTATGCGATAATGTCTTGCTATTAGATATGTGAATAGAATCTAATAGATATCTCTGTTATTCATCCAGTGTTTTCCTGCCAGAATGTTGTTATATAGCCTTGATTTGTTGGGTACCGTCGTTTTTGCCATCAGTGGTGCCTGGCTCGCCTGCCGTAAAGAGATGGATATCTTTGGTGCAATGGTGCTTGCCTTTGTTACGGCGGCGGGTGGCGGCACGATTAGGGATGTGTTGTTGGGCAGTATTCCCGTGTTTTGGATTGAGGATACGCTCTACGTCATGATGATTATTGCCGCTACCGCACTGAGTATTTTGCTGCGAGAAATGAACCAGAAACTGGAATGGCCTATGCAAGTGCTTGATGCATTAGGTTTGGCTGTGTTCGTGGTGATTGGCGTCAGTAAAGCATTGAGTTTTAGTGTTGAGCCCGTGATCGCCATCATGATGGGGGTGCTTACCGGCTGTGGTGGTGGTGTGATTCGCGACGTGCTGGCTGATGACGTGCCCACCCTACTGCGAAAAGAAATTTATGCCGGCGCTGCCCTGGCAGGTGGCTTGATTTATGTGACACTGGACGGCTATTTAGGTGATGAAATAACCGCCGTTATCACGACAATTGCCGTATTGTTTATGCGCCTTCTATCGGTCTACAAAGGGTTGTCCTTACCCAAATTTATTGTGCGATAAGCTAATCAAATACTCATCTAATCGAATACTCATCTAAGGTTTAGATTGAAACCTTAGATACAAAAAAATAATAGACCTGTACAAAATAAAAACATAGTATCCGCAAACCCTCGCATGTACGTCTCTGGGCGTGTTTTCACTGGTTATGCCAACGACCAGATATATAAGGATTAGAATTATGAAGTTTCTACTCAATCGCAAGACTCTCCTCGCCTCTGCTATCGCCATCGCTTCCCAGGCCTCCCTCGTTAACGCTGCCGGTTACGGTATTAATGAACAGTCAGCCAGTTATCTTGGTACTGGTTTTGCCGGTCGTGCATCTAATGCTATCGATGCATCTATTGCTTCCTCTAACCCGGCGGGTATCAGCTTCGTCGAAGGTACTCAGGTTTCTGTGGGGGCGGATGTTATTTTGGAAGGGGGGAAGTTTGAGGGTAGAAGAAATGGAACTGGCCTACCAGGAGGGGATGTAGAAGGCAAGACAGATAATTTCCAACAAACATCTCTTGTTCCTTTTGGCTACTTCAGTATGCCCATTGATGAGAAACTCAGTTTTGGCCTAGCGGGTTATGCTCCTTTTGGTATTCATCTTGATTATGCAGATGATTGGGCAGGTGTATGGCTTGCCGATAAAACCTTGGTTGAAGTTGTCAACTTGCAGGGGACTACAGCTTACAAGTTTACCGATGATTTTTCGGTTGGTTTTGGTTTGATTGCTTCTCATGTTAAAGGTGAGTTGACTAGCAAGCCATTTCGTGGGGTTGGTCAGGATACAGATGCAAAAATGGAAGGTGATGACACCATTGTTGCCTGGAATATCGGAACGGTCTGGAATGTTAATGATGCAACAACTCTGGGGCTGGCTTATCATTCAAAGTTGGACTTTGAACTGAAGGGAGACCTAACGACCACGCAAAGTGGAAAACCTGACGATATTCATCTGAATATCACAATGCCAGAAAAGCTGATGTTCAGTGCTACTCACAAACTGGATGACCAGTGGACGCTAATGGCCGATGCGACCTGGACTCGCTGGAGTCGATTTAAAGAATTGAATGTAATCAACTCATCAGGTCAATCTCGAAACTATGTACCAATGAACTGGAAAAACACCTGGGCACTGTCTCTCGGAACGTCATACCAGCTGAATCAATCCTGGCTGCTTCGTGCCGGTTATATGTTTGACCAGTCTCCTGTAGATAATCAAACAAGAACTGTTCGGGCACCAGACGCTAACCGTAATTGGTTGACTCTAGGTGCTAATCTCAAAGCATCAGAGAATATGAGCATTGATTTTTCTTATGCTTATGTAAGGCTTCAAAGTGCATCAATTGATGAAAGCAAACATAGCAAGCCAGAAAATCTTACCGATAGTTTGTTTGGTCAAGTTCAGGGCAAATACAACAACAAATCCCATATTCTGGGTATGCAGATGAACTACATTTTCTAAGAATATTGTAGGTTGGTATCTGCCCGAAGGGCGGATACCCAGATGCCACAAGAGCCAACAAAGAAACGTCCAAACAGCGTCAAACCTCATACAAAGCAATGTAACGTTTATATCTGTGCGCATTGTTGGCTTTATTGTCCGCTTCTGCCCTTCGGGTGGAAACCGACCTACGAACCTCTGGTGAAAACCCACTCAGTGTCGGAAGACATGGCTTCGTTGTAGGCATAACCTTCGTCATCAAACCCTTTCAGCTTTTCTACCTGTGTGATGTTGTGATCGATCACATACCGGCACATCAAACCACGGGCTTTTTTGGCGTAGAAGCTGACGATTTTGTATTTGTCGCCTTTCCAGTCTTTAAATACCGGTGTAATAATCTCGCCATTGAGCTTTTTCTTGTTGACGGATTTGAAGTATTCGTTAGACGCCAGATTGACCAGAATATTATCTTGCTGCACGGCAATCTCATCATTCAGTTTCTCAGTAATCAAGTCGCCCCAAAAGGCATAAAGGTCTTTACCTCGCTGGTTGGCGAATTTGGTTCCCATCTCCAAACGGTAAGCCTGCATTAAGTCCAGTGGTCTTAGCAGCCCATAAAGTCCAGACAGAATGCGCAGGTGTTGTTGAGCAAAATCAAACTGTTTTTCGGTCAGGCTCTCTGCATCCAACCCCGTATAGACATCACCTTTGAACGCGAGTGCTGCTTGTTTAGCATTTTCCTTATTAAAAGGTTGGATCCAGGCTTCAAATCGGGCTGCATTCAGTTGCCCGAGTTTGTCACTGATACTCATCAGGCTAGAGATTTGAGCCGGGCTTAACTGGCGAAGGTCGTCAATCAATAGCTGAGACTCATTAAGAAAATCGGGTTGACTGTAGGTATTAGTGACCGCTGGCGTGTCGTAATCAAGGGTTTTTGCGGGTGAAACAACAAGCAGCATGGCTGATCTCTTCCGGTAGTTTATTGTTTGGTGAAGTCCATGTTAGTTGAGAGTGTGCCGCTTGGGTAGACTTATGGCGGTTGGTTTCTGCCCGAAGGGCAGATACCCATAGGGCACAAGAGCCAACAATAAAATGATCCGATAACACCAAGCCTCTCATAAAGCGATGTATAAATTTGATATTTGTGCGCATTGTTGGCTTTATTGTCGGCTTCTCCCTTCTGGGGAAACCGACCTACGAGGAAAACCAGCGAGCTTACCGCAAGAATTTTACACCACACCGTAAGACATCATGGCATTGGCGACTTTGGTGAAACCAGCAATATTGGCGCCCTGAACGTAATTAATGCTGCCATCTGATTGAGTGCCGTACTGGATGGTTTGCTGGTGAATTTTATTCATGATGGTCTGCAAACGCGCTTCCAGTTCATCAATGCCCCAGGATAGTCTCATACTGTTTTGAGACATCTCCAGACCCGATACAGCCACACCACCCGCATTGGCTGCCTTGGCTGGAGCAAACAGGATATTATTGTCCTGAATGAAGTGAACCGCTTCTAAGGTGCAGGGCATGTTGGCACCTTCAGCAATGGCCAAACAGCCATTGGTTTTCAGTTGCCGGGCGTCGTCATGATTGAGTTCATTCTGGGTGGCGCAGGCGAAAGCAATCTCACAGGGGAACTGCCAGACTTTGGCTTGTGGATAAAATTGACACTGGAAATGTTCAGCGAATTCTTGCAATCGCCCCCGGCGGTTTTCTTTCAGATCAATCAAATAGTCCAGCTGTTCTGAACTGATGCCTTCTTCGATGTGAAAGCTGCCGCCTGAATCCGACATGGCCACCACTTTACCACCGAGCTGGAGTATTTTTCTGGCGGTATATAAAGCCACATTGCCAGACCCTGACACGACACAGGATTTATCTGCTAGTTCAACATCATGAGCCTTGAGCATTTCATGGGTAAAGAAAACGGTGCCATACCCTGTGGCTTCTTTGCGAATCAGGCTACCACCGTATGAAATGCCTTTACCAGTCAGTACGCCGGTAAACTCATTCTCCAGACGCTTGTATTGCCCAAACATATAACTGATCTCACGGCCGCCCACGCCGATATCGCCAGCCGGTATATCGGTGAATGGACCAATGTGTTTATGCAGCTCTGTCATAAATGACTGACAGAAGCGCATAACTTCGCGATCACTTTTACCCTTTGGATTAAAGTCAGCTCCCCCTTTGGCTGCACCGAGTGGTAGTGTGGTCAGACTGTTTTTGAAGGTTTGCTCAAAGCCAAGGAACTTCAACGTATCGAGCGTCAGATTGCTGGTAAATCGTAGCCCTCCCTTGTAGGGACCAATAGCGTTGTTGAATTGAACCCGATAACCCCGGTTGACTCTTATATTACCCTCGTCGTCTTCCCAGCAGACTCTGAAAATAACCATACGATCCGGTTCGGTCATACGCTCCAGAATACGGGCTTCAATGTAATCAGGGTTCTGGTTGATGTAGGGAATAACGCTTTGGGCGACTTCATAAACGGCCTGATAGAACTCAGGTTCATCAGGGTTGCGTTTGGCCAGCCCCTGCATAAAATCTTCAAGAACAAGTTTGTTGGTGAACATTGACCATCTCGCCATTATTGTTGTCAGTACATTGTTCTAATTACGACAAAAATCAGTGCAGTACCAATGTTTTTACGGTATGAAAAGATGAAATGGAATCGGAAGGAATTGGCTATGCACTGGTAGAGTGCATAGCCGGAACTGCATTACAGATGGGTTTCGGCATAAGCTGCCAGTGGTGAACGGGGAACGCCCTTGAGTTGCATGGAGCCTCCATGAGGGAAGTTCTTCAACCGTTCTGTCATGTAGGTTAAACCGGAGCTGGTGGCTGCCAGATACGGTGTATCAATCTGGGCAAGGTTGCCCAGGCAGATGACCTTACTGCCAACACCGGCACGGGTGATGATGGTTTTTATCTGGTGCGGAGTCAGGTTCTGGCATTCGTCGATAATAATCAGACTGTGCTGGAAACTTCGTCCACGAATATAGTTCAGTGATTTAAAGTGCAGCGGTACACGGTCCAGAATATATTCCACACTGCTGTTGGTGGATTCATCGTCGTTGTGTAACGCTTCCAGGTTATCGGTGATGGCACCCAGCCAGGGTTCCATTTTTTCAGCTTCGGTACCGGGCAGGAAACCAATATCTTCATCCAGTCCGCGAGTGGAACGGGTGGCAATAATGCGTCGGTACTGTTTGCTGGCAATGGTCATTTCAATGGCTGCAGCCAGTGCCAGAATGGTTTTACCAGAACCGGCGGCACCATTCAGGTTGACCAGATGCACATCAGGATCAAGCAGTAGATTCAGTGCCATCCCCTGATGGATGTCCAGCGGTTTCAGCCCCCAGGCTTCCTGATTCATCAGGCTCTCTTTGGGATAATGGAGTAGAGTGACTTCATCGTCGGTCAGGCCAACCACTTTGGCGATGAAGTCCTGATCGTCGGTCAGGAATTTGTTCAGATAAAGTTCTTCTTTGAATTCTTGCTTATTGAGTAGGTGGAAAGTCTGGCCATCAGCCTGGGAGGTTTTTACTTCATTGATTCGATCCCAGAAATTGCCTTCGAAGTGAATGTAGCCTTTGGTCAGCATACTAATATCAGAGACAAGCTGGTCACTGTGATAGTCTTCTGTGGGGATGCCGCAGCCTCTGGCTTTGAGACGCATGTTGATGTCTTTGGTAACCAGTACAACGGAAGCCTCCGGATGATCTCGCTGGTACTGGCGAATGTCGTTAATAATCTGGTTGTCGTTATTGCTGGTGGGCAGAGCGATGACGTTCTCATCGGCGTGGCTCATCAGGATTGACAGAGAACCGGCTGGTTCGCTCTGTTGGCCTCGTTTGATGGGCACTCCATGTTCGATTTCAGCGGGCGAGGCGTTGCCCAGAATGTTATCAATCAGGCGAATGGCCTGACGGCAATCGGCGGCAATCGTTTGTTTACCATTTTTGAGCTTATCCAGTTCCTCCAGAACCGTGATTGGAATAATGACCTGATGTTCTTCAAAGTTGAGTATTGAGTTTGGATCGTGGATTAAGACGTTACTGTCCAGTATGTAGGTGGTTGGATGGGTTGAGATGATCGGCCTGGTGTCCAAGGCGTGTCCCATAGGCAGCTCCGTTGTCAGTTTTTTGGATCACTCAATTTTGATTTTTAACGATAAATTTTCATCCGGCAAGCTGAAATTCCAATGTAGCATAAAAATTTTTTTTATTGTGTGAAAGGGTTTTAATTGTCATATTTTGCTTCTAATATTTAAGAGATATATTTCAATTTCATATAAAATTTCTCTTCATAAAAATCTATAAATTAATTTTTTACTACTTTTATTTCTTAATGAAAATGAAAAACGGCCTGATAGATCAGGCCGTTTTGCGTTAATGATGATGCTTTTTCTGTGGTTTTTTAGGTGTGGTTAGCAGGTTTTCTGGCGGGTATTCTTTTTTTAGACTATCGCCCAACAACTCTTCCAGTTCCGGAATCAGGAAGGAGTCATCTTCGCAGGCAAAGCTGATACTGGTACCGCTGGCGCCAGCACGACCCGTACGGCCAATTCGGTGGATATAGTCGTCAGGGGACTCCGGCAGGTTGTAGTTAATCACATGGCTGATTCCATCGATATGAATACCACGACCGGCGACATCGGTGGCTACCAGAACCGATAATTTGCCAGTCTTGAAGTTCTCTAAAGTTCTCAGGCGTTTGTTCTGAGGCACTTCACCGGAAATCTGATCAGCGCGGATACCGGCTCTTTGTAGTTGTTCTGTCAGCTTGCGAGTTTGATCCCGGCGATTAGTGAAGACGATCACCCGCTCCAGTTTGTGCTGAGTAATGAGGTTTACCAGCAGCGGGAATTTCTGTTCAGAAGTGAGGATGTAAATCTTCTGGTCAACAGTGTCAGTGGCTACGCTGTCGGGTTCAATTTCAACTTTCACGGGTTGCCAGGTCCACTGTTCACCGAGGCGCAGAACGTCGTCGGTAAAGGTAGCAGAGAACAACAATGTCTGACGATCACCGGGTCGGGGCGACATACGCACAATGCGGCGAACCTGTGGAATAAAGCCCATATCCAGCATGCGATCGGCTTCATCAATAACCAGTGTCTCAACCAGGTCCAGATGCAGGTCTTTGCGTTCGCAATAGTCCAGCAAGCGTCCGGGGGTGGCGACCAGAATATCAACATAGTTTTCACTCAAACGTTTGCGCTGTTTTTCATAGTCCATACCGCCCACCACAGTGACTACATGCAAAGGCAGATGTTTAGTGAGTGCTTCAGCATCTTCGCCAATTTGCAGAGCCAGTTCACGGGTAGGAGCAATAATGACCGCGCGCGGTTCACCAAGATAGCGGGTTTCAGGTGCAGGAATGTCGACCAGCTGTTTGATGGTACTGAGCAGGAATGCAGCCGTTTTGCCAGTACCGGTCTGGGCTTTGCCGATAGCATCCCGACCTGCTAGCGTGCTTTCCAGTACTTCGGCCTGAATGGGGGTACAGTATTTAAACCCTAAATCCTGAATGGCGTGCATCAGTTGATCAGGCAGGTCAAAGTCATGGAAGCGGGTTTTGTCGGCTTCAGGTGCGACCTGAAACTCACTAATATCCCAGGCTGGTTGCTGTAACGCTTTCTTCTGTGGGTGTTTTCGTCCTGAAGGTTTGCTGTTGCCCTGATGACGCTTGTTTCGGGTATTTGAGTTCTTACTGGAAGCTCTCGTTTTGTGCCCGGATTTGCTTTTACTATGTTCAGAAGCCGGTGCTTCTTTTTTGCTTTTACTCTTACCGAAGAGTCCTAGAAAACCACTCAATGCCTTAATCTCGTTCCTTTCAGTGCCTGAAATCAGGGCAATCATCCAACCTGACAGGGTTCGGATATCTGGTGTGGCACTGGAGTTGGTATTGGGATCGTATCCCATTCAAATGTAGAAAGTATTAACGAAGTTTACGACTTTACTGCGCTTCTGGGAATACGGAGTTAGTCCAGTAGCCCGATGTGTGACTTTTATCTCGTAGGTTGCCAATCCATGGCTTATGGGTTCTGTACACTCCCTGTACAGAATGACAGCTAGTAGAGGTTTTGTGCACTTTGCTGTCATCCCGTACAGGGACTGTACGGGATCCACGTGGCATGGATAGCCATGTTGAAATTAAAAGTCACACATCGGGTTCCAGTAGCCTGTCGCTATTATCAGGAAGGTCTTCATCCGGTTGTTTTCGATTGAAATAGAGTTTCTCCGGTTTCTCTTTTTTGCTGACTTTGCGTTTCTTGCGGCGAGTTTGATCTTTCTCCAGAACCAGCATTAATTCCGGATCAGGCATGCGTCGAATGGTTCTGACTTTTTGAAATAGCGATATGAAAAAGGTGGCTTCTTCAGCAAACTTCTGGTTTTTCTCCGCAGCTGTTTCTGGGGTAGTTACCTCTGAGGGCTCTAACCGACAAAAACTCATTATCTGACCAAGAGAAGGACACTGCATACAAATCTGCCTATTAAACCTATCATGCCGAAATCATAGTACTGATAGAGGGGTAGAGGTATTAGACATAGGTAGGAAACCGGTGAAAAGCCGCCTCAATTCAGAGGCGGACAACATGTTATTGAAGCTCGGCAACAATGCTTTTACTGAATGATTTTTCGCAGTAATGGCATTTCAGCTGCACATCATCTTCTGTCTGGCGCAGATAGAAAAAGCTCTCCACAGGTTCGTTATGAGTAATGCAGTTGGAGTTAGGGCAACCCAGTACACCTTTCAGAGTCTCGGGTGTGGACATTTTGAACTTACCCACCACCTTGTAATCGTCAATCACATTGATGGTGGCTGTGGGAGCAAACAGTGCCAGCTCATTGGCTTCCTGGCCGGTGAACTTGCGGCCTTCGACTTTAATGATGTCTTTGGCTTCTTGTTCCTGACTCGGTAGATTAAAGCCAACCGTGATTCTGGCATCGCTGTTCAGCAGATGCAGCCGGTCGAGAATTTTCACACCCTGACCTGCTGGAATGTGATCAATGACCGTACCGTTGCAGATAGCTTCTACCTGAAGTTTGTTATTCATTTTCCTGCTCCTCAGATAGTTTTTTAGATGGTTTCGTTAAGAATTAGTGCTAGCAAAGCCTGACGGGCGTAAACACCGTTACGAGCCTGTTCAAAGTAGTAAGCGTGCTTGGTGTTATCCACTTCAACGGCAATTTCATCGACCCGTGGCAGAGGGTGCAGTACTTTCAGGTGTGTCGGGGCTTCTTTCAGCGTGTCGCAGGTTAAGACGTAGTTGGAGGCAATATGTTTGTATTCGGTTTCATCAAAGCGTTCTTTCTGAACGCGAGTCATATAGATGATGTCTGTCTTGGCTACGACTTCTTCGATGGTTTCAGCAATGCGATAGTGAATGCCTTTGTCATCCAGCTCCTGCAGAATATAGTCAGGCATCGCCAGTGCGTCCGGGGCAATAAAACTGAATTCGGCATTGAAATGAGTTAATGCCTGAGTGAGGGAGTGCACCGTACGACCATATTTTAAGTCACCTACAAAGGCGATTTTAAGGTTATCCAGTTTCCCCTGACACTCCCGGATACTGAACAGATCAAGCAATGTTTGTGTTGGGTGCTGGTTTGCGCCATCGCCACCATTGATGATGGGTACATTGGAGAACTCTGCAGCCAGTCTTGCCGCACCTTCCTGTGGATGACGCATGACGACCGCATCGGTGTAAGAGCTGATGATTTTGATGGAGTCTGCCAGCGTTTCACCTTTTTTGGCAGACGTATTGCTGCCATCAGCAAAACCAATTAATGTGCCGCCGAGACGCTGAACCGCAGTCTCAAAAGATAGCCGAGTTCTTGTAGAAGCTTCGAAAAAACAGCTGGCAATGACTTTGCCTGACAGTAAATCCGACTGTGGATTCTGTTTTAGTTCTGCTGCTATATCCAGCAGTTGCTCCATATCCTCTCTATTCAGATCCGCTATGGAAATGATGTCTCTTTTGAAGAATCGGTTTCCCATTGATGCATACCCGTTATTATATTGGTTGTGGAACAAAAAAAAGCCCCATGAAGGGGCTTTTTAAAATGAGACGAAACTGAGGAAGCAATAACCAGAAAACAAAAGCGATAACAGCCTGTGCTGATAGCCGTTGTTAACAGAGACTGGTCTTGGCATAACTCATTGATTTCCTAATTTCGTATGTTCAGGTTGACTACTGTCTGAAAGCAAGTACGGCTTTCCCGTCAAGTCAATCGGTATTCTACGCTTACGCAATCAAGGGTCAAGGGTGTTCTCAGAAATCTTCTTTTTGTGCCAATAGTTGGCTACCAAGGCACCCATAACATTTTGTAACACGCTGAACATTGCCCCGGGAATGCCGGCAACAACGGTAAAATGTTTTATTGCCAGAGCCGCAGCCATACCGCTATTTTGAGTACCCACTTCTATAGCAATGGTTCGGGCAGTGCTTTTGCTTTGCCCGAATAGCCGCGCAAGGCTGTAACCGGAAA
The DNA here is from genome assembly GCA_965199185.1 of Endozoicomonas sp. Lineage (GTDB taxonomy): Bacteria > Pseudomonadota > Gammaproteobacteria > Pseudomonadales > Endozoicomonadaceae > Endozoicomonas. Next base: position 139,696 of record CBDAQW010000005.1, on the reverse strand, counting down.
AAAGTCCCAATATATTGTGCAGTAAAACCGCCAGCACCAGGGTATAACTGATGCTGCTCAGAGACCCGGCATTCAATGCAACGATAATGCAGAGAGCCACTGGTATAGAGATAACTGCAAAACCCGGTAACAGATGCTGTATTCTTTTGACCAGCCCCGGGAGTTCAGATCTTAGTAACATACTTGCAACCACAGGGATTAGTATCATTCTGGCAATACTCATTAGAATTCCCATCCGATCGACTTCGACAATGGAATCAAGATAAAAGCCAGTAATCAAAGGGGTCATCAAAATAGCAAGCAGTGTAGAACAAATCGTCATGCCGATAGACAGGGCAACCCGCCCACCCGCCAGATAAGTCAGCACGTTGGAGGCTGTGCCGCCGGGGGCTGTACCCACCAGGATCATACCCACCATTAACTCAGGAGATAACCCTATTGCCAGGCTGAGTAGCCAGGCAATCAAAGGCATCATAAGAAACTGGAGAACAATCCCAAGAATAAGCGGTAAAGGCTGTTGCACAGCTTCAATAAAATCTTCCAAAGTGAGCGTCAGCCCCATAGTGAACATCACCAGAGCAATAATAGGCATCAGAGCAGGTTTAAGCTGAGCCACTTCAGGGCTGAAATAATAGCCTGCAATCGACGCAAGAATGGCCGTTACAGGTAATAGCGAGGTCGTTTTATCCATTAGGTTATGGCTGGCCTTTTTCTACGGATTTCAGGTCGTTACTGTTGTCTTTGCTCAGGTTCATGCGGTCGAACTGTTCATCTTCCGGTAACACCATTTTAAAGCGGTGGCTGCTTTTTATGGCAATATTGCCCCGGTCGGTAGTTAGTTCCAGTACGTGCCCACCAAAGGTTCGTTCTTTATCAATAAAATGGAAGTGATAGCCGGTGACATTCAGGCTGTTGAAATACCCGGGAAAACGGAAACCTACCAGCGTTCCTTCGACATTCTTATACTCATAGGTCGTTGCATCGGTCTTATTGATCTGAGCCAGTTTGCGATAAGGAGGAACCTGTTTCGGAATACTACGAACCTTCAGATTTTTGAAATAACCGTCAATTCTGATCGCCTGAATCTGGTTGGACTGAGCGATGTTTTCTGAAAGGAAGGTTTTCAGTGCACCATAGCTTATTGAGAGAGGGAGTTTTAGTGTTTGTTCCGGTTCAAAACGAGTGATTACAGCGAATGGTGTTTTGGCATCGCTTGGTAGTTCATACGCTTTGCCGTCGGATTTTATCTGATAGAAAGTCCCATCAACGGCAATCATCTCACCATCCAGACTATTAACGGTGCCAAGCCCGAAATCGCCCTTTCGGCTCAGACGCTGCAGGCTCATATCGCCTTCCATATAACCATCGAGGAGGGCGTTGATGGTGGAGTATTGAAAAATACCGTTGAAATTGCACTGCTGACTTTTGATGTCGTCAGAATTGGCAGTATTGATCTGGCAGCACCATATCAGGCCAGCCAGAGCGTATAAGAAAGGGTGATTCATTGTCATTCTCTGCCTTCATTTGTAGGTGAAAATATAGACAGTCTTTTTCTGATATGGTTTCAATGCCAAAGAAGATAGGAGCATTTAAGGAAACAGTTTACTCATTGCATAGCCATTATGTTGCTCAATGGCGGTCAGTAATGCACCTGTCCAATGACGAATAAAGCTAAGGGTTGATGTCTGATAGCTCACCCATCCTGTAGCCGTGTTGCCCCGAGCATAACTGAAATAGGTATTGATGATGATGGCATCCAGTTCAGGATCCACAGGTATCATTTTGCCAGCTACGGGCATTGGGTTTTGAATCAGATATTCCACTAAATGATCGCTGTCTGGGCTCATGGCTTCCCCTTCCACAAAAAGATGAGTCACTTCTTTCTCTGTTAGCGCCTGTTGTATCAGCTTTGGATGCAGTGCCTGACTGTTGAATACGATGGCCCTGGTCTCCGCCGTTCTGCTCACCACATACTGGGCAATAGCACCTCCCTGAGAAGCGCCGGTCAGAATGAGTGTATAACCCGGGTTTGCCTGTTGAATATCTTTTGTCAGATTGACCGCTTCAGTCGCTGCTGCCGATGCATAGCCTGCCGCTAATTGGGCTGCGGAGTACAGGCTGGTGAGGCTGCTGAAGTCAGTTCCGGCAATCGCTATGGTAATAGTGTTGTCTGCTTCGTTTATGTAGACGCGGGCTTTGAGGGAAGAGCGTGAAGAAACAAACCGATTTTGCTGTCTTGCTTTGAAATCACTCTGCCAGCTTTCGGGTAATTCCACTGTTTTGGTGAGCCGGGTAAAGGCGTAAAATCCGGCGGTGTCGAGTTTTTCAATACGTTCCTGAAGCGCCTGTTTTTTATCGGGCTTGCTGCTATCAACTTTGTACATCTCTGCGAAATAACTCATCAGGGCATAGGGGTACATTGATGACATCTCAGCAGCGGTGGCGGTATGTTGTTCATCCGTGTCTAGGGAAAGTTCACAAATATAACTCCCGGGCCAGAGGCTGGCGTCGTTACTGGTATCCGTGATGTGATATTGCCTGTAAGAATACTCTGGAGAGGCAGGGGCGGCTGCGATCACAGAGGTGAAGAAAGTCAGGTAAAAGGCGGTTGTTACAGCGATAGTACTCTTTATTGTCATTCCAATCTCCCTGGAAAGTTGGCTGGATTTAAGTTTTAGACAGGAGAGAAATAAAGAGGTTCCAGAGGGTAGGAGTGTGTTTTTATTCTTATTTAGAATAAAAGTTTATCGCTTGACTTTTTTGATGTAGACCCCACCGGGAATGCTGATGGTTAAGTCTGATACAGCCCGACAGCAGCAAGGTAAAATCCGGTCGTCAGCCACAAAGGCCACAGGCTCTGATTCATATTCGACTTCACCTTCAATCAATTGCACCTGACAACTGCCACAGAAACCTTCCCGGCACTGATATTCAACCTCAACATTCTGTGATTCAAGGGCTTCTAGCAGAGTCTGCTCTTTACGGGGAATAAAGCTGAAGGCATCGAGTAGTTTGATGATGTGAGACATTCCGGCTCCATAAGCTGATGTGAGAAGCGTTCTCACATCAGAGGATGGTTGACGATAAGCTTGCTGGTTTACAGTGAAAAGTCACTGAAGTCTTCAGACTGAACTTCGCTGTCAATCTGACCAACCAGATAGGAGCTGACTTCTACTTCCTGGGGAGCCACCTGAACATGATCGCTGTTCAGCCAGCTGTTCATCCAGGGTAATGGATTCTGGCGTGTCGGGAAAGCAGGCTCAAAACCGGCTGAAATCATGCGTTGATTAGTGATGTACTCAACGTACTGACCCAGAATGTCTTTGTTTAGACCGATCATGGAGCCGTCTTTGAACAGGTATTCAGCCCACTGTTTTTCCTGTTCTGCGGCGCTGATGAAGATCTCTCTGGCTTCTTCTTTCAGCTCGATGGCAATGGCTGCCATTTCCGGATCGTCTTTACCTTCCGCCATGATTTGCAGCATGTGTTGAGTGCCGGTCAGGTGCAGTGCTTCATCCCGGGCAATCAGTTTGATGATCTTGGCATTGCCCTCCATGGTAGAGCGCTCAGCAAAAGCGAAACTACAGGCAAAGCTGACGTAAAAACGGATGGCTTCCAGAACATTCACAGAAACCACGGTGAGATAGAGTTTGCGCTTCAGATCGGCCACGCTGATATTGACCGTTTTACTATTAATTGTGTGAGCACCTTCACCCAGTTGATTATAAAGGCTGACACCTTCAATCAATTCATCGTAATAGCGGGTAATATCATTGGCTCGTTCGACAATGGCATCATTGGTAACGATATCATCAAACACCACCGCCGGTTCAGTGACAATATTACGAATAATGTGGGTATAGGAGCGTGAGTGAATGGTTTCGCTGAATGCCCAGGTTTCGATCCAGGTTTCCAGTTCCGGCAAAGAGACGATAGGCAGTAATGCCACATTCGGTGAACGCCCCTGTACGGAATCAAGCAGGGTCTGATACTTCAGATTGCTCAGGAAAATATGTTTCTCATGCTCTGGCAGTGCGGCGAAATCACTGCGATCGGTGGACAGATCGACTTCTTCCGGACGCCAGAAAAACGAGAGCTGCTTTTCAATCAGCTTTTCGAAAACCGGATATTTCTGCACATCGTAGCGTGATACGTTCACATGACGACCAAAGAACATTGGCTCGTTGATGGCGTTGAACTGCTCCTGATTAAAGGTGGTGTAACTCATGGTTCTGGTTTGCCCGGGCCGGCGATGCCGGCAATGTCAGTTAAAAAAGTATTCAGAGTCTGATTCAGATTTTACAGGCGCCACCGGCACAATCATCCACTTCCTCCCGGGCATCATCCGCTGCACCATCTCTGGTGTTGTGGTAATACAGCGTTTTGACGCCCATTTTGTAGGCGGTCAGTAAGTCTTTCAGCAGCAATTTCATGGGAACTTTACCGCCCTCAAACCGGGCCGGATCGTAATTGGTATTGGCGGAAATACTCTGGTCAACGAACTTCTGCATGATCGCTACCAATTGCAGATAACCGTCGTTGCCGGGAATATCCCAGAGCAATTCATAGTTATGCTTCAACTCTTCAAAATCAGGTACTACCTGTTTGAGAATGCCGTCTTTACTGGCTTTGACACTGACATATCCTCTTGGCGGTTCGATACCATTGGTAGCATTACTGATCTGTGATGAGGTTTCTGATGGCATCAGGGCAGTCAGGGTGGAGTTACGGAGTCCGTGCTCACGAATAGCCTGGCGCAGAGCTTCCCAATCCAGATGCAGTGTTTCATCGCAGATGTTATCAATCTCTGACTTGTAGGTGTCTATTGGCAAAATGCCCTGTGAGTAACGGGTCTCATGGAATTTACTGCAGCTACCCTGCTCTTTAGCCAACTGGCTGGAAGCCTGAAGCAGATAATATTGAATGGCCTCAAAGGTTTTGTGTGTCAGGCTATTGGCTGAACCATCGGAATATCGCACGCCATTTTTAGCAAGATAGTTAGCAAAATTAATCACGCCGACACCGAGTGGACGGCGTCCCATAGTGGCGTTGTACGCTGCAGGCAATGGATAGTCCTGATAATCCAGCAGGTTGTCGAGGGCTCTGACAAGGAGATCAGACAGCTCTTCCAGCTCATTCAGGTTTTTCAGTTTGCCAAGGTTGAATGCAGCTAATGTGCAGAGGGCGATTTCGCCGTTCTCATCACTCACATTGTCCAGAGGTTGTGTGGGCAAAGCAATTTCACAACATAAGTTACTCTGGCGGATGGGGGCCGATACTGGGTCAAAAGGACTGTGAGTGTTGCAGTGATCAACATTCTGCAAATAGATACGCCCGGTACTGGCACGTTCAGAGGCAAACAGAGAGAAAAGCTCAATGGCTTTCAGTGTGGTTCTGCGAATACTGCTGTCTTGCTCATACTGAACATATAATTGTTCAAACTTATTCTGATCCTGGAAAAACGCATCGTAGAGGCCGGGGACATCGCTGGGAGAAAACAGGGTGATGTTGCCACCTTCAATCAAGCGCTGATACATCAATTTATTGAATTGAACTCCATAATCCAGATGTCTGACGCGGTTCTCTTCAACACCGCGATTATTCTTAAGCACTAACAGGTTTTCTACTTCGAGATGCCAGATTGGATAGAACAAGGTAGCAGCACCACCACGGACGCCCCCTTGAGAGCAAGACTTCACGGCGGTCTGGAAGTACTTGTAAAAAGGAATACAACCTGTGTGGAAAGCTTCGCCACCTCGAATGGGGCTACCAAGTGCGCGAATGCTGCCGGCATTTATCCCAATACCGGCGCGTTGGCTAACGTACTTAACAATGGCGCTGGAGGTGGCGTTGATGGAGTCCAGAGAATCTCCACACTCAATCAGAACGCAAGAGCTGAATTGACGGGTCGGTGTGCGAACGCCGGACATAATCGGTGTTGGCAAAGAAATCCGAAAGGTGGAAACCGCATCATAAAAACGCTGCACATAATCCATTCGTTTTTTTTGTGGATAACTGGCGAACAGGCAGGCTCCGATCAGCATGAACAGAATTTGAGGGCTTTCGTAATACTCGTTGGTGACCCGATTCTGAACCAGATACTTGCCTTCAAGCTGTTTAACGGCTGCGTAACTGAAGTTCATATCCCGACTGTGATCGAGAAACTGACTCATTTGGTCAAACTCGGCCTCAGTGTAATCAGTGAGCAGATGCTGGTCGTACTTTTTCATTTCAACCAGTTTGACGACATGTTCAAAGAGCCTGGGTGGCTCAAACTCACCGAACGCTTTTTTACGCAGATGAAAGATCGCCAGTCTCGCAGCCAGATACTGATAATCAGGTGTTTGTTCCGAGATCAGATCGGCGGCCGATTTGATCAGAGTTTCGTGAATATCGGTAGTCTTGATGCCGTCGTAGAACTGGATGTGAGATTTCAGTTCTACTTCCGAGACGGAGACGTTGTTAAGGCCTTCTGCAGCCCAGGTAATCACCTTGTGGATCTTCTCCAGATCCAGCTGTTCCTTGCCGCCATCACGTTTGGTCACCAAGATGTTTTTGTTCATTCAACCCATACCTGTAAGTTGTCTGGCAAATTGATATAAAGCTGACTGCAGGCAAATGCCAGCTCCTGAGGCAATACCTGTTTAAGCATGTTCCGGGGTGGCGCTGGGAAGCCCGGGTCACCATGAATTTTCTGGCACCGGAGTCCATAAGGCTGGATTAACCTTACCTTGCTGAGCGTTCATCCCTGAAATCTGTGGCCGTCCCTGATGACTGCTAGGTTGATTTGGCATGAACGCCTGCATCAATCAAGGCATAGTGCTTGTTAGCAGCGAGGGGTACTATATATTGTGTTTGGTTCGCGTATATACACAAGATAATGCGCTATTTGAGTAAATTCAAGTTGGATATGATGGGAGTAAGGTGTGGATATTGTGTGGATAAATTAGAGGGTTGGTGCTTGCTTACGTGCTGGATTTGAATGCTGTCGAACGGAATGATTTGCAAGCTGCTCAGTAAAACTTTTCACTAAAAAAAAATATGTTCACCTTCTCTGCTATTAAAAAAATTAATTAAAGCCACTGACTATTAGCAGGCAAAGAACCGGGAAAGCATTAGGAAAGCAGGACGGCAACCTGCCGGTAGTGTAACATCGCAGGATCTGGTATGGCTCTCTGATCCTGTTAAAGAAGCAGCAGACTGCAGAGTGTGCAGGAATGACTTTGGAGAACGACTCTTGAGACCTATTTTAAAAAAACTGTTTTTTGGAGAATGACTTTGGAGAACTCTGAAACAGGCCGCATCCTGATTGTTGAGGACGATGAACGTCTGGCTACGCTGACCAGAGAATATCTTGAAAACAATGGCTTGCATGTCAGTGTTGAAGGCGATGGTGGCAAAGCGGTTGATCGTATTCTGGCAGACAATCCTGATCTGGTCGTTCTGGATTTGATGTTGCCAGGAGAGGATGGCGTATCTATCTGTCGGCGGGTTCGCAGTCAGTATCATGGTCAGATACTGATGCTGACCGCTCGTACCGATGATCTCGATGAAGTCCTGGGCCTGGAAATGGGGGCTGATGATTATGTTGCCAAACCGGTGCGGCCAAGAGTTTTACTGGCTCGCATTCGGGCGTTGTTGCGTCGTAGTGCGGTTCCGATGGATGAACCGAAAGAAACTCACCAAAGTCGTCTGCGCTTCGGGCCGCTGGTGGTCGACAACGCCATGCGTGAAGCCTGGCTGAATGATGAAAGCGTTGAATTGACCAGTGCTGAGTTTGATCTGCTCTGGTTGCTCTGTTCCAATGCAGGGCGGGTGCTGAGCAGGGAAGAAATTTTCTCGCAATTGAGGGGAATTGAATACGATGGCCAGGATCGCTCCATTGATGTGCGTGTTTCCCGGATCCGACCGAAAATTGGTGATGACCCCATGCACCCACGACTGATTAAAACAGTGCGTAGCAAGGGATACCTGTTTGTTAAAAGCGACTGACCGGTGATGTTTTTCCATGAGTAGTATTTTCCTGCGTATCTATGGTGGACTACTGTTCTCACTGGTGCTGGTATCGGTGTTGTCCGGCATTGCCATCACCATTGTGAATTCAGTTCGACTGAGTGAATACCGCGAAGATATGGCCAGTGGCACGTTTCTGTTACTAGCTGACACCCTTTCTGACAAAACGCAGACAGACAGACTTCCGTGGGTCAGCCAGTGGGGGCAGAAGCTGGGTATCGCCTTTGAATTGAAAAAATATCAGAATTCAGACTTCACCTCTGAAGAGAATGAACATCTGCGTACCAGTCGAATATTGCTGCAAATACAGGGCGAAAAAACCGCTCAGGTAACATCGGTTGTTGATAAAGAGTGGTTGTTGGAGGCTGATTTGCCCAACATCTCTGAAGACATGGTGCTTGGATCCCTTAGCCTGCTTAGAGAATTGCTGATGACTATAAAGCCAGCGCAGAGGCAAGAGCAACTGGCCGCTTATAATGCATTTGCTTTTCGCTATCCGGTTGCACTGACCTCGCCTGATATTGGCGAACTGCAACCGGTACAAAGTCATCAACTGGCAACGGGTGGCATACTTATGCTGCTGAATGAAAGTCGTACGACAATGTTGCTGTATGCCCGAATGCCCGATTCGGGAAATCTGATTCGCATGGGGCCGGTGCCTTTGTTAAATGTCTGGCCTTTTAAGCTGACGCTCACCATTAGCCTGTTTGTGCTGATCTCCATCAGTCTGGCAATTTATATTCTGGTGCGTGGCATGGAGCGACGACTCAGAAAGCTGGAGCGTGCCGCAACTCGTTTCAGTCGTGGCGATTTTGAAGTTCGCGTTGAGGTCGGCGGTACTGACTCCATTGGTCGGCTGGCGGTAGCATTTAATGCGATGGCAGGGCATATTCAGAGATTGCTGGGATTACAGAAAGAAATGATTCGTGGTGTGTCTCATGAACTAAGAACCCCTGTGGCTCGATTGCGCTTTGGCCTTGATTTGATTGCCGATGCTGACACCCGTGAAGAACGCGAAGTGCAGCTGGAAGGTATGGATCAGGATATTGAAGAGCTGGACAAACTGGTGGATGAGTTTCTCACCTATGCCAATCTTGAGCAGGCGGCTCCAACCATGCAACTCAAGCGGCACGATGTGGACAAAGTCGTGGCGCAGGTGGTTGCTGAACATATGCGCTCACAAAACCGGATAGTGATCGAACATATTCCCTGCAAAAAACTCGACCCCAGACGTTATGTTGAAGTCGATCGACGATATTTGCACCGGGCTGTACAAAATCTGGTAGGCAACGCCTGTCGTTATGCCAGTGGCCATATTCAGGTGCAGTTTTCCTCAACACAAGACACTTGTCGTATTGATGTTGATGACGATGGGCCAGGTATTCCCAAAGAACAATGGGAGCGTGTTTTTTCTGCGTTTTCCCGGCTGGATGACAGCCGAACCCGTAAATCCGGTGGTTATGGTCTGGGACTATCCATCGTGCGCCGTATTATGTATTGGCATAATGGGCGAGCTATGGTCAGTCACAGTCCTCTAGGCGGTGCGCAGTTCAGTTTAGTATGGCCGCGAAAGCAGCACTAAAAACATCAATAACCTATGGTGGCACTCTGGTATTTTCATTAGAATGCAGCCAATACTAGCTATAAACTAAGAGGTCGTCTCATGGACGTAATGCAGCAAATAAAAGAACAGATCGAATCGCACGATATTCTGCTGTACATGAAAGGCTCCCCCAAACTGCCTAATTGTGGATTTTCTTCCAAAGCTGTCCAGGTGCTGATGGCTTGCGGCCAGCAATTTGCCTTTGTGGACATTCTGGCCAATCCGGAGATTCGTGCCAATCTGCCTAAGTATGCTAACTGGCCTACATTTCCACAGCTGTGGATCAAGGGTGAGCTGGTTGGTGGCAGTGATATTATGATCGACCTGTACAATAGTGGTGATCTGCAGAAAATGCTTGACGCTGCAGTGGCAGATAAAGAAGCCTGAGCATTCTTTTCAGCCATTGTTATGAGGGTTATATGCCCTCATAACTGTTTGATTAATTTGGCTGAGCGGACTGCGCCAACAGATAATTCTGTATTCCCAAAGCTTTAATCTGGCACATATGCGTTTCCAGCTCATCCATATGCTCTTCTTCCGCCTTCAATATTTTTTCCAGAAGCTCACGACTAACATAGTCACCCGCTTCTTCACAGCTGATAATTGCCTTTCGTAATGTACCTAACGCTTTATCTTCCTGGGTAAAGTCAGCTTTCAGAATCCCCTCTACATCCGATGCAATAATAGGCTTTTCCATATATTTAAAATCGGGAACGCCTTCAAGAAAAAGGATGCGTTCAATCAGCCAATCTGCATGCCACATTTCATCGATAGATTCCTTGTAGACAAAATCTGCTAGCTTGCTGACTCCCCAGTTTTTCAGGATCTTGGCATGTAGAAAATATTGATTGATAGCCGTGAGTTCGTTGGCCAGGGCGCGATTGAGATGTTCAATAATGGTCGAATTACCCTTCATCGAAAGGACTCCAGAGTCACCAGAATACAACAAGAGTATGCAGGGTATTATTGATCTGTCAAAATATAAGTTATTGAAAAATAATAAGAATATTTCTTTTTTGCATTCAGTAATGTCAGGGTTTCAGTCATTCAAATAATGCTAATAAATGCCCTGCCCCCTAATAAAAAAACCGGTGCTGCCATAATTTTTTTCTATGTAATGAAAGGTAAAATTAATAGTTATTTGTGCCTTGCATTGTAGAGGAAGTCCGAAGTCGCGTGTATTATTACGAGGCTAAATTTACTCTTGCGCAGTTTGTCTCAGGTCTTCCCGGGTCTGAAGGGCAGCCAAAATGCGTATCACTTGTTTCGCTGATTAACGACTCTGTCAGGCATCAGTGATTAACCATTGGAGAAATACACATGAGCGTTTTAGTAGGCAAGAAGGCTCCTGATTTTACAGTACCTGCTGTGCTGGGTGATGGTAGTATTGTTGATGCATTTAACCTGTCTGAAGCCATCCGTGGAAAGTACGGTTTGGTGTTCTTCTACCCACTGGATTTTACGTTTGTATGCCCTTCTGAACTGATCGCTCTGGATCACCGTATGGATGCGTTCAAAGAACGTGGTGTAGAAGTGGTTGGTGTTTCTATTGACTCTCATTTTACGCACAATGCATGGCGCAACACTCCGGTTAACGAAGGTGGTATCGGTCAGGTTCGGTACACTCTGGCGGCAGATATGACTCACGATATTTGTAAGTCTTACGATGTTGAGTCTGAAGGCGGTGTTGCTTTCCGTGGTGCTTTCCTGATCGACAAAGATGGTCTGGTACGTTCTCAGATCATTAACGACTTGCCTTTGGGTCGTAATATGGACGAATTGATTCGTCTGGTGGATGCACTGCAATTCCATGAAGAGCACGGTGAAGTATGTCCAGCTGGATGGAATAAGGGCGACAAAGGTATGGATGCGTCACCAGCAGGTGTTGCCTCTTATCTGTCTGAAGAAGCTGAAGACCTGTAAGGCAAAATGCGCGCCACAAAAAAAGCTGCTTAGGCAGCTTTTTTTGTGGCGCAACAACATTCTTTCTTAGAACTTTTTTGCAATTCAGTGCTTGACTCAGGCGGAAATAACATTATTATTCGCTGCCGTTGAGAAGTGCAATGCATCACTTTCAACGCAATATCAAATTTGTTCTTGATAACATTTTGATAGATTGATTCCTCGATAGCTCAGTTGGTAGAGCAAATGACTGTTAATCATTGGGTCGCTGGTTCGAGTCCAGCTCGAGGAGCCATTTTCGCTCCTGTATCACTTCAGAGATCAGAGCAAAAGCTGGGTGATTGCGTATCATCAGTTTATGGGTCGTTAGCTCAGTTGGTAGAGCAGTTGGCTTTTAACCAATTGGTCGAAGGTTCGAATCCTTCACGACCCACCATATTTTGTAAAAATGCTGGTTATAGCATTTTTAATTATCCTTGCAATGATGTTTAAAATCATTAGGATATAGCAGCAGATTGAGCGGGTCGTTAGCTCAGTTGGTAGAGCAGTTGGCTTTTAACCAATTGGTCGAAGGTTCGAATCCTTCACGACCCACCATTTTCTGAAGTCTGACAAACTTAAATTGTCGTGTAGTTCCTCGATAGCTCAGTTGGTAGAGCAAATGACTGTTAATCATTGGGTCGCTGGTTCGAGTCCAGCTCGAGGAGCCATTTTCGCTCTTGTATCTTTAGTGATCAGAGCAAAAACTGAATGATTGCGTATCATCGGTTTGTGGGTCGTTAGCTCAGTTGGTAGAGCAGTTGGCTTTTAACCAATTGGTCGAAGGTTCGAATCCTTCACGACCCACCATATTACAATCTGTAATTCCTCGATAGCTCAGTTGGTAGAGCAAATGACTGTTAATCATTGGGTCGCTGGTTCGAGTCCAGCTCGAGGAGCCATTTTCGCTATTGAATCTTTAGAGATCAAAGCAAAAGCTGAATGATTGCGTATCATCAGTTTATGGGTCGTTAGCTCAGTTGGTAGAGCAGTTGGCTTTTAACCAATTGGTCGAAGGTTCGAATCCTTCACGACCCACCATTTTCCAAAGCCGTAGCTCTTTGAGTTACGGCTTTTTTTTAATCAATTATCTCCCCGGCATAATCCTGCTCTCCAATATAATTAACCTCGTGTTTTTCCTGCCAGTTCAATAATGCCTCAGCAACCGCTTCACTCCGAAAAGGTGTCGAAGGTACGTATAAGGGAGTTTGATGGTCAAAGTCCCCTTCCAGAAATTGGCTTTCTGAAAGCACCTGAAGTCCCGGCCCCGTTTTCGACAAAAAATTCCTATAGGCACGAAAGCTATAACCTTTATCCCCATAAGTGAGGTATTGCGTAGCCTGAGGCCATAAATAATAACCCGTTAATGGCGCTGGGACTGTATTGAGAAGTAGCGATTCCTTGCCGACAATGCTGTTTGCCATAAAATTTTGCAAATGTTCAAAAGACTGAGGAGAGCACCGGGTGCTCTTAAACGTGTTGTTTTCACAAACGACACCGTAATGCCCTCTATCCTTTCCGTTATTGAGGGTAAAAGCCCGGTAAGTAAAATAAATAAAACCACTTAGCCCGGCATCGATCGCTGGCAATATCATCAGCTCCAGGTCTTTTTCACTGGCTTTTCCTCGCTTTTGATTAAACTCTCCCAGCCAGACGGCTTTTTTATTATTGTGCAATGTTCGTATGAAGCTGACAGCCTCTTTAGCTTTTGAGTGCTTGGATTTACCCGGGTAAACATTAATGCCGATGATATCGGCGTATTCATAGTTGATCTCCGGGTCGAGAGCTACCTGAGCCTGATTTCCATCGCTCCACTTCCACATCATATTCTGACCGTACAGGTGATCCGGATCATGCTGCCTGGCTTCAGAGATAATGCCGCCAATAAAGCGGGCTTTAGCAACTGCGTTGTATTTTCGCCAATCCAGAAACCACTGTCGTTCATTTTCAGGCAGATCTTTCGAGTCGGGAGGTAACTCTTTATGAAAGGGCTCTGCCTGTGAAAAGTAAGCGTAAGCCTTATGCCAGGCAAGGTTCAGGTCACTGACAGAACTGTATTTTTGTGTAAGCCAGCTCCGGAATTTCTCAATATTTTCCGGGTTGTAATCGAGCCAATGTTTAGACTTGGGAGAGTAATGCGGTTCCGAGAACACTGAATAGGCGACAATGTTATTAAATCCTTTTACCTCATTAATAGTACGTATCACATAGTTTGAATACTTCTGTTTGAACAGATCAGAGCCGAAAGAATAACGGCTGGCTTTTTTGCCATTTTCTTTGATCGCTCGCACCGAGAGTTTTTCTGTATCAATCTTTTCTTCAAACCATGCAGGTCTCCATGAATGTGCAGACTGATTAAACTGCAAATACACTTTGATGTTTGCCCTATCCAGCTTGTTGATAAGCACTTTCAGCTGACTAAAGTCGAACTCGTCTTCAAAAGGTTCAATATGATCCCAGGCAATGTTTAGGCGGACACCATTGAGTCCAAGCTTTTTGAAGTTCTCAATATCAGCATCCCAGTTGCCAAGGTTCCATTTGTCCAGCCCCCAGTACTGGATGCCTGAGAAAAACAGAGGTTCTCCATTATGTTCAACAATGGTTTTGCCATTGTGTTCGATGAGTCTGGTGACTAATCGGGTGCGGGGGGGATCACTGAGATTATTGACTTCTTTGCAGCCTGCCAGAGAGAGAGCCAAAATCAGGAGGTTAAGTAGCTTCATTAGCAAGACCCCAAAAGAACCATTTTGGGATATTAGCCCCCCTGAACACAAACAGCCAGATAGATTAAACCCGATGTGTGACTTTTAATTTCAACATGGCTATCCATGCCACGTGGATCCCGTACAGTCCCTGTACGGGATGACAGCAGAGTGCACAAAACCTCTACTAGCTGTCATTCTGTACAGGGAGTGTACAGAACCCATAAGCCATGGATTGGCAACCTACGAGATAAAAGTCACACATCGGGTTAGATTAATGAAGTTTTAAATGCGGCCGGGTTGTTTTGCTGATCAGATCCTTCACGATGAGTGCCGCTGTTTTTAATTTGCCAAATAGCGTGAGCTGATGCATCCGGTAAAGGCTGATGTAGAACCATTTCGCCATAAGTCCTTCGATCATTAAATCACCCGTAACAGCGCCCATCAGATTGCCTACGGCACTGCCCCGGCTCAAAGAAATCAAAGAACCGTAATCTTTGTAGCTATACGTCAGTGGCTGTTTACCTTGAATCTGGTTGATCAGGCTTTTAGCGAGGAGTGTCGCTTGCTGATGAGCCGACTGGGCTCTGGGAGGAATAGTGATTGCTTTGCCTTTACTGTCAGTCAACGTACAGCTGGCACAGTCGCCCATGGCGTAGATAGAATCATCTACAGTGGTTTGCAGTGTAGGGCGCACCACCAGTTGATTAATATGGTTGCTTTCCAGTCCATCCAGATGACTTAAAAACGATGGCGCTTTAATGCCTGCTGCCCAGATGCACAGATCACAGGGAATCCAGTCTCCATCTTTGGTTTTTAACCCGTCTGAGCGAATTTCACTGACCAGTCGTCGTGTTTCTATTTGTACTCCCATTCTCAGTAGTTGTTGACGAACGGCGCCGCTGATTCTTTCTGGCAGCGCGGGCAGGATTCGATCTCCACCTTCAACAATGGTGAGTTTAAGGTTTTGAGGACGAATGGCATCCAGTCCGTAGTGTTCCAACTCAATAGCGGCATGATGAAGTTCAGCGGATAGCTCGACGCCAGTGGCGCCTGCACCGATAATGGCGATGTTCAGGCAGGCTTCGGGGTTGCTAGACGCTTGTGCATGGAGGTAGCTGTTAATCAGTGTGGAATGAATGTGCTCGGCTTCTGCCCGGTTGTCGAGAAACAGGCTGTGTTCTTTGGCGCCGGGCGTATTGAAATCATTGGCCTGACTGCCAACAGCAATAACCAGTTGATCGTATTCCAGCGTTCGGGCAGGGACGACCTCGTCACCCTGGTGGTTTTTGATGGCTTCGAGTCCAATGTGTTTGAGGCTTCGGTCAAGGGAACACATTCTTCCGGGCATGAAGCGAAAGTGATTCCATTTTGCCTGAGCCAGATAACTCAGCTCATCTTCAAAAGCATTCAATGAGCCTGCTGCTACTTCGTGGAGCAGTGGTTTCCAGAAATGAGTATGTTGTGCGTCGATCAGTGTGATGACTGCTTTTTCGGACTTGCCCAGTTTTTGTCCCAGGCGTGTAGCTAGCTCAAGGCCGCCAGCGCCGCCGCCAACGATAACAATATGTGGTATGGAGTGATTCATTATTCTGGCCAGCCCCTGGTAATTTATTGTATTAAAAATGAGTATTAAGGGATGACAAAGTAGCCAACAACCTGACTAATCACACCAAGAATAATAATAAAGACGCTCAACCAGCCCATCAGTTTCCAGGGTTTAAAGGAGGACCTATCGATTTCATTCACTCCTTCGTGGAGAAATTGATCGACCCGTTGCTGGTCTTCAGGATAAAGCCGTGGTTTATTATTGTTCATAGTGTCAGCTCTTTGAATGATACCCGAGTCATAGTAAGTACTTGAGACCTTGTTTCGCAAGCAGTAAAGATAGCAGCAACCGGGAAATATCACTGCGTTTATGGATAAACAGATTCTGATGCTTTCGTTTAAACAACTTCTGAGCTTTTGGCAGGAGCAATGGAACGTACTCAAACACTATTGGCCGAGGCGACGCTTTATTGCTTCCTGGGTGTGGTTACATCTCAGTTATTTGTTCAGCAGTCCGTATCGGTTAAGTAAGCGTTATCAGCAGCAGGTGCACTCTAAAGATGTGTATGTTTACGGTGAAACACCGCTGAGTACGTTGGCAATAATTGCAGAGAAAGCAAGTATCACCGAAGCAGATCATGTTTATGAATTGGGTGCAGGTAGTGGTTTTACCAGCTTATGGTTGCATGAGATAAACGGCTGTGAAGTCACTGCCATAGAGCAAGTGCCGGTATTTTGCTGGCGTTTACAACGCACAGCCCGGCGGTTTCATCTGCGGCGGATTCATGTGCGCTGTGATGATTATATGACTACGGAATTAAAGCAAGCCAGTGTCATTTATCTCTACGGTTCTAATCTGGACGATGACACCATCTTAAAACTCACTCTGAGATTCGCCGCCATGCCATCAGGCACGCGCATCATCACTGTGAGTTATTCTCTCGATCCGGACAATGCGCTGGGCGTGTTTGAACCGGCAGGTTGCTTCAGTGCGGAGTTTGAGTGGGGTACTGCGGATGTCTATCTTCAGAACATCCGCTGAACAGAGGAGAGCTTACGCACAATGCGATTGTTATGTCGTACAATCAGTGCCGGAGTTTGCTGCTCGGGGAAGGTTGTAAAGCTCTTCTCAATATAGCGCCAGGCTATCAGGGATTGGTAAACCGGAATATCCGCATGAACATGGCTCGACATATCATCATGAATGGCAGTCAGACGCTGTTGGAAATGGTTTGCCTGATGACTAAGCTCACCCTTGCGGATGGCGATATTTTCAGCCTGCTGGCTCGCCAGTGTCAGACTCAGGTAGTCGCGGGTTAGTCGTTGCATCATCACGGCCTGCTCGAGAAAACGAAGTTTTTGCCCGGCCTCTGGCTGACTGCTTAACTGCTTCTCTCGCAGCAGCATGATTTTGTGATCCAGTTTTCTCAGGGCGCGAAGCAGAGCACCTGTTCTGGGTAGACGTCCTTGTTCAGGCAGGCTGGCTAACCATTCTAGATGTTCCTGAATAACCGGCCACAGGTTTTGAATGGTGAGTTGTAGCTCAGTGTTTTCTTTATCCTGGCTCTCGCGTGGCCAGTCCTGAAAGTTTACATCCAGCTGTATTTGCTGTTCCTGTAACGCTTCTCTGGCGTTCCTATCGAGAAAGTCCAGTTGTAGAATATGCACATTGGTAATCAGTTGGTTGAGTAATAGCTCCTGCTTTAAAAAATGCTTGGAATAGGAGTCTGCGGATTCACTTTTTGATTCTGGGGATACCAATAAAGTAAAGACCAGAACCAGCGCCAGACAGGCAGGAATTTTTCTTATCATTTTGACCATACCAGAGTTGAGTGGGTAATCTGGTTATCGGTCGCGAGAATGTTGTCTGAAGCCTCTGTCCATTGACAGAGGCAGGATGCTTGTCTCATGCACTAATTCCTTTTAGTGTGGATAAGCTATCGAGTGTACAGAACGACTCAGGATTGCTTTAACTGTTCCTTTAACTTGTCTGGTACACCTGTAATAATTAGCTGGTCGTTGGCTTCATCATAACGTACTTGCCCACCCAGAAGCTCGCCATCAAATGACAGGCTTAGCCCTTTGCTGCGTCCTGTATAACGAACCAGTTTGGTCAGGATGCGTTTCTCCGGAGTCATTGGCGTGCTCATATCATAATCACGGGTATTGACGAATTTAGCAAACTCATCAGGGCCGGCTTCTTCAAGATACCCGGTGAGCTCCTGCATGGAAATACTCTCACCATCATCCAGACGATTCTGGCAATAATCGTACACCTGTCGTTTAACAACCGTGCGATTTTCTTCGGAAGGTTCTTCTTTGCAATAATCAGTGACCGCCTTCACCAGCGTATCCGCTTCTTGTTTACTACTGCTGGTTTCACTGCAACCTAAGGCTTCCTGAAAAACCGTACTTAACCGTTTACCGCCTTTGGGACGCAGGAAAGACAGGTAACGACTGGCATCGGCGTTATTCTGCCATTCCGTAATATTGATACGGCAGGCCAGAGCCATTTTGGCCGTGTCCAGATACGACGTATCAACAATGTTCAAATCGTCGGTAATGGTGACACTGGTCTGGCTGGAGAGCATGCAGAGCAATAAGTAGCGAGTCAGCCCCTGCTGATACTCAGCGAACAGAACATAGCCACCACCCAGGGCTCCGGCTTCATCAAGGCTGGAAGCCAGTTTGTCGAGGGTAGTACGGGTCAGGGAGGTAAAGTCCGTCTGCTCTCCGAGGTAACGGGTTAGTTGCCCGGGAAAGCTGTCGTCGGATAAATCAGAAAACTGCCCATAACATTTATCTTGTTTTTTGTTATAGGTCTGCAGGAGATCATCCAGTACCAGCTCCAGCGAAGGTGTCGTTTCAAGACTGTGGCTGGCCGGAATGGTTTGCAGGTTTTCACCTTCAGGTGAACGGTCGAGCTTGTGAACAATAATCTGTTTGATGGCCATAGTATTTGGGTAATGTCAGCCTGGCTGATGGAAAACTGTCTATTTTATCCCGTGACAGAGACAACAATCACGGTTTAAAAACGGCTTTTAATTGTTATCCGGATTCCTGATGTTTTCCAGCCAGTAGCCCCAATCCCGGTATTGGGATTTTAATACGAAGTTGTTTGAGAGGTTGCTCGGTATTTGATTGAAGTCACCCATTCGGCTGATGAGAAAATCCTGTTTACCATTATCCAATGTGTCTTGCAGTGTTTCTGGATCTTTTATGAGTAATGCCTTTCCTTCGGAATAATAGCGTCCGGAAAAAGGTCTTCGCTGCCAGTAAATAATCTCACCGGGGTTCTCTATCGGCGTTTGACGAACTCCCTGAATCAAAGATTTTTGTGAAGGTTTTCCGGCCCCTATAGAAAAGGCGATGGCAACGACCAACATTAAAAGAGGGGAAATGCTGGCAGTTAATAATAACCACCGAATATTGTCGGCGCAGTGTTTCTGCCAATAGTTAGCCAGTAGTAAAGCCACTGGCGGTGCTGCCGGAAGTGCATAAGTCCAGATGAGATTTTTGGAAAAAGTAAAAAACACCATAGGCATCAACAGCCAAAGCCAGAGAAAGACTTCCCATTGGTTAGTGTCTGTGCCTTGCGCTTTGGTTTGTTGCTCTGTGGTTTGTTGTCTTTTGGTGCGCTGCCAAAGCTGTTTACCCACAATAAAAATCAGCACCAGTGACCAGGGAAATCCACCCTGAAGCAGACGGATCCATATAGTACCCAGTGGTCGGATATGAGCACTGCCGTAGAGGTCGCCATCCCAGCCGCTTTCAATATAGCGGTAGAAATGTTCACCAATAATAAAGTACTCAAGAAAACCGGGTGTTTTTATTTCGGCGGCAATATACCAGGGCAGGGCGATGATCAGAGTCAATAATGTGCCGACCAACCAGGGAAATCGTTTCCAGAAAGTGCCTAAACGTTTATTAGGTAAACACCAGCAGAATATGGGGAAACCAGCCAGAACCAAAGCAACCGGCCCTTTTGCCAGCAAACCAAGACCGCAGCCAATATAAAAAATAGATTGCCATCGTCGTGCTTGTCGTTGCTCCTGGCTGTGCCAGCCAATCCAGAAACCACAGAGTATCATGGTGATTGAGAGTAGCAGGGTAGGTTCCGCCATCAGGGCGATCTCATTTAGCACTAACTTTCAAATAATTCCTTGAAGCAGCAGTGTTCTGTATTCGTCATCCGCTGCCGCCATGATGCGCTTGTTCTTGATGCCAAGCTTTAAGGTAGTCTCCTGCTTCAGCAAGTTTAGAGCTATTTGTCTGAATATCGCCATATTCTCTGGGCCAAAGCCTTTTCTAATACGACACTCGTCTTCTCTAAAGCCAATGTCGAGTACCCAGTGCAGATTGTTCTCCACCGACCAATGAGATCGCACTGAATTCATGAAGTGCTTGGCACCTGTGGTTAGGCTAGAAATAAAATATCGACGCTCAATACTCACCTGATCACCTTCATGACGCTCACCTTCAACAACCCCTATCATAGCGAGATCTTTCCAGTCTTCACGCTGGACAAGCCAATGAATATCAGTACTTGTCCAACAGCGACGTATTTCTATTCGTCCATGACCTTTTTCTATCGTTTCATGAAAACTTGCGCTTTCAGATAGCTTTTCCTTTGTCGCCAGATCATCAAGATAAAGCTTGATATCATCGTGTAGGTGCGGCTGGTTTCCTTTTACAGCCAGCAGGTAGTGCGCATTTTTATCTCTGATTTTTTCAGCGATCGCTCTTTGGCAGCCCATAGCGTCAGTGCTGACAATGCACCCGCTGATCTCTAGCATATCGAGAAGTGCTGGAATAGCGGTTATCTCATTAGACTTGGCTGCTGTCTTAAGTTGCCCAAGTACCATACCTGTCTGGCTGGCCCATGCGTTGACCATATGGATAGCGGCCTTGTTATCACCTTTATCGTATGAGCGACGCAGTGTTTTTCCATCAATAGCGATGACTTCACCATGAGTACGCTCAGCAATTTGTTTAACCCAGGTTATAAAACATTGGCGAAACTCATCTGGATCAAGTCGTTCAAAAACTCGAATAAATGTGTGATGAGATGGGACGCCATGAGGAAGAGGGATATGAAGCTTTAGCCAGGATTTCTTTTTCTTGGCAAGTTCTGAGACCATCTTCCAGTCTTCAGCGCCACAAGTGATCATGCAAACAGCTATGAAAACAAGGTTTGGCAGAGGATAACGATGATTATCAGCACGAATTTCAGTCAGTTCGGAAAATGCATCCAAGAGGGTCATATATGGCATCCTTAGTCTTAGGGTGGAGAATGCCATACCTTTTGAGTTGTTTTAATGTCACAGGGCAAAGTATGTTAGTGCCAAATGAGATTGCCCTGGTTCCGCCATAATAGTGCCTGACAGAACCAGAAACATAGCCGTGCTGACCAGAATCAACAGAGTGGCTTGTGCTTGTCGGGCGGCCATCTGAAAGCGAGCCAGCTTCCAGCAGAACCACAGAGTGGCAATACTGATCAGAATAGAAGGCAACCGGACGGCAAACTCATGGATACCCAGCAGTTTTACAGAAAGAGCAGAGAGCCAGATAAACAGAGGCGGCTTCCCCATAAATGGAACACCATAATCAAACCAAGGGGTAATCCAGTTATTGGTTTCGACCATTAGACGAACCATTTCGCCATAACGGGCTTCAGAGGTATCCTGCAGTGGAAACATGGCTAATGCAGTCAGGCGAATCAACAGTGCGCCAATAATAATCACGCTTGACCATTGCCAGAATGTGCTCTGTTTCGTTTTATTCATGGCAATATGTTTGACCAGTAAGAATGAGTTCATTGCCGGAGCTTGTATGAATAATTTTTCAGTGAATCGTTTGCCCTATGGTATCTATCTGCATATGAACCATTTGGTTAAATATGCTCTGCAAAGACTCACGATTGTGAAAATATTCGTCTGCCGAGAACGGACAGGTACTCATATCCGATTTGGTAATATGGTCAGTTTTCTTTAGGTACTTACAAAACCCGCTGAATGTTACCCAGTGCTCTGGAGAGCAACTTTTATGAAACCGAGCTTGTAATTTGCACCTTCAGCCCGTAACTCTGCAGCCCAATGAGGCAAAAAATCCTTGAAGAATGCAACAAGTCCCTTGCTCATATTGTTTTTGCTGATTTCTATAAGGCTGTATCCATTCCTGAGTAGGAACTTGTCCGGTGTCTCTTTCAGTCTTTTCAGGGATACAGCATGCCCATTCGGATCATGATCCCACCCCATAACGATTAAATAACCCTCACCCGGGGAAAGATCGTCTATTTTCTGCTGAAATTCTTTTTCCAGAAACTCTGCATCAGAGAGTGCCAGATGATCAATAAAATAGTCAAAGTCATCATTGTGAGTAAAGTTATAATCGCGGGCAGCATCGAATTTTATACTGTAGCCCTTTTCTTTCAGGTAGTGGACAGTTTTGTGATTGCCTATATGATGTTTTGCAAATGCACGGATGAGTTTACCTTTCTTGCTAGTGAAAAATATTTGTTTTTCCATGATCTCATCAATATCCGTGAGTATTTTATCGTTGGCAAGCGCTATCAGGCTGTTGCTTAAGCATGACTCGAACAGATTATGGTCAAGAAATGTCTCAAGTGGCTGATCGTAGCCCCGGGTTTTGGCAGCATCATATAACGATATCAGATCCTTTAACGACAGAGGGGGAGGTATCGAGATGTTATCAGCAATGCGCTTTAACTCAGTGTAACGGCAGCTGTCCATAGTAAGTGATGGGTGCCTAATCGCTTTTCTCGCCAGTATGGTAAAGGCAAAAGCGCCGAGAGCGATCAGGTGTTCTTTCTTTAACAGCCCCTTCATAAGGGCTTGAATGGTCATCCCCTGTCTTACCAGCTCAAGTAGCACAGAGCCACCGATGCTTGCTGCTGCCAGCACACTCGGGGTAGTCGATATTAGTTCCATGTTTTCGATAAAGTGATAGAAGTATTTTTGACTCGCTGTTTTTTTTGCTTGCAGAATACCATCGTTGCAACCTGTCTCTTTGATAATGTCTTGCTGGAATGCGTGGAGTGTATCGTTTACGGTGGACTTCAGGCATAGCTGGGATGTGCTTGCGCTGGCAATGCCATCTACCGAGCTGCTCTTTCTTGAGATCAGTTGTGAACGCTCGGGTATGGAAGAGTTGTCTGCGTGATTCAAATGTGGCTTCGGGTTAGTTGCAGTAACCTTACCCCCTCGGAATTGAGCATCTGGCAAATGGGGGCTAACCGTCGCCAGCTCTAAAGAACCAGTATGGGGGTTATTATGCAGGCTACTGATCATGTTGTACTCCTGTTATTCAACGAATAGGTGTCAAACCACTTAACAACCACGACAGACATGAGCCGGGTGTAGCGGCAAGTTAAGATGCTTTAAGTAAGGTGCTTTAATGTCTCAACTTGGACAACTAAGAGCGTTAAGCATTCATGCCTTTGCTTAGTTTGCCTAACCAGTCTGTTAGTTTTGATTTTATTGAGGGACTGAAAGAACCGCAGGTCATTATTAATTGGCTCTCTTTAAATGAATATTCCTTCATCTGAAATAACAGTTTGTCCCTTGCTGAACTTTTTTTGAATCCGTTAATCAAAAAGACCAAACAACCGATTTTTTTGTCACCGGAGGCAAGGGATTATGCAACCTGTATCAGGGGCTGACTCAAGATTACCTGTACTACCTGTTATCAATGAAACCACACAGCCGTCTGAGGCAACAAAATACTTGCCTGTTGCTGAAGCGCAACCTGCTCAGGCAGTTAAAAGCAGAACGGAACCTTTGGCAAACACTAACCCAAGTCAACGTCGTTATTACGTGATTGAAAATGATTCAGATCGCCAAAGTCTGCTGCAGGCGTTCCGACATGAATACCGAAGAAAAGGTGAGGCTACTCAGGGCAAACAGGTTTTTTACATCTCATCCCCCGATGATCTGGATAAACATGGTTTAATACGACAGGTCAATCCTGAATCAGGTACCGATCGTGTTACTCCCGGGCGTATTTTTCAGGACAAACCATTGCTTTTGGTGCTTGATTTCACCCAAATGCAACCGGAGGCTGGCGACATTGCTCTCCTCAACGAACTGATTGATACGCCGTCAAAGTTCAATGGTCAAAGGCTTGGCAGGCAGATCAGGGTATCGATTCTGATGGATAGAGCCACCATGCAGCTATTAGGGCCCGATTCGTGGCGACGCATCAAGCGATTCGATTATTGCAGTGAAGCGGATTATGCCCAGCATCGTTGTTCCGACAACAACGCCTTTCTGAACAAGGCCGTTGACAGTGCTCCGGACGTCCTGCTTGCGGACCCTAGTGTTAAAAAAGTCGCTTTCTACGATGACAAGCATTGGGAAAACAGGCTGTTCGGGCGCTTTCAGATTTCTCCCGGCGGACAGTTCCTGTTTGAACCCGGTATTCTCTCCGAACTCTCTTCCGGTGAATCATTGATTTTGCAGGATGCTCCCTGGCACAACACCCGCTTTCAAAATGCCCTTTGCGATACCCTCCGTGAGGGTGGCTACGAAGCGCCTAATGGTGAATGGTTTCCCATTTCAGACAATCTTCGCCTGTTCAAAACAGAATACTCTCAGTCACAGTTACAGCGAGATAAAGCAGCGCACCCGTTTACTGAATTCAATCCTGAACAGAGCTTTGTGGTTCTTGATCAGGAAAATTTCACCTATTTAACAAAAAGAAACTACATCAACTCTGAAGGCATGCTGATCTCATTTAATCCTCTTGCTGAGTTATGCAGAGGATGCCAGCAACTGTGCATTAAGGGGGAACCATCTCTGAAGCAGTGGTGTCTGTTATGGGAGCTACTGGCCAACATACCGCAAGAGCAAGTACCCGAGTTGGTGCAGTTAAGCAGCCCTGGAATACTTGCCTGGATTCAGTCACAAACACTCAACCTATCCATTCTGACCCGCGATGATATTTCCGATGATTCTGTTTCATTCTGTGAAAGAACCAGTAGCTCTGATAGTGACGACAGTGATATGGACATTGACCCACCCGATGTCACTTACACACTGTCTGATGCTGATACCTGGGACGGGCTATTTGAACAAATCGAAATTGCCAGCGCCAGCGAATCTCGGTTTACCCGTAAATCCAGTCCACTGTTAAAGGCCATAAAAGCCGGTAAAAATGTTCATATTCGGGGAATAAAGCAGGATTCTCAATGGCTGAACCACTGGCAAACCTTGCAAAACTCACCGGCTTTTCTTCTGGTTAACGGAAAGAAAATTCTAGTGCCCGAAGCTTCTGTCACTTTATGGGTAGAATCGGATTTAGCAAACACCAGCTATCAATCACCTGAGCCCGGAATGTATTCTGAATGCATCACTCAATGCAAGATGTTGTTGGATCGCGCAATAGAAACCATTATGGACCATCCAAAAATATCCAGGCAATTTCTCAAGTTTGAAGAGAGCCTGAGAACCAACCACGAACTCTTACATTACTTTAAAAAGAACATAAAATTTTTTTCCTGCCTGTTTCTGCTCAATGGTTATCTGAAAGAATTAACTCGATCACAAGGTAATAACTATCCCTGGAATATTTCATTCAAACGCCTGCTTTCTGCCTGTTTTCATTTTGAAGCACAATGCCAGTTTTTGTCGGCAGATCATCATCAAGAACAGTTAAATATAAATATATTACGCGAAGCAATGCTACCGTTATTGCTGCATTCTGGCTGCAGAGGCGATGAAAACCTCTATGGTTTTATTAAGGTGACGCTAAGATTTTTAATCTACCTGCCCTTGAGTTCTTTCCCTTTTGACCATCGCAATTATACGTTTACTAAATTAGGGTGTGCAATTAAGTGCACCAATGATTCGGCCAACTATTCCGGCCTTGCTTTATGGATGAAAAAAACCGATTTTGATCGTAATCGGTTAAAAGCCGTGTTCTGGTCACTAGCGCCCAGTTTCCCTGCGGAATTGTTGTTTAAAGAGCATCTTTATTCAGCCCCCTCTGAGCAGTTACTAACAGAGTGTGCTAACTATCTGGTGGGCGCTGAAAGTAATCCTGAAAAGGCAAGGGTATTGGCAAAGAAACTGGGAGTGAATATTACCGACTCCAAGGGTTTGAAATATTTTCACAATGATGTCAAAAATCAAATAGAAAACTACACGCATTTCCTAGCCTATATTTTGCGCCATTATTATCGGAATACTCATGGGTTTGGGTGTTTGGCAACAAGGATATGCGAGAAATACAACCCAGGGCATGATTCAGTTGCCATTACCGATGAAGGTTATCAGCCATTCATCGAACACTTTGAGGCTATGGTAAGCAAAGCTTTCGGTGCAAGACCGGATAAATCCTCAGCAAGCGAGTTACAGGGAGAAAAAGCTTTCAGGCGATTATTAGCTCATGCCATTTTTACTGGGCAACCTTCTACTGTATTCCAACACTCCAGACCAGTAAGACTGATGTTGGCAGGTTTGGCATTAGAGCCTGCCTTAATGGTGGGATTACCCGTCGCCAGCCAATATCACGCTCAAATGCTGATAAATGCATTATATTTTTACAGGTGTGATATAAAAAACAAAACTTACATTCTAGATGACTACTCTCTCACCGAGCTGTATCTGGATGACCAGGCACCCCGCGAAGTACTCTATGGTAAACAAACGTTCACCGATCCTGGCCAAAATTCAAGTCATTGGGTCGATGGCCCGCTCATGGCATGGGCTAAAAACACGCAACCTTCCCTACTGGTGCTTCATGGGGTAGACCGCGCTTCCCGAGCTTTGTTGCAACCCCTGGCGGGTCTGCAGCAGTCGCCGCCACAGCTCTGTTACGGAGGGCAGTCTATTACTCTGACTGATCGACATAAGGTTGTCATGACCTGTGATATTGATCAGCTGAACAGTATATCGCTGGCCAGTATTTTTCCGGAAACGGTTCTGAGTATTCCCTGCGAACCTGAAGACCCACAATATCTGGCACTTGCAATACTGTTGCCGAAGCTGGATGGCCCTTTCTTTCATTACGGTCAATATACATCCGCCTGTCTGCTGTCGTTGTTTAATCAATACAAGCCCCTTTGCCCAGACACTATGCTCTGTGGTAGAGACCTTGAAGATGCTCTTGCTTTTATGCATCTTATGGTCGGTTATGCTCAACAGCCTGTATCCTCACTGGAACTGACCAAACATCAACTTCATGCTCTGGTTATTGAAGCGATGAGTTTGAGCCTTGATGGCATGGTGGCTCCCGAATGCCTGGAAGAGTTAAACACGCTCAAGACAACCTTTGGCCAGCAATTCCCCTGCGACAGATCAATACTTCAATCAGTGGATGACGTATTTGCTGAATTTTCTCACCAGTTAAAGCGTGCTAATCCTGATATTGATCTGGCGACCGCCTCGGTATCCCGTTTGGTCAGACAATACTGGCTGAGCTTAGAGAAAGGTCGGCAGGGTAAGGCTGTTACTCTGGTTGAAGGTTCCGCCGGCTGGGGTAAAGACCTGATCATCAGCCGGGTACTTGCCCTGTGGTTGGAACAAAACAATAAAAGTAAGACAGAGTATCACCACATCAATGCCAGCCGCAGCCAGTGGCCGGAAATTCTCAAAATCAACGAACAAGCCATGAATACGGGTAAGGTTCTGATTATCAGTGAATTAAATATCATCCCCCCAGAGCAGTTGGAAAGCTTGTTTCGATATATTGACCGAACGCATAAAAACTCTGGCTATCAGCTGATTGCCACGGTTAACCCGCCGTCAGGGTTTCCTTGTCGGGAAGAACTGACTCGATATTCAAAAAGTATTTCCCGTCGTGTGACGCTTAATCCACTCAGCAAGGAAGAGATTCGGAGCGTGATTCAGCGAACCCGCCATCGATTGGCGCTGAACCACCCAGAGGTTGAGTGGCACCTCCAGACAGGTTATCTGGACGATTGGCTGGCGAGTCATTTTCACACATTAACCCAGCTACTTCAGCAATCAG
Organism: Endozoicomonas sp.; assembly: GCA_965199185.1. GTDB lineage: Bacteria > Pseudomonadota > Gammaproteobacteria > Pseudomonadales > Endozoicomonadaceae > Endozoicomonas. The sequence continues at coordinate 111,898 of CBDAQW010000005.1, read as the reverse complement.
AGTTAAGCATACTGCCAGGTATGGCGGATTTGATGGTTGCCATCCGGGCTTTTGCTCATCAACCATCGGAACGCTGGCCAGAGATATTTTCTCGTCAGTTCGCTCTTGAAATGGAATTATTAGCACTGACCATGACTGATCTGACTCGACAAGCTCATCTGGCAACGACCATACAATTCGGTCATTCAGATAAAGAACATCAAATTGAAGTGTCGCCAATAACGGACAGTGAGCGAGAACGCCTATTGGTGAGTCAGAGCGGCTTACCTGAATATCTGGTAATCCCGGAGAAATACCCTCTTTTAGAACGTAAGCATTTAGTCGTTGACCTTTTCGAAGGCGGTGAAAAAGAAGGGCGTAGCAAGCTGGCGGCAACAGCGCCAAACCTTTGGGCAACCAAAGGCGTCGTTGGCACCATCAATAGCGCTCAGAGCAGTCGCCCCATTGATGGCAATGTGAATGCTTTTTCTAACTTGTATAGCCAAAAATGGTTTGATACCGATGATTTCAAACCAGAAGAGTATCGTCTGAGACTAAAGCAATTAGAGTTTGTATCGGATCGAATTGAGTCAAAGAGTATTGACCCCACATCTGCCGGTGTAACACTCATAAACAGGCTCCACCAGGTTCAGGGCATAGAGCACTCACAAAAGAATGGTATCAAAGGTTCATATCAGGCAAAGGTTTCCCATGACTGGTTAGCATTGGCAGGGTTAAGCCCGCAAGACAAGCTGCTATCGTTACGTAGCAAGCCTGAAGTGTCTCTGGATATTGCCCGCAGTCATGCCACCGGTCAGCTGCTGATTCGCCTGAATCCGAAGGAACATAAAAAGAGTATGCTGCTGAAATTGGTCTTTTATTAGTCTCCTAAAAGGTTAAAACCACCGGCTTTAGCCGGTCAGCTTTAGCTATGATATCTTCTGCCCCAGACTCGAAGTAGGAGTGGTGCAATGGACTATAGATACGGCAGTCATACAGTCTTCAAGATTCAGTACCATTTTGTTTTTGTCACGAAATATAGGTATCAAGTTTTGAAAGGGGATGTTGGTATCAGGGCGAGAGAACTAATACGAGAGACGTGCCAGGCCTTTGAAATTGATATCTTGAAAGGTGTAGTGAGTAAAGACCATGTCCACCTACTTTTGTCAGCGCCACCCAGCATATCGGCGAGTGACATAATGAGGAGAATCAAAGGTAGGAGTTCAGCCAAGCTATTTGAAAGTTTTCCCGATCTTAGAAAGAGGTATAGGGGGCGTCATTTCTGGGCAAGAGGCTTCTTCTGCGTAACTTCAGGGGAGGTGACAGAATCAATGATCAAAGAATACTTAGAGCACCATTTCGAGCCAAAAGTAGAGGACAATTTCAGGACTGAGGGCTAAATCAACGCGTCTTTGACGCGTCCGCTGGACTTTCAGTCCGTCATACTAACCCACCGGCTTTAGCCGGTGGTTGTTGAGATCAAACCTGAGTTTCAAGAAAGAATTCCTGAAAAATCGTTTTCACCTTTCTGGAGCTTTTTCTGGAACCCTGTCCAGAAGCGGGAGACATTACTGCCGGCTTCTGTCTATAAACAGTTGAAGAGCAAGCTGGAAACTCAAAAAGACTCTTTTCAGGCGCTGTTAGATATTGGTAAACAGCCAACCGAAGCGGAGAAAATGACAAAACTGACCCAATGGTGCCGGTCATTTACCGATACGCAGAATGCCGCAGGCAGCAATCTTGATACTCTGTTCAGCCTGATGACTCATAAAAGTGGTGCTTGCCGCCACCGCTCCTGGATATTTGAACTGATGGCTCGATATTGGGGTGTGTCTGCCCGGCAGGTATTTAACGGCATTCATACTTTTGTAGAGTACAGTCTTGATGGCATGAAATCCTGGCATCAAGCAGATTTAGGCGGAAGTAGCAACTACAGATTACAGGAAAATGAGTTTCATGATTATGAGCTTGAGCTTGTAATAGACACTCGTCGTGTAGATTTTTCAGCACAAAAGAAAACAACACCTGTTCACCCAACCTCAAACGCTTTACAAAAAAGATTCTCAACGGCCTCCATCATTGAAACGTCAGCCAAACGTCGTTCGATTGACAAAGAAAAAGACACTAATAGCTGGTTAAACGATAGCCTGCCAGATAATGAAAAATTAGCACCAGAACCTTCTCTGTCGTCTGATACTCAGAACATTTTCAGCCTTATGAAAACTCTGGAAAATCCAGACACCACAACCAGTGCAGCCGCTATTAAACAGCTTGAGTCGTTCATTAAAAATACTCCTCCCAGAGCAGAAGACGCTGGGTTAGTTATTCAGCGCCTGCTGCATTTTATTTATTCTGATCACTATCACGCGTTGTTGTTGCAGGATAGGCAAGCCTTTTCACTGTTTGATCGGGTTCTCCAGTGGGCAGGTTCCTTTGGGATGAATAAAGACAGCATTCTTTGTGATTTCATTCAGTCCCTTTGCCAGAAAGACCGGCTGCTTTCACCCGAGCTGGCTAATAAGGTTACTGAATACCTAAAAAAAACATCCAATGAGGATGCGGCTTTCAGGGTTAGTGTGTTGGAACATCTGGAAACCATTCTTCCTGATAAACAGGGGCGCACTCAACTGGCCAGGCTTTACGAACACTCTCTGGCCATCCCCAGAACCCTGCCGGATCTACCGGGCAGTGATCGACAGTCAGCAATACCAACGGCCAGTCTGAACGATAGCCGAACCTTACAGGGCTTACTGGCCCGGTCTGTCAGCGATTCTGGCTGGCAGTGGGAACCCAACGGCTCCATGCCCGATATCGAACGCATGGTATTGGGTGAAAAATGTTATGCCAACCCCGTGACAAAAATTGATCAGAAACCGGCTATTGTTCATATCGACAGTCAGTTATACGACAAGTTGCACAGGATTTTTGCGAGCCATACAGTGGCTTTCAGTCAGGAAGACAATCTGACTGAAAAAGCAATGTCAGGTGACTCGGACAGTACGATATCATACTGTAGTCGAATTAATCCGGCTCTGAACAGCTTTGATAAAGTACTGGATGATTTTATTGCGGCATTGAAAGAACAGCAGGGCATCAACACCTGGTACTGGGTGCTTTCCCGGGGCACTATTGTCAGAAATGACAATAACGGCTCATTAGAACCCGGTTGCTACACTGCCCCCCCTTGCGCAGCTCAATTGAAATCGCTTCGGGACAGCCATCCTAAAGCCACTCCATTGCACCTTAATGCAAGCCGAATCAAAAGAGCGTTGAAGCTATCGGCAGCAGGGGTGTTGCAGTCTGCAGAACTGAGCGATATTTTCCGGGACTACCTGTCAAAGACAGGAGCATAAAGAATGGGCTGCAGAACAGCCTTTACCGGGTTCGTCTGGCTGACAGAATAATCAGCGGTGTTTCATCTCAAAAATCAGCTTTTCTGCCGTGCAATCGAAATCGAACATAGCACGGATAACAGGAGCACCGTCCTGTTCGATGGTTTCAGCAGTGACCGTGCAATTACCTGAACCAATTTCACTGGCATCGGCCTTCAGTTGATTCAGCTGTTTCTCTGCATTGACACCGGCAAGATTTAGAGTCAGAACAGTATCGTCTTCTTTGATAACGGTGCCTACTTCTACACAATTGCAGGCCAGGCTTTCGTATTGGTCTTTCTGATTCATGGTGGGCACCTCATAGGGCTTGAGACAGTGAAAAGCCCGGACAGGCTTTTCAAGATGATAGCTTTTTAGCATTACTTTTCAGTAACCGTAGCGATCATATAACGGTCGATAGCATCAATCCAGCCTAAAGTCTTGAGGCAGATCAATTAACAAGGCCGGCATTCATGAGATTTGATGTGAAAGGTTGAGTCGATAAGTGTTGCTGTGGTTGTGAGTATGTGGTGTTTTGTGGGTAATTGTCTCCTGGTGTTCATCCTTTAATATTAAGGTTTTCTGGTATAGTCTCAGCTTTGTCTGGAGTCAGGCGCTGTATAAATAATGTCAGTGCAAGGTCCTTTCCTGTTAACCGCATTTTAAAAAAGATTACTTACAGGCAGTTAGCTATGACAGATAATCAGCAAACGTCCCTGCGACGCAACGTGAACTTGCTGGGAACCCTGCTGGGCGACACCATCCGGGATCATAAAGGTCAGGATTTTTTCAATAAAATTGAAACCATTCGTCAGCTGTCCAAAGCCGCCCGCAGTGTTCGCGGTGATGACAAACAAGATCATCAAGCTCTGCTGGAACTGCTTAATGGCCTTTCTGATGATGAGTTGGTACCGGTAGCAAGGGCTTTCAGTCACTTCCTTAACTTGTCGAATATTGCCGAGCAATTCAACACTGTCTCTCGCGAGTGTGAAGAAACTTTCTGTGTCCCTGATCATTTTGATGAACTGCTGAAAAATCTGAAGCAGAAAGGGTTTGGTGATCAGCAAATTGCCGACAGTATGTCGGAGCTGAGTATTGAAGTCGTGTTAACGGCTCATCCTACCGAAGTCACTCGTCGTACATTAATTCAGAAATACGAACAGGTTTTTGAATGTCTGGCGGAGCTGGATAATCAGGGTCAGACTGCCAGAGATAAAAAACAAACCATCAACCGGATTCATCAGCTGGTCAGTCAGGCATGGCACACTTACGAGTTTCGTGCACAACGCCCAACACCGGTGGATGAAGCCAAAGGGGGCTTTGCGACTATCGAACATTCGCTTTGGCATGCTGTGCCTCAGTTTGTTCGCTCTCTTGATGAGCGCCTGCAGGAACATACCGGGCAATCTCTGCCAGTTGATGTTGTACCAGTGAAGTTCTCGTCCTGGATGGGCGGAGATCGGGACGGCAACCCTTTTGTCACTTCAGAAGTGACCCGTGAAGTGTTATTGCTGAGTCGCTGGATGGCTGCAGACCTTTATCTGCGCGACTTAAAACCGCTGATTGGTGAGCTCTCCATGGGCGAGTGCAGTGACGCTTTGCGTGATTACGCCGGTGATAATAAAGAACCTTATCGTGCTGCTCTGAAAAAGTTGCGCGAACGTCTGCGCCAGACCCGCAACTGGTGTGAGCAGGCGTTGGTCGATCAGCAAACCCCAGCGGGTTTATTGAAAAATAATGAAGATCTGATTGAGCCTTTGAAGCTTTGCTATGACTCTCTGCATAAATGCGGCCTGGGCGCTATTGCCGATGGTCCGCTGCTGGATATGCTGCGCCGTGCATACTGCTTTGGCCTAACGCTAGTGAAACTGGATATTCGTCAAGAGTCAGATCGTCATACTCAGGTACTCAGTGAGCTGACCAGAGCTTTGGGTATGGGTGATTATCAGTCCTGGGATGAAAATGATCGCCAGACCTTCCTGCTGAATGAATTGCAAAGCCCGCGTCCGTTACTGCCGGGTCGTTGGGAGCCTTCTGCGGACGTGCAAGAAGTGATAGACACTTGTCGTGTAGTGGCAGAAGAAGGTGCCAGAGCACTGAACTGTTACACCATTTCCATGGCAAGGCAGCCCTCAGATATTTTAGCTGTTGCTTTGCTTCTGAAAGAATGTGGTGTGGATTTCGATATTCCCATCGTACCCTTGTTTGAAACCTTGGACGATCTGGATAATGCCGCAGGTTGTATCAACAAACTGATGAGCTTCCCTTGGTATCGTGGTTATTGCCACGGTGGGCAGATGGTGATGATCGGCTACTCTGACTCAGCGAAAGATGCTGGCTGGATGGCAGCAGGCTGGGCGCAATATCGTGCCATGGAAGCGTTGACTAACACCTGTCAGGAAGCTGGCGTCAAACTCACCTTGTTCCATGGTCGTGGGGGTACGATCGGTCGTGGTGGTGGTCCTGCTCATGCTGCTATTTTGTCTCAGCCTCCCGGCTCGGTGAATAACACATTGCGTGTGACCGAACAGGGTGAAATGATTCGGTTCAAGTTTGGTTTTCCTAAAGTGGCACTGCAAAGTCTGATGGTTTACGCCAGTGCTACTTTAGAAGCTTCTCTGTTGCCACCGCCGGTACCTAAACAAGAGTGGCGGGATGTGATGGATCAGCTATCCGCCGATTCTGTGGCGGCTTATCGGAGTGTGGTTCGTGAAGAGCCGGATTTTGTACCTTATTTCCGTGCAGTCACTCCGGAAATGGAACTGGCGAAATTGCCTCTGGGTTCCCGTCCGTCAAAACGTAAGCCTAACGGTGGTGTGGAAAGTCTGCGAGCCATTCCGTGGATCTTTGCCTGGACTCAGATTCGTCTAATGCTGCCTACCTGGCTTGGTTGTGGCGTTGCCATGCAAAATGCTCTTGATAATGGCAGCCTTCCAGTGATGACAGATATGGTTAAGCATTGGCCTTTCTTTCATGCGCGCCTGGAGATGCTTGAGATGGTCTTTATGAAGACCGATCCGGAACTGGCGCAATATTATGAAGAGCAGTTGGTGCCAGACAACCTGCGTCATCTGGGTGAACAACTCAGAGCGATGCTCGGTGAAGCTATTACCACCATTACCGGCATTACCGGTGGTGAGCTGATGGCATCTCACCCTCAGGTTAAAGAAGGGATTGCTCTGCGAAACCCTTACACAGATCCTTTGAATATTCTGCAGGCAGAATTATTAAAGCGGGTACGTGCCCGTGGTGATCAGCAAATGGGGGATGATCTGGAAAAAGCGCTGATGATTACCATTGCCGGGATTGCCGCCGGGATGCGCAACACGGGTTAAACCCTTTCTTTCCTGTTTTCAAGCCCCGCTCTGATTCAGAGCGGGGCTTTTTTGATAGCTCATGCCCCCAACGCTATCACTCTTGGCAACACTAATCTTAGAGGCCGTCTGAAAACATTTTTTACCGTTGTCTGGTTGGTGATGGAACGATCATCTTAACCTCGCGGGAAACCCCGTACTTTAGTGCGGGGAGGATGTCAAAGAAGCTGCACTACAAGAAAGGGGGGGCGCATCAAACGGTATGCAATGGATGATGCCAACGATGTACCGAGGCAGGTTATGCCGCACCCGAAAGCGATAGAATGCGCTTAACAAGCTCAAGAGGTCTTTTCTTTAAACTCACAGAGATCTTCAATCATACAACTGCCACATTGAGGTTTGCGAGCCTTGCAGACATAACGACCATGAAGAATCAGCCAGTGATGAGCATCCATCAAGAACTCTTTCGGAATCAAACGTAATAATCGTTTCTCGACGTCTAAAACATCCTTGCCCGGTGCTATGCCAGTACGGTTTGAAACCCGAAAAATATGCGTATCAACGGCCATTGCAGGCTGATTAAAAGCGGTATTTAACACCACATTGGCCGTTTTCCTACCAACGCCGGGCAGAGCTTCCAAGTCTTTACGATTATCAGGCACCTGACTGTTATGCTGCTCAATCAACATTCTACAGGTCTTGATGACATTCTCTGCTTTGGCATTAAACAGGCCAATGGTTTTGATATATTCTTTCAATCCATCGACACCCAAAGTGAGGATACCCTCAGGCGTATTCGCCACAGGATAGAGCTTGTCAGTGGCTTTGTTGACGCTCACATCGGTGGCCTGAGCAGATAGAATAACCGCCACCAGAAGCTCAAATGGGGTTGTGTAATTCAACTCTGTTGTAGGTTGTGGGTTCTCTTCGCGCCAACGCTGAAAGATCTGTGTGCGCTTTTCCTTATTCATAACACTTACGTCCAGAGCTAATGGTGGTGACGCCGGAGATTCTAGCTTGTATTCGCCGTTCTGGTATAGGTTCTATTATAAATGTCCCAAGTGAAGATAAAGCACTTTGCCTGGTGAAGGTTGATGAGGTCGCACTCAAATCAATGATCAAAATAAATGCGGGCTAGCTCGAAACTCAGGTCAAAGAAAATGAACATCTGATTATGATCATCGTCACAGATGGTATGCAGAATCCACGATTGCAATGAAGAATATAATGATTTGTTATAAGATGGCTTACAACTTTAATGTTTCAGTAATCTCTATTGAAATGTACCAAGGATTCCACCAGGTCAGACTATGACTGTTAGTATTTCTCTCAATCCTCATGGAGCATTAATTGATTCCAGAGCTATAGCGTATTGGGCGGCAGCTTTTACCATGAGTTGCGGTATCGTTACCGGACATTTTGAAGAATATCACATTTACACCGTGTTTTATTTCATTCTGTTTCCTATGGTCACGCAGATGATCATCAATCGGTATTTTCAGTTTCAAGCTCAGGTATGGATTGAGGTTATTGATTCTATAAACCTTGGCGCACTGCTGTATTCTCTCGGCTACCCTCTAACCCTGAGCGGCATGCTGATTGCCTTTTCTCTGAGTACTGCTACGTTCCGGTTCGGCTCTATGGGGGTTGTGCTGGTACTTTTGCCTGTTGGTGCCGTTGGGTGTGTCCTTCATTACTTCTTTCCTTTGCCGTTGCGACTGCAACTGCCACAGGATTTGCATTTTATCGTGATCGGTTGTGCTTTGCTGTACATGCGTTACATCTCCTACTTATTTCGCCGGCTCTATATCGACTACATCAATATCTCCAATCAGGCGAAAAAGCAGGAAGCCCGCTATGCTGAGCTGGCAGAAAATGTCGCCAAATATGTGGCGCCACAAATCTGGGAGTCCATCTTCAGTGGTAAGCAAGGGGTTCGACTGGAAAGTCGTCGGAAACGCATGACCGTTTTCTTCTCTGACCTGGCAGGTTTTACTGATCTTTCAGAAGAACTTGAGCCTGAGGTGCTCACCGAACTGCTTAATAACTATCTTGACGCTATGTCTACGGTAGCTATGAAGTATGGCGGCACCATCGACAAGTTTATTGGCGACAGCATTATGGTATTTTTTGGTGACCCCAGTACCCGTGGCCCTCAGGAAGATGCTCTTGCTGCGGTATCTATGGCGGTTGAGATGCAGAAAGAAATGAAACTTCTGAGAAAGCAGTGGGAAGCGGATGGCATCAAGACGTCATTGAAGATGCGAATTGGTATTAACACCGGTTATTGTACAGTGGGTAATTTTGGTACCAGCGAACGCATGGATTATACCCTGCTGGGGCGTGAAGTGAATCTAGCCAATCGTCTTGAATCGGCTGCCATGCCCGGAGAGATTTTGATTTCTCAGGAATGCTGGTCGTTGGTGAAGCATCATATACATTGCCAATCCATGGGTGATATCAAGGTTAAAGGCTTTTTCCGCAAAATTCCCATCTATTCTGTGGTTGATCTGTTCAGCAATATTGGTCAGAACCGAACCTACTTTGAGCATAATGCCAAAGGTTTTTCCCTGAATCTGGATACCAATAATCTTGAAAGTGAGGAACAAAGACAGCAGATACTGGCCATTTTAAGTGATGCTTCTCGTCAGCTAGAGACAGCCGGTAAGTAAAATAATCGCTCCTGCAAAGACTGGCTTCCGCCCGAAGGTCAGAAGCCAACAACAAAATTTGCCGCACGTACGTCGTATGTTTATTCAAAAATTTTTCTAAAAAAGCTTACCCAAAAACAGTGGCTGTCGCTCATAAGAACAATTCAAGACTTTTTGGAGTGACGTCATAAGCCATTTGTACTTCCCGTAGAAAGTGATCTGCCAGTTTAGCCAGCGGCTCATAAAATTGACTCTTATCCATCTTCTGAACCAACTCAAGATAGCGATACGCCCAGGGCAACAAATGGGTACTGAGTAGTTCAATGGCTGCCTCATCATTTTCTGATTCCATTAATACCCCAAGCGTCAGAATCATCAATCCAAACTGATCTTCTGGTTCATTCTCTGGTGTATTTAGTGCCAGCTCATGCTGCTCCAGAAAGGCACGATACTGATCGGTAGAGTCCGAAAACAGCATGTTCTCCTTATCAAGATAGACAGACCCCCAGGGGGGAGCCGGTACCTCGCCCTGTCGCTCAAACAATGTGGACCAGGCATAAATCAGAGCAGCATTGATATCGACTGCGCCAAAGGATTGGCAGATGTTGTTTAACGCCGGTAAGTCAGACCATGGAAACAATTCAGGCACACCGGACAATTGGGAGATCATCTCCTGAGCTTCCTCCGACTCAGGCGATACATAAAACAAAGTACCAATTATACGAGGTAGCAAAGCGACAGCAGACACAATAAGACTCCCTTTAGTAAAAATACAGAATGATCTAACTTTAGTACCAGATAATGCATTTTATTTTACACCAATAAAGACGACATTTTTTAACGTTCGGTCTACACCCTCAAAATATTCTATTGGATGGCTGATCATAAGATGTCGGTTTTTACATCTGAATCTAAGTATTTATCCGAATCTTGTTGTTTTGTATAGAAAATGTCCGGAAGTTATCTATATTTCTTACGAGGCTAATCAGTGTTGCTATTTGGGTGGTTTTCTAACTTTCTACTCACATTAAGAGTGCCAGGAGTCCTGTAGTGAGCTGTCGTCTAATTTTCTCATTTCCATTCTCAGGAGTTTTCTCTCGATGAGCGCCATTCTCTGATCGCTAGCTAAATCAGAATTACAGAATCATGCAGGCAGGAGGCTTCTGACTCATTGAAAGATAATCAGAGAGCCAGAAAAATATTAAATTTTAGTTTTGAATAGGATCATTGTTCATGAATATGAACCATTGTTCAGTATTTTCAGAAGCGAGAAGTAAAATAATAAAAATAGTGCTCATATGCATTATTCTCTTATTACCACCACTCAGTCACTCCATTAGTAGAACGACAACCAGCGCCATCAGGTATTCAACGATTGCTATGATGGCCATTTACGGGGTTATTAATACTTACTTTACTGGTCTGAATATTCCCAATGTTTCTAACCAAATTCAAAAAAAGCTTGATACATGTAATCCGGAGAGTATTGGTCTCGGTAATCAGACCGATTTGATCCATGGTAATGCAACCATATCAACAGAACTGCGTGATAAAATCGAAGCGAATTGCTTGATACCTCAGTATTACGAGGGAGGGCAAATCGGGTTTCTCGCCATGCTTGGCACCTTAGCGCCTTCGGTAGATGCGCCGTTATGGCTTGGAAACGGTGTTTTTCTGGTAGGTACAGGTGTTCTGGTTGCACTGGATCTCGCGGAGATATCAGGAGGGGTTGGCGCAGGCTTTCTGTTGGTAAGGCTATTGGGGGCAACCTATACCGGCTGGGCGTATGGCAAAGGTGATGAAAATGGCGCGGAAGGTGTAGGTAAACAGGTAATTAAAACGGCTGCCTTCAATACCTGGTGTCAGGAAAATCCTGCACTGTGCATTAAAGTAGGTAAGCAAGTTTATCTTCAGAAGCCTACTAACGAAACAGAACTCTTAGGTGTCAATGTCACTAGCTGGCGTGATGAAGAAAAGGAAAAGTCACAAGCTTATACCTATAAACTTCTAAACAGGTTGGGTGGTGCTACCGTTGGTTTTACGCTTGGATACTCTTTGATTGATACTGTGTTATTCCCTGTAGAGTTGGGCATTCACATAGTGACAACAAAACTTTCGCAATTTGGTAACGGAATACAGGCTGCGTATCTCAGATCACTGACGTCTATTCTGGATAAGAAAGGACATGTTGTTTTCAACGGTGTCAATAAACTGATCGCTGGTGCCAAAACGCTTGCGTCTCCGTTCATTGTGTATTTGTGGTTTGGCCCTAACCCGATTGAACATGCAGCAGCCCCTCTTTGGAATGGTAAAGAATATAATGCCGCCGCTTTATATGCCATTAATAACCTTAATATCACCGACCCGAATGAGAAAGAAAAGTTTATAGGCTTAAAGAGGGAGGACCTGGAAGCACGATCTGATGTTGTCATTGCTCTAAACGACAACGGCATTCTTTACCACAAAGATGATCCGAATCAGGAAAGCTATTCTCGCGAAAACTGTGCAAACCTTGATTGTGCAGCTGATGCGATTAGTTTTATTGTCGAGAACTCTCATTTGGGTAATTGGACGGAGGAACAAATTACAAATATCGATGAGGAGCGAAATCAAGTAGGCATCAAACTTTATGGGCCTCAGTTCCGCTTATTGACGGTAGGCTCCATCAGTAACCTGGCCAGGCTACCTGAGAATATCATGGCTTTCAAAGCGGCTTATGGGTTAAGCAAGAGAAACTTTGCAGGTGATATCATTTGGAATCTTGCCAACGGAGCAGCGATTATCCCTTATGACATTAATCTGTATACATGGATTGGTGGCGATACGGCAAACGGGGTGGAATCGATCAATGCTTTGATTACAAGACTTTCAGAAAATCGAGTTGTATCTGGTGGTGAAATGCTGGCCAATGAAAAAGCGATAGTCGATTACAATACTGTTCTTATCAATGTGGCCTGGCTCGGTAATCCAACACCTCGCTGGACAAACCTTAGAACCAAGACATTTGTTAACCCCTATACAGATATGAATAAGCAAGCTCAAATCATAACCGACGAAGGTAAGTCGTTAATGCCAGTCGCTGATATTGAAATGCAGCCTACGAGTGCTGAGACTGGTAAAATGGTGAGATTACAATAAGTAGCACTGAAAGTTAAAACTGTTGAAATGCATTTTATGCAAACAGACTTAACTTTCAGATGGCATTTTATTGATTCATTAAGTAGCTAGGCCATATGGAGTCGGATGTTTCGGCTTATTGGAAAGGTACTCTGCATGTTGCATCGAAGGGAGCATAGCTGTAGCTATATGACCGGAGATGTAACACTGCAGAGTGCCGAAAAACGGAGCTAGAAAAATATGATGTCATGTCGTTAGCTACTTAACTGCCGGATAACTTTAGCAGGCACTCCTGCGACAACCGAGTTATCCGGTACATCCTTATTCACAAGCGCCCCCGCTGCAACCACGACATTATCACCAATACTGACACCGGGCAGGATTTTTGCACCCATGCCAACCCATACGTCATTACCAATAGTAATACTGTGAGCAAACTCTTCACCTGATGCACGCTGTGCCGGATCAAGAGGGTGGGTCGCTGTGGAGATGAGTACACCGGGTGCCAGCATCACATTATCACCAAAGGTAACAGGAGCAGCATCCAAAATGGTACACCCGTGGTTAGCGTAAAAATTCTTACCAGTGCGAATGTTATAGCCGTAGTCGCAGTAAAAAGGTGACTCGATGTGAGGGTTTACGGATTCACTGAAAAGCGTTTTGATAAGTGCCTGACGGTCTTTAGTTTGGCTGGGTTTTATCTGGTTAAAATCAAAACAGAGATCTTTAGCTTTATTTCTGTCTTCAATCAGCGTTTCATCCCAAGGATAATAACTCTGACCGGAGATCATTTTTTGCTTTTCGGTCATAGCGGAGTTTTTCAGGAAAGTTTCAAGCATATATATAACAGTCGTCGTTTAAAAGTTGCAATGTACCATCGAGGGTCTGAGAAACAATCTGTTCTGTTCAAGCAGGCCCAATGTGTTGATGAACATCAAGAAAACACCATTTGATGATGCGGTGATCAGTAATAGCTCTGAATACGTTCTCAATGTAAGCTACTCACCTGCCGGTGAAACGGTTCTATCCTTTCTTACGAGTCCATTCTATGACATTTGCCTCTCTCGGGCTTTCTGCCCCCATTCTCAAAGCAGTTGTTGAACAGGGTTATGAGACACCGTCGCCGATTCAGGCTAAAGCCATTCCTGCCGTTCTTGAAGGCCGCGATGTGATGGCGGCGGCACAGACCGGCACAGGCAAAACCGCTGGTTTTACACTACCAATACTGGAAAAGCTTGCAGAAGGTTCAAAAGCAGGTGTCAATGAAGTCCGGGCTTTGATTCTCACGCCGACCCGTGAACTGGCAGCGCAAGTTGCTGAGAGTGTTGCTACCTATGGTCAATATTTGCGATTGAAGTTTAACGTTGTTTTTGGTGGTGTAAAAATCAACCCTCAGATGCTTAAGTTGTGCAGAGGTTCTGATGTGCTGGTGGCAACACCGGGGCGCTTGCTGGATTTATACAACCAAAAGGCAATTCGTTTTAAGCAACTTGAAGTACTGGTGTTAGATGAAGCCGACCGAATGCTGGACATGGGTTTTATCCATGATATTCGCAAGATTATCGGGCTATTGCCAAAACAGCGTCAGAACCTGATGTTCTCGGCAACCTTCTCCAATGAGATTCGTACCCTGGCAAAAACGATTGTACGAAACCCGGTTGAAATTTCGGTAACGCCACCCAACTCCACAGTAAAAACGGTACAGCAGTGGATTCATGAGGTGGATAAAAAACAGAAAACACGACTGCTGATTAAAGAGATCAAACAGAATAACTGGAATCAGGTGCTGATTTTCTCCCGCACCAAACACGGTGCCAACCGATTAACCCGCAAGCTCTGTGAAGCAGGTATTTCTGCCGCAGCTATTCACGGCAATAAAAGCCAGGGAGCACGAACACGGGCACTGGCAGAATTCAAAAACGGTGATATTCTTGCCTTGGTAGCGACTGATATTGCCGCTCGAGGTTTGGATATTGACCAACTACCACAGGTGGTTAATTTTGATTTGCCCAATGTACCTGAAGATTATGTGCATCGTATTGGTCGAACCGGGCGCGCCGGGGCTGAAGGGCAGGCCATTTCGCTAGTCAGTATTGATGAAGTTAAACAGCTGTCGGATATTGAGAATCTGATTCAGAAACATATCGAACGCCGCCCGCTCGAAGGTTATCACCCGGTTAACCGTATACCTGAAATCCGGATAAAACCCCGTAGAGCGAGCAAGCCAAAGAAACCGAAGAAACAGAAACGATCTTAATGATGACTGATTTTTATTCTCTATCGTTGTGGATGCTCTTTTTATTTCTCAATCTGACATTGAGGTCGGGAGTGGCATCATGCACTTTAGAGCCAGAAATCACCCGTGAAAGAATGATCTGTATTTCTGCTGATAATAGTAATTTAGATGCTTTAGATGTGACGGATTTCACTTGTTACCCTCAAAGCGGAAAAACAACCTACCCAGGGCTATACAGAGTTCTTGCCGAAGGCTGGTCTCCCATTAATGCTGACCTGAGCATGTCGCTGGGACTAAGAGAACCTGTGTTCTTCGGTTTGGACAGAGAAGCACATTCACGGGTTATTATTCTGTTTGAGAAAAATTAAATTGAGGTTAACTGTAGCCGGAGACCGTGAAGTAGACTCCGACAAGGGCGTAAGCCCTACCCCGTCACCCGCACTCGTCTGCTACCTGTTTCAGGTGCAGGCGCTTGTGCTTTGCGAGCTTCTTCCTGTTTTTTATCAATAATATTTTTGATGGCAATCAAAAAGCCCATAAACACAAACGCACCCGGCGGCAAAATAGCAAACAGGAACTGCTTGTAATTGGCAAACACTGTAATGGTCCAGTTCTCAGCGATAGACCCTAACAACAGATGCATGTTGGCAAACAGAGTGCCTTGACCGATCAGCTCTCTCAAACCACCCAACAACACCAACACAACAGCAAATCCGGCACCCATCATAAAACCATCAAAGGCGGCGGGCAGTGGCGGATTTCTGGAAGCGAAGGAATCAGCACGACCAAGAATAATGCAGTTGGTGACAATCAGAGGAATAAAAATCCCCAAAATTTTGTAAAGCTCGTAGGTGTATGCCTGCATCAGTAATTCAACACAGGTGGTGAGAGAGGCGATGACCATGACAAATACCGGTAAACGAACAGCATCGGATACCTGATGACGGATAAGAGAGACCACAACGTTGGAGCCCATCACTACCAGCATGGTGGCTATGCCCAGGCCTAGAGCATTGACCACACTGCTGGAAACACCCAATAGCGGACACAAACCCAGCAATTGAACCAGTGCCGGGTTGTTGCTCCAAAGTCCGTCACGGGCAATTTTGGAAACCTGCTCTTTGGTGAAAGATTCTGACATCAGTGCTCCTCCTGCGCGGTTACAGGCTTGTTATTCAGTAACATGGACTGATTCACTTTAAAATATTCCAAAGCACGATACACCGCAGCAACCACAGCCCTGGGTGTGATGGTGGCACCGGCGAACTGGTCAAAATCACCACCATCTTTCTTTACTGCCCAGCCAGCAGGCTTCGGATTATTCAGCGATTTACCGGCAAAGCCCAGTATCCAGTCAGTGACGTTAGTATTGATTTTGTCACCCAGTCCCGGGGTTTCCTTGTGAGTAATAGCTCGCACTCCTGCCAGAGTCCCATCCTGATGAATACCAACCAGCAAATCGATTCGACCGTTATAGCCATCCGGTGCGACCACTGGAAGAATAACTGCTGATGCTTTGCCGCCCTGATAGGCGACATAGGCATTACCCGGTTGCTGTAGCCCAAGTTGTTTTGAAGGTTCAAGCAGTACAGTAGAATCCAGAAGATTGTTGTCGTGTGTTTCTTCCGGAAGAATTTCTTTCAGGGCTCTGGCTTCATAAGCTCGAACCTGTTCAGTGATCTTGTCCTGAGTAAAGACAAAGGTCAGGGAAATCAGCCCTACCGTAAAAATCGCAAACAACCCCAGGCTCAAGCTATTGCGCATAATGCTTTTAACCAGTGCGTTTTGCGACAGTGAATTATCCTGAGTCATGAATCAGTCCTTCTTCGGCAAGCCCTTGTTGGACTCGCTATGACCATAAGTTCTTGGCTGGGTGTAATAGTCGATGGTTGGAGCCGCCATATTCATCAGCAGCGTGGCAAAAGCAACGGCATCAGGATAACCACCAAAAGCACGAATCACATAAACCAGTATACCGACACCGGCACCAAATATTAGACGGCCAAGGTTGCTGGTGGCACCACTGACCGGATCGGTAATGATGAAGAATGCACCCAGCATGGTCGCGCCACTGAACAGATGAAACAGTGGCGAGCCATGACTATCAGAGCCAGTACCCCAAAATAGAAATGATAAAATGGTGATCGCCGTCAGCATGCCTGTCGGACCATGCCAGGTGAAAACTTTTTTATAGAGCAGGAACAACCCGCCCAAGAGATAGGCAACATTAATCCATAACCAACCTCGACCGGCAAAACCACTGAAGATATCATTGCTAGCCCAAAGCTCATCCATAGTCAGGCTTTTGTTTTCCCGAACCACATCCAGCGGTGTTGCCATACTCACAGCATCGACACTAACGCCATGACCCAATGGGAAAATAGTAGATAGTGCATCTACAAAACTGCCGGTAAAACCTTCAAGCCCTCTGGGTGGCATCCAGCTGGTCATCTCCTGAGGGAAAGAGATCAACAAGAGTACATAGCCCAGCATTGCCGGGTTGAATGGGTTTTGCCCAAGACCACCATACAGGTGCTTACCAATAATCATGGCAAATGCCACACCCACCAGTGTCAGCCAGAAAGGCGACAATGGAGGAACGGCAAGACCGATCAGAATACCGGTGACCAACGCACTGCCATCATTGAGATAAAACGACAGTGGGCGCTTACGAATTTTAATGATCAATGCCTCACAACTCAGGGCAATTAAGCTGCACCAAATCACATTAATCAACGTGCCCCAGCCAAAAAAGACAGTCTGGGCAATCAGACCGGGTATGGTAGCCAATACCACCAGCCGCATCAGTTGCCCTGTGCGATTGTCACCCCTGGCGTGGGGAGATGTTTTTGCTGCCCTCTGGTTTATCAGGCTCATCTTTTATTCCATTTCACTCAATGCTTCTACTTTCTCGCGACACTCGTCAACGGCTTGCTGCAGAGATTCGGTGGTTTCATCACCACCTTCCAGCGCTGTAGCCAAAGTTCGCTCGGCTTTCTTCAAGGCTGCTTTTGCCATAGCCAGCTCGATTTTCTTACGCTTTTCTTCATCCGATAGCTTAGGCTTCGCTGGTTTTTCCACCTTCTTGACTGGAGTCTCAGAAGCTGCATCATACTCTTTCAGTAGCTGTTCAACCTGTTGACTCAGCATGACACTATTGGCTTTCAAGCTGTCAACATCCCCTTCACCAGATGCTTCAGCCGCGGTCAGTGCTTTCTCGGTTTTTTTCAACTGTGCTTTCGCCATCGCTAACTGGATTTTCAGTTCTTTTTGCTTGGCAGAAAGTACCGGCTTGTCCGCTTTGGGTTTATTAGGTGCAGAACCACCAGCTGCTGCTTTCTTCGCTTTTGCTCGTGCAATGGCCGCCTTAACTGGATCATCTTCTACCGGGGCTGGTGCGGAAGATTCTTCGGCAGCAGCTTTTGCTTTCGCTTCTTTCAGCTTGGCAGCACGTTCCGCATTCGCTTTGCGTTTGGCTTCTTTTTCAGCTTTTTCCTGCTCAAGGCGTTCAAGGCGGGCTTCGTAACGAACTTTAGAGCGTTCAGCCTTGGCGTGTTTGGCTTCCTGAGTACGGATAGCGCCTTTAGAAGCCCGGTAATATTGCACCAGCGGAATCGAGCTTGGGCAGACATAGGAGCAGGCACCGCATTCTATGCAATCGAACAGATTGTGGTGCAATAATTGGTCATGGTTTTCTGCTTTGGAATGCCAGAACAACTGTTGTGGCAGCAGTGAACTTGGGCAAGCTTCAGCACATAAACCACAGCGAATACAGGCTTGCGCAGGGGGGAGTTCAGGAAATTCTTCTACTGTGCCAGCAATCAGACAGTTGGTGGTTTTGGTGACAGGAATGTTGAGGTTATCCACCTCAAACCCCATCATCGGACCACCAACGACCAGTGTCGCCAGCATTTCGTCGTTTAATCTGCCCACTGGAAGCACGTCTTTTGCCTGAGTGCCTAATAACACTTCTGTGTTGCGGGGGGCTTGCAGGGCTTCGCCGGTCAGTGTCGTTATTCTTGAGATGAGGGGCTTACCGTGTTGAATGGCATCATGAACAGCCACCGCTGTGCCGACATTCTGTACCACTATGCCCAGATCAGCAGGTAATTTGCCGGAAGTCACTTCCTGACCTGTCAGAATCTGAATCAATTGTTTCTCACCGCCTGAAGGGTAAACCGTCGGGAAAACAACCACTTCAATATCATGGTCTACTGCGGCCTGTTGCAGCGCTTTAATGGCTTCCGGCTTATTATCTTCAATACCGATCAGACATTCACTCGCCTGTAATACATGGCGAAGAATCAGCGTGCCTTCAATAACTTCCCTGGCGTATTCCCGCATTAACATGTCGTCGGCGGTGATGTAAGGCTCGCACTCAGTGCCGTTGAGAATCAGCGTTTTTATGGGCGACCTTGGTGTCAGTTTCACCGCTGTTGGAAAACCAGCCCCCCCCATACCGCTAATGCCTGCGTTACGAATGATCTCCACCAGCTTTTCAGGTTCTGTTTTTAAATAGTCAGTAACAGGGTTGAGTTTACACCAGCGATCGTCACCATCGCTTTCGATAACAATACAGTTGTCGTGCAGTCCGGAGGGGTGAGCAATCTGACGTTTCTCAATCGCGATTATCGTGCCGGAAGTTGGTGCATGAATGGGTGCACTAACAAAACCTGTTGCCCGTGCAATAAGCTGACCTTTAAGCACTTTATCGCCGATATGAACAACAGGTTCTGCGGGACTTCCGGCATGCTGTGACAAGGGTAAAACCAGAGTAGTCGGAATTGGAGCTTTGATGATTGAACGACTGGTTGATTGCGTTTTATTTTCTTCAGGATGAACACCACCGGTCAGTGACCAGATTTTCCGTTCAGAGCTGGCAATTATGGGAGATTCTATGCTTGCATTCATGCCGTTTCCCCCCTGCGATCCGTTGCAATCATCTGTAATTCAGGTTTGGGCATTTCCCAGTGCCAGTTTCGGGTGGTGACTTCCTGCGGGCGCATTTCAATGCAATCGACCGGGCAGGGTTCAACACAGAGATCACAGCCGGTGCATTCGTCGGCCATCACTGTGTGCATCTGTTTAGCGGCACCCAGAATGGCATCTACCGGGCATGCCTGAATACATTTAGTACAGCCAATACACTCTTCTTCCCGGATAAAAGCCACTTTGGTGACAGACTCCGCTCCATGCTCTGCATCCAGTGGTTCAGGCTCAACATCCAGAAGATCCGCCAGTTGATTAATAGT
Source organism: Endozoicomonas sp. (assembly GCA_965199185.1). Lineage (GTDB taxonomy): Bacteria > Pseudomonadota > Gammaproteobacteria > Pseudomonadales > Endozoicomonadaceae > Endozoicomonas. The sequence goes on along the minus strand of CBDAQW010000005.1, from coordinate 91,978 downwards.
GGTTTGACCACCAGGAGGACATTTATTAATCGCCTCGCCGCTGGCAATAGCCTCGGCATAAGGACGGCAACCCGGAAAACCACATTGACCGCACTGGGTTTGGGGCAGGATTTCATTAATCTGGTCAACAATAGGATTGCCATCCACCTTAAAGCGGATGGCTGCAAAGCCCAGTACAGCACCAAAAACCAGTGCCAGAACTAGCAGGGCACCAATGGCGTAGAGAACAACTTCCATAGGTTGTACAGCATCTCCCTCAGAGTTTAATCAGGCCGGTAAAGCCCATGAAAGCCAGAGACATCAAGCCAGCGCTAATCATGCCAATCGCTGCACCCCGAAAAGGGACTGGTACATCGGCGGCAGCAATGCGTTCACGCATGGCAGAAAAGAGGACCAGAACCAGGGAAAAACCGGCGGCGGCACCAAAACCGTAAGTGGCAGAGTCAACTAAGGTACTGTCCAGACGATTAGTATTCAGTAAAGCGACACCCAGAACAGCGCAGTTGCTGGTAATCAGAGGCAGGAAAACTCCCAGTACTTTATGCAGTAATGGACTGACCTTGCGAACCACCATCTCAGTAAATTGCACAACCACGGCAATCACCAGAATGAAAGAGATAGTTTTAAGGAACTCAAGCTCAAGTGGCACCAGAATATAGTGATAAGTCAGATAACTACAGATAGAAGCCAGTGTCAGCACAAAGGTGGTTGCCAGCGACATCCCCATGGCCGATTCCAGTTTGTTGGAGACCCCCATAAATGGACAGAGACCCAAAAACTGCACCAGCACAAAGTTATTGACCAGTATGGCGCTGACCAGTATCAATATCAGTTCGCTCATTGGTTTCCCAGCTCCTTAACGAAGCGTTAAATATCAGGACACATTGCGGAAAAGATCGCCAAGTATATATTTCGCTATACCGCAATTAAATTGGTTTTAAAGACCAAAATGGAATAACCATAGGTCTCAGAGTAGCAGCAATAAGGAAAGAACCAAGTGTACCGCTCACCCTTTGACAGGCTCAGGGCTAATACAGGTATGTTCTGCATTGCCGCCACCCTCAGAGACCGTCTGAAAATCAGGGGCGAAATTATAGCCGGACAGCCATTTCAATGCATGTAGTTAAAATACGGTTTGTGATGAGATCATCAGTAACAGACAGCAATGGCTGACAATCTCATTGTGCTCAGGAAGAAATGGGGGGAGGGAAATCAATCTGTAGTTGATGAACAAATTCTTTAAGCTGTTCAACATCAAGTATTTTGAGAGGAGACTGAATCCAGACAATCACGCAGTCAGCGTCTTCTGTAGTATATACACCACTTTTCACGTCGGTATCAGAGAACCCGTTCATAGCCAGTAGCTGGCAATATTGCTCTGGTTTCAGGTTATCAATAAATCCTTCAATTAACCGAAATACCAGCAGGCTCTCGGTGTTGTGCTGCAGGGCAATATGGAGTGTGCTGTCATCGTCAAGGCTGAAGCTGTATTCGTCGTTCTGTTCCGGTTGATCAATATTTAGCTCGGCAAAAAGCTGAGAAGCCAGGTTGTGAAAGTAGTCCATGTTCAATTCCTTTGATGTTGTTTCCGTCGGGCGCGTTTACAGGATTTACCTCACGAGTGATTTGGCGCGGGTTACTGCGTCTGCCAGTGCCTTGAGGAATATTCCTAGTATTTTTACACGAGGGTTAGAGCTTCCTTTCATACCAAAAGCAACCAACTTCATTGCTTTTCCAGTTTTTTGTACCACCTCGGTATTGTCTTTTGATTGCTTGGTTACCTCAGCAATCGCTTTTGCTACGCTGCTTGTGCTTGCTTTTACTTCTGCTTTTATGCCCCAGTCATTTTTGGTGGTATTCACTTTCGGCATGTTATAGCTGCCCAAAAGACCACTGGTTAGAGGGGTTCCAGATATATTGATTGGCATAGATTGCCTCCTTATATCTCGTTAATTGAACATCCTTTACTTACAATATATACAGTCTATCTATGCTCTTCCAGCCTTCGGGTTGAGTGACGCCTCGGGGACGGCGGTGTTTTTTTACGATTATCCAATAAATGCCGCATGGTCATAATCGGGTGCTTTAATAGTAAGCGTGGTCCGGCCCAGCGCATGATTTTTTTTATTTGTTGTTTTTGTGCTGGTTTATAACAGTGCACCGGACACTTCTGGCAGGTCGGTTTCTCAGCACCATAGATACACCTTTCGAGTCTTCTCTGGCAGAATGCCAACAACGATAGGCAATCATTGCAGATGGTGCGATGTTTGTGATGATGTTGGCAATAAAGGTGAATCATCGCAGAAACCGTGCGAAACTCCCTTTCCAGTCTTGGGTGTTCGGTCAGCGTCAAAGTCATTTTTATGTCAGACGATCAGTTCGAATTCCGGCAGTGTAGGGACAGTTTGACAGCAGATCAACCTGAACGCTTTTGCATAGATATAAACAATGGATAACAAGCAGTAATGACTCAGAATGTAAGCCCCGAAGTCATAGAAAAAACCAAGCTCAATCAAGAAACATCCCGCATGAGCTGGCAGGAATTGCAGCGCTATTTTGCGGCAGGCCATCTGGTGTGGGTGGATGCTTCTCTGGATTTAATTGAGGTCAGCTTTCAGCTATCACAGGACAACAAAGCTCTGTTCAGCCAATGGCTTGAGCAAAAGCAGGTGGCACTGGTGTCGGATGGACAGGCGGCACAATGGTTTGATACTCAGGCAGAGCTATGGACTGTGGTTGTCCGGCCCTGGATTCTGGTGCAGGAACCTGAGCCTTCACTAAGCTGAAAACAATAACGATTATTCTGGATAGTGGCAGTGCTAATAATTTCCCATAATGTAGCCATCCCTCTTGATGACATTGAGTTAAGTTATATTCGAGCCCAGGGCGCGGGGGGGCAGAATGTCAACAAGGTGTCCTCCGCCGTGCATCTGCGTTTTGATATTCCCGGTTCGTCTCTGCCTGATTTTTATAAAGAGCGGCTGATGAATCTCAGCGATTCTCGTATTACCAGAGAAGGCATTATTATTATCAAAGCGCAGCAGTTCAGAACTCAGGAAAAAAATCGGGAAGACGCACTGAATCGGTTGCAGACTCTGATTAAAGCGGCAGGTGTCGTTAAAAAAGCCCGCAAAGCCACTCGACCAAGTCGCGCCTCTCAGAAGAAGCGGATGGACAGTAAAACCCGTCGTGGCCAGGTGAAGTCATTGCGCGGGAAAATACAGCATTAGTTATTGTTGAGGCTTTTTATGAGTTGTCGAGATTCTTTGACGGTTTTCAATGAATAGCAAAGTGCTTCCAGAGCCTCTAAATCAAGTTCATTAATCATGTGCAAAATAACGCCGGGATAGTGACCATAAACTGTCTGCTCAACCCATTGTGTTGCCTGCGATTTCAGATATTCAAGGTCGCCGGTTTCCTGAATGTTTAACAGAGCGTTTATAAGTTCAGTCAGCTGTTGTGTGTCAGGTATCCTGGCATAATTTTCTTTGTTTTGGGTGAGTTGCTGAGAAATGCTTAAGAAGAGAATGTCAAACGGAATGGGCTTTGCAATGAAATCACTAAAGCCAGCCATCTGAATTTTTTGCTGTGTTTCAGCCGATACGCTGGCAGAAATAGCAATAATTGGCGTTGATCTGTGGTGTGGGATTTTATGAATAAGCGGTGCAGCAGAAAACCCATCAAGGCAAGGCATTCTCAAATCCATCAATATTAAGGAATAAGAGGCATTTTGGCATTTGGTTAATGCTTCCTGACCGTCTTTGGCGGCATCAACAATGCAATGCTTGTTTTTCAGTGCATGCACCAGCATATTCCGGCTATCAAAGTTATCGTCAACAACGAGAATATGCTCAAACTCAAATTTGTCACCGGATGGCAGGATTTGATCAGGACTGCTTACTGAGTAGGCTATTTCTTTTCGGGGAGTAGGACAGGCTTCTAATGGCAGACTAAAGAAAAAACAGCTCCCATTATGTAACTGGCTTTTGACCTCGAGCTTACCACCCATTGCTCTAATCAGGCGAAAGCTAATAGCCAAACCTAACCCTGTGCCCCCCTGGCTTCGCCCTTTCTGCAGTTGAGAGAAAGGTTTGAACAAGCTTTGAAGATCTTCCTTAGCAATACCAATACCTGTATCAATAACAGCAAAAGAAAGTCGGTCATTACTAACATCAACATTCAGCTTTATGGTGCCTTCGTCAGTAAATTTAATAGCGTTACCAATAAGGTTGATCAGGACTTGCCGTAATTTAACGCCGTCCCCTTTGATCTCAACAGGCACTTCATCAGAAATATTCAGAATAACAGTCAGTGACTTCTGCCTTGCTAATGGGCCAATATTGGCAGAGACGGTTTTCAGTGTGCTTCTCAGATTAAACGGTTGATGGTCGAGAACAATACTGCCACTTTCGATTTTAGTCATATCCAAAATGTCATTAATCAGGGTAAGCAGGTGATGTCCACAAACCTCTAGGGCCGACAGGTTAGCCCGGTGCTTTTCTGACATTTTGTCATCAGACAAAAGCAGCTGGGCATAACCCAGAATTCCATTAAGCGGCGTTCTAAGTTCATGACTGATATTGGATAAAAACACAGACTTTGCCTGACTGGCTTTTTCGGTCTTTTCTTTGGCGTAAATGAGTTCTTTTTCTATTCGCTTTCGTTCCGTTATATCTCTGAAAACAATAGAAATAAGGGTTTCATCCGTGGTGTTGAGCACATTACTGGAAACTTCTACAGGAAAACATCGCCCAGATTGAGATACCCCTTTAGACAGACAATTATCAAGACAAAAGCTATCTTTTGAATGGCGATCAAAATTCTTTAACAAGGGTAATTCGGTTCTGGCCTTTTGAGCAATGAGTATCGACAGTGGCATGTTCAGCAAATCATGTTCTTGATAATCAAACAACTCAAGTACCTTAGAGTTGACCAGTGAAATAATCCCATCAGGATTAATGATCACAATAGCATCGGGTGAGCTGGCAATTAATGACTTGAACTTTTCAGTATCTCTGACGCGATCAGTAATATCATTCCCCATCCCATCGATTAACGTTCCGGTATCTGGCAGATAATCCAAAGTTCCCTGGCCTTCGTGTAAAGTAATCTCCTGCTCAGAACAGATGATTTCTATCAGACGAACAGAGCCGTCTTTATGTTGCATTTCAAGCTCAAATGGGTCACTCCATGACTGGTTAGAATTGTTGTCCAACAATTCCCGAAAAGGCTGGTTCAAGGCTGATGAGGTCAGGAATTGCCGGATATTGGTCAAAAAGCTGATCTTATCGTAGCCAAGAATCGACTGAATGGATGGACTGACATAAAAAATATTGCCGCAGCGATCTAAATTGAAATAAAAATAATGGTCATGCAACTGTTGAACCAGATGCGCCATATTATGGGTTCGAACCTGTTGCAGATCCCGTTCCCGGTCTGACAGACGATCAATCAAACGAGCGAAACTTCTGGATAAACTGGCGACTTCGTCTTTTATGACCTCTTCAGGTAAAGAAGATGCATTACTTCTGGCGACTTTATTCATTCGGTTTTTAAGCTTCATGAGAGGGTTGGTTACCCTCCCCAATGCAAACCACAGGCAAATGACGGTTAATAACAAAGCAATGCCAGTCAGTGAAACGCAAAGAATGGCAAGATTGGTGACCGGCCGGAGTACATCTTCCTCCAGCATACCCAAAGAGAAGTACCAGCGCGTACTGGGTACCGGAAAGGCGGTCAACCATTTCTTATCATTTCTCGAAAATGAACGAAAGTTTATGGACTCTCCCAGTTCAGAGACTCTGCGAGAGGCTTCTCTGAACAGGGCGCAGGGTTCGTCTTTTGACGTCGGGTATATTGGATTGAAGAGAATTCGGGCAATTGGATTTTCATCTTCACGGGTAATGTGAATCTTGCTGAAACCCTGACAGGGAGGAATGGTAACCAACTCTTCCATGGTTCTTGTTTGAGGTAAGGTGACACCATTGGTGTAAAGTACATTTCCGGAAGCATCCAGAAGCGTCAAGCGTGTTCTTGGATTATCCCACAATAATGGTGTCGTGAGTTTTTCTCCGTCAATATCGATACGAAATAGTGTTGGCAGAGCATTTTTCGATGGCATTGCAATCAGCAGGGTTGATTCAAAGCGATCATTTCTAATGGTTGTATTTACATGCCATTTGTAGGTGAGTTCTGTCGCATAAATCATTGATTCAAGTACATCAACCGGAATATCAAACTCAGAAGACGGGCTGGATTTAACAAAAGTAGTACTTGCTCTTTCCCAATAATCTGTTTTATAGGTTGGCTTTGATGATGTCGATGAGAAGGTGATATACCCTGCACCGGTAACAGGAACAATATCTTGTAACAAAGTGCTGATAAAACGGGTTTGATCAGATTCAGAGTGGTTAAATATTTCTCTGCCAAGCGCCAGTGCTCTACCGGCCGTAACAGTCTGCCTGGCATTGCTGTCAATGACTGCCACATACTCTCGTGCCTGAAAAAAATGCTTCTGACTGGTTTCGGTCGAAACCGCTTTGAACGCAAAGTACAGAAAAACAAAGGTAGCCAAACTGTAGAGAGCAAGAGCAGGCAGAAAATTATAAAGGGTGATTTTATGTCGAATTGATGTATGCATAAAAAACGTCTGGCATATCACTCTGGAACCAACAGGAAAGTCAGCATTCCGCACTGTGAGTCAAACTAGCAGCCTGTCGGAATAAGACGAACGTACCGACAAAAAGTCCGACGGGCTGCCAGCACAAGATCATAGGCCTTTCTTAGAATAGTCATGTTTAAATAGTTGGGCGACAGACAATGCCAGCAGTAACCAGAATTGTTTTTTTACAGACGGCTTCGGGGGGAGAGCAGAGACTGTTTTGGGTGATAGTGGCAGTGAGTGCCCCGGGTGTTGGCTGAGGCAAAAACGAATATCATAAGAATGATTCTTTTCCTTAGGGTCAACGTCGTCCGGCTTTTCTTCCATGGAAGAATACAATATGGATAACATTGGGTCAGTTATTTCCTGCTCGTACTGAGTAGTGTCGAAATGTGGTGCTGATGTAGTGTTTAGGGCTTGCCTTAAAAACGACAAATCGACCTTCATCTTTTCTTTGGACACCTCTCTTTCATCGGGTTGATAGGTTAATGTGGTGTTTCCCTGCGAGTCTGAAGGTATTTGTTGACGAGTTTGATGAGCAGTCAGTAAATGCTGAGTAGCAGACTTGTTTATTGGTATCGTATTCACTACCCACCAACCAGAAAGTACTCTGGTTTCAGAATCATAGGGTCGGTGATAAGACACAAAATGCCCTGACTGTAGTGACCTGGCACTGTTATACAGAGCTATAGCTTGAGGGCTTCTACTGAGTAGTGTATTTAGATCTTCAGGGGAGAGAATAAAATGCTGGCGGTTCGACAGGAATCGGTCATCATTCGGTCGCCAGAACTTCCAAACGTTAAACAAGGGTGTTTTTTCAGAGTAAGTGACGTCTGGTTGTATCAGAAAAATAACGTTGGGCTTTTTACTCTGTTTAAAAGGGTTTGCCAGCTCTTTTCCTATAGACGACAAAAGCAGATTTTGATTAGCTTGATATTGATTCCATAAATCAGATGAATTTTCAGCATTTTTGAAGTGCTCCCACATAGACGGCCAGTTTATGTAAAACCAGTCCATCATAGCAAAAAGAATAGAAGAAAATTGATGTATGGAGTTTTTTTCAGAAAACAGCCTGTTATTCGTATAATCTTTTGTGAGATAAGGCATTATCTTATAGAAGTTATCACTAATGGTTGTCGTCAAATTATGCTCTGGGTTGAGCTCAAAAAGCAGCGTTTCTATCAAAGCCATTAATAAATGCGTTGAGATATCGCGGTCTCTGAAGTCATGCTCGGCAATGATCTTTGCTATTGGCGATCTTAAGTCAAGGGTTAAAGCGTTTTTTCCCGTAGTGTCAATTTTGAATTTCTGAGTTTTCCGGTTTTTCAGCGGGTTTTCAAATGTCTGAGGATTATTCAGAATGGTTTCACTGAGTTCTTCCCTTGCATCTATATCGATGGAAGTACCCGTCACTATACCCCAGTGATTATCGCTCGGATTATTTTCTGTGCTGACATTGTTGATGTGATTATAGAAAGTCAGGGTGTTTTGCTGGTCGGCAATGCTTCTCAGGATGTCCGGATCCCTGATTGGATCATCAATAGTGATTGGCCTGTTAGGAGAGTAGATGCCAGCGTCACTGAAAGAGAAATGAGTGTAAATTCCGATCAGGTGTCCATCGGGAGTCAGTGATAAAACCAGTATATTGTAAGGCCTTTGTAACCTGTGATAGAGAAACTGCATGATGCTCGGTATATCATCATCATACACCCAGCTGTTTGGCGTATTTTGTCGTATATTGGAGTTGACTATATTGGCGGCGCCTCCCATATATGATTCAAGAAAAGCAAGGTATTCCTCATGCAGCCTTTGTGCGGATTCTTGTGTGAATTGTGTGATAAGCCGGGTCCAGGACAATCGAGGATTGGCCAGTATCCCATGCCAGAAACAGTAGTTATCTCTTGGTGTCGGGTAATACCGAAGGTCGTAGTTACTCAGATAACCTATGGTTTCTTCATCCGTCAAAATCACTGAAGCGGTCTGCTTGCCACTTTTAAATTGATCTTTCACTCTTTCAGAGTTACGTATGCTGTTAATTTCTGCGCGTTTTGACTTTACGCTGGCCACTTTGCTGACCATCTTGTTCACATATTCTTGAATCTTATCTTTAAGAGGCAATGATTTTATGCGTTCATCAGGGATGTAATACCCGTAGCGATCAGAAAGCAGTGCAGCCTGGAGTTCATCTTCATTACTTTTTAGCCAGTTAGTTAAGTGCTTTGATTCAGACATAAGAGAAACGTATTTCTCAAAGAGATTAAGATAATCATCAAAACGTTTTGCGGTCTCTCTTGATTTTGCACCAAAATTAATGAATTTATAATGCCTGAGTGATGATTTGTTTATTTTGGATTTTAAATAACGAAGAAAGAAAAGATTACCGTATATTGGAATTCTACTCATCGCCTCAAGATGTTTTTGCGCTTCAGGCCATAAATTTAACGACAAGTAGTTTACCGGGTTCATTTGACCAAGAAAATAAGAATAAGCAGGATTGTCATCCATGATGGCCCAGCTATCTTCAACAAGGGCATAGTTGCCAGGATTTTTATCTTCACGCACCTGAATCACCGAATGGCTATTATTGTTATTAGCTTTGTTTCGAATCATATTATATTCTTCAAGTTTGTTGCCTATATTGAAGATTTCTTCAAGTGCCTTAAGTTTTTCTTCAATGGTAATATTGGGATTGTCAAAATAATCTTCAGCAAAACCACTCAGTTGTTTCTGAATGGAATACATGATGAAGTTGCCCGAAGCATTCTTTATCATGAAGTACTTTGAATGCACTCGTTTAATACCTGCTTTTTTGCATAATATCCCATAAATGATCAAGCCGTTGATGGCCAGTTGTGCATCCTTTTCGGTTTTAAATGCTTTGTTGTAACGCTTGATAACCAGAGATTTGAAAGAATTTCCACTGTTTACCTGAGCAGAAATCCCAGCACCTAAACTTTTATCAACCATCATCCCTTCTTCAGGCATCTTCGAAATATAGAAAGCCTCGAATGTATTCATAAAGTTCTCGAATATGGCAATAGTGATATCTTCTAAAGCATCGTCAAATGGCTTGCCAGAAATTTCTTTCGCACTTTCTCTCAGTTGGTGCATAAATAAAGGATCTTCTTTATCTTGCTCCATCATGTCAGTTAATCGAAGTATTTTGACAGTGTCGTATTTGATCAAAAATTCCACTTCATTTTTTTCTGAGTCTTCAAAGATGTAAACAATGTAAATAAGTCTTGGATTGTTTTTGTTTCGATAAAAACGATAAGCAGGCTTGTATTGAATATTTGTATCACTTGCAGGGGAATAAGCCGGAAAGTTTATGCTTGAAATAAGATCAGGCGTGTGGGCTATGCGTTCTTCATTGATAACGACTTTGTGCATTATTGGACTAACGACATCAATATAATCCATCTCTTTACTGTCTTGCACGAATTCAAAGCCAGGTGGGGTATGTTGTTTTTTTGTCTCAGCCGTTTTTACTCTTGTTGGTGATTGTTTGAAAATAATATATCCGAGATGTTCATCAAGTTCTCTTTGCTGAATGCGCTCTGCATAACCGTGTTCAGAATATTCACCGAACCATCTTATTTCACGCTGATCGTAAGGTGCAGGCTGTTCAGGGGAGAAGGGAGTCACAGAGCTTAAGCGGGAGAAGAAAGGGTTGGTTTTTATTGGGCTGGTGCCAAGGTCTTCGCTGTCTTGTGTTAGTGGGTCAGCGCCACTGGCTGCATCAGTAACATCAATGCCAAGCTCGGTGAAGCCACGAGTGGTTCTAACATAGATTCGATAATTTTCATTAGCTCTGCATGGACCGGTATCATCCTCATTCATTTGTTGCAAATTTCTTAAGTGAATCTGAAAAGCCGGTATTTTGATAAAAGCCTGAATCGTCGAATAAAACTTTGTGTACGGTTCGACTTCAGGCTGATCATCCAGTTCTATTGTTGGATCACCCTCATCAGTTATTTCAATGATCTCTTCCCCTTCATCCATCATCATTGCCTCTGCAGGAAGCATTAATAATAAATTTGAGCACAAAAGTCCCATAAATAGGAAAGCATGATAAATAAGATGGTTATATTTCTTTAACATACAGAAGAATGTTGTCCGACAGCATATAATTTATACTTCTTTATAGCCTACAGTCAGGCAGCTTGCCTGTCGTATCGGTTGATTCGGGTTTTCAAGCTGTCCGGAAAATTCTCCAATGTTTTTTTGGTTCAAGATATCTTTGGGTTTAAGATACCTTCTCGTTAGTGGGGCCATAATAAGCAGGACAAGTGATCAGGTGGTCATTCACCATTCCCATTGATTGCATGTAAGCGTAACAAATCGTGCTGCCCACAAAGCTGAAGCCTCGTTTTTTCAGATCTTTGCTCATGCGGTCTGAAATATCTGTCGTTGCTGGCACCTCACCCATGCTTTTTCGCTGGTTGATGATGGGGTTGTGATTAACAAAAGACCAGATGTACTGACTAAAGCTACCAAACGCTCTCTGAACATTAATAAAGGCCTGAGCATTTTTGATGGTACTGTTTATTTTCAGACGATTGCGGATAATGCCTGCATCCTGCAGCAGTCGTTCAATATCGGCTTCCGTCATGGCCGCCACTTTCTTCACATCAAACTGATGAAAGGCATTTTGGTACCCTTGTCTTCTTTTTAGAATGGTGATCCAGCTCAGACCAGCCTGAGCGCCTTCCAAAATAAGAAACTCAAACAGCTTTTTGTCATCATAAGTGGGAACCCCCCATTCTTTATCATGATACCTGGTGTAAAGATCATCTCCATGACACCAGTCGCAGCGTGGATTGCTCAAGATTACTCTCCGATTCTTCCGATGATGGTAATGATATAGCTATGACGGTTCCAGCTATTGGCTATTCTGTCATTCAGACTATTTACTTAAAAGGTATTTTCTCTTTCTGGCTGATATACTACCCCTTTTTATCTTTTTAATAAGGCGAATCGCTGATGAAAATTGCCAAAGAACATGTGGCTCTTTTCCATTACACCCTGAAGAATGATGACGGGGAAGTTATGGACAGCTCCGAAGGCGAGGCGCCTATGGCTTACTTGCATGGCGAGATGAGTATCGTCGAAGGTCTGGAAAATGCAATGGAAGGTAAGCAGGCCGGAGATAAGTTTGATGTTTCCATTGAAGCGGCAGAAGCTTATGGTGAGTATGATGAAAGCCTGGTTCAGCCTATTCCTCGTGAACAGTTTGGTGATCACCCGCTAGAAGTGGGTAGTCAGTTCCATGCCGATACGGCCATTGGTCCTCGTGTTGTGACGATTGTTGCTATTCATGACGATCAGGTGGTGGTGGATGCGAACCACTCTCTGGCGGGTGAAAATCTGCACTTCAATGTTGAAGTGGTTGGAGTGCGTGAAGCGACCAAAGAAGAATTGGATCATGGTCATGTGCATGAGCTCAATGAGGATTATCATTAAGTCGGGGTTCATCTAAAAAGAAGCCAGACGGGTCTGGCTTCTGGTTTGCTGTGAGGCGATGGAGGTCAGGCACCTGACGATATTAATTTCGGTTCACGAGGGAACCTGCCGAAAGCATAACCTCCATGATTCTTGCTCCAGTATATGCCTACAAAGTTACCTATTGCGATGCCAAGCACCGTCCCACCTAAAAGACTGAATATAGCTGCTGCAGCAACCGAAGCACAGCCTTTTACAGGTTCGCTGCTCATATTTTCGTAGTGATCAGCAAGATAATATCCATGATCACCAATGTATTTTTGTATATCGTTACTTAACACATAGTTTGAGAGTATTTCTGCTTCTTGATAGTGTGGAGCATTTCTTGGAATCGCCAATTGCTCAACGATTGGTTTAAACAGGTCGTCAGGTACAGCAGTTACCTCTGATTCAGGAGGATAGGTATAATGATCTACGTGTTCGTTGACATCATGATCCTCATCACCATGTATTACAAATGATGCCGGTACAAATGCAGGACGTGGATAAACCGTGCATTCCTCCTCATCATCATGATGTGATGCGTCGTGATCATGACCTTCAGGTTCTGCCCAGCATGTAGTGACTTTATCTTCAAAGGTGACTCTTCCCTGCATCCAAGCCTGATCATAGATGATCTCATCATCCAGATACTCCCGGATTCTGGCGCCGAAAAGCGTTTCTTTCGGCTCAGCAACAAACAGGCTGCTATTGGTCGCAATTATATGATTGGCTATATTATAGGGTGCTATTGAATAGGGGGCATCATGCCAATAAGCCAGACGACCGTAAGCAAATGTTTTTCTTGAGCCGCTAAGAAGTTTTCCTGCTCTTTCAAGCTCAATGGCTTTTGTTCGGTCGTTCAGAAAAATGATGTCGAAATTTTTACCGTTGTTGAGTTGTTCAGCAATTTCGGACGAAGTTCCGACGGTAAAGACCGGTTTATTGTACTGATTGGGATTTTTTTCGATAAATTCACCAAGAATATGCCTGAGTGTGTGGTCAAAGTCGTATGTTACTCCAACTTGCAATGTGACTTTATTGTTGGCGATGACAGAAGGTGACGATAAAGCCAACAACAGAGATAAAGCTGAAACCAGCCCTCCAGTGAATAGCTTCTTTAAAAAAAGAGGCAAATTAGAAATTTGTATGGAAAAAGACTGCATCGAAGCGCAGAGAAACGGCATAGCAATTTTCTCGGTCAATAATCAATAAAAAGAGTACTCAATATAGACGGAAAATCAGTGTTCGCTATGTCGGTTTAGCCTCTGTTCATAGTTTTTTGCAGCCTGCAAGAAGATTATGAACAGCGGCTTAGGGGGGCAGTTTTGCAAAACCTTTAATTAACTTTCATTGATGTCGCAGGTCGGTTGCCCCCAAAGGGAGATACGTCGACCTAAGTGAACGCCTTGAGTGCATGGATATCATATCGGCAGGCTTTTCCTTCCAGTCGGTAAGTTGGGTTCTGTGAGTCTAGATCAGGCGCGCCTTTTGGACGTTTGATAACCACACGATACTCCGCCAATTTTATGGCTGGCTCTAACAAACTGTCTGCATCCAGATCGTGCCCCAGCAGATCCTGAAACAAGCGCATTTCCTTTTTTACCAGGGCTGACTTTTCCCGATGAGGGAACATCGGATCGAGATAGACAACGTCCGTCTTATGATTATCCTGCAACAGAGTGCTCATAACCTGACTGCTTTCACCTGAAAACAGCGTCATTCTCCTGGCAATTTCAGCAACTTCGTAATCAGCCAGCCGGGCACGACGAAGACCGTCTTGTAAAAGTGCTGCAATCACAGGTGAACGTTCAATCAAGGTGACTTCACAACCGAGGGAAGCAAGTACAAAGGCATCACGACCAAGACCGCCTGTGGCATCGACAATGGTGGGTTTTGCGCCCTTGTTCAGACCGACTGCTTTGGCAATATCCTGACCTTTGCCTCCACCAAATTTACGACGATGACCGGCTTTACCTCCAACAAAATCCACACTGACCGGTTTTTCTTTAGCGCCATGACGGTGTACAGATAAAGTGTCGTTTATAAAGCTGACAATCAAACTGTCTTCAACAGGAAGTGTATTATCTGAAATTAATTCAGCACCGGTTTGGTTGGCAAGTTGTTCCAGAGAATATTGATAGTCAGAGTTTGATGAGGATTGAATAAACAATTGGCAGGACATCGACAGAAACTCAAAAAAGCCGATGACTCCCTTTATTAGAAAGCCATCATAAATACAAATCAGGCAATGACAAACCAGAGTAATACAACTCCGAGAATCATGCGATAGATCACAAAAGGCATCAGACCAATTCGATTGATAAATGCCAGAAAGAAATGAACACAGAGCCAGGCGCTGATAAATGCAGTGACCGCTCCCATAGTCAAGACTTCCCAGTCAACGGGTACAGAGCTTTCGAGCAGATCTTTTATTAGCAAAGTACCGGCACCAAGAATGACCGGAATCGATAGCAGAAAGGAAAAACGAGCCGCTGCATCGCGGGTCATTCCCATCATCAGAGCCGCTGTCATTGTAATACCAGAGCGTGACGTGCCAGGAATCAAAGCAAGCGCCTGGGCAAAGCCCACCAGCATGGCCTGTTTAAAAGTCATTTGTTCCAAAGGCTGGATACGCTTGCCTTTGAGATCAGCCCAGCCCAGCAGTGCACCAAAGATCAAGGTTGTACCGCAGATCACCGCCACCGTTCGCATCGCTGCATCAAGGCCAAGACTTTTTAAAAATAGTCCAAATACAACAGCGGGCAAGGTGGCAAAAATCAAATACCAGCCGAGGCGGCTATTAAACGTCGTACCCTTACCCACAAAAGAACCTAACCAATCGATGGCAATGACAAAAATATCCTTTCGGAAATAGACCAGCACTGCACCCAGCGTACCAATATGCACTGCTACATCAAATGCCAGTCCCTGATCGTACCAGCCCAGGAGTTGGGCAGGTAAAATTAAATGACCAGAGCTGGATATTGGCAGGAATTCGGTAATTCCCTGAATCAGCGCCAGTAGTAAAACCTGTAAATAATCCACAGTGCTTTCCTCGAACTATCCTTAAATGAAATCGAGAGAATGACTACCCGTACTTCTAACAGACTCTCTGTAAAAAGAATGTCGGCAAAACGAGTAGCAGATCGAATTATCGCTCACTTTTCTTCAGAGCGACTTTATCACGCAGGTAGACAGGCATAGCCTGTTCGGCAGGCAGCAGTTTGTTCTGTTCATAATCCCTTGCAGCTAACAAAGCAATATCATGAGCGTGAGGGTAGGTTTCAACGATGCAATCGCTGACTTCAGCGGCTATCTGATCCCGGAATGCCCAGCCTGTGCCCATACCAAACCAGGGGTGTTGACGTACAGGTGCAGTAACTTGTGCAGGTGCAATCACCATTTCGTTCTGCACTGGCATCATCAGACCGGTTTGTGCAGAAAAAGCGCCCCAGTAGACTTCTCCCATACGGGCATCAATGGCAGACAAAACATGCTCTGCATTTTTTTCCCGCAAGCCCTGTTGAGCCAGAGCCGCCAGTGTTGATATCGGGATAACCGGCAGATCAACAGCAAACGCCAGCCCCTGAACCATCGCTGTTGCCACTCGCAAACCGGTAAAAGCACCGGGACCACAACCAAAAGCCAGTGCGTCCATATCGCCAATCGCCAGCCCGGCTCTGGCCAGAAGATCATCTACCATTGGTAGAAGTTCACGGCTGTGTCGACGAGGGATAACCTGAAAGTGTTCGATCACTTCGTCATCAAGATTCAATGCAACGGAGCAGGCTTCAGTTGCGGTATCCAGGGCCAATAATTTCATTGAATACTCTCAAAACAAAACGGGACACTATCGTCCCGAATCATACAGCAGAATGTCGAATCAGGCAGAAACAGGCTTCAGAGCTGCCAGAACATTTGCCTTGATATCATCGACAGAACCCACACCTTGAATACGGCTGTAACGGGTAGCACCTTCAATTTGCTGATAGAAATCAACCAATGGTGCTGTTTGATCGTGATAAACACCCAGGCGATGACGCACAGTTTCTTCATTGTCATCAGCACGCTGAATCAACGCTTCGCCGGTCACATCGTCCTTACCTTCTTCTTTGGGTGGATTAAATACCACATGATAAGTACGGCCACTGGCCTGATGCACGCGACGACCACTCATACGCTTGACAATGTCTTCGTCTTCAACCGCAATTTCAATCACATGATCGATATCTACACCCGCCTCACGCAGTGCTTCTGCCTGGGGAATGGTGCGAGGGAAACCGTCGAATAGGAAGCCGGCAGAACAATCATCTTCGGCGATACGTAAAGCTCTTTCACCAGAGCGATGATGATGTCATCGGATACCAGCGAACCAGAATCCATGACAGCTTTGACTTTTTTACCCAGTTCAGTGCCATTCTTGATAGCCGCACGCAGCATATCGCCTGTGGAAATCTGAGGAATACCAAAGGCTTCCATGATAAATTGAGCCTGAGTTCCCTTACCGGCACCTGGTGCGCCCAGCAGAATAACGCGCATGAATAAAGCTCCTGTTATCAGTTCAGTGTTTTTCAGAAGCCTGTAGAACTCCGAACCAATTCAATTTCCGAAAACCGCACAGGATATACAGCTATAACCGCCGTGACAAGCACGGGATATGAGTATCAGGAATTGCACCCGGCAGCCGATAGCAGTGACAGAAGAAATCGGAGACGGCCATGAAACACCTGCTTTTTTTACTATTGACCATCATACCCGTTGAGCTATTGGCGAATGCGGTGGATGCCAGTCGCATTCTCAACCACTCTCGCTTACAACAGGCCGTTCGTTTTAATACACCGCCTTCCGGTTATATTGATTTGAGTTACTGCGATTCAGTAAAAAATGTTGGAAACCTTCCCGTTGACCGGAAAACTTATCGATTGTCTTACGATGACAATTTTGCTTTCAACCCGGAAACCGGTGAACTCAGTACAATCAGTGAGCGTCATTTACTCGAAAGCCGAAACGTAGGCAAAGCCACCGTATTAGCCACCAATCCAGTGACCGTGATTGTCAGCAGTTCACCCAATAGTCCTTATTTAAAATATCAGGTGATGGCCAGCAGCCATCAGCGCACTAATGTAAGAATTTATCTTTGCGACTGGAAAAAGGCAGTCTATCTCTGGCGTTGACATCCTCCATGTCCTTTAGAGGGAGTCTTTAACCTAAATTCAGCAGCTGGACGCTTGAACTTCTCTATTGACTACAGAAATTAAGGCTTTGTCAGGCGTTCTCGAATCACCTTTTGAGTGCGTTGGTAGAGTGCTCTGTGGTTTTCTGAAAAATTTCAGTACCCTCCGCTGCGTTGCGCCATTTGCCAAGGCCTATGGCCATTGTCTGCATCACGCGCCTTGCTGAGAACGCTGAAACTATCACTGCAGCTGATAGCCCGAAGGGTGAGGCTGAACCTGACAAGTCGTTGCTCTGTGTTGGAGCTGTTCAGCGACCCGCTAGAGAAAAACAAGGAGAATTTAAGCCAGAATCAAGGGTGTTTGGGGTTTGTTTATGCTTAACCGGACAGTAGTAGTTTGACATACTAAGCAGTCCGTTTTTTCACTATTGCAAATGAAAAGAATCTTACTTAATCCCACTGAGTTTCAAAGAAACACGACAAAACTTTGGTATCAGGCGATTAGCCAGTTTTTCATCAAAACAACGGCAAAATCTCTGGGTGGCAGCTAACAGTCTGATCACTAAGGAATCCTTCGGTAATACCAGGCGAAGAGGCGCGGCAATAGACTGACTAATAATGGGTTCAAGAAAACCTTCTGTGGTCACTTTGCTCTGTTTGAAAGGCTCGATAAAAGCATGAACGTCTTTTTTGGTAAAGTTATGAACGTCAATGTTGTCGTGATCCCAAACGATCCGGGTCTCATTTTTCTTCAGAATAAAACAACGAGCTTTATTCATCAGTACCAGCGGTAACTTCACCCAGTTAATGGCAAAGGCTCCAAACCAGGTGGGTTCGCCAATGATAATCATCTGTCCACCCGGCTTTAATACTCGATAGACTTCTTTCATAAACCGATCCGGGTGGGGTAAGTGATGCAGGAAGGCGCAGCCTACGATCAGCTCAACACTGTTATCGTCAAAAGGCAGGTGCATCATGTCTGAGCAGCAGGTGTCGATGGATGTACCCACATCGGCGGCATTTTTCTTGGCCACGTCAAGACTGACTTCGCTGATATCAACGGCAGTGACCCGATCAAACCAACCCGTAGCCGCAAGGTTTACGGCCAGATTTCCCGTTCCGGCACCGGTATCCACTACTGATCCTTGTTTGGCAATAGGGGTAACGGCCACCCGTTCAAGCTCTAGAATCAGTTTGTTTCTGGCTTCAGAGGTAAAACTCACGCCCATTCGGACATCGTAGGTTCTTGCTTCAACCTCATCGTGAAAACGTCTATTGATATCCAATATATAATCCGTATTCACTTGGGTTTTCATAAGTAACGCTCTTTTTTAAACGATAGGGATACTTCCTTATTTCGTTTAAAATCCCGCGATCTGTAGGTGCATAATTATAAAAATTATCGGACATCAAACGTCTCATCCTGGTAGCGGAAAAGAAGTTTGATGAAAAAATCAAAACTCGGCGCTGACCGGTTTTGACTTCAACCCTCACCGCCGTGTCTGCCTGCAACGTGAGCGATCAGCTAACCTGCCACTCATTTGAAAACGCACTTTCAGTTTCAGTATCTTCCTGATTTTCGAGCGCAACGGCGTTACGGTTAATATCTTTACCCGATGTGTGACTTTTAATTTCAACATGGCTATCCATACCACGTGGATCCCGTACAGTCCCTGTACAGAACCCATAAGCCATGGACTGGCAACCTACGAGATAAAAGTCACACATCGGGTTATCATTTACAAAAATGATCGACTGCTTTTAATAAAGCACCTTTGGTCTCGTAGCTGTAGTGGTAGATGGTGTTACCCGGTCGCTTACGACAGGCTCAACCAGCGCCTTCCTTTTGCTGAAAGACTTTTTCGCTTCTCGTCCCGCTCAGTAACTGTTTCAAGGGCACTGCTGGTCATCTCCAGATGCTTTTTTCTTTTTGTCGGCTTGTGGTGGATTTTGCGACACCCTCTGCAGGGTGGGGAGAATGTTAATGTTACGTTGCTGTTCTTTCAGTTGCTGTTTCCGATGACGTCGTTTAGTGACGGTATCGCATACATCACCACCCAAATGAGATTCTCCACGACGTTTGGCGAGTTGCATCTGCTTTTCCCGTTCCATAAAGCGATGTTTTTGTCGGGCAGAATGTTTGTTATAGCAGTGTGGGCAACTCACACCCTGAACAAATTCCGGACTGAGTTTATCGTCTTCAGTAATGGGTAGACGACAGGCGTGGCATTGGTCGTAAGTGCCTTTTTCGAGCTGATGATTGACGGTCACTCTGTCGTCAAAAACAAAGCACTCACCCTGCCAGTTAGAGTGCTCTTCGGGTACTGCTTCGAGATATTTAAGAATACCGCCTTGCAGGTGGTAAACCTCATCAAAACCCTGCTCTTTTAGAAAGGCGGTGGATTTCTCACAACGAATACCACCGGTGCAGAACATAGCGATTTTTTTATGTTGTTCAGGGTTCAGATTATTTTTCACGTACTCTGGAAATTCACGAAACGTATCAGTATTTGGATTTACTGCATTCTTGAACGTTCCAACCTGTATTTCATAATCATTGCGGGTATCAACCAGTAATACCTCGGGGTCATTAATGAGTTCATTCCAGTCTTGTGGCGCGACATAAGTGCCCACAGTGCGATTGGGATCAATACCTTCTACCCCCATGGTCACGATCTCTTTTTTCAACTTAACCCTGGTGCGTTTGAAAGGCATTGTATGGGTAAAAGACTCTTTATGCTCAATGGGATTTAGAGCGTCATGGCTTTGTAACCAATTCAACAGCGAGTCGATGCCATGACGTTTTCCGGCGACAGTGCCATTGATACCTTCACTGGCGAGCAGTAATGTGCCACGAATAGCATGGGCTTCCATAATCTTTTGTAAAGGCTCGCGCAGGGACTCATGGTTTTCCAGAGGCGTAAACTTATAAAGGGCACAAACCACGACATTAGTGGCTGCCTTAGATGAGATTGTTGTCATTATTCTGTCCTGATAGCTGGCCGGAGCGCAAATCCGGTGCGAAGTTTGGACAGGATTTTAGCAGAGGCTAAAAAGAGGTCAATAGAGTGAAGAAGAGGGGCGCCCAAAGGGTGGATGCTCTCAGGGCGCAATAACCGACCATTAGTTCAGCTTTCCAGCCAAACATCCCTTGCCCAGAGCCACACCGAAGGCCAGCTGTCTTCTGTGATTTCGCCATCTGCCCAGCGTACCACTTCACCATCTTCAGAGACGCCATAGTATTCGCCATGATGTTCACAAAGAGGGATTAACTCACGGGGCAAACCAACATCCCAGGCAATAGCGGCTACTTCTGGAAGATAGGTGTGTGATTGAGGATCGGTCACAGTAACAGGTTCAATGGCGCCATAAACTACATCACTGACCTGCAATAGAAACTCCCGAAACTCATAGGGAAGGGAGACCAAAAGCTGTTCTTCAATGTCGACCAGAATATCTTCATCAGGCAGTTCAAGAGGAACGGCCAGTTCCTGTGCTCGTTCACGTAATTCGTCCAGTACGTCTTCCATTATCGACTTCGGCCTCCGGGTTTCTTGTTGGATCGGGCGACATTATCTCTTGAAGACTGTCGTATTCCGGGTTTTACCTTACCTTTGAGGCTGCCTGAAGGTTTTTTGCCATCACGACCAAAGCCGGGACGTTTTGCTGCTTTTCCAGATAGTTTTTTGATTGTGCTTTTATTATTGCGATTTGATGGCTTTTTTTCAGGTTTTTCCCGAATGTCTGCAGGGCGAACTTCACCGTCTTCAAAATAAGGAACAGGCTCGATATCCAACTTCAGTTTAGTGAGTTTGCGAATATCAGCCAGTAGCTTTTTCTCTTCAGGGTTCATCAGGGAGATGGCACGCCCCGGAGTGCTGGCACGGCCTGTACGACCAATACGATGAATATAGTCTTGTGGTACCTTGGGAAGGTCGTAGTTCACAACAAGCGGCAGTTGTTCGATATCCAGTCCGCGTGCTGCCACATCGGTTGCGACCAGTGCCGTGAAGTATTTGTCTTTAAAATCTTCCAGTGTTCTGGCCCGGAGATACTGGCTTTTATCACTGTGGATAGCTCTTGCCTCAATACCGTCTTCCTGCAAAAGATCAGCAATTTTGTTCGCGGCTTTTTTCGTGCGGACAAAGACTAGCACCTGTTCCCAGCGACCACCGTTGATAATGTAGCTGAGAATTTCCGGCTTATCTTGTTGATCCACAGGATAGATGGATTGCTTCACCGTTTTTGCAGAAGAATTCAGATTCTCAACGTCAATTTTTACCGGATGGCGCTGGAATTCATGTGCCAACTGTTTGATGTCCCTTGAAAAGGTGGCAGAAAACAGCAGGTTCTGGCGCTTTTCTGGCATCTGTTTTATTAAACGATCAAGGTCGTCTTTGAAGCCAAGGTCCAGCATACGATCCGCTTCATCCAGAACCAGAATACGCAGCTTATCTAATGCAACATGCTTTTTGCTGATTAAATCCAATAGACGACCAGGGGTAGCAATGAGAATATCTGCGCCCTGTTCAATGGTTTCAATTTGTGGTGCCATGTCCACACCACCAAAAACAGCACAGGATTTCAGTTTTGTGTGCTTGCCATGAACTGCAAAGCTCTCACCGACCTGAATGGCCAGTTCTCGGGTTGGCACCAGAACCAATGCACTGACACTATTGCTGGTACGCATTTCAGACAGACGATTGAGCATGGGCAGGGTGAAACTAGCGGTTTTACCGGTACCCGTTTGAGCAGAAGCCATCACGTCGCGACCGGTCAATACCATCGGAATGGCTTTGACCTGAATGGGGGTTGGCTTTTTATAGCCAGCTTCATCTATCGCTCTCAATAAAGGTTCAGACAAACCAAGGGAAGTGAATGAAGTCATATATATACTGTAAACAAAGGTTAAATTTGAAAGTGTTACTTTTTACGCTTTGGCGGTTCAAACCCTGCATCAACTGGTGCGCTGACGGTATGGCCTGTTGTTTGAGCAGATGGTTTGCGTCGTTTACCAATATTCTTTTTCACCCGGTGGCGCTGTTTGCCTGCTTCCTCTTTTTTATCTTTGGGTTTCTTTTTCTTTGTCCCTGCGGCTTTACCAGAAGATTTCAGTTTCTTCGGCCCTTTGAAGCTGCCGCGTAACTCCTTAACGGATCGCTTTTCAAAATCCACTTTGACGTAACGTTGTATTCCAGTCATCAGGTTCCATTCGTTAGGACCGATCAGGGAAATAGCCAAGCCTTCTTGACCGGCCCGACCTGTGCGACCAATGCGATGAACATAATCATCTCCATTGCGAGCCATATCCAGATTAATCACCAGTTGTACGCCTTTGATATCCAGACCACGGGCGGCAACATCGGTGGCAATCAGAATATTGAATTTGCCATCGGCTAAAAGGCGCATGACGTGTTTGCGTTCACGCTGGTCCATATCACCATGCAATACGCCAACATTCAGACCTTTGACTTTTATTTTGCCGCAGAACTCTTCTGTCTGAACAATGGTATTGCAAAAGACAATGGCTTTCTCATAGGTTTCATTTTGCAGCAGCCAGATCAGTAGTTTTTCTTTATGCTTGATATCGTCGGCCAGCATGATCTGCTGATGGATGTTGGCGTGTTTGTCCCGGGCGCTGCTGAGCATCAGTGACTGTGGCTCATTCAGCACATGGGCAATCATGTCTTTGATGCCACGACCTTCGAGGGTGGCAGAAAACAGCATAGCCTGACGTTCTGCACAACACTCGTCGGCAATTTTTAATACATCGCCGCCAAAGCCCATATCCAGCATGCGGTCTGCCTCATCCAGTACCAGATATTCCAGGTCACTGAAGTCGTGATTGTTGTTTTCCATGTGTTCGATCAGACGACCGGGGGTAGCAATCAGGATTTCCGGATTCTTGCGCAGAGTATTAATCTGATGTCGGAAGCTTTCACCGCCAATAATCATACCCGTTTTGATGAAGGTATAACGTGTCAGCTTTTCGCATTCCGCCAGAATCTGTTGAGCCAATTCTCTTGTAGGTACCAAAATCAAGGCTCGTGTGCTGGACTTTGGTGCAGGATGGTTGTGCATATGATTCAGCATGGGGAGTAGAAAGGCGGCGGTTTTACCACTGCCGGTTTCAGCGCTGACCATGAGATCTTTGCCTTCCAGGACTTTTGGCAGGGTTTGCTCCTGAACTGGCGTCGCTTTCTCGAATCCCAGTTCAGTAAGGGCTTTTTGCAAACGCTCGTGCAGTGCCAGATCAGAAAATAACAACGCGACTTCCTCAGGAATAATAAGGTGGTCGCGCATTTTAGGGAGGAATGAATTAAAAAGCGAATTATCAAGGTTATAAGTACCCAGCCCAATGAATCAGAAATATTCGATTCCATATGACCGGGTACTTACTGACAATCCGCTGTTTAAACAGAAGCACCTCAAACAGAAGCGTCGCAAAAAATAGCGACACTTCTGAATGGATCAGTTATGGGAGTGCAGTTCGTCGTTGAGTTCAATGGCTGATTTGTTGGTCATGCACTCAACGGCACCGGTCTGAGAGTTGCGCCAAAACAGTAAGTCAGATTTGTTGGCCAGAGTAACAGCCTTCACAACTTTAACGGGCTTACGGTGTGTATCCAGAACAGTCACTTTGGAATTGGCGGTAAGGTACAGCCCGGCCTCAACCGTACAACCATCGCCCAGCGGGATGTTGATACCGGCATTGGCACCAATCAGGCAGTTCTTGCCCAGAGATACAACAATATCATTGCCGCCGGAGAGCGTGCCCATAGTGCTACAACCACCACCCAGGTCTGAACCTTCACCAACAAAGATACCGGCAGATACACGACCTTCGACCATGTTCTTACCAGCCGTACCTGCATTGAAGTTGATGAATCCTTCGTGCATAACCGTGGTGCCTTCTCCCACGTAAGCACCCAGACGGACACGTGCAGTATGAGCAATACGCACGCCCTTTGGCACAACGTAATCGGTCATTTTCGGGAATTTGTCGACGGAGTTGACGCTCAATACACGACCTTCTGCACGGGCTTTCAATTGTCGTGCGGGCAGTTCTTCCAGGTCGATAGCACCCTCACTGGTCCAGGCAACGTTTGGCAGCAGAGGGAAAATACCCTGTAAGTTGACGCCATGAGGTTTTACCAGCCGATGAGACAGCAGATGCAGCTTCAGATAGGCTTCCGGAGTGCTGGTTAGCGCATCATCGGACTCCAGAATAGTAATGACTCTGGGTTGGTTGCTCTCTTCGAGGCTAACCATAATGGTTGCCAGCTCTTTTTCATCCAGATTAACAAAGAGATCTTCAAGGGCGTGGCAGGTTTTGCTGTCCAGCTCTATCGCCTGGTTACCGCCCTGATAGTCGATCAGGTTGGTAATATGATCCAGTAAACTGGCTTCAGGATTAACAAGCGGCTTTGGATAGAAAACTTCAAGCCATTCACCTTTCTGGTTTTTGCTGCCAATACCAATGGCCATACTGAAATGGGTATTACTCATTGAAGCTTCCTTATATATTAAAAATTTCTTTGTATGTTAGCTCAGAAAATCCCAGTGTCTTCTGGCCATTATGATCAAGCAGAGGGCGCTTGATCATAGCAGGTTGTTCTAGCATTAACTGGATTGCCAGCGCTTCATTAATTGTTGTTTTCTGCTCATCAGGGAGTTTGCGCCAGGTCGTACCACGACGGTTCAATAGTTGCTCCCAGCCTAGTTCATCAGACCATTGCCTAAGCGTTTGTTCATCAAGACCATCTTTCCGATAATCATGGAAACGGTGGTCAATGTCTGCATTATTAAGCCAGCGCCGAGCTTTTTTTATGGTATCGCAGTTAGGTATACCGTAAATAGTAATCATAATAATTCCGTGAGAGTCGCTACTACGAGGTCAGGTTCTGCCGTTTCGATAGGTTCACCATGATTGTAACCATAAGGAAGCCCAATGACCGATACTCTGGCAGCTCTGGCGGCCTTAATATCATTCTTTGAATCCCCCACCATCAGCGCTTTATCTGCGTTGGTGCCAACATGCTTTATGGCATGGAGCAATGGCATGGGGTGTGGCTTTTGCTCCGGCAATGAATCACCGCCCAGGAATAGTTCAAAATGTTGATTGATATTCATCATTTTTAACAGTTTGTCGGTAAACAATTCAGTCTTGTTGGTGACAACGACCTGTTTGATACTTCGGTTGCTCATGGCTTGCAGAAATTCTGGAACGCCGGGATACAACTGGCTATGCAGACCTACTTCCCGGTCATAATGTTTCTGGAAGCTGGTCAGGGCTTTCTGAAATGTTTCTTCATCAACCACACCCGGCATATCGCCGGCCATATCATCAGCCAGAGCGCGGCGAACCAGTGACGGAATACCATTGCCTACCCAGAGTCGTGTTTTTTCTTCACCGGCAACAGGCAGGTTGAATTCCTGCAGCATATGGTCAATAGCGATGGCGAGATCAGGAACACTGTCTACCAGCGTGCCGTCAAGATCGTACATAATCAGATCAAGCTGGTCAGGTTGGAAGGTATAAGTCATAGAATGGCTGCCTTAAAATCAGGGGGCGCGCAGGTCGATTTCCGCCCGAAGGGCAGATACCCATAGGGTACAAGAGCCGGCAATAACGCTATCAACCTTGTCCAGTTTTTTTGTCGGCTTGTCCCTTCGGGGCAAACCGACCTACGAAAATATACGGTTCATAGAATGTTTTAAACTGGAGATGCCAGCGCCAATTCAGATCTCATTTTGGCGACGACTTCCTGATAGTTGTCAGCGCCAAAGATTGCAGAACCAGCAACAAACGAGTCAGCTCCGGCTTCTGCAATCTGGCGAATATTGTTAACAGTGACACCGCCGTCTACTTCAAGACGGATATCAAGACCACTATCGTTGATCATTTTGCGAACGTTGCGCAGCTTTTTCAGTGTTGCTGGAATAAATTTCTGCCCACCAAACCCAGGGTTCACAGACATTAGCAGAACCATATCCAGTTTATCGATGACGTATTCGATGATATCCGGGCTGGTGGCAGGGTTCAGAACCAGACCGGCTTTGCAGCCACCTTCACGAATCAGCTGTAAAGAACGATCAATATGCTCTGAAGCTTCGGGGTGAAAGGTGATCATGCTGGCACCGGCTTCGATAAAGTCACCAATCATGCGGTCAACGGGCTTGACCATCAGGTGGACATCAATAGGAGCTGTGACGCCGTGTTTGCGAAGCGCCTTACAAACCATTGGACCAAGAGTCAGGTTCGGGACGTAATGGTTATCCATTACGTCAAAGTGAACCCAGTCGGTACCTGCAGTAAGCACATTGTCTACTTCTTCTCCCAGTCGGGCAAAGTTAGCAGAAAGAATACTCGGAGCGATAATAAAGTCGCGCATAGTGGTAATATCTGGTTCGCTAGTGGAAAACAGGGCTGATTGTAACGGCTTGCCTCGTTGATGTCAGACTTTATTCGTACTTAGTCTTTCAGCGTGCTTAGCTATTTCTTCAATCCAGGATAGGGGCAATATAGCGATAGCGGCAAAACAGGAGGCCATATCAGTGCCAAAAAGTGTAAAAGGCCGGACATGATACCTCTGACTGATCAGTAACGTTTGAGGGGGTAAAATTATTATTAACACCCGATGTGTGACTTTTAATTTCAACATGGCTATCCATGCCACGTGGATCTCGTACAGTCTCTGTACGGGATGACAGCAGAGTGCACAAAACCTCTACTAGCTGTCATTCTGTACAGGGAGTGTGCAGAACCCATAAGCCATGGATTGGCAACCTACGAGATAAAAATCACACATCGGGTTATTAACCGGTTAATTAATAGTTGAGGCGGGTCGGTTGCGCAAACATCACGAAAGGGTAGGTATCCTGAGTGCCTTTTTGAGGCACACAGGAGTATGTTGGTCAGGGGCTAGGATTTGGTTGTTCGGTGTGTATCTTCTCAATAGCATTTAGTACTTCATCTGATAACGCCAGCTCAGAAGACTGAAGGTTGCTTTCCAGCTGTTCTAATGTTGTGGCACCAATGATATTACTAGTGACAAATGAGCGGGAAGTAACAAATGCAAGCGCCATTTGTGCCGGATCAAGCCCGGCATTTCGAGCAGTCTCTACATATTGCTGAGTGGCTGATATAGCCTGTGGATTGCTGTAGCGGGAGAACCGTTTATACAGTGTCAGACGACCTTTTTCCGGCCATCGATTATTCAGGTATTTACCACTCAGCGCACCAAATGCCATGGGCGAATAGGCCAGCAAGCCAATGTGTTCCCGGTGCGCTATTTCGGCCAGACCTATTTCAAAAGTGCGATTGAGAAGGTTATAAGGGTTTTGAATCGAAACAGCTCTGGTTGTGTTCAAATGGGTGCTGTGATGCAGGTGCTGCATGGTGCCCCAGGGTGTTTCATTTGAAAGGCCGTAGTATTTGATTTTTCCTGCCTTCACCAGGTCATCCATAACGGCCAGTGTGTCAGGAATCGCTGTGCCCTCAAAGCCACCCTGGTGCTCGTAACCCAACTGACCAAACCTGTTGGAATTTCGATCTGGCCAGTGCAGCTGATACAAATCGATGGCTTCGACACCAAGGCGCTTTAGGCTGCCTTCTACTGCCCGTTCTATATGATGACGATTGAGGAGACGACCGCCATCCATGTAATCACAACCGGGGCCAGCAACCTTTGTGGCTATCACCAGGTCATGATGGTGGCCTCGCTGCTTTAACCAGTTGCCAATGATGGACTCGGTCTGGGTGTAAGTGTCTGCTTTTGGGGGAACGGGGTAGAGCTCGGCGGTATCAATAAAGTTAATGCCGTATTCCGTAGCCCGGTCGAGCTGTTGAAAGGCTTCCTGTTGATTGTTCTGCTCGCCCCAGGTCATGGTGCCAAGACACAGAGCGCTGACTTTTATATCGGTTTTGCCAAGCTTGCGGTACTCCATCAGGGTTTCCTCTAAAGACGGTTCCGGAAACTATACCGCGTATTTTGTGTTTGGGGCAGGTTTGCCAGCATTAAAGAGAGGTTCGACGTCCCCTGAACTGATCAATTTTACGATTGATGTTCTCATGAGAGACTTTGCGAAGTTCGCTCCATAGTGGGTTGGTTTCTACCCGAATACCGTTGTCTATCATGGCTCGATATAATTTGGATAACTCCTCAGGCGTTTTAATCAGTATCGGGGATTCGGTATAGATGCTCATTTTGCTCAGCATGGATTCAGGAATGATGACAGTCGCAGGCAAGTTGGTTTTAGTGTCGGTCACCGGGTTGTGAGTGTCTGCCCCATGGTGAACCATATTCTTGCCTTCGCCTCGATCAAAAGCCGTGTTAAGAGCATTAATTATCTCAATCTTGCGTTTTGAGACGAGGCCAAGCTCACTGTCGAATGTCTGGATTCTGTCATGGGTGCCAAGGTCGACGTTTTCATAGGGGGAGTGGGCGAAGAGCAAATCAAAGTCGGCGGTTACCGGAATCACCTGAAGTGGCTCGCGGTGGTTTGCTGTACCGGAGAAGATATCCCACTGCCCATCAGTGCGTTGATGTGCTTCAAAAGATTCAGGCGATCCGTTAGAGGGTTTAGAGTCAAACCGAAGACCTTTCTGATAAGTACCAAAAGTAGCTGTTTCCTGCATATTGCTGAGAATGCCCAATTGAGACAGTTCATCTATTCGCTTGCTGGAGATGTGCAGGTGTTCCTCGCTGGCATTTTTCTGTTGGAGCGTGTTTTGATTGATCTGCGAGTATTTTTGTTCTTGTTCGCGATTACCGGAGATTTTGCTGAAATGCTGATTAACCGGAATAAAGCCAGCCATTGGCCCCCAGTTCCCCAGTTCGAACTTTTGCCTTTGATCTTTAAGCCCTTTGATGCGTAACCTTCTTCAATCAGGGTGCGACAGATTTTTTCCACAGGGCGAATAGCAATAATTGTGTTTTTTTCATCGGCAACTGCCTGCATTTTTTCCAGATAGCTCTTGGGGATTCCCTGGTTCTTATAATTGGCGACTTTATCCATGCCAATTAATACTTGGTCTTGAAGTCCTGTTTTCTTGCCGGATGCTTGCTCAAAGGCGTTAATGTGCTGGATGCTTTTGGCAATGGTTTTCAGAGAATACTTCAGGGAGGGTGCTGGGAAAGCAGATGAGATAGGCTTGAGTTTGGAAGATTTTCTGCAACAAGAAAAGGATTGTTTCGTAGACTTAGTGGCGACTCATCAAGATGAAGTTCTTCAATACCCGTTCTCGGTTCGGGCAGCGAAATACTGCGCTGCATGAAAGTGTCGACGTCTGTATCTGTACGATTAGAGTTTATAGGCTTTAGCTCGGGGGTAACACCTTTTTGCGAAGAAATACTGCGCTCGCGGAGTGAAGTGTCAAGGCTCAGTTGTGCGCTCAGAGGTTGCTTTACATATGGTGTCGAAGAAGGAATAGTGCTGACCTTTCGAAAGCCAAACTGCCCTGTTACACCTGTTAATGAAGTAGCTTTTTCACCTTCTTTATTAAGGCTTGTTGCAGGTTGTTCTGAAGGGGCGGCGCTAGCTGGAATAAAGCCGTTAGAATGGGAAGGGTTAATAGTCATTATTCAATCCATTGCTTGCTTAAATGTAACTTCTGTCTGGTAGCTCCAAACGGATAGTTTAGTCGTTCTTCAGGTCGGAATTACCTCTTAGTTCATGATAGCTTGTAGAAATGGGTGAGTATCATCCGTAATGCAGGCTTATTGATGGCTAAGTGTATGATTTTATTGGAAAGATGTTTTTTTTGGCGAATCTTGCCGCTTTACTTCAGAGAAAGGGGTTTCATTCCTTTTTTTTGAAGTTATAATACCGCACCCGTTTCCCAAATGAGCGCCCAATGTTTTGAACAGGCCGGTTTTAGATATAAGGGGATGAGCTGTTAGCCTGGCTCTGAACCATCAGGGAGCGGCCAAGTTAGAACAGGTATTGCGCAAGCAATATCATTGAGGCGAATTTAATGAAAACATTTAGCGCAAAGCCAGAAACCGTAAAACGTGACTGGTTCGTAGTTGATGCCGAAGGCAAAACGCTGGGTCGTCTGGCAACTGAAGTTGCTTCTCGCCTGCGTGGTAAGCACAAGCCAGAGTACACTCCTCATGTGGACACTGGTGACTACATCGTAGTAGTAAACGCCGAGAAAGTACGTGTTACCGGTCGTAAAGCGACTGATAAGATGTATCACCGTCATACCGGTTACATTGGTGGCCTGAAATCCGTTAGCTTTGAAAAGCTGATCGATCACAAACCAGAACAGGTAATTGAACTGGCTGTTAAAGGTATGCTGCCTAAGAATTCTTTGGGTCGCGCCATGTACGGCAAGCTGAAGGTTTACGCCGGCAGCGAGCATCCACATGCTGCACAGCAGCCTCAGCAACTGGAAATTTAATCAGGGGTGGTTATGTCTGTAACTCAATACTACGGAACTGGACGTCGTAAGTCCTCTACCGCACGTGTTTTCCTGAAGAATGGCTCTGGCAGTATCACTGTCAATGGTCGCTCTCTGGACGAATACTTCGGTCGTGAAACTGCTCGCATGGTTGTGCGTCAGCCTCTGGAGCTGACTGAACTGCTTGAGAAGTTCGATATCAAGATCACTGTATCTGGTGGCGGCGGCTCCGGTCAGGCAGGTGCTATCCGTCATGGTATCACTCGTGCTCTGATGCAGTATGACGAGACTCTGCGTCCAACTCTGCGTAAAGCGGGTTATGTTACCCGTGATGCTCGTGAAGTTGAACGTAAGAAAGTTGGTCTACGTAAGGCTCGTAAGCGTCCACAGTTCTCCAAGCGTTAATTCTGGATGCATCCATGGTCGTCTTTATGGCGATTATCGGATATAAAAAACCCTTCATTGCTTTGGCATTGAAGGGTTTTTTTATGGGTAGGTAAAAAGTAGATATAAAAATTAGTTTCTGCAAACGATTGCAAAATATGTCGTTTTTAGAAAGACGAGAACTGTAGTCTGAATTTAGTGAGCAAAAGTATGCTTGGTTTGTAAATCGGGCATTTTTTTTGTGTAACAAAACCAGTATTATTACCTACGCCGCTTAAGTGGTTAGGTATAAAGCAAAAGTGCGGTTATATAAGGAAAGGGATGCCGCAAACTAGGGATAAGTTATATTCAGTACTTCAGTGTCGTTGAACCGACCAGTCAAAGTTTTTATACCCGGGATGATATTTGCCTGAAAGCTGATCGGAAAATAATCAAAATAAACTGGATTAATTTCCAAATTGCTTTTAGTTCGATGTTCTCCTGCTAATATCCCAAGCATCAACAAAAAGAAGTCACTGGGCATAATGCCCTGGATGGGGAGAATAGGTTAATGAGTGACAACGGCGTAAACAAAAGCAGGCGCCGCTTTCTCGTGGCAGCGACTTCAGCGGTGGGGGCTGTCGGTGCTGCCGGAGTCGCCACACCGTTTGTGAAATCCTGGAATCCTAGTGCCAAGGCCAGGGCAGCTGGTGCCCCAGTGAAAGCGAATCTTGCAAAGTTAGAACCCGGTCAGCAGGTGGTATATGAATGGCGGGGCAAGCCTGTGTTTGTTCTGCGCCGTACTCAGGCCATGTTGGACGAGCTGCCTTCTATAAACGATCGCTTGAGAGATCCGGGTTCAGAAAAGTCTGAGCAGCCTGCCTACGCCAAGAATGAGGTTCGTTCCAGTAACCCTGAATTTTTGATATTGGTAGGGTTATGTACACACCTTGGCTGTTCGCCGAAATACCTTCCTGAAGTCAAACCCATGGATTTTGATGCGAACTGGAAAGGGGGTTATCACTGTCCTTGTCATGGTTCCAAATTTGATCTTGCCGGGCGGGTTTATAAGGGCGTTCCTGCGCCAACCAATCTGGATGTGCCTCCTTATACCTTTGAAAGTGATGCCGTAGTGATTATCGGTAAAGATGAGGAGAATGCATGATGGGAAATAATTTTATGGACTGGCTGAACGCCAGGCTTCCCGTCACTCAGGCGTGGGAAAAACATCTCAGCAAGTATTACGCGCCCAAGAACTTTAACTTCTGGTATTTCTTCGGTTCCCTGGCCTTGCTGGTGCTTGTCAATCAGTTGCTCACCGGTATCTGGCTGACCATGAGTTATGTGCCCAGTGCAGAAGGTGCATTTGCTTCCGTTGAATACATTATGCGGGATGTAGAATATGGCTGGCTGATTCGCTATATGCACTCCACCGGTGCATCCATGTTCTTTATTGTGGTCTATTTCCATATGTTCCGGGCATTGCTTTACGGGTCTTACCGTGCGCCTCGTGAATTGATCTGGATTTTCGGTATGGGTATCTATCTTGCGCTGATGGCAGAAGCCTTTATGGGTTATCTGCTGCCATGGGGGCAAATGTCGTACTGGGGTGCTCAGGTTATTATCTCTTTGTTTGGTGCTATTCCGGTGATTGGTGCTGACCTGCAACAATGGATTCGTGGTGACTTTCTTATTTCCGGTATCACTCTGAACCGTTTCTTCGCTCTGCACGTAGTGGCCTTGCCTATTGTTATCCTTGGACTGGTGGTACTGCATATTCTTGCTCTGCACGAAGTGGGCTCTAACAACCCGGACGGTATTGAGATCAAGAAGGTTAAAGGCGCTGATGGTATTCCACTGGATGGCATACCTTTCCATCCTTATTACACCGTCAAAGATATTGTTGGAGTGGTGGTCTTCCTGTTTGTATTCTGTGGTGTGATGTTCTTCTTCCCTGAGATGAGCGGTTACTTCCTCGAATACGCCAACTTTGAACCAGCGAACGGTCTAAAGACACCTGAGCATATTGCGCCTGTCTGGTATTTCGGAGCCTTTTATTCCATTTTGCGTGCGATCACGTTTGATATAGGGCCTATTGATTCCAAGCTTGGTGGTGTGATTGCCATGGGCGGAGCTATAGCCATTCTGTTTGTGCTGCCATGGCTGGATCGCAGTCCTGTGAAGTCCTGGCGCTATAAGGGCGTTTTCAATCGCTCAGCCATTGTGCTCTTTGGCCTGGTGTTTATGCTGCTGACTTGGCTGGGTACGCAGCCTGCCACAGAAACGTATACCCTGATTGCCCAGATTTGTACCCTGCTGTATTTTGCCTTCTTCTTGTTGATGCCATTCTACAGCCGTTGGGAGAAGACAAAGCCTGTACCTGAGAGGGTGACCAGCTAATGAAAAAAATAATATTGAGTATCAAGTTGTTTCTGGCGATTGCGATCCTTCCTGCTGTTGTTTTTGCAGCAGGAGGAAGTAACTGGCCGATGGATCACATCGAGGTTGACCCATCGGATAAGGCTTCTCTGCAACGAGGTGTAAAGTACTACCAGAACTATTGCGCTGGTTGTCACTCGACGGGTTATCAGCGTTATGAGCGTGTAGCGGATGATCTGGGTATTCCCCATGAGCTGATGATGGAAAATCTGGTGTTTGACAAGAATGCCAAGATTGGCAATTTGATGAATAATGCCATGGACTCTGCAGAGGCCAAGCAATGGTTTGGCGCTACTCCGCCAGACCTGACACTGGTTTCACGGGTCAAAGGAGGGGCAGACTGGTTGTACAACTATCTGCGAACATTCTATGAAGATCCAAAACGGCCATACGGTGTGAACAACAAGGTATTCCCGGATGTTGGTATGCCTCATGTTCTGGCTGATCTTCAGGGGGTTCAGATTGATACCTGTTACGGTGCTGACCCTGCAGAGCGTGATCCATTATCCGGAGGTAAACTCTGTGGTTTGACTGTAGACCCTGAGCGCAAAGGCTCTCTGTCAGCGGCTCAGTACGATCAGATGATCTACGATCTGGTGAACTTCTTGGCTTATTCTGCAGATCCTGTCAAAGAAGAGCGTCATCAATTGGGTATTTATGTTTACCTATTCTTGTTCTTCTTCCTGATCTTTGCTTTCTTATTGAAAAGAGAGTTCTGGAAAGACGTACACTGACGATTTTTCATTTCTAAAACAACGGTCGCTTCATGCGACCGTTTTTGTTTTCTAACTCTGCTGACTTGCGCTAAAACCCCAACAGCCTCTACTATTTGCATCTATTAAATGTTCTGAGATATCAATCCAATGAGTAAATCCCTTCGGGACCAGTTGATGGGGGCTGGTCTGGCTACTAAGCAGCAAGCGCTCAAGGCAAAGACCAAAACCAAAAAAAATAAACAGCAGGCGCGTAAGTCTGGTGAGCTGACAGAGCAGGAAAAGCGTCGTATTGAGCTGGAGAAAGAAAAACAGTCACAGATCGAAAAAGACCGTGAACTCAATCGCAAACTGGAAGAAGAGCGTCAGACTAAAGCGATCGAAGCACAGGTGCGTCAGCTGATTGAGATGAATGCTATCTCTCGTGACAGTGGCGAGACTGAATACAAGTTTGTTGTGGATAAGAAGATCAAGAAGATTTATGTTAC
This sequence comes from Endozoicomonas sp., assembly GCA_965199185.1. Lineage (GTDB taxonomy): Bacteria > Pseudomonadota > Gammaproteobacteria > Pseudomonadales > Endozoicomonadaceae > Endozoicomonas. Next base: position 57,249 of record CBDAQW010000005.1, on the reverse strand, counting down.
TGAAGATCAATTCAATAAACTCAGTCGAGGGGTATTTGCCATTGGTGTGCTGGGTGAAGATTTTGCGGTAATTCCATCTCAGGTGGCTGCTAAAATTTCTGAACGGATTCCGGAAGCTGTGGTTTCTCAGGAAGAAGAAGCTGGCGATTTGACAGAAGAAGAAAAAGACTGGTACGCCGACTTTGAAATTCCAGATGATCTGATGTGGTAAACAGAGCAATGGGAGAAGGTTTTCCTACTCCCATACGACTGTTGTAAGTATTAATGTCAGTCGACAGTTGCGATGACTTCAATTTCTACTTTCACATCTTTTGGTAGGCGAGATACTTCGACCAGGCTACGAGCAGGGAAAGGTACAGAGAAGTATTGCTTGTAGACTTCGTTAATGTTGCTGAACTCTTCCATGTCTCGTACAAAAACAGTCGCTTTCTTCACGCGAGACATATTGCTGCCTGCTGCTTCTAGGACGGCTTTCACATTTTTCAGGCACTGGTGAGCCTGTTCTTTGGTGTCTTCAGAAATCTCACCGGTTTCTGCGTTAATAGGTAACTGACCAGAAGTGATCACCAGATTACCGAAACGCATACCTTGAGAGTAAGGGCCGATAGCTGGCGGGGCATCTGGAGTTTCGATTACTTTTTTCATAATGTACTAATGTCTGATTATTGTTGCGGGGGAAGAAAAAAGCTGATTCTAGATGGCTTGGAATGCTTTGTCATCGGACACAGGTCATTGAAATGATAGATTTTGGTAGAATTACTTAATTGATAGAGATGTTGTCGAAAAAATAACGCGACCTTTAACTTATGCAGAAAAGTTGCATAAGTTGATTTTAAATAACAAAAAAAACTAGTAAAAATTTAACAACCGGTGGTGATGTGTCACTCTGATGCTGTCAATTATTGGGTATTATTTTCCGGGAGTATAGATAACTCTGTACCAACTCCGCAGCTCTGGAGATAATCCATTATCATTTTGTATCTGTTAACAATTACCGGGTTGTTGAGTTCGCCAAGCCAATAGCCCCAGAGTGTATTCCCTTTGCCATCTATAGCCTGAGTACCATTATTGCCAAAATAGAGATAATTCCCGCTGCTGGTTTGCAATAGGTAAGAAGCTCCAATCAGTTCAGCCGGTATCTTGGTGCATGACAGAGGTTTGTCGTACAGGCTGATATTATTTTTATTCTGCACTTCCGAGTGATACAGGTTTTGCTCCCTTGCAGAGCGTTTATTGATACCAGCTTCAGGGTAGGCGATGTAGAGTTCAACAGGATCACCATATTTTGCCATATTACGAAGGGTGATCGTTCGATCGGTTATGGTTTTAAAGCGTTGAACATCACGATTCATATCTGGGTGCATGGTTTCAGGCAGAGCTTCGCCCGTGGGGTTGCATAATGGTGTGGTGGGCTTTGGTGTATGAATAATGGCGATAGCACGACTGAGCTTACCTTCTTTGACTCTGCTTAATAGGCTCTGTTCAAAGGCTTTTTGAAAGTTGACCGATATAGGGCGAGTGGTACGATCATCTCCAAAAATGAGCGCATTGGGTTGGTTGCGTAATGGTGTGATGACCTGTCGGGTAATCTCTTTTTTTACCCAGTCGTCTAATTCAGTATCTTGAGAGAGAAGGGTGGAGATATCGGCTAAAATAGTTTCTTTAAGCTTATTAACATCCGCTGACAGCTGGTTAGCTTTTATATGAGTAGGTGAGCTACAGGCTGATAGCAAGATGGTAATGATTACTATCAGTTTACAGAGAGGTATGCTATCGAGGAATCTGTTTTTAAGCACGATGAGTCAATATCCAGAGTGATAAGTTTCTTTTTGAAAAGTAGACCAAAGCGCTTTGGTTGCAAGTCTTGTTTGCTTATTGCAAGGAATGGGAGGGTTAATATAAAAATATCTGAATCCCGGTATATGAATAATTGAATATTACTATTGTGATATTGGTTATAAAGTGATGCGTATCGATGTTTACCTTAGCCATCCTTCAGCGATTTTACCGGAGCGCCTTATTCTCTGAAGCTCTTTTTAAATAGTCGTGCTATCTTAGTCTTGCAAAGTCTCTGCATAAAGGTGCTTTCTAGAAGGTGCCTTCTAGTTATGTCGACCAGGCACGCTGATCAATATCTTTGAGCTGATTTGGCTCTAAACGGTAATTAATAAGACAAGTCATTAATCTGAAAAGTGAATGTAATTAATGGAACTGGATATACCCGCTCAGATTCAGGGCAGCGGTCTTGCTGAACCTATGTTGATATTTATGGGGTTGTTTCTTCTGGCAACAGCGTCGGCTATTTTTTTGAAAAAGCTTTCCTTTCCTTACACCATTGGTCTGGTTGTGATCGGAATGGTGCTGGGTTGGGGGGCTGAAAACTGGGATTTTCTGGCACCGGTTTTAAGTGTTTCTCTCAGTCATGATCTGATTATGTATGTGCTCTTACCTATTTTGGTGTATGAGGCGGCCATTAATATCAAATTGCCTGCCCTTATCGGGGAATTAAAGCCTGTTCTGATATTGGCGGTGTTTGGGGTTATTATTTCAACGCTGATAGTGGCTTTTCTTGTTGGTAAGCTAACGCCGCTGTCATTTGCTGGCGCTCTGTTATTTGGTGCGCTTATTTCTGCCACGGATCCGGTGGCCGTTATTGCCCTCTTTAAAGAAGTTGGTGCACCTGAACGAATGTCTCTGTTGATGGATGCTGAGAGTCTGTTTAATGATGCCACAGCCATTGTGATGTTTGGTATTGTTATGGTTCTGGTGCAAACAGGAGCGGATTTTACCGGCGGTATATTGCTGGAGTCTATCTGGGAATTCTTGAGAGTCTTTTTTGGGGGGATTCTGGTCGGCAGTATACTCGGTGCGGCTGCCTTGTTTTTATTTAAATTGTCTCGTCGGCTCAAGTTTGTGCAGATTGCCTATACCACCATTCTGGCTTTCAGCAGCTTTATTATTGCTGATCATGTATTTGAAACATCCGGTGTTATGTCGGTGATTGCCGCTGGCATAATGACTCGCACTTACGGAAAAAAAGCCATGGCAGACTTTACGCTGCGAAATATCGATACTCACTGGGAGTTTCTGGCGTTTGTTGCTAACAGTTTTATCTTCCTGTTACTGGGGTTGCAAGAGGATTTTCTGTTCCGAAATCTTAATCACCTCCAGGCATTTTACCCATCCTTGCTGGTCGCTGTCGTCGTCGTATTACTGGCGCGATTTGTCGTGGTTTATAGTCTCTTACCGCTGAATAATGTGTTGCCTATGGGAGAGAAAGTCGATAAATCATCAATGACTGTCATGTTCTGGGGTGGGTTGCGAGGCGTGGTGCCTGTGGCACTGATGTTGTCGATTCCGGATAGTCTGCCAGAAAAACAGATGATTATAGAAATGACGCTGGCGGTCATATTGTTCTCGTTGCTGGTTCAGGGAACAACGATTGGGAAACTGATGAATTACCTGGGTATTAAAAAACATGCTGAGTTGCATTAATCTCTGTGGCTGATAGCGACAGACTGCACTCACGGTTATAATGCTGCGTTTTTAAATAAAGGCGGCAGTTAATACTGCCTCTTGTTCAGAACACCGTTTCTCCGGAAATCTATACCCATGATCGTTCGTACTCGTGTAGCGCCATCCCCTACCGGTGACCCTCATGTTGGCACCGCTTATATCGCTCTGTTCAACCTGGCGTTTGCCAAAAGTCAGGGGGGGCAATTCCTGTTGCGTATTGAAGATACGGATCAGGCTCGCAGCACTCCGGAATCTGAACAGCAGATTCTTGACTCCTTGCGCTGGCTGGATCTTGACTGGGACGAGGGGCCAGACGTTGGCGGTTCGCACGGTCCGTATCGTCAAAGTGAACGGCGTGAAATCTATGAGCAGCACGCACAGATATTGCTCGACAAAGGTCATGCATTTCATTGTTTCTGCTCTTCTGAGCGCCTTGATGCATTGCGAGCCGAACAGACAGCTAATAAGCAGGCGCCGGGTTATGACGGACATTGCTTGCACTTGTCTGAAGAGGAAGTAAAAGCTAAATTGGCTGCCGGCGAATCTCATGTGGTGCGGATGAAAATTCCGGAAGAGGGTACTTGTAAAGTAGATGACATGCTGCGAGGTGCCATTGAGATTGACTGGTCCCAGGTGGATATGCAGGTTCTGGTCAAAGCCGATGGTATGCCAACCTATCATTTAGCTAATGTTGTCGATGACCACCTGATGGAAATTACTCATGTCATCCGTGGTGAGGAATGGATCAACTCAGCGCCTAAGCATAAACTGCTTTATGAGTATTTTGGTTGGGATATGCCAGTGTTGTGTCATATGCCTCTGCTGCGTAATCCGGACAAAAGTAAATTGTCTAAACGCAAGAATCCTACCAGTATTACCTATTACCGTGATATCGGTTATCTGCCAGAGGCGGTAATAAACTACCTTGGTCGTATGGGGTGGTCGATGCCAGATGAGCGTGAAAAATTCAGCCTGCAAGAAATGGTGGCCGATTTTGATATTCAGCGGGTGTCGCTTGGTGGTCCAATCTTTGATCAGGAAAAACTCTCCTGGCTGAATGCCAGTTGGATTCGTGAAGACCTTTCTACCGATCAGTTTGCTGACCGTTTACACAACTGGTTACTGAACAGTGATTATATTAAAAAGTTCCTACCATTGGCTCAGGGCAGGGTAGAGAGGCTCAGTGATTTTGCGCCTATGGCAGCCTTTATGTTCTCTGGCATGTTGGATTTGGCGGAAAATGATTTTACTCATAAAAAGCTGGAACCGGCTGAAGTAAAGAAAGTCCTGCAATTTACCCTGTGGAAACTGGAACAGGTACGGCATTGGGATAAGGATAATATCTTTGCTGAGATCAAAGCATTGTCAAAACTGATGGGTGTCAAGCTGGGTGATTTTAATCACCCGATTTTTGTCGCTATTGCGGGCACACCAAACTCCTGGTCGGTGATGGAATCTATGGAGATTTTAGGTGCTGATATAAGTCGTGCCCGGTTACGCTTTGCAATAGAAGTCCTTGGTGGTGTATCCAAGAAAGAAGGCAAACGTCTCGAGAAGGAATTCAAAGCATTGGGAGAGTCTCAGGAATAATTCCCGGACGCAGATACATAGAATACAAGCCGACGTTAAAGTCGGCTTTTTTATAAACTGATTATGCATTAAGCATTTTTTTTCATATAGGGTGCTTGACAGCTTGAAGGGGGATCCATATCATTCGCCCTGCGTTTTCGGAGTCGTCAACGACTTCTGGAAGGCAAGGGGCTATAGCTCAGCTGGGAGAGCGCAACACTGGCAGTGTTGAGGTCAGCGGTTCGATCCCGCTTAGCTCCACCAAGCATCCTTTGATGTTTTGTGTCCCGTTCGTCTAGTGGCCTAGGACACTGCCCTTTCACGGCAGTAACAGGGGTTCGAGTCCCCTACGGGATGCCACTTCCTTAAAGTGTTTCTACTGATTCACTTTTCGATGAAAACAGTGTTTAATGCGTTCGTCAAGTTTGCAAGAATAACTCATTTGGCAGAGTGTGACCTTATTAAGGTTTCGATTGTCAGGAAGTTGAGAGTGAATCTCATTTTATTCTCTCGGCGTTTGAAGAAAGCGTTAATAATCTATAGTGTGGGAATAGCTCAGTTGGTAGAGCACAACCTTGCCAAGGTGGTGTCGCCCAGAAGTTAAGAGTGAGTCTCGTTTCCTGCTATCGACTTTGAAGAAGTCGTTAATAATCTTTAATGCGGGAATAGCTCAGTTGGTAGAGCACAACCTTGCCAAGGTTGGGGTCGCGAGTTCGAGTCTCGTTTCCCGCTCCAGACACAGGCTGTCTGTTGAATCAGACAGGCGCAGAAGATTGTGTCCCGTTCGTCTAGTGGCCTAGGACACTGCCCTTTCACGGCAGTAACAGGGGTTCGAGTCCCCTACGGGATGCCATATTGATTTCTTAGAAATTTATAAATCATATTTTCGAAGAAAGTATGCGGGAATAGCTCAGTTGGTAGAGCACAACCTTGCCAAGGTTGGGGTCGCGAGTTCGAGTCTCGTTTCCCGCTCCAGATTAAGATTGTCTGTTAAATCAGACAGACACAAAAAATTGTGTCCCGTTCGTCTAGTGGCCTAGGACACTGCCCTTTCACGGCAGTAACAGGGGTTCGAGTCCCCTACGGGATGCCATATTGATTTCTTCGAAATTTATAAATCATATTTTCGAGGAAAGTATGCGGGAATAGCTCAGTTGGTAGAGCACAACCTTGCCAGGGTGGTGTCGCCCAGAAGTTAAGAGTGAGTCTCGTTTCCTGCTCTCGACTTTGAAGAAGTCGTTAATAATCTTTAATGCGGGAATAGCTCAGTTGGTAGAGCACAACCTTGCCAAGGTTGGGGTCGCGAGTTCGAGTCTCGTTTCCCGCTCCAGATTAAGACTGTCTGTTAAATCAGACAGGCACAAAAAATTGTGTCCCGTTCGTCTAGTGGCCTAGGACACTGCCCTTTCACGGCAGTAACAGGGGTTCGAGTCCCCTACGGGATGCCATTTTCATTTATAGAAAATGGGGCTATAGCTCAGCTGGGAGAGCGCAACACTGGCAGTGTTGAGGTCAGCGGTTCGATCCCGCTTAGCTCCACCAAAAATTGCAATGCGAGAATAGCTCAGTTGGTAGAGCACAATCTTGCCAAGGTTGGGGACGTCTCTTCATAACAAGATACGAGTCTCGCTTCTCAATCAAAATCAAGTCTGTCTGATTTATCAGACAAACATAAAAAATTGTGTCCCGTTCGTCTAGTGGCCTAGGACACTGCCCTTTCACGGCAGTAACAGGGGTTCGAGTCCCCTACGGGATGCCATTTTAACGCCCAACTGATTATTCAGTTGGGCTTTTTTTGATGTTGAAAAATATTGGAAAGACATTATTGGCTACTGGATTCTATTGCTTGAAATAGCATATCGATACTCTCAATGAAGTGACAGCTCCACTGAGAGAGCGTAATAGTGACAAGATCTTGCCAGGATTGAGATCATCTGCTTATAACAAGATGCGAGCCTCATTTCACGCTTCAGCTTTGGAATACCTCGTTCATAGGATTAATCTTTGATTTATTTATAATCAGAGCTTTTTTTTATTCAGTATTTATCTTATCTGAAAAATAAATTCAAAAATTTTGCTTTTTATAAAACGATATTACCAAAAATCCCTCTATTTCTAAGACCTTAGTGATATAGACAATCCAGCTGTATTTTCTATTTTATTATTGACTTGGATAAGTACAAATATTTATTTGATACGTAAAATCTCATTGATTCTTTCGCTAACTTTAATTGCGATAAATTTGTTTGCTGCTAATCTCATGTACGTCAGGAATTTACATGAATCTTGTTGAATTTGAAAGTCAACGATCAAACACAATTGATTAGAAAGGAAGGCTGTTTTTCAGGGAGCTTAGTTAAGAAGTATATTGATGAATAGGTTAGGCAGGTGTTTAATGAGAAATTCTTTGGCCATGATGATTGTTTTTTTCATCATATGCTCTGATTGCGTGGCAAATGTTATAGAAATAAACCAGGCTCCATCGCCAGAAACAATGACGACTACTAGCGATACTCTGGTTGATTTGAAGTCTCGCAGCTATTACGTATATAGCAATAGGGTTATCAGCAATGGAACGTTCATAGATCCCGATCTGGATGCCTCTTTTAATGAGTTGTCTCCCAATAACATTTATCTAGCAAAAGTTAATGTTCAATTTAAACACCTGGCTCTACATGATGACAATGTTAGTGATGTAACATTAATTGCAAAATCACTGGGTGGTGATAAATGGGTCGTATTAGATTCCGCATTGTATGCTGAATATGTTAGAGAGATAAATAAAAAACCGGATCTATTCTTTCACATACCTAGTTCATTAGTAGGCTTTAAGACTCATATGCAATCAACAGCGCTTTTGTTCAATAATGATATGAATAACTTAAACCTTCCTTTAGATACCATGACGATGGTTACATACTCCTGGCCTGCAATTAACAAGGTCAATAGTGATGGTTTTTCGAAATTTGTTCGCATGTATGAGCTTGCTTACCAATCCGCATCACAGCCACAAGAGTTAGAGAGAGTTGTGGATCATATCTACTCTAATTTACATAAGCCGAATCTGCACGTTTATTGCGTTAGTCTTGGGTGTGGGCTTGTGAACTCACTGGCTAGAGTAAATTACAAACCGAACCCAAAATTCACATCACTGTTTTATCTGGCTGCCGACACTGCTTCTCATGTTTTTAGTGAAAATGGAGGAGTCTACAAATATTCTATCAATGGAACTATTCGTAGTAATAAACATCGTTTTTTTGATTTAAGACGTATGTCCGATAATACAAGAGTTTATTATACATCTGGCGATCAAATTCTGGGTTATTCATCATGGAAGTATGATAGTAAAAAGCTGGGTAAAGATGGGTTAGAAGATACCGATGGTGATGTCTCTGATACAGTGACTTCTATTGATATTACTGAATATGCTGCTTTGGATAAGGTTGATCCTTTAGTTGAAGATTTGATCGAGCAATTTTTGAAAGATGATATACAAGCAAGTAAAACCCATATGACGCCCTTTTGGAGTCTAAGGTCATCTAAAGACAGAGTGAGGGCTATGCTTGTGAACAGCCCTACATTAGTTGACTCATTAAAGCCTCTTCTATTTGATGGAAAGTATTTTCCGGAACTGGAGACTCAGCTGGTTAAAACAAAAATGCTGTATATAACAAATGATTTCCCAGTCAGAGATGGAAAACGTAAACTGATAAAGTCTTATGCCAGTCACTCAAGAAGCAAAGAAAAAGTTTCAGGTGAGCGTAGAAGACAGCCAGTTACCTTGCATGTTGGATATTTGAAGGCTGCTCATATTGATTCTGTTAAAAATATTGAATTTGATAGCCAGTTTAAAGTTGAAATAAGCAGTAAACATGTAAGATTTGCTCATGCAAATTTCTTACATGATAAATTAGAAGGTTTGCTAAATCAGAATAATAATGATTTGATTCTTTTCATTGGGGAAAATGACTTTAAAACCAATGCAGCCCTGGCAAAGCGGTATCTTGACAAAATGGAAGAGGTATCGTCAAAAACATACTCAATGTTAATTTATTCTCCTATAAGTCCTTATGCGATGGGGGATGATTCATATAATTATATGAAAAATATGTCTTATTCCAGTAGGCGTCAAACAAGTGCTATTCTGGAGTCCATTCGTCAAGCTCTTGAACCACTTTCGGAGAGAAGGCTGTCAATCATCGCTCCGGGATTCTCGGGCTTTTTTTTAGAAGAGGGATTAAAACAGTTATCTGTAGACCACATTGATGCTGGGACAACTGCCCAGCCTTTTATTAATAGCTTGTTGCTAAGTTCATCCTATCTACCGCTGAAAGCTCTTGATAAGACGAGTGATGATGGCCAAAAAACATTGGGTGCTTCACTTGATGACTTTATGATCAAATCAGGTCATGTGCTGAATTCTCGATCTGGAAACGAATGGCGAACACAAGATAAAAGACTTACTTTTAAATTTGGATGCAGGGAAGCTGGTTACACAGAAATATTCGCTGATCCTTCGTGGGTTTGTGACGAATATCGTGGTTATCCTGAGTATTATCCGATGGGTTTATGGTTTTATAGGAAAAAGGCAGTGAGCTGGGCTGCTTCTTGGTTTACAACAGATACGAAAAAACAGGACGATCGTTACGAAGATTTTCCTACTGATGTGGTGTCTGATGATGATGAACTTCGTCATTATAGAGCACTGTCTGATGACCATTTAATGGCAAGCTTTACTGACTACACCTCAGAGGATTAGTTTTTTAGTGTAGGTCATTTTTCTCTGAAGCAGGCCATTTTAGTGCCAGTGTCTGATTGGTGAATGCGTCCGGTAACAGATAGGTGAGAACGGTTTGTTTGCCGGATACAATATACACATCAACCGTCATTCCCTGCCTGAGTGGTTTATCAATACCAAAACCATGTTCGTCGGTGGTGATTGATACTTGATAAAACTCTTCTTGGGCATTTTCTTTCTGGTAGGTATCTGCACTGATTTCTTTAATAATACCCACCAGTCCGCCGTGAGAGCTGTAATCGTAAGCCGAGACTCTTATGTTGGCTTTTTGACCCAGCCAGATTCTGGCTCTGTCTTGTGGTTGTATATTGGCTTCAATTAACAATGGCTCATTTTCCGGAACAATTTCTGCCATCACTGTGCCTGGAGACACCACCTCCCCTAATGTCGCTGTTACCAGTTGGTGTAAAGTTCCACTCACGGGTGACCGTATTTCACTGCGGTCCTGGCGTTGTTCGGATGCTTTTATCTGAGCTTCCAGCAATGTGATTTTGGCGATTTCCCGATTGAATTCGTTTTGGACTTCTTCCCTGAAGTCGGTATCCAGCTGATTTTTCTGCAAGGCCAGTTCTTTAAGCTCAGACTCAATGGAGGCCAGTTTATGGCCAGCCTGATTGATACGACTTTCAATTTTGATAGCGTCCATTCGCTTTTGCAGGAGATTGGCTTTCGACCCTGCCCGGTCAGTAATCAGAGATTCAAGCATATCCCTTTGTTCCTGAGCAATTTCAAGTTCTTTACCAAGATCTGCCGTTGCCTGATTAATTTCGTCATAATGGTTTTTTTTCTGTTCTATTTTTTGACTAATAATGGCTTTTTGTTCGTTCAGAGTCTGCTGTCGACTCTGATATAAACGCCACTCATTATAAAGATGGTTTTTTAGAACAGGCTCGTCGGTTTCAATAATATCCGGCGTAAACACGGTGCCATTTTTTTCGGCAGTGAGCCGACTCACCCGAGCCTGTTTCTCTGAGAGTTCTCTGCCCAGAATTTCAGTCATTTCTTTTAGCTTGGGGTTTTCAACCACGAACAACAGCATGCCTTTTTCAACTTTTTGACCTTCTGCAACATGTAGCTCTGTCAGTATTCCACCTTCGAGATGCTCAATTATTTTGTTGTTGCTGTCAGAGGTGACTCTGCCCGTACCCTGCACAAAAATATCGATGGGAGTTACCCATGCCCAGAACAGAAAGGTAAGCAGTGCCAATAGGATGACTAGTCCCAGACTGTAACGGGATAGCAGCTTTTTGAGGAGGCGCTTTTTGTTATTGACTGACCTGGATAAGTACATGGTTATTACGTTCAGTGCTGGTATTGTCAATTCGGACGGTGATGTTCTTAGCGGGAATGCCATGCTTGATCAGGCGGCTGCGAATATCCATCAAGCGGTTATAGGAGACAAAAGCCGAGGTAGAAAGAGACAGGTCTTTAATGCTGAGGAAGCTGGTGAGCTGAACCTTTCGGTTTTCCATATTTGCTTTATTCTGGTTAATCCATTGATCAATCACCTGTAGGTTTTTTTCAGAAAGAATGGTTTCCAGCTGACTGTAAACGATTCTTAGAGCATCCAGTTCTGGCAAGACTCTGGCGGCATCTTCTCTGACAATTTCCAGGGGATTTCTCGTTTCGGCTTCATTAGTATTTTCAGATTTTTCCACAGACTGTGTTGCCTGGGGACTTTTGTTGATGGTTTCTTCAATGATTCGCTGGGCCGCAGATTCGCTAATCTTCATGCTGACTCCGGCAATAACCAGCAACTGAACCAGTACTAGAAATACAAATACCAACAGGGCGGAAGACATGATGTCTACAAATCCGGGCCATGGATTTTCCTGATTTTCCTGATTCTGTTCTGACATTGGCTGTTTTCTTAATTAAGTATTCTAGACAGTGCTTAGGATTTAGCCGCACCGGGATTCAGAGTGCTAGTGCTATCGGCATGACACCAAATCTGCTTTACCGGTAATCGATGAAGATTTGCAGTTGCATAGTTTTCTCTACGATGGTTGATTTGATATTAAAATTGCCAACAGTCCGCCGATGGAATTAGCAAGTCATTTTATGGGCCTTTGATTGTCCTGTGAGCAGGAGAGTGAAAGGGGTCAGGAAAAGAGTGCTATTCATTCAATTCACAGGCGGCATTACTCGATGATAATTAAAACCGGAATAACTGCTATCCTGCTTGGTGTCAGTCACCTTGCATGGTCGATGACCTTAAGTGAAGCGGTTGATCTTGCAGTACATACTAATCCTATTACCAAAACACTGAACACCGATGCACTGATCAGTGAATCTCAGTGGCATCAGGTTCGGGGCAGCCGGCACCCTCAGATTTCTATCAATATTAAAGAAGGTAAGTACAGGCCGCATGCCGAGTCCTGGGGGGAGAGTAGGAATACTACGTTGCAGTTGACTCAACTGCTTTACGATTTTCAGCAAACCCGTTACCGGATTGATTCTGCAAAGTCAATATTGAGTTCGAAGAAATTGCTTTCGAAAGAAGGTCGTGAGCGTTTGGCTCTTCTGGTTTCTCGCGCTTATTTGGAAATTCTCAGACTTGATAAAACGTTGAGACTAGTGGATGAGAATATTGGTTTCTTTAAAAAACTCCTTGAAACCATGAAACAAAGAGAGGCAGCGGGTGCTTCCTCTTACTCTGAAGTTCAGCAAGTTGCAGCCCTGTTAGAAAATGCCAAGAAAGAAAAAATCGCCTTTATTTCTGACCGGGACTTTGCCGTAGAGGCATTTACTCTGATTGTTGGACAGCCGCCAGAAAATCTAGTGCTTCCTGACATGCAAGATTGGCATGTGATCGGTGACAAACAGGCGATACTGCTTCGAGCCAAAACACAATACTACGGCATACAGGTAAAGAAAGAAGAAATTGCCTCAGCGAAATCATTGTTAAGAGCCAGTGAAAAAGATCTTTATCCGAAGCTCTCTCTGGAAGCGAGCATGAATGCCCAGCAAAGCATCAAGACGGCATCTAGAGTCGATGGTTTCTCGCTCGAGCAGCAAGTGAATCTAGTGGTGTCGTATGATATCTGGGATGGCAGTCAGCAACGCCAGAAGGTGAATGAAAACAGCTTGCTGGTCAGTCGATCTGAATATCAGTTGGAGGAATACACGAAAGATCTGGAGCAAGATTTACAAAAAGTCTGGACCGATCTGCAAAAAGTGTCTGAAGAAAAAGAGGCTAATAAAGAATACCTGGTGGTCAGCCAGGAAGTTGTGGAGCTCTATCGTAAGGAGTTTGAACTGGGGCAGAAAAGCCTGCTTGATATCTCTACCGCCTATCGCGACTTCCACCGGGCAAGAATTGATGATGTTCGTCTCTTTTTTGAATATTACAACAGCGTGCTGAGCATTCTGCTTTACCAGAACGCGGTCATTAAACAGATTAAAGCGCTCTAGGAAGGACACCGAATATGACCAGCCCAGCTGAAGATAATTTTTCCAATGACAGCTCTGCCATTGCCAGCTCATCGGTAGCAATGAGAGTAAAACACCCTGAAGTCATTAAGATCCACATGCGCAGAATGACGGTAGTCCTTATCGGTGTTTTAACTTTGCTGGTGCTCAATTACGAAATTATTTTTGGAGTGCTGCAATCCAATTTACTGCTAAATGGCCTGATTGCCGGTGCATTTTTAGTTGGGGTATTTCTCTGTTTTAGAAATTATCATCGACTGAAAGTTGATTTTCAGGCCATGCGTGATATGGATTATCTGTTGTTTGAAGCAAGGGATTATCAAGGGCTGATGAATTATGATCGCAAAGTGTACTTGACCACTGAGCTGGTCTTTAGTCTTAAAAAGAATGTTCAGTCAAACGACAAGGGTGAAATAGTTAATAGTATTTTGCCAATATCGGTTGCCCGAAGTTTGTTTAATATTATTAACAATGGGGTAGCAGAGCGCCGGAATATGATGAGTTACTTTAGTAACTTGTTGCTATACCTTGGGCTGTTAGGTACTTTTGTCGGTTTGTTCACAACCGTCACATCTATCAATGGTCTGATTGGCTACCTCGCTTCAGGGATGTCAGGGGAAGAAGATCTTGCCAAGATGCTTATCGTGTTGATTCAGCAGCTGGAAGAACCATTGTCCGGTATGGGGGTCGCCTTTGGTACTTCTCTGGCGGGTTTGTTCAGCTCCGTCGTACTGGGCTCTCTGGCTATGAATGTGCACAAAGCCGGAATGATGTTTAGTAACACGTATTCTAATTGGCTGTTTGAGTTCGTTATCGCGCTTGATGTAAAAGATGAGCAAAAGATAGAAGGCGCCAATAATCAAGTTGTTCAGGGTGCGCCTGCCGAGTTTCATCAATACGGAGCTGTTATTGCTGAAAGTCTTTCCAGACCTTTGGAAAAGCTGATTGAAAATGGCAAAGAACAGCTAGCAATGATGGAGTCAGCTGCTTCTGGTCAAATCGAACAATTGAAAGCAATTCATGCCTCACTGGATCAACCCAATCTTTTACCGGCACTGGAAAGTCTGCACACTCAGGGTGAAGAATTGGTCAGAATGGTTACTGGCATGGTGGCTGAATTACAAGAACAGCAATCGCTGTTGCTGAAGCAGTTGGATCATCAGATGTCAGACAGTAGTCGTGCAATAGAGCATCGGAAAGCATTGCTTGACCTACAACAACAAAGTCAGACACTGATTTCTGAAAATCATAAAACGGTAGATTCACAGCTGGGTGCCATTCTTAATAACATGCAAATGTTGTCTAATGTTGTCGATTCTTCTGGTCATGAAGCATTTGCTCAGAGACAAGAACTGATAGCCCTACAAACACAGAGTCATGCTTTAACAGAGAAGGGCACAGCATCTTTCCAGGCGCTTACGAAAGAGCTTCAGGGATTACCCGATACGCTTGGAACGATGACTGCCGATCAAATCAAAGAGTCTGCAGAAGCCTTGGAGCAGTCTCTCAGTCAGAAATGTCTTGCCCTGTTTAAACGTTATATTCAGCTTCTTGCTCGTGTGGTTCGCAGAAATAATCAGAAGAATGTCGAGAAGGTGGTGGATGCGGTGAACACCAGCCAGTATGAAATCACCCATAAAACGCAAATGCAGGTTGAAGCGATTCAGAAGCAGAACGGCAATATTGCCCTTAAACTATTCCGGACCTTGCACAAGATGTATCGTCTGTTAGTTCGTAAGGGAAAATAATCTCTCATGTTAATTCTGGCCATTCATCGTGGCCAGAATCTGATCTCTTGGGCCATCGGCCACAATTTTCCCATCCGCCAATAAGATGATTCTATCCACCAATTTTAACAGGCTGGCGCGATGCGTGATCAGCAACAGCATTTGATCTTTACCGATAAAATTCGGCATTTGCTGACAGAGTAAAGATTCATGCACATTATCGAATGAGCTGGTGGGTTCATCAAGAATAAACAGCTCACCACCATGTAAAATGGTTCTCGCCAAACACAGAGCCTGCTGCTGACCAACTGAAAGATTGAGCCCTTTCTCTTTGACAGGGTGATCGTAACCAGCAGGACAGCGAGCAATAAACTGATCCAGTCCGACCAATGCGCACACTTTATCTAAATCTTTTGTTTTGGCGGAGGCGCAACCCATGAGCAGGTTACTCCGTAAAGTTCCGGCAAAAAGTGTTGGTTGCTGACGTGCAACGCCAAGACAACGTCTATAATCTTTCAGGTTTATGTCTGACAGAGAGATATGGTTGACGGTAATATCCCCCTGAGTTGGGTTCAAATTGCCCTGCAATAAATCGATTAGAGTGCTTTTACCTGCACCCGATGCACCCAGTAGAGCGACCTTTTCGCCCGGCTTAATTGTAAAACTGATGTCGTTCAGTATGGGATTGTTAGAACCCGGATAGCCGAAGCTGAGATTTTCAACGGCAATCCCACCCAGAGAATCGAGAGACTTTCCGGTTGTTTGATTATTGTCGTCCAGTTTCTCAAGAGAGAAAAGCGCCTGAATTTGTTGTAACGATAATTTGGCTTGATTAATGCGATTTAAAGCCATCGAAAGATTCGCCATTGGTGCAATAGCGCGGCTACCAAGAATGATACAGGCAAATAAACTGCCCGGTGCAAGTATGCCTTGCTGAATTAACAGAACACCGGTTACCAGCATGGAAAATACAACCGCTTGAGCAGCACTGGCAACCAAAGCATTAAGTAAGGTGCCGGCTTGTTTATTATTAAACTCTCTGCTGCTGGCATCGGCAAGAAGTACTCGCCAACGGATAAGTGTTCGGGTGCTGCTATCCATGGCTCTTAACGTATCCAGCCCCCGAATAGTTTCATGGAGATAGACGTTTTTATCGTGGTGGCTGCGAACCTTCTCACGAGTGCTTCTGTGGGCTAAACGGAAGTTGACGAACGAAAGCGGAATTAATAGCGCTGCGATAGTGATAGGAATCCAGACCAGCGGCCCGCCGATAATCCATATTGCTACAGAAAACAGAACAAAGAAGGGGATATCAAGTACTGCCAGCATTACTGAACTGGAAATACTTTCTTTAATTCGTGCAAAATCCTGAATAATCTGGGTGATTTGAGCAGCAGGAAAAGGCAGCTGATGTTTTTCCAGTTTTAATACTTTCTCCAGCAAATCAAACTCTGCCTGTCTTGCGAGAGAGCGACAGGCGTCGTCCAGAAAATAACTGCGGAGCCAGCGAAGCAGGAAGTCCAGAACAAGAATTACCATCATTCCGACACTGATAGTGAACAGGGTATCCATAGCATAACCCGGTAGCACCTTATCAAAAATAAAGTGTGTAAATACGGGTAAGCAGAGAGTGAGCAGGTTAATCAACAGAGTCGCCAGCAATACCTGAAAGTATTGTGGCCATAACTTCAGGACTTGTTCTTTTAGCCACTGACGTTTAGAGGGCTGAATCTTTTTATTGGTTGTTTCTTGTGAAAGCTGATGGATAACGCCGGAGTATTCGGTTTGTAATTCGTCTTTGTGTAACCAGAGTTCTTCGCCATTAGGCATTAGAACTCTGATTTCTTCGTTCTGCTGTTCCAAAGCTATGTGGAATTTTTTTCTACGAAGCTGAATCAGGCAAGGAAATAATGTATCGGGAAACTGTTCCAGAGTGACAGTATGGCGTTGATAAATCAGTCCACGGTCGTTAGCCAGCTTGGAGATATGTTTTATATCCAGAGGCTGATCAGTGATGGTGCTGGGGTAATCATCAGGGAGTTCAATACCCTGAACCTGGCACAGAGAGAAGAGACCTTGTTCAAGATTAATTGGGTTTGGTGTCGCTGTGTTATTTGATAGCATAAGTCGTCCATGACTTTGGCGTTTGTGTAATACAGCTTCATGAATACATTGTATTTGCGTAGGTTGGTTTGCCCGAAGGACAAGCCAACAACCGGATGGAATCCGGCAAAATTAATTATCTACATCTACGGCTGGTTGTTGTCGGCTTCTCCCTTTGGGGGAAACCGACCTACGATATTAAGGCATCAAAGGTAGTTTACGGTAATTGTTATTGTTCCATCATTGTATGTATGAGTATTCCCATCGACAGACGCAGTTCCTAAATCGGATACGTTAACAGTTTCATTTGAATCAACAGTGATGATAAGTGAATTACCGCCTGAGATACTTGCTACATCGTCTTTTGATATGCTGATGTTATCATTTATTGAACCATTATCTTTGAAGTTGATTGTTTCTACGTTATCAATTAAGTCTTTATAACTGTTTAAGTCGAAATTTCCGCCTGATGTTTCAATTGTTACAGTATCGCTACCATCAGCACCATCAATATGTTTTGCACCATTTTTAAAGTCTGAGTAATTATCAGTAGCAAGAAAGTTGATCAAGTCATCCATAATAGATTTACTGGTTGTAAATGTATCGTTATATTGAGAACCAATAACCTTCTCTATTGAATACATCCCTTCACTGTAGCCTTCACCATTATCGCGAATTTTGTTGTTGTATGCATAGGTGAAGTCAACTACGACACCGGGGTTATCAGCAGTTGATACATGCTGCCCAAAACTCACAGTATCATACCCACCTTCACCGATTGCAGCACTTCGATCTAAATCATCACCCCCAACAAATGTATCTACACCAGAGCCACCATGGAGAACATCATCACCATCACCACCGAAGAGGCGGTCGTAACCATCTCTGTTTTGATAATCGTCGTTGGCATTATCTGCATCTGTACTGGTATCAACATAATTTAAACCACCATAAAGGGTGTCATTCCCATCGCCACCATAAATAGTGTCGTGACCAAGACCTCCCAGAATTCTGTCATCGCCTTCTAAGCCATATAACGTATTAGAGTTGGCATTAGCAGTGATGGTGTCAGCATGATTACTACCTCGGATATTTTCAATACTGATTAAGGTGCCATCAGCACCACCACTGACCGTCCAGGTATTAGAATATACACTGCCACTTACTCCAAGCGTTACACCTTCTGTAGCAAACTCAAACGATACGGTATCGGTACCGGAGCCACCATTAATGGTATCGGTACCTCCGCCACCACTAATGATGTCGTTACCAGAACCACCGATTATGGTGTTGTTTTGTGAATTACCGCTAAGAGTATCATTGCGGTTGGTGCCAGTTAGATTTTCAATATTAATCAACTGATCTGTGTTTGCGGTATTGTTACTGGCAGTGTAAGTTGCCTGACCAATTCTATCTTCTTCAGCAAGACTGGCGATTACGCCGCTGCTGTTTATCTGCATCTGGCCAAAGTCGACCGTGTCGACCCCGTCGCCTCCATTAAGGATATTGTCTAGCTGGCTGCCTATGAGGGTGTCATTACCTCGAGTACCAATCACACCTTCAATGCTTGTTAAGGTATCACTACTAGCTGAACCATCTACAGTTCCGCCATCATTAATGGTAAATGTTTGTCCTACACTAAGATGGGAGTAATCAACGGTATCGAGCCCATTGCCACCACTGAGCGTGTTAGTACCTGTACCACCGCGCAGGATGTCGTTTCCTTCGCCGCCGTCTAACTTGTCGTCACCAGCACTACCGGTGAGGTCATCATTTCCGGCATCGCCATATAAGTCGTTATTTCCAGAGCCACCATCAATGGTGTCGTTACCACCATCACCATGAATTATGTCTCTATCATTGCCACCAGTAATTTGGTCATTACCAGCACCGCCATTGATGGTATTCTCACCGGCACCGCCATTAATAACATCATTACCAGCTTCACCATTTAGAGTGTCTCCACCAGCACCGCCGGTGATTGTATCTACTCCATCTCCACCGGTAATAGTATCTACACCCTCCCCGCCATTCAGAGTGCCTCCGCCACTACCACCGTTGATAATGTCATTACCTTTACCACCATCAATGATGTCAACACCATCTCCACCGTTAATGAGGTCATTACCGTCACCACCATTGATAGTGTCATTACCAGCAAGCCCATTAATGACGTTAGCGTTATTATCCCCGGTGATGGTGTCATCCTGGTTTGTGGCTATAAGGTTTTCGATGTTTCTGACAAAGTCCGTTTTGCCATCCGCTGTAACCGTTCCGGCATCGGTAGGAGTATACGTCAGAGAAGCGGTGATGCCATTGGCGTAGTCACTGTAATCGATGGTGTCATTGCCCGAGTTTGTACCGGTGTTATCGTTGTCTCCACCATCATAGGAATCGTTACCAACGCCTGCTTTAAAGGTATCGTCGCCAGCACCACCGGTTAAGGTATCATCACCTTCGCCACCGGTGAGAGTGTCGTTATCGGCGCCACCATTTAATGTGTCATTTCCGGTTCCACCCGTTAACGAATCGTCACCAGCATTGCCGTATAGTGTGTCAGTACCCTCGCCACCAGTTAGCGTATCATTTCCCTCACCACCATTGAGTGTGTCGCCTCCTGCGCCGCCATTCAGGGTATCGTTTCCATTACCGCCTGAAAGCGTGTTGTTATTGCTATCACCAGTTAATGTATCGCTATGACTACTACCAATCAGATTTTCAATATTCTCTAACGTATCGACGTTTTGTGTGCCATTAAATTCGTTGGCTGCAATTCCAGTTACTAAAGAGGCAGTAACACCGGAAGTAAATAGATTATCACTGAAGCTGACCGTATCACCTGCAGTACCATGATTGCCACCATTCAGGACATTATTACTTGCATCGCCACTTAATGTGTCGTCACCTTGGGAGCCGATGATATTTTCTATTTCGGAAAGGGTGTCTTGATCAGAACCTTCATCGACAGTTGCGCCGCCGGCATTGAGAGCTACTGAAATACCGACGTTAGTGTAGGAGTAATCAACGGTATCCGTACCAGAACCTCCGTTAATAGCATCACTACCCGAACCGCCGATGAGCCGGTCATTGCCTGCGCCGCCTTCGAGTGTATCTCCACCATCACGACCATTGATAACATCATCGCCATTGCGACCTTCAAGAGTATTCGCGGCACTATCACCAGTAATGGCGTCGTTATTATTGGTTCCAATCAGGTTTTCAATATTTTTCAGAACATCATTATTGCTGCTGTCAGCAGAAGTCACTGAAAAAGAATCAGATGCATTGCCCAAGCTAAGAGTTGCTGTAATACCGGCGGTTTCATCGCTGTAGTCGGCCGTATCAATGCCTGCACCGCCATCAAGAGTATCTTGACCGGCACCTGCAACTAGTGTGTCATTACCTGTATCACCGTTCAGTGTGTCGTTACCAGCTCCGCCTCTGAGAAGATCGTTGCCTCCGGCACCAGATAAGGTATTGGCGTTATCATCACCAATAAAGGTATCGTCTTGCGCACTGCCTGTGAGTTTTTCTATATTTTGATATTTGTCGGTGACACTTTTGCTGCCAAATTGATAAGTCACTTCTCCCGTCGCCAGATTGGCTGTGACACCGGACGAAATACCACCATTGTCATAAATAACTTCATCATCACCGCCGTTGCCATCAAAGAAGTTATTTTCAGCATTTACCCGGAATGTATCATCACCATCACCACCAATGATTCTTTCAATGCTGATCAGCGAATCGGTATTGTCGCTTTTATCTTGGATTGTCGCCCACACCTGAGAATTGCTAGGCGCATCATTAACGATGGTGATGGTGATACCTTCATTGGTACCGTGGTCTGAGTAATCAACTTCATCTACGCCTTCGCCGCCATCCAGGGTGTCCGTACCATCGCCGCCGATGAGTTTGTCATTGCCTTCACCCCCTTGAAGAGTGTCATTATCATCGCCACCTTCAAGAATATCGTTACCACTACCACCCTCAAGTTCGTCATCACCACCCTGCCCATAAAGCTCATCGGAGCCTCCACTGCCGATCAACACATTGTTGGTAGTACTGCCGATGATTTTGTCATTGCTGGATGTACCTGTAATATTTTCGATGTTTTGGATATAGTCTTCGATAGCTCCATTATTAATGATCTTGACCGTCCCAACCGAGTTGCTACTCAAATCAATATCAACACCATTGGTTAATCCGCTGTAGTCCGCTGTATCAATACCGTCACCACCATCCAGGGTGTCTAGACCAGAACCGCCGTATAACGTGTCATCACCTGCGCCGCCATTCAGGGTGTCATTGCCTTCGTTACCATATAGAGTGTCGTTATCGTCTCCACCATCCAGTGTATCAACACCAAGACCTCCGTATAAGGTGTCATTCCCGCTGTCACCATTCAGGGTGTCATCACCATCATTACCATAGAGAGTATCGTCACCAGCACCACCGCTGATGGTGTCTTTACCATCATTACCTGTAAGCTGATTGTTGGATGTATTCCCTATTATCAAGTCATCAAAGGTAGTACCAATGACATTTTCAAACCCGGAAACAGTATCTTTACCAGCATGTCCACCAGTGACTTCGCCAGTAGAAAGGTTGGCGTCTATTGCAGAAGTAACAGGATCATTTTGGCTCTGAGAGTAATCGAGCGTATCTGTACCAGCACCACCTTCAAGGTCATCATTACCGATGCCTCCTATAACGGTGTCATCACCAGCACCAGCATCCACTTTGTCATCACCCACACCAGCAAAAATAGTATCGTTCCCACTACCGGCTTTAATATCATCAGCATTGTGATTGAGATTGAATACCAGTGCAGGATCGCCGTTCACTGTGGCTTTTAACGTGCCTTCTGATTCAGCGGGTGCGGCATAGGCAGGAATACGATAAGTCTGTGGTGCTTTGGGAGCGCCATTAACATCTTTGAAGGTGACATCGAAGACCAAACCAAAGGTAAACGGAGTGGCATCGCTGCTGATAGGGTAGGTGATTACCAAATCCTGTGCTTCTATTTCCCAATATTGAGAGGTGCCAGTATCTCTTACTTCCCTGAGAGGGTCGCCCTCTTGTGAGTCAACCAGCGTCCCTGTTTCTATTCTCCATCCTTCAGGCAAACCGTATACTTTAACGCTCGCAACAGTATCGCCAGTACCAGAGCTGTCCAGTTTTAGATACTTAGCGTTACTACTTGCAGAGAAGTATTGAACATTATCACCTTCAATTCTCATGTCTTCAGTCGCTGACTGAAAGTCGATAACTTCTTCAGCTACTTGATCTTTATAATATTGCTCTCGGTCAGCTTCTGAATCACGGTATCTGGCTGGATCGTAGCTCCATGACTCTTCAGCACCACCACCACCCAGATAAAAAGTGTCATTCCCAGAATCATCAATAGCGACTTTACCAATATTGTAAAGACTGATGGTAAACTCGGCTCCTACAGTAGGTCCCGGTGCCGCTGTGACATTAGCTACTGGCAAGCCTGAAAACGGATCATCCGGTGTTTCAATCACCGGGACACGAACCTCCCTGTCAACCTCAACCACTTCTGTATTATTGGTTCCTGTCGATTCGTCAAGCTCTTCATCAATCGCTTCAAGATCCTGTTCAAATTCACTGGCATCAGAGCCATCTGCCGCCCCTTGAATGTCGACATCTTCCCGAAGGGATTCAAACTCCTGAGAAAAGGACTCACTGAATGAAACCTGATTACTGTTCGGGGTCGATTCTGAAGGCGCTGCGGTTATCTGATCGGCTTGTTGGCTGTCTTCCTGTTCTTCATCCTTGGCGTCAAAATCAAACTCTCTTGCTTTCTCTGTAGTGGGCAGAGGGTGCTCTACGTTTACCGATTCTTTGAATGTGGCGCGGGAGATAAACTCATCACCGCTTAACACATCGCCACTATCAAATTTGATTTGCAGAGGCTGACCGGAAGCGGTGAGGATGCCGCCCATCAATACTGTGTGCTGGGAGCCATCAGGGTGGGTGAAAATAAAATCAGGCCCCCGGATTTCCATCTTTACATCTTGAGGAGAGCCTTTAATAGACACTTCGCCGTTATTGATCGCCATCGAAACCGTTGATGGCTGGCTGTCTGACTGAGTTTGATTCTCGTCCATGATAAATCCTCAAATCACTATACCACTGGCTTCTGATGTCATCCTGAATCAGAAGCCAGCTACTATCAGCTTTCCTTATTGAGTGTTGCATTATCTGCAAATACGGCTTTAATCACCGCTTTTACTACTCATTTTTAAACGATGGAAAGGGTTTGAATTGATTATAGATAACCCCTGAGTGGGTAAATTGGTCTTTGGTCTTAGATCGTGGCTTAAGCATCTCAACGGAAAGATGAAGCGATAGAGTGATGAGTTATTTGACTTTTTGAATAAAAGAAAAATCAAGTATATCGAACAGTTATATTTTGCAAAGAGGTTGATACAAAAATGCCGCTACCTGAATTCAGGTAACGGCATCTGTCATTGACAGTTCTGTATGATTACAGAGTATCAATAGCGTTCAGATCAGCAAAAGCCTGTTCCAAGCGGGTGATCATGCCCTGCTGACCAGCACGCTGCCATACACGTGGGTCATAGAACTTCTTATTTGGCTGGTCAGCGCCTTCTGGGTTGCCCAGCTGACCCTGCAGATAGCCTTCGTTCTTCTTGTAGTAGTTCAGAATACCTTCCCAGGTCGCCCATTGAGTATCAGTATCGATGTTCATTTTGATAACACCGTAAGAGATAGACTCACGAATCTCTTCCAGAGAAGAACCAGAACCGCCGTGGAATACAAAATTCAGGCTGTTTTCAGGGAGTCCGAACTTCTCAGAGCAGTGCTTCTGGGATTCAGCCAGAATAGTCGGGGTCAGAACCACGTTACCAGGCTTGTAAACACCGTGAACGTTACCGAAAGAAGCAGCAATGGTGAAACGATGGCTGACTGCGCTCAGTTTCTCATAAGCGTAAGCCACGTCTTCTGGCTGGGTGTACAGCATGGAGCTGTCCATATCGGAGTTATCCACACCGTCTTCTTCACCACCGGTGCAGCCCAGTTCGATTTCCAGAGTCATATCCATCTTGGCCATGCGCTCCAGGTATTTAGCACAGGTTTCGATGTTTTCTTCCAGAGACTCTTCAGACAAGTCAATCATGTGAGAAGAGAACAGCGGCTTGCCGGTCTTCTCGAAGTGTTCTTCACTGGCGTCCAGCATGGCGTCGATCCATGGCAGCAGCTTTTTGGCAGCATGGTCAGTGTGCAGGATAACCGGAACACCATAGGCTTCAGCCATCGCGTGAACCACTTTAGCACCCGTGATCGCACCAATAGCACTGTTACCCTGGCCTTCCAGCTTCAGACCTTTACCTGCAAAGAAGCCTGCACCGCCATTGGAGAACTGGATAATCACCGGCGCTTTGACTTTAGCAGCGGCTTCCAGAACACCATTGATAGAATCGGTGTTGATCACGTTCACAGCAGGCAGTGCGAACTGGTTGGCTTTAGCGATTTCAAATACTTTTTGTACATCGTCGCCAAAGAGTACACCTGGCTTTACGACATCAAAGATTTTCTGGGACATGTTACTGTTCCTGTATTTTCAACAATGACCAAAGTCTGCCAGAAAGCAAAACTTTAGTGCAGCGAGTAAGTTTATCAACGGGCGTAATCATACGGAATCGAATACGCAGGTAAAGCGGTTTTTCGTGTGCATGAAGAAAGGTGATCCGGTTTGATGAAATAGGTTCGGGTTTCTTTGGTTTTTTGTTAAAGGTGTTGATCTTTGTGAATTTTAAACAAAATAACAGCAGCCAGAAAATCCAATATTAATTTTTCCTGTGTGATTTCGAATAACTATTCTAATGGTTACTAGCCAATTGAATCTTGATGAAATAATTATTGATGATGGTAATGTTTGTTTTACTTTATCGATATTGTTTCCGGATTTTGAGCTTTTTTTTTGCATTTAAGAGTTTGTTTGGTGACTCTGATTTTATTTGATCTGGGTCAATTTTTCGCTGGTTTTCTTGTGCTGTAATCGGGCTGCTTTCAAAAGAAATATCTATATCAGATAACAATCTTTTAAATGATTTTTTCATGCTTAATAGATATAGCTATTGCTATCAGTGCGTCAAACTCGGGTTATGACCCTTGCTAGTTAATAGATACGTTATTTGGAAGATTATGTTCAGGCACAGGATGCTATGTTGCACTATCTTGGAATGAATTCTTGTGTTGCATTTTGGTTATGAAATGCAGTAGATCAAGACCGACTTTATTCCTTTAGGATATTTCAAGAGAGTTTATTGCTTGCTGAGATTGATTCTGTTTTTCAATGCATCAGGTGATAAAATGACTCAATGGGCAGGTGACATTATGTTCTCAGGTATCATTGCATCTTCGGGTGTGGCTATCGGTAAGGGATTTGTCCTCAAAGAAGTGGATATCCAAATCTGTGAAGGTGTTCTGGACCCTGCCGAAGTCGAAGCAGAATTAACTCGTTTCAAAGAGGCACGAGATAAAACCGTCACACAGCTTGAAACCATTCGCGACAAAGCCGTGATCAAACTCGGCGAAGAAGAAGCCGAAGTGTTCGAAGGACATATTCTGGTTGCGACCGATGAAGAACTGGAAGAAGAGGTCGCCAGTGCCATTGCCAGCCTGATACCTGCCGATATGGCTTTAAATACAGCCATTCGCACTAATATAGAGATGCTTGAAAGTCTGGATGACCCATATCTCAGAGAACGGGTTGCCGATATAAACGACGTTGGGCGTCGAATGCTGAAAAACCTGCTGGGGCTGGAAATGACCACGCTCGAAGAGGTTGAAGAAGGTTCCATCATTATTGCCGATGACCTGACTCCGTCAGATACTTCTCAACTTGACCTGGACAAAGTGCGTGGTTTTATCACCAACATAGGCGGGCGGACTTCTCATTCAGCTATTATGGCCCGTTCGCTGGAGTTGCCCGCAATTGTCGGCACCGGGGCTGCCACTGAGAAAATTCAGAATGGTGATCTGCTTGTTCTGGATGCTATTAACAACAAAGTCCTCATAAACCCTGATGCCACCGCTTTAGAGTGCTATTACGACTTGCAGGAAAAACTCGCAGAAGAATATCAGGAACTAGCCAAACTGAAAGACCTGCCTTGTGAAACCGATGATGGTAAACCGTTTGAAATTTGCGCCAATATTGGCACAGTCAAAGATGTGGAAGGTGCTAACCGACACGGCGCTGAAGGCGTAGGTTTATACAGAACTGAGTTTCTGTTTATGGACCGAACCCAGATGCCAACAGAAGAAGAACAATTTAACGCCTACAAGGCGGTGGCAGAAGCCATGGGCAACCGCCCGGTGATTATCAGAACATTGGATATTGGCGGCGATAAAGATCTTCCTTATTTGAATCTTCCCAATGAGATGAACCCCTTTCTCGGGTGGCGAGCAATCCGCATGTGCCTCGATAAGCCGGAGATACTGAAAAAACAACTCAGAGCTATTTTGCGAGCCAGTCATTTCGGAAAATTAAAAATAATGTTTCCTATGGTGATTTCTGTAGAAGAAATTCGCCGTATAAAAGTGATGATAGAAAGCGTTCAGAATTCATTGTCAGAAGAAAATATACCTTTTGACACCGATATTGAAATAGGCGTGATGATAGAAACGCCGGCAGCAGTGATGATAGCGGACTTGCTGATTGAAGAGTTGGACTTTTTCAGTATCGGCACCAATGATCTGACTCAGTACGTTTTGGCCGTAGACCGGGGCAATGAAAACATTGCCGGACTTTATGACTATTTTGCTCCAAGCGTATTAAGAGCGATCAGGCGGGTGATCGAATGTTCTCACAACGCCGGAAAATGGACTGGTATGTGTGGAGAAATGGCCGGGGATGAAAGAGCTGCATTGTTGCTGGCGGGGCTCGGTCTTGATGAGTTCAGTATGAGTGCTACCTCCATTCCCCGAATCAAGAAAGTCATACGTAGCCAGAGTCACGAGCAGTTAAAGGCTCTGGCAGAAGAAGTAATGAAACAACCTACGGCTAAAGGTGTAAAACAGTTGTTGGATCAACATCTGCAGCAAACCGATTTTTAAGTGAAATTTTTTGTTTTAAAACTTGTAACTAGAGGAAGTAAGTCATGGCTAACAACAAAGCCAAGCCTGCTGAAAAAAATGTACCTGAGCAAGCTCAGACCAAGAGTGTAGATGATCAGATCAATGCTCTGATTAAACGTGCAGTCGTTGCCCGTGAAAAATATCTTGAGTTGGATCAAGAAGCTGTAGATCGCATCAACAAAGCGATGGCACTGGCTGGTCAGGCCGCGCATATGGAACTGGCACGTCTGGCGGTCGAAGAGACCGGTCGCGGTATTCTGGAAGACAAAGTTACCAAGAATATCTTTGCGACAGAGTCCATCTATCATTCCATCAAGTACAGTAAAACGGCCGGTATTATCGAAGATAATGCGGAAGAAGATTACATGCTGGTGGCTGAGCCTGTAGGCATTGTGGCGGGTGTTACTCCGGTCACCAATCCAACATCCACCACGATGTTCAAATCCATTATCTCTGCCAAAACCCGTAACCCGATCGTCTTTGCGTTCCATCCTTCTGCGCAGAAGTGCTCCAGCGAAGCGGCTCGCATCGTTCGTGATGCAGCCGTAGAAGCCGGTGCGCCTGAAGACTGCGTACTTTGGGTAGAAGAGCCTTCTATCGAAGCCACTCAAAAGCTGATGACGCATCCTGAAGTCGCCGTTATTCTGGCAACCGGTGGTTCTGGTATGGTTCGTTCTGCTTATTCTTCCGGTAAGCCAGCGCTGGGTGTAGGCTCCGGTAATGTGCCTTGTATTATTGACCAGACTGCGGACCTGAAGCAGGCGGTTAACGATCTGGTGATGTCTAAGAGTTTTGATAACGGCATGATCTGTGCCTCTGAACAGGCCACCATTATTCATGAAGCCGTTTATAAGGAAACCGTTGCTGAACTGAAAAAGCAGAATGTTTACTTCACGACACCAGAAGAAACCCGTCGTCTGGCTGAAGTGGTTATTCATGACGGCCATGTAAACAGCAAAATTGTTGGCATGAAACCAGTGAAAATCGCTGCTATGGCGAATATCACAGTGCCAGAAGAAACCCGTGTTCTGGCGGCTGAGATTGAAGGTGTTGGTCCAGAGCATCCTCTGTCCCGTGAGAAGTTGTCTCCGGTTCTGGGTATTCTCAAAGCCCGTGACATTGCTCATGCCATTGATCTGGCCGATCAGATGCTGAACTTCGGTGGCTTGGGGCACTCTGCGGTATTGCATGCGCAAAATGATGAAGTGATTGATCAGTTCTCTCTGGCGATGAAAGCCGGGCGTATTATCATCAACTCTCCATCTACCCACGGTGCAATTGGTGATCTGTATAATACTAACATGCCATCCCTGACTCTGGGTTGTGGTACTTACGGTGGCAACAGCACAACGTCCAACGTATCTGCAGTAAACCTTATTAACGTAAAACGAGTGGCCAAGCGTCGTGTAAATATGCAGTGGTTCAAGTTACCTAAGAAAATCTACTTCGAAGCTAATTCTCTGCAATATCTTGAGAAGATGCGCGACATTTCTCGTGTATTCATTGTTACCGACGAAACTATCCAGAGCCTGGGTTATGTGGACAAGATTCAGTACCATCTGAGTCGTCGTCAGGTGCCGGTTCAGGTGTCTGTATTTAATCAGGTTGAGCCTGATCCAAGTCTGGCCACTATTCGTGCCGGTGCAGAAGCGATGGAGCGATTCAATCCAGATGTGATTATTGCACTGGGCGGTGGTTCTCCCATTGATGCGGCAAAAGGTATGTGGCTGTTCTACGAGCAGCCAGACGCTGACTTTGCGGGTATGGCTCAGAAGTTCCTGGATATCCGCAAGCGTGTTTACAAATTCCCTAAACTGGGTAAAAAAGCACGCCTCGTTGCCATTCCAACCACGTCCGGTACTGGTTCTGAAGTAACCTCCTTTGCGGTTATCACCGACAAGGAAAAAGGCATCAAGTACCCACTGGCGGATTACGAACTGACCCCTGATGTGGCGATTCTTGATCCAAATCTGGTGCTCTCTGTGCCTAAGAAAGTCACTGCGGATACCGGTCTGGATGTTTTGACTCACGCAGTAGAAGCTTATGTTTCTATCATGGCGTCTGATTACACCGATGCGCTGGCTATGAAAGCCGTACAGCTGGTGTTCGATCATCTGCCTAAGTCTTACGAAGAGGCGGACAAGCGTGCCCGTGAAAAAATGCATAATGCATCTTGTATCGCTGGTATGGCCTTTGCCAACGCTTTCCTGGGTGTGAACCACTCTATGGCACATAAGCTGGGTCACGAGCTGCATATTCCACACGGTCTGGCGAACGCTCTGTTGCTGCCTCATGTGATTGAGTACAACGGCACACCCAACCCAACCAAAGTGGCCTCTTTCCCAAAATATGACCACTACATTGCCCATGAAAAGTACGCTGAACTGGCTCGTATGCTGGGTCTACCATGTGCAACTCCTGAGCAGGGTGTGAAGTCTCTGGCGAATGCGGTGCGTGATCTGATGAAGCGGGTTGGCATGCCTTCATCTCTGAAGGAACTGGGCATCAATGAGCAGGACTTCCTGGCTAAAATCCCTATGCTGGCCAACCATGCGTTTGAAGATCAGTGCACAACAGCGAATCCACGTATGCCGCTGATGAGTGAACTGGAAGAACTGCTGAAGAAAGCGTATTACGGTAAGTAATTAAGCGTTGATTCCATAAAGTTCTGTTGAAACAATCTGTTGAAACAAAAAGCCGGAAAGAGAAATCTCTCCGGCTTTTTTTGTGGAGCAAACGAAAACAGTGGCCGGACTTTTTGCAATTACTCCTTTCTAACTACTTAAGAGCTGATTGAAAATGGCATACAATCGCGGCGAAAATGTACAGCACGATAACGTGTGATTATCTATAAGGTGATTCATTATGATGCAGTTCAGTTTTGAAAACTCCACCCGAATTCATTTCGGGGAAGGTAAGATTGCGGCTATTGCCGAAGATATTCCGAAAGATAAGAAGATACTGGTCACCTACGGTGGTGGCTCTATCAAAAAGAATGGTGTTTACGATCAGGTCGCAAAAGCCCTGACAGAACATCAATGGGGTGAGTTTTCGGGCATTGAACCGAATCCACAGTATGACACGCTGATGAAAGCGGTAGAACTGGTTAAAGCCGAAGGCTACGACTACTTACTGGCTGTCGGTGGCGGGTCGGTTGTTGATGGCACCAAATTTATTTCGGCGGCGGCTGGTTATCAGGGCGAAACACCCTGGAATATTCTGGCTAAAGGAGAAGTAGCAGAAACCGCTGTGCCACTGTCGTGTGTTTTGACGTTGCCAGCAACGGGTTCTGAATCCAATACCGGCTCTGTCGTATCCCGGGGCAATAGCAAACTGTTCTTCAGCGACAACCGGGTTCGTCCACTGTTTGCGGTGCTTGATCCTGCAACGACGCTTTCGTTGTCTGAACGTCAGGTGTCTAACGGTGTTGTGGATGCGTTTGTGCATACCATCGAGCAATATTTAACCTACCCAACCAATGCCAAAGTTCAGGATCGCTTTGCCGAAGGACTGTTGATGACACTGATCGAAGAAGGTCCAAAAGCACTGGCGACACCAGAAGACCTCGAAGTACGTGGCAATATCATGTGGGCGGCCACAATGGCTTTGAATGGTCTGATTGGTGCAGGTGTTCCTCAGGACTGGACCACACATATGATTGGGCATGAACTGACCGGTCATTATGGCGCTGATCATGCACGCAGTTTGAGTATCTTTTTGCCTGCAGTAATGAAAGTGCGCCGTGAGCAGAAGAAAGGTAAATTGCTGCAACTGGGCGAGCGTGTCTATGGAATTCGTGACGGCAGTGATGATGAGCGAATTGATGCGACCATTGCGGCCACGGAAGCCTTCTTCAGAGAGATGAAAGTACCTGTCACTCTGTCGGATATTGAACTCGGTGCAGAAGCCGTAGAGCCAATCCTGTTAAGTCTGAAAACCCACGGTCGTGAAGGTATGAGTGAACGCCGGGATGTTGGTCAACAAGAGCTGCGCACGATAATTGAAGCAGCATTGTAAATTATCCAGAGCGATAAATATTGGCTCATAGAAATATGAGCCTTTTATCTGAATGTTACGATCGCAACTATGGGGGCTAACGGTGGCAGCGAACCTTTAGAAACACCGGCCTGAAGCCAACTGTTTTCTGCAGATTCAGATGATCCTGGCAACATCAGTCCCGGCTGATCAATCCCGGCTATAGTAGTGATGATATGCAATATGGAAATATCAAAATGTATAAGCTCTGTTTCTTTGTGCCTGAAACACACCTTGAGGCAGTCAAGCAAGCGGTTTTTGATGTAGGTGCTGGCCGTTATGCTGGCTATGACCGGTGCTGCTGGCAAACTCAGGGGCAAGGTCAGTTCCGACCACTGGCAGGCAGCTCACCCCTCCTTGGTCAACACCATGTACTTGAAGTCGTTGATGAATATAAAGTCGAACTCATTTGTCCGGATAACCTCATCAAAGAGGTCATTCAGGCTTTACGCTCTGCACATCCTTATGAAGAGCCGGCCTTTGAATACTGGCGAGTTGAAATTGAGTAATCTATTTATGGCGTGGGATCAATTCATGGTGTAACGGGAACCGCTTGGTCTTTCGATCTTCAAAATAGTGCTTTAACGTGCTGTTGATTGTTGAGAACGCTAGCTCATCCCAGGGAATTTCATCTTCTGCAAACAGACGCACATCCAGGCTCTCCTGCCCTGCTGCAAATTCAGGGGCTGGTAATTCTGCCAGAAAAAAAACCGAGACCTGTTCGGCATACACGACATCAAACACGGTATATAGAGAGCCAATGCTCACTATTGCTCCGGCTTCTTCCAGGGTTTCGCGGGTTGCACCTTCTGCCATGGTCTCACCCAACTCCATAAAACCGCCGGGTAATGTCCAGTAACCCAGCCGTGGCTCTATGGCACGTTTGCATAGAAGAACTTTATCGTTCCAGACCGGGACACAACCGGTGACGATCCGGGGATTCTGGTAGTGAATGTGCCCGCATTGTTCACAGACATCTCTGAGCCTGCTATCACCTTCAGGAATTAACTGACGGACTTTGGCTCCGCAATGATTACAGAAGTTAACAGAATTTTTTATCATCGGAGCGCCTGGAAGTCTGACTTTGAAACAATCGTATGAGAGTAACAGACCATGATCAACGACTGCAAAACTCTTAAGAACCACGCAACTAAACTGCTATGACACAATATGCCTGTATATTTTCCGATAACGGCTGGTTAATATATTTTATAATGAATGCAAGGATGCAGGTGATACAAAGATTATGCTAGCTCAGCTTCAACAACGTTTATCCAGTCACACCCCTCGTGTTTTCAACTCACATTTACCCAAAGCCGCTGTACTGATTCCGGTCACAAATGATCCTGAACCGGCGTTAATTTTTACCCGACGCGCCAGTCATATGAATATCCACCGTGGTGAGGTGGCGTTTCCCGGCGGGAAAGAAGACGACACTGACACCAGCCTGATCAATACAGCACTCAGAGAATCTGAGGAAGAAATTGGTCTTGATCCCGAACAGGTTCAGATACTGGGTATGACTGGCAATGTTATTTCCCGATTTGGCCTTGAAGTAACGCCCGTAGTAGGTATCGTCGAAGCCGATGCCGGATTAACACCTAACACTGAAGAGCTGGATCGGATTTTTCGGGTTCCACTCAGTTTTTTTCTGGTGCAAAGCAATCTGCAGTACGATCAGCTAAACCACAATGGGAAAGATTACGCTATTCCTTGTTTTCAGTATCAGGAATACCGTATCTGGGGATTAACGGCGATGATGTTGGCGGAGTTTCTGAATGTCACGCTGGATGCCAATATCGAGATGGATTCCCCGGATCTCAGTCGATACTTTGCCAGTCAGTTTAATCTGGCCTAAAGACATCGTTATAATCACCGCTTTCGATGGACCCGCAAGCGATGTACGCCTCATGACTGATAAAATCCGTATTATTCAGGAAAAACTGAATCTGAACCTCAAAGAAATTTACCCTCTTGCTCAAAAGGCGGACGAACAACTGGAAACGCTGAAAGATCAGGAGAAAGGCAGATTCTCAGCTATTTTTCAAGCTGATTCGGGCTTTACCGCTAATGCCAATCGCTTTTTGCCCTATCTGATAGAATTGTCTGAGGAGGTCAGAAAGCTACCACAAATCGAAGTTGAGGCGTTTAATACTGAGTTACAGACTATTCTGGAGAAAATCCAGAAGATGCATCTTATTCTTAATCGCTTTCATGCCATTGGTGCAGGGCGATCTCATTTAGCACTAACTTTCAAATAATTCCTTGAAGCAGCAGTGTTCTGTATTCGTCATCCGCTGCCGCCATGATGCGCTTGTTCTTGATGCCAAGCTTTAAGGTAGTCTCCTGCTTCAGCAAGTTTAGAGCTATTTGTCTGAATATCGCCATATTCTCTGGGCCAAAGCCTTTTCTAATACGACACTCGTCTTCTCTAAAGCCAATGTCGAGTACCCAGTGCAGATTGTTCTCCACCGACCAATGAGATCGCACTGAATTCATGAAGTGCTTGGCACCTGTGGTTAGGCTAGAAATAAAATATCGACGCTCAATACTCACCTGATCACCTTCATGACGCTCACCTTCAACAACCCCTATCATAGCGAGATCTTTCCAGTCTTCACGCTGGACAAGCCAATGAATATCAGTACTTGTCCAACAGCGACGTATTTCTATTCGTCCATGACCTTTTTCTATCGTTTCATGAAAACTTGCGCTTTCAGATAGCTTTTCCTTTGTCGCCAGATCATCAAGATAAAGCT
The DNA here is from genome assembly GCA_965199185.1 of Endozoicomonas sp. GTDB lineage: Bacteria > Pseudomonadota > Gammaproteobacteria > Pseudomonadales > Endozoicomonadaceae > Endozoicomonas. The sequence goes on along the minus strand of CBDAQW010000005.1, from coordinate 23,179 downwards.
TGATATCATCGTGTAGGTGCGGCTGGTTTCCTTTTACAGCCAGCAGGTAGTGCGCATTTTTATCTCTGATTTTTTCAGCGATCGCTCTTTGGCAGCCCATAGCGTCAGTGCTGACAATGCACCCGCTGATCTCTAGCATATCGAGAAGTGCTGGAATAGCGGTTATCTCATTAGACTTGGCTGCTGTCTTAAGTTGCCCAAGTACCATACCTGTCTGGCTGGCCCATGCGTTGACCATATGGATAGCGGCCTTGTTATCACCTTTATCGTATGAGCGACGCAGTGTTTTTCCATCAATAGCGATGACTTCACCATGAGTACGCTCAGCAATTTGTTTAACCCAGGTTATAAAACATTGGCGAAACTCATCTGGATCAAGTCGTTCAAAAACTCGAATAAATGTGTGATGAGATGGGACGCCATGAGGAAGAGGGATATGAAGCTTTAGCCAGGATTTCTTTTTCTTGGCAAGTTCTGAGACCATCTTCCAGTCTTCAGCGCCACAAGTGATCATGCAAACAGCTATGAAAACAAGGTTTGGCAGAGGATAACGATGATTATCAGCACGAATTTCAGTCAGTTCGGAAAATGCATCCAAGAGGGTCATATATGGCATCCTTAGTCTTAGGGTGGAGAATGCCATACCTTTTGAGTTGTTTTAATGTCAACACTTCGGACACTTTCATGCAGCGATAGCTCCATAGCTACTGAGTTGTCGGTAAGTGTCCATGACTTTTTCATTGCTCATGGGTAAATCTAACTTCTCAAAAACTCTACACATCAAGTGCTGATTGAACTTTCGGCGTTTCCAGGTGGCGATAGAAATCACGGTTTCTTCATCGGTATTTTTTTCTTCCAGGTCTTCCAGCTTGAGTGCATTCAGGGCTGTAAACGAAGCATTGATTTGTGTGTGGATACACTCTTTCCGGCAAGATTGGCAGTCCATCAACCCTGTGTACTGCTTGGCATCCCGGAAAATAAATTCGATCTGAAACCTGGCTTTGTAATATTTGATGATTGTCATCGCGTCCAGATCTGTATCGGTTGAGTAGAGCAGCGATACACCCATTTTGGTGCCTCGCTGAGTCCGCAACATAACAACACGTATACGACGTTTCAGACATTTGGAATGTACAACTGCGGTATAGATATTTTCTCCGCTTTCCAGCTGGCCTACGTGCTCAAAGCGGTGTAGATCTTTGTCAGGGTTGACCTTACCATCATAAATTCTTGGGCGTCCACTGCCAGAATATGAACCGGTGTAGAGCCACAGCAGGTCGGCATCATTTCTTAACTTGCCAACGATCTGGAGGCCAGTAGCAACCACAGCGGATACAAATTTTTCCTTGAAGTAATAGGCGTCTACAGACAGATAGCTGATACCAAGATTCAGAATTTTTTCTGCAAGACGAATAACCTGCTCTGCATAGAGGTCGACGCGAGTTTTACCGTCTTCATCAAGGGTCTGCTCAGCATCCAGTGCATACGCTGTATTGGATTGAAGGTCTATAACACTGAGAAGGGATAGCTCAAGTCCTCGCTCAGAGCGACTTGTGCAGCCACGCCAAAACATTCCGAGCCCATCCGTCTTCTTGCCACTTTTGGTCATAAAGCTGGCATCGAGAGCAGCTATTAACTCCTGAGCTTTCTCAACTACATCAGAGAGCATCAGGCAGTTGAAACTGGAAAAGTCGAAGGAACGGCGATACCAGCGACTAAAGCGTTTCTCACTCATCGGGGAATATCGACTCATATTCCGAAAGTTGGCTTTGCCCTGAACCACTATGAGAGCAGAGAGAAGCAGCGCGATGAAGGTTTTCTGGGGCTTTTTAACACTGGACATGCCGTCCAGAGCAGCCTTTACTATGTTTTCCATGAGAGAAAAGTATCAGCGAATGGAGGGGGTGAGCTTCTCCATTTTCGCTGTTTTCTCTCATGGCCGCATCTGGCGGAAACTGTCCGAAGTATTGATGTCACAGGGCAAAGTATGTTAGTGCCAAATGAGATTGCCCTGGCCATTGGTGCCAGGTAGATTGATGTCAGATAGCCAGCACCACTAACAGTCTGGTCAGTGATACCAGATATCAATCCTGCTGAAATGATCATCAGTATTTCAGTAGGAACTTTGCAATGCTCGCATCAGCAGACGTCAAACCCTGTTCTCAAACCCCGGTCAGTACAGACCGGCATGAAACCCTGCCTGCTGCCAAAGTAGAGGGTAAAAAAAAAGGGTTCAGCCTCACACCCCCGGCAAGCCTTCTATTTACATGTCCATCGGAAGAAATCCTGTAGCCACAACCTCTGATCAAAAGTCTGTCTGGGAATTCTGTATCAGATCAACCAATATAAAAGACAACTGGCTTTCAGCCGTTCAACAGAATGAAACTTGCCTCTATGACCACCTGAAAAGAGTACGGATGCACTCGGTGCTCGAAGCCCTACCTTATTACGAGTACGCTCTGCATCCGGAGATTCGTGGACAATTAATACCCAAAAAACTGCTAACTGAGCTAAAAACTTCGTCTCACTGGAATGCAGCACACTTCCAGAGGTTGAGAAAAATCCATAACGAAGCAGATATGAGTAGCTGGATGAAACAGGCCATCCTCAGTCATTCCGGGTTTGCCCCTGAAACGCTGGGTCTTTCTTTACACGAAACAAACAATACCACACCACTTTATAAACCATTCCCGGCTGAATGGACAATCTCAAAGCGTGACTGTAGTGCACAAGCGGGCTCACTGAAACTATTACCGGCTGGTGCAGAATTCAGGCATCACTCTCTGGCACTGTACAACAAGCACAAAACGAATTCTGTTGAGATAGATGCAGAGGGTAAGCGTCACACCCTGAAACCCGGTGAAGGACTTATTCTTCAATCACAAGAGAAAGCCGACGGAGAGGTTCAGTGGAATCCTGTTGCCCATTACCAGCACAACCTGCGCTGGATTAATTCTAATCCACTCATTCGTGATGAAGGTCCAACAATAAGTCCGCATAAATATCTGGAGCGGGAGATGTTTGTTCCTGAAGGAGAGTACTTCCTGACGCCGAACATGGTGCAACAACTGGTAATGCTCAAGAGCCGGGGGCTGGATATACCAGAGATTTGTCAAGAGAAAGAGGATTTCATTCGGGTTCTTAAGGATTTTAGTGCATCAGATATTGACTATTGCCCTTGCAAAACCATCCTCACCTGGAGTGACAAGAGCAATCATATTGTGGCGATTCGGTTGCTGCGGAAGAAAAATGATGAATTGCTCGTCTATTTACATGAAACACTGGGCCCCGAATCCCTTGCCGCCAAAGATATTCGGGAAGAACTACTATCAGCCATTCAGGAAATAAAACCGGCAAAACATATTTCTTTTCTGACTCCCGGATTCACTAGCCAACGGGATTTCAGTAGTTGCGGTGTGTTTGCTCTAAAAGCGCATACTGCCTTCAGTAAACATCCTGAACTCGATGACTGGCTCTGGCAGCAAGCTGGCCAGCAGAAAACGATGCTGCATCATTCCGGCTCTGTCAGCAGGCTGAAAAACCATCTGATAAGTCTACACAATATGCCAGCCCAACTGTTGAAGCAGTATCAGGGAAAAGAATCCTTAAGCCCTGAACAGATCAACCGTATTGTCAGTGGTGACAACATCCGCTTGCAGGATTACTTTACGAGACACCAGCCGGTTAATTCGGATAAACCATTCAATCTGTCAGCGATTGGCAAAAAGTACAAATACTTATCGAAACTGCCCGGAATGCGGGAAAACTACCAACACATCAACAAAGAACGCTCTCAATTAGAGAACCAGCTCAAACAATATTTTAAGCCAATACTGGCTGCTCAAAATGTAGCTGTCGCCAACCAGTGGCTGAAAGACAAAGGTCATCGCAATGTCAAAGTATCCGCACATGATTGGGATATGTGCTGTGTTTTCGAGGATTTTGTGTTTAGAAAAAAAACAGTGACAAAAATAGAGTTAAACCAATTAAGAGATTGGTTAAATTCAGCATTAAACATCACGGGGCAAGATGAGCATCGTAACCGCTGCGCCCGTGACATGCTGGTACAGGCATGGTGTCTTTTCATGAGAGACGCTGAAGACAGTCGATTCAAAAACCGGTCGCTGCCGGTGATTCTGCGCTGCATAGAACGTCAGTTGCAAGGCGCCGAGTTAATCAAAAGAAGCACATCTGTTCAGACAGGAGCTTCACCCAAAGCCAAAAGAGGCAGGCCCAGGCGCACGCTCTCTTTATAATTATTGGCTTTTAGAGCGTTCCCTAGCACGGTTCGTTCATATAACCAGAAGACATTAATCATCTAATTACAGTATCATTGCTGTCTCATTTTTTTCGTTCAACTTTCTGCCCTTAAAGAAAGCTGACCACTATCTGAAGACAGTAAGGGGCTGGCCATATGATCTATGCCTACAGTGCTCGAGAGAATCAGTTTTCTATCGAACGAATTGCACCGGAAATCTCTCCGGGCAATGGCACTGTCTGGCTGGATGCGGCAGAACCGGACAGTGATGAGCACTACTGGCTGACGTCTAACTTTCATGGTTGTCTTCCTGATGAAGAAGAGTTGGGGGATATTGAGATATCTTCCCGCTACTTTGAAGCAGAAAGCGGTGTGCACATTCGTTCCCTGTTTCCCCACCGCTCCGGCCATGAGCTGCGTAATATCAACATCGCGTTCAACTTGCGCAATGATGTTCTGATTACACTGCAGGATGAACCCACCGGCCTGTTCCGGCTGATGCGGAACTATCTGAAAACCCAGCACATCCAGGCTAAAACACCGCTGGATGTGATGATTGCGCTGTTTTCAGCCAAGGTGGAATATCTGGCTGACACACTTGAAGAGATTTATGCCGATCTTGAAGAGGTGACCCAGAACTCCTTATCCGAAGAAGCTCAGGATGTGGATGAACAATTACGTACTATCGCCCTGCAGGAAGATTTGAATGGCAAGGTGCGCCTGAATCTTCTGGATACTCAGAGATCATTACGTTACCTGCTGAGAAGCTGCAACAATCAGCTCAGTGATCAGCAAAAAGATAATATCCGCGATATGCTCAGGGATATCGAATCCCTGACACCCCACACCGGCTTTCTGTTTGAGAAGATCAACTTTCTGATGGAATCCACTATGGGGCATATCAACCTGGAGCAGAACAATATCATCAAGATATTCTCGGTAGCGGCGGTGATGTTCTTGCCACCAACACTGATAGCGAGCATTTATGGCATGAACTTCCGGGTGATGCCAGAACTGTCCAGTGAATATGGCTACCCGATTGCCTTAGCACTCATGCTGCTCAGTGCTTTTGGCACTTATTTCTTCTTTAAACGAAAAGGGTGGCTGTAGACGATTACCCCTCCCGCCAGCAGAGCATTCGCCTCTGCTGATCAACGTGCCTCAAAAGAGGGTTGAGGAACTGATTCCCGAAACTCAGGTCAAAGATATTAATGGTTATAAACCCGATGTGTGACTTTTATCTCGTAGGTTGCTAATCCATGGCTTATGGGTTCTGTACAGTCCCTGTACGGGATCCACGTGGCATGGATAGCTATGTTGAAATTAAAAGTCACACATCGGGTGGTTATAAGTAATTACTTATTCATTTAATAAATTACGCAGCAAACATAGCGGCTGGCTGTTTTATGGCAAATACTTAAGTTTGCTCAATGAGTTCAGCAAAGGCTGATCTGACTGATAATAGGACCAGTGAACAGGAACAAGGCATGCGGCAGACCCTGAGCTTACAAAATATGATTGGAATGGGCTTTATGTCCTTTGCCATGTTCCTGGGAGCTGGCAACCTGATTTTCCCTCCTATGGTAGGGCAACTGGCTGGCGTTAATATGTGGCAGGCTGGCCTCGGCTTTCTAATTACCGGCGTCGGCCTTCCCCTGCTTGGTGTTGTTGTCATCGCCAGAGTCGGTGGAGGGTTCAACGAAATTACACGAGAATTGCCGAGAAAACTGGTTGTGCTTATGGGAAGCTGCATCTTCCTGATTATCGGCCCTTTGTATGCGGTACCACGAACCGCCATGGTGTCCTATGAAGTTGGATTTGCTCACTTTCTCGATGAGTCCAGCTTTCTGCCCCGACTGATTTTTAGCACAGTATTTTTCATTATCTCCTGGTATTTTGCCATGTATCCGGGGAAGTTGCTGGAGTCCGTCGGTAAGCTGATCACCCCGGCTTTGATTATCCTTTTGATCGTATTAGGTATAGCACCAGTCATCATGCCCCTGGGAGCACCCGGTGAGGCGATCAACCATTACCATCAAATGCCTCTGCTTTCAGGTTTTCTGGAAGGCTATATGACCATGGATGCGATGGCAGCATTGATGTTTGGGGTTGTTATAGCGACCAATCTGAAGTCCCACGGTATTACCAGCCAGAGCAGCTTGTTCCGTTACAGTATTTATACTGGACTGATCGCTGCCGCTGGGCTTTCTCTGGTATACATTTCGCTGCTTTATCTCGGAGCCACCAGCCGTGACATTGTCCCTAATGCACTGAATGGCAGCCAGATTCTCACGGCTTATGTTGATCAACTGTTTGGCTTCACAGGAAGTGTGCTACTGGCTGCCGTTGTCACCCTCGCCTGTCTGACCACATCCATAGGTTGCATCACGGCCGCCGGGGAGTATTTTGATGAATTGACCGACAAACTCAACTATAACGTGATTGTCGCCCTGATCAGTCTGTGCTGTATTGCTTTCGCCAACCTTGGACTGAATCAGATCATTCAGCTGTTTGTGCCGGTCCTGCTGATTCTGTACCCAATCTGTATTGCTCTGATTTTTCTGGGGCTGATTCGCGGCGCTTTGCCAAACCCCACTCTGGTCTATCGCTCGACTCTATCAGTCACCTTGTTTCTCAGTATTATTGATGCGCTGGCCAGCCTGTATTATCCTCCGCTCCAGCCACTATTAAACCATTTTAAAACGCTTCCCGGATTTGACGTTCACTTGAGCTGGGTTGCACCTGCTCTGATGATTCTTGTCATTACATTCTTTATTGGTTTTTTACGGCCACAGGGCGTTCAGGAAGACCAGGCTTAGAAGCTGTTTATGATCTTTACATATATAACGTCATGTGTGACTTTTATCTTGCTGGTTGCCGATCCATGGCTTGTGGGTTCTGTACGGGATCCATGGGCATGGATAGCCATATTGAAGTTAAAAGTCACACACCGGGTATATATAGTGAAAATGACCGGATTCTTGATCTCCTCTCCACAGTCATCAACCTGGTAGGTGGTATGACTGTCATCATTAATATTGCTAAAAGTGAAGGTCGCATTTCTAACGTAAAAGAGATGGGCTATCGCAATATTCCGGTAGCGGCTTAATTTTTGATCATCAAGCCACTTGCATACACGGGTGGTTTTCTTTTTAATCTCCACATCCCCACTTCACAGCCCGAGTCCTGACAGGTAGGATAAAAAAGTGGTCTTTAATAATTGACCTTTCAAAGGCAGCCTTTAAAAATCTATAAATAGCAACACTTAATATTTAATAAATTCTCCAGGAAGGAGATGCTATTGATTCATTACAAACTCCGGAATGCGACTTCCAGGCAGAGTCAGCCAAAACGCAGGCTCTGGCTTCTCTTTTTTTTCGTTATCGGGCTAACGTCTGCTTTCCAGCGTCTTTGCGCTGACCCATTAATAGTGAATGGTCAGGGCTCTGTTGCGTTGTTGGAACACATGGAGCCCACCCCCCCTCCCTCAGCATTGTTCAACCGATCGGGGCTGAAAGACGACAACGATTCCTGGTATAAAATTGAGTTGCAGAAATCCGAACTCAATACGTCTGCCATGGTTATCCGTTTTCGTCAGGTACCGTTTCAACAGTTGGACTTTTTTGCACCAACCTCATCAGGTTATCAACTGTATAAACTGGGTACTGGCAGCTCACAGAACCATCACATCGTTAAACTGAATCTGAGTTCTGAGCAGAGTTCGATTTTTTATATTCGTTACCACTCATTAAACCCTAACCGGCTGGCACCTGAACTCTGGCCTGAAGACGTACTTCTGGCAAAGACTGATAGCTACAATCTGGTGTTATCCTCTCTCCAGCTGTTACTCCTGACTATTTTAATCGGCGTCTTCTTCCAACATTTCCGACACCAAAGCAGTGCCAGCTATTTAATGATCGCTCATACTATGGCAGCCAGTGTACTCTTGATATTATGGCAAGGGGATATTTTCCAGATCACACCCTGGCTAGGTGATCCCGGTCATTGGGTTGCCATTACCACCATGGTTACGCTTGTGGTCGCTCTGGCAAGTTATCGCCACCTGACCGCCCTTGCCACTTACGCGCCTTTGCTGGATAAATTGATTCTTGGCACCTGCACTTTGGCGCTGGCAATGGTCATCTATTATTTCAGCAACGCAGGGCAGCTGCCTCCGGTTATATTGGAAACCGCACTACAAACACTGGCGATTGGTTATGGATTGGTCATTATCGGCGCTCTCCATTGTTTGTATAACGGTAGCCATCCCGCCCGATCCACAGTAATTATCGCGACGGCCACCTTACTGGCTCTAACACTATCGTGGAATTATGAACCCTGGCCTCGCAGCCTGCCCGCTTATTATGAGTTGATTGCCCTGTCATTCCAGGCGGCGCTCTTACCTGCGGTGCATTGGTATCATCTCTATCTTTCTGAGGCTCAAAACATGGCGATCAACGTCATTAATCCAAATGATCGCAAACGCCGAATTTATGAATCCGCCCTGAGAGAACACCTGCAAAACCCTGATAGCTCATTAGATGAAACTGAAATACCCAATCGTGTACTCTCCACATTGGAGCAGGTTATTCCCAACATCCCAGCTATAGTCATGGTTCTTTCAGATGACGAATGGCATATGGTTGGAGAGCCTTCCAGGCAAGCCAACCAGCTACGCTCACAGCTGTCGTCTATTCAGGATGATCTGCTGCAGATTATTGCCGACAACCAGGAAATACGAATCAATTTCAAAGACCGCTTTGGTCATTTTTACTGGCTATTCCCAATACAACAGGAACAGAACAAAACTATTCTCCTGGCAATGGCACCCACGAGAGTTCAAAGAAATTCCTCCGCCTGGCAGACCGCCTGCGATATCACCAGCCACGCCCAGACTTTGCTACAGGCCAGCAAACAATCGAGCTTCTGGCAACAACAGGCAAGTCTTGATCCACTGACCGGGCTGCTTAATCGCAGAGGACTGTCTCAGGAAGCGGAGCAAAGAATCAACGAAGCCATACAATCAGACGATACTAATTGTTGCTTACTATTTATGGATGTTGACCACTTTAAACGGGTTAATGATCAGCATGGTCATGCCAGAGGCGACGAAATTCTGCAACAGATTGCCCGGGAAAGTCGTCATGCTCTGAGGCATCAGGATCTCCTGGGGCGTTATGGCGGTGAAGAGTTTGTTGCTGTACTACCCAATACTGAACCCTGGCAGGCACTGCAAGTTGCTGAACGTATCCGACAGCGGATAGCCAGCTGTAAATCTATTCAAAACACCGGAACAATCACTCTTAGCATTGGCCTGTCGGCATTATCAGCGAGAACGACCACATTGAAGCAACTGCTTGCTGAAGCCGACAAAGCTATGTACCAGGCAAAACAGCGTGGCAGAGATCAAACCTGTATCAGTACCGAACTGAACGACGTTCGTCTGCCAGAATAATAAAATCTCTGATTTAAAAACAATCAATGTCAGAAACTGGTACTTTTACATATAGGGACTGATGGTTAGTCCCGAATAAAATAGATTCATGCTGACTCCCCAGATTAATAAAGTACCATGCCCAGGCTGTTCGGACTCCGCAAAAACAAAAAACTGGACAATGTAGAACTCAAGCTTGAGGAGCGAGGATTGCGCTGGCTTGAGAAGGTTGCCCGTGCTCCCCACGAAGAGCCCTGGGCTATTGTCGTTCTGCAATATGCCTGGACCGCAGGGCCGGTGACTCTGCTTGCCGCTTATTTTGGTTACTATCTGGCCTATGGTGAGCTTATGCCCATCACCCGGGCTTATTACTTTCTCGGTTATTCTGTCATTGCCGTCCTTATGGGGGTGAGCTACCGGCTGGTTTACAATGTTACCCACGGCCGCCGGGTGGCTAATGACCGAAACACGCTATTAACTCTCATTGATCAGATCCCTGAGCTGATTTATCTGGTCAGGGACCTTAGTCAGCGCAATCTAACAGAAGACGCACGTCGTATTCATTCAGCAGGCATTCTGTTGCGTAAAATGGATCTTGGCCCGGAGTGGGTAGCCACTGCCATAGAAGACCTGACAAACAACGCTGTTTTAGCTAAGCAAGCGGAGCGCATTGAAATTTTCCGTCGGGCAGGTCTTTATCACCGGATGCGGGATGTGATTAATGAAGCCGAAGAAACCACAGAACAGACTTATCAGGCGCTGCGGGAAAACCATCCCCGTACCGCAGAAGCGTTAAAAAAACGATTATCAGGCATAGTCGCCAGACCTTATCACGGTCAGAAACGGGAGCCACTGTTTATTGAACGAGTTCTATCGGCTATAGAAGAAGATAACGAAAACCTCATGACCATGAGCGATGTAGAAGAAATTCTGACGCTCTTTTTCGAGCTGATCTGTGGTCGTGAAATAGCTTATCTGAAAATCGAATACACCGGCCACTGGCACCTGGCAAAAGCATTGGATCGACTGGAAGAAGAACGAAACGACTTACGCATCAGCAGAGCGCGGGTTTATTCCCGTTTAAAAGCACTTACCAACCTGATGAATAGTTCCGGCACTCATCAGGACTTTACCAGTGGCACTGGACTCAGCACTCAGAAATTACTGGCTTCTGCCACCAGCTCCATGGATGAACTTAGTCGTCAGGTACGGGATGCACGACAGTTATCGCTCACTACCGGCAAGCATCTAATGGCGCTGTCGATGAAAAGCCAGCAATTGGAAAAAGCACTGCAACTCTATAATGAGAGCCGCCGGGCTTACCTGAAACAGGGCAAGGACACCCAAAATCTGAAACGCGCTCTGAAAAGTTGGCAGCGTCTGTCCAGTAAATATCAGGATCAGAAAAATGAGAATCTGAAACGCAGTCTGGTCATCTCAGAGCAAACCATCGCTTTAGACGACAAAGACAAAGTAGCCGTTGCCAACACACTCCTGACATTTTTCAGAGAATCGCGGTTACGACGGGAAAGCGTTCGCGATGATTCTCCACTTCCTGCGTCAGAGAAAGATCTGACAGAAACCCGTGCCCGGGAAGTGGCTATAGAAATTGCGACCATTCTTGATCCCTACATTGAGCTGCATAACCCGCAAATTCAAAGAGCGATAGAACATGCCAATGCCACCAGCCTGGCGACGATTGAACCGGGCATGAGTGCCCGAACCAAAGCCTCCCTTGGCGAAGCTATGGCCAGTGCTGTAGAGAAAGACCTGGCTGCCAGTGCAGAGAAGCTGGCACAGAATCTCATTCGGTATTATCGGGTGCCTCTGAGCGATCGAACCATTGATTTTCTGGTTAATACATACAGTGCCGACCCGGAAAGGCTGAAATTTATTGCCCGCTACGAAACACCTCTGAGCGCACGCTACTCCCTGGATAATGTCTCTGCCATGGAAGTTCCACCGCCCAGAGAAAGCTGGCAGATTGATTTATATAATGCCAAAAAAACCATCCACCGCCTGAGTTAATCTACGATTTCGGTAGTGCCTGCACAGCTTTTAAAAAAAGCACTACACTACGAGTGCCATCACATAACATCACAAGGTGGTCAATGTGTCGAAATCCTCTGGCGAGAAGATTACCCTGATCAGCCTGGGTTACTTACCCTTTATTATTTATTGCATTTTCGCCCATCTCAGTCTTGCAAACGACAGACACCTGACAATAGAAGAAAAAAACAGGCTAATTAATTTCAATCCTGAGGGCTGGTGTCAGGCTCAATTATTTCGTCTTTTCGATCAGACCACTTCCGCCTCAGGCAGTGACTCTGAAGCAGAATCAGAGGTTCATGAACAAACCCACTCCCGGCTATGGAATCTGATCTATACCTTTGCTCGCAGCACACGAAAATATGATTGTGATGGTCTCGTCACTTTCTGCTGTCCCTGTATAGGGATTCCATTGGGGTGCATATTCCCGAGCCTGGGATATGGGTGCTGCCATCGCCACTGCTGGCAAAACTGCATTCATGACTGCTGTACGCCAACAGACGATTTCAACACACTCCCCATTCAAGCCAATCCTTGGCTGGAAAACTCAGTTATCAGAGATGCATTGATAATTTCAAACCCATCTTATTATCAATATTACCTCTCAGCGATAAATCGTTCAGCTATCTACGGTGAACCCGTTTTAAACCCTTTAACCGAATATCAGCTAGCGCTTTTAAATTACTTAAGAAATGAGCGCTTAGAAATTATACACATACGTGCTGATGGAAACTGTTTCAGAAATGCTATCCTCCCTCCAGAAGATCGTTACCAACAAGCAAAGATTGATAATCTCATCAGAAGAATTAACTGGATACTGAATTTTACAGAGTTTTCAGAATACGCTCACCGTGATGCTGCCTGGACAAATTTCATCAGCAACCATCACGTAAAAAGCTACCTCGATCAGCTTAATCTTCATGCAGACCGGTTTCGGCAATATTTGATTAATGTTGGAACCGAACTTTCAGAAAACAGTGACGTAGGATTATCAAATAGCAATCATGTCTTTGCAGAAATACAACTGATTTTGACAATACCTGCCATTACCAATGAACCTCTTCGAGTGATATTTCCAAACGGGATGAATGAAACGATTGATGATTTAATCATAGACACCCATGGCAGAAGAATGACACCAGATAATCCACAATTCAGGGTGTTAGCCCAGACGGCTTCCATTCTGATACATAATGGCAATAATCATTATATGACAGCCAGGTCAATAAACTCTGAAAGCAATGCTCTAATGGACTTACCAACAGACATACCAACATCGTCCAGAAACACAGCCAATGCATTACAAGCTGAAGAAATCTCTTCATTACTGCCTGATTTAAACCACTTGCAAGGAGTCGAAGTATTTGATTCCCAATCGATCTGATCTAAAAAATGACTAAATGGTAGTAAACTAAGAGAGTGCTGAGTCAGTTATTTCAGATATTCGACAGCGTGGTCAACATACCCTGCCGAGAAAACCGCATAACACTTTGTTAACGACTTCTGCTGCATAGGCGCTTTTTGGCTCAGGCTCCACGTTGAGTGTTCGAGTACAACAGAGATTTGTCCTGCCTGTCAAAAGAGAATAAAGAGCGATTGATTTTTAAACGAAAATGGTCAGGCATATTCATAAAAAACATCTACACTAGGAGAGTTTCAGGGGGTAACCACTATCTCATAGGAGAAACGACAGTGTCAGTATTCTATCGGCGATGCACCTTGCATATCTGGTTTACTGGTCTTTTATCGTTGTTTTGTTTTTTCGCTTCACAATACTTATTGGCGGGCAATGACCAATGGAAAGCCCCTATTTCTTCTGCAGAATATCAGGCATTAAAAAAAGCCAATACTGTCATGTGGAATTGTTTAAGATTAGACCTTTTATTTAACGTAAGAGACGAGTCTTCACTTGCTCAGAACAACGAGCATGAAGCTGACAAACAAACACTATTAGAGAGCACAGCCTACCAGTCGGTCCCTGATGAACCTGAGCCGTCGAGATGTCGCTATCTTGCCGAATCCTGCCAGGAAGACGGTTGTAATCATTGCCTGTCTTTCTGTTGTCCCTGCATCGGGCTCGCCTGCAAAGCTGCCTATCCTGACTTGAGCTATGCTGAATGCTGCTCGGATGAAGTAACGACAATTGAAAATACCTATAACGACAGAATACTCAACAGACAAGGGTCCCTATGGCTGGAGAACAGAACAGTTGCTGATGCTCTGGTGCTATCAAATCCACAGTATTATCAGGTATTGAGCGGCAACATCAACCGATCTGCACAAAGAACCATTCTCCCACTGACGCGTTATCATGTTGTATTACTGAGCATACTGCGTGAGCAGAATCTACAACCACAATACATTCAAATAGGTGGTAACTCTCTCCGCTATGCATTGCTTGATGAGGCAATAAGATATAAGCTTTCAGAAACGTTTACGTTGATTACTCGGATTAGATTATTTATCTCTGTTTTAAACCAGCTCCACTACAATGAGATTGGTAGTGAAAGAGCATCAACTGATTTACTTAAAAAGCGAATGAAACGTTTGGGAATTGACTCGGTGCAATTGGCAAGGATTTACAACAATGCACTTGATTATCTTTTTAGCGACGATGACTCTCTGGATAGACTTGAACAAACAAACCAAAATGGAGTACCACTCCACGAAAATCTAATAATAATACTTCCGTTTGTTATTGGTCGTCCTTTGATGGTTTTCGAGCCTGCTGAAGACCATCAGGGTCAAATCGTTGACCAATACATTATTGATCAGGACAGCAATATAATCAGAAGAGCGAACCCTCGATTTACTGAACTGGCTGACCAGGCGACGGTACTGATCAACACTGGTAACAATTACTATTTGACTGCGACAAGAATCGAAGCGGGGGTAGTTGACAGCAACCTTGAAGGGGGTGAAGTGGCAATGACTCGACAAATGACTGAAGAAACCATTAGTGTGTCGGAACATGAACAAGCTCAATCGCACAATGCAACGGAGCATGCTGCTGAGCCTGAAGATCTGCTAAGTTGGAGTTTACTTCCTGTTGATTTTTTTCCAACGCTCTCTTCCTCCCAATAGATCCTTCATTTTATTGGCTTCTGGATACTAATGGCACTGACTTAAGGCTCATTCTCTGAAACACCAAGGCTTGCCCGAGAAGAAAAACGACTATAACAGTCTTTGAACAATTTCATCTCCCCGAGCAAGCCATGACCAAGTTTAGCCCTGAATTTCTGTCCCTCGCTAATGATTGCCTTCGTCAATTTGCCCAAACTGGCAACGATGCACTGTCAGCGATTCTCACCCCTGATGACCTCAACGCTTTTCAGGCCAGTTATCCTGGCTTCAGAGCCAGGGACTTTCCTCCCACTAAAACCTTAACCCTGTTCATGAAGCAGGTTGCCAGCGACACCAAGTCATGCCGACATGCCCTTATTGATGAGGCAAGAGATCAGGCCGTCAATGGTAACAAGCCTTCCAATACCGGAACCGGTGCGTATACCAAAGCACGGCAGCGGTTAACAGAGGAATCAATTAACGTGCTGTTGCGCACCTCAGGTAATAACCTCGACAGCGCCTCACCAGAATCCTGCCTCTGGCATCAACGCCGAGTTCTGATCACTGATGGCTCAACACTCTTAATGCCGGACACCGAGAAAAACCAACATGAATAC
Organism: Endozoicomonas sp.; assembly: GCA_965199185.1. GTDB lineage: Bacteria > Pseudomonadota > Gammaproteobacteria > Pseudomonadales > Endozoicomonadaceae > Endozoicomonas. The sequence goes on along the minus strand of CBDAQW010000005.1, from coordinate 7,758 downwards.
CCGCAGCCTGACACCCAAAAAAAGGGCTTGGTTTCCCTGTTCTTAGAATTCTTGTTTTGATATGCCTTGGCAGTGGTGCGTTACTCAATTATGCAGTAGCTCCTTACCAGGGCAAAGAGACGGGTGAGCAAGCCCTGCTCAGAAGACTCCTGTTTCATCTGCGTGCTGGCGACATTTTGCTGGGTGATGCGAATTTTGAAAATTATTTCCTGCTGGCCCTTGTGCTGCATGCCGGGGCAGATGTGGTGTTTGAGAAGAACGGTGCACGACTTATTGACTTCAGAAAGTGCTACCAACGGTTGGGTAACAAAGACGGGCTGTTCAGGTTAACACGCCCTGCAAGACCGGAATGGATGAGCCGGGAATTATACGATCAGATGCCTGAGGAGCTGGTTATTCGTGCCGTCAAAAATAAGACCCGTATAATCGCCACCACGTTACTGGATGCTGAAGAGTATTCTCGTACCGAGATCATCGGCCTGTATCTGAAGCGCTGGCACGTTGAAACCGATTTTGATGTGATCAAAACCACTATGCAAATGGAAATGCTCCGGTGCAAAAGTCCGGAAATGGTGAGAAAAGAAATTTCAGTGAACCTGTTGGTTTACAACGTGATACGCGCCCTTATGGGTAAGGCAGCAGTGCGCATCAGGAAAATGCCCAGAGAGATCAGCTTTAAAGCGGCACAGGAAACGCTGGTATCCTTCCACCAGACATTACTGGGAGCGTGCGGCGGCTGGCTGGAAGAGAAGATCGCCAACATGCTGGAAATAATAAGCCAGCATGTTGTTGGTAATCGTCCGGGAAGGTCAGAGCCAAGAGCTGTAAAGCGACGACCAAAGCCGCATAAAAGGCTACAACACTCGAGAGCTGAGGCTCGCAGACTGAAGCAGTACCAAGGGAAAGCGGCTTAAGTCAGTGCCATTGCTTCTGGATACCCCTTCTTTAACCAGAAGCTGACCACTCTTAAAGCGTGGTTCAAGCCTTATAGATAATGGCTATTATCTAATTGATAAATATCATTCCACATATCTCTCCTAATGCGGTTTACCGAAATAGGATTTCGTTTACAAACAATTTACTATCGTACTCATAAATTCTCCGGCACGGCTGCTGCAAAACCATTTTAAACACTTTTACGTATAAGTGGTTGCAGAATCTACTGACCAGATCTACGCATCCATGCTGCTTCAGGCTCTCGTTTGAGCCCGTGGACGCCAGATTTAGTCTACGATCGCAGTAGTCTGTTTTCCTGATTACCCATTACAGACATGAGGAGCATTATGATTCTGGAAGAAGTCATAGACCTCTCGCGCTTTCAGTTCGCTGTTACTGCGCTCTACCATTTCCTGTTCGTACCATTAACCATTGGTATGACCTTTATCCTGGCGATTATGGAGTCGGTCTATGTGATGACCGGCAAACAGATCTACAAGGATATGACCCGCTTCTGGGGCAAACTTTTTGGTATTAACTTTGCTCTGGGGGTTGCCACTGGTCTGACCATGGAGTTCCAGTTTGGCACTAACTGGTCTTATTATTCTCACTACGTTGGCGATGTGTTTGGTGCACCTCTGGCCATTGAAGCCCTGATGGCTTTCTTTCTTGAGTCCACCTTTGTTGGCATGTTTTTCTTCGGCTGGGATCGCATGAGCCGTGTTCAGCATCTCGGCTGTACCTGGCTGATGGCCTTTGGCACTAACTTGTCAGCCCTGTGGATTCTGATTGCCAATGCCTGGATGCAAAACCCGGTGGGTGCAGAGTTCAACTTCGAAACCATGCGCATGGAAATGACTAGCTTTGCGGATGTCATTCTCAACCCGGTGGCACAGGTTAAGTTTATTCACACGGTAGGTGCCGGTTACACCACTGGTGCGATGTTTGTTCTGTCCATCTCGGCTTACTATTTGCTGAAAGGCCGTGATATCGGCTTTGCCCGTCGTTCTTTCGCGGTGGCCTCCGGCTTTGGTCTGGCGGCGATTCTGTCTACCATTTTGCTGGGTGACGAATCCGGTTATGAACTGGGTGATGTGCAGCAGGTGAAACTGGCAGCGATTGAAGCCGAGTGGGATACCCATGAAGCGCCTGCGCCATTTACTGTGGTAGGTATTCCGAATCAGGAAGAGATGACCACCGATTACGCCATCAAAATCCCTTATGCCATGGGTATTATTGCCACCCGCTCGCTGGATGAAGAAGTACCAGGTATCAAGGATTTGATTGAAAACAAGATCATCCGTATTCAAAGTGGCATGGTCGCCTATGAACTGCTGCAGAAACTGAAAGCGGGTGAAGATACCCCTGACAACCGTCAGGCATTCAGCGAAGTGGTGGATGATCTGGGTTATGGGTTGTTGCTGAGTCGTTACACCGATGATATTCCAGCCGCCACTGACGCAATGATTCGTCAGGCGGCGGAAGATGCCATTCCAACCGTATGGCCATTGTTCTGGGGCTTCCGCATCATGGTTGGCTGCGGTGTGCTGATGCTGTTGTTGCTCGTCACTGCCTTCTATAAAACCGCCCGTCGTACCGAGTACAAAAACCGCTTCTTCCTGAAGCTCTGTCTCTGGGCGTTACCACTGCCCTGGATTGCCTGTGAAATGGGCTGGTTTGTGGCTGAATTCGGACGCCAGCCCTGGACAATCTCAGGTATCTTGCCAACCTATCTGTCTGCATCTTCACTGACGACCACTGATCTATACATGAGTATTGCCGGTTTCACCCTGTTCTATGGCATCTTTGCCGTGATCGAAATCTGGCTGATGGTGAAATACGCCAAACTGGGGCCAAGCAGCCTGCATACCGGGCGTTACCACTTTGAGCAACAAAACCTTGGACACACTGCCATCCAGAGTCAGGCATAAGGAGTCGTCATTATGGATTACGAATTACTCAGACTCATCTGGTGGGTTCTGATCGGTGTGCTGATGATCGGCTTTGCCATCATGGATGGTTATGACTTGGGCACCGCCAATCTGCTGCCTTTCATGACCAAAAACGACACTGAGCGTCGCATCATGATTAATGCCGTGGCACCTCACTGGGATGGTAATCAGGTGTGGCTGATTACTGCCGGCGGTGCGTTGCTGGCAGCCTGGCCTTCTATTTACGCCACTGCCTTTTCTGGCTTTTACTGGGCGCTGGTATTAGTGCTGTTCACTTTGCTAATTCGTCCTATGGCATTTGACTACCGTTCCAAACTGGATGACCCTCGCTGGCGTAATGCCTGGGACTGGGGTCTGTTCGCCAGTGGTGCGGTACCATCGCTGGTATTTGGTGTTGCTTTCGGTAACTTCTTTATGGGCTTTGGGTTTGAACTGGATGAGCTGTTGCGTTCTTCATTCACCGGTTCTTTCTTTGATCTACTCAACCCATTCTCCATTCTGTGCGGGCTGGTCAGTGTTTCGATGCTCACCATGCAAGGTGCGGTATGGCAGAAGTTGCGTGCCGGAGATCCTATCCGCGAACGTGCCGCCGTAGTGTCAAAGTATGCCGCTATTGCCACTCTGGTCACTTTTGCTCTGGCCGGTTTCTGGACTGCCAGTCTCGATGGTTATGTGATTACCAGCGTGATTGATACTAACGGTCCCTCTAACCCATTGAGTAAAACCGTCGAAACCGTCGCCGGTGCCTGGATGAATAACTTCAGTACCTATCCGTTAATGATGATTGCTCCGGCTCTGGGCTTCCTCGGCTCCCTGGGGGTTTTGGCGCTGTCCGGTACTCATAAAGATGGTCTGGGCTTTGTGTCTTCTTCGCTAGCGCAGGCGGGTGTGATCACCACTGCCGGTTTTGCGCTGTTTCCGTTTGTGCTGACTTCCAGCACCAACCCATCCATGAGTTTTCACACTCTGGGATGGTACCTCCAGCTACCTCACACTGGGCATTATGACAGCGGTTGCAGCTATCTTTGTTCCAACCATTCTGGGCTACACAACCTGGTGTTTCTACAAAATGTGGGGACGAATGACCGCAGAACAGATCGTCGAACAAGATCATCAATTATATTAAAGGGGCAAGTCTATGTGGTATTTTTCGTGGGTTTTAGGTGTGCTGCTGGCTTGCTCTTTCGGAATCATTAATGTGCTCTGGTATGAGTTCCATGAGATGGATTTCGACAGAGATGTGAATGGCTCAGAAGACGATTAAAAAACAGAACTAAAAAAAACAGCGGGTTGCAAACAATATGCAACCCGCTGTGGTATCCATCGCATCATTAATAAGGCTTTTTACTTTTTATTCGCCTAAAATCCTGTTATAAGCTTTGTAAAGCACCGTTTCTTCTTTTGCGATGCGCTTGCTCAGCGCCTTGATGATGTTCGTGCAATCTTTCTCAAAGTTTTCGGTTGTATTACCACCTTTCTCGTAGAGTGCGAAAAAAATCATCGCTTCTGACGAAATACTTTCCATATCTGCTGCATATTTATCCAGCATTGTCTTCAAGCTTTCATCATTTTCAGCTTCTCCACGTAATACAGGGTATAAAAACTGATCTTCTTTATTTAAATGAGCCAACAGCATTTTTTTGGCGGAAAGTATTAATTTTTGAGCCTGATCATTATTGATGCCTATTTCTTTGACTTGTAATAACAAATCGCTGATCTGTAAATGCTCGCTCTTGAGTTCCTGGATCAATTGAGACATATTCACGTTCCTTATGAATGTACATTGCTTAAAGTGTAGCCTCATCTATGAGAAATGATCCCGAATCGCTCACGAAATGCCTTTGGTAGCAAGCCAATGTCTTTCTTGAACAGTTTTCTGAATGCGCTGACATCCTGATAGCCCACCTGATAGGCGATGGTTTCAAAAGGGAGGATGGTACTTTCCAGTAACTCACAAGCTTTTTGCAAGCGCAATTTCTGCAGGTAATGGGTTGGGCTCATACCAGTCACTTTGAGAAAACGGCGCTGAAGGGTACGGACACTGATACCAGCCTGCTCTGCAAGATCGACAGTGGTAATCTGGCTCTTAAATCTGTCTCGCATATATGTTTGCACCAATTTTATTGGTTCGTCACTGTGCGCAAAATCCGGCACAAACTGCTTATAGAACCGCTGCTCTCTTTTGGCGGTATCCATCACCAGCAACTTACCAACTCGATTCATCAGCGCTGGTGAAGCCAGTTCCGCAATTAACTCGAAGCCAAGATCAATCCAGGACATCATGCCGCCAGCGGTAATAATGCTTCCCTCATTAACCAGAATCGCATTAATGTTCAGGGTGACGTCCGGATACTCACGTTGCATTGACTTTTGTAACACCCAGTGTGTTGTACAAACCTTGTCCTTTAACTTACCGGTTGCAGCAAGAATAAATGAACCGGCACAGGCAGACGCCAGCATACAACCAGACTCATAACTCTCACATAGAAAATCAATCAGTTTCTTGTCAGGATGAAGATAGTAATCATGGTCAACATCAGAGGGAGGGATGATAATAACGTCCGGGGTCAACCGATCCGCTTCAAGGTTTTCCATATCGACAATCTGACAATCAAACTGAACGGTATCCGGAAACTCCCTCAGGGCGTGGTTTGCCATCATAAACATATCATACAACCCATAGGTCGCTGACTTCAGATTGCCCTGATAGCTAATGATTTTAATAAACTTTTTTATCATAACTGTGTCGTATATGAACTTGAAAATGTCATTTTAGCCACTTATAATCCCGGCTCAATCCCGTCAGAGTATATCTGACCAAATCCCCCAAAGAGAAATTAGACATGAGCAAGAAAGCACTGATCGTCATCGACCTGCAAAATGACTATTTCCCAGGCGGTGGTTTCCCTCTGTGGAACACCGAGAACACCCTCAACAACATCAAATCCGCCATCGCTAAAGCGAACGAACAGAATATTCCTGTCGTTCATGTTCAACACATTGCAGATCCATCCGCAGGCATTTCTCCTTTCTTCAATGAAGGCACTGAAGGTGCTGCAATTCATTCAGAGATCATGGCTGTGGCTCCTGAAGGCAAGGTTGTCATCAAGCATTTCGCTGACAGCTTTGAACAAACCAATCTTGAAGAGGTTCTGACTGAACTGAATGTGGATGAACTGCTGATCTGTGGCATGATGACCCAAAACTGTGTTACACACACTGCTATCTCAAAAGCGGCTGAAAAATACAATGTCAGTATACTGGTTGATTGCTGTACCACCGTCGATGAAATGATTCACAACATCGCACTGCACGCCGTATCAACCCGAGTTCCACTGATACCTGCAGAACAGGCTTTCTGACATCACCGTTAGGTCGGTATGCTCGAAGAGCATGCCGACAACATGCAGACAATGCGCTCAAAGAGCGCATAAATCTCGACGTACTATCATCATTTATGACTCGTGACTGGGATACTCAAATAACACATACCATTTCGCCTTTAACCCTTTAGCACGTCCTAATTCCCGAAACAGATGCTGCCATTGATGGAAGTTGGCATCCAGCGGATTCGACTTTGGCAACAAACCCACAATCCCATATTTAATGTCGATATCATCCTGCTTTTCGACAAAGGTGCCGAACATCTTGTCCCAGATAATTAAAACACCAGCGTAGTTTTTGTCGATGTACTCTGCATTGGTTGCATGATGCACACAGTGATGATCGGGGGTATTAAAGATTTTACCGAACCTGTGGTACTTACCAAGACTTTGGGTATGAACCCAAAACTGATAACCAAGATTCAACGCCACAATAGCAAACACCAGATTGGGCTCAAAACCCACAAGAATCATCGGCATCCAGAACAACCACATGCCCGTCACCGGATACATGATGCTCTGACGAAACGCGGTGGTGAAATTCATATAAGGTGAACTGTGATGCACGACGTGTGCCGCCCAAAACCAGTGGATATTATGGGAAGCCCTATGAAACCAGTAATACAGAAAATCCTGTAAAAGAAAGCCTATAAAAAGAGTCAGCAGGTTCAGTTCAATATCAAACAGTGCATAGCCGTGTAGCCAGTGAAAAGCCGGCATTAATAAAAAAAGGGCAATGGCATCACTACCCTGGTGAAAAGCCGCCAATACGGCGTTATTGATGGAGTCGGAAATATTATAGTGCTTTCGAGCCTTGCGAAATTCTAAAAAAATGCAGACGAAAAAAATCGGGCTGAGCGCCAGAAGAATAAACTCGACAGAAATCATGACCTTACCTCCTGACAAGAGGTTACACCAGGAATCCACTTATTACCTGATTTTGTTGTATTCATAATATCCACTGTATAATTCTTGTTATATTTTGCCGTTAAAATACATTATTCGACCAGCTTCGTCACTTCCTCTCTATACTCAGGTGTCACATGTCCTTAAAAAATAGAATCAAACCTTTAGGTCAATGGCACTGACTTAAGCCGCTTTGAAACGGACCCCTTGAGGTCTGTCGTGGGAAACTAAGTTTCTATGACTTTTATAGTTGATTTTCTTCCTGAGCAAGCCTTGGTATTCAGGGATAAAGTCTTAAGTCAGTGCCATTAAACTGGTCAGATTCAAATAACAGTAATTTTGATAAAGAATCAATTTTCAAAAAAAAAGCCTAAAGTCATTTGACTCCAGGCTTTGAAAATTTTAAATAGAATGGCGGACCGGACGGGACTCGAACCCGCGACCTCCGGCGTGACAGGCCGGCATTCTAACCAACTGAACTACCGGTCCGCTGCTGTTTCATATCGGTTGACATGAAGTCACACATTTTCCAACAGGAAATTGGTGGGTGATGACGGGATCGAACCGCCGACCCTCTGCTT
>CBDAQW010000004.1:0-231280 GCA_965199185.1 Endozoicomonas sp. | reverse complement strand
AGCAAAATTGGCAACCTTTCATTCCGATAGCCTTCAACATATTTTTGGCTGACTTCATCATCTGTTTTTCAGTGGGTTTCTCATCTTTAGGCCAGTCCAGATGGAAGTGAAGTACCGGATCTTTCACACGCTTAGATTTTGATGCTGTAGCCTCCATCAGGGCGGCTGCATCTTCTTTATTGGTAACAGTCATGTTGCCGTAAAAGACTTGTTCTTCTTTTTCAAGATTGTGGTTTTTAGCTTCATCTCTTTCGAGATAGCGAAGTGCTCCGATGAACGATCCTTCTGCTTTTGGAGGTTCTACTTTAACTATCATTGTTCACCCCCAAAAAAGATTTCATCTCGCATAATTCGAAAAAGGGGCTTTTGCCAAGATTAATTTTTCGAACCAATTTTCTATTTATTTCATTTAACTCTGGATAGCTATCTGTAAGGTCTTGAGGCTTAGAAGAAAAGCTCTCTACATGATTACGTATTGATTCAGATAGATCTCCATAGGAATCAGTATTTTTAAATTTTGGATGTATTAGTATGCCAGAAATCTTATTGATCAAACCAATCTGATTTGTTCTTTCCTTTATTATTTTTTTATCAATAACTTTTTGTTTAAGGCATCTTTTTCTGACGTATTCACTTTCAGTTAAATTGTAGCTATCAGCAAACCTCTTAATTAGATCATGCTCTTCTTGGCTGGCTCTAATTGTAATTCTTTTATTGCGTCTAGGGTTTATTTCTAGCTTGCCATTTATTGATTCAAAAAACTGCTTATTGACTGCGCTATTAAAAACGTAATCAGTTAGTGTATTGAATTTGGAATCATCCTTATATTGAATTATTTTTTCTTTTTCTATTGCTGAGATATAAAATGAAAAATTTATCTTCTTATTATCTGACATATTCTCCTTGGTTGCTTACAACCGAGTAATCTCAAAATCTCCCAGATTTTGAGCAAGATGTGTAGTAAAACGTTTGAATACCGAAGGTATGAGAACTTTTACGGTCGATGTGATATTTAACGAAGTTAAATGCACGTCGAACACCCATCTTGCCTATCTTTTGATTTCAATATTACCAATTAATTAAATTATACCTCAGTTTTTAATTTAAACAAAATCCGTGATTTTTATGGTAATTTTTATCTTGAAATCACCATTACAGCAGTTGTAAGCAATTAATAAACGGCAATATAAGTATAGATAAACAGATATTTACTCATCATTTAATCAATATAACAGCTAATCAACCACTATTTATTTAATATTTATTTGATATATTGACGATATAATTTTATACGCCATCATATTTACAGGGTTATTTATTAATATCGATCCTCTTATTTAATTATATTTATTTCTTATAAATTATGTTGTTGACGATATTGATTTTTAGATTATAACTATCAATAGAATAATTAATGAAAAATAAATCATTATTTATTTTGTTATAAATTAATTTAATGATACGATATAAGTAAGAATTGGAAAAAATATGACAGACGACAAACATAATATTTTTAAATCTGCACTCCAAAATTTAAAAAAAGAAGAGCCTCAAAAAAAGCATAATGGTCAACTAACCAAATTTCAAAGAGTCGAATCTCTCAAGTCTGAAATTGATGAGTTAATACAAGATGGTTATTCGACCAAACAGATCGCAGATCAGCTAAATAATATTGAAGGCTTTGAGATCTCAGACAAGGTTTTATCAAGCTACCTTTCACGTATCAACAAGGCCAACGGTACGATGCGAAGAATTAGAAATGGGCATAAAGAACCCAACTCTATGAACTTTCCATCCTCTCAAAATATTAATGATAATCACGATTCAAATAATGAGAGCATCAATAAAGAAAACAATAAAGAGTTAAAGCCAGTTGATAGTGAAATTGACTGGGATCAAAAACCACCTGTTGCATAATAATAACAATAAATAAGGAGTCAATAATAATGAAACAAGTAACCATGGTAATCAGTGGAAGTGGAGGTTGTGGTAAGACGACAATAGTAAAAGCAATAGCTGAGTTGCATGCAATTAATAGCGAGCCGTTATTGGTTATCGATACAGATGAAACAAATGCAAATGTTTTTGATTATTTTGATCAAACCAATGAGCATGAAAATTGCAAAAACAAAGTTGATTGTAAGTTTATTAATCTTAAAAACGATTTTGCAATGCTGGCTGATATCCTAGAGTCAGATAAAATTGAGGTTGATAATATTTTATTTAATTTTGGTGCAGGCACAAACGTTAAATTTGAAGAGGCTAGCAGTATCTTGGTTGAGGCACTAAAAAATGTTGATTGCAAAATTAAGGTTGTTTTTGTAGTTGGGAGAGACGTAGGACAGCCAAAATTGTTTTGCCATGCATTTGAGAATATGCCATTTGCTGAGTTCATTGTTTGTAAAAACGAATTCTTCGGAACTGGTGAAGATATTTTTTATGCATTTGATAAACATGAAAATGCTCAAGAAATAATTCTCAAAAATCAAATAAAGATAATTCGATTTCCGAACATGCATGACTCGGTTGGAATCGTGTCTCATGATGAAAAGATCGCTGTAGGCGACATCAGCAACTTCTCTGGCAAGATTAAGAGTACTACACGATCAAGAGCCAGTAGGTTCATGATGGATGCTGAGAAATGCCTGAGAGAAGCCGGGGTGCTTCATTATGAGTAAAGAAGCATTTAGGTCAGTGTATGACGAAATTGACGATAAACAAAAACTACGTCTTTCAGAAATGATGAGAAAATATAACATCGATGAAGATGACCCCATGTGGATCGGCATCGATACACTCAATCTAACTGAATCTTATTTTAAGAAGATTCCAGAGCAAATTGAGCGATCATGTAAAGCTCAAGTCAATTACATGAGAGAAAGTTCGGATAGGCTTGGAACGGAGATGGAACAGAGGGCAAAGCTACAAGTTCAAAACTCCACTAAGGAGCTTGCTGAAAAGGAAATTAATAGCTCAATTAAAAAACTTATTAAGCAAGCCTATGAAACAGAGAGGAAAAATAAAGGGTTTTCCTTATTAAAGTTTTGGGGAATTCTAGGTGGTTTTTTTCTTGTTTTACTTACTGGAATGGGACTTGGTGTGGTGATTGGAGCTAACGATCCTGCAATAATAGACTTTGCTTTAGAAAGTGCTTCAAAGATTTCAGGTAAATAAAAACGGCCTCTGAAGAGGCCGTCAAAACTAAATGTAGGAATAAAGGTTTTAATTAAATACCTACAATTTAAATATATCACCATTTTAAAAATTAATGCAACAAATATTTTAATTAATTTTAATAAAGAGATTATTTAAGCCTAATTAATGTCGGATAAATTCCAAAACGTCAACCAACCAATAAACAACACCTTGTGATACATAATGAGAAGAATTGAGATAATTGATTTCAATTCACAGACGATTAACAAAAAGTTAATAACTGGATAAACAGCATTGTCGTCTAGATTAACAAGGCGAAAATAAAAAGTTGACTCTTGATTAAGAAAGTGCTTTGGGATAATTAACTTTTATGTTATATTAGGATTAAATAAGATTATTGGGTGAGCCAAGGAGTTCAAATTGATCAAACAGATTATTATTGCAGGTTTATTAATGACAGTCATTCTGGCATTTATGGGTTCAATAAATTCGATACCTGTGATTTCTGTATTATTTGCTCTGTTTACATCAATCATCGGTTCAGTGACTTATATATCAGTATTCTTAACTAAAAAGCAGAAGAAAGATAAACAGAAAAAATGATTTTTTTAAACCTAATGTTAGAGGTACATAAAAAATTTAAAACTTAAAATAAGGGGTTAAAACTATGAATATAAATGTTTCAATAATAGCGTTAATGGGGGTGATATGGTTCTTGATATCGGGTACAGCAGAAATTCCATTTGAGATTTTGCATGAGTATCTGTTGAGTGAAGCAACATATGATTCAGGTACATTTATGATTGAATTGGCAAGCGATATTGATAGTGCCATATCCAGAAATAGAGCAGAAATTTTCTTTACAGGATGGATTTTTTCTACCGCTCTTTATCTCTATAACCTTAAGGCAAGTTATGAATCAGCTAATGGTTAATAACTTCTTAATAATAAAGGCGATCAGTTGATCGCCTTTATTTTTCAACTTTACTCTATTCTATTATTTCCACCTCCTCCAGAGTCTTCATCTCCTTTGTTTTTAGCTGAAAGCATTTTCGCTTGATACTTTCTGTTAAGTAGAGAGCTTACTTGTCCCTGAGATCCGCTTGAAAGCGTCTGGAAGCCTTGTTTCATGGTTCCCATACTTTGCTGTGCCATTTGACCAGCTTCTTGTTCACCGAATTGTCTGTTAAGACCACCTGCCATCCATTCAAGGATACTATTCGGTATCTTATGCATAACTTGAACTATGTATTCACAGAACTTGAAGCACAATCCAACATAAATTACGAATATTGCGAAGAAATCAAAAATTCCAGTTACTGGTGCCGACATATAACTTTCAGAAGTTTTAATCTGATGGATATCAAGAGTCAGCGTTGCTGATTTCCAGAACATTACATTTAATATTTCAAATCCAACATAACCAAGTGAAATACTTGCAAATACACCAATCACCATCAATGTTGGTAGTAAAGTTATTGCCATTGTCATCTGCATTGCTCTTTCTGTTCTGGAGCCTGAGATGCCCTCTCCTTCGGGGCTAACCATCATAATAACTGCAAGCGGAGCAGCACATATTGCTTCTATAATTGTTAGTAAATATCCTATTGACATCATGATCCAAGTGATAATCGGTAAGAAAGGTATTACATAAGCCAGCATGAATCCTGATGACATAAATAACATAAATACTGAGAATATTTGAAGCCCTACCCATATTAATACACCCAAACCCGCCTTTAATGCAGCATTAGATAATCCAAACGGATCAAATGGACCACCGGGATTAACATCCTCTAAAGAGAATACGATTCCATAGATTATTCCTGATAGCGCAAAACCTGTGAAGGCGGCCTGATTAGCCGTATGACCTAATTTTGAAAGAACAACGAATGGATTGGCACTGCCTCCATTCTTTTCAGAGAATGGATCTTTATTTGAATAGCCCGCTGCTGCTGAATTTAATATAGATTTAGCCCATCTAGCACCAAATTTACTTGATATGTCTGTTGGGAAAGTACATGAATCAATATCTGCATTGCACTTATCAGCTTCAAGAGCCAAAGAGTTATTTATAGATTTCGTTTGAACACCAATATCTTCAAATAATTGAGCTGATGCTGATTGCAGCAAGATATAGTTTCTAATTATTTCTTCACAAGATGTATCTTTACTAAACCATTTATCATCAGGTGTACACTTTTTACTACTAAACTTTCTCTTCTCATCTTTTATTAGATTCTTAATGACATCATCAATGGCTCGCCCAACAATGTCTGTGCCGCTTGACAATTGATGATACCAAACTCCGGCCATGATCCAGCCACCTTTTTTCATTTCCTTCTGAAGGTTATGTACTGTCTTATTTTCTGGTAAGGATTGAGCAACATCCTTGATAAAGTTGTCATTTATTCTTTGTGTTGCTTGCCTTAAATATTCAACTAAGTAGTTGTATCCAGCAATGGTTTCGGCAGCTCCATCTCTTTTTGGATCATTTAATGCGGCTGCGAGTGTTCCACCCAGTGGTATAAAGCCTTTATCTCTATATGGGAACTTATCTCTATCAATAGAAGAATGATATGACATCGACATTGCCACAGGCATCAATTCATTATAGATTTTACCTATTTGACGGAAACTTTCCTGACTTGCTTTGATGAGAATTATCTCCTTATATGAAGCATTGTTTTCTTTCTTGTTCCAGCTATCTGTATTAAAAGGATTGAAATTATCCAGTGTTGCTTCTTCATTAATATAATCTATGTCACCATTCTTATATTCTGCCATAACACCTGACATAGTGGCTTCACCGCATTTTCCATTTGCAAACCTTACTTTATAAGTATCTGGATTATTAAAAATTCTAGTGAAATCCTGTCTACCCATAGTTAGTGCGGCTGTATTGCTGGGATATTTCTCAGTTGCTACAATCTTGTCAATTCTTTTTCCTTTATAATCAATAGCTTCAGCAATCAGTCTTCTTTTAATATTATTGCGATCACTTGAAATTTCTTGATTGTTTGTTTGGAATCTAATGCTTGATTCTGTACATATTAATTGGTTGTACATTTTTTTTACGTTTGCTACATCAAAAACAACGTCGCCATTCGAAACAAACCTTTTCACTTCGCCTCGTGGATTAGAAATACTTTTTGTTCCAAAAAGCATATCAACGCCAGCAGTCCAAGCTATCGTTCCCATCCCAGAGCCAAATAAAATAGCGTGTATAACTAATATTTGAGCCATTGATAAAACAGCCTTAGTTCCTACCATCGTGGGCATTATTAAGCTCAGACCCAACGCCGTCCTAAATGGAACCCAGTAGGAAGACCAGCTTTTACCCAGTATGTGTCCTGTACCCGCTGAATTCAAAAGACCTGCAAACGCAGTATGGGAGATAATTATTAGACCAAGACATAAAGCCAAAACATTTGTGTAAGTCAATAATTCTAGCAATACAGTTGTATCGCCTGATTCATTACCGCCATAGGGAGCTAAAACATACTCACCAAATAATTTAGTCATCCATTTTTGAAGGTAATCCTGTTCTGTATCAACTATGACAATTGCAGCCCTTTCCATTACACTGTCAACAAACTTTTCACCTTCGGTTTGTTCATCAGCAAATGAAGTATTTGCAAACATAATAATAATTGCAAAGAATATTGTTGCAATTATCCCTCCTGTGTTATTTTTTAGTTTCTTCATAGTTTTCATCCTTTATTGTTTTTATTTTTTGGATTAATTCATCATCTTCTCTCAAGTGATTTAAAATTATATTCAGTGAGTCTCTTAATGAAGGTACATCAAAAGTGTTTTTCGATTGATTAAGAAACTCGTGATTTTCAGGGCTTATAATACTTGTTAAGGTTTTCCATCCTTTATTAAGCAGTCTTTGCCTGTGTTCTCTTTTACATTTGTTTTGTAATTTATGTAGCTTTTGCTTTTCATGGCTAATATCTTTACTCATGATTAATTAGCCTCCGTTGAAGAATCAACAGTTGTATTTTCGCTTTCGTTTTTGTTTTTGTTTTTTTTATTCTTGCTGAATTTATGAATAAAAAAGAAGTATCCAAAAACTGGCAAAGAAAATAACGACCAATCTTGAGGTATACCAATTGATTTAAAAGTGAAACTAACTAAGAGGTAGGCAGCTAAAACATAACAAATTCTAAAAAAAACACTACTTATTTTTAAATAAGCTGAAACGAATTCTGATTTTGCGTAATTTAAGTGATCTTTGACTTTTTGTATTTTATTATTCATAACCTTTATTGTTATTATTAATTAAATTATATAACTAAAGTTAAGGTCAAGTCAATTGTTTTTTACGTTTGTCAAGCATTATCTTTAATTAAGTGTTTGACGAAGGGATTTAATAAGGAATGTTGATGCTTTAGAGTCTTAATTAATCTAAAGCATCAAAAGAGGAAGGGTTTTATAATAATGAGTGCATCAAATTTCCTTGATAATACAATCTGAGCGTTGTTTGCCAGTGCGCTTCAAATATTCATTGAAACTAGTAGGTGTGCGTCCTACGGTGCTACCTATCCACTCTATTGTATCGCCAGCTTCGTTCTCATATCTAAATAAGAATTTCTTGGTATTTCTCTTCTTGCGGGGTTTAGGCTCTTCTATGCTACCAAAGTCTGATAATGATAAACCTTGTTCAGCCATTAAAGCTTTGATTTCAGCGATTTTAGTGGTTTTCTCGCTGCGCTCTTCTTCAGCCCTTTGTTTGGCTTCAATTTTCTCCTCAAGAATAGCCTGCATTCTATTAATTACTTTCTCAAGATCGGATGTATGCGTATCCTTGAATAAAGATCGCATTTTTACTTTGCTGGATAATCTATCTTGAATCTCGTCAAAAATATTCATAATTAATTTCTTTTGGGGAAAAGAAATATTTATACAGCAAATAATAAAATTAATAAAGTTTTTGATAAATCTCTTCAGCGTTATCCTTTATAAATTGCACCATTTGAAGAGAAAAAGAAGCATTTCCTTTAGTCATATAAGCAACTTCTACAGCTTTAACTTTACTTGTAATTTTATCTGTCTCTGTTTCTATGGACATTGAAAAAGACATTCCTGAACACAATAAATGAATGTTATGCCAGTGTCCTGACTCAAAATATTCATATTGTGAATTCTCTATTTTAATATCGCCTACAGTTATTTCATTTAATTCAGTCATTGTTTTATCCTTTAGTGTTTCCTCTATATATTTATTTAATGTGTCTCGCATATTGCTTAAGTTGTTTTCTTTTTGATACTTCTTCATTGCATCTAAGTTTTCTTTCCTCAAATGCGTATTAACAGCAATATAGCCAAGCTCTTTAAGCTTTTTGTTCGCCTTATTTTTACTTTTTGTTTCTATTTGCTGCTTTGTAAAATTCCTTACTTTTTTTCTAGAACTTTTTTCTTCTTTCATATTCACCTCGTTAAAACTCACTCAGAGCTGAGTGAGTTAAATACCTTTTATAGTTATATCTCCTTAATTTCGAACTCTTCAGATTTTATATCCTTGGCAATAAGATCTGGAAGCTTCACTCTTAATACAGCACCTTCTTCAAACTTAACACCGTAGTTCTTTCTGCTTCCACCGCTATAGATTTTCTCTTCATCAATTATGGCTGTGTCTTCTATTGTATAAACGCCTTCATCTCTGCCTTTTGCAACAACCAAGTCGTAGCCAGCTAAATGTAGCTTCTTGTCATAAAATGCAGACTCATGAAACTTTATTTCATAGTTTTTTAAATCGCTGCTATATAATTCATCAAGTTCTTCAACTTTATCTTCAACGATTGAGTTAAATACCCAGCTTTCGCTTTCCTTATCCCATTTACCGCCTAGCTTCCTGCATTTCTCAACTAAATCTGAATTAAATCTGAAGTGTTTTAAAGTGACTATTTCTTCACTTGCCTGTTTATTCAAACTAGCTGCTAGCTTAAACTTTAAGTCAGTGCCGTACTTGGTTTTTACTGAAGTATCTTCGACTAGGAGAGATATAGTGCTACCTACTTCGAGATCTTTACTGTTATCGTCAATCTCAATTTTGCACTTATATTCGCTGGACTTGTTTAAAAGAAGGGCTGCAAAATATTTTCTGTTTTTCTTAACTATCTTAAATTCTTTGTTATTCAATTCATTTCCTTAACTTATGTCTTAATTATAATCTAAGACATTGCATAATGCAACCTTTAATTATGTTAATTTGTTAAAAGTCAAGATTTTCTCATATATTTTTCTAAATAAAAAGTGGACAAGATTTTTATGACTTAATATGTTTCTTATAAATTATTTGAAATCAAAGCAACAAAAAACAGATGAATTTCATCTGTCTTCTTATAAAATAAATTTAAAAAATTTCTACTAAAAATATTCAGTGATGAAAATATTAACTATCAGACTAAATATTCTAAGTTGCTGAGCACCTAAAGAGATCGGTATTGGCATCGTTAGATGCCTGCCAATCACTTATTTATTGAGTATGGTATAGCCTCCATTGGTGATAACTGTATCTCTCCCCAAAAATCAGATAATGTATGCTTTTGGATTCCTTCATCCCATTTAGCTAATCTTTTTCTTATTCTAAATGCTGTAAAAGCATACTTTATTTCAAAAAATAGAAATATACATAAAGTGAAGCTTGGAACTAATAAATTAGTAATAATCATATCTCTCGATACTATTAGAAATATCGTGTACATAATTAAAGCAGTGCATATATAAAATGAAATCTGAATATTTCTATATGCTAAAAGATACTCGTCAAAATTCATCTCATTTTCATAACCAATATCTTTAAATTTTTGACCACTTATTTCATCTACAGTATCTTTATTAAAATACTGAAGTCTAATACTCTCTTTTAAAGTTTCTTTGTTATGATTAACTGTATTCGGTTTTATTTTTGATTTTATAAAATTAAACATAGTCTTGCTCTCCTTTTTTTGTTATTAGTTCTTGGATTTCTTCTTTGTTAAATTTAAAAATATATTCTTTTTCGTTATCGTCACCATCTAATACGAATTTATACGTCATGACTTGCTTGGCAAATTCAAAAAGTTGATTAGCGTGACCTTCGTAAAAGGTTATATCGTCTTTTTTTATTTCGTGGTTACAAAATTCATATGTAATTAAAACTTTTTTATTATCATCGGCTTCTCTTATTGAAAGAGCAATTTGATCATAATCAAAGCTATAGCTGAAATTAATACAGTGAAATGCTTTGTAGCCGTAACACCAACCTTTACTTAAATCAGTTCTAAATGATGATTCAATTTCATTAACACCATTTTTAATGAAGCTATAATATTCATGCTCAATAAGAATGCGATCAATAGCATCCCTATTTGATTTAATATTATTTTCAGATTTGAATTTATCTAAGTGAGACTTGCCATTGGCGGAAAGGTGACTTCTGAATTGAACGTAACCTTTTTTTTCAAGCTTTCTGTTTTGTTTTTTTCGACAGTCTTGCTGTTTCCTTAGAAGTTTTGGATCTGTTTTTGTCATAAATTTAATTAATTATTGACTCTATTATTACACTATTTTTTTGGGTGTGTCAATGGGCTATTTATTTGGTGAGCCAAATTTAATTAAATTAAGCCGACAGAAATAGTTATTTAAATTTATATATTGTGCTCAATAAATGATAAAATGGCGTGGAGCCAAAAACCCCAGCCATCTATTTTAATTATGATATTTCTTTGATTTTTGGAAGTGTATAGCCGAAATCTTTTTCCCAATCCTCATCTGTAATAATTTTCTCTTTAATTATTTCTACAAAAATATCTTCCGTAAACTCTGGATTTTCAATTTTAGAAATATCGATATATTTACTATTAAAATCCACTTTAATTTTGTCGTATTTAGTTTGAGTCAAAACTTCGAAGACATAACCATTCTTTGCTTCGACCCTTATAACATCGAGTCCAACATCAATTTTTTTAATAAAACTTTGAAGTATTTCTCTTGTTTCATCTTTAGAATTATTCAAAAATAGTATTGAGCCAAGAGCCGCCTCGCCAAAATCGTCTAGCTTATGATTATCATTGCTAAGATAACGGTAAGCCTCATCTCTTTTTTCTTCAGTTTCTTTTTTCTTCTTAATTAGTAGCTGAAGTTCATTTTTAAACTTTGGTAGCTCATCAATCAACAAGTCCCTGAAAAGTTCTTGATATTTATTAATTTCTCTAGTGTACTCGTCTATTTTTGTATCACACTCTTTTATTTCAGTCTTTTTTTGCTCTAATGTTGTATTCTCGCTTTTCAGGATGCTTCCAAAATGTTTTTGGAGATTAAGTAATATTTTGACCTCGTTAGCTCTGTAAGGTAGTCGAGGCAAAATACAGCCTATCTGATTATCATTATTAATATAATCTTCAACAGGTATTTTTTTATTTTGCTGTACATTCAAGCAAATTAAATATTTGTAATATTTTTTACTAGCTCGTGCTCTCTCATAATATATTGGATTACCGCAATATTCACATTTCATTAGCCCTTGAAATATATTTGTGCTCCCAGACTCATTTTCAGTACTAGTCTTAACACCTTTTTTATATGTTTTATTACTTTCTAGCTTATACTGAATTTTTTTATATTCATTTTCGCTAATAATTGCAGGGTAAAAATCTTCAATAACGTCTAAATATTCGCCATTGTGCTTAGGTTTGTGTGCGCCATATAGTGCTCGATTTTTTAGTATTTTTGCAATTGTTGTCTTGTTCCACAACCCACCTTCTCTCAACCTTTTAACATCATTGCGATTCAATAGCTTTGCAATCATTTGGGTGCCAACGGGATTATTGTCAGAGATTTTATCACCATAAAGATAGAGTTTTATTATCAACTTTATAGTTGATAAATTATTATTAAATTCCCATTTCTTACCATCGTTTGACTTTTTTAGCCATTTTGGTGCTATACCAGCATGAAGCTTTTCTTTTGCAAGAACTTTTTGAAAGTACTCAAGTGCTCTCTTACTTTTGTGTGCGCTTTCATCATTCGCACGAATGAATTTAGCTAAAGTTACGAATAATAGGCTTGGGTTCTTTTCCAGAACCTCTTCAGTGAGAACCTCATCATCAATAAGTGTTGCAATGGTTACTCCAGAAGTAATGATTGCACTAAATAAAGAGTAAGCTTTGACCGGATTTTGACGGCTTATTCTATCTAAACTTTCGCATATTAAGTAACACGGTGTTTCAATCTCTCCACTTCTTACAGCATTAAGAAATTGCCCTAAAACCCCCTCTGTCTCATTCTTCCCCCGAAAAGAGGATATAGCCAAATCTCTCATTTCTTCAACAAGCTTAAGATTATGCTTTAGGCAATACTCTCTTGTTAGCTTGAGTTGTCGCTCCTCGCCACCTCCCAGCTTCTGCTGCTCACTTGAAATTCTTATATAGCTATATGCTTTCACTAGACCAACCCCATCCCACAAAATAGTAGATATGAGTATCATATATACTTTTGCGGGTAATGGAAACTCAAGCGAGTATGAAGCGGATCGGAAAGAGAGACTGGGTGAAGATGCCGCAGGGCCTCACCGGGTAAAATACAAGCGCATTGACGCTTGATGAAATAACAACAAAAAAAGGCGTATCAAAAAATACGCCTTTTTTAAATCAGCTCTATTTATCAGCTGCCTTTAACGATGTAATCAGCAACACGATCCAGAGCAGCATCAACCGTTTCACGACCATTCACCATGTTTTCCAGAGCAGGTGTGAATGAGTTCCAGAAACGTCCCATCTCAGGAACACTTGGCATCAGCATTCCCTGATCGACACTGGTATATGCTGCTTCAATACGAGGATCTTTACGCAGCTCTTGCAGGTACTCATTATTAGAGACTACACCCAGAGGTTTGTTGCTGTTCATGGTTTTCAGACCTTCGCTGGTCATCACGTATTTTTCCATAAACTCCTGAGCCAGGGTCGCATTCGGGGAAGCCTTGTTAATCATAGCACCCCATACCCCAACAAATGCTTTCGCAGGCTGACCATTGATGGTTGGCAGAGGCACAACACCAAAATCAATACCTACCTGCTTGAAGTTGGACCATGACCATGGACCCGCAATAATGGTCGCCGCTTTACCAGAAGCAAACTGTGCTTCAGCCGCAGAGAAATCGGTCTTGCGAGGCGTGGCACCTTCGTCAATCAGCTTCATCATCATGTGACCACCGGCCTTGGAACCGGCATTATTGATGCCTGTACTCTTCACATCGTAAACGCCATTTTCGCGCTTGAATACATAACCACCATTAGCCGTGAAGAAAGGTACAGAGAAGTAAGCATCAATCTGAGGCCAGATAATGGTAGAAATACCTTCAGGCGCCAGTTTTTTATTCAGCGTCAGCATGTCTTCAAAAGACGACGGAGCTTCTGCAATAATATCCTTATTGTAAAGCAGACCGATGGCCTCCAGAGAAACAGGGTAACCATAGACTTGGCCATTATGAGTCATGGCATCCCACCCCTTAGGAGAGTACTGACTCATGAATTCTTCTGAAGGCTCGATAGAAGCAACCAGACCCGCATCAGCCCAGCCACCCATACGGTCATGAGCCCAGAACATGAGATCAGGCCCCTGACCGGTAGAAGCAGATTGCTGGAAGCGGTCTGTCACATCCTGTGGATGCTCAACGCGAACTTTAATGCCCAGCTCTTCTTCAAAGCGTTTCCCGACTTCAGCCAAACCTTCATAGGCTTTGTCACTGCCGATCCAGATAACCAGCTCTTCTTCACTGAAAGCAAAAGCACTGGTAGCAGAAGCAGCAGCAATCGCTGATGCCAGCGCAAGGGTAGTAAACTTCTTCATTGTTACTTCCATGGTGTTGTAATTAAATCATTCCACAAACCTTTGCAGTCAGCCCTGAGCTGGTATGCAAAGGTTGTGGGAGTTTTTATGCGTTGCGGCAACCAACCAGGTTGGCAAAAAAGCGAACATTAGTATCATCTCTGAAAAAATTCTCCAGAGAGACGGTTAAACGACGACGCCAGTTTGGATATTCATCACTGGTACCCGGTACGTTGACGGGTGTATCCACCAACATACAGTCTTCCAGCTGAATATTGGCTACCTGAACCTGGGATCTGGCCAGGTAGTAACTCATATGTTCCATTAGTTCCCGGTTGAAAATCTGGGGGACATGATCATGACTGACGCCTTCAGGCAGTTCGTTGACCTGTGTCAGTGTATTAATCACTGCCTTGCGAGTTTGCAGGCGGGCATTCATCTCGTCGGCCATTCGCTGCTCATCAAAGATGTTCAGCTCACCAAACAGCTCAACATCTTTACCTTCCCACCAGCCTTTCAGGGTTGGGGTGTCGTGGCATGTCCAATTGCACATGGCTTTGGCTTTATAGCCGTCCAGTGTCGGATACTGATCGCCCTCCTGCAGATGAATACCATTCAGGCAGGAGTACATTTTTGCCGGTGGTAATGCTTCTTTGATTTCATCAGGCACCATTCCCAGATCTTCGCCGAAGACCAAACACTGGTTACGATGACTTTCCAGCTTGATGATGCCTAACTGATCCTGCAGCGAGTAATGCACATAGGCACCGTCCTTAGCACCTTTACCGGCGGGGCACCACCACAGACGGAACAGCCCCATCGCATGATCAATCCGCAGAGCACCACAGCTGTTCATGTTGGCGCGCAACATCCTGATAAACGGTGCATAGCCTCGTTTATAGAGTTCAGTTGGCTTGAACGGTGGCAAGCCCCAGTTCTGACCCTGAGGGCCCAGACCATCCGGTGGCGCACCAACGCTGGCATCCAGACAGTAGAGTTCAGGATCACTCCAGACATCGGCACCCCCACGGTCCACGCCTACTGCCAGATCACGATAGACTCCCAGCATCATGCCATGCTGGCGAGCAGTGTCCTGAGCGGTTTGAGATTGTTCACGGGCCAGCCACTGCAAATATTCAAAGAAGACAATGCGTGCTTCATTATCTTTAACAAAGGCTTTTACCTGCGCTGTGTCAGGCTTTTGGAAAGCCTCAGGCCAGCATGGCCAGCCCCAGCTGTTCAGATCATCCTTGCGGAAGTGTTCATAGAGTGTATCGAACGTGGCAAAGCGTCTCAGGCTTTCTCCCATTTCATCACGGAATGCATTGAACGACTGCGCTCGTTCAGTATTCTTGCTGAGATGCTCAGAACAGAAGTGAGTATACAGTGCCTCAAGCACTGCGTATTTCAGTGCAGCGACACCGGAGTAATCAATATAGTCCTGAGCACGGGCATCAGCCAGACGACGCTGGAAGTCTTCTTCAGCTACCAGTGCTCTTGCCGAATCACAGGCTGAAAATTCAGGCACGGCTTCCGGATTGATATAAATCACATTGGCGAATGTGCGACTGGATGGACTGTACGGAGAAGCGTGTTCAGGGTTGGCCTGGTACAGAGCGTGCAGCGGATTCAGACCAATAAAGTCTGCGCCATTATGGGCGAGTCCTTTAATCAGGGCATCAAGGTCAGCGTAGTCGCCCATACCCCAGTTATTTTCAGAGCGCACAGAGTAAAGCTGAATGCCTGAACCCCAGATTTTTTTGCCGGGGTTGTTAGCATCACCTCGCATCACATCCGGCTCATAGCAGGTCTCAGGTACGACAATCAAAGAACCGCTTTCATCAACGCCATTCATTGTCATCTGATGATAACCCAGCGGTAGATCAGCGGGCAGCTCAATAGTCATGGCGACATATTCTGTGCCGCCAATATGGGTGCGCTCAATGACATTCAGGGTATTTGCAGCCAGAGTCAGGATGCGTTCGCCACCCTCTTCGAGCAGAACAACAATGTCTACCGACTGATTAAGCTTCGTAGCAGCAGTACGCAGAGTGAACTCAAACGGGCGCCCCTGGTGAACAACCGAAACCACTGGAATACTGCGAGTCCAGATGGATGCCTGCATATTGGCAATTGCGTCATTCAGCGTTGCATTACTGCTCAGGTCGAAGCCCATGTCTTTCAGTAGCAGAATTTTGTTTTCCACCGCGATGGTGACAATTCCATCCCAGTCCTGATAGCTTCCGGTCAACCCGCACAGTTCAGCCAGTTGATTAACAAGTGTATGGTCTAGCATTGTGATACTTTTCTTCAATCGATATGAGGTGCTTGGGTTCGTGGGAATGCATTCCCGGAGGCATCAAACAGATGGCAGTTTTCCTGAGGAATTTCTACCCGGAACTCTGCACCGGTATCTCTACGACGAGAGTCTTCTATTCGCAGGATGAAGGAGTCATCTGCGGCTTTCTGATCCAGATACACAAAAGACTCTGTACCCAGTCGTTCCAGAGTACGAATCGCCCCGGTCACAACATTGCGGCTATCAGAGCTGGCTTCTGTCACTTCCTGTGGTCGAATACCCAGAATCACTTTGTCGCCTTTGCTGGCAGATTCTGTATTGTTGCATGCCAGAATGTCTTCACCGGAATCGAGCTTGATACGTGTCATCTCGCTACCGGTTTCCACAATTTCACCTTTCAGGAAGTTCATGGATGGAGAACCAATAAAGCCAGCAACGAACATGTTTCTTGGATGGTGGAACAGTTCCAGTGGCGCACCCACTTGCTCAAGGTTGCTTTCTGCACCTTCTTTCAGTGGGCTTAGTACGACAATCTTGTCAGCCAAAGTCATGGCTTCAACCTGATCGTGAGTAACATAGATAGCCGTTGTCTTCAGGCGGGCGTGAATGCTGGACAGCTCCTGACGCATCTGAACACGCAAAGCAACGTCCAGGTTGGACAGTGGCTCGTCGAACAGGAAGACTCTTGGCTCCTGAACAATGGAACGACCAATAGCAACACGCTGACGTTGACCACCGGACATGGATTTAGGCAGGCGATCCAGCAGAGGCTCCAGTTGCAGAATACGTGCAGCATCTTTTACACGACGCTGAATTTCTGCTTTGTCGGTCTTGGCCAGTTTAAGACCAAAGGCCATGTTTTCGGCCACGGTCATATGCGGGTACAGAGCGTAAGACTGGAATACCATGCCAACTTGACGCTCATTGGGCGGCATGTCATTTACGCGTTCACTGGCAATGTGCAAATCACCGTCGGTGATTTCTTCAAGACCACAGATCATTCTCAGCAGTGTGGATTTACCGCAGCCGGATGGTCCGACAAAAGCAACAAATTCACCATCAGCAATATCCAGATTGATATTCTTCAATACATAGCTATTGCCATTGTCATAACTCTTATCAAGTCCTGATAGTTTTAATTCAGCCATAATTACATTCTTGATTAATTTAGTATCTGTCTGTTTGCCAGAGGCTCTCCATGAAACCTCTGGTAAATGTCGCCTTAGCCTTTAACACCACCAGCGGTTAGGCCGCTGACCAGATAGCGTTGTGCGATTAAAAAGATAATGGTGATCGGGAAACCGGTTAATACAACAGCTGCCGCAAAATCACCCCAAAGGTAATGCTGTGGGTTCAGATACTGCTTGGCACCGACCGCCAGAGTCAGCTTATCCACGTCTTGCATGAGGATGGAGGCGACAGGGTACTCACCAATAACGCCAATGAACGCCAGAATAAATACCACCGCCAGGATAGGCAGCGACAGCGGTAGCAGAACGTGTCGGAATGCCTGCCATGGGGTCGCACCATCAATGGCGGCAGACTCTTCCAGCGCTTTATCGATGCCTTCAAAGTAGCCCTTGATCAGCCAGATATTCATGGTAACACCGCCGAGGTAAGCCATAATCAGCGCACCATGAGTGTTAATGCCTAACCATGGAATAAAGTTACCCAGCTTGTCGAAGATGGTGTAAAACGCGACCAGAGCCAGTACCGCCGGAAACATCTGCAAAATCATCATGCTTTGTAACAGGTGATTCTTGAAACGGAATCGTAAACGGGCAAACGCATAAGCACCGGTGGTAGAAAGCATCAGAATCAGCGTTGAGGTAATCAGGCTGATCTTGACGGAGTTCCATAACCAGGTCAGTACCGGAAATGTAGGCGTCATAACGGTGCCATCCGGCGCAGTATATGGAATCCCGAACGCCATGTACCAGTGCTCAAGGCTCGGATTCGTTGGAATCAGGCTACCCATAGCAAAGTTACCGGTTCGGAATGATACCGAGATGATCATCAGAAACGGGAACATAATCATGGACAGAAACAGGATCATAAAGATCCGTGCTGCCCAGACACGGTATTTCAGATTGCGTGGTTGAACCATCGCCATGACTTATTGCTCCTGTGAGATTCGGGTAACTTTCAGGTTGGCCCAGGCAATAGCGCCGACCACCACGAAGATCAGTCCGGCAATGGCAGATGCCAGGCCAAAGTCCTGAGTGTATGTACCAAAGGCAAGACGGAAGGTGTAGCTCACCAATAAGTCGGTGGTACCCGCCGGTGTTGCTGCATCAATGATGTTTGGCATACCACCTGTCAACAGGCTGATCAGTACAAAGTTGTTGAAGTTAAACGCAAAGGAAGCAATCAATAACGGTGCAAGCGGCTTCATGATCATCGGCACAGTTATACGCCAGAGGTTTTGCAATGGTGTCGCACCATCGATGGCGGAGGCTTCATAAAGGTCTTCGGGGATGGCTTTAAGCAGGCCCATGCAGAGAATCATCATGTAGGGATAACCCAGCCAGGTATTGACCATAAGAATCATGGTTTTGGCCAGATATTCATTACTGAACCATTCCGGAGAAATACCAAACAGAGCATTCAGCATCATGTTGATTTCACCGAAATTCTGGTTAAACAATCCTCTGAAAATCAAAATAGAAATAAACGCGGGCACAGCATAAGGAAGAATCAGCAATACCCGATAGATAGCGCTCTCTTTCAAAGGCTCCCACTGAACCAGACAAGCCAGCAGCAGACCCACAATCAGAGTGAAGAGAACAGACAGCGCAGAGAACATAATCGTCCAGCCAAGAATTTGCAGGAATGGCCCCTGAAGATCTTTATTGGTCATTATGTTTTCGTAGTTATCCAGTCCGGTATAGACAGTGAAGCCAGGCTTAAGTTGCTCACCTTCTGTTGTTGTATAAAAACCGGTTTTAAAATCAGGGCTGGCGACAACACCGGTGCGGTTGTTGATCAGTTCACCGTTTTCACCTTCGCTGTACAGGGGCAGCATGACGCCAAACTCACGCAGGCTGGTCATGATCACTTGCTTGTTATCAGGCATGGATACCGACAACGTCTTTAGCACTGAGCGCATTTTGATGACTTTGCTCATTGGCAGTTTGTCACCGGCGGGTTGCACGCCTTCAACAGCATTCAGATTGCTGTCTTTGTCATTAGCAGTAAAGACATCGGTCACAAAGATTTTAGACTTGTCGTTTTTTGCAGAAAGCTGGAGCTGGTACTGTTCGTTCTCCTGGAACAGCGCAATGGTAAATTTGTCACCACCACTGTATTGCTGCTCTTTGATAATGTCTTTAACACGCTCATAAGTCAGCAAATTCGAAGAGCTGTAGTTTGTCAAAGAAACATTAACGGTATAAATCAGTGGAAAAACCACAAACAGAAAAACGCCCAAAAGACTGGGGAAGACATAACGTAGGTTGTAGGTTCTCTGGCTTGTAAAAATCCAGGTGCCAAGACTTGCAATGATCAGAATAACCATCGCAAAGGCAATCTCCCCCTGAGCGTACATTAGGGTGACGACGTACAATAGCGCGAGGTCTATCAGCGCCACTCCCGCCCAGCACAGCCCTTTGCCGGACAGCACGTCAGCAAATCGCTCGCTGACAGCCCGCAACATCTTGGCCATCATTTACTCCAGACAATAAAAGATTAAATTAAACGTAATGAAAAGTGGTATACCGTTTGCGAATCGCACTGGTAATTTTTGATGTATAGTGTTCAGTTACTGCGATTGATTCAATGTGTAAACGATTCCATTACTGCTGTTTTTTTACGCTGAGGTAAAAGCAGGGAATATTTTTACATTTGATGCATTAATCAGGAAAAGAAAATGAAAAGAATTATTTCAGGAAGGACTGGTCGGAGTTCGTACCAACGAAATCCGACGTATAAATAATCAAAGCCTGACAACACTGCGTGTGGTTTGGCCTTTCCTTAAAAGTACTTCGGTATAGCAGCCTCTTGGAGTTTTTTCTTTTATCGCTTCCAAAATCAGTTCAGCAGCCTGCATTGCCATGTTATCGATATTCTGACGCACAGTGGTCAGAGAATGATAGCGATCATCATCGATACCATCATAGCCAATGACCTGTACATCCTCAGGCACATTTAACCCGGCATCCGATAGCGCCATAGAAACACCCGTCGCAACAATATCGGAAAAGGCAACAAAAGCATCCGGCTTTAACCCGGATTCCAACAGCTGACGTATTCTGCGATAGCTGTCCAATGCGGGCAGTCCCTGATCATCTGCAATTTCGATCGGGTCAGAAGGAATGAGACCCCGTTCCAGAAGCGCTTTGCGATACCCTTGGTAGCGAAGTTCTGAAACCGTGTGCCGACGATGCAGGCAGACGTAATAAATGGTTCGGCAATCGCTATCCAGCAAATGATTGGTCGCCAGATACCCGCCCTGTTCGTCATTGGATGCTACCCAGAAGTGACCTTCTCGAATATCACCAATGCTGATATAGGGTGCGTCCTGTGTCTGAACTTCGACAAAGCGTGGATCTTCATGATGCAAACCAATACCGACATAAGCTCTGGCTGAAGTCATTAGCTCACCTTCCGGTGAGAACTTTACCCGCCTTGTTCGATACCCCTTTTTTTCCAGCTTTATTTTCAGATCTTCATACACTTTCAGAGCAAACGGTGAAATAGTGCCCAGTTCCAGCCCCAGTATGACGCCAATAACAAACTCATCCGCACCGTGAAGCTGGCGAGCCATATAGTTAGGTTGGTAGTTTAATTCTTTCGCTGCTTGAAGCACCTTTTCTCTTGTTTTTTCAGACACATACTTACCTCCATTAAGCACTCTACTTACGGTAGCGATTGATGATCCAGCCAGTGCCGCCACTTGTAAAATCGTCGATTGGCCGCTGGTTTTCTTCTTCACCATAACCGTCACATACATCCACAAATACAATAGATCACATTTTATCCCAGCCAAGCTGAACTAAAACTGAATAGACGACATCTCACACCGAAAACAGACAAAAAAATGATGAAGATCAATTAATTTGCGATCCGGAACCTTTTTTTGAGGCAGGCTTATCTAAAAAGCTTTTCAGGTTGCAATTCACACCCCACACCCGAAAATCCCTTGTGATGGAAAAACTCTATACCAATAAATTTCAATAAGTTAATTTCGACCAGTCAGTATGCAAGCCTTTGTACAAGTTATTGTGCAAGTCTTTTTGTATGAATGTGTCGATGCAGATCTTAACGCTTTTTTACTATTATCTGGTTACAATGAACTCAGCCATACATCCAATAGCGGAACAAATAGCAAAACCAACTTCAGAGTTAATCCAGATCAGGGGTAATCTTGATCAGGCTATTTTCTCAACGCCTTTTAGTTTTCTTGGAATGCATCCCAATACATCCGGTAAAGGGCTTGTCATTCGTGCCTGGAACCCTTATGCAGCATCCATCAAGGTGTACTCTCAGCCCCAGGGCAAATTACTGGGAAAAATGGAGGCGTTTTCTGAAGAATCCGGCACAGCCGACGGGCTTTTCCAACTGCATTTGCCCAGACGCAAAAAGCTGTTCAGTTATCAGTTAACGGTGACCAATAAGGACGGTTCTACACACCGCTACTTCGACCCTTATCAGTTTGGCCAATATGTACTGAGTCAAACCGATATAGATCCTCTGAGACTATACGACCATCTGGGTGCAGTATCCGTTAAACACGCTCTTTCCAAAGCAAAAACCATCAACGGCATTCTGTTTAAGGTGTATGCACCAAATGCCCGTTCGGTTAGCGTGGTCGGTGACTTCAATCAGTGGGACGGACGCTGTCACCCAATGGCCAGTGCTGATGATGGTATCTGGCGGCTGTTTATTCCTGAGGTGACTGAAGGGATGCTCTATAAGTTTGAGATTCATGACCAGCACAACAACTGCCTGCCTCTCAAGGCTGATCCTTTCGGTCGCAAGGCGGAACAATGGCCGGGACTCGCTTCTATTGTCCAGAAAGCCAGCCGATTTAAATGGTCGGATAAATCCTGGTTAGCACAGCGTGAAACCAACCATCAAAAACCTCTGTCAATTTACGAACTGCACGCAGGCTCGTGGAAGAAAAATGACAATGGTGATGTCAAAAGCTATCGTCAACTGGCGGATGATCTGATTCCTTATGTGCGCAAAATGGGCTTCACTCATATCGAGCTGATGCCGGTTTCTGAACACCCGCTGTATGAATCCTGGGGTTATCAGCCACTTGGACTTTTCGCACCCACCAGTCGTTATGGCACACCGGATGACTTCCGCTATTTTGTCGATCAGTGCCACCAGGCGGGCATCGGGGTTATTTTGGACTGGGTTCCGGCGCACTTCCCGGAAGACGACCATGGTCTGGCACGTTTTGATGGCACAGCCCTGTTTGAATATGAAGACCCCAAGCGAGGCTGGCATCCAGACTGGAAATCCTGCATTTACAATTATGGTTCACCCTGGGTTCAGGATTTTCTAATCAGTAATGCTCTATTCTGGCTGGAAGAGTTTCATGTTGATGGCTTACGGGTCGATGCGGTTGCCTCCATGCTCTATCTCGATTACTCAAGAGAGCATGGTGAGTGGGAGCCAAACATGCACGGCGGTAATGAGCATTTAGAAGCCGTTCAATTCCTGCAACGCCTGAACCATGAGGTGCATGGCCGCTTTCCGGGCTGCATGACCATTGCCGAAGAGTCCACCAGCTGGCCGGGTGTTTCACGAACCGGTGACCATTTTGCTCTGGGCTTTGATTACAAGTGGAATATGGGTTGGATGCACGACACACTATCGTACATCAAGCATGACTCGGTACACCGTAAATATCATCATAATGAATTAACCTTCAGCATGGTCTATGCCTATAACGAAGATTTCATTCTGCCCATCTCCCACGATGAAGTAGTACACGGCAAAGGTACACTACTGACCAGAATGCCCGGCGATGACTGGCAACGATTCGCCAACCTGCGCGCTTATCTTGGTTTTATGTTTGCCCACCCCGGCAAAAAATTGCTGTTTATGGGTTCGGAATTTGGCGTGCATGAGGAGTGGAATCCTGCTCATTCTCTGGACTGGTCATTATTAAACGGCGAAGGGTTTCACACCGGCGCACAGCGACTGGTTGCGGACCTGAATAAGGCTTATCAGGCGTATCCGGCACTGTATGAACAGGATCACAACAGCAATGGCTTTCAGTGGCTGATTCTGGACGATCACGATCAAAGTGTGATTGCCTTCTTGCGTAAAGACAGCGCAGGTAAGTGCGTCGTTGTGATCAGTAATATGACACCTGCCGTACGACATCATTATTCTGTAGGCGTTCCGGTTGCCGGACAATGGCAGGAGATTATTAATAGCGACCGGGGTATCTACGGTGGCAGTGATATTGTCAATGAGAGTGTTCACACTCAACTGGTCGCCATGCATGGTCAGGCACAAAGCCTTTCTCTGACCTTGCCTCCGCTGGCTACTATCATGCTGACGATCAAACAGTGATCATTCTGGTCATGTAATCGTTTACAGCACAAAAAAGCAGGTTGGCTCTTTATGACAAGAGCCAACCTGCGGCCTCACTCCACTAACTCTACTTCACTTCCTGAAATACAACCACAGCTCTGGCTGGAATATTCAGCGTCTGTTTATCGGCACTGGCAACGCCAAAGGGTCCCGCAGCATTGAACAGATGATGGTTTGGATGGACACGATATCCTGTTACAGCATTATCCATAGGAAACGACTGTGGCTTAGCCGTAGCATTGACTGCGACAACAATATTTTCACTTTGCGCGGGTGTCAGCTGATCGCCTCGCAACTCCATAATAATCAGGCCACCCTTCTGGTCAACGCCGGTATTATGGAATTTCACCGCTTTATAAACGTCTTCTGCCGTTTGTAAGCTAAACAACTTGCTGTCTCGGCGGATGGTTAGGTATTCACTCATCATATGCTTTGCCAGAAGCGCGTCCTGTCGAGAGGGTACCACCTTGTCATTTGCAGTGATACGACGAATCAGTGACCAATTCTCCTGATCCTTATCAGCTCTTGGCAATCCCACATTCCAGTTGTTATTCCAGCTTTCGTTACCCAGATTAAAATCAACCCGGTTGAACCAGTCTCCGGAATCATAACTGTCACGCTGCATGGATTTGGAACGTAGCAGTTCTGCCCCCATATGAATAAACGGGACACCCTGGCTCAAAATAGGTAACGCCTGCGACAGAATCTGCATCTTTGTTCTGTCTCTGGCTGACAGGCTTTCACTCAGCTTATATTGGTTATTATCCCAAAGCGTCTGGTTATCATGCTTGGAAACGTAACCGACATTCTCCAACGGTTGCAACGTGTAGCCACCTGGTGCGCCGTTATAATCGACATCCGCCCCTTTCACTGATTGCCCTTGATAGTTCGTGAATCGGTATTCCGCGAGATTACCCGCCAGACCGACTCGAATCAGGTCCATCTGGTTTTTCAGCGCCATCTCATCCGGTTGCTGATTCAACTCATTACGAACCGCCCAGGCTCCTGAACCGAATCCCTGATTTTGGCGAATATCCTCGCCACCATCAAAAGGTCCGCCACCTCGCACCGCATCCCGCAGCCGGTCGCTGAATGTACCAATGCCGGTACCCGCCAGGTTGATCTGAGTAGCCGTTGTTTGATCATGACCAGCACCACCACCAAAAGGCATAGTCCAACCTTCGCCATAGAGGTACATCGCCGGATTGATGGCTTCCAGATGCTGTTTGATATCCAGCATGTTTTGCTTCAGGTGAAGCCCCATCAAGTCAAAACGGAATGCATCAATTTTGTAGTCTCTGGTCCAGACTGCCAGAGAATCCTTCATCAACTTGGCCATCATCTTCTGCTCGCTGGCCGTGTTGGAGCAACATGAGCTGGTTTCCACTGTACCTGTGATCATGTCCAGCCGCTGATAATAGTCCGGTACAATTTTATCCAGCACCGATTTGGGAGCCAGACCTGCCGCATTCGTGTGGTTGTACACCACGTCCATTGCTACTCGCAGCCCCATAGCATTCAACGACGCTACCATTTCACGAAACTCCCTGATTCGGGCAACGCCGTTTTCTTCCGAGGCATAACTGCCCTCAGGCACCGTATAGTGGAACGGATCATAACCCCAGTTAAAACTGTCGTATGTTCGCAAGTAATCATTCAGAGCCTGAGGTTTGGTGTCATCCTTTTTGATGATGTCAAAAACCGCACCAATGGTGGCAGTACCGGAACAGTAACCACTAAAATCGTTATCTTGTTTTAAAACAGGGTTCAGATCACACAGTTTACTGAACAGATCGTCAAGGTTAGCCACTGAAGCTGGATCTTCATCAATGGTCGCTATATCAAAAGCGGGCAATATTTGAAAATAGGTCAACCCATCTTCTGCCAGACCTTTCAGGTGTCTCATACTGGCACGAGCAGCTTCGTTGAACGCCTTATATTTGCCATTATTTCTGATACTGACGCCGGTGCCTGCTTTGTCGGAGCCGCTGATATCCCGAATGTGTGACTCATAGATGACAATATTTTCAGGCCTCTTGCCATCATTTATCGGCAGAGTGTTCCAGTGTTCGGGCATGGTGTCTGCGTCATTCAGGTTAACCACCTGAGAGAAAGCTCCGTTAGCAGAAACATTGAGGGAGTATGGGTCAGTGACATTGACGGTTTCAATATTGCCAGTATCACGACGGTAGACTTCTACCTGAAAACGATAAAACTTTCTGTCCAAACTTTTTGTATCCGCAGAGAAACTCCAGACACCGGTTGCACTGTCATAATCCATGCTCTTATCGATAACCGATGCATAAGCGTTGCCAGAAGTAGCCAGCTGCAATACTACCTTCCTGGCCGTTGGAGCCCACAGCTTGATAACGACGTTTTCACCTTCATAAGATGCCCCGAGTTGCTCATGGGCTAAATCGGTTTGATGGTAATAAAGACCATCCAGAGCAAAAGGAAACTGAACATGGGTGGCGGACAGACTATTGCCATCAGCATCTTTCGCAAGAACCACCAACTGCCCTTTTAGTAAGTGTTTGAACTGGCTGATTGATACCGAATCGGGCAGTCGCCATTTAGGCATACCGTTAAAGCCCGGATAAGGTGAAGATACATCTACCGCTAAAGTCCCATCAGCAATCAATGGGATACGCACAAGATCCTGACCTGTGAGCTCTGAAAAGCTGGCATTTTCACGAATACTGCCACTGACCGAACTGACCAGTTCGACACGAGATGTACCTGTCGGAGTGTTCCAGACCAGTACGGGCTCATCCAAAAAATGGGCTGATGCATTCTCTAGCAAAATTCCCGGCACAGGCTCTTTACTCACTTTACAGGAACCTTCCAAAGTAAAGGCGGCTTTGCCATTGTCGTTTAATGAGTAAACTCGATCTCCACAATCTTTATTACCGGCTTTATCTCTGATAATAAAATTGAAATGCTGGCCTTCATTACGATTCTCTGCCAGATCAATGATGTAAAAAGCCCCATTTTCAGGATCAACACCATCGGGCATTTTGGGGTTATCCCATGAAGTAGCTACTCCTTCCGCCAGTTGCCCATCTTCACCCCACAGATGCAACCCCCAGTTATTTTGCTGACCGTCTTTACGTCGATAAAACACAGCTACCTGATTTTCAGTAAGCGGCACAGTGGCTGCACTCGCCTTCATGACTTCAACCGGGTTTGCTGGTGCTACCAGGGCTGGTTGCTGGAGGGCATTCGGTGTTGTTGATTCAGCGTTCAGTTGCTGATCGTTCTGACATCCGGCCATTAGCATGACTGCTGCAGAAACAGCCGTTACGCACAAACGCTTTTTAAAAACAGGCTTATTTATCATCAAGATACTTCTTAATTTGAGGGTATAAAACGAAGTGAACGATCTTGACTTACAAGATAATAGATTAAAACCAGAGGTTTTCTAAAATCGTTTTCAGTGATCAATAATAAAACAACCTCATTCATTTATAATTCTATTTTCAGAATGACCTCTTGTTTCAGCATAGATTTTTATATTCGATTCGAAACCCCGTTAATGAATCTGGAATCGTTTACAGTAAGAACCTGCTTCACTGAACCAGATGCTCGCGAATACTATTTACCTCTGATATCTCATTCAATCTTACGATATTTATGAACAGAACTTTTGATCGCCAAACGGCTTACACTGTTGCTCCGGGCTCCTTCAATTTGCAAGGTGCCAACCTGGTTGATAAACGGCTGCAACAAACCACGGCGAGTAAAGCTACTGGCGTCAACTTTGCGGTTTATGCGCCAAAAGCCACTCAGGTTTATCTGTCTCTATTTGATGGCAATGATACTGAAACAGAACTTGAGATGTTTCCATCCAATCAGGGGGTATGGCATCTGTACGTTGCTAACGTTGGTAAAGGCCAGCACTATGCTTTCAGAGCCGATGGTCACTGGGCAGCTGATGCATCTCCCCGTTTCAACCGCCATAAGTTGCTGATGGATCCTTATGCCCGGGAGCTAAAGGGCAATGTAACATGGTCTGGCGAACTGTTTGACTATATTGGTGAAAATGATCATTGGAAGTTCAATGAACAGGACAGCGCTGCCTGCATGCCGAGATGTGTCGTTAGAGAATCGGAATTTGACTGGCAGGACGTCGAGCAACCGGGTATTCCAGACCAACAGAGCATTATCTATGAAACGCATCTGAAAGGATTTACCCTGCAGCACCCGGAAATTCCTGAGAATATTCGTGGTACTTACCTGGCCATGAGTCATCCGGTGACTGTCGCTTATTTGAAAGCATTGGGTATCACAGCGGTAGAACTGCTGCCGGTGACTTCTAAAGTCAGTGAAGAGCGGTTGGAAAAATTGGGGCTGTCAAACTACTGGGGCTACAACCCGATTTGTATGATGGCACCTGAAGCCGGATACGCTATCGAAGACCCGGTGACTGAAATGAAAACCATGATTCGCGAACTGCATCGCGCAGGTATTGAAGTCATTATGGATGTGGTATTTAACCACACCTGTGAAGCCGGTCATGGTGGTCCGTTTCTGAGTATGCGTGGCCTTGCTGAAGATGAATACTACCACATGGATCATCTACACGGTGTCCCGTCGT
Source organism: Endozoicomonas sp. (assembly GCA_965199185.1). Taxonomy (GTDB): domain Bacteria; phylum Pseudomonadota; class Gammaproteobacteria; order Pseudomonadales; family Endozoicomonadaceae; genus Endozoicomonas. Next base: position 202,859 of record CBDAQW010000004.1, on the reverse strand, counting down.
CAGTGAACTACAGCGGCTGTGGCAACACCATGAATTTTGACAGCCACCAGACCATGAAGCTGACCATGGATTCCCTGCGCTGCTGGGTTGAAGAGTATCATATTGATGGTTTCCGATTTGACCTGGCGCCGACCATGGCTCGTCAAAACAGACATTTTAGTAAAGACAGCCCGTTCTTTTACGCCATCAGCCAGGACCCGGTTCTGAGTAAAATGAAAATGATTGCCGAGCCCTGGGATATTGGCCCTGAAGGCTATCATGTCAACGGTTTCCCTAATGACTGGCAGTCATGGAATGATCGTTATCGCGATGGCTGTCGTAAATTCTGGAAAGGCGACAGCAATACACAGACCGAAATGGCACTGCGTTTCAGCGGTTCTGAAGATTTATTCACTCAGCAAAGCTACCTGGCCACTGTCAACTATATTTGCAGTCATGATGGTTTTAACCTGATGGATCTGGTGTCGTACGATCAGCGTCACAACCTCGCCAATGGTGAAGATGGTCGTGATGGCGATGAGCACAACCATTCCTGGAATCATGGCCACGAAGGCGTGACTGATTCAGACAAGGTCAACGCTGCCCGTCTGCAAAGCCGCAAAAACCTGATTGGCATGCTGATGCTGGCGAAAGGCACCCCAATGCTGCTGGCCGGTGATGAGTTTGGTCATACTCAGCAGGGCAATAACAATGCTTACTGTCAGGATTCAACCATCACCCGGATGGACTGGAGCTGGCTCAACAATGCCGACTCTGACGGTTCTGCCATGCATGCTTTCACTCGCCAGATGATGCATTTCCGCCGGGAGGAATCACTTCTGACGGATGAACTCAATCAAACCACTTACCAGTACTACTCACCGGAAGGTTGTGAAGTAGATGCTGAGTACTTTAGTGAAAATCAATGCTCTGTTTTGACAGCACGCATTTTGGATCGCAATGATGAAAGTAAAGGCGAGCTGCGGGTCATTATGAATGCCAGTAATGATACTGCTACAGTCGATCTGCCAGAGCTGTCTCAAAAATCAGATATATCTATCATCATTAACACTGACAATAGGGACTCTTTTAAGCAACAGGCCTTGACAGGAGAACGCTCTGTTGAAATTACACCATGCAGCCTGATTGTTATAAAGGTAAAAAATTAATTCAGAGCTATTAATTAAAAGCTACCGGGTACTTACAACTCTGCAAGTACCCAACCACAATCGTTCAATATGTATACGTTTACATATCTGAAGAACTCGATTTTTGCACTCATTACCGCCAAACTTGAAACAAATTAATACGGCTTTTAATCCCTATATGGAAACATAAAGAGCAGATTAACAGCCATTATTTTTCATAGTACGAGAAATTCACTGTGACACTGAGCAAAAAAAATAGTTCCAAGCTAACAGCACAGCAATTCAAGAAAGAACTTGAACAACATCTGCGCAGAGAGTCAGGTACAACACCTGAGCGTGCTACTGCGAGAGACTGGTGGCAAGCACTGTCCCTGACGATGCGTGATCAGGGGCTGGATCAGTTAATTGATTCCGGTCAGTCTGAAACCACAGGTCAGCGTCAGGTATGCTATCTGTCCATGGAATTCCTGATGGGTCGTCTGCTGGGTGATGCATTGATGAACCTGGGTGTTTACGATTCCGCAGCACAAATCCTCAATACTCATGGTGTAAAATTGGCAGACGTTCTGGAAATTGAACGCGATATGTCTTTGGGTAACGGTGGTCTGGGTCGTCTGGCTGCCTGCTTTATGGACTCTCTGTCAAACAACGAGATCCCGGCCACCGGCTATGGCATTAACTACCGCTATGGTTTGTTCCGTCAGGCATTTGAAGACGGTTATCAGCGTGAATTTCCGGATGTCTGGCGTGAACTGGGTAGCCCCTGGGAAATCTGCCGTCCTTCTGAAACGGTAGAAATCGGTCTGTTTGGTCATGTTGAAGTGGGCAGTGATGGCAGCAACAAGTGGTATCCGGCCAAGAAACTGGTCGGTGTGCCCTGGGATATTCCAGTGCCTTCTTTCGGCGGCCAGTTCGTTAACCGTCTGCGTCTGTGGGAAAGCCTCATTGAAGACTTCCCGATTGATCTGGATAAATACAATCGTGGTGAATACCTTGAAGCCTGCCGTAACCTGGTGGAGGGTGATACTATTTCTGGTGTTCTTTATCCGGAAGATTCCACACCACAAGGCAAAGATCTGCGTTTGATTCAGCAGTATTTCTTTGTTGCCTGTTCATTGCGTGACGTTATCCGTCAGCACAAACAACGCGGACTGCCGCTGTCTGAACTGCCTCAACACTATGCACTGCAGTTAAATGACACTCATCCAGCAATTGCTATTCCTGAACTGATGCGCCTGTTGATGGACGACGAAGGCATGGTATGGAATGAAGCCTGGGCTATTACCCGTCAGGTTTGCCATTACACAAACCATACCCTGTTGCCAGAAGCTCTGGAAAAATGGTCTGCCTCACTATTGGGTCGTATTCTTCCTCGTCATCTGCAAATCATTGAGATGATCAACTATCACTTCCTGACTGGTGAAGTGAAAGCCTTCTACGGTGACAATACCAAAGTGATTCAGAAACTCAGTATTTTTGAAGAACTGGACAATGGTGACCGAATGATTCGCATGGCCAACCTGTCCGTGATCGGCAGTCGTCGTGTGAATGGTGTAGCCGCTCTGCACAGTGATCTGGTTAAAAGCAATCTGTTCCCTGAGTTCGACAAACTGTACCCGAACAAGCTGGTGAATGTTACCAACGGTGTCACCCCAAGACGCTGGCTGGCTCACTGCAACCCCGGTCTGGCTCGACTACTGGATGACAACCTGGGCACCGAGTGGCGCACTGACCTGGATCAACTGGAAAAACTGGAACCGCTTGCTGACTCTCCGGACTTCCTGAAAGTCTATGCTGGCATTCGCCACCAGAATAAAGAGCGCCTGGCTCGTATTATTCGCGAAGAAACCGGCGTTGTGGTTAGCCCGAATGCTCTGTTTGACGTTCAGATCAAGCGTCTGCACGAGTACAAGCGCCAGCAACTGAATCTGCTGCATATCATCAGCCTGTACCATGAAATGCTGATGAATCCAGACCAGCGTTACACTCCAAGAGTATTTATCTTTGGTGCCAAAGCAGCGCCTGGTTATGTACTGGCCAAGCAGATCATTCTGGCTATCAACAAAGTGGCTCAGACAATCAACAACGATCGTCGTCTGAATGACCGACTGAAAGTTGTTTTCCTGCCGGATTACCGTGTCAGCCTGGCAGAAAAGATCATTCCGGCAGCGGATGTTTCTGAACAAATTTCTACCGCGGGTTATGAAGCCTCCGGTACCGGCAACATGAAACTGGGTCTGAACGGCGCTCTGACTATCGGTACTATGGACGGTGCTAACGTGGAAATTGCCGAAGCCGTACGTGAAGAAAACTGCTTCATCTTTGGTAAGAGTGTTGAAGAAATTGTTGCTCTGCGTGAAGAAGGTTACAACCCGCGAGAATACTACGAGAATAATCCGACACTGAAGCGAGCGATTGATTCACTGATGGACGGCTCTTTCTGCCCGCATATTCCGGACTTGCTGAAGCCTGTTGCAGAAGACCTGATTAATAACGACTACTTTATGGCGCTGGCTGACTTCGACAGTTACTGTGAAGCTCAGAAGAAAGTGGCAGAAGAATATCGTAAACCTGATCTGTGGTGGCGCAAGGCTGTGCTGAACACCGCTAGACTAGGGCGTTTCTCCTCCGACCGTTCTATTGCTGATTACGCTGAACGCGTGTGGGCACTAGACGACTAAAGCCGTTAGCCTGCTAGCTTGCCCTCAGGGGCAAGCTATTAACATTTCACTATTGAAATGGCCTTGTTATAGCAATCAAGAGAACACTCTCCACAACCAGTACATTTTCCCTGATCAATAGAAATACCTTTAGATTGCAACTCAATCGCCCTTTCCAAGCAGGCATCCGTACAAAGATCGCAATGAGGATCGAAGGCTCTTTGGCAATTTCCGGTTAATCTGGCCTGAGTTTGAACCTTTTTTCCCTTTTCTCGACTCAGTGCGCCGGTAGAACATTGATCAACACATTCACCGCAATAATTACAGCTGCCATAATCCAGCGATAAAACCGGCAATGCCTGCAATACCGGCAGACGCTCTTCCGATTTTCTTAGCACTCTCTGTGGGCAATGATCAATACATAAACCACAACGGTCACATAATGATAAAAATGCGCGATTACCCTGAGCCCAGGGAGGGCGTGGGTAGTTGGATTCAGGCAGTTTTACCACTTCAGGTTTTGCCAGACGCCGGAAGAATGCCCGACGCCCTGGTGACACTACACTCTCATTTTGCATCAGCGATAGAGCCTGACTACCTTATAATTCGCGCCGGTGCTGCTCGCCATTGGTTGCAGGCTTCCTTTGATTAACAGTGCCAGCCCCCGATAGAAATCGGTGCCGGCATTCTGATGGAGAACATCCAGAAAACGAGGTGCCCAGGTCAGTACATGATGCGTTAGGAAGTTGCTGACCCTGCTCAATACCTGATCAGGCTGTTGGTTCTGCTCGATCGCATCAAACAGATTGGAGAATTGTTGCCCCAGAAAAGCAAACATCAAACCCAGATGGTCTTCAGGCTCATTGGCTCCCGTATCTAACTCAAGACCCGCTTCCCGGTAAAATGCTTTTACTGCCAGCGTTGAATCACCACAAATAGTTTGTTCTTCCGTTAAATAAACGGACCCCCAGGGTGCGGCACCCAGTTTTTCCGGACCAATGAAGAGTTGCGCATAATCTTGTGACAAGGCTTCAATATCAGTGCCAGACAAATCATTCTTTAGCAGTTTCAAACCTGCTTCTATATCGGCATTGACATGATCGGAAGACCAGATTTCCTCTAGTGGCAAATGACTTACCTGTTCAAGAAATTCTGCATCCGGTGTTTCGTGCAATGCACGATAGAAGAATTCACAAAAAAACTGAAAGTCAGCCATTACTTCTTTTGGCTTTTGACTCATGGTTCCCCCGGGTAGTGTAACGAATCAAGGTGTTGATTCAGGCGATGTTGCCCTGGCCAGATGCTTTGCCTCAAAGGCCAGCAGTTTTTGTTTAATATTCGTGCCGAATGCATATCCGGTCATGGACCCATCGGCACCAACCACCCGATGACACGGGATAATCAGAGCGATAGGATTTTGACCATTGGCTGCACCAATGGCTCTTACAGCAGTCGGTTTATTAATGGCTTTCGCCTGCTCGCCGTATGTACAGGTAGTCCCGTAAGGGATTTTCTGTAATTGCGACCAGGCTGTTTTCTGAAATTCAGTTCCATCAGGCGACAATGGCAGATCAAATACTTGCCGTTTGCCTGAAAACCATTCGGTTAACTGATCATGGACTGCATCAAGTACTGCATCATTACTTCTTTTCCATCCGGGCTGGGCTTTAAAATCATCAATATCCGTAATAAACGAAAGTTGTTTTAGATTTTTGCCATCACTGAGTAACAATAAGGTTCCAAGAGGCGATTCAATCAGTAAATAATTCACAATGTTATTCCTGCCTGAATGGTTAATATCGTTCGTCTTTTTCCCCATCTTCAAGACTCCACTAACCCCCCGGATTATCAAGAAGCATTTGCTCAATCCAGCATATCTTATCATCTTTTGGTTCTGGAAGCGTTATCATCCTTAGAAGCTGTTCATGATCTTGTTGTAGGCTGCAAATGCCGATAAGCAGTCTCTGAATAACGGTCTCATTCGTTACATAGCACCACTATGCGCCTTATGAGATCGTTATTCAGAGACGATTGCTCGTCATTTTCGCTATCTACAAAAGATCATGAACAGCTTCTTAATGATGAACTCTTTTTAACTCTTCATTTAACCAGGCAGACTATTCAAAGTGATCAGGCACAATCAGGTCTTGAATGTCACAGGATTCGGCGGTGAATTGTGTAGAGGAATGCTCACCTTCCTCACCTAAATAAAGAGTACTTATCTGTGATGATGTTAGGTGCATATTTGTACTCACAATGTTTCTCTGATGCGATGAGGAGGGAGAATTATTAGGTCGCCTTGGCACAACAACGCCATTAACAATGTCAGCAAAACCAGTAACGACCGTGCCCGCATTCATCTGCCCACCAATCATAGTTGTGACTGAGTTAGTTGCAGCTGTAGACGATGCTGCTTGATTACCCCTCCTTTGGTTAGAAGGCTTTGATCGCTTACTCCTTCGCTTTTGATTAGAAGACTCTGGTCGCTCATCCCTACGCCTTTGGCTGGTGGACTCTGGTCGAATACCAAAATGAGGCGCACTAAGGTCTTCCTCTCCATTGCGATAGATGCGGCCAATACCAAAATGCATGCTGCTACCTGTTACAGGTCCATGAAATATTCTGTGAATACTGCCATCCGGCTCAGTCGTTGTTGTATAACTTGTTCCTGGGAATTGGCCTGTGTCTGCATTATTATCAGAACTTTCAGAACTTTCAGAACTTTCAGAACTTTCAGAACTTTCAGAACTTTCAGAACTTTCAGAACTTTCAGAACTTTCAGAATCGCTATTATCTGCTGGTAAAGTGTTTCCATAGTGGACAATATGGGTCATCACCTCGTTGCAGGCCGCTTTTGATTCTGCAGAACAGAAGCTGGTGTCGATGGGTGTCAATAGTTCGTTTTGGACTTGGACAGGTGAAATGTCAAAGAGATCGATGGACTCTTCATTAGAGCCTTCTTCGTCTCTAAACAGTAATGCTTTCCTGTTTTCAAGCTCTTCGGCGGTCAGCCCATGTATTTTCTGAAGGGAGAGCGTTCGTTTTTCATCATCTTCTTCAAGAATGTTCAGCTTATACCAACTTTCCCTTTGTTCTGCTTCTACTCTGATTGATTGTTGACGTTTTGATTGATTGACGATTTCTTTGGCAATCTCATGAGGGTGTTGAAAAAGACGTTCGCTGATAAAAAAAACAGTTGGTGGTGTGTCGTAAAACATCATCGCAGCATTATCTGGATTAGAGTCAACCCTGATGGCTGTGAGATTATGGTGTTCATCAAAACATTGGTATTGTGGTTGATCTGAGTTACTGACTATGCGTTGGCATTTTGTTCCCGATAAAGGTGTAACGCTGTTGCTTTGTACATTGAGTGGAGCTTGAGTTAATGCATATAGCCATTGATCAGGTCGTTTGTTCGTATTGATACTCGCTGACGGCTTAGTTATTTGGTTGAAAAGAAACTGAAGAGTTAAGTACCCGGTAACAAGCTGAAGAGCACCAGGTATTGAGTCTCTTATGAGTGGGGAGGAGGTAAGGCCACCGATGCCTGATGATGATCGGAAGACATCGACTCCTGCGAAGCTCGAAATCGAGAAAAAAACCAGAAATAGAGAAAGAAAGCGTTTATTTTGCGTCATTGGCTATAACATTTATAAATGTCTACTAAAAGGATTGTTAGTATAGACACTCTTCTGCGAATTGTTTCTCTACCTTGTTTGCAGAGGGAACCAAATCTTCAAAACCAGCTTGTCAGCGCGTTATCGAGTTTGTAAATATCTTCACGGAATCGCACCTTGCCACTACTGTCTGGCCAGGCAGTAAAGTACATGAAGTAGATGGGTATGTAGCTATTCAATTCGATTTTTTGTGTTGCATCCGATTTCATTGCTTCCTCAAAAAGTACTGCAACACCCTGTTCTAAAGCGATATTCCCCGCAAGATAGTCAATCCCTTCCACACGGGTACAACCGGAACTTAACGCTCTTTTGGTTTTCTCAAACAGTTCAGGCTTATCCGTACCATGCAGGTAAATACCATAGGCATTCGGTAAATTCAGCTTTAGTTTACCAAGGCGATTTAAAGGGCCGGGCTCTTGCTCCAGACGATGCCTGAAGCTACCAACATTGAACGCCTTCCAGTTCGCCGATTCTGGCTCAACTTCCGGCGCGTTGTCATCCCAGCTTGTGTATATTCGAAACCCTTCTTTGCGAAAGAAACCGGGATGTTTTTTTTCCTCTTTCAACAGGCTTCTGGCAGCAATCCCGTGGGGGACTTTCCAGATAGGATTGACGGTGATGCTTTCCACTTCATTCTGAAAAATGGGCGTCTGTTTACGACTTGAGCCAATGATTGCCTTATAAATGTCGGTTTGATTTTTGTTCTTAACATGAGCCACATTGAAACCGGCAATATCAACAAAAATATGTGGGTAAGGCAGTTTTTTAGGCAGCCAGCGCAAACGTTCCAAATTCGCTTTGATGGTTCTGATTCGATGAAGGTTAATAGCAAGCAATGCCTGGCGGGTGAGTGCGCCCAGCCTGCCATCTGGACTAAGGTCATATTTCAGTTGTACCTCGGTCAGTATATCTTTGTGGTGTTGTGAGTACGCTTCGTCCGGAAGCCCATGAGCCAGATCAAGATCTGCCAGCCACTGATTCAACCTTGCCACCGCCGGATGCTGATCGCCTTCAAAAAGAATCAAATCATTGGGGAAATGCTCGTCGGCACTGTCACGCCATTCCTTTAAAACCGCCAGTGCCTGAACCAGTGCAGCGTATTGAGGAATGTCAGGCTGAAGCCTTTGCAATGTACCCGGAGAAAGGTTCGGAGCTGGAGTGGAGAGTATGTCAGGAATCGCCCAACCGGGTTGATAATATTTTTTGTCGAGCCTTCCGGCATCGAGATAAAGGGCGTATTTAAGAACAATCGATTCAACTTGTTGACTGGATGGATTGCCTGCCAATATCTGCCAGTGCTGGGGAGAAACATCGATTCCCTGTTCGGTCAGACTCACCAGCCAGCTAATCCAGTTTTTCTTCCCATGTTCCTGCGTTCCAAAAACGCAGGTAGAAAACCACAATAATGAAATAACAATAAACTGACGCATTACTTCCTCTGCAACTGCTTAATTAATACAGGCGTCAAAAACAGTGTTTATTACATCTGTTCTTCCCTTTATTGTTATGACTTAAGTTGAGTATTTCGAGTAATTCAATATTTATCTCTTGAGGCTCCCGCTAAACAGATTAAATGATACGTAGCTAATCATATAAGATTTATCCTGGTTTATTGGTCATTTGAGCAGGTTAATAGAGCCTGCTATAAAGTAGACGAAAAAACCAAAACAAAATCCCATAGCCAAGACAAAATTACGTACAATACCTCGCAATAACGAGATGTTGAGGGGAAGCACGCCGTGATAAGCCAGTTAAGCCAGCAGACAGCCGAACATCTATACCATCAGTTTGCCGAACAACTGTCCGGCAAAGGATTCAACGGCGACATAGAACTGGGTTATGCCGACCGGATGGTACTGGCCACCGATAACTCTATTTATCAGGTATTACCACAGGGTGTTCTTTACCCGTCATCCACGGGTGATCTCAGTCTGATTTTATCCACAGCCCATGAGCCTGAGTTTCAAACCATCGTTCTGTCACCCCGGGGCGGCGGTACAGGCACTAATGGTCAGTCATTGACGTCTGGTTTTATGGTAGATACCAGTCGTTATATGAACAAAGTTCTTGAGATCAACGTGGAAGAACGCTGGGCGCGGGTGCAGGCAGGAACGGTGAAAGACCTGCTGAATGAACAGGCAGCAAAAAATGGGTTGTTTTTTGCCCCCGAGTTATCCACCAGCAATCGGGCAACTGTTGGCGGAATGGTGAACACCGATGCTTCCGGACAAGGCTCTGTGGTTTATGGCAAAACCCGTCATCATGTTCTGGAACTGACATCTGTGCTGGCAGATGGTTCTATTTGTACGTCATCACCGGTTGAAACCGAGACACTTGAAGTCTTGTGCCAGCGTTCTGACCGGGAAGGCGCTATTTATAAAACCGTTCGTGAGATTCACCAGAACCATCACGAACAGGTTGAGCGCATTTTCCCAAAACTCAATCGCAACCTTACTGGCTATGACCTCGCTAATATTATAAAAGACGACGGCAGGTTTGATCTCAATGCCATTCTCTGTGGTTCTGAAGGGACGCTGGCAATGGTCAGTGAGATCAAGGTTAACTTGCTGCCTATTCCAAAAACCTCTGCTCTGGTGCTGGTTTTCTACAAGAGTTTTCAGGAATCTCTGCAGGATGCTCAATCGTTAATGGCGGCAGAACCCGGCTCCATTGAGACCATTGATTCACGGGTGTTGAATCTGGCGAAATCCGATAGTATCTGGCAGAGCGTGAAAGACTTTTTTCCGGAAAACAGCAGTAATATCGACGGTATTAATTTTGTTGAATTTACCGGCGATTCAGAAGAATTGCAAGTTGGTATTCAAAGGCTAGTATCCCAACTGGAAAAACCGGCAACCGTCCAACGGGCAGGTCATCATGTGGTGATGGGTTCTGCCAATGTGAAAAAAATCTGGGCGATGCGCAAACAAGCGGTTGGTTTGCTGGGTAATATGGAAGGCGACGCTCGCCCCATTCCATTTGTGGAAGATGTAGCGGTGCCGCCAGAAAATCTCGCTGACTTTATCAAAGCTTTCCGTGCTTTGCTCGATCGCCACCAACTCAGTTATGGCATGTTTGGTCATGTGGATGCCGGTGTTCTGCATGTTCGCCCTGCCATCGATATGAAAGACCCGGAACAGGAAACGCTGGTTCGTTCTATCTCTGATGAAGTGGCAGCGCTAGCACAACAACATGGCGGCGTACTCTGGGGCGAACACGGCAAAGGTGTTCGCTCGGAATATTCTCCGGCTTTTTTTGCGGAACTGTATCCCGCTTTGCAGAAAATCAAGCAGGCTTTTGATCCTTACAATCAATTGAATCCGGGCAAGCTGGCGACACCGGCTAATGATGACATTCCGCTCCTCAAGATCGATGGTGTTCCGACCAGAGGTCAGGCAGACCGAACCATTGAGCGCAATGCCTTTGAAGTATTCAGTGCCGGTATGTACTGCAACGGCAACGGTGCCTGCTTTAATTACAGCCCTAACAGCGCCATGTGTCCGACCTGGAAGGCGACATATGATCGCATCCAATCCCCCAAAGGGCGCTCAGGGCTGGTACGTGAATGGTTAAAATTACAAACGGCTGCCGGCGCTGATATTCCACAGGAAATTAACCGCATTCGTTATCAGCAGAATATAGTCTCAGATGCCAGTAAGAAGCTGGTGAATGTAGTTAACAAGTGGCGTGGTGAAGAGGACTTTAGCCACGATGTTTACAGTGCGCTGGATAACTGCATGAGTTGTAAATCCTGCGCCGGGCAATGCCCGATTCAGGTGAATGTACCTGACCTGCGCTCTCGTTTCTTTGAACTCTACCACGGTCGTTACCCTCGTCCGGTCAAACATCATGTGGCAGGTTTGCTGGAACCCATGCTACCCTGGCTGGCAAAAATCAAACCAGCTTATAATCTGGTAACCGGTTGGAAGCTGACCAACAAACTAGCCAGTGCCACCGTAGGATTAACTCAATTACCGGCCATCACCAGTACTTCTCCGACTGAAGACAGTTGTCGTAAAGGAGCCTTGTTGGCTTCACCCTCATTGTTGGACAGCATTCCAACATCAGAACTCGATAAAACCGTTATTATTGTTCAGGATGCTTTCACCAGTTTCTTTGAAACACCAGTGCTGACTGATCTGGTTGAATTGCTGATCCGGCTCGGCTATAGACCTCTGGTAACGCCTTATCAACCCAATGGTAAAGTCCTGCACGTTTATGGTTTCCTCGGTCGCTTTGAAAAAGTCGCCAGAACCAATGGTTATGAGTTGAAAGAGCTGGCGGATTCCGGTGTCAGCCTGATGGGTATTGATGCCGCAGTAACGCTGACTTACCGGGATGAATATCATGAGGTGATGGGGGATGACGCACCGGAAGTGTTGCTGCTATCCGAATGGTTTGAACGACAATTGCCAGCTATCAGCCAACTGCAGCTTAATCTTGACGGTGATTACACGCTGCTAGGGCATTGTACTGAAACCACCAATGTGCCTTCTGCACCTTCGCAGTGGCAAAAACTGTTTGCCGCCACCGGCTTGAATCTTGTTTATCAGCCTACCGGCTGTTGCGGTATGGCGGGGATTTACGGTCATGAAAGCCGCAATCAAACCGTTTCCAGAAAACTCTATGACATGAGTTGGAAGGCAGTTGTGGATAACCCGGAAAATAAAGGCAAGCTGGTTGCCACCGGCTACTCCTGCCGCAGTCAGGCGAAACGCTTCAGCGCCGAAGCGATTCCGCACCCGGTGCAGGTATTACTGCACAAGCTGAAAGGGTAAACTGAAGGTTTTTTTACACACGGACGCTTTCATGGCAAAACCTAAATCCCGCAAAGCCTATGTTTGTACAGAGTGCGGCAGCGAGTCGGCAAAATGGCAAGGACAATGCCCTGACTGCAAAGCCTGGAATTCCTTCAAAGAAGTGAATCTTGGCCCAGCGTCTGCTCCTTCTGTTGCGGCAACCAATCGGGCAGGTTTTGCTGGCACACTGTCGTCGCTGCAAACACTAAATGAAGTGGATGTGGCAGAAGCGCCCCGCTTCTCCAGCGGTATGACCGAGTTTGACCGGGTGCTGGGCGGCGGTTTTGTCAAAGGCAGTGCTGTGCTGATTGGCGGACATCCGGGGGCGGGTAAAAGTACTATTCTGTTGCAGGTGCTTTGTCATGTGGCGCAGCAAATGAATGCACTTTATGTGTCTGGTGAGGAATCTCTGCAACAGATTGCAGCCCGGGCACAACGATTAAAATTACCCACAGATCGCCTGAAAATGCTGGCAGAAACCTCCGCTGAGAATATTGTTGCCGTGGCTGAACAGGAAAAACCGGGGATCATCGTCATCGACTCCATTCAGGTGATGTACATGAATGGTGTGGATGCTGCCCCCGGTGGTGTGGCTCAGGTGAAAGAGTCCGCTGCTTTTCTGACCCGATTTGCCAAACAGACTGGAACCGTTCTGCTGATTGTTGGTCATGTCACCAAAGATAACTCGCTCGCCGGCCCCATGACACTCTCACATATTATCGATACTCAGGTGATGCTGGGGAATACCGATGATTCCCGTTTCCGAATGATGCGGGCGACCAAAAACCGTTTTGGCCAGGTGAATGAGCTGGGTATTTTTGCCATGACTGAAACGGGTTTGAAGGAAGTTAAAAACCCTTCGGCTATTTTCCTGTCTCGTACTCCAGAGCCAACTTCCGGCAGTATTATCTCAGTGCTTTGGGAAGGCACTCGCCCTTTGCTGGTCGAAATACAAGGGTTGGTTGTGGAGTCTCAATTAGGAAACCCTCGTCGTGTGACTGTTGGTCTTGAGCAGAACCGTCTCGCTATGTTGCTGGCAATTCTTACCCGTCATGGTGGCATATTCACCAGCGATCAGGATGTGTTTCTGAACGTGGTAGGTGGTGTCAAAGTCTCGGAAACCAGTGCAGATTTAGCCAGTTTGCTGGCGGTGGTGTCGAGCTTGCGGGATAACCCGCTTCCACAAGATCTTATTGCGTTTGGTGAGGTTGGTCTGGCTGGAGAGATTCGCCCGGTTGCCAATGGTCAGGAGCGTTTGATTGAAGCGGCTAAACATGGATTTAAGCGGGCGATTGTACCAGCGGCTAACAAACCTCGTAAGCCGATTGATGGTTTGACGGTTGTTGCTATTAATAAGCTTTCGGAAGCGCTGGAAGCGATTTGACCCTTATTCTTAGGTCGTTATGCCCGAAGGACATGCCGACCTGTGCAGACTCTTACATTGCTGACTATGAGGGAAGGTATCCGTTCTTTTCAAACGTCGCCAGATAATCTTCCCAACGGCTGGTCTCACCGATGTTGGCTGCTACCCATTCCGGGTTATAACAGGTATCCAGATAACGCTCACCACTGTCGCATAACAAAGTCACCACTGAACCGGTTTCCCCTCTGGCCTTCATTTCGCTGGCAATTTGCAGTGCGCCGTAGAGATTGGTGCCAGTGCTAGGGCCAGCTTTGCGACCAATAATATTCTCAAGCCAGTGAATAGTGGCAATGGCAGCAGCATCGGGTATACGACGCATCTCATCAATGACGCCGGGAATGAAAGAGGGTTCAACCCTTGGACGACCAATGCCTTCTATTCGTGATCCCTTATCAATCGTCAGGCTGGTATCGCCGGTATTGAAGTAATCCATAAATACTGAGTGATCCGGGTCAACCACACAGAGTTTGGTATTCAGTTTCTGATAACGGATGAAACGACCTATGGTCGCCGATGTACCGCCGGTGCCCGGACTCATGACTACATAATCTGGCACAGGGTGCGGCTCAGCTTTCATCTGGTTAAAAATGGAATTAGCAATGTTGTTGTTACCTCGCCAGTCGGTTGCTCGCTCTGCGTAGGTGAACTGATCCATATAGTGCCCATTCAGCTCTTTGGCGAGACGCTGGGATTCTGCATAAATCTGGCTGGAGTGATCCACTAGATGGCATTGACCGCCATAAAATTCAATCTTACTGATTTTTTTGGCCGATGTGCTTTTAGGCATAACAGCGATAAACGGCAAGCCCAGCAAGCGGGCAAAATAGGCTTCAGAAACAGCAGTGCTACCAGATGAAGACTCAATGACTGTGGTATTATGGTCAATCCAGCCATTACAGATACCGTATAAAAACAGGGAACGTGCCAAGCGGTGTTTGAGGCTGCCGGTGGGGTGTGTACTTTCATCTTTGAGATACAGATCAATGCCGTTGAGCATGGGTAGATCGAGCTTGATCAAATGCGTATCAGCACTGCGCTGAAAGTCCGCTTCTATCTTCCGGATGGCCTGATTTATCCACTCGTGGCATTTCATATCGCGTTTCCCTTGTTTGATATTTATTAACTGACTTAAATAACCCGATGTGTGACTTTTATCTCGTAGGTTGCCAATCCATGGCTTATGGGTTCTGTACACTCCCTGTACAGAATGACAGCTAGTAGAGGTTTGGTGCACTCTGCTGTCATCCCGTACAGGGACTGTACGGGATCCACGTGGCATGGATAGCCATGTTGAAATTAAAAGTCACACATCGGGTTTAAATAACTAAAGTTTACAAACTAATTCATAGAAAAATATTTCAAATATTCTCAATAGTTCTTCTTTTTGAGTATTTGAATCTTTATTAATTCAGTTTTAGAGAAAAAAATTCTCCTGTTTCTAATAATCAGCAAGTGCCATACACTGATAGTTCAGTTTTCCTCCCAAGAGTCATACATGAAGATTTATCTGGTCGGCGGAGCCGTTCGAGACAAACTGCTGGGATTACCGGTAAAAGATAACGACTGGGTAGTGACCGGAACCACGCCTCAGCGTATGAAAAGACTGGGCTACAGACCCGTCGGAAAGGATTTCCCGGTATTTCTGCACCCTGATACTAACGAAGAATACGCTCTGGCCCGAACAGAGCGAAAATCCGGTCATGGCTATGCTGGCTTTGTCTTTCATACTGCGGCGGATGTCAGTATTGAAGAAGATTTAATTCGCCGTGATCTGACCATTAACGCCATTGCTGAAGACGAACAGGGTAACCTGATTGACCCTTATCAGGGGCAGAAAGACATTCAACAACAGCAATTACGTCATGTTTCACCGGCATTTCAGGAAGACCCTCTGCGGATTTTGCGGGTAGCACGTTTTGCCGCCCGCTTTCATTCACTGGGATTTACTGTTGCTAATGAAACCATGGAATTAATGAAAAGCATGGTCACATCGGGTGAAGCTTCTCATCTTGTGGCGGAGCGAGTCTGGCAGGAAACCGTTCGTGCTTTGATGGAACCAGCACCGGACATCTATTTCAAAATACTGGAAGAGTGCGGTGCTTTATCCGTTGTTCTGCCGGAAATTCATACCTTCATCCATAATTCAGACAACTTAAACAACCTGCAGGCGGCGGCTAACCATCAGGCTAGCGATGTCGTTCGTTTCGGTTGTCTGTTTGCCGGTGATGTTGAGAGTTTGCCAGTGGTTCAGGCAATGTCCGGGCGGATGCGTTTACCCGCAGCCTTTACCGAGATGGCGGCATTGGTGGTTCAATACGGTGCAACGGTTCCGGATATTCTGCCAACCCGGAATGCAGAAGCCTGGATGCGTTTGTACGAACAGACCGATGCTATTCGTCGCCCTGAACGGTTTAAGGATTTACTGACCTGCATATCCTTCATCAACTCTGAAAAAAACACTAAAAAAGTCACTGAACCACTCTTCAAGCAATGCATCAATCACCTGCATGACCTTCTTGCCATAAACGCCCGGGATATTGTCACGCAAGGCATCAAAGGTCGGGAAGTCGGTGATCGGTTAAGAGCAGAAAGACTCGAAAAACTGAAATGCTTGTTGAGTATGGTTGGCTTCCATCCGAAGGACAGATAACCATAGAGCCTGAATTCAGAAGTGGAGGATACAATAAAAAATCGTTAACCAACATTTTACCTATTGGCTTTTATCTGACTGCGCCGATGTTTCCGGTTAAGCCTTTTTAATGAGCTCACCCGATGAAATACCTGCCTGCTTTATTATTTTTACTTTCACTACATAGTTATGGGCAAGGTTATGGGCAAGATTGCCCTCAACTGAGTCTCTGGCATTCAGCGGAGTTGATCAAATCCCTGTCTCAGGAGATTCGTAATCACGATCGTCTTTATTACCTGCATCATGCTCCGGATATTTCCGATACGGAGTACGATGAACTGAAAGCGGAACTGGGCATGTTAACCCGTTGTTTTCCTTCATTCAATGTTCCGCCTGCATCCAGGGAAGAGCAAAACAACCAGAAACATCAAGCCTTCATGGGGAGTCTGAAAAAGGCTGAAAATAAAGATGACATCATAGCCTTTTTGCAAAAACATAAAGCCGCTGCCATCCTACTGCAGCCCAAAATTGACGGTATTGCCGTCGAATTGGTTTACAACAAAGGTAAGCTGGTTGCTGCAAGTACTCGTGGTGATGGTGAACAGGGACGGGATATTCTGCGCTATCTGCGATATACGCCTTTAATTCCGCTGCAGTTGAATACGCAGCACAAAGTTATTCTGCATGGAGAATTGTTTGTCCGGCTGGATGAGGTATCCAGCACTCTGCTCGCTCAATTTTCCAGCGCAAGACACATGGTGGCAGGTCTGGTGAGCAGGGTGGATATTGATCCGACATCATTAAGAGCAATTGATTTCTTTCCCTGGCGCTGGGTTAACTCGATGGAGGAGAGCGAAACGGCGTCACAACCTCAGTTAAAGCAATGGGGCTTTGATTTGCCATTTCAATTTACCCATCTTGCTATGTCCATTTCAGAGATTCAGAAGCTGCGCAATCACTATGCCAACCATGAGAAACTGCCCTTCTTACTCGATGGTGTTGTGCTTAAAGTTGATAGTTTGAATTATCGCCGTCAGTCAGGATGGGCTTATGATAATCCGAACTGGGCGATGGCCTGGAAGTTTCCATCTATTACCCGAATCACAGAGGTGACTGATATCAACTTCACTATTGGTCGAACTGGCCGCATAACGCCTGTGCTCAGATTAACGCCGGTGAAGATAAGTGGCAAAACTATTTCCAGAGTGTCCTTAGGAAGCGTTAATAAGCTGCAGGAGAAAGGGGTTGCGATTGGCGATAAGATCAGTGTTGCTCTGAAAGGCGCAGCCATACCGGTGTTGGATAAAGTGGTGTTTCAGTCACCCATTCGGCAATTTCCGGTTTGGCCAGAAGCCGATCGATATAACGCTGATACCTGTTTAAGCGTTCAACCCGATTGTGAACAGCAATTTCTGGCGCGAGCACGCTGGTTGATCGGTTCCGATGGATTGAACTGGCCAGAAAATGCTCAAAACACTGTTTTGGAGGGGATACAGACAGGCAAGATTAAACAGCTTGCTGATGTTCTATATCAAGCCCCTAAGACAGTAGATACTCCATCTATGGCGGCTCAAATACGAGCACTGAGTATTCCGGGGATTGGCCTGATAAAATCTCGTGAGCTAGCCAAACACTTCACCAATTGGCAAGAACTGCAAAACGCCTCTGAGCAGGATTTGATCGAATCAGCAGGGCTAACGGAAAGCACCATCAAAACAATGCAACACTATTTGCAGAAAGTGGAGATCAGAGAGGTGATTTTGCGGTTGGAAGAGAGGAATAAAAAATGATATCCCCGCAGTTGATGCAGGAATATCATTTGAAAGTTTTGCTTTTAAGAATCCGGACTATTGATAAACGCCTGATTTTGAGAAAGGTTTGGATCACCAGAACAGGTAGAACAGGTCAGTGTCCAGATGGTGCCAGTTGAGTCAGGGGAGTAAGTCATCTGCTGCGTACCAAAAGAACCACCGGGACGGATAATAATCACGCCATCTACAACACTCTGGATGGTATTTCTTGGTGTAGTAGGAATACCTGTGGTGTTTGTCTGGGTTCCAGTTGGAGCATCACAATCAGTAATTGCGTTCGTCTGGGCACAAACAGCAACCGCTGTTTTAAACTGATTAGCTTCGTTCAATGCCGCATTAACGGTAGCGTTCCGGGTGTAGTTCTGATACTGGGGAACAGCCACCGCCGCCAAAATACCGATGATAGCCACTACGATCATCAATTCGATCAGCGTAAAGCCAACCATTCTCGACATCCTTGTCTTCATAATCCTGTCCTCTAATTACGGGGGAAAGCTCATCAGTGGAAAACTACATCCAAAATAAGCCAGCTAACAATGACGGCTATGCCAGATAGCTCTTTTAATAAGAGTAGATAACCCTCGGAGCTTTGCTAATCAAATACCCAGCCGACATATCTATATTGGCTGATGTCACAACTCAGTCGCAAGTTACTTGCCCTTTCCAACCATCTGCACGAAAAATAATTTGGATAACAGAAATGGTTATAAAAAATACAATAATTATAGGTAATACTTATTTTTCCTGGCTTTCACGCTGTCTGATTATTGCTTTGTTAATCGTTCTGGGACTGATAGCTGTAACTCTTAGCAAACAATATGTTTATCAGAGAGCCGTCGATCAGTTTCTTTCAAGTGCTTCACAGGAAGAAAAAGTCCTGGTCATTCATACCGCTGACCGCTGGATTACCACAACGGGTAAAAACAAGTCGATTTATTATCCACTACTGACCCAGGAGCTCGGTGAATACCGTTCTCACCGTTTTATTGGCTGGCATGCTGACTATCGATTGTGGCGGAAGGGACTGGAGCTGCCGTTCATACTGCTTTACGAAGTGACTTATGATAACGCGGTGACTGAAGAGCAGTTTCATTTTTCCGGAGGGTTGCCATTTGAGGTATCAATCCGTGAGGTTTCTTTGAGTGGTGGCATGGATTTATAAGCGTCTGACAGCTCCCACCCTGGAGTATGGGAGCCAGAGAATATAGAGAACTCAGTGAGCCCAGTCTTTATACCAGTGGGCAAAGGATGACAGCCCTTCCTGAATCGTGGTCTTCGGTTTAAAACCTACCGTATTCATCAAATCATCCACATCCGCATAGGTGGCGTAAACATCACCGGGCTGCATAGGCAGGAACGTCTTCTCAGCTTTCATGCCAATAGCATCTTCCAGTGCTTCAATAAATGACATCAGCTCAACGGGCTGATTGTTACCGATATTAAATACCCGGAACGGCGCAGAGCTCCGGCTTGGATCGCTGTTATTAAAGTTCTCTGAGCCAGATGGAATCACATCCTGAATCCGCACAACGCCTTCCACAATATCGTCAATATAGGTGAAATCGCGCTTCAGCTTGCCTTCGTTAAAGATTGGAATGGCTTCCCCACGTTGAATCATCTGAGTGAATTTAAAGTAAGCCATATCCGGACGACCCCAAGGGCCGTAGACAGTAAAGAATCTCAAACCTGTGGTAGGCAATCCATACAGGTGCGAATAGGTGTGAGACATTAATTCATTGGATTTTTTAGTAGCTGCATACAGCGATACCGGGTGATCCACCGCATCTTCCGTGGAGAAGGGCATTTTAGTGTTCATGCCGTAAACAGAGCTGGAAGAAGCATAGACCAGGTGTTCAACATCGTTATGACGGCAACCCTCCAGAATTGTTGCATGCCCGACCAGGTTGCTGTCGATGTAAGCCATTGGGTTCTCAATGGAATAACGCACACCGGCCTGAGCAGCAAGATGAATAACACGTTTGAATTGCTCGGCTTTAAACAGCCCGGCAATGCCTTCACGATCAGCCAGATCCATCTCTACAAAGCGAAAGTTGCTGAGAAGGCTCAGCTGTTCAAGACGACCACGCTTCAGGCTGACATCGTAATAGTCGTTCAGATTATCTAAACCAACCACCTCATGACCCATTTCACAGAGCCGTTTGGCGGTGTAAAAACCAATAAAACCGGCAGCGCCGGTTATCAGGTATTTCATGCTTGCACCTTAATACTGGAACCCGATGTGTGACTTTTATCATGATGGTTGTCGATCCATGGCTTAACCCGATATGTGACTTTTATCTCGTAGGTTGCCAATCCATGGCTTATGGGTTCTGTACACTCCCTGTACGGGATCCACGTGGCATGGATAGCCATGTTGAAATTAAAAGTCACACATCGGGTTGGCTTATGGATTCTGTACAATCCCTGTACAGAATGACGGCTTCAGTCTGCTGTCATCTCGAACAGGGATGAGGCTGTCGCAAAATTAATGTAGGTCGGTTTCCTGTGGAACAGGAAGCCGACAATCAGCATGAAATGCTGAAAAAAAAGCGCATAAGCAGCTGTTGCGACAGCTTCGGGATTGTACGGGATCCACGCAGTATGGATAGCCATGTTGAAATTAAGAGTCACGCATCGGGTAACTGGGTTAAATCCGGCTTTGCCAAACAAAACCGGATAAGAATAGACAGCCAGAACCCACTAAAGATCAGCGACCAATCGCATAATAGGTAAAGCCTTTGGCTGTCATGCGAGACGGTTCATACATATTACGACCGTCAATCACCACCGGCTGATTCAGCAAAGCACTCATCTCTTCAAAATCAGGCGCACGGAACTGCTTCCATTCAGTACAAATCACCAAAGCATCCGCCCCTTTCAGTGCCGCCTGAGCCGTACCGCACAGTTGCAGATTGTCTTTAATGCCATAAATGCGCTGAGCTTCTTCCATCGCTTCAGGGTCATAGGCCTTCACCTGAACGCCGGCCTCCCATAACGCTTGCATCAGCACACGGCTCGGTGCATCCCGCATATCATCCGTATTCGGTTTGAAAGAAAGCCCCCACAACGCAATGGTCTTACCTTCGAGTTGTCCATCAAAGTGAGATTGCAGTTTCTGGAACAAAACACCCTTCTGGCGAGCATTACGTTCTTCAACCGCATTCAGCATCAGAGGTTCAAAGCCAATCTCTTCAGCGGTACGTTTAAGTGCCTGAACATCTTTAGGAAAACAAGAGCCGCCATAGCCACAGCCAGGATAAATAAAGTGATAACCAATCCGTGGGTCAGAACCAATTCCCTGACGCACCATCTCAATATCAGCGCCCAACTGTTCAGCCAGATTAGACATCTCATTCATAAAGCTGATCTTGGTGGCGAGCATGCAGTTAGCAGCGTACTTGGTCAGCTCCGCACTGCGAACATCCATAAAAATCATACGATCATGATTACGGTTAAACGGCGCGTACAACTCACGCATGGCTTCCATCACCAGAGAACTGTCGGTACCGACCACAATACGATCAGGCTTCATGCAATCATTAACTGCTGCACCTTCTTTCAGAAACTCAGGATTAGAAGCCACATGAAACTCGGTACTAACGCCACGAGCGGCTAACACGTCACGAACTTTGGCGGACACCTTATCCGCAGTACCCACCGGAACCGTAGACTTGTTGATAATGATCTTTGGATCGTCCATGTGTGAAGCGATCGTTTCAGCCACAGCCAGAACATATTGCAGATCCGCAGAGCCATCTTCATCGGGTGGTGTGCCCACTGCGATAAACTGAAGCTGCCCATGCTCAATGCCTTCTCTGGCATTGGTGGTGAAATTCAGCCTGCCAGCTTCATAATTCTCTTTAACGATAGGCTCCAGACCCGGCTCGTAGATGGGGATAATGCCTTTTTTGAGGTTATCAACTTTGTTCTGATCGATATCGATGCAGATAACATCATGGCCCACTTCTGCGAGGATGGCGGCTTGCACCAGACCTACATAGCCGATGCCGAAAACGGTTACTTTCATTGTGGTTGCTTCTGTAAAAATAGAGAGAGTGCTGAGAATGGTGCTGATTATAAGTATCTCTCCAAGATAAAACCATGCTCGCACTTGCTGAAAGTCGTTTATCGTTACGCATTTTAATCATCAGCATAACGCTACAGGCATTAACAGTTCAGTGTGTTCTATTCCATATAAAAGTTTTCCTGATTACCACTGAGCCTCAGCCAGCTTGAGAAGTCTTTCCGGCATTGGATACGTCCGTGCTGCCATGCATCCTAGGCGCTCTAACATTGACCCAATATCAAAGCGCCGATTAAATCGATAACAAAACTCGGCAAGATATTGTGGAAGGTGTTTTGGATTAATGCTGTGATAACTGCCCTTGAGAGAACTCTTCACATTCCCAATCATTACCCGATGTGTGACTTTTAATTTCAACATGGCTATCCATGCCACGTAGATCCCGTACAGTCCCTGTAAAGGATGACAGCAGAGTGCACAAAACCTCTACTAGCTGTCATTCTGCATTGTTCTTCTGTACCGTACTGATCAAGAAAAGCTGTAATGCTTAGAGCAACGCATCTTTAACGGTGATTTTGGTCACCCTGTCAGCCAGCGCAAAGCACTATCAGAAGTGAAAGGCGTATTTGATCAGTTGGTTGAACAGGGGCTTCTGACCAACACTGGCAAAGGTTTTGAACTGACCAAAGTAAGCCCGAAGGAATAAGAATGACAATCAACGAAAAAGCATTGCTGGAGTTGGAAATAGAACTGGAAGCGCTTCAAGCCCGCAGGCCAAAAACGCCGGAGCAGCATCGGGCGTTGGTTGGGAAGATTGAAGCGGTTAAATGTATCGAGGGAAACGAAAATGCGGCCAGCTGCGAGCCGTTGGGTTAACCGGCGCAGTTTTGCGCCGGTTTCAAATCAGGAGCGGGCAGAGGCATCCAGCAGTGAGCCGGACAGGTACTTGTGAATAATGCTGGACACCAGTGTCTGGTAAGGAATGCCTTCCCGCTGTGCCCGTGATTGAATGGCCATCAGATCCCGCTGGGAGATGCGAATATTAATTCGCTTATCCTTTTTGAACGTCTCACTGGCCGCGTGTACCAGCGCGGTTTTGCGCTCATCGGTCAGGGTGGATTCATAATCCCCGGTTTCAAAGGCATCCAGCAGTGCCTGTTCGTCTTGATCCAGTCTTGTTTTTTTCATGGCTTGGCTCCTAGGTAATCACGGGTAAACTTGCGTCTTGGTATCAGGGTTTTTAGAAATATCTCCGTCTCGCTCTCCACATAGGGCACCAGCCAGATATAACCCTGCACATTCACCACAAACAGCCGCTGGTGTGCGTAATTTTGCTGATTGGGATGGGCAATATCGTCCATTAAGTTGCCATTCTGGATATGGAAAATAATCTCTTCAAACGACAGGCTCCGTTGCTTGATCAGCTGCTGATTCTTATCAGCGTTCCAGTTAAAGCATTTCATACGGGCAGTATAGTGGGTGTGTGCATTTTGTCATCATTCCGTGACTGTGATTTAGGAAAAACCTTTAAGCAAAGCCCTGTTAGCACCCATGCGCCACAAGGGGGTTCCCTGCTTACCGGCAGAAAAAATAACCGTACAACTCGCTCCAATGCTCCAGCGTGGGAGTGTGATTCATTACTAATAGGTATTTCAACGGGAGACAATGGGAACCAAGGATTAATAGGCAACCCTATCCAGCAAGTCCAGATCAACCTTTAAAACACCCTCAATCCATAGGACTTACGCATTGATGACACCGGCGTATTTTGGTAGCAGATAATCTTTGCCTTTTGCGAAAATCCCAATAAACTCACCAACCACCTCTTTAAACAGCCCTCGTTGGTGCTGATATATTCGTAAACTCCTGCGCTATCTGCATCTTCTGGAGATAAACAAAACTCAGAATACTGGCAAAGATGTGATTTCTCACAGGTCGCTCATTACGCACCTGAAAATGCTCGATATGACAAACTTGCTTGATCGCTCTGTGAAACTGTTCTATTGATATGCGTTTACGCTATGCGACAGTCTTTTCAAGACAAGCATAAGCCGTATGTTCCGCCCGAAAGAATCCCAGAATTTTCTTTTTCTTCCTCTGCAACGATTTAAGTCCAGAACTCACCGCGCGGAGAAATGCCTTTTTGGTTTTCAATGCCATACGGCCAATATGCCCTGATTTCAGAACACTCCAGACAAGTTCAACAGGGTTCAGTTCCGGTGAGTAGGGTGGCAGTAGCTGTATGTCAAGAAGCCGTTCTTCTTTCTTGAGATATTTCATGACTTTCTTGGCGCTGTGTGCAGAATGACCATCGGTTACGATCATTACAGGACGATCATGTGATGCGACTATTTGCTTCAGAAACTTTATGAAGACATCCGCATTAAAGCGGCCGGTAATTGTCATGTAGCGCATGTGTCCTTCACCACTGACAGCGGCGATCATGTTGATGCCAAAGCGCGCGCCAGTTTTGGTGACAGTTGGCGTATAACCTTTTTTGCTCCAAGTTGTACCGGAGTGATAGTCAGAACGTATGCTCGCTTCATCAATGAAATAGATAATAGCCCCTTCCTCTTCCGCCTGTTTACGAAGAGCTGGATAACGTGTATCCAAATAATCCTGTACTTTTTTTTTCGCTCTGCTGCCAGGCTTTTCGCACTGGCCGCTGAGGCGTTAGACCCATTTTTCTGAGCATCTTACTGACAGCGGCAGGATGCATGGTGATGTTGAACTCTGTTTTGATCACCGCTGCGATGATGTCCCGAGACCACAGTGCTTTATAAAAACCGTAAAACGTTGGGTCTTTGGTGAGAATGATCTTTGAGAGTGTCTCTCGTTGCTCAGGCGAGAGTTTGGCGTTTTTACTGTGTGCGATGGGGCGTGTTTTTAACGCCTCCATGCCACCTTTTTTGTAACGATCAATCCAGCGGTAGATACAGGATCTATCTGTGCTGTATTCGACAGAAAGTGCTTGGACAGAAGCACCGTCTAACCATTTTTGAATAGCCTCGAACCGGATACTTTCTCGTACTTCGTGGGATACTTTGCGACCGTCAACTCTGCTCATGGATACCTCTACATCGGAGGTAAAATGATACATGTTAAGATGTCATGTAGTATTGGCTCATATCAATATCTGCCAGTGCTGATCATGTATCTGAATGAAGTTTGGTTTTGCCTTCAGGCTTGTCACATATCCTGAAATTTACAGGCATATGACGCCCAGCAGTAGCGGTGTAATAAAGGGTGATAAGATTGATGCCCTTTACGACACGATGATGTTTGCCAGACTAGAAGTGACTAACCAATGCCACAGAGTGGCTATAAGGTTTATCGAGAACACTGTCGTCAACGCTCAAGGTGCCGCCAACAAGACTCAAATCCTGAGCAGCCTCATCAAACATATCTTTTGGTTGATAATCTTCGCGATTAAGAAAGCGATTAACGCTATCGTGAGAAATGTCTGCCACTTCTGCCAGCCTTGTGCATGTTGGTGACTTTGGCTCACTGATCAGAAATCCCATGTATTGTGGAAGTGAGCATCGTGCAGTTGTTGGGCGAGTAGTACTTCTCACTTTCGTCTCTGAAAGGCGGCCATTTATGGCAATTACCAAACTTTAGAACGTGCTGTCAATGCGTAAGTCCTACAAAGGACGCCAATTATAAGACTATGATTCTTTTTTTCAGGATCAGGTCATTAATCCATGACACTTTCCGAAGTTTTTTGGCATCAGATGAAATGCTAGAATTGACCGAACTTTTTACAGGATGTTATTTCATGCGCACCATGACAAAGCTTGAGCTTTACTTGCTCATGGCATTTCTTTTTGTTTTACCTTTATTAGAAGGACCTAAAAATCTTTTTTTAGTGGCTTATATAGTAATTTGGTCTGTTCAGTCATACAAACAGAAGGACTTTGGTGGTCGACTTAAAGTGTGGGAGGCAACACTTCTTCTGTTCATATTTGCTGGTATTATTTCCAGTTTTACCAACCCGTTTGGTTGGCAAAAATCAATAAGTGGTGTCTTGACATTCACCAAACTAATCATTCCAGCACTTATGCTATCAAGGACAGTGGTCAAAAGTCATGAAAGTAACATGCTGGCTGTCTCAATAATAATGGGTTCAGGTATTGCAGTGCTTGACTCATGGGCAGTATGGATGAGTAATGGAGCAATGTATCCAGAGCTGAAATCGGTTGGTCATGTCAATCAATCAGCCCTGTATATTAACCTTGCTTTTGGTGTGTCCATTGCATTGGCTATATTACGTACAGGCTGGACTCGCTGGATATTTACAGGCTGTGTTGTATTTTTTGCAATAGCCATGATACCCACCCGCTCTTTGACATCACTTGCAGTCATGTTTGTTATGGCGGTGATGGCTTTGATGCTGACTTTTAAAGCAAACTTTAAATTTATAGCATACAGCGCAGTAGCTATATTACTGATGGCAAGTAGTATAAATTATGTCAGTAAGAATTTACCATCAGCTCAAGAATTTCGCTCAGAGATTCAGTATCGTGCCCAAGGTGGAGGCAACGGTAAGGATTATACGAGTGCCAGAGGTGTTATCTTTAATTCGGTTACTTTCTCACTGGAAGACTTCCCTTGGTTTGGCGCCGGAGACAGGCATTTCTCAGAAGCGACAAGCCGAGAGTATCTGGAGAAAATAGCCAGTAACCGAAACATTGAATATAACGACAGCCAATTTTTTCATACCAATCACGGTCATAACTTCGTAGCCAGCATTTTAATGAATCGAGGGTACATCGGATTAGTATTCATACTTTCTTTTTTAATACTTACGGCACTAAAACACTTGCAGTGGCTAATGCTTTTCTTTTCTAACAGACATTTTGCCCTTGAACCTATTATGGGATTAATGTCTGGCATATATGTAATTGTTGGTGGTGTGGGTAATTCAACTTTATATGTAGAACATGGACAATTAGCATTTTGTCTTATTGGTCTATCAATGGGATGGTTACAAAGATTGCATGATGACTCACGCAAGGTTATAAGTGAATCAACTTACTCTGTTCATGAGGTTAAGAGGGAAGATAAAATGCTTGAAAAAGAAATTTGATTTTTATCTCTATTTTTTAATGCCGTTTGTTATCAAAAACAAACGGCTTTTTATTTATTTACAGGCTGGTAATGTATCTTTTCCGCATATCAGTATTTACTGATGGATCGTTGTAGCTCCTGCCTTCTTTTATTAGTTTCTCTATCTTCTCTCCCTTTCTGTTTTTTATTATCCGTGCAGGGTTGCCTCCTGCGACCGAGTAAGATGGAATATCTTTAACAACTATGCTGCCGGCAGCAATTACACAGCCGTCTCCAATTTTAACACCGGGCATAATCATAACATTACGACCAATCCAGCAGTAATCGCCAATGGATACTGGTTTTTTGATCATTCTGTGATCATAGGGAAGATATTCCAGGTGATCTTCATCATAAAAATGGTTGCTTGTTAATATGGTACATAAAGGCGCTATTATCGTACCTTTACCGATACTTATACCCCCACTTCCATCAATGTGAGCACCATCTAAAATTTTGCAATGTTCTCCAATGGAAATGTTTTCAGTAAAAAGAAATTTTGAATTCATCTCCTGATAGCTGACATTTGTGCCTAACTTTTTGAAGTGTTTTTTTCTATAACGAATCAAAAGGGTGATCTTTTTAAATAGGCTCAACTTTTTAACCTGATTTTTCTGTGCGTTAATTTATGAGGAATGTCTAATATTGATATAAGGGGTGAAGATTATATGCGTCTTGAAATAGTCCATTTATGCTTTGTTTTGCTAATGCGGTTTAGAATCCTTCTGTGGATATAATTAATATCTTTTTTTAGCTTGCTACTCTTTTTCCATGCTTGAAAAGTAGTATTGATATTCGTTTCAATGTCTATCCATTTTTTTAAGATTGAATCTTCGGAGTAATCCTGGGCAAGATTTCTTCCTTCTTCACGTAAAAGAGAAAAAATATCTGGATTGTTTTTTAAAAGATCAATGATGCTAATTACACCATCCGTTGTTGTAGCGTGGAGTACTGCATCTTTATTAGCAAAAGCAGCTTCTACTGCGGGCTCATCACCTGTGATGCATAGGCTGTCTGCCAACCAGGCATTGGTTACTTTATTGACAGGCTTTATTTTCAATAATTCTACTGGCACGTCACGAACCGCAATAACAAGATCTACATTTGAATAGTCATGCCATTCAACATTATTGTTATTTTTTCCTTTGATAATAAACTCAATACCTTTGGCTTTTAATTTAGATTTAAAATCTGCGGATTGAAATTCTTCTGAAAGATTTCGTACAGGCTGACCAAAAAATGCAACTGTTTGTATGTCATTGCCGCGTTTAGGGTCTCTTTTTATTAGCCCTGGTTGTGGCCATTGCGGTATGTAAATTTCGTTTTTATGCTCGCTTCGAATTAGGTTTTGATGAAGCACAAAATGCCCGAAAAATGGATAGTGAGCATCTGTTCTGCAAGCAATATAGAAGAAATTGGAAAAAGTATTCCGAGGACGAGACTTCACACCATCAATGACGTTTATTTTATCTTCTCTACCTTCACTTCCGACGGTAACATCATAACCTGCATGATATAGATGAAGATAAGTAAGAAGAACCCATATATCTTCCCCTGTAATGATGCGATTCTTAATCTCTGCTGGTTTGGGTTTTGCTCCAGATAGAATATCTTGCCAGCGAGTAGTGTCATTTAAAATAAAATGAAAATTGGATGGTTTTTTCATTGTCGAGATGAAAGCCTATGAAGATTGAGTTTAAGAAGAAAAATTAATATCAATAATAAGATAGGAGGTTTCAACCTCCTGTATTAAAGGTTCAACTGCCAGTAAAAACAGCTTCCATATCAGAAATCATTTTCGTCATAGTGCAATGTTTACGAGCATGATTCAGGCTGAAGTTGCCATAAGTTTTTCTGAGCTCAGGCTTGTCTAGTAACTCGAGAAGTGCATGCTCTATATCATTAGAATTTTTAGTGCGAATTTGTATGCCATTCTGATTAGGGTGCAACACTTCGAGGATGCTGCCAACATCTGTTGAGATAATTGGCAATCCACAAAACATAGCTTGCATTATGCCCTGTGGTACTCCTTCATTACCGTATGAAGGGAGGCAGAAAATATCCATTGCCTGCAACCAGGGAACAACATTTTCCTGATTGCCTGGCATCGATATCTGTTCACTAATCCCTAAAGCTGTTGCCTGGTCTTTTACTTGCCGGTAGCCAGGACCATCGCCAACAATCAGTAGATGAATATCATTCCTGCCAAGTCTGGCAAATGCTTCAAGCAAATATTGGTGCCCTTTCCAAGAGCGAATGGTCGCGAGAATACCTATTACCGTTTTATCTGCTGGTATTCCTAAGCTCTGCTTGGTCAGCAGCTTATCACTTGCAGGAATAAATTTGTTCTCATCAATGCCTGTTGGGACTGACTTCATTTTATTCAGAGGAACGCCATTAACATCATAGAGCGCCTGACGAAGCTTTTCCCCTGTGGTAACAATAAAATCATTTCCTTTTTTGTAGAGCCACATGGTAGCAGTATTATTATGAACCTTAGTAGACAAGTGTCTGGTGCGAACAATGCGTGGACGGTTCTTTTTCCAGGCTATACAAAGCGACACCAGCCAACTATCCGTCGAGCTATGGGTGTTGATGACATCATAATCATTTGCAGCAAGAAATTTTTTCATTGCTAATAGTGAAGAGAGCTTTTTTTTCTGAATAGGTAGATCTACAACATTGATTCCCCGATCCAGGGCTGCCTGATAGATTTTAGAATGTGAAGGGCAGGCAATAGTGATCTGATGACCTTTGGCAATCATTCCTTCTGATTCGGTCAGAGTTCTGATTTCCTGACCACCCCAACCACAAGAGGATTCTGTGTGCAGAATTTTCATGTATTAAATCTTCAAAACTTCATTATATAAGGTGACAAGCTCGTGGCTCAGTCGCTCAGGTGTGAAATCAGCCACCGTTTTTTGGGCTTCAACGCCAACTCGTTGCGCAACGCCGGGTTGTTCAAATCTTTCTATGGCATTGGTTAGAGCGGTAATATCCAACGCATCACAAATGTAGCCATTCTGATCATTCTGAATTATTTCAGCGCCACCGCAGGAATGGCTGGTAATCGTTCCGAGTCCAGAAGCCATAGCTTCAAGAATAACATTGGGGAACGGATCATACAGGGTTGGAAGAATAAATCCATCAGCAGCGCCATAGAACTTTTCTGGCTCTTTTTGCATACCAACAAAGTGAACCCTTTGCTCACAACCCAACTGGATGCATAGTTGCTGATATTTTGAAAGTTCCTTATCTTTGCCGACCACAATCAGATGGCTTTGGGTTTTCGCAAGTGCTTTTATAGAGGCGTCTAGCCCTTTACGTTCAAAGCCTGAACCGACAAATAATAAGACAGTAGAGTCTACATGTATAGAAAGCTTCTGTCGTATAAGGTGGCGGAATCGATGCTTTAAATCGGAATTATATGTTTGATGATCAACGCTGTTATAAATGACATGAATGATCTCAGGGTTGATTTCGAAGTGGTTAGCAATTTCAGCCTTGACCATTTCTGAATTGCAGATAACCGCTCGCAGTTCAGGGTGCTCAAACATGTCTTTTTCAGCTTGTAGCACATAGCGATGAAAACGGTCTCTCTTTAAGCGACAAGCTTGTTTATCTGAGAGAATACGAGAGCGTTGTTCAAGCCAGACTTTATGAACTCCATCTCCAGCCCGGAAGATACTGCATCCCGGAATTCGTTCATGACTTTGGACAATATCAAATTTACTAAAATGTTTCTTTGCTGAATGTGCAAACCCTGCTTCCCTGCTAACTCTGCCCCATTTAAAAGGATTACAAGGAATTATTTCAAAATCTGAATTGTTGTTACCCTGCCATTGTCTGGTAAGAACTGATACCTGTAGTTGGGTTTGCTGTGTGAGTGCTGTCAAGGCTGAAGCTACGAAACGTTCTGCCCCTCCATCGGGGCGATATTTTTGACGTACAATTGCCAGTTTGAGCATCTTGATTATTCCAGGTGTGCGAACAGCCAGGTTGCACAAATTTTGAGTTGGTTTTTGTAATGGCTAGATTAGGAGTGTTTGTTAAGAGACCATAAAGAAGCATATTTATTGAAAGTATACTGTGTAATGACCAGCGATAGTAAAAGACCGTGTGCTCCTTCCAGAAAGCCTTTTCGAATTAGATAAGCTTTGATAAATGCAGCTACACTGTGACTAAATGCACTGGTTAACGATACTTTTTTTCCTTTCTGGTAATGGTCTTCTGCCCAGCTTTTTGCATATCTCAGTTGTTTTTCCTGAAAGCGAATATAATCGTTACAGGTCTCGTGCAATAAATCGCCTGTAAGGTCAACCACCTCTGCTTCACCAATATCTACCGATTCATGAACCAAGTTGTTGTTATAAGTCCTTTCTTTATTAAGGTATAAGCGAATAACTTTATCTGGATACCAGCCACACTGAAACATATAACGACCAAGGAACCAGTTACGACGAGAACAGCGAAATACGGTATTAGGTTTTTGAGGTTGTGACAGAATGTATTTTATGCTTTCTTTCAATTCGCTGGTTACTTGTTCATCGGTGTCCAGCATGAAGATGAAGTCACCTGTCGCATATTCTTGAGCTAGCTGGCGCTGATGACCATAGCCTTGCCAGCCAGGTTGAACAAAAACCTTTGCTCTCAGGTTTTGTGCAATCTCAACGGTTGCATCTGTACTGCCCGAGTCAAGTAAAATGATTTCATCTGCCCATTGCACTGAGTTCAGGCAATCGCGAAGTGTTTCTTCACTGTTTTTTGCAATAAGTACGACAGAGAGAGTAGATCTTGGCTGATATGTCATTCACACTGCCTCATGATTTATGCACTGTTTCTGGTCTGTTCTTGATAGTAATTTATAAATACTGCCTATGACCTGTTGAGCAGAAATGTTATAGAGGCAATTACTTCGTTTACTACCACCACAGCCATCAAGTCCACAGGGGCGACAGGGGCTGTCGTCTACTAAGATCTCTGAATGAGTTTTCCACGGAGCCCAATACAGCTCACTGGATGGTCCAAAGAGAGCTACAACAGGCTTTTCGAGTGCAGCGGCCATATGCATTGGCACAGAATCCATGCCCAAAAAAAGTCGACAAGTATTAATCAAACTGCCCAGTTGCTTTAAATTTGTTTTTCCTGAAAGATTGATTGGTTGTGTTTCACAACGTTTCAGAATTCTACCGATCATATTGAGTTCATTTTTATCAGGACCACTGGTAAGCACAACTCTCCAACCGGCGTTTTGTAAATGATCAATTACTTCTGCGGCATGAGATTCTTTCCAACATTTGAATAGCCATCGTGATGTTGGATGAAAGAGTATATAGCCATTAGGTACAAGACCGTGCTCTTTTAAAACAGAAGCCGTGTATTCTGAGGTTTGCTTATCAATTGTAAATGTTGTTCTAAGGTCACTATAGGTTTCTGGATGCAGGTTTAAGTGACGCAATGAATCAAGATGCTTTTCAACAGTATGATATGGTGTTGGCGGTGTAGGATAGTGGTGAGTGAAAGAGTTTTTCCACCACTTACCCTGTCGGCGAGAATATTTAGCCACAACACTGTATTTAGGTTTCAACAAACGACAGAACGTAGAACCTCGCCAGTGTTCCGTTAGATGAATAATCAGATCATACTGGCGAGCCTTCAGATCAGATATGAGTTTGAGCTCTTGTTGTATCTGATGTCTTATACCTTTTTTCTTCGACTGGCGCTTTACTGTATGCAGCTGACTTAATGCAGGCAAACCCTCCAGCATAGGGGCGGTTTCATCATAGACTAAGGCGTCTACCTCAATTTCAGGGTGGTGGTTTTTGATTGTATTGAAAACAGGCGTTGTCAGAAGTACATCACCATGGTGTCTGAACTTGATAACAAGAACTCTTTTGATGTCGTGCCAATCTATCTGATTCATCTGTTTTCTGAAACCTGGCTGCCTGTTAGCTCATCGAGTAAAACGGGTGCAATTATCCCTAATCAGGGGTATCGATGAAAGTATCTGGCTCGCGAACCGGCTAATGGTTCAATGAGCTGGAGAAGGGTGTGTATTTTAGGGAGTTGAAAGACAGATTTATATAAGGCTTATCCGACGAGTTGGCACAAGCCAGATAAAGTCCGATGTGTGATTTTTAATTTCAACATGGCTATCCATGCCAGGGGATCTCGTACAATCCCAAGGCTGTCGCAAAAGCTCTTCGGTCGGTTCACCCGTTTGGGTGAGCCGACAATGCGCTCAAAAAGCGCATAAAAAAGCTGATTTTTCAGCATTTCATGCTGATTGTCGGGTTCCTGCTCCACAGGAACCCGACCTACATTAATTTTGCGACAGCCTCATCCCTGTAAGGGATGAAAGCAGAGTGCGCAAAACGTCTTTGACTGTTATTTTGTACAGAACCCATAAATCATGGATCAGCAAGTATAAAGATAAAAGTAATGACTGGGATACAGGTCAGTGATGAGTACTCTCAAAAATCCTATCAGCCGAAGCCGCAACAAACCCCTGATAAAGCTCACCGTCAGGCAGAGGATAACGCAGCGCAAACTCATAATAGCAACCGGGGATGTTCAGAGTGCCATCGGAAAAATCAACGGTAATATTCCGGGCTTTTGTGGAAGATTGCTCAAGCAATACATCCGGTGAGCCTTTAATAAAACCGCCACTGTCGTTTAAAAGATACCCCTTATCAAGCAGCAACTGGTTGACGCTCTGCAGGTCAGAGTGCGATTCAAGGTGGTTCACCGAAATCGTAAAATGATTCGGCCGAAAACCGTGAGCAGCCAGCCATGAAGCGTATTCACTTTCCTGAGCCAGCGTCTGATATTGTTCAGTGCTTATTGGCCAGTGGCGACCGGAATAACAGAAATCATCTTGCTCACTGGCCGAATCATCGAGCTGATTGAGAAGGGCTGCAATGATATTTTGTGCTTCTTGCGAGAGTTCTTCAGTCAATAGTTCACTGATGAACACTTTGGGCAGGTTGTTATCCGGATGCCGATAATGTCTGGCAAACAATTTTTTGACCGGGAACTGGTAACTGTCTTCAGCGATATACCCCGCCTCAATAAAAGGGCGAGCTAGTTTATCGATGTTGACGCTCGGATGGTTGAAGGTTCTTAAGGCGATGTGATCGTTGACCACCACCCCGTTGTTCATGCTGGCAAACAGGTCATGAATGGGGCGGGCATCGGGTGTCAGGGCTAAATAATCCTGCCACATGGCATACAGTAATTTGTTGATGTTATCAGGCATGTTTCAGTTCCTTTTGACTCCGGTGAATCCTTCGATATTTGGGATTAGGTACAAAATAACTTCTCTTTTACCACAGAGACACAAAGGGCACAGAGAAGAGGCGGCTTTTAAACTCCGATTCTCTGTGCCTCCGTGGTGAAAATCCGTGCCCAACGGATGACATCGGGAAGTTGTTTCAAGCCTATCCCTCAAGCTTCAAGCACTTTGGCAATCGCCCTTTTCAAACGATTCATTCCGTCGTTAATCTCTTGATCACTGACAATTAACGACGGAGCCAGTCTAAGCACATTAGGCCCGGCCACTAACAGCATTAGCCCTTCCTGCGCAGCTGCGGCCAGAAAATCCTTGCCCCGACCATGGTAGGTTTCTGTTAATTCAGCTCCAATCAACAACCCTTTACCACGCACCTCTTTGAAGATACCGAACTCTTCGTTGATCTTTTCAAGATGCTGCCTGAACAGCCGATGCTTATGTCCCACTCCCTCCAGCACTTCAGGCGTATTAATCAATTTGATCGCTTCCAGAGAAACGGCACAAGCCAGAGGATTACCGCCATACGTACTGCCGTGGGTACCAAAACCGAAACTCTCCGCTATTTTGGCGGTAGTCAGCATGGCGCCAATGGGAATACCACCGCCCAGAGCCTTGGCACTGGTGAGAATATCCGGTGTAACTCCCATGCCCATATACGCAAACAAATGGCCCGTTCGACCTGCGCCGGTCTGAATCTCATCAAATACCAACAACGCATTATGCTGGTCACAAAGCGCTCTGACGCCTTTGAGAAATTCAAGGTCCGCAGGTATTACACCACCCTCACCCTGAATGGGCTCAATAACCACCGCACAGGTGCGCTCAGAAATAACCGATGTCAGCGCTTCCAGATCATTGTACTTTGTGTGAGTAATCCCTTTGGGAACCGGTTCAAATCCCTCGCGGTATTTTTTCTGACCACCCACCGAAACCGTGAATAATGTACGACCATGGAAAGATTGTTCAAAAGAGATAATTTCGTGCTTTTCTGAGCCAAAGTTATCATAGGCGTATTTTCTGACCAGTTTAAAAGCCGCTTCGTTCGCTTCAGCACCGGAGTTACAGAAGAAAATCTTTTCTGCGAAGGTGTGATCGATCAGCTCCTGAGCCAGAGCCAGCGCTGGTTCGTTAGTGTACACATTACTTAAGTGCCAGAGTTTTTCACTTTGTTCTTTCACCGCCTGTACCAGTACCGGGTGACAATGCCCCAGTGCATTCACGGCAATACCACCAGCAAAGTCGAGATATTCACGACCTTCCTGATCCCAGATGCGAGAACCCTCACCACGGACAGGCACCATTGCCTGAGGTGCGTAATTAGGAACCATCACTTTATCGAAGGTAGATCTGTCGACGGCTTGTTCTGCCATAAAAAAGCTCCACTTTGGTTTTTTTATTTTTATTTTATAGCTGACATTCTTGCATAGTTTCATATCAACTAAACCCGATGTGTGACTTTTATCTCGTAGGTTGCCAATCGATGGCTTATGGGTTCTGTACACTCCCTGTACAGAATGACAGCTAGTAGAGGTTTGGTGCACTCTGCTGTCATCCCGTACAGGGACTGTACGGGATCCACGTGGCATGGATAGCCATGTTGAAATTAAAAGTCACACATCGGGTTCAACTAAGCAAGTTTTTATAAAAAGTCTAACCTTGGAGTGGTGGCAGAACAAAAATCACCAAAAACTCCGTTCATCCTGAGCCTGTCAAAGATGCTGCACAAGCACTTCGACAGGCTAAGTGCGAACGGTGGTAATTTCTAAACTGCCACTACTTCTCATCTCATTTGCTGACTCATCATCCAGTATTATGCATGCCCTGTTGTCTATTGAGCAATTCGACACCTACCTGAAGCCGTTGTCAGAGTCTGCTCCTGCCGGTGAGTATCTGAAAAGCAATAAGGCACGCTACCGCCCACTGCGCAACGCATACAACATTGCACAGACGAGCCTGCAAAAACTGTCACTCAACCCTGATCCGGCAGAACTGGATGACTTGATATCCGTTAATAAAGAAAACTGGCTACAGCTACAAACCATGTTGTTGGATGTTTTGACCAGCAGTTCCAGGGATCTGGAGTCTATGGTCTGGCTGGCGATGGCGCAACTGGTGACTGACCACCCCTATGAGCAGCTGGCTATTGCGATCCAGCTGATTGATCAGAGCCTGCAAACTTACGGTGAAACTATACAACCATTTCTTCCTGAGGATAAGCTCCGCTCTCAGGACGAACAAAGTATCGCTCGCGAACGAGCAGAACTCCAGTGTCGTCCATTTAAGTTACTGTTTGGTGAGTCAGAAGACAGTTGCCAAATGGCGATACCGCTGCGTATGTTGCCGCTGATTAATGACATCAGCTTTGTCCGCTATCAACGTGATGAGACCAACCGGGACGCCCTTCGACAAGAAGTTCGCTCCGTTTTTGCCTTGGTAGAAGAGGACGTGATCAGCACCATTCATGCTATTCAGGATGTTCTTGATTCGCTCAACGCCCTGGATCAAACATTATTAAATCATTTTCAGGCTTCTGGCTTCACAGTTCCGGCCAGTCGATTCTTAAGACAGCCGCTGGAAGGGAATATTCTGGCATTAAAGGACCTTACCGACGGCTTGCTGACGCCCTGGCCTCTGGACATTCAGGAACCAAAAACAGAAGAACAGGCTGCACCTGATTTGTCCGGGCATGAGTCATTGTCTGAGCCAGATGTTGAACCGGCATTAGCCGCTGACGAGCAGCCTTTAAAAGCAACCTCGGCAAAAGAAACTACGCTCTTTAATCGAGATCAGGCATTTCACCAATTACGACTACTGTCTGATTTCTTTCAGCGCACTGAACCTCAAAGTCCAGTGTCGTATTTGTTGGAGAAGGCCATTCGCTGGGGCTATACACCATTACCCGATTTAATGGATGAATTACTACAGGGCAATACCAATTCCTTGAGCTATATTTCCGAGTTAACGGGAATGAACAGAACTGAGAAAACCGCTATTCCTGGCTCTCCGGTCGTGTCACTTCAGGCAGTTCCGACGATAGCTAAACCATCGCCAGAGTTAACAGCTGAGGTTAAACCTTTACCAGAACAGCCTCCAGAATCAGAACCTGAGATAGTAGACAACAGCCCTGTATTTCCTGAGCAAAACCAGAGCGAAGCATCCACCTCATCGCCTGAACCACCACCTTTTGCCCCCGGCGGTCTGGCAATCAGTAATCTGGATGATTTGTTCTGAAAAAGGCGTATCTATCCGAGGATCAGCCCATGGCAAATATGTTTATGAAGTTGGGAGAAACCCAGAGTAAAGGCGATGCAACCGCTGCCTATACCGGAGGTGATAGCGTCAGCGGTCAGGGCTGGTTTGCTATACGCTCTTTCAGCTGGGGTGCCGCCCGCTCGGTCTCCATGGATATTGGTAATGGTATGAATCGTGATTCAGGCATGGTGGCCATGAGTGAAATCACGGTCAGTAAGGAGATGGATGGCGCTTCAGAGAATATCCTCTCCCGCATGTACGTCCCCGGTGATCAGGGTGACACCATTGATATTATTGTCACCAAGCCAGATCGCTCAGGGCAAGGCTCTCAGGTGTATTTGCAGATTCAGTTATCCAATGCCCGCATTGTCAATTACAGCCTGAGCGCCTCAGATGGTGCTACGCCCTTTGAAAGTATCGCTCTCGCCTACAGCAAGGTAAAAGTGAAACACTGGAACGAAGGCGAAGGTGGCAAGCTCGAAGCGGGTGGCGATGTCACCTACGATCTGCCAACCGGCAAAGCGGAATCCCACTCCAGTAAAGGTTAATGATCATGGCGCTTAATTCACAACAGAGAAGGGTCAGCAAAAACCGGGTGAGTATTACCTACGAGGTAGAAACCAACGGCGCTGTTGAAAATCGTGAACTGCCATTTGTTGTCGGTGTGATTGGCGAGTTTTCCGGCGATAAGCCCGAGAGTGAAAAAGAAGAAGTGGACTTTCGTCAGTTCATCGATATCGACAAAGATAACTTCGATACAGTGATGAGAACCATTGGCCCGCAACTCGAACTCAGTGTACCGGATAAGCTGACGGGCGGGGATGACGAGTTACCTGTTAAGTTGTCGTTTAATTCAATGCGTGATTTTGAGCCTGCTAATCTGGTGCAACAGGTAGAGCCGTTAAAGCAACTTCTGGTCGTTCGCAATCAACTTAGAGAGTTGCTGGCTCATGCTGACCGGTCGCGTAATCTGGAAAAACTTCTGAAAGAAATTCTCCAGTATTCTGAGTCTTTGACCGCTTTATCTCAGGAACTTGGCATAGAGCACTCAGATTCAGGCTCTGGAACAGAGGAAACCAGCGCATGAGTGATGTTGATACTGAGCTTGACACAAAGGTTGATACAGGGGTTACTACTCTGACCTTTCTCGAAAGAGCCACCGCTGCCACCAGTCAGACACCACAGGAAACCATTAAAACATTGCTGGCAACCATGACCCGGCAGACCTTTGATGGCACGATCACCTGGGACAAAAACCTCACGAGAACCATCGAAAAAGCGGTTAATGTTCTGGATGAAAAAATCTCCGGGCAGCTGTCCGAAATATTGCATCAGGCGTCCGTTCAAAAACTCGAAGGTTCATGGCGGGGTTTGAACAAGCTAGTGCGAAACAGCGAACTGGGACCTCAGCTGAAAATACGGGTATTAGACATCACCCGAGATGAACTGATAGAGCAGTTTGAAGATGCTCCCGCAGTGGATCGTAGTCGTCTTTTCAATATGGTTTACCAGCATGAGTTTGGCACAGCCGGTGGCGAGCCTTATGGTGTGCTTCTGGGTGATTATGCCTTCAGTCACAGCGATGAAGATGTTGCCTTATTAAGGTATATGGGTGTTGTCGCGGCCTCTTCTCATTCACCTTTTATTGCCTCAGCCGGACCGGGTGTTTTTGAATTCACCGATTTTCAGACACTGAACGAAGGCAAACCGGTGGCGGCTGGGTTTGATTCTCCGGCTTATGCCAGCTGGAATGCGTTTCGGGATAGCGATGATTCCCGTTATGTGGCTCTGTGTATGCCCCGTACGCTGGCACGACTGCCTTATGGAGCTGCCACCAGCCCCGTAAAAGGGTTTAATTTTGAGGAGTTTGCACCAGGGAAAGATGGGCAGTCACGACCAGAGTCCAATAACGATTTCACCTGGAGCAATGCCATATACGACATGGGGCTTCTGATAAACAATGCCTTCACTGCTTTCGGCTGGTGTACTGCCATTCGTGGAATGGAAAACGGCGGTAAAGTAGAGAATCTGCCCAATTACACCTATGTTTCAGAAGCAGGTGATCTGATTCAGCAATGTCCGGCTGAGGTCAACCTCACCGATGAGCGAGAAAAGGAATTATCAGACCTTGGACTTCTACCGCTGGTGCATTACAAAAATGCCAATTATGCCGTGTTTATGGGCGCACAGACCCTGCAAAAACCCAAAGAGTACACAGATCCTGAAGCTACCGCCAATGCGGCCATTTCAGCCCGACTTCCTTATGTGATGGCCAGTTCCCGCATTGCTCATTATCTCAAGGTAATGGGGCGCGATAAAATTGGTTCTGCGATGGCACCGGTCGATATTGAAAAAGAACTCTCCACCTGGATTAGCCTCTATACCAACCCTAATGCGGTAGGCAACGAAGCCAGGGCAAAAACTCCATTACGGGAAGCGGTGATTAGTGTGCAGGAGCAGGCCGGTCGGCCGGGATGTTATTCCGCTGTCGCTTATTTACGACCCTGGCTACAGATGGAAGAACTGACGACGTCCTTGCGTATGGTTGCCAATATTCCGGGCTGATGGACAATCAGAGGCTGGACGCTCAGATTCAAAAGCTGGTAGCGACCATTGATGAAATGGTCGCTGCTCAGCTCTGCGCCATCATTCAACACAGTCGTTTCAAACAGCTTGAAGCATTGTGGCGTGGTGTACAGTACATGATGAATGTCAGCCCGATGTTAACCATGGTCAGAATACGCTTACTCGATATGAGCTGGCAGACGCTGTCTGATGATCTGAACATGAACCCACAACTTACGTCGTCTGTCTTATATCGACTGATTAACCAGCAGGAACTCAATACATTGGGAGGCACGCCCTTCGGATTACTGCTGGTTGATCAACCAATCTCTTCTGAGCTGGATGAAGTGGGAGAACACGATGATTTATACACTCTGCAACTTCTCGGGAGGCTAGGACAAGCCTCTCTCTGCCCGGTTATTCTGCCTGTAACCAGAGATTTCATAGGTACTGATGACCCTGATGTCTGGTCTGAACCGGAGCGTGTTATGCGGATTCTTGGGAGTGATAACTTTATCGGCTGGCAACGCTTACGACGCCTTGAAACCAGTCGTTTTATCGGGCTTTGCTTACCTGAAATTTTGCTTAGAAAACCCTGGCGTGGCTGCTATTCAGAGATCATCTTTGATGAATATCCGGCTTATGGTGCTGGCAGTGATCACTTATGGGGAAACAGTGGGTTTGCTTTTGTCGGTAATGCCATCCAGGAATTTATTCGTATTCGCTGGTTTGGTTTTCTGAGAATTCCCGGTGATCAGGGCGGTGCTATTGTCGCAAAGCGAAAAAATACGCCCAATGTCGCCCGGTTACGATTGACTGATCATCTTGAAGGTTTTTACAGTGAGCAAGGATTTATTCCGCTGATGACCTGTTATCTCGGGCAGGAACTGGCATTTTTCAACAACCGGTCAGTATATCGCCCAACCTGTAATGACGATGAAGAGAAGATTATCAACATGTTGCAAACGACATTGATCGGTTGTCGTTTTGGTCATTACCTTAAAATGTTAATACGTGAGCATATCGGCAGTTATCAGGGGGCAGAAGCCTGCCAGCGTGACCTTAATAACTGGATTCAGTCGTATACATCCAATGTCGATTATGGCGATGACTCAGTGCTTGCCCGTTACCCTCTGAAAAAAGCCCAGAGTGATTGTTAAAGGTGATGAGCGCATTGGTGTTTATCACTGCGAAATTGAGCTACAGCCTCAATACCAATTTGATGTGATCAAAACCAGTATTTTGCTGAAAACAGACACTAGTGGATTATCAGGTGATCAAGCATGAAAGCCTCTATTCTGGAAACGCTGTTGCAAAAACCGGGCAATATAGCCGCCAATACAGTGGGTAATACCATAAAAGGCGGCGAGCAGGCCATCCTTGAATCCGTCATCAGTAATCTCAGAATGATACTGGAATCCAGATGTTATATGTCGCCGGTGTCTGACGATTATCCACTAGCTCAGAGCTCCATCTATGGCTATGGTCTGTCAAGTCGTCATTTGAATCGCAGCCATTATCAGGGCAGTCACCTGTGCAGAGAAATAGAACTTCAGATCAGCCGTTACGAGCCCCGTTTGGGCAACGTAATGGTGGATATTGTACAACTGAATGAACTTGAAAATGTGATCTGCTTTCGCATAGAGGGCGTGATAAGGACTGGTATCGAGTTGGTACCAGTGGGTTTTGACTCAGCTCTGAATCTGACCAGTATCAGCCTGGACATTGAGGAGGCCTGCCTTGTCTGACTCTCTGGTTAGCTGGTATGAAAGGGAGTTGAGTTTGCTCTGGCATGGCGGTAAGCAGTTTGCCAAAAAAAATCCAGCGCTTGCTCGGGAATTAGGGCTCAGTATAGATCGGGTAGACGACCCTCATGTATCAAGACTGGTGGAATCTTTTGCTTTACTGACTGCCCGTTTATCACGACAGCTGTCTGATGAATCCTCGGGCATCTCCAGTAGCCTGCTGGAAATTCTTTATCCTTTATGTCTTCAGCCTCTGCCTTCAGCCAGCCTGTTCCGGATTGCCCCATCCAGAGATCAGTCATCCGTTGCTGTGTTACCGAGAGGAACACGGTTTCGCGCCTATCTTGATGAAGATCGGTTCTGTCAGTTTCAGTCCACACGCAATCTTGAACTTTGCCCCTTTGATATCACCAGCAGCCAGATAGAATCAAGGCCATTCCGCCGGGAAATCAAAGAGTGTCATGACGTCACAAGATGCCAGCTCTGTCTCGAGCTGAGCATGCTGGACAATACGACAATATTTTCAGACCTTGGTGATTTTTCAGATCTTACTGTCTATTTCAAAGGCAGAAACCGTTTGAAATCGATGATGTATGACGCTCTATGCCATGACCTTTGCAAGCTCGTCCTGGTGGACGACAGCGGTCAGGTGGAGACTCTGACCTTAGAGAACTTCACACCGATAGGCTTTGACAGCATAGAGTGTATGCTGATGACGGATGAATGTAATTTTATTGACAATCAGATGATGACTGAGCTGTTCAGCTGGCCGGAACTATTCTTTGGCTTCAGACTCAAATCGATTGGCGACGTGTTAAGATGCTTCAGCAGTCCCTGTGTGAGCATTATTTTTTGCCTGAAAAATCTTCATCAAGAGTTACAGGAAAATGCTGACCACTTGAAATTTCAGTTAGGCTGCGCACCTGTCATTAATCTGTTTGAGCATATTGGCGAACCTATTGTCGTTAATCATCGTCAACTGGATTATCCCGTCATTCCTGACAGTCATTCGGCCAATGTTATTGAGATTCAGTCTATCCGGGAAGTGTTGGATATTACCGGAGAAGAGCCACGCAAGCTTCCCTGTCTTTATGGCTTGAAGCATCGCCAAAAAGATCACTCATGCTTCTGGCTATACCGGCCCGAGGATGATGATTATGAGCAGTGCGGGCATCTGGAAATCGTTAATACCGAGTTGCAGATGAATAAACCACAAACACAACTGCTCTCTCCCACTCTGCTCTGCAATAACGGTAATCAGGCGCTTGAGCTGCCTGCCCATCCGCGGATTGAATGCGTTGATAATGTGTCTTTACAACAGGAGATCACGATGTTGTTGCGCCCAACAGCCAGAAGAAAGCGACGGCGCAATCTGCAAAACCGGCTGGATTTGCTGGTTCATCTCAGTGATAACCTGATATCGGTTCTGGAATCGAAAGACCCTGTCAATCAAATCAAAAACCTGATGTCGTTGTACCGCATTCATAATAGTGATGCCAGTAAAGCCTGGCTAGAGTCTATAGTCGCTCTTGAAACACGACCACTGGTTGCTCCTGTTCGAATTGACGGACACCAGTGTTTTACTCAGGGGAGTGAATTAATCATAGAGTTGGATCCCAACATCATCAGGAATTACAGCCTGATGATGTTCGTTAATTTGCTGGACTTTTTGTCAGCCGGGTTTGCTGGCTTTCACAGCTTCATTCAGCTAGTGGTCAAGCTGAAAGGCCTGCAGGGAGAGTTTGTACGATGTTCACGCCATCATGGTTATCAGATCAATCTCTAATTCAGTCTCTGCAACAGGAACCCTGGCGATGGCAGTCAGCCCAGGTCTACAGAGTGTTGCAAAACGGCGGATTTCAAATCAGCCAAAGTACGTTGCCAGATTATTGTTTTCCTGCCTCTGAACTGATTGATGTTCAATTGAACTCTCATCGCTGTAAATTGCTGACGACATTGACTACTCTCAACGGCTATTACGGTGTGTTGCCCTACGTTTATCAGGATATTGAAATCCATCAGCGGCTGAATCTGGAGAGTACCGGCTTTTATGATTTCTGCTCCGTTTTTAACCGCCGTATTTTGAATCTTGTCAGCGAGCTTCGCCTCAATTCTCTG
This sequence comes from Endozoicomonas sp., assembly GCA_965199185.1. Lineage (GTDB taxonomy): Bacteria > Pseudomonadota > Gammaproteobacteria > Pseudomonadales > Endozoicomonadaceae > Endozoicomonas. Next base: position 158,629 of record CBDAQW010000004.1, on the reverse strand, counting down.
CAGTCCGTCGTTTACGAAAAAACAAAAAACAGTGGTCACATACCAGGTAAAGATATTCTGGCTCTTTGTGGTTTGCCTCACCCCCGCCATGTTCCGGCTGAGAATCTGGTGCGATACGCCGGACGATTGACGGAAAACAGTACCAGCCTGATACCACTGGCGCGTATTTTAAAAGACTATTTCAACATTGAATTCGCTCTTAAGTCGTCGGCTGTCGTAAAAATGCCTTTGGCTGCAGATGCCCTGACTCAATTGTGCAGTCATGCTGACCACCAAAGACGGTCAAACGCTTGTCTGGGTAAGAATTCTCTGATCGGTCAAAGCTGTTACATGCTGTATTCGGGGCTGAATGTAGTCATCAAAGCGAACCGTCGTGAGCAATACGACGCGATTATCAACGACGTTGAACTGGCACCTGCAATTCTTGAAATATGTGCTATTTGTTTCTCCAGCCTTGTTAGTTTTCGTCTTCAGATTGAATGCCCGCTCAGTTTTCTGAAGCCGCCCCGTTTATCTGCCAAACCTGATCATCAGGTTGCCCGTCTGGGCAGGCTCAGTTGCCTTACCCAGTCTTCTCATTCTCAACAGCTGGTCACTGTTGACTACCCAAAAAACCAGCAGGGAGAAAAGGTGTGAGGTTTGCTGAACTGCTTGAACTAGGTCCCGGCAATAAACTGATCAATATTAACGACTCGGTTTATGAACAGCATGTTGATCGCTGGACCAGAGACATGGGAGCAAAGAGGCTCTTTGGTTATCGAAAGGAGACCCGGGTCGAACATTTTCAGGAAGCAGTAGACACTGTTTATACGGCACTGGAAGCCGAATTGCAGACAGCCGATCCACGTAAAATCATGTCGCACCCAAAATGGACCCTGCTGATAGGCTGCGCCAAAAGAAACTTTCCGGATCACGTGGCCGTTTATCAACCTTCTCCCATTGAACAAACGAGGGTGCGGCGAATGATTCAAAACACGCTGACCACCCGCATTATCGCCAATAAGATCGACTTGCTGGATATCATCAAGAAAGACAAGTGCGACTCCGTCTGGACCATCGGCGAGCTGGCTGTCTCCCGCTTGCGTTATGAACTTCTGTCGGCCAGTGCAGCCAGAGTGCATGATCGGTATATGAATGAACTCGATAGCGATTGGAGTACCTGGTACGACTGGATTCTCAGAAAGGAAGATGGGGTTCATGCCTCTGGTTCGGTTGAATCATCGTTGAAATCTGACAGACGAGGCTTTGATAAAGGCATCAGGGGCGTTATGAAAGCACGAGCTTCTGGAAATGCTTCGTTTGCTGCTTCCGGTTCGGTCGATGCTTCACTGGATAAAACCTGGAACACAGGTGGGTTTTCGCACAAACTGAAAGGCAACCTTGTTGCCGAGGCTTCGGCCAACGGAAATGCTTCTGCATCAGCGCGCATGTCAGAGCTGAGAGCTAGTGCTTCAGCAGGCCTGGATGCCAACGCCAGTTTAAAAGCCAACATTGATTACGAAGTCACTTACTCCTGCAAAGTCCGGGGAGAATACCTGCGTCGTTTATTAGGTTCGGAAGCGCAACTGTTCCGCGGCCGAGCCGGTGGTCATGCTGAACTGGCTGCGAGAGCCTCTGCATCCGCCAGTGGTTTTGCCAGTGTTTATAAAGACAATTCAGAATCCGGTATTGCTGTGGTTGGAGAAGGCGATTCCTCGCCCTGGTTAAAGGGTCTTAATATCAGTGCTGAAGGTGAAACGACGCTGGCGGTCGTGATGAAAGGCTATGCTGGTGTTGCGATCGCTGGAGCAGCCGAGGTTGAACTGACCGGCGACTTATTTGCCGGTGCGACGGCCAAAGGAAATCTGAGCTGCTATGTCAATAGTCAGGGGCGTTGGGCTGGATATTGGCAGTAAACTTTTTGCCGGGTTTGAGGTTGGTACCGATCAGAAATTCAGTCTTCGGCACCCCAAGCCGTGGGGTCAATATTTTCTCTCTAAAAGCCCGTGAATCATTCACTGTTGGCGTGGGCATGGCCGGAAAGCTGGCTGCCAGTGCATCCGCTGATGGCGATCACTTTTGATGTTGAAGCCGGAGCGACTTTAGGGTTTGGAGGAAGCATTGAAACCAGTGGTCTTCTTTCCCCTAACGGATTAATGCTAGTGGGTTATGACGCCATTGCTCTACCGGCGATTACTTGTCTGGCGAAACGAATGGAGGTTCATAATCAGCATGGTTTCTTCAGCGATCACCTGGTCTCCTTTGCCCATTATCTTAATCGTCAAGCTTCAACCAAAGAACTGACACAGGTCTATCTGGACTGCCGTGGTCGTATGTTAACACTGGTCGATAATCTTGACCGGGAAGCCGATGCAGTACAAAAAAGAGCGGCCAGAATTCCCGGATTTAATGGCTATGGTGATGTGATGGGAATGAAGGAGATCAATTCTATTGAAGGTTTTGTTGGTAATTCAAGATCAAAATACTTTGAGTATGCTACAGAAGAAACACGTCTGAAGGATGGCACTTTGCTGGAAGCTGTTACCGAAAAGGGAGGCAGAAAGACCGATGTGGTCAGTGACGATAAAAAGGCGTTATCAAAAGCAGCGCGGGATTATGCAGGCAAGAAAAAAATCCTGCGAACGGGAGAATGCATAGCCTTCAATATCATTAAAAAAGAATATAAAATCTGGCGTTGTGAGCGTGTAAATGGAAACTCTGGACAGCACTGCTCGCCCCCTGGTTGCCAAGTCTGAGGATGGTGAAGAATGGGTCGCTTCACAGCTTTTTAGCACCGAAGGTCTGGATAAACTGTTTGAGCACAGAGTGGTTATTCTGTCTCGCCAACTGAATGAAACTGATTTACTGGGAAAAGGCATAACGCTTTGCTATCACCCAATGGAAGCCTCCAGCCGGATAAAGCAAAAGTACTTTCATGGCTTTTGCATACAAGTTCGACAAATCGGACGCATGGAAAGCAGGCAGTACGTTCAGTATGAATTAACCCTGACCGCCTGGCCTTGGTTTATGTCAAAAAGAACCAACTGCCGGGTATTCCAGCAAAAGAAGACTGGGGAGATTATTAAAACTCTGAGCCGGGAGCATGGATTTAATACGGAGCTGGTGTTAAATGCCAGCGGTGATGTACGCAGTGAATATGTCGTGCAGTTCAATGAAAGTGATTGGGCATTTATATCCAGACTGCTGGCAAGCCGGGGATGGTTTTACTTTTTTGATCAGCAGGATGGGCATCATCAGCTGATTATTGGCGACAATAACCGGATATTTAGAGACTCTGGTGAGACAGAAGTCGAATATTTCGCAGGGCAGCAGCAAACTGCAAAAAGCCATCACTCGCTGGGAGCATCAGTATTCTGCTGATTCCAGCTCAATGATGTCAGGGGATTACAATATTGACCAGGCATCTCCTGTCAGGTCTGACAGCATTAAAAGTTCACAGACGTTTAACCGGCATCAACAGTTGCAACGGTATTTTTACCCTGGTTTTTTTACCGACCGGGATATGGGTAACCGTGTCGCTGAAGTCTCTCAGGCAGCCATCGATAGCCAGCTCAGTGAAGTACTGGGCGAGAGTACGCTCACCGGATTTTCCACCGGCACCTTCCTTTAAGTTGGAACATCATCCGGATAAAAAAGGAGCAGCAAACATATTATCTGCGTACTGTTGAACACTCCCATGATCACAGCGGAGGATGGTTACTCACTGGAGTATTCCAATCAATTCTGCTGTTTGCCTGCTTCTTCTCAATGGAGGCCATCAGGTAAGTTCTGCAAACCAGTTATGCCTGGGCTGCAAAGCGCCATTGTGACCGGACCCGATAACGATGAAGTGTTCACGGATAAATACCATCGAATCAGAATTCAGTTTCACTGGGATCTGGGAAGGTAAGCGCGATCAAAACAGCTCCTGCTGGGTCAGAGTAGCACAGGCACTGGCCGGAGACAGCTTTGGTTGCCAGTTCACTCCCCGAATGGGTGATGAGGTTCTGGTCAGTTTTCTTGATGATGATCCTGATAAGCCCCTTGTGGTTGGTAGCGTTTACAATGGACGACACCAGCAGCCTTATTCTACCGCCACAGAGCAGGGAATGCGCTTTAAATCATTCCCCGGAGCCGGAGCTGAGAATTACAGCGAGTTACGGTTTGGCTGTAAAAAAGGGGAAGAGCAGGTTTCTCTGCAGGCAGAAAAAGATTTTCAGTTAATGGTTAAGAAGGACGCTGAGCGAACCATCAAAGGAAAATCAACAACACTGATAGAAAAAACATCAGAAAGAACGGTTAAGGAAAACGACAGCCATAACATAGAGGGAGAGCAGCACTGTAACGTCAGTAAAACCATCTTTACCTCAACCAAAGCCAACTACCAGCTGACAACGGCGAATAGCTTTCAGCAAAAAACCGATGGGCTATTCCAGCTAAAGGTTAAGGAATCCACCAGCATAGATAGTAGCGGGGATATCAATATCGTCGGGAACAGTGATGTTTCAGTCAGTGCCACCAATACACTGGATATGTCAGCCACCAAAATCTCTGCAACCGGAAAGTCAGCCATTGAGTTAAAGGTAGGTGCCAGTAAGATCAGTCTTTCGGGCAATTCGATCAAAATCAGCTGTGGGCCTAGCACGATCAAATTGTCACCATCCGGCGTTGAGGTATCCGGACTCAGTGTCAAAGTCGAGGGACAAACAACCGCAGAAGTTAAGGGCGGAGTCTCCGCATCTTTACAGGGTACGGCCAATACCGAGGTTAAAGGTACGCTTGTCACCGTCAGCGGTAATGCCATGACATCTATAAAAAGCGGGTGGCATGGTCGAATTATCAAGCGCTATCGCAAAAATTAATTGATGATGTTAATCAACAAACCCGCCCTGAAGAAAATCCCCCCAGGAGCGAGCCACGGATATTCTACAACGCTACCAGCAGGATAAAGCGTTTCGTGATCAGGTGACGCTTTCCATGAGCCCGGTTGAGCTCATTAATCATTTATATGAGTGCAAGGAATATAATGCTCTGGTCGTTTTTCTTAGTCATTGCTTTCAATCTTTAGAAGCTATTTGGTGGGGGCTATCTTTGTGTTGATGAGCAGACAGTGGATTTGCCTGATCCTCAAAAAAAGGCACTGGCTGCTATCAGGCAGTGGCTTCATGAACCCATAGAAAGCTATCGTCGTGTTGCTGAAGTCTGGGGTGCAGCGCATTGAATTGGATAATGCAACAGGATGGCTTGCTCAAGCCGTTTTTTGGAGTGGCGGTAGTATAACACCGGCTAATGCACCGGTAAGTCCTGCACCGGCTTACCTGTATTCTCATGCGGTAGCGGGTGCGATCAGTCTGGCGGCTGTTTTGCCGGAGGGAAGTCAGGCAGAAAAGCGTTATCAGCGTTTTATCCGTAAAGGGATTAATATTGCCGACGGCGGTAAGGGACGATAACGGTGGGGACCTGCTGCAAGAGCCACTGATATGCATGTTTGCCCCTATGCAAACACCAGCACTCGTTCCTATTCCTCATGTTGGAGAGGGCCAATATTACCTTTGCCTGTTAATGTTCTGATTGGAAATCTACCGGCCGCTACTGTCGGACAACCATGCCTCTGTGTAGGACCTCCCGATGCTATTGTAATGGGCAGCACTACGGTTCTTATTAATGGACGACCAGCAGCAAGGATGGGCGATATCACAGCCCATGGAGGAACCATTGTATCGGGATGGCCGACAGTCATTATTGGTGGCTGATGAATGCGCTATTTCAATATTTTTTGAGGAAGATTGACCCTGCTGAATAGCTCGGATTGAAATGGGTTTCTGCTCTGCTGCAAAGCAATTTCAAACTTTGTAATATAACCTTTGTGTTGACACGACAGATCGACTCTATTGCCATTGAGCCGTTGCTGGCAATCAAAGACAAATCTGAACCAGGACCAGATGCCGTTATAGTCTTTCTGAAATAGACGGCTTGTCTCGTTTTTAAGGGTCAGGGTCAGTTGTTCGGTTTCCTGTCCAGGCCATTCACGATCCTGCCAGATGCGAGGACCATGGCTGTATACAAATCGTCCGTTATTATCCCGGATGTTGAGTACCGTTGCGTCAGTTGTCAGGGAATTACAGCGCATCTGATAGCGAAGGCGCAATACACCATTTGGATTGAACATCTGCTCTTGCAAATGGCGGGACAATGTCAGCTGTCGAAGAAATGTTTTAATAATCGGTAATTGACGACCATTGATATTCCTTACATGCCAGCCATCTTGATTTTTTTGCAAAAATGGCGCGAGCGTTGATTTGGTAAAGCGATCCAGTAAACCTCCCGGTTTAAACATTTCCGAGAAATCAGCCAGCCTTACATCATCGGGTGTATCAAGTGAAAATGGAAAGCGTTTATACAGGTTTTGTCGCCAGAAACTGTAAACATTCTGTTGCCATTGTTTTTGGCAGAATTGCCCAGCGCCGTCTCTGATTTGAGCCCAGATGTCTTCGAAGAGGGTTTTCAGCGATTGTTGACCCGGCATATTCGAGGTGCTGGCCAGTTGCCAGAGATCATTCAAGGCGCTTTCTTCATTACGCATAATCTCCGCAGCAAGATTATAAAGTGCCTGAGACTCTGAAGAGTGCGTTGTAACCACCTGCAACTCACTGACAAGACGATCCAGTATAGGTATCAGCAGTGTCTGATAATGCGTGCTGTAGCCGTCGTAATCTGCAAACGCTTTATTAACAATGGCAGGGTCATCAGCACTTATCCTGGATGCACTATTTTCTTCTTTGGAAAGGGATGTTTCACTAATGACTGTATTAAAGACACTGGTCAATACCGCTCCATTACCATAACTCAGACGGGTAATCTGTTGCAGAATTTCCTGGATGTTAGCCGTAGAGCGCAACTGGATACTTTTGGCAAGGTTGACCCAGGTCTGAATGTAATTGTGAAAATAGATTTCCCGAATGCGTCTGCTTATTCGAGCCATATCAATGGCCGACACATCAGAGACCCCTTTTTCAATTCGATTTAATTTGGCAAGTTGTTCTTTGATTAATGGAGAGGTTTCGCTGAGATCCAATGAGCGATAGGCATTCAGAGTATAAAAACGAGGTAATTCATTGATGCCCTTGACCGAAAAAAGGTTGTAAAAATCATTCCCAAAAATATCTGTGATCAATACGGTGCCTCTATACTCTGGAAGCGCACGAATTTGATCGTATATCAACAGCTCATCTATCTGGCCGGTAAGCACAAAACTGGACTGATTGATTAATTCACGGTCAGGCTGAATACTCAGTGATGATAACTGCAAGGCATCTTCCATCAGCAAATGAAGGCTTTGTTCTTCATGTTTTGACAGATCACTCTGTTGCATGATGATACTGAAAATATGATCCTCCAGAAGCTGTGGGACACGGATATCCTTATTAAAAAGCATCAGATAATAATGAAGATCATCAAACAACCGTTTACTGTTACTAGCCTTGGATCGGTTCAGTCTGAGCTGGAGCTCGTGCACGACCGGCTGAACAAGAACTTGTTGTAGTTGCTGCTGATAAATCGAATGAATCGTGCGTGCGGTTATCCAATCCATCACTCCATGATAATTCCATGAAACAGATTGTTGGTAGAGATGATCAAGATTACGCAGGCGGTATAACGGCAGGATCACATCAGCCATTGCCGGATTATCGCCTGCCCGCTTTATAGCCTGACGATACTCATGGGTAATTTTTTTTTGTTCATCCAGCAAATAGCTGTTGTATTCAATCCTGGACCACAGAAAATCCAATCCGGAAAATAATAAAAAAATCAGACTACCAACAATCAAACTGTTTTTGAGAAGCCAGAGCCGGTGAGCAACCGGGTTTATCCCAACCGTTCCTAAGTCGTGAAAGAGCACCTGATTAAAAAACTGCTGATTGAAATAGCTCTGACTATCTCGTAATTGTGGTTGTTCCAGTACTACTTTAAAACTGTGTTGACGAGCCAACTCAGAAGCCAGCATATTAATGCTGTTGCCAATTTGCCCGCAAGAAGTGAACCAGATACCTTTGAGCATCGGGGAAGGTGCGCCATCACGATACAAAAAGATTTCTTCGCAAAAAAAGCGCAGACGTTCTCCTAGTAAAGAAAACTGTATGATATAGCGAACCTGTGCTTGCCTTGCTCCAGCGTCTTTCTCATGGTGAATGCAATCCAGCAGTGAGTCGGCTAACTCTTGCTGACAGTTACGAAAAGCCTCTAGAAACAGCTCCCGACGATAACCTTCCTGTAAAAAGAAACCCCAGGGTTGAACCTGTCGCTGATTACTCCGACGTCGAAACAATTCAGAAAAGCCATTGAGCCGGTCTGCCTGTGTAAGAAGAAGCCAAGCGGGTAATTCGGTCTGAAATTGGCGATTCAGTTCAAGCAGGCGCCAGCGCATCTGCCGGGCAAGCTCCAAAAGACCGGAGGGCTGACGTAACACCAGTTGATCAATGGATACGGTGGCTATAATTCCTGTGAGCGGGCGCCGGGGGCGCTTTTTCTTGAGCAGAGAGATCAGTTGCCGCCAGAGATCTTCACTGATCTGTTCTTTTTCTCTGGTATAATAATGCCCTGCAAGCTCAATAATGACCGCCTGTTCTCCCAGCCAGAACACAATGCCAGATTTCTGATGCTCTGTTGCGGATAGTCGCTCAAAGCCCGCTTCTGTCAGCCAACTTGTTTTACCTGAGCCATCGGCTCCGAGCATCATCAGAAAAGGTAATGTATAAGGTGAGCTAAGGTGCCGTTTATTAATGGCTTTCCAGAGCGCATCCCAGTTATAAATTAACTGTCGTCTAGCCTGTTGATGGTCTTCATGAATCATAAATTCGTCGGCAAGATGACGGGATGTGCGTCTTTTTTTATACCGTCTGATCAATAACCAGCAGATAGCTGACAGTGCAATAAGACAAGTGATTCCCCATTGCCAGTACAAACTTAACCACTGCAGCCAGCGAACATGAAAAATAGGTAAAAGCCACACTAATCCGGTTAATACCAGAATACTCGACAGTAGTGTAAGCACAGAGCGGTTCATGGGGAATCAATGGTCATCGAAGGCGAACGTTGCAGCCATTGCAGGTCATCATCATAGATTGTATTGATGTGACGTATCCAGGTATGAGTGCCAATGCCTGTGAGAATCAATATAACAAGGATAACAGGCAGCAGACGCCAGAATTTTGGTTGTTTTAAAGGTTTCCAGGGTTTGCAGACGATCGACTGTTCAGGCCGTTTTGCCTGATCACGATGCTGACAAATTTCCTGATAAACCGAGTCAACCAGTTCTGCCAGTGCATGTTTATCATTATTCTGATAGCGCCCACAAAACCCAAGTCTCAAAAGGAAGTACATTAATTCGATAAGATCAATCATGTCGGTGACATTCTGACGGGCTTGCGCCAAAAGTGTAAAAAAAACTTCACCGGCATTTCGCTGTTGAAACAATTGAGCGACCAGGCTGTGATTTTCCCAACGGGCGGCCTGCCCCCATTCGGTGTTCATAATTTCCTCATCAAAGGCAGCACAAAGCGCGTAACAGGCTTTTTCCATCATTCTTGGTGAATATCCGGATTGCAGACCACGATTATGAAGTTCTTTGATATTACGCAAAAGGTATTGGTGCAGCTCAGGCAGGTTTTCTGGATTTTTCTGTTGTGACAGCGTGGTCAGAATCGCCAAAAGACTGGCAGACAAGTTGAGAAGGTTATTACTGAATGCAGAAAAGTTATACAACAGGTCAGGAGTATCCTGAAACACCTGCTCATCGTAACTGGCAGAAAGGTTTTCGACTCTATGTTGATTACTGGCGTGTGCATTCATGACATCACCGGATGATAAAACAATCAATATGTGTGTCTTCCGGCATCTGCTCATCCACATGCAGTGCCAGAAGATCTCTGGTGTTGACCATTTCAAGCCAGAGTGCATCGCTGGTATCCACTTCAAAGTACACCGTATTGGGTTTGCCTTTGAGTTCAATGGGAGGGATAGGTAAAGGGGTTATGGGAACAGCAGACAGAGCATTACGAACTCTTTCGGCGATGCGATTTTGACCGCAGAGTTTGGCCGCAGAAACAAATAGACTGCGTGTTTGATTCTGTTGGATGCTGGACGTAACGGCTAAAACAAACCGGGCATCATTGAATACAGTTCTGTCTTCAATCACTGCACGTAATAAACGACGAAGCTTGAATAGCCGGGAATCCCAGCTCAGTCGAATGACCTTATCTTTACTGGCCTGTTTCAGGTTGAGTCTGAGAGAGGTTAGTACTGGCGCAAAGGATGCGTAAATTTCCCGTTCATCATAGGGCGGAAACTCTGGTGCCATGGTTGAGGTAAAGGTGGCAAGATCGGCTGCTATATAAGTGATGTCCTGATAGAGCTGACCTGCAGAAACACCTGTTTGCTGTTCGAGCATCCCTAACCAGACGGCATATCGATTTAATGCCTGTAGCCACATATAACTGACCTGCATCATTTGAAAACTATTTTGCTCTCCTTCTATGCCAATTTTGGCAGCAATAACTGACGCTCGCTGCTGCATCATCGTTTTCAGATTCTGCACCTGTTCGAGCAGATAATGAGAAACCCGGTAGTCAATACAACGAGGAATATAGCTGCTGTCCAGAACCAGCTCTGCATTGGAACGGCACTCCTGCACACGGGCAACGGCCAGCGTTGTATAATCATCAAGGGGCTCTCCTTCTGTGAGGAGGCAGGGATTAAGGCGAGCCAGTTCCAGTTGTACCGGATCGTTTTCCGGATTCACGCTGTCACGAACCATCTGGAGATATGAAACATGTCTGATAGATTTATTCACTGACTCCAAAAGGGCGGTATCCGCTTTACCCGACTGCATCAGAGGCAGCGCCAGATAGATATGATCCCCCGTGTTCAGGTTTTCAATATCTCTGCAGAGGTGTTGCTCCAGTTCAAAAGGTGTGCCATCAGGGAATATACCTCTGGCCTCTCTTACAAAAAACTTTCCAGCTCTCAACTGCTCCTGATCTATTTTCAATTCAGAGAAACCGGCATGACCCGGAGCGAGGATGTTATAAATCTGGCGACTCAGCTTTTCAAAATAGCGTTCCTGTTGCTGGAAGTGCTGAGGACTGAGAAACATGCCTTCCTGCCAGACGGTTTTATCCTTGTTATGCCCCATCCTGGCTGTCCTGTTGCTGATGAGGTTGTTGGCCTCGATGAGCATTGATGCGTATGTGGTTATCGTTGATTTGTAGAGAGATCAGGTTAGCGGTGTTTCTGACAACCCGGTACACAGAAACAGGAAAAGAGGACTGATATCTGGCAAATTCAGCCAGCACTGCAACATAGCGGGTTTCTTGATCGAGAGTGAAGAAAAGGGCGGTTGTTGAGTCTGGTAGTACAACCGGTAAGAGGTGTTTTCGGATTAACGTATCCTGGAGCGTCACAGAATCTTGTAGATAAATATCCAGAAAGTCAGCTCTGTTAAATAAATCCTGGGATTTCAACTCATAAAGTCTCAGCTGTAACGGCGCAGCACTGCCAACGTCTGTCGGGTTTATATCCAACCCCGCCAGGATTGTCACTTTCAACTCTGTCGGGGGGGGAGGCTTTGCTGCAGGCTTTGAGCTGCATGCAGAAAACAGACAGGTCAGCGAGATTAAAAATAGTACCCACAGGCTTTTTATCCGCAGGCTTTTTATCCATAGGCTTTGTATCATCAAAAAGACTCCTTCTGTCGTTTAAGAGCCTGACGAAACCGTTGCAGAAAGAGTAGTCTATATCTACGATCATTCAGCACTTGCTGATAAAATTTCTTATATTCAAGCCAGCAATCCACTGATTCAGAGTTAGCACTCTGAGTGATAAACTGTTCTGCCAGAATATCTGGATGAATATCGTCAAGAAATTTATCCAGCGACTCAAGCATGGCACGACAGATCGATTGTTTATGCTCAGATTTTTTATACGGCAGCTTTTTGTTGTCACCCGCAGGTATTGAGAGAATCGGCACATTCTGTTCCATATCTGCCTGGCCTTTTTCACTATGACTCCAAAGATTCCGGCTGATACTCCAATCCTGATCATCGTCATCTTCAGCAAGCACATCAATCAATCCCTCTTTTTTTTGCTTGGGTTCGACATCGCAGGGCATTATAAACATTGAACTATTTCGACCCGAGCTGTGCCAGAGCGTATCAGATGTCTCGAATGTTTCATTGTGCGCATTTTCTAACTCAACATTGGCAAATGGGTCATCAAGCTGATCTCGTTTTATTTCATGATTATCTGAGGGTAAAAAAATTGAAATAGGAGTTGGTTCAGTGTTGTCGTCGGTGGTTTTGGCAAAAGCTGTTTGCCATGGAGAGAAATTGCTGACCATGAGGTGGTAAGCACCGCAGAATATTATATCACCGTCGCTTAACAGATAACGACGGCTTGAACCCTTAGCAATCTCAGTGGAATTAACCAATAGCCGCCTGTCAGACAGATTTTCCAGATACCAGTACTCATCTTGCCTGAATATACGACCATGCCGTTCAGCAATATCATCGGTGCGATCCGGTAACACAACCTGACAATGACTGTTTTGACCGATCAACGCTTCATCGGTATCAATGATATGGTTCAGGATGCTGATTTGTTCTCCGGCGGGGACTCGGATAATCAGAATTTCCATGATACTGCTGGTGACTAGCATTCAGTATGAATGGAATAGTGTAGATGCTCTTCGCAGGAAGTGTAATGAAAATTCACACGGCCTCTGAGAATAGAGCACTATTTTTTCTACAGGCCGCAGACCGTGAAACGGGCTACGACCTATTGTTAGCGAACAATATGAACGTTTCTTACTGCCTGATCTTAACTTTCACTGACTCTGATCAGCGAACCGGAATCAGTGTGTACGAAGGGCTTACCATAAATATCAAGAGATGTCGTTTGAGAGTAGGTCAGCTTGTCAGATGCGATAGTCAGGTTCATGGTGTAGTCCACGGTGCTGGCACTTTCCATCATAAAACTGGATTCAGCGACGCCACGTGGTGCCACTTTCAACGTCATTGTTGAGCCTGCTTCACCTTGTGCGGTGACACAAGTGGCTCTTGGCACACAGAATGAGTTATAAACGACATTATTCTCTTTGTCGTAAATAAAGTAACCGCGTTGGTCATGGAATTTTGAACCATCTGATTTTCTGAATACTTCCTGCTTGTAGTAGACGGCTGTCAAATACTGAGAACTTGCATTGGTCGCATCCGCTGCCACCTCAAAAGTCATCACCTCATGGTATGGGCTCACCGAAATACCGCCAGCCCCTACATCAGAATCCACCTGACCGGGTGCTAAATCAACGCCACCGGTTGCATCAGACTTCCAGATGCCAATCAGAGGAGCCAGAGGGCCAAGATCCAGACCGTCAACGACAGTGGTTGCTAAAGCAGGTGTCGACAATGCTCCAAGAAGACCCAGCGCCAGTATTTTTCTCACTATAACTTCCCCTATTATGTGTTTTTCAGGCCAGTGCACTGTAGCTTTTTATGGGGGTACTTATGTTGATCCAGGTCACTGGTGATAGGCTATGGAGTATCGATTTCACAGACTTTGCCATAGATGGCGTTAACGTATGCAGTCTTTTTTATTTTTGCCGATTGAGAACATAACAGGAATTGATCAGGCAGGACGTCATGACACACAGTGTTTCGGGGCAAAGCTCCAATACGCAACAATTAAGCAAGGCTCCGGCATTACCGAATTCGAGTGAAGGCGTTAAAAATGGCCAAAAGGTCACAGAAGCGGAATTACCACCACAACTTAATCAATTAAACCCGCCTCATACCAAAGACGCCTCTCTTGACCAGAGATCAGCATCCATTCAGGAGGAAGTTAAGCCAACGACCGGTTTGCAAGATATTCATTCATCCGATCAGGAAAGCCAGAGTTACACAGACCTGAAAAAAATAGAAGAGAATACACTGGAGGAAGCAGGCAAATTATTACAGAAAAAAGAAGAACTGCGCGTCACTGATCTGGCACTGGCGGCTCTGGAGGGTCAGACGATTGATAAACGATATAAATTGAAAATAACAATTCAATTGCCAAACGACCCACCTCCTCCCATTGTATTATTCCCTTTAACTGAAACAGTAAAAGGGCAACCAAAATTTGATGAGCTTATCAAAATGGCCGCACAGGCATTAAATACATATAAAACCGACAATTACAGCGATTTTAATCTGGATACATTTAATACCAAAATCAGTTCACTGAAAGACTCGCTCAAATCCAACGCAGCAAAAATGGCGGCGAAAGACCCGAGAAATATAAGCGACTGGGAGAACAAGTACGTTGGGCTGGAATGCAGGCAAGCTCATGTGTTCGCATCAGCCGATTATGACATTCAAATTCCAGAAAGACCTGAGCCAGGCAAGTCTAAGCAGCAGGTACAGGTAGCGGTGACTGCTGATAATATCGAGGCTGAAGAAGACGTATGATATTGGTGGTCTAAACTGCCTTTACCGGTTTGGCTCAAGAGTACATGGCATGGTCTTTCGCAGTATTCTGTTTCTGTCGTTCATTATAGGAATATCAGCCTGCAGCAAAATCAATCAGCAGAATTACAACAAGCTCGAAGTAGGTCTGAGTTTTGACTCGGTAAAAAAATTACTGGGTGAGCCCATGGGTTGTGAGGTTCATCTTGGCACCCGATATTGTAGCTGGAGTGAAAAGCAACGACATATCCGATGCAACTTTCAGGCTGACAGGGTGGTGCTATACAGTAGTGAAGGGTTTTAGGCGCTTTTTATGCGCGCCTTCGGTTTATGCCCTCTGTTAGCCTGAGGGTATCTGCCCTTCGGGGTATCCTGGGCTTAGGAAAGTGATCAATAAGAAAATCCTATAAAACAGTTATCCACAAAATCAGTGGATAACCCTGTGAAAAACTCCTCTGGGCCAGAATCATCGCCTGATCCCTGAAAGTCAAGCATTAAACGCCACTGGCTGACTATTTTTTGTGGTACTATTCCTGCCCTTTTGTGAAGCCTGTATCAGGCTTTGCTTTCAGGCCTGTAAGCACTATTTTTTTACACAGGTCTACACAAAACAGGTAGCACAATTTAATGGCCAGCAACCCGGTATTCAAAGTTATTTTTCAAAATCAAGGCGACGTTTATGAAGTCTATGCCCGACAGATTTTCCAGAGCGAACTTTGGGGATTTATCGAAGTCGAGGAATTTGTTTTTGGCGAACGCAGTCAGTTACTGGTAGACCCTTCTGAAGAAAAACTGAAGGCAGAATTTGAGGGTGTGAAAAGAAGCTACATCCCTTTGAACTCGATCATTCGTATCGATGAAGTAGAAAAAGAAGGCAAAGGGAGAGTCACTGAAGTCAGTGGTTTCGGTAATATTAAACAATTTCCATCAATACCACCGGTGTCCGGGAGAGATTAGCCTGTGAAGGCGGGAATTCACCACGAACATGGATCCCCGCTTTCGTGATAGTCTCGTCCGCAGGGATGGGATAAAAAGATTAACTTGAAAGAAGATTAACTTAGGAAGTTGTTTTTAGACAAACCCTTGGTTTTCAGGCGCTCTCGAACTTCTCTCATTTTCAGAGATATTTCTCGGCTTCTTTCGTCAATCTCTTTCAATTGCACTTCTATCTGCTGAAAGCTGTGATTGACGTTGGCAAGATGAAGCAAGAGTGGTTGTGATTCTGAGGTGGTTTTTATTTTATTCATAACCTCAGTATAGGTAAGGGCTGAAAGTTGTCTTCCGGCCCTATGAAAAATTTTGAATATTGCTTTAGGCGGCGATATTGACGCTGCTATTGAGTGACAGTACTCGATTCGTCAACTCCGTCAGCAATTTGGCAACCTGCTTGCGTTCTTCATTTTGTTGGTCTGAGCTTTTCTGAGCACGCATCTTGCGATGGCGTTCAATTGCTTCGCGAATTCGTAACTCCTTCGGATCAATTTCAATGACCGGCTCTGGCTCTACCACAGGCTCTGATTCGGAAATGGAAATCACATTGGATTCGATTTTCTCGGACACAACCCCCTCTTCCTGAAGTTCCGGCATGGTCAGGTTAGCTGCGCTTGCTGTATCGCCGGAGAGCACTGCATCTGCGGCAGCCTGAATAGCCGCCAGTTGTGCGGTAATGTCGTCGCTCAGATCAATATCTTTCATCTGCACAACGGCGTTAGCCTGAGAGCAATGATCAGATAAGACTGGCGTGACTTCTTTTGGTGTTGGCACACTCTCTTTTCGACGCGCTTCAGCAACAGCTTGTGTCAGACGGTCAATCTCTGCCTGCGTATACTGC
This sequence comes from Endozoicomonas sp., assembly GCA_965199185.1. Lineage (GTDB taxonomy): Bacteria > Pseudomonadota > Gammaproteobacteria > Pseudomonadales > Endozoicomonadaceae > Endozoicomonas. The sequence continues at coordinate 142,321 of CBDAQW010000004.1, read as the reverse complement.
TCTTTAGGTTTTGTCAGAGGTGAGGAGGCCGGTTTGGGCGAAGCGTCCTGTTTTGGATGAGAAGGTTTACCCGTGTCGGCTGAAAGCTCTTTGCTATTTTTAACCGTCAGGCTTGGTGGTGTTGCATCGTCGTCCGCTTCGGCTACCACCTCAGCAAATATACTGGCCAGCTCTTTCTCTATGTTTGATTTTCGAGCACGGGCTTTCTTTTTCGGTTGGATTTTAACCGTGCTGGTTTTGTAACCTCTTAGGCTTTTCGCACCGAAAATTTCCAGAGCTTCCTGCTCGAGTGTGGCCAGTTCTCCACGATCCTCGACATAATCCCACTCTTCAACCGTGAACCCATCACGGCCATGGCTACGGATTTCCTGGTAGAGTGGGTAATCAAGATTCTGCCCGGCGGCAGTCACCATTTTTTCCCATTGATCGACCAGGTCATTACGAGTGGTGCCGACATAGACTTGAGACGTAGTTTTGTTGGTGACTGTGAAGATAATCAACGCTGTAAGACCTCTGCTGACGAAAACAGGCGGCGGATTATACCTGTGATTTACAACCTGTGCAGGGGGGGAATGCTCGTATTTTACAGTTTTTTTTAAGCTGCTTTTACGGATGGCATCATTGCTGTTTACCTTCGGGCTGTCAGTAGGGCTGTAAATCGAGTGCCATGACTATCGCATCTTCTCCTGTATCTGCATAATAGCGAGGACGCTGACCGATCTCACAGAAACCATTGTTGAGATATAACTGAAAAGCAGACTCGTTGGTTTCCCTGACTTCCAGAAGCAGTGTGATGCATTTTTTGTTAATCGCGATAGACGTCAGATGTTCAATAAGTTGATGGCCATAGCCCTGCCTCTGATGGTCTTTATCAATGGTGATAATTAATAAATGGGCTTCATCCATGACTATCATCATAATCGCATAGCCAATAATCTCACCGCCCCTCTCGGCAATTATGCACGTATAACCTGATTTAAGGCTGTCAACAAAGTGCGATTCTTTCCAGGGGTGAGGGGAGGCCAGTTGTTCGCAGGCGCAGACCTGAGGAAGGTCACATTCTTTCATGCTTCTGAAGGAGAGAGGGGAGTTACTCATCGAAAACTTTATTCTGAAATAGTGGCGGATTTGGCCGGGTTGATTTGTAAGAGTGGCGCCAGGTCTTGCCAGGCTTCCTGCTTATGTTGAGGCAGCTTCATTAACTCATTAAGACTATGGGTGACGGCATAATGCTGACCAGCCGAGGTTCCCAGTTGAATTCCACGTAGATCTTCAAATTTTTTTTCCGGATCTATCACAAAACGTGCCGCAGCCTGACCAAGCATTAACACGGTTTTTCTACGGGCAAAGCCGTACTGATTACTCAGAAAGGCACAAACCGCTTCAGCGGCGGATAAGTCGTCTTGATTAATCTGCGCTAATAACCCTCGCCTCTGGGCAAGCGGCCAGACAAATTCACCGGAAGTTACTGAAGCCTGATCGGGCGTAATGTTCAGTGCCAGCAGAATATTATTCAGCAGACGCTGATGAAAACGGGTGAACTGATCCAACCCTGAGTGCGGCATTTCGGCAATGACCAGACAGTCTTCATTAACAGCCTGAACCACTAGTCTGAACTTACTGGTAGCAGGAAGACCTTGTAAGGATTTTGGAGTCTCCGCTTTTGCTGCCGTTTTTTCGACTGATACGATGCCTTCAGGCTCATCATCAATATGAGCCTGGCCAAGAATATCTGAAGCTCTTGGCCGACTGAAGTCGGTATTGATCTTTTCAGACGACCGCTGACTGGTCAGTGTTTCATTCGACGTTTGTCGCTGCGCCTGTTCCCAGTCCACGGCATCTTCGGTAATCCAGTCAAACGGGCGTGGCGGCAATGCATTAGGCAGCTGGCAGCGGGGAAACCAGGTTTGAATCCCCATTGCCTGCAGGTAGTCCTGACGAATACGTTCCTGTTTCGACGGATTATCAGTTTCACTGCCCTGCATAGATTCGCTCTCTGCTGTTACACAACCCCGGTTTGCGGGTTGGTTTTCGTTAAGTTGGTTTCCAGCAGGTTCAACGCATTGATATAGGCTTTGGCCGAAGCGATAACAATATCGGTATCTGCGCCGGAGCCGGTGACAATGCGTCCATCCTTCTCAAGGCGCACGCTTACTTCGCCCTGAGAGTCGGTACCACTGGTAATTGCATTAACATTATACAGAGCAAGATTAGTCTGGGAATCTGCAATTTTTTCTATAGCTTTGAAGATCGAATCGACCGGCCCATCACCACCGCTGATTACAGAGCGCAGAGTGCCGTTGACCTCAATGCTAACCTGAGCCTCTGGCGCGTTGCCGGTACTAGAACCTGCTTCCAGAGAGACAAGACGATAGGTTTGCTGCACATCTTCAGAAGTGTGTAGTTCGCTGACCAGTGCTTGTAAATCGGCGTCATAAATATCTGATTTTTTGTCTGCCAGAATTTTGAAACGTTTAAAAGCTTCATTCATGGCTTCAGATGTTTCAAAGGTAATACCCAGCTCTTCCATCTTGGTCTTAAAGGCATTACGACCAGAGAGTTTTCCTAATACCAGACGGTTGGTGTTCCAGCCAACATCCTCTGCTCGCATAATCTCGTAGGTTTCACGATTCTTCAGAATACCGTCCTGGTGAATGCCGGATTCATGAGCAAAAGCGTTAGCACCGACAATGGCTTTGTTTGGCTGAATTGGAAAGCCGGTAATAGAAGACACTAGTCGTGAGGCGGGGACAATGTGAGTGGTATCGACATTGGTTTCTACCCTTAATTCATCCCGTCGGGTACGCATCGCCATAACAATTTCTTCCAGCGAAGCGTTACCTGCACGTTCACCCAAACCATTGATGGTGCATTCAACCTGACGAGCACCATTCACTACCGCAGATAAAGAGTTAGCCACCGCTAGCCCTAAATCATTGTGACAATGCACTGAAAAAATCGCTTTATCTGAATTCGGAATACGCTCTATCAACGTTTTAATGGTCTCACCGAATTGATGCGGTAACGCATAACCAACCGTATCAGGGATGTTAATGGTTGAAGCACCTGCATCAATGGCTGCTTCAATAATACGACAAAGAAAGTCTATCTCAGAGCGACCGGCATCTTCACAGGAAAACTCAACATCATCAATCAGATTGCGAGCGTGTCTTACAGCGAATACTGCCTGTTCCACAACGGCATCTGGCTTCATGCACAGTTTGTGCTGCATATGAATGGGTGACGTGGCGATAAAGGTGTGAATCCGACCTCGCTCTGCCAGTTTCAACGCTTCTGCTGCACGATTAATATCGGCTTCCAGTGCGCGGGACAGGCTGCAGACTGTACTGTTTTTGACGGCAGAGGCAATCGCTTTTACGGCTTTAAAATCACCGGGACTGGCCATGGCAAAGCCCGCTTCAATTACATCGACTTTCAGGGCTTCGAGTGTTTTGGCAATGCGTAATTTTTCTTCCCGCGTCATCGACGCACCGGGGCTTTGTTCGCCATCTCTTAATGTAGTATCAAAAATAACGACCTGATTGCTGTTCATAATATTTCCCTTGCCAGGCTTAGAGCAAATTGACTTCTTTATACAGTTTTGTTGGTCGGTAAAGACCGGGATTGGGGGAGAAAATAGATGTATGCCCTAAGGCAGCAGGAGCAGCAGTCGAGCTGGGCTGAAGCAGGTTTTGGTGTCATACAATGCAGTCTCAGGATTCACCAGAGAGGAAACCTTCAAGGGTATCTGCCTGTAAACGACTTTGCTTGACAACCTGTTCATTGTAATTTTGTCACATGTTTTCTGGGCTAGGTGAAGGTACTATAAAGCCTGATTTGTTATCTCACAAGCTTTGAGTGTTTCAGGAATAGGAAATGACTAAATTCGTATCGATCATTTTTATGGTGGTTTTGTTGGGGGGGTGTGCTCTGAGTCCACAGGAGATTGACGTTAGTCCAAGAATTAATATTAATGCTGCTCAATCTGTTGCCAGCAAACCGATTAATGTGACTGTTTTTGATCAACGGTCTATATCGCTGATTGGCAGCCGTGGCGGGGTTTACAGCGAGACCAGCTCCCTATCAACGAACGACAGCTTTACTCTGTCGATTCAGTCTTCTGTAGAGCTGGCCTTACGCCAAATGGGGTTTAAAATCACTGACTCACAAGAGGCTATTCAACTTCAGGTTTATATTGATCAGCTCAGCTATGAGGTGCCAGAAGGTTATGTCAGTCAGGTTGATTTAAGAGCGGTTACCCGGGTCGTGATCAAAAAAGGCAGTGAAACCTTCACGGGTAAATACAGCAGCGATATTCAACAGAAGTTAATCACAGCGCCTTCAAACAAAAAAAATGTTGAACTGGTTAATCAGGTACTGAGTGATGTGATGGGAAGAGCTTTTAACGATACTGGATTCAGAGCCTTCCTGACAAACTCTTGAATTTGCTCAGATTTCACCACTGGTCGAACTCATAGAAGCCAACCAGCGGCTGTAAAAGGAGTATACGTTTTAATGACTGAGCGGTGCTTCGAGCCAGTTACCCACTGTTTTTATCCAGCTCGGGTGGCTGTTCAGGCAGGAAATGAGTTCCAGAGATTCGCCACCTGCCTGAATAAAGGTGTCTTTAGCTGCGATACCAATTTCTTCGAGTGTTTCAAGACAGTCAGAGACAAACGATGGGCAGATGACGAGCACTCGCTTTGCCCCTTGCTGTGCCAGTTGTTCCAGAATATCAACGGTATTCGGTTCAAGCCATTTGGCTTTACCAAGCCGGGACTGAAAAGCCACAGTGTACTTATCCACAGGAATACCCGCCATATTTACAAAGCACTCGGTGGTTTGATATACCTGATGCCGATAGCAGGTTTTATGAGCCGACGATGGCGTCTGGCAGCAATTTTTACTTTTCAGACAGTGCCCACCGGTAACATCATCTTTAAGAATGTGGCGTTCAGGCACACCGTGGTAGCTGAATACAAGGTGGTCGTAATCCTCATCCAGCCATGATTTAGCACTGTCAATCAACGACTGAATGTAATCCTGGTGATCGTAAAACACCGGATGCACTTTTAATTCAGCCTGAATATTGAGTTCTTTCATCAGACGTTCAGTTCTTTCCACGACTGTTTTAACCGTAGACATTGCATAGTGAGGATAGAGAGGAAACAGCAGGATTTCGTTCAGATCAGACGTATTGTTCAGGTGAGTCAGAGCCGTTTTCAGGTCGGGTTTACCATATCTCATGGCCAGCTCGACGGGCATATCTGTATTTTGCTTAACCTGGTTGGCAAAGTCCTGACTCAGGGAAATCAGAGGCGAGCCTTTATCGGTCCAGACGGATTGATAAGCCTCCGCTGAACGAGCTGGACGGGTAGGTAAAATAAACAGGCTGACGAGGATGCGACGCAGAGCCCATGGCAGGTCGATGACATATTTATCCATCAGAAACTCATTGAGATAGCTGCGGACATCATCAACACCAGGACTGTCAGGCGATCCCAGATTAACCAGCAAAACACCTCGTTTTTCCATTATTAGCAAAGCCTGTTTTGAAATCTGGATGGAGTATAAAGGGTTATGAGAGTATGGAGAAGACTGACAGCAGAAGGCCGTCAGCCGGATACAGGATCAGTTTCAATCCTCTACTGGTTTAGGGCTAAAATGACTTAGTACCGTATAACCGACAATAGCTGACAGTATGGAACCAAACAGTACACCTATACGATCTGAAATCAGATAGTCAGTACTCACATTCTCAAATGCCAGAGAGCCGATAAACAGGCTCATGGTAAAACCAATACCGCAAAGAATGGACAGGCCGTACATCTGCTTCATAGTGGATTGATCCGGTAGTTTGGCAATTCCTGCTTTCACCGCAAGCCAGCAAAAACTGAATACACCCAGTTGTTTACCAATAAACAGACCAGCGGCAACCCCCATGGGAATAGGCGTTAACAAGCTGGCAAACTGATCGGCACTTAATTCAAGCCCGGCATTGGCAAAGGCAAACACCGGAAGAATAAAGTAGTGTACTTTATTGTGCAGAGCGTGCATCAGGGCTTTCAGAGGAGAATAACCTTTTTTATTCACTGCATTCAAAGGAATGGTAAACGCCAGCAGTACGCCCGCCAGAGTGGCATGGACTCCAGACTTTAATACACATATCCACAGCAGAGCACCCACAAAGAGATAGGGCCCGGTTCGGGTTACTCCTTTGTAGTTGAAGAAACTCAGAACAACCAACAGCGCGGCACCAATAGCCATTGAGTTCAGAGACAGATTTTCTGTATAAAAAATAGCAATGATGATGATGGCGCCCAGATCATCAATAATCGCCAGCGCCAACAGGAAGGTTGTCAATGATGTTGGTACTCGCTTACCTAATAGCGCCAGAATACCCACTGCAAAAGCAATATCCGTTGCTGCAGGAATAGCCCAGCCTTTCAGGGCGACAGGATCACCGTAATTGAAAAGTACATAAATCAGCGCCGGAATGACCATGCCACCAATAGCGCCAATGCCCGGAAGAATCACCTGTGCCGGAGTGCTCAGATTGCCCTCCATAATTTCCATTTTGACTTCGAGACCAATTAGCAGGAAGAACACGGCCATCAGTCCGTCGTTAATCCAGAGTAGCAAAGGCTTGTGCAGTTCGAGCGAGCCAATGGCAATCTGAATAGGGATCGACAACAGCATGTCATAATATTCAGACAAAAAAGAATTGGCGGCCAACATGGCCAGTACAGAGGCAGCAACCAGCAGAACGCCTACTGCATAATCTTGCTCGAAAAAGCGCTCAATCTGTCTAGCTAACATGAAATCTCCATCAGGGGGAATTAAAACCAATCATTGACCGCAAGAATATCAGGCCAGTCACTTTGTACTAACTGACAAACACAGTCAAGATCAGCTCATCAGGCAACCCTCTGTTTCTACAGGAAAAATCAGTTAAGACACTTTGCGCTCGCTGCTACAACACCTTCCAGGAAAATGACTTTGACCTTATTCTCTGCACGGTAGTATGTCATCATTACTATTGGTAGCCTGTGCCGAATCATACAAATACCTCTAAATGCCGGCAAACCAACACTAGCGTGTAGTAGTGCATTTCCATTTGGCAAGCACCTTCCTGAGATATCAGCATTTTGAGCTTTGCCAACGTTTATAACCTGTGTGAACTTGGGGTTGTTGGGATAATTTCGTACTAATTCAACAACATCATCTTCTATATGACAATTATTAATAACATCTGGCGTATAAGTCGCATTATTTTCCAACTTGAACCTCTGATGAAAATTGATAAGAGGCATTACATACTCAGGGGTATAGGTAAATTGATTATTAGAGGTATACCTCGTAGAGGTTGTTGAGACGGGGGTAATATTATTAGGGTGAAAAATAACAGACGAATCCCCACTGTATGTTTTATGAATTGTATTTATAGCGTTCATATATTCTTTATTATCTTGAAGACCAAACTGATTCAACTTTCGATGAGTATTAACTTTGTACCAATCTATAGTGACATCAGGAAACATTCTCTTATGTGCAAAAGAATAGAAGCCGTACAATACTCTTCGTGAATGCCTACTGTATTTCAAAAATTTATAAAGATACTGTATTCGTAAATTAAGGGATTTCTTTATTTGTACAGGGCAGTCACCTTCCCCTTCCTCTAGCCAGGGAGCATCATCAACAGATATTTCACTTGAATCATGATTTACATGATGAGAAACATAATAGTTTTCAACCTGCCATCCATCACGGCATTGCCCCACTTCAAGCACTTTCTCTTTAGCAAACCCAGAGGCACCTGTGGTAAAGGCCGTCGAAGGCATTTGCGATTGAACAGGAAAAGTTAACATCAGAATTGACGAAAAAAATAATAATCCAGATAACGGGAAAAGGTTTGTTATTAGAGTGAGTAACTTTAAGTGAAGAACAGATTTCATATATAGAATCCGTGAAAAACGTTTGTTTAGGGTAAAAGACCCCCGTAAGTAAAGTTGATAGTTGAAAGTCATCAAGATCAAAATGCTCTAAAAATAAATAGACTAAGTGCAAACATTTAGGGGCGCGATAGCACAGAGTTTACCGCTCTCGTCATTCCCACGAAGAAGGTTGTCGCAAAAAGTGGAATTAAACAAAAAAACGTCGCTTGATAACCCGAAAGGTTACCGATGAGTGGGGCTTAGAGCTCTAATTCTTGGTCGGCAATTCTGTCAGAATTACCGACCTATAGGTTTTTTGCGACAGCCTTGAAGTCTGACAATCACTTACTTTCTGGCCAGAGTCACTCTGTCCTGTGCCGATAAGTCCGTTTTCGTTTTGCACTCAATAAAATGATTAGCGGCCAGAATCCTTCTGACGGCCTCACCCTGATCGTAACCATGCTCCATCAGAATCCAGCCACCGGGTTTCAATAAAGAATAACTTTGTCGTGCAATCAGACGTATATCATCTAGTCCGTCAGCCCCGGAAGCCAGAGCAGTTATTGGTTCAAACCGCACATCACCCTGCTGCAGATGATGGTCGTCTGACCGAATATACGGCGGATTGCTGACAATCATGTCAAACTGTTCACTCTGAACCGGCTCGCACCAGCTACCTTCAAGGAACCGCACGTTAGTAATGTGATTGAGGCTGGCGTTGTCTCTGGCAACGGTCAAAGCCTCGGAGCTCATATCAACCGCCGTCAATTGCCATTCAGGATGTTCGTGAGCCAGAGCTAAAGCGATTGCACCAGTGCCTGTACCAAGATCGAGTACTTTTGCATTCGCAGTATCCGGCAGTGTTTGTGCTAACGCCAGTTCCACCAGCAGTTCGGTATCGGGTCTGGGAATTAATGTGGCTTCATTGACTCTGAGAGTCAGGCTCCAGAACTCCCGCTCACCGATCAGATAAGCGACAGGGATTCCCTTTTTACGTTGTTCAAGCAGTTGCTGAAAATCTTGCCATTGCTGATCGGTCAGATCTTTTTCTGGCCATGTGAAAAAATAGCTTCTTGGTTTATCAAGAACATGAGCCAGTAACAGTTCGGCATCAAGACCAGGGGTGTTACTGTCGTTCAGTTCCGCCGTGGCTTGTGCCAGAGTTATATCAATACGAGCCATTATTCCCCTGCAAGACCAGCTAATTGTTCGGTTTGGTGTTCCTGCAGCAAGGGCTCAACTACTGGATCCATATCGCCTTCAACAATCTCAGGCAATTTGTAGAGCGTCAGATTGATACGATGATCCGTCACTCGCCCCTGTGGATAGTTGTAGGTGCGGATTCGCTCTGAACGATCACCGCTACCCACCAGGCTTTTACGAGTGTCGGATATTTCTTTGGCGGCAGCACTGTCCTGAGCATCCTGCAACTTGGCAGACAGCCAACTCATGGCTTTGGCTTTGTTCTTGTGTTGAGAACGCTCATCCTGACATTCCACCACAATGCCCGTTGGCAGGTGAGTGATACGAATGGCTGAATCGGTGGTGTTAACGTGCTGACCACCAGCCCCGGAGGAGCGGTAAGTATCAATACGCAAGTCTTCTTTGCGGATTTCAATGGCTTCCTGCTCTTCAGGTTCTGGCATAACCGCTACGGTGCAGGCAGAGGTATGAATGCGCCCCTGAGACTCAGTTTCCGGCACTCGCTGTACACGATGTGCGCCGGATTCAAATTTCAGACGACCATAAACACTGTCGCCTATGACCCGGGTAATAATTTCTTTGTAACCGCCGTGTTCGCCATCATTGGCACTGATGACCTCAATACGCCAGCCACGCTTTTCGGCGTAACGAGAATACATGCGGAACAGGTCGCCAGCAAAAATAGCGGCCTCATCACCACCGGTTCCGGCACGGATTTCAAGGAATGTGTTGTAAGTGTCCCTTGGGTCTTTGGGCAGCAACAGAACCTGTAGCTGTTGTTCCATTTCTGGTAGACGACGTTGGCATTCTTCCAGTTCTTCTTTGGCCAGCTCCGCCATTTCCGGATCACCTTCAGCGATCATACTTTCTGCTTCGGTTTTGTCGCCAAGCAGCTGATCGTATTCCTGATAAGCTTTAACTACAGGTTCAATTTCTGCGTACTCTTTGGACAGTTTACGGAATTGGCCCTGATTGCTGATGACATCGGCATCGCTGAGCAAGGCGGCTATTTCTTCAAACCGTTCGCTCAGGTTATCCAGCTTGGCGAGTATGGAATCTTTCATAATATCTAATAAGTGATTAATTTGGTCTGATCAGGCGTCCTGAGTGGATTCGGTTCTGACTGGCTGAATACCGAGCAAGGTTTCAGCCCATGCCAGATGATCCTGTTTACCATTAGCGGCAGCCTGTTTTAACTGAACACTGGGCTCATGCATCAGTTTATTGGTGAGTGAGCGAGCAAATTGTTGCAGCACTTTGCCGGGATCGGCACCATTATTCAGAGACAGCAGCGCTTTTTCCAGTTCAATATCCCGAATCAACTCCGTCTGCCTGCGATAACTGCGCAACATATCAACGGCATCTAAAGAGCGCAGGCGGGTCATAAATTCAAAGGCGTCCGCCTCAATCATTTTTTCGGCTTCAACGGCGGCCTCTCTGCGTTGCTGCATGTTGTCTTCGATCACACCGTTAAGATCATCCACGGTATAAAGAAAGACGTCTGGCAGTTCACTGGCTTCCGGTTCTATGTCTCTTGGAACAGCAATATCCACCATAAAAACCGGATTGTGTCGTCTTTTCTTCAGGGCTTTCTCAATGGCCCCTTTACCCAAAACCGGCACCGGACTGGCCGTGGAACTGATAATAATATCTGCTTCATGAAGAATCTGGGACAAGTCCGACAGTAAGACCGGCCTGCCACCAAACTCATCTGTTAACAACCGGGCACGCTCAAGAGTTCGATTAGCAACAATAATGTTGCTCAGCCCCTGCTGCCTCAGATGACGCGCAACTAATTCTACCGTTTCACCAGCACCTATCAGCAACGCTGTGTTTTCGGAGAGATCAGTAAAAATCTGTTTAGCTAGCTGAGTGGCGGCAAAGGCAACAGAAACCGGTTGTTCGTTGATCGCCGTTTCGGTACGTATCTGTTTGGCGGTGGTAAAGCTGTGCTGAAAAAGCCGGTTCAGGCCAGAACCGGTTGTACCGGCTTCCTGAGCCGTTGCGTAGGCGGATTTCAACTGCCCCAGAATTTGCGGTTCACCCAACACCATCGAGTCGAGACCGCAGGCAACCCGCATAATATGTGTTACCGCATCTTTACCATGATAAAGGTAGGAATGTTGATGCAACTCCCGATAATCCGCCTTATGGTAATGAGTCAGCCAGTCCAGTGCCCGGTCAAAAAGCTGAGTAGCAGAATCATTGATCGTGCAGTAAAGCTCTGTACGGTTACAGGTCGATAGGATGGCCACTTCGCCGGTGCCAATAAATGTTCGGGCATCGTGTAATGCATCCGGAATCTGTTCCGGAGAAAATGCGACTTGCTCCCTTAGAGTAACGGGTGCTGTCTTATGATTGATGCCAGCGGTAAGATACCCCATCAGACTCCTGCTGTTATAGTGGTTCACTGCTAATATTCAGGCTCAACGATTCTTTATTACCTATCCGGGAGCTTGACCGAGAATAGACTGCTCTACAGTGATGGCAGCAAATTGGTAAGGCTCCCAAGACATAGTCTACCAGACAAAAATATGTCTATTTAGCTTGATCGAAGGGCTTTTTGGCCGATCAATTCTGCAATGGAACGCTTGTGACTGCAAACTCTGTTCTTCTATTGAAACAGTTTTGAATGCTCGGCGAGCCAGGTGATACATGGTATCAATTTAATAATCTCACGAGGGCACAGGCATACTTTCCATGATGCTATCTATGAGCAAAGCGACTCTCTCGCAACGTCCGTTCAACCTTCTGATTTTAGCGGTTGCTTTTTTTCTTAGTGGCTGTGCCAGTCAGACAACTCAAACTCTGAATAATAATCCGACAAACACAGTGGTCACTCCTGTTGACGATGAGCCTGTAAGATCATTTGATCCGGACACATTGTATGATCTGATGGTGGCCGAAATTGGTGGTCAGCGGAAACGCTATGATCTTGCGCTTGGTAACTATCTCAAACAGGCTCATAAAACTCAGGATGCAGGGGTAGCCAAACGTGCCTATCAGGTATCCATGTTTGTGGGAGCTCGCCAGGCGGCACTGGATGCAGCTTTGCTCTGGTCCGGCCTGCAGCCTGATAATGTTCGTGCTTTACAGGCGGCAGCGGTTGAGTTGATCAACAGTGGTGATCAGGAGCAGGCGATCATCAAGATGAAGAGCATTCTGGCTCTTAATGGCGAGACCGGGTTTGATGGTCTGGCTGCCAGTGCGGCGGATATGACCGACCAGGAACGTCAGAGGCTGATAGCAAGCCTGCTAGACATTCAGCAGAAGTACCCCGACAATCGTGAACTGAAACTGGGCCAGGCAATATTATACCGACAAGCCGGCGCTGATCAGCAGGCACTTGAACTCACCAACGAACTGTTGAAAAAAGACCCGGACTTCATCAAGGCAATGATCGTTAAAGGGCGAATCCTGAACAAAATGGGTCGTGCTGAAGAGGCCGAAAAGATGCTGGCTGATGCGGTGAAACGTCATCCTGAAAGAGTTCGTTTGCGCCTGCTCTTCGCCAGAAATCTGGTATATGCCAGAAAACTGGATGAAGCTCGCATACAGTTTGAGGAGCTGCTAAAACGTTCTCCTCACGATGGAGAAATTCTTCTCTCTCTGGCGCTGGTCACCATGGAGAATAGTATGAGTCAGGAATCGGAACGGTATTTCCATCGATTACTGGCTCTGGGGCAGCACAGAAATGCCGCCCGTTATTATCTGGGTAGACTGAAAACTGAACAGAAAGAGTATGAAGCCGCCAGAAAGTATTTTCTGGATGTTGGTCCGGGTAAACATTTTATGTTGGCACAGGTTGCGCTCACTCAGATGCTGGTAAAGCAACTCAAGGTAGAAGAAGCAATCGCCTCTCTTGAAGAAGCCAGAGTCCGTAATCCAGGGCGTGCTGAGCCACTGTTTTTGCTACAAAGTGAAGTGATGATGACACACGGGCAGTATGACAGAGCGCTTATTCTGCTGACTAAAGGTATAGAGTATCTGCCTGAGTCGGTTAACCTGCTCTATTCCCGTGCCATGCTGCATGAGAGGCTGGATAACCTGCCCGGACTGGAAGCTGACCTGAAGAAACTTCTGGAAGTGGAACCTGAGAATGCTGCCGCGCTCAACGCCCTTGGGTACACATTGGCTGATCGTACTGAGCGTTATGAAGAGGCAGAAACTCTTGTTCTGAAAGCCTATCAGCTGGACAGTAAAGATCCTGCGATTCTTGACAGCATGGGCTGGGTGCAATTCAAGCTGGGTAATCTGGAAGAAGCTGCTCGTTACCTGCGCATGGCCTATGATCAACATCCTGATCCTGAAGTGGCAGCCCACCTTGGTGAAGTGCTCTGGGTGATGGGCGATCATGTTGAAGCGGAAGCATTGTGGGAAAAAACACTGGAAACCTCACCTGACAGCACAGTCTTGAAAGAAACCATAGAGCGTCTTCGCAGTCAGGGTAAAAAAAGCTGAGTTAGTTCAATGATTCAAATGCGTATTGCTGTTGTAGTAATGATGTTATTTTTGGTGGGTTGCAGCAGTGTAACCCAGTCTCCTCAGGTACTCTCTCTTTCTGAAAAAGAAAAATTATGGCAACAACATCGTCAGCAGCTCGAAGCTTATGACGAATGGTCCATGACCGGCCGACTGGGTTTGCAGGTTCCAGACAGGTCAGGCTCTATGTCGATTGAATGGCAGCAATCCCCAGCGCAATACACTATTTATCTGGACGGTCCATTTGGACAATCTCTGGCCTGGATTCAAGGCAATGAAAAAGGAGTATCCGCCAGAGTGTCCGATGATGAAGTGATATCGGGCTCATCACCGGAATACCTGCTGCGCAAGCTGACTGGTTGGAATTTCCCGGTTTCCAGCCTGAAGTTCTGGGTGAAAGGCTTGCCAGCACCGGATGGAGAAGCAGACATTGCCTTGAATAACTTTGGATACCCTAAACAAATCCGGCAACAGGGCTGGCAGGTGGATTATCTTACATACAGGAATCAAGGTGCGTCGAAATTACCTGCCCGGATCAAGGCCTCCAATGGTCATGTGCGCATGACGCTGGTTGTCAGAAGCTGGCAGTTACCCTAACCTCTTGTCTGACTTAATTTAGTTTCAGGATTGTCATTAATGTCACCCGAACTGGTGCTGCCTGCTCCGGCCAAGCTCAATCTCTTTCTACATATTACAGGTCGTCGTGCAGACGGTTACCATCAATTGCAAACCCTGTTTCAGTTTCTTGATTACGGTGATGAACTAACTTTCAGGCTGGCGGATAGTTTGACATTGTCTTGTGACAATCCAGCACTGGTGAGTGATGATAATCTGATTCTGCAGGCCGCTCGATTGTTGCAGGAGAAAACTGGAACCGATCAAAATGCAGACATTCATCTACAGAAAGTGCTGCCAATGGGGGGCGGCGTTGGTGGCGGCAGTTCTGATGCTGCAACAACGCTACTGGCGTTAAATGCGCTCTGGCAGTTAAACCTGTCGATGAATGATCTGGCAGAGCTGGGTGTACAATTGGGTGCTGATGTTCCGGTGTTTGTTCATGGTCAGGCTGCGCTGGGTGAAGGCATTGGTGAGCTACTGACACCGGTAGCAGCTCCAGAAGACTGGTATCTGGTGCTGGTTCCCGAAGTGCATGTAGAGACAATCCGAATGTTTAAGCATAAGGATTTGACAAGAAATACACCGACTATTAAAGTTTGCGCCGCGCTTGAGCACTCTTTCAAAAAGAGGGGGCATAACGACTTTGAACCACTGGTTCGTCGCCTCTATCAAGAAGTCGACTACTGCCTGACATTACTCGATAAATGTGAAAGTTCTGGTTCTGCCAGAATGAGTGGTTCCGGAGCTTGCGTGTTTGTTCCGTTTACCCATCGTCAGCAGGCTGAAGCAGCTCAACGACAGCTGCAAAAGAGTTCTGAAACAAACTTTACAAGTTTTGTGGCTCATGGTAAAAATCGCTCCGCGCTGCACAGAGCGTTGCAAAGATACGGTTATCCCATTCCGGAATAACTGTTGCTACTGGGATATCGCCAAGCGGTAAGGCAGCAGGTTTTGATCCTGCCATGCGGAGGTTCGAATCCTCCTATCCCAGCCATTCTTTCTTCTAAAAAATATTTCACTCCGTATCATCTGGCTCTCTTTGTAAGTATTTCAATTCTTTAAAAATACATTTTTGGAGGTTGTGCTTTATTGGGGAATTCACAATAAATTTTGAGTGTCTTGGATAGTCAAAACGTTGTAACAAGCACTCCTCTCCTTCAGCCACCAGTGTTTTGTCGTTTGCCTGGTAGTGAAGAGTTATATTTCCCAAGAGTGTTTTCTTACCTTCAAACCAACTCTTTTCACCTGATTTCAAAACAGGGCCGAAGTGAAAATGAATGGTTTCATCGTTACACTGAACCTTTGCCTCGCCCACTGCTGCGCCAGAATATTCTTTGGCGCGTATGGTTCTGGTGCCCTGAGTTATCTCGTAAACCTCTGACCTGCCAGCTGCTGGAGCGACGAAAACGGTTAAGCTGTAATCCGTATTTTCTTCAGGAATGTGTATGCTGGCTTCCAATGACCGCACTGAAACAGCAATATGATAGTCAATCAGATTGTGAAGATCTGCTCTATAAGTGCCTGGAGGGATTTGGCAATCATTTGCAAAGACAGGCAGGCTAATGCAGAAAGTGGCAATGACCAGTTTGATGACTTTCACTGAAAAGACCTTAGTGGATGGACAGTCATAATATAGTTGAAGATAGTTGAAGATAGTTGAAGGGAGTGGGTCTGAAAGTGAATCTAAAGAATGGGGGTTACCAGATCCTGCTTTAACCAGTGCTTTCTTTTCCAGATGCTGATAAATATCAGTGAATTTATTACTCGTTGCACCGCATGCAGAATACACACTTCAGTTAATCCAAACTCCATAATATGAATAGCCCACCAGTACAGTGGTAATAAAATGAGCCACTGCCCAATCAAGCGAACCTTCATCACCGTTCTGCTGGCACCAGCACCCAGCAGTGCCTGAGTGAGAACCAGTCCGGCAGCTTCGGTGGTTATACCCAGCCCAGTCAGGCGCAAAGGTAAAATACCTGCATCGATCATGGTTTGATCATTGGTAAACAGTCCAAGAATCTGAGTGGAAAACAACCAGATCGGTAAATTCAACAACACCAAAAACCCTGTTGCCACCAAAGCGGCATCTCGCCCCCATATATACGCCTGATGCTCATTACCAGAACCAATGGCATGACTGACCAGTGTGGTTGCCGCCATACCAAACCCCAACGCCGGAAGTATCAGAAACAAAGAAGCATTGATCAACAAATGACCCAAAGCCATGGCTGTAACACCGGCCTGAGCCAGAATAGCAAAAAGCACCATCAGGCTGAGTGCGAACAGTAATTGCTGAAATGAGTCTGGCAAAGCAAGCCGGATCAGCTGTTGATAATGATTCAGATTGGGGAATTGCCTGAGGAAGCCATTACTCCTTGCTTCTTTGAACATATAGAGTCCATTGATTAAAGCGCCTGCATACATCGCTATGACAGTACCCAGAGCCGCACCTTTTACGCCAAGGGCTGGGAACCCTAGCTCCCCATAGATCAAAACCCAGCTGCTAAAAACATTAAGGCTATGCACAATAATCAGAATTTTCACAAACCGTGCTGGTGTTTTAATACTGTTCCAATAGCCTCTGAAAGAGAGGCTCATAGCAGCCGCTGGCAGACAAAAGAGTCGAATATCAAAATACGCTTCTGCCAACTGGGATACGCCTGAATCAGAGGCAATCAATCTAAGCAATTGTGGTGAAAGCCATAAGCCGATAGCAACTAGCGGCACGCCAATAATGACGGATAATCCCAACCCGGCATTCACTGGGGTCGCTCTGTATTGACCTTTATTTTGCCCCTCAAGGCGAGCAACCTGAGCCTGTATAGCCGCGGAAAGGCCTGACAGAATGGCTGTCATCAGTAGAATGGCATAGCTGCCGGTACCTACCGCCGCCAAAGAGACTTCGCCAAGATGCCCGATCAATGCGGTATCGACCAGATTCATCAGGCTCTGGGAAAGCATGCCGGCAGTAATTGGCAAACCCAGTAATAAGATAGACTGACAGCGTGAGAGCAAGAAAACAGCTTCGAAGTGAGTGATTACAGCATTCTAACAAGGAAATGAAGTTAAGGTTGTTTATCTTTTTCTATTTCTTTGATGCTTGCGTCGATCTGAGAGAAAGCATGTTGACCAGGGTCAGGGATATTTCGATAAGCATCGACAGCCTTTGTCATTTCACTTTCAGACGTCAGGAAGGCTTCGATAAGACCTATTACCATAGTATCATGAAGAAGGATCCATTCTTTTGTTCTGTCTTCATAGCCATCGATAGCTGACTGGTTATGATTAGCTGGCGCTTTTCCGGCAAGATTAAGATAGGTCGTTGAGCCTATTGCGGCTAAGGATTTTGCAATACCCCCGCCGTTTTTTAATTGAGATATAAATTCTGCAGCGGCTTCTTCATTGGCACCTTCCTGTTGCAGCCAGTCTTTAGCCCACGAAGTCAGGATTATACGAAAATCATCGGCAGAGGGGGCACTCCGCTCACTGGCTGGGAGATCCTTTTCCTGGTCATTTTTAGCTTGCCATGTTGTCTTCAGGAGCAAGGAGTTCATATTTTTTAAAAAATGAATGGCTGGTTCTGGACTGGTGGAGTGGCGATGGTGGATTAGCTGATTGATCTCTTTTATACCTTGTTTTTTTATTTCTTGTGGGGTCTTAATGCTCGAGATCTGTATCGGCTCAACTGGTCGCTTGAGCACTTGCATTTCTATCCAGTTTGGATCGGTTTGCCGGGGTATATTTCTCTTAGGGACTATCTTGCGGACCGTTCTTTGGAAAGCATTTGCAAGCTCCTTAATCTTCACTGCAACAGATGAGCGGGTAATGCTATGCAGGGCTTCGGTCAGAATTTTCATATTGATCCTTAATGGGGTTGTTTGTTGTGCATCCGTATAAATACATTAGATCGGACGCTTCAAGGTTTTTTAAAGGCTACAGAGATCGCGGTTTATTAAAGGCGCGCGTAGAGGCGATACCTTGAAAACAGGGCTCTAAAGTGTCAGAATCAGCCCGAAAAATGACGTGTAGATACATCCACCTACGCCCACTACCCAAGCAAGGTAACTTCCCGTGTCGAAAATGATGGTGTTTGCCGGCAACTCAAATCCGGAACTGGTAGAAAAAGTTGTCAATCACCTGCACATTCCACTTGGCAAGGCTTATGTTGGCCGCTTCAGCGATGGTGAATGCGCTGTTGAAATTCAGGAGAATGTTCGTGGTCGTGACGTTTTCATTATTCAGTCTACCTGCGCCCCAACCAATGATAACCTGATGGAGCTGCTCGTCATGGCCGATGCCATGCGCCGCTCTTCTGCTGTTCGTGTCACTGCTGTGCTGCCTTACTTTGGCTATGCTCGCCAGGATCGTCGTCCCCGCTCTTCCCGTGTACCCATCAGCGCCAAAGTTGTAGCTGATATGATTGCCAGTGTTGGCATTGACCGGGTACTGACCGTTGACCTGCATGCCGATCAGATACAGGGCTTCTTTGATATTCCTGTGGATAACGTGTACGGCTCCCCGGTGCTTCTGGATGACATTGAACGTCAGGACTATGAAGACCTGATGGTAGTATCTCCGGATCATGGCGGTGTTGTCCGTGCACGGGCTGTTGCCAAACGTCTGAACACCGATCTGGCGATCATCGACAAGCGTCGCCCTGAAGCCAACAAGAGCGAAGTAATGAACATCATTGGTGATGTTGCCGGTCGTACTTGCGTGCTTGTTGATGACATGGTGGATACTGCAGGCACACTCTGTCAGGCAGCTTCTGCCCTGAAAGCTAAAGGCGCCAAGAAGGTGTACGCCTACTGTACGCATCCGATCCTGTCTGGCCGTGCACTGGAAAATATCGCCAATTCTGAACTGGATGAACTGGTCGTCACTAACACGATTCCTCTGAGCCCTGCTGCTCAGGCTCTGAATCAAATTCGTCAGCTGGATATGTCACCACTACTGGCTGAGTCTGTTCGTCGTATCAGCAATGCTGAATCCATCAGCGCCATGTTCCAGTAATTATCTGCTTCTTCTGAAAAGGCCGTCTGTCTCCCTTTGGCAAACGGCCTTTTTTATTGCGGTAAACCGGTTTTGCTTTTTGCTGGCATGTCGGTATGATATGCGCCTTTAAAATATCTGTCGTGCCTGGTCGCAAGGTCACGATGGAGCTACGGAGAAATGACAAATGTCTGAAGCTATTGTACTGCACGCCGTTGCGCGTAAAGACGTAGGGAAAGGTGCGAGCCGCCGCCTGCGCCACGCTGATAAGGTGCCTGGTATCATCTACGGTGGCGAAGAAGCCCCTGTACAAATCACCATGGAAGCTCGTCAGGTTCGTAAGGTTCTGGAAGCTGAAGCTTTCTATTCCCAGATCATCAACCTGGAAGTAGACGGCGCTTCTCAGCAGGTTATTCTGAAAGACCTGCAGCGTCACCCAGCCAAAGAACACGCCATGCACATGGACTTCCTGCGCGTAGATGCTTCTCAGGCGATCACTACTCACGTTCCTCTGCACTTTATCAACGAAGAAGCTTGCGTAGGTGTTAAACTAGGCGGTGGCATCATTGCTCACACCCGTGTAGAAGTTGAAATCAAGTGTCTGCCTGCTGATCTGCCAGAATTCATTGAAGTGGACATGGCTGAAGTTGAACTGGGCGGTCACGTACACATGAGCGATCTGACTCTGCCTAAGGGTGTTGAGCTGGTTATCCACGGCCAGGATCAGGACATCGCTTCTGTTCAGGCAACTCGTGGTTCTCAGGAAGACAGCGAAGCAGCTGACGAAGAAGCAGCTTCCGAAGAGTAAGGAGCAGGTTTTTATGGTGATATCTTCAGAACAGCCTATACAGCTGATTGTGGGCCTGGGAAACCCCGGAGTCCAATATGAAGATACCCGCCATAATGCCGGCTTTTGGTATGTTGAGCAGTTGGCTCGGGCGCAAGGCGCCTTCCTGCAACCAGAGAAGAAATTCTTTGGTCACACTGCTCGCATGACCATTGGCGGACAAGATGTCCGCCTGCTTACCCCCAGCATCTTCATGAATCGCAGTGGTCAGGCTGTGGGGGCTATGGCAACTTTCTTCAAAATCCCTCCCGAGGCGATTCTTGTTGTTCATGATGAGCTGGACTTGCCTGCTGGTGTTGGTCGCTTAAAGCAAGGTGGTGGTCACGGCGGTCATAATGGCTTGCGTGATATTATCTCAGCCCTTGGCAATAGTCGTGAATTTGTCCGCCTTCGTTTGGGTATTGGCCATCCCGGCAATAGCAAAGAAGTCGTTAACTACGTCCTTAATAAACCTTCCGTGACCGAACGGCAGAAGATTAATGCTGTCATTGATGAAGCGGTTCGCGTAACCGAAAGCGCCATCAGCGGTTCTCGTGCCAAAGCCATGCAAGAGCTGCATACTTTCACTGGATGACAGCTGACTTATCACTGACAAAGCTCACCCAGTACCGTTTCTGATCAGCCTCCCGGCTTAATAGATAACTCAGGTATACCCCAATTTTGGCGAGCCTTTTTGCCTCGTGCTAACGCATGGTCGATCAGACTACACAACAGGCTTTCAAATTCAATGCCCGCATATTGTGCTGCATCGGGAAACAGGCTGGTTGGTGTCATGCCCGGCAAATTATTGAGTTCAGAGAAAACAGGATCACCGGATTCCGGCACAATAAAGTCCGAACGGCTAATATCCTGGCAATTCAATAACTGGTGCGCCTGCAGAGCTATTTCCTGTACCCGTTTGTATTGTTGTTCAGGAAGGGGGGCTGGAATAACGTGATCGCTTAATCCCGGTGTATAGCGGTGCACATAATCATACCAGGCATTATCCGGCGTAGTGATCTCGATAACAGGTAGCACTTGTGTTGACTCCAAATCCAATACACCGGCAGTAATCTCTCGCCCGGAAATAAACTCCTCTACCAGAAAGACCGGCTCTTTAGCAAAACTTGCCTCAAGCTCACTGATTAATTCTTCTACGCCTTCCACAAAATGAATACCAATGCCTGATCCTTGTGCCAGAGGTTTGATAATCAGTCGTTCACCCAGCTCTCTAACGCATTGCTCCGCTTGCGCCCGAACAGAATTTCGGGAATGCACAACACAATCTTTTGCTAGTCGAATCCCGTAAGGCTGAAGAATTCGCTTGGCCGTCAGTTTATTCAGGGAGCAAGCACTACCAAGGACACCAGAACCCACATAAGGGATACCCATAATATCCAGTAAGCCCTGCAAACTTCCATCTTCGCCCAGCGGACCGTAAGCAACCGGGAAGACGACATCCACCTTGCTCTTTTCGAGATTACCGGGTAGGTGACTATCCAGCTCCAACAGAACCGCTTTGCCGTAATGCTTTTCTAGCGCGGGAACGGTTCGGCTTGCAGCCAGCCTGGATACATCCGCCTCCGGAGAGGGGCCACCACAAACAACTCCGACGGTTATGCTTTGATTGGACATCTACTGCCTTCTACTAATAGCTAAATGGTTTATCAAATGTAGTCGTTTTTTAAACGGCTGGTGGTTTTTGCTTATAGGGAATCCTTTTGTACCTGTGTACTGTTACATGAGTACGATGTATAGGGTGCGTTCACTCAGATATGAAGACCAGAGAATGGGAAGAAGTCATCGCCTTGCTGGAAAACCTGAAAGACAGGCAAGCAATGCTTGCTGTATTGTCAGTGCTTTTAACCAATGAAGAGAGTCATGCTATTGGCTTGCGACTTGCTATTATGAGAGCACTGATTGCGGAGCAGGAATCTCAAAGAGAGATCGCTACCCGGCTTCAGACCAGCATTGCCAAAGTCACCCGCTGCTCCAATTATCTGAAGACACTGGGCGAAAACGAAAAGCAATTAATAGAAGGGCAAAAGACGTTATGACTGATGCTGTAGTAACCGATAGCTCGATCGAGTCAGGCGGACAAAAAGGGAGCGTGCTTGGTGGTACGGTCATCGTTGCCGGTACCGCTGTAGGTGCAGGAATGTTTTCCCTGCCTGTGGCTACCAGCGGCTTATGGTTTGGTTATTCCCTGATATTAATGTTGTTTGTCTGGTTCTGTATGTACAGCGCCGCCTTATACCTGATGGAAGCCAATCTGCGTTTTCCTCTGGGTGCCAGTTTTGACACCATTGCTGAAGGCACTATTGGCCATGCGGGTCGATTGATAAACGGCGCATCAATTGCCTTTCTCTGCTACATACTCACTTACGCTTACATTTCTGGTGGTAGCTCAATCGTCAGCTACTCACTGGACTCCATCGGAGGTATAAGCGTCACCCGACCAGTCGCCAGTCTGATGTTTGCACTGGTCTTATCATTTATTGTGATTCTTGGAACCCGTGCTGTTGATAAGGTCACTACGGCATTAATTGGCGGTATGGCGATCAGCTTTTTGATGAGTGTCGGAGGTCTGATGGAACAGGTGGATACAGTGAACCTGTTTCCGGAACTGCCCGCTTCTGAAAGATTGCCCTTCACCTTCACCGCACTGAGCTTTTTTGCGGTCAGCTTTGGTATGCAAACTTGCGTACCCAGTATTACCAAATATTTGAACAAAGACACAGGCAGAGTTCGCCGGGCACTGCTTTGGGGCTCACTCTTAACGGCGACATTTTACGCCCTTTGGCAGTTCAGCGTATTGGGTAATATTTCCCGGGAAGAATTTCCGGCGCTCATCACCTCCGGCGGCAACATCGGTGATATTGTTGCAGCACTGGCTGCTAAAGGGCTTGCTAATAATATTGCTGGTGCTTTGAAACTGTTTTCTAACATGGCCGTAGCAAGCTCCTTTCTTGGTGTCTCTTTGTGTCTGTACGACTATATTGCCGACCTGTTCGATTTTAAAGATGACATAACAGGTCGATTGAAAACAGCCGCTATTACCTTTCTGCCACCCACTCTGTTAGGTGCACTGCTTCCAAACGGCTTTATTACTGCCATTGGTTTTGCTGGACTGGTAATGGTCATTATTTGTATCTTATCACCAGTTCTCATGGCCTGGGCTGGAAGAAAACAAGCCGTCGATGGTTACCAGGTGCCCGGCGGTAAAGCCAGAATGCTGCTGGTTCTGGGCTTTGGTCTTGTTACCATGCTGTTGGCTGCTCTGGACATTCTGGGCATGTTGCCAAAGTTTGGTTGATATCCACCTGCTTGGGCGTTACACGCGGGTTTGTGGTTGGCTTGTCCCTTCGGGGCAAGCTAGTCTACGCCAACAACCTGAATCTATCGTGTTTGTGAAACACCAAAAACATCTGCAATTTCTTCCCCCCTTCTTTATAATTCGCCCCCAACCTTATTCTTCTCAGGAGCAAACAGAGCGCTATGGGCTTTAAATGCGGCATTGTCGGGCTGCCAAACGTGGGCAAGTCTACTCTCTTCAACGCCTTGACCAAGGCTGGTATTGATGCGGAGAACTTTCCGTTCTGTACCATCGAGCCAAATGCAGGCGTGGTGGCTATGCCGGACCCACGTCTCGACAAACTGGCTACCATTGTCAACCCTCAGCGAGTACTGCCGACCACCATGGAGTTCGTCGATATCGCCGGTCTGGTAGAAGGTGCTTCCAAAGGCGAAGGTCTGGGCAACAAGTTTCTGGCAAACATCCGTGAAACCGATGCTATTGCCCATGTTGTTCGTTGTTTTGACAATGAAAACGTCATCCACGTTGCTAACAAAATTGACCCACAGGCGGACATCGAAATCATCAATATGGAACTGGTGATGGCTGACCTGGAAAGCTGCGAGAAACAACTTCAGCGGGTAGTTCGTACCGCCAAAGGTGGCGATAAAGATGCAGTGGCTCAAAAAGCTCTGCTGGAAAAAATTGTTCCTCACCTGGAAGAAGGTAAGCCGGTTCGTACACTTGAGCTGAATGATGATGAACTGAAGCTGTCCCGTATGCTCCACCTGCTGACTACCAAACCGACCATGTATATCGCTAACGTCGATGAAGATGGTTTTGACGATAACGTGCACCTGGACAAGGTACGTGAAATTGCCGCTGGAGAAGATGCCGTGGTTGTTGCCATCTGCAGCAAGCTGGAATCTGAAATCTCCGAGCTGGAAGATGATGAGCGTGATGAATTTCTCGCCGACATGGGTATGAAAGAACCAGGTTTGGATCGTGTTATTCGTGCAGGTTATGAACTGCTGAATCTGCAAACCTACTTCACTGCCGGTGTAAAAGAAGTGCGAGCCTGGACCGTCAAAGTTGGTGCAACCGCACCACAGGCTGCTGGCGTGATTCACACCGACTTTGAGCGTGGCTTTATTCGCGCCGAAGTCACCAGCTACGATGACTTTATTCAGTACAACGGTGAACAGGGTGCAAAAGACGCTGGTCGTCTACGAGTCGAAGGCAAAGCCTACATCGTCCAGGATGGTGACGTAATGCACTTCCGTTTCAACGTCTAACAGGACTTTTCTGTCCAAAGGGCGGAAAGTTAATCCAAAAGAATCCCCGGTATTTTGCCGGTAATTCTTTTGGATGTGGAAAGCCGAAGTCTGTTTTAGAACTTTTAAGCTTGACAGAAACCAGTGAAATCACGAGAATGCTTCTCGTCTTTCGGCGGCTAGGTAGCTCAGTTGGTTAGAGCACAGCACTCATAATGCTGGGGTCGGCAGTTCGAATCTGCCTCTAGCTACCATTATTAGATGATATTGCAAACAGTCAGTATCCTGTAGTAATCTCGCCGAACAGTTAAACGATGAGTTCGTTTTTTGGGGTATAGCCAAGCGGTAAGGCAGCAGGTTTTGATCCTGCCATGCGGAGGTTCGAATCCTCCTACCCCAGCCATTTCCCAGCTTTCTGTTGTGAGATTGAATGTGTATTTGCAAGCCTTATGGCTTGCTCAATAATACGATTGACAGAAAAGCATGAAATCCGGACAATGCGTTGCGAAACAAGTGGCTAGGTAGCTCAGTTGGTTAGAGCACAGCACTCATAATGCTGGGGTCGGCAGTTCGAATCTGCCTCTAGCTACCACTTTTTTTGGGATATCGCCAAGCGGTAAGGCAGCAGGTTTTGATCCTGCCATGCGGAGGTTCGAATCCTCCTATCCCAGCCATATCAAACCCCAAAGCTAGCTCAAGCTTTGGGGTTTTTTATTTTCCTTCAAATGAGTGACAATCCAGCATAAACGATCTGATTTCATAGAATTATGTATTACAGAAATAGCGTTAAGTTCCTTTTCAGCCTTTATCATACCAGGCTGGCGCAAGAGAATTTGCAATCAGGGCGCTTTGCTTAAATAAAACACATGTATATTAAAAGCTCAATTTGCCTGTTTTTTAATACACCATTCATACATTTCAATTTCATCATTCGATGGAAATAAACGCTTGCATTTAGCTTGTACAAGGGCAAGCTCATCTTCCCAACTTAAATTTCTCTTAGGTGGTTGATCATAACGAGACTGATATTCGATTCTTTCATTTTTATCATCCTTTGAACTCCGGGCTTTTTCGATTATTTTTCCTACAACCACTGCACCGATTGCTCCTGCAACTACTCCTTTCTCTTTATTACCTAATGCATAAGACTGACTTGATAGCAGAAAAGCTAAAACAAGTGAAAAAACACGCCGCATAAAACCACCTGGAATTTATATTTCAAACAAACTGCATTTTAATATTATGCGTGTTTTTTTGTCATCAATTTTACTCTTAACAAATAAAAAAAAGATAAGCGAATCCAACTAAGAACTTATACCTAAAAAGAGTGTTTCATGATCTAAGTCAAGTCGAAAATATTAATTTCAATTAAACTTTCGTCACATTAAAATAGTGTTATTAATAGTCACTATTGTATTTCAATTAATTTTTTTAGATTTCTTAAACATGAAAAAAACTCTCCTCTCAGCTGTTATTGCAACTGCTCTGCTCACTGGTTGTGCCAGTAACGGTGGCTCTGTCGTAGATCACAACAAGCTACAGACTCAGGGTTCCGAGTTATTAGCAGGCGCACAAGCAGGCAGCTATGCACCATCAACCATTAAGGAATTAGAGGTTGCCCGTACTTTAATCAACACAGCATTTCTGATGGGCCAACCTGCCTATGAACGCTACACTTTTGAGATGAAAAAAGATGCTGTGATTGGCAACTACTTTGCAGCAGTAGAAGCGGTAAAAACAGAAGAAGAAAAGAAAGCTATTTATGATGCGCTTTCTCCAGAACACAAAAAAACCATTGATACTTTCAACAGCTCCGATAAAACCAAAGAGATATTTTCCGGTTTGAATGAGGCGTCTTTAGTTGCGGTGAAGAATCTCCTTGTCTTTGAAGCGCTGGATACCAAAGAGCTTCTCAAGTCCGTAGAGTTTGCTATGCTGATGCAAGAAAAGGATAAACTGGCCTTTACCACTGAACAGGTTGCTTATCTGAATAACACTGTTATTTCTGCTTACAATAACTACCAGCAGGTTTCAGCTTTCCGTTCAGCTGAATAATCAAGGTTTAAATATTTCCTCTGACGTTCAACCTGCCCGATGGCAGGTTGAATATTGTCTTGATACTGCCCGTTATCAAATCATCTTCAAGGCAGCTTAATCAAAAACAGCCCACTCGGGCGAATACTCTTCGCCAGGTTAGTACTCAATGAAAAAAATCGTTCTTACGCTGACCATTGCCGCATTACTGAGCGGATGTCAGACACACGGCCCTCTGAAAATCAATTCAGAAGCTGATATTAGCGCCAATTCCAAAATTGAGAAGGTTGACCGAAAAGCACTCACTCAAAGTGAAAATATTGAACTACCAAGCAACTACGATGTGAAGGCTTTCAATAAAGTTCGTATTGCCGCCTATCTGGATCGTATTGGCTTTGAGAAAGATGCCCTTGGCGTTGATATAGATAATGGCATTGTCTCCAAGATTCTTGAGAATGAGCTGGCACGCACCAAGCGTTTCTCGGTTCTGACCCGCAATAGTGACTCTGCCGAGTACGAACTTGCGTATCAGACAGAAAACACAGTGGCTGAAGGTGCCATTGAAAAGGGGCAGGAGCTGAACCCGGAATACATCCTGGAGTCTTCTTTCAGCCTGGGTTCTGTCATTAAAAACAAGCGCGACCATAAAGAAGTTATCTTCCGCACGGTAGTAACAACCAAAATCGTGAACCCTACGACAAAAGAGATCGTTCACTCTTTTGAGCCGATCCGTTACAACTTGCCGCCCAAACGTTTCTTCGCCATCGAAGGTGAATTCCTCGGCGGCTTCGATTACCGCAAGAGCAACGAACTTCAGGAAGCTTATAAAGAAACAGCCCAGAAAGCCATTCAAGTGCTGGTTAACCGTGTTATGGACTACTACCCGGTAGGTGGACGCGTAATTAACTACCGCAACGGACGCTTTGGTATCGACTCCGGTATCAATCAGGGCTTCGCCACCAAACAACCGGTCATTCTGTTCCTTAGCGACGATGGTATGGATATTCCCGTAGCCTCTGCTGATGTAACACCAAAACAGGAAGGCGGTTCGGGCATGGTCATCTCCTGGAAGAAAGGGGATCCGGACGCCGAAGACGTCAAAAAGAAACTTGACGCTATGGGCAAAGAGTACCTGAAACGCAATAAGGTTTATGCGGTATCCGTTGGAACGCCTGCAGATTGGAAGCTGTAAATAATGAACAAAAAAGTCATCAAAAAACTATTAATGATGGCTCCTCTGGTGTTGGCATCGGTTTCCGATGCTGCACCAATGGATGATGCATTCACCCTGCTGGACAATGGTGGTGCAATACACAGCGGTCGGAGTTCTACCGATGGCTACTATATAGTCGCTATGGGTTTGTCTGACCGCTCTTCCGACAATAAGGCTTCTGAAGAAGCGCGTCTGGAAGCCATCAAGCATCTTAGTACCATGATCAATGGCGTCACCACCAGCGGTCATTCATCTGCGCACTTTGCACACTCATCAATGACCAGCAACGGTGAAAGCACTTCATTTTCTGAAGAGGCATTTGTTGATGTTATTAACACCTCTTTCAAGGGGCATCTGGGGGCTGCGAAAACCATCAAGCAAGGGCGCTATGGAAATGATTATTTTGTCGCCATTGCCATTACCGAGAGCGATGTCGGGCAGATTGGTAGCCTGAGAACTTTGCAGTCCACTTCAGACAACCGTTCAAATAGCTCTTCATATAATAATGCCACTATCATCATTGGCGACAGCAGTAGTGTAGCCAGCTTTAACAACGATACACGACAAGTTGAGGCTAAAGGGCTGGGAACCATGAAAAGTGGTGAAGCCCGGGCTCGAGAACTAGCTCTGATGGACGCCATGCGCAACGCAGTGCAGCAGGTGCAAGGCGTTATGATTCAGGGGAAATCAGGTTCTTTTGGCGAAGCCCTTTCCTTTGCTTTATCTTCCAAAACAGAAGGTTATGTTAGCAGCTATGAGATTATTGATGAGGATATCGCCCGTGGCAGCTATCAGGTCACTTTAGTGGCTCAGGTGAATTCAGGGCAGCTTCTTGGGGATATCAACTTCTATCTCGATCTCTTTGATGATCCGGTGTTTGCCATCGACTCCGGCTCCAATGGACAATCTGACTGGTTAACCAATGAACTGGAAAGATTGGGTTTTACCCTGAACAGTCAGGCATCTAATGCAACACACAGCTTTGTCCTGCAGCAACGTCAAACAGCCGTTGAAAATCATCACGGAGTATTGGGTTACGAAACCACGCTAACGGTCAAACTGAAAGACAAGGCTTCTGGTGAAGTGTTGTTCACGATTATGAATGCTCCGGTTAAAACCAGAATATTCGTGCAGCCGTTATCACGATCCAAAATGGTGTCTCAGGCTTCAGCTTATAAACAGTTGCAAAAGCAGCTCGGACCGGAAGTTATCACTGCGTTGGCAGACTATGCCAAACGAGGGCGCAACTACAAAATCGAGATTCACAATGCCCGCCGTTCTGACTGGCAGATGTTCAAAACGGTACTGGAAAATGGCACCGGCGGCACTGTCAAAAGCTGGGACTGGAGCAAAGACGGCAAAGTGATGATCCTGAATTTCAATTATGGCGGACAGCTCAGTCAGGCCATGGACGAAGGACTGGAACAGCTCTATCAAACTTATCGTACGGCAGGCAAGGGGCGACGTCCCACCGCCATCAACATCTCCCGCAATAAGGCCGTTTTCGAGATCGTTAATTAATGAGTAGTCATCGTTTTATTTTGTGCGCACTCTCTCTTCTGATACTACCTGCTGTAAGTGTTGGCAGTATCGAGAAGGCTGAGTCAGCATTGCAAATCTATCAGCAACATCTGGCCAGCGAAGCTGCCGGTACTTATGAACACAGCAATCTGGTGTTCTTTATTGGCGATCAGGAATGTTTCGCAGATAAAACCTTCGCTGGCACTAAAGAGTCAAAGGCAGCATCCCACGCAGCTATGGGGCTGATGGCGAAAAAAGCCAGAGAGAGCGCTGTCGGCATCAGTCGTAATGACATCGCTGTTTCCGGTTTGTTGGGGGATGATATCTATGAGCAGCACATTAGAAATCAGAACCTTCTGGTTAATAAAGTCCTTGGCGCAGGGCATCGACTGTATGATGCCAATATCGAAGATTGTCGGCGCAGAGTCGTATACAGCTTGCCGTCCAAAGCCCTGCAACAGCAAGCAGCTTTAGAAAAATCCGGCCCGGATATCAATACCCTGCAAACGGTTGTATTTAAACAAGCGCTGCATAACAAGGACTACGAACGCCTGGGAGCCTATTTTGATAGTCTGCAGCAGCCTGAACTGGCGATGGCCTTTGCTGCGGCAGCTCAAAGAGAGACGATTTTTTCCTATCCCGTTGCGATCAACTGGTTTGTTGACGGTAAGACGCTCTCGGAGAATTGGGCACAATGCGCCACCGCAGACAAAAAAATGGCCGCTTTGACGTTGTCACTCAAAACTGAAACGGTTGCGTATTTGTCTTCAGCTTTTTGTGGTCAACCGGTAAAGCTGGAACAGGGTCGTCTTGCGTATCTGGCTGACAGGTCGCAGGACGTTGGTCAATATCAGGATTCTATGCGTTCTGCGGATGTATCGGGTGTTGTCCAGCGTGCCATTGAGCAGCGGGGGCTGGTGTTTTTTCAGACGCCAAACTCGGACAAAAGCCTGACAGCCACTTTCAATAGGCAGGCTGAGGCATTGTTCAATAGCGGCAAAGAACCTGAGCAGATTATTACCCTATTTACACGTTCACTAAATATTGATCCGAATCAACCCCAAATCTGGCTGCGTTTGGCGGCAGTTTTTCAAGCCTTTGACTTCAGTGGTGCTGCTAGCAGTCTGGCTTTTCAGGCTATGGTACAAGACCCCACCAACACTGAAGGCTGGTTGCAGCTTGCTCAGGCTCTCTCATCTATGGGGCTGAATGAACAGTCCGAACAGCTGCTGCAAACCACCTCATTACTTGCTTCCGTTTTTCCGTTCTCACAGTGGAGCGTTGAAAAATTACAGCAACTTACTACCAAGAAATAACCAAATAGCAGGATGTATAAATAATGCCAACCATGAACAAACTGGCTCAGGCGCTTGCTTTGGCCTCTATCGTGTTAACTGTGCCAGCCTTTGCTAAGGATTTTGTCTCGGCATCTGCCGTAGAACCAGTGGCGGAGCAAACCATTCCCGGAGACTCTGGCGTTCAGGCTATCGAGAGCACATCAACTCAACCTTACCAACAGGAGGCCCCCGTTGAAGAAGCGTTTATCAGTGCAGAAGAGCAGCTAAACGCCTATGTGCAAAGTAAAGGCTGGAGCACTGCCTGGGATCCGGCAAAAAAACGAATGTTTGTTGTCGTTGCAGAATCCTTCAATGTTGAAGATCCTTCCTATGATCGCTCATTCGTTACAAAGCGTTCCCTCTATGCCAGTCTTGCATCCATGAAGGCAAAAGCCAATGTGATCGAATTTATGCGAACCCAAATGTCTGCACAGGATCAGCTGACAGCACCAGGTACCGATGTTTATGAGAGTCTGAACGAACAGTACAGCGATGCTATTAAAAAAGTTGAAGCCCAGCAAAAAGCTATTACCAAATTGTTGGCTGAGTTCAACGCTGCTGAGGCTGAGCATTTGGACGGAGTTACATGGAAAGACCTGAGCAAGGAGGCTATGGCCGCTATGATCAAAAGACTGGACGCCTCGTTTGATACTGCAACGATTGAGCAAAAGAAGCAGGAACGTTACCAACGTGCGAAAAGTCGCTACGAAGAGGCCATGGTTACGCTGGATAAAATCAAGAGCGAAGCTGAAGCGATTAACGGTGACGTCAAAATGGAGACCAGCAGTTCAGTGGAGACTTTGGCCAAGGCTCCGTTGATGGGCGCGACCGTTTTGGCGCAGGCGGAATCCTGGAATGCAGATGACGAAGAGTATCAGATTGCCGTGTTGATGGTGTGGAGTGAAGCCCTTGAAGAAGGGGCTAACAGTATTCTGCAAGGCAAACCGCTGCGATTAAAAACTGCCCAGCAAAAAACTGTAGGCGAGTGGCTGGGTACTCAGGATTTAAGCACCATGACTGGCCCACGGCAGTTCATCGACAGGGATGGCGTTCGCTGGTACATCGGAGCTTACAGCACTTTGTTGGAGGGCTCTGCCAGTGCCAAGCGTTCAGCTCGCGGACGTGCCGACCTGTTCGCAATGAAAGAGCTGGCGGTTTCGCTCTATGCTGATTTGGAAACACACAAACAGGCGGAAATTGCCTCGCAGACCCGTAACGCTGGTCTGGGTGGAAACGACGTCACGAATGTAGCCGAAAGTTTTGCCGAAACTACGCGTCAGGCCATTGAGAATCGCCAGATTCAAGGTGCCAGCAAGTTGACTGGTAAGGAAATTTTGCATCCTGTTTCTGGTCAGAAAATGTACGTTTCTGTTTATGCGATCTCTTCTGAAAGCGCCGTTTCTGCCATTGCTGCAGAGTCTAGAAACTATACCAACGCTTTTCAGGCTGCCCGGAGCAATACTGAAAGTGTAGGTTTTAAGCAAGGACTGAATCAGCAAATAGAGGAGGCAAAAAATGATCAGGTATCCCATCTGAAAGGTCAAAATAAAGCCCGTGCCGCAGTGGCTGCGGAAGCTGCTGCCAGGGTCGAAAAGAAAACCCCAGCACCGTCGGTCACTCGTAAGGTTTACTCTTCGCAACAAAAGCAGGCTCCGCAAGGTGCCACTCAGACCCAGAGTGTATTTTCTGCACCTACTCTGAGTGATGATGATTTTTAATCCAAATCTACCCGTGAGTACTCATAGCCATTGCGCCCAGTGTAATGGCTGTGGGGCTCGGGTTGGCTTTGATTGGATTTAGTTGACAGTGCCAACATCATCTTTCAACAGCCGAATTAAGCGTCAAAGGTGATCCAATGGAATTGCCGTTTTACGAATGGGCTGGGCGTAGCACAAAACTCGAATGCACACCGCTGACCCCTTCAATCCGGGTAACTTTGTTCAGCAAAAAATCCTGATAGTAGAGCATATCGGGCACCAGCACTTTGACCATGTAGTCCGCTGACTGGCCAGTAATTAAAAGGCATTCAATCACCTCATCGTATTCCCGGATAGTGTCTTCAAAGTGCTGGAAACGCTCCGGGGTATGTTGATCCATGCTGATGTGGATTAACACACAGAGCTTCAACCCGAGCTTTTCAGGGTTAAGCAGAGTGACCTGAGCATCAATTAATCCCAACTCTTCCAGATTTCGAACCCGGCGCAGGCAGGGGAGAGGGCGTTAAACCAATTTTGTCGGCAAGATCCTGATTGCTGATACTGGCGTCTTTCTGTAGTTCCTGAAGTATTTTTATATCATACCTATCAAGGTTCATAGTTTTTTATGCCGTTAAAATTTATTATATTGGTATATTATTGCTAAAGATGTGGTTTTTTTCCATTATTTCGCAATCATCCATTAACGGGATTTATTTATAATAAGTTCGTCATCAAAAGTGACGATTTGCATCAAGGTCATAAGCCAAGATGCATGAAAGCGATCTTATCAAGAGCGCTGAGCAGAGACTCACAAGGTCGGATGGAGAGCGCATCAATGGGCAAGGTTGTGAGCGCAGAAAGATTTTGAGGCTGTTGATATCTGGGGAGATATCAACAGCCTCTTTCCGTTTTATCTCGACCAGTTTCATTTAACCTAAATTCAGCAATTGGACGCTTGAATTTTTCTCTTGACTATAGAAATTAAGGTTTTTTCAGGTGTTCTACAATCACCTTCTGGGTGAACTGACTGGTAGAACGCTCTGCGGTTTTCTGAAATTTCCCAGAAAACCCATACCCAACCGCTGAATTTAGGTGTAAAGAAAAGGTTTCTTAAACCTACAGCCACACATTATCATAGCGCTTTTACTTCTCCAGCTCTTTGGCTGCAGCACAGGGACTGATATTGGAACTTATACTCTCAACGGATCTTATTTTCTTTTTATTTGCTGTCGCTGCAGTGGCTGGTTTTGTCGATTCCATTGCCGGCGGCGGTGGTTTGATTGCTATGCCCGCCCTCCTTTTTGCAGGACTGTCTCCTGTGCAGGCTCTTGCCACCAATAAATTGCAGGGGACCGGAGGCACTCTTTCAGCCAGTTACTATTTCATCAGTCGGGGCGCTGTCGATCTTAAAGCGATGAAAGTCCCCATCATAATGACTTTTCTGGGAAGTGGGCTTGGAACCATTCTGGTACAGATGATTGATGCCAGTATTCTCAAGCAGCTTATCCCCTTCTTTCTGATTGGTATCGTGCTCTATTTTCTCTTTTCACCCAGTGTAGGGGATCAGGAAGGCAGTCAAAAAATATCTCTGACTGTTTTCGCCTTTACTGCCGCAATGACGATTGGTTTTTACGATGGCTTTTTCGGCCCCGGTACAGGCTCTTTTTTTGCCGCTGCTTTTGTCAGCCTTCTGGGCTTTTCGATCACAAAGGCAACGGCTCATACCAAAATACTTAATTGCACCAGCAATATAGCTTCTTTATTGTTTTTTATTATTGGAGGTAATGTGGTCTGGTTGGCCGGACTGGTGATGATGGCCGGACAGGTAATTGGTGCCAGACTCGGCTCAAAAGTCGTATTAAGCAACGGTCGCAAGCTGATTCGCCCGATGATCGTGGTGGTATCTCTGGCAATGACAGCTAAAGTACTATGGGATAACTATTCCCATTTAATTAACTAGAACGAATATATACATAATGCTGGACTGGTCGAGTTTTAACTGGCAGAGCGGGTTTTTGGGTGGTTTTTACGTTGTCGTCATCCTGGTTTTAGTGATTACGATTATTATGCAGCGTCGGCCAGTAGGCGTGTCGCTTTCCTGGCTGGTGTTGTTGTTTGCTCTACCCGTCGCTGGCTTTGTCTTGTATCTGATGCTTGGCACTCGTCGTTTAGGAATGGGACGGGTCAAACGGATGCATTTACTCTACCCTGATTACACTCAGTGGTACGAACACCTCTCTAATGTTATTTCAGCAAGGCAGCAAATGCCTCAGTCGGTATCTGAACATGGCGGTATTTTCTCTCTGGCAGAAAAAAACATTAGTGTACCTTTGTTACAGGACAACCAGCTACAACTGTTCCATGAAACTCAGGCTATTTTCGATGCATTATTGCAGGATATTAAACAGGCTAAACATAGCCTGGTGATTGAGTTTTATATCTGGGAGCCGGAGGGGCGAGCCAAAGAGCTGGCTGAAGCTGTCATAAAAGCAGCTCGGCGAGGTGTTGACTGCATGGTGGTTCTGGACAATGTCGGCAGTCGCAGCTTTCTCCGTGGTCAATGGGCGAAGAAATTCCGCTTTGCCAACATCAGCGTCACTGCCTCCATGTCGGTTCCACCTTTATTAATGTGGATGGAAAGAATTGATATACGCAACCACCGGAAGATTCTTGTCATAGACGACAGCATTGCCTGGACCGGTAGTTTCAATTTGGTAGATCCGGCTCTGTTCAAACAGGACGCGAATGTCGGTCACTGGATTGATGCGATGGTACGTATTGAAGGCGTAGCAGCTCATGTTCTTGGTGCTATTGCCCAATGGGACAAAGCGCTGGAAACCGGCAAAGGTCACCCGTCGTTTAACCGTGAGTACCAGTTTCCGGCAGAATATGTCCCCGGTGACGGAGGCACCTCCATTCATGTTCTGCCGTCAGGGCCTGACGTTGATCGTGAGCTCTTACATCAGATGCTATTAGCTGCCATTTATGAAAGCCGTTCTGAACTACTGATCAGTACACCGTATTTTGTCCCCGATGAAGCCTTGTTGACTGCATTAAAATCCGCCGCTATGCGGGGGGTGGATGTACAATTACTGGTGCCAGAGAAGAACGACTCCCGGATGGTGCACTACGCCAGCCGCTCTTATTATCAAGAGTTACTGGAAGCCGGTGTAAAGATTCAACAGTTTTCTGGTGGCTTGCTGCATACCAAATGCGTTCTGGTGGATCGCTCTACCGTTCTGTTTGGTACTGTAAATCTTGATATGCGCTCCGTGTGGCTGAATTATGAAATCACCATGCTGATCTATGGCAAAGCGTTTGGGCAACGCATTTCCGTGTTACTGGAGGAATATATAGCGCAGTCCGTTGCTGTAGAACGCGAGGTCTGGGAGCGGCGTCCATTCAGTAAAAGAGTACTGGAAAACACTTTTCAGTTACTTAGTCCTCTTTTGTAAAAGGCTCTGTTTTGTATACAAGCTCTCACAGGTTGTGAGCTTATTTAGAAATTCAACCGAAATATCCAATATCGAAAAAATAATGGCCTTTTGAGCTTAACCCCTTGTCAGAATAAGCGTTGCGGAGCCTGGCTCCAAGGTCGCTCATTAATATCTTTAGATGAAAATACTGCAATAAAAATTTAAAGAAGAAAAAAACACTTTAATTTTTCATTTTACGTGAAATCACTAATGTGGCTTCGATCTGCTGTATGGATAAATACAATCTGAATAACAGGGATTTAAAGAGGATTGATTTTGGCAAAAGCATTAACGACTTCCGATATCATGGCAACAGGCCTGATGACTTTTGCCCTGTTTCTTGGAGCAGGCAATATCATTTTTCCACCGTTACTGGGTCATATGGCGGGTACTGAGCTGACCATGGCGATGCTTGGCTTCCTGCTCACCGGCGTTGGTCTACCCCTATTAGGTGTCATTGCCTGTGCGAAAGTAGGTGGCGGACTCGATAAACTGACCGACTTACTTCCGAAAAAAATCGCACTGTTGTTTTCAGTGGTTCTGTTTTTGGCCATTGGCCCTCTGTTCGCTTCTCCACGTACGGCCGTAGTTTCTTATGAACTTGGGCTACTGCCATTTATCGGAGAAGCGTCTTCTACTTCACTGGCTCTATTCTCAGCGTGCTTCTTTTCGATCGTTCTTTATCTGGCGCTGTTCCCCGGAAAGCTGCTGGATGCCATTGGTAAATACATTACTCCGCTGCTGGTTGTGGTTCTGACTCTTATCACCATTGGGGTTATTTTCTTTCCTCAGGGACCAATGGGTACAGCAACAGAAGCAATGGCTTCCAGTGGTTTCTTCAGTGGTTTCCGTGAAGGCTATCAGACCATGGACACCCTGGGCGCAATTGTCTTTGGTGTAGTCATCATTAATGCCATTCACAGTAAAGGCGTTACTGACAACAAGCGGGTAGCCCGTTATGCATTTATTGCCGGTTTGATGGCTGCGGTTGGTTTATCCGTTGTCTATCTTGCACTGGGTTATATGGGAGCCACCAGCCACACTCTGATCGCTGAACCGGAAAACGGCGCACAGATAATCAGTCTGTTTGTTGATGCGGTGTTTGGCAGCTGGGGCAAAGTATTACTGGCGGCTACCGTTATTATTGCCTGTCTGACCACAGCGGTTGGCCTGATGAGTGCCTGTGGTTCATTCTTCTCCAAAGCATTGCCAATTATGAGTTACAAAGGCTGGGTCATCGTTTCAACGCTGACCAGTGCTCTGGTCTCCAATGTGGGTCTGAATGCTTTGTTGAGTATCACCATCCCGGCTCTTCTGATCATTTACCCGATCGCAATTGCCCTGATTACAGTCACTTTGATTCGCGACAGCCTGCATAACCCTGCCAGGGTTATGCTATTTGTGATGCTGCCTGTGAGTATTATCAGCATCATTGAAGGTTTACATGCGGCAGGTGTTGCCTTAATCCAGCCTTTAGCTGAGCTTTTGTCCTACCTGCCTCTGGCGCAGGAAGGTCTGGCCTGGTTGATCCCGGGTGTGATAGGTGGCGTTCTGGCAAATCTGATTTCTTCAGGAAAAAATGTAAAAGTCCCTGCTGCACACGCTTGAAAAATAAGAATTATACCAATCCTGCTTTCTAATTACCGTAGTGAGCATGACAAGTTGGGCGTCAGAACAAGGCGGAATGACGAGTAATAGCGAGCTATTGCGAGGAATTCCAACACAGGGCTGGCTTCAGATTGTCAGCGCAATAGCGTAGTTAGAAGGTAGGATTGGTACTACATAGACACTGCAAAAAGAAAAAGCTGACGGAGCGACCTTCGTCAGCTTTTTGTATTTATAACCGCCCATTTTTTCTTTTGTGCACTTTTTAAATTTTTACATATAATCATTAAGCGCATGGAGTTTTTGCACCACGTCTGCCAACCTGCTTTACTCCTGCGACAACAAAATACAAAAAGACAAAAACAACAAAAAATAGACGATTGTTCTGATATCTCAGGAGTACATTAATGACATCCTTGCGACATTCACTGTGCTGCATTTTTGGGCTGCTTGGTTGCTTCCTATCGACGATTATCCTTGCGGCAAATATCAGTATATCCGATGTTATGGTGCGAGAAGTTCCCGCTGTTTCAGCGAATACCGCTGGATACCTGACACTGTTAAATAACAGTAAGCAAGTTATCACTCTCAAAAGTGTCGACAGTGATCTTGCCGCCAGAACCGAGATTCATGGTCACAGTATGAAAGGCGGCATGATGAAAATGTTTAAAGTATCCGGTGGGCTCGAATTGCCGCCGGGCAAGCCAGTAACGCTGGAAGCTGGTGGTTATCACATCATGCTGATGGGGCTCAAAGCAGAACTAAAGGAAGGGGACAAAGTCGAGCTGACGTTGCATTTCTCCGATGGTGATGCTGTAGATATCACAGCGCCAGTTAAAAAACTGTCGATGAAAGAGCATCACCACCATCACTAACATGTATGTCAGACTCGGCAATGCAGGCTCCGACTCATCGATTACTGTTCAAGCTCTGTCAGTATCGCTTCCTCAAGTTCAGCCGGAGTCAGAACCAGACCTTCTTCCTCTTCCACCGGGAACACCGCCAGTACGGTATCATCTTTCGTCAGACCTTCGGTCCAACGCTCCAGCCAGATGTCCAGCTTGATGGCTTTAGGCTGGCAATCGGCCCAGTCATCCACGGCCCAGGCAGCAGCAAAATCCGGGTGTGGCCAGATGGGTAGACAAACCTCTCCGTCAGCAGAAGACAGTTCAACCCAGCCTTCTGTGCTATGAAGGCTCCAGATATCTTCCCAGTCAGCGACCTTCTTGAGGAAATAGTCAAAACGCTGGTCATCCGCCAGCTGGGAAACAGAGTCAAACTGTTTGTCGTTGAG
This sequence comes from Endozoicomonas sp., assembly GCA_965199185.1. Lineage (GTDB taxonomy): Bacteria > Pseudomonadota > Gammaproteobacteria > Pseudomonadales > Endozoicomonadaceae > Endozoicomonas. The sequence goes on along the minus strand of CBDAQW010000004.1, from coordinate 103,517 downwards.
TTTGTAGGTCATTTTACCGCCTGTTGAGTATCCATTTAGTTCGCCATTTTATGAGGCAGATGCGATGGATTCAATAATTCTAAATTCAGCAGCGGGACGCTTGAATTTCTCTATTGACTACAGAAATTAAGGCTTTGTCAGGCGTTCTCGAATCACCTTTTGAGTGAGTTGGTAGAACGCTCTGTGGTTTTCTGAAAAATGTCAGAGCCCTCCGCTGTGTTGCGCCATTTGCCAAGTGCTACGGCTATTGGCTGCATGACGCGCCTTGCTGAGAACGCTGAAATTTTCCAGAAAATCCACATCCAACAGCTGAATTTAGGATAACACTGTAAGTCTGCCCAGTAATTCTGGTTTACCAAAGATAATGGCGTTATAGTCCGCCTCCGAATTCATGTGCCGATTTTGTCTGTATGAAAGTAATTACGGCACCACTACTGGCTGGTTTATTGATCGCCGGAGTGGCCTGTGCAAAAAGCTATCTTACCTTTTGGAGTTCCATTGCTTTTCTTGAAAACAGCCTGCTGTTTCTGGCTGGAATCACTGCGGGTATTAAATTACCCGACATTGATCTGGTATTGCCGGGGTTGTCCCATCGCTCCGGACTAACCCACTCCTGTCTTCTGGTGATACTTTGCTGGTATTTCTGGTGGTTGCCGGTAGCCGGAGGACTTGCCCTGGGTTTCGCTCTTCATATGGCCTCTGACGTACAACCCAAAGCCTGGACTGGTGGTGCCATCATCAAATTCCCAATACTGGGAGGTATAGGGCTACTGTCGCCTGTCTGGCTGATTGGAAATATAATTGGCTGCTCAATCATGCTTTTGGATGTGCTGACCCGGTTTGCTGTGTCGGACCGGCAATCCTGTCTGATGATCAGTTTACTCTGTGCCGGTCGGTATTTTTTCCGTGAAGAAAAAAAGCCTTTACTGCCATTGCTAACGCTGAGTTTTAGTCTGCTACTGGTGCAATCGGTACGTGGCGGGACTCTGAATTTTCAGGCCGTATTGCAATTTGTTGGGCTTTAGCTTCATATCCTTTTACCCGGCTGCTGAGTTTGGCCAGCCGGGTAAAAGGATCAAATAGCTATTTTTAAGCTATCTTCTTCTCTACAGCTAACCAGGGTGCAGCAATCTGCATCACCTTCAGAATCAGCAGCGCAGTACCAATACCAAACACCAGAATACCCAGCTCCGGCAGGTTAGGCAGATAAGTCTGTTCAACGCCCAGCCAGGTGGTTTTTGGTCCTAATGTGGTTAACTGCCCACCGACAACAAATGCCAGCTCAGTCCACAGACTGGCTACCAGAGTCAGTAACGCTGCCAGACGGGGTGCTTGCAGACTGATTAGTGCACTGATGGCAAAGAGAATGAATATGCCGGGATTTACCCAATCCGTTCTCAGCATTTCGGAGCTGCGAGTCAGATAAATCCATTTCACCGCCACAAAGAAGGCGACAGCAGTCGCACTGTAACGCAGTACCTTGATAAAGGTTGGTCGACTTTCACTGTTTGACCCCAGCACCAGAGCTGCACCACCGGAAGCTAGCGCCAGTAGAACGGTCAGTACACTGGCATCAATACCGGCAAAACCAGTACGACCAATCGCGGTACCAAATACCGAACCCAGTGTCGTGCAGGCAGCCAGTGCTACAAACAGTGTTGCACGAGCCAGAATCGGATCTATCGCACTGTGTTGACCCCGGAGTTCACGCCAGAGTTTCACACCTAGTAGGAGCAATTCAATGGAATAGAAGGTTCCCATATACCAGATAGGTGAGGAGAAGTTGGGCGTGATGAACAGCCAGAATGCATTCAGGGGAGAGCCCAGTTCGGTAAACAGCGCAGCAAAAGCCCCCATTAGCAGAGAGATTGCCAGAATCAGTAATCCACGTTTTTGTTGTTTAACCGCATCAATGCCGAGTAGTTCGCCCGCCGCCAACACGATGGAAGCTCCGGTGCTCGCCAGCGCCAGCAACATATAAGTAACCAATGGCAGTGTCCAGATCATGCCATCGTTGGTGGCAAAGCTATGACCAACAAAGAGTTCATTTCCGGCAAACACGGCCCCAGTCAGGAACAGTATTGCTGGAGCAACCAAGCCGTTGAGTTGTTTTTTATCCAACATAATCAGTCCTCCATTCCACGGGTTTCAGGCTTATAACGACGGATGTAAAACACTTTAGAACCGGTACCCAGTTCCGGGCGCAGTGGGCGACCGTCGTATTTCTTAATCAGTCGGTTAATTTCACTGTTCGGATCATCCAGATCACCCACGACTCTGGCATTGGATGGGCAGGCTTCAACGCAGGATGGATCGAGACCTTCTTTCAGGCGATGATCGCAGAAAGTGCACTTCTCCACAGAGCCGCGCTTACGTATCAGTGGATAAGTGGTTGCCCGTTCAGGATTTGCATGTGGAGAGCCTTCGCCGCCAGCGGTTGCCAGCATTTCTTTGGGAGAAAAAGTACCTGAAGGTAAAATTTCTTTAATGACCTGCCACTCTTCATGGGGGGGTTCCCAGTTGGCGCTGATGACACCATAAGGGCAGTTCACCATGCAGGCTTTACAGCCAATGCATTTGTCAGGATCGTGCAGGGTCAGACCACCGTCACTTTTGTGCATTGCCTGAGTTGGACAGCCTTTGACGCATGGCGCATCATCACAGTGGTTGCACATGGTGGAAATATACTCATAGTGCACATCCGGAAACGTACCATGAGTGTGTGTGATCTTGTCGCACCAGTTGATGTCAGGTGTCGTATTGTTTTCTGCTTTGCAGGCGAATGTACAGCCGCCACAACCAACACACTTCTGCTGGTCAATTACCATTCCATAACGCATTCTTTAAATCTCCTCAGGCCTTTTCTACACGCACGCCAATCTGACCATAGAATGCTGCTGAACCAGACAGCGCTTCGTGAGCCGCAGGGAGCAGTTCGTTGTTGTTACCACCCAGTGGTGTCTTGCCAAACTCGGCGCTGGCGGTACGACCATAAGCCCAGTGCCCCTGACCATACGCTTTGGCAACCGTTCCCGGGCGTACACCTTCCCAGAGTGCGGCTGTGGTGTTGATGGTGCCGGTTTCTGACACGATACGAATACGATCGCCGTCGTTAATTCCCATGGCTTTCGCATCAACGGGGTTAATCTTGGCGACGTCTTCATATTTACGCTCGCCCGGATCGATATCCTTGTTAGCCTGATACCAAGGGGTATTGGCAGACCGACCTTCACGGTTCAGGCGGGATTTATGATCTACAAACAGCATAGGAAAGGTCTTTTCATCACCGAAGCGATGCGGTGCTTCGTAGTGAGGAATCCAGCCGTATTCACCACGGGCAGAGTAATTGCAGGCTTCCAGCACTGTATCAATATCAGTGTCGTGTTTGTGTGCGTGTTTATCCAGCGCCTTATGCAGAGTTTCGCTATAGAACTCGAACTTGCCTGTCTTGGTTTTCATGTGGCTCCAGCGACCTTGGAATTTGTAAGAATCCGAATTCCAGACACCGGCTTCAAGGAATTCTTGCCAGCCATTAAAGCGATCGCCGCCATAATATTTTTTCGGATCCCACATTTTCCGAGTGCTGATCTTGGTGGCGTAGAGTCCGAGCTCATCGGCATTGGTGGGTTCTTTGCCGGTTTCCGGATCACGATAGGCCTCACGCAGATAGTTGAGTGGAGATGAAATGCCACGACGATCCAGCTCTTTAGCAATCAACCAGGGCACACCGGTTTCATCACCAACATAGTCGCCCAGCGGCTTAATCATGGGCTGAGTAATGCTGACTTGAGCATAACGATTTCCGCCTGTTGCCTGCACACCCCAGCGTTCGAACATGAAGTGTGGAGCCGGTAGAACAAGGTCAGCGTACCAGGTGAACTCACTGGGATTGGTTGTGATGTGCGTAACAAAAGGGACTTTCTTCAAGGCTTCTTCCCAGCGCTCGCCGTCGGGAGCAGAGAAAGAGAAGTTATTAAAGTAGCCCAGTACAAACTCAGGCGCGTAAGGGTCAGCAGAAAGAATACTGTCTGCTACTTTATTGGTGACTACGCCGCCGCCACTTTTGCCTTTTTTCAGTGCTGGCAGTTCCAGACGACCCACCCGGTCGATGCGTTCTTTCTTCAGGTTTTTAGCGACCTGTTCATCGACGTAAGGCTTATAAGACGGCATGGAGGTCAATGGTCGTTTGTTGTATGCCAATACACCACCTTCACTGTCCACTGCACCCAGCAGACCGTTCAGAGCATGACAAGCCATGCCGGTGTAGGCACCACGTAACTGCATCTGCGATCCACGTGCACGCCAGATTTGTACGGCAGGAGCCGCTTTTATTAATTTGGCTGCAACACGACGAATCTGATCGGCACTGATGCCACAGATGGATTCAGCCCATTCTGGTGTGCGGTGGCGCAGTTCCATGTTCCACCATTTGATCAGACCATAAGTGTGCTTCTCTGCAAAGCTTGCTTCATCAATACTTTGTTCAGCAACAAACCGGTTTTTGGCATCGACAAAATCGCCAACAAAAGGCTTATGCCAGCCACCGGAAATCAGTACTTGATGAGCGATCGCCAGTGCCAAAGCACCATCTTGTCCTGGTTTAACCGGTAACCACTCATCCGCTTTGCCGGCAGTGGCGGAGAAGCGTGGATCAACAATGGCAACCTGAGCATTGTCGAGCATATTGCCCCATTCGGAGCTGTAATAAGACACTTGTCGGTTAGCACTGAGTGGATCGGCACCAAAGGAGAGAATGTAGCGAGTTGCACTGATATCGTACTGACGATAACCCCAGTCGCCTTCGGTGTAATAAGAACTGAATTTGTCCGCTTCGGCACAGAGTGAGCTGTGCGTAATCGCGTTTGGCGAACCAAGCACTTTGGTAAAGTTTTTAATCAGAACGTCTGAGAGGAAAGAGTAGCGACCGCGCAGAGCAACGTATTTATGGGTCTCGCCTTTTTCTCGAAGTGCCATGTATTTGTCAGCAATTTTACTGATGGCTTCATCCCAGCTGATGGGTTTGAACTCCGGATTAATACCACGGCCTTTTTCAGGATTGGTACGAATCAGTGGCGTTTTTACACGATCAGGGTCGTAAAGTTCCTGCAAAGCCAGCCATTGTCGTGGACAGCTGGCTTTACCATGCACTTTAGAATGTTCATTTCCCTGAATAGCGATCACTCGCTCATCCTGAACATAAGCTTTTTTGGCGCAAAAAGAAGTACAGCCATTGCAGGTAGTGCTGATCCATTTGCCAGTGCCCGGCTGGAAGGTCATACCTTCTTCCGCCATTGCCATGGTGATGGGGTTGAGACTGAAACGGGAGCTGACGGCTATTGTCGCGGCTCCCAATAACGAACCTTCCAGAAATCGTCTTCGGGTTAACTGCATATTTTCCTCTAAAGCGTTTTTGGACTAAGTGGGTAAATAATGTGCAGTCTATTTTTAATTTTATATTTATATGTGTAAATTCGTATATTAGGCAATCTTGCTGTTTTTTGACCTGGCTCAATAAATAACTTCTGTGAGCGCTATGAAAGGTAGATGAATGAAATTTTATTCAGAAAACAGGCGGGGTAGCTTGCGCTTAATTTTTTCCAGAAACTGTGTTCTTCCCTTCTCATCAATTTTGTCCACGCTATAAAGCGCCAGCCAGTGTATGTCTTTACAGCCGGTGCAAATCTTCAGGCATAGTTTCATCATGAATCGGGGCGGGTTGCCAATCAGGTTCATTCTTAACCAGGAAGAGCCTTGGGTTGTTATCACCGCTATTTTTCGAATATTGGTCAGCTTTGGCTTAACGCCTTCAGCGCCAAACTCTGCAACCACCGAAGGGAGCCAAACCCGGTCAAACCAGCCTTTTAGAATTGCTGGAGGTCCCATCCACCAGGTAGGATAAATCATCACCAGTGCATCGGAGTTTTGTAGCTGTTCAACATAAGACGACACTGTTTGTGTGTTGTCTTTATCCATATAAGAGTCACGCTCCTGGCCTGACATGCAGGGTTGAAAGTTATCTTCATAGAGATCCAGTAGTTCAACCCTGTGCCCTTGTTGTTGCAATTGAGTGCTTACCCGATCTTTGATAGTGCTGTTAAAGCTATTCGGATTAGGGTGGGCATAAACCACCAGAATATTCATCATTTAACGTCCTTCAGAATCAATTCAAGCACTATAGCTCAGTTAAACTTGATTGAAAGGGTCATTATTAAGGCTACGGAAAAATTCAGGCCAACTCTGTATATCGGGTATTGATGCAAGTCATATTAGTGGTTTGCCGCAATGGTACATACTGACCGTGAAGCTGAGTTCATTGCCTCCGGGCTTTCTCAGAGGTGTTGTAAAAGACCATACCAGGGAGTGGCAAAGCCATGAGTTATGAAAACCCTCTTCTGACAACCACCGCTGATCAGATTATGTGTCAGAAAGTAATCACCGTAAAAACAGACTGGTCGGTAGACAGACTATCCCGTTTTCTGATCGACAAGAGTATTTCTGGAGCACCGGTCTTGGACGACAGCGGACATCTGGTTGGCGTTGTGTCTTTTGCGGACGTTGTTCGTCAGGCAGGCAGTGGGCTGGTGGATATGAAAAGCCGGGATGATGATTTTTATAACAGTATGTTGAATGTTGCACTGTCGCCGGAAGATCAGCGAGCTTTTCATGAAAGTGTTGATCAGAGTGTGCTGGTTAACGACATTATGACGCCTATGGTGTTTGAAGTGGCTACCGATACCCCGCTGATCAATGTCGCTCAGGCAATGGTGAAAGGACGAATTCATCGGGTAATGGTGACTGAAGGTAACCAATTGAAAGGCATAATCAGTGCTCTGGATTTGTTGAAAGTCATGACGTTGTGAACTGACCAGACGGTTTTTGAAGACTGACTGGAGCCGGCAAAGCGGGTTGTCGTAACACCCTCTTTGTCGACAACCCTCCGGGTTACCGGCCTGCGTTTTTTGTTCAAAACCACCTTTTGCGAGAGCCTCGAAGGTGAGGCAATTTCTGCTGGTGGATTTCTATTCTCCCTAGCAATGAAAGGTTGTAACTGTTTTTTTATTTTGCTGGCCATTCAGATGACTCATCAATAAACGCTACACCTAGTCTAACAATCACTGAAGCCTTGTTAGCAGAACCTAAAATATGCGTTTTGTCCGCATTGCGATAAAGAGCAATTACTGGCAAAAAGTAAAATACAGATGCACTTTATACTAAAGTGCATATTTCTGAATTTTCAGTGACGATTATCATAAGACATTAAAAGAGGCATAATGAGTCAGAGTGTCTCAGAAATTCTGCTTTCGGACAGAACAGCAGATGATCTCAGGGTAGGGGGATTGACCCCGTTGACCACAGCGGATTACCCGGGAGAGTTGGCCGCTGCCATATTTGTGCAAGGTTGTGGCTTGCGTTGTCAGTACTGTTATAACGAACACCTGACGTCTGCAAAAGTACCGGGAAAACTCCCCTGGTCCTCTATTTATGAATTTCTGACAGGGCATCAGGGGTTGTTGGATGCAGTTGTGTTCAGTGGTGGCGAAGCCACTTCACAGACGGCTCTTCTTCCGGCGATCCACCAGATCAGAGAGCTTGGATATAAGGTAGGGCTGCATACTGCCGGCTCTTCTCCACTACGATTCGCTGAAGTGCTGCCCTTTTTAGACTGGGTTGGTTTTGATATCAAAGGGTTGTCCGATGATTATACCTATATCACCGGCGTTGATGTAGGGGATAAGTGCTGGCAAAGTCTTCGCCTGTTACTTAATTCCGGTGTGGCTTATGAGGTTCGTACGACCGTACATTGGGATCTTATCTCGGCAAGTCAGCTGTTGAAAATTGGCCAGTGGCTTAGAGATGAAGGTGTCACGAACTTTGTCGTTCAGGATTGTGTGACAGAAAGTTGCCTCAACAAAGATCTTGGAAAATCCTATCTTCCTGAAGAAGAAAAACAGGTGATCTGGCAGGAGCTGAGTCAGTATTTTTCCAGTTTTACCAGGCGATAAACCGACCAAAAAAGCCGGAATAATTCCGGCTGTAATCTTAGTGAGTTACCGTCATCTCAACCCGGCGGTTGAGTTTACGGGTTTCTTCTGTGCTGTTAGAGGCAACCGGGTCATTCTCTCCTTTACCTTCAGAGGTGATGCGGCTTTCATCAATGCCTTTGCTCATGAGATATTCTTTTACTGCATTGGCGCGTTGTTCAGATAATCGCTGATTCACCTTTTCAGAGCCGATAGTGCAGGTGTATCCAACTACACTGACATGACCCTTTTTCCCCATCTCGCTGATCACCTTGTCAATTATCAGGCGATCTCTCATATCTAACTCATGTGCACCGAACTCAAACAGTACGTCTGTGTTCTGTTCTGATACGGCACAACCTATACCGGCAACCAATGCACCCACAGCGGCTGCTGCTCCACCGGTAGCAAGACTGCTGAGGGCGGCGGGAATTCCCATCGCAAGACCACCTGCAGTGGCACAAGTTTGCCAGCCGGAAGTTGTCTTAGGGGAAGTTTCGGTATGATGCCCGGTACTGCTGCATGCTGACAGGAATACTACGGACGATACTAGCGAAAGTGTCGCTAACTGCTTTTTCATCGTACTGCTCTCCATCCATGGTTACTACGGTATCCCTTTTATGGGATTTTTCCTGAGTATAGTTATGGGGTTCGTCGCTGTTGTGACTAATACAATATTTCAGGATCTGAAATATAAGAGACGGGAAATTGACGATAGCGCATTATTAGGTAATAACCGATGCAAGTGGATTCAATCCTGTTTTTCATTCCGGCAATTGTCCATGCAGTAAACCTAGTCTACTCTGAACGTCGCAATTTCATAATATTTCGAATTTTTGGACAGGATTCCAAAATATTTATTTGTGTATTAATAAAACGACGGTAGCAGAATGAAAAAAAAGAGTGGCTCTGTTGTGATGAAAACTGGACTTCTGTTCCTCGTCTTAAGCCCATTTCATGTTTTTGCCTGGGGTAATGCTTCCATTGAAAAATTTATTCAAGTGTATCTTGAAAATATCAGTCAGAATGAAACTCGACATGATAAAGAAGCAGAATTATCCGATTTCGGTGCTGAAAATTTTATATCTTATCTACCTAAAATGTACCAGGATTTACCCGCCGACAAGCAGCAGGAAGACGTTTACTCACCTTTCCTGACCAGAAAGATATTACTGGATCTTATTAAAGATCAGTTTCCTCGGGTTATTTATCCTGTCAAAATGAATCTGGATATCTGGGAAGATACTCATGTTCTGGGTGATCGGGAAAAAGGGCAAACGTCGTTGATTAATAAACTCTTTCCCGGTTATACGATATCGGGAGAGCTCATTAAAGTCCTGTTCCTTGCGCAGCCATCAACAAAGCGAAGTGATATCGAGCAGCAACAGGATAGGATTTACCGGGTAATGTCTGCACCGGTTCATCAGAAGTTACTGATAGATTCATTAAAAGGACTTGCCCAGCATGAGGCTGTCGTCATCAGTCTTTTTGATGATGAAGGAGAAATTAATTCTCCTGACATTCAGGAGTGGGTAGAGGTTTTTGAAAACAATACATATTATTCCAAGATAATAGATTGGACGAGTTATTTATTTTTCACCTCCCTAAGCTATGCTGACAGGGGGCTATACTTGATCAACCGAATTGCACTTTTGACCAGCGTTATTACAGCAGAGAGTTACTGTTCTTTTGGTTTTCCTGTCAAAGTCGCTTCAGTTGGTCTGTTTTTTTTAGCGGACTCGTTCATCTACCAGCTCAACAATTTTGTAGAAGAACTTAGCAGGCCATTTAAATTAGCACGCTACAAGTTGATGCGAAAGTCTATTGATAGTCTCAATAGCTATCTCGAAAATGCCATTCAGCTGTCAGAGATTGATGGCATACCACACGATCTTGCTCTTACCTTCAGTGCAGACGAAAAGGCTCGGATAAAAGAATTTATCGGTAACATAAAGTGGCTCAAAAACACAGACCCAATGCGCGAAAACCATGAGTACGAAAGCTATGTTTCAGGCTATATCTGGCAGGCTCTGGCACTGAAGCCAGTCATTCAACGCATGCTCTATCAGACAGGAAAAATAGATGCTTACTTCTCTATCGCTATGCGCATGCAAGCTGAGAGAGTCGAAGGTTATGCCGATAAAGCAAAACTCACCTTTGTCACCTTCGCGGATAACAAGCCATCTATTAAAGCTGAAAACCTCTGGAACCCTATGATAGACAGCGAAACGGTTGCCGTTAACTCCATTACAATGTCCAGCCAGCATCAGTGCCAGAATACACCTGTCTTCCAGGAGTATCTCAGGACAGATATTTGCGACTTAAAGGACAATACTGACACTAATATTCTGGTTTTATCAGGTGGAAATGCATCAGGCAAATCAACATTGATGCGTGCTATTTCTGTTAACTCTATTTTTCTTGCACAAACATTGGGTATTGCTTCTGCAGAGTCTTTTAGAACCGGACTATTTGATGCAGCTTTTAGTTATATGGACAAGAATGATCTGGTTGGTATTGCTTCATCATTTCAAATGGAACTCGAACATGTTTCCAGAATAGAGGCTGAGATTGAAGCGCTAGATGCCGGAGAGGCTATACTCACTAGCTTTGATGAACTGTTCAGCAGTACCAACCCGGTTAAGGGGACTTTTTATACCCTAAAAACGCTGGAAAAAATGTCTCATAACCCAGAGTTGTTAGCGATTGTTTCATCTCACTATGATTTGGAATCGAATGCCAGGATTGATAACAATAAACTCATGTTTAAACATCTGCATATGTACAGAGAGAATGATGTTTTGATAAAAACCTATCAATTACAAGACGGTCAGGATCAGCAGAAGAATGGGTTGTCTCACTTGCTGGAAGCTTTTAAGTCGTTTCCAGATATCCACTCCGGGATTAAGTCTTTGATTGATGGTGAAGAAATTGAGGATGAAGAGATTGGTCGATAAATTGATTGTTTTTTTCTTCGGATTGTTTGTTGCTTTTTTTGGCGCTAAGGTTTCAGCTTTTGTTAAAGCTCCTGATATTTCGCCTTTTGAGGTTCTGAATCGTCATTACTTACCTCAATTTTTATCCGACACTGAATCTGATGATACAGTCATCAATAAGAGAGACACTGCAGGAAATGAGAATATTCAGTATCAAACTCAGGCACAACCATTATCCCCTTACTCCATTCGTAAGAATCTTTTGCATTACTTTTTAACGGAAAAACAGAATGGGGCAGATTCAATCGCTTTTTTTTCAGATGTGTGGCGTGATATTCGGGTGTTTGATATTCCAAATAAAAAGCACTTGTACGATGCAGCTTTTCCCGGTAGCTCATTGCTCGGTGAAGTATTTGGAGCCTATCTGTTAGCGACAGGCGCTACTGATGACATTTATGAACTAAAGAGAAGACAGAGGCTGATAAAAAGATTTTCAACCACTCAGGTATGCCCGCTAATCAAGGAACAGATAGTAACGATTGAAAAATATTTATCTGAAGGGGTGGCTCTTTTTCAGAGAGATCATCCTTTAAATAAATGCACTGACAGCGATATATTTATAGATGAGACCATTTTTGATAATGAGTTTTTCAGCTCTTTCATGCCAGGTCTTCAAAATGTTAATAATGAAGAAGATCGATTGGCATTACGCAGGCAATGGGCTGGTATTAATTTAACGGGTTACACGGCATGGATTTCAAGGCTGACTGAATATGGTTCTTTTGTAGCATTTCATGCTCAATATCTTGTTTCTTTCTATCTTACTTCTGGTTTAAGAGCGGCTTCTCGTGGTGTATCGGACTCTGTGAAAAGTATTTTAACAGGAGTGGGTTTTCTGTCTGGTAAGGCTATTCGCCAATTTGCAGGTTATTCATCTCTTATAAGAGCACCTCTGGGTATTTTCCCTATGCTTAAAGCAATGATTGAAAACGAGCGATCTTTCATGCTGAGAAATAAGGTGATCACTGAAGAATTATTAAAAGTTCAGCCATTTTTAGAAACCGTATTTGTGTTTAAAAATCACTATTATGAAGCTGTCAATTTTCGGTTAACGCAAGACTGGAATTCCATTATAAACCTGATGTTCAGTAATATAAAAATGCTGAATAAGGATCGATATTACTTTTATCATGGCAATTTGCAAAAAGCGGCTATTGCATTACGCGCGCTTCAGCTCTTGAAACCAATTATTGCTCAATATCTTAAAAAGATAGCTATGTTGGATTTTTATTGCTCTGTTGCCAATGAGATTAAAGAATCCGATTCATGGAGTTTTGCAGAGTTCGAGAATTATGGAACTGGCATGGGTCAGCGCATCCCTGCTATCACTGCAAAAAAAATGTGGAATCCGACTTTATTACAAGCTGAAGCAACACCTAGTAACATTGAGCTGGGCAGAGAAAAACCAGCAAGCCTTGTTATTACAGGAGAAAATGGTTCTGGAAAATCCACTTTTCTGAGATCGATGGCAATAAACTCTGTTTTTATGGCGCAAACTCTCGGTATTGCAGCCGCTGAATCTTTCCGCCTTCGGCCGTTTAATCATTTTGATAGCCTTTTGGAGAAGCGTGATACTAAGGGGCGTTCTTCTTATGAAGTCGAAACGGATGCTGCGGTTCGGGTTATAAGTAATACCAGAAGTCTGGGTAAGTATTATCAGAGCCTGATCATTGCCGATGAGTTGTTTCGTACAACCAATGAGCAAGACGGTTCTAGGGGCTCAAAATTTTTGGTTCAAAAAATTGCAGAGCAACCCCAGGTTGCTCTACTGGTTTCAACTCATTACAGAAGTCTCACTAATCTCGCTCTGGAATATCCTGGCATATTCGCTAACAAACACATGAAAGTCACTTTGGATGAAACAACGGGAGAAGTTATTTCCATGAAGTATGTGTTAGTAGATGGACCTGCACCCATTACGACATCATACCGGTCTGGATTTCAGGTCATGGACTAATAGCCAGAGAGCCGCAGCTGCGAGAACAATGTTGGATAAGGGTAGTGAAATCCAGACACCCGTAACGCCCAGTATTGAAGGAAGTACAAATAACAGTGGCACCTGAACAAACATATTGCCCAACGTGATAATAGTGGCTGCTTTGGTTTTGGTCACCGATTGAAAGTAAGCCGCCGCTACAACGATGAATCCGTCAAGAAACATAGTGGCCAAATGCAGACGAAGACCAAAAACAGTTTCTTCAATCAGCTGAGTGTTACTGGTATTAAACGCCAGAGCAATGCTTTTCGGGAACAGGTTGATCAAGATAATACTGGCAATACCAAACCCGAGTACTGCCTTGCAGCCCATCTTGACGATGGCATGGATATTCCGGTTGTTACCTGCGCCATAGTTAAAACTGATCACGGGTTGAATGCCATTGGCGATACCTTCTGCAATCATGTAGTAAGCTACCTGTATACAGCCGACAATGGTAAATGCTGCCAGAGTGGTCACCGTGCCATGGTTCAGAAATAGCCGGTTATGCACAGCCAGAACAAAGCTCATGTAAGCAAACATAATCAGGCTGGGCATGCCGGTGATCAGTATGTTCCTGTAATGCTGAAGATTAAAGCCTAATTGTTTCCAACTAAGTCGCATCAATGCCTTGTTGCTAAAAAAATAACCTATGCCCCAAATCATGGTTACTGCCTGAGCAATGATAGTCGCAATCGCTGCACCGGCCACGCCTTGCTTCCAGACAATAATAAACAGATAGTCCAATAAAATATTGAGCAATGCGCCAACCGACATAATGATGGTCGCCAGCTTGGGGCGTTCATCATTACGCACCATCATTGGCAGAGCTGCACCACCTATAGCAAATAAAGAGAAAAAAGTGATGTATATTAGAAACTCACGAGCATAAAGCAACGCATTACCAGTACCGCCCATAAGAGAAAGGAATACATCGTTCAGGTAGAGCAGTAATGGAATAATCACAATACTTGCAATGACCATCAGTACCAGGCCATTGGCGGAAATGATTTTTGCACGGGTAAGATCGCCTTCACCTCTTGCAATGGAGCTAAGAGCAGAGGTGCCCATACCAATCATCAGACCAATGCCGACAATAACCCCAAAGATTGCCCAGACCAGATTGATGGCAGCTAATCCATCGGCACCCACAACCTGACCAATAAATATGCCGTCAATGGTGGAATAAAGACCATTCACCAACATGCCTGTTACGGAAGGGATGGTGTAACGCCAGAACAGCCGACTAACAGGCTGGGAGGCCATGGTTTTTGCCTGATCTGGTTTAATATGTGTGCCCATATAGTTAGCTGTTAACGCCCTCTAAGCGAAGGCAGATTGTATTAAGGTAAAGCAGCTGATTACCGTTGTTGGTATTGAGTCAGAATCCGGTCAAGGTGGCTGGCAAATTCTTTTCGATCATTCTGGCTCAAGGCTGCCGGGCCACCAGTTTCTACACCACTGGACCTCAAGGTATCCAGAAAATCCCTCATATTCAATCTCTGTCGTATATTGTTTTCTGAGAAGCGTTCACCTCTTGGACTAAGTGCCATTCCGCCTGCTTCAATGACTTCTGCCGCCAGAGGAATGTCGCTGGTAATAACTAGGTCGCCTTTGTTCATTCGGCGGACGATTTCATTATCTGCCACATCGAAACCTGAGCTGACCTGTAGCATGGTAATGTTTTTATGAGGGGGGACTCGCATGGCGTGATTAGCCACCAGAGTGAGTTCTATACCGGTGCGTTCAGCGGCTCTGAATAGAATGTCCTTGATGACTACCGGGCAGGCATCAGCATCAACCCATATTTTCATACTGTCTCGCTTCATTATTTCCATCAATGAAATGATTGTAACGAGACAGTATGAGGAAGATCAAAAGCTCTTCCCGCGGTGTCAGGATAGAGTTAAATAAGAAAGAGCCATTCATCCTGAAATTGTCGAAGGATGCTATGTTCTCGCTTCGAGAGCCCCAGGTTGAGCGGTGATGTATTTTTCAACGCCTCTTAAAAATAATTTCCCAATTTAATCTTCTTTAATGTCATCCTCCTTTGCGGGAGCTACAAGTTCTGAGGACATTATTTTCAGACAAATCCTCAGGCATCAGAAAACTTATCTAATCAGTGCAAAGCTATGCTCTTCAGAGGGGGTATGGCAAGACTACTGTCGCCAGTCCAGTGGTGCTAAACTCGCTCCCCTCCTGACCAATAAGCTGTCATTATGAGCACCATTAACGATATTGAAATTTATGTAAAAAACCTGCCTTTGGAAGATATCCGGGGTTGGCTGGAAGACACGTTTAAATCTGTCATTTTTGTAAAGACCGGACAACAGGTGCACGACCTGGAAGTCTCAGTTGACGATAAAGCCATCCCAGTTATGATTGTCGAGCGTGCAGTCGGTAAAGCTTGGACCAGCGTCTGGTTCAAAACCAGTGGAACTCCCTGGCAAGATGACACCGAGTGTGCCCGAAGTATTCAAAATAGCAAACAATGCCGTGTGCGATGCAATTCCGGCCCCTGGCAAGAAGGTGCCGATATGGATGAGTGGTGGCAACTGGATGAAAAAGGCCAGGAAACGATCATCAAATGGCCAAATGCCCAGTAACAGAGGGCTGCCCTTTGCGCCCGAAAGGTCAAACAGGCTAGAATGCAGCTGTTTTTTCTAATTGCTCTGCCAGGCGATGGGCAGTGTTGTCACCTTCTGATTCGGATGCAGGCCAAGAGCCAGTTCCATGCTAAAGCCAATTACACTTAACCGATTTCTATTCCACAGTTTACGCAAACTCATGTTTAGCTGGGTAAAAACCTCAGTGCAGAACAATGATGCCCAGAAACTGAATATTCAACCCGACAAACCTGTTTGTTACGTTATTCGTAACCGCTCATTGTCTGACCTGATGGTGCTTGAGCGTGAATGTATCAAAGCAGGATTGCCTCGCCCGTACAAACCACTGGATGCGTCAGACCCGCAAAGCAGTCATGCGCATTTTTTCCTGAGTCAGGATAAAGGGCTGATTCTGCAACGGGAGCGGTCCGAAACCCCAGAGTTACTCGATCAACTATTGACCCGTGTCGAACAGAATCCGGAAGAAGATGTGCAGTTGGTCCCCGTCACTGTGCTCTGGGGGCGTTCTCCAGATAAAGAACAGTCAGCTCTGAAACTGCTGTTTGACTGGAACTTTAGTCTTGGTGGTCGCTTCCGAAAATTTATCGCCATTCTGTTGCATGGTCGTCAGACAATGGTGCATTTCAACTCTGCCATGTCTCTCAGGGAGATTGCCGATAATAGTGATGACCATGCCCGTAATGTTCGCAAGGTTGGTCGCATCCTGCGGGTGCATTTCCGTCAGCAAAAAGCGTCGGTGATTGGGCCTGATCTTTCTCATCGTAGAACACTGGTAGACGGGTTAATCCATACTCCGAAAATTCAGCAGGCAATAGCGTCAGAAGCTTCAGCTCAGGAAATATCCTTAATAGAAGCCGAGGCTCGTGCGCGGAAATATGCCAATGAGATTGCTTCAGATTACTCCATGCCTGTACTGCGTTTTCTTGATATCGTACTGACTTGGTTCTGGAACAAACTCTACAGCGGTGTAAAAATCAGTCATATTGAAGGTCTGAAAGACATATCTCAGACACACACCATCGTCTATGTTCCCTGCCATCGCAGTCATATTGATTACCTGCTTCTGTCGTATGTTTTGTATTATGAAGGATTACCGCCGCCACATGTTGCCGCTGGCATCAACCTGAACATGCCGGTTGTGGGTACTATCCTGCGCAAAGGCGGTGCTTTCTTTATGCGCCGCACCTTCCGAGGCAATCCGTTGTACAGTACGGTATTCCATGAATATATGTATACGCTAACCAGTAAAGGGTTCGCTACCGAATATTATGTGGAAGGTGGTCGCTCCCGGACCGGTCGAACCTTGCAACCAAAAACCGGCATGTTGTCCATCACTCTGCGTAGCTTTCTGAGAGACCAGCGTCGTCCGGTTGCATTTGTGCCAGTGTATGTCGGCTACGAAAAGCTGATGGAGATGTCCAGTTATGTGGGTGAACTTCGTGGTAAAAGCAAAACCAAAGAATCGCCACTGGATATTTTCCGCACGTTGGCTGAACTGAAAAAAGAATTTGGTAAAGCCTGGCTGACTTTTGGTGAACCTATTGATCTCGGCAAAATGCTGGACGTAGAAGTTCCCCAGTGGCGTGAGCTTGATATTTCCGAAGATAAACCGGAATGGCTGAAGAAAGTAACCAACAAGCTGGGCGACCGAATCGCCAGCTCCATTAACTCAGCGGCTGTGCTTAACCCGGTTAATCTGGTAGCAACAACATTGTTGTCTGCTCCTCGTCATGCTTTGGGTGAAGAAGAGTTGATTCTGCAGCTGGAGTGCTATCTCAATCTGATGGCCCGACTGCCATACAGTGACAAAACTGTTGTTACAGAGATGGATGCTCGCAGCATGATTCACTATGTGGAAACCCTGGAACTGGTCAGTCGCCAAACGGACTCACTGGGCGATATTATTAGTATGTCCGAAGACACTGCTGTTGCCATGACGTACTATCGCAACAATGTGTTGCATATGTTTGCCATTCCATCGCTGATCAGCTGTTTGTTTGTTAACAATACGCAAATCAGTCGCCGGGAAATTGAGCGCCTCTGCTGCGTTATGTATCCATATCTGAAGGCAGAGCTATTCCTGAAGTGGGAGCAAGGTGAAGTGAAAGCTCTGATCGGACAGTGGCTTGATACTATGGTGGAGGAAGGGCTCATCATCCTCTGTGAAGACGACAATGGTAATACCTGTTATTGCCAGCCAGACCCGGCTTCTGCTGAATATATTCGCCTTAGTGTATTATCACGCTGCATGGTTCAGACGCTTGAACGCTTTTACATGGTTGTCAGCCTGTTGATTCGTAATGGCAGTGGCAATATTGAACGGGAAGCACTGGAAAACCAGAGTCGTGTACTGGCGCAGCGCTTGTCTATTATTCATGGACTGAACGCACCGGAGTTTTTCGACAAAGCACTGTTCCGCAGCTTTATTGAGCAGTTAAAAGCCAATGGCGTTCTGACCATCAGCCTGACCAATAAACTAGTGTTTGGTGATGAAATACAGCAGGTGGCTGGCCAGGCACATATGCTGCTGACTACAGAGATACGACATAGTATTCATCAGACTACCAGTAATGGTATCGAGCAGAAGTAATCAGGTCGATGAAATTGTCAAATGAGATCACCAATGGCACGCCGTAGTAAAGAAGAGGCGGAACAGACCCGCAGGTCACTGCTGGATACTGCTTTGACATTATTCAGCGAAAAGGGAACTGCCAATGTAACACTGGCGCAAATTGCCAGTGCCGCCGGTGTTACCAGAGGTGCAATTTATTGGCATTTCAAAGATAAGGCGGAGATGATCGACACCCTTAGTGATGAAATTTTTGAGCCACTGACCAAGAAATATGAAGCACTTTATGCAAAAAATGAAGCCGATCCTCTGGCCACTTTGCAAGCGTTGGGCGTGGATGTGTTTCAACAGGTGGCCTCTGACCCGCGCTTTAAAATGATGTGTGGTGTACTTCAGCAGGCGAACTTCGATCCGCAGATGCAGGAGAAATCCCTGAAGCACGCCTATGAAGAAATGGAGGGTATGCGCTCTTTAATGACCAGAGCAAAAGAAGTGGGTGTACTGCGGCACGATTTGTTGCCAGAATCTGCCGCATTGATTATTAGAGGTTTTCTGCAAGGGGTGATTGGTCGCTGGTTAATGAATGAGAATATTCTTGATCTTGCCGCTGAATCACAATCAATGATGGCGGTGATTATCGACGGGCTCAGGGCAAGATAATGTGTCGGTAACTGTATCTGTATCAGGATGAAACCAATTTAGCTGGTTATGCAGAGTGACCACAGAACCAACAATAATTAACGTCGGTGGTTTTACGGTTTCGTTCTTGATCTTGTTGCAGATAGTTGACAATGTTCCAATAAATACCCGCTGTTTTGGTGTAGTACCTTTTTGTACCAGAGCGATAGGTGTATTTTTGTCTCTGCCATGTTCAATGAGGTATTGGCATATTCGGCCTAACCCCATTAGCCCCATGTAAAAGACCAATGTTTGTCCGGGGTCGATCATTTCCTGCCAGTTTAACGAATAGCTGCCATCTTTCAGATGGCCGGTAATAAAGCGAACGGATTGTGCATGGTCTCTGTGTGTCAGAGGGATTCCAGAATAGCTGGCACAACCGGATGCGGCGGTAATGCCGGGAACCACCTGAAAAGGAATCTGCTCTGCAGACAGACTTTCGATCTCCTCACCGCCACGACCAAAAATGAACGGATCCCCCCCTTTTAGTCGCAACACCCGTTTGCCCTGTTTTGCCAGTGTTACCAGCAGATCATTAATCTCTCTCTGAGAGCGAGCATGGTTGTCTCGCTTTTTACCCACATAGATGTAATCTGCATCTCGGCGACAAAGTGTCAGTACTGCATCAGACACCAGTCGGTCATGGAGAACAACATCGGCTTTCTGCATGAGGCGCAGTGCTTTGAATGTCAGCAAGTCCGGGTCACCAGGGCCACCTCCCACCAGATACACCTCACCCGTCGTTTGTGGTGCTGTTGCCTGTAATTGTTCTGTTAATTGTTTTCGGGCTTGTTCGGTATTGCCTGCCAGTGCCTGCTCGGCAATATCACTCTGTAGTATTTTTTCCCAGAAATAGCGCCGGTCATTAATGTTATGGAAACGGGCTTTCACCAGATCACGGCACTCCCCTGCCAGTTTTGCCAGCTTACCCAATCCATGGGGCAACAAGGCTTCAATCTGCTCTCTGAGCATTCTTGCCAGAACCGGTGCTTTGCCACCGGTGCCAATGGCGATCATCACCGGAGATCGGTCAATAATAGATGGCATGATGGCGTTGCCCAGTTCCGCATCATCCACCACATTCACAAACACATTGTTGGTTCTGGCGGTGTCGGCCACCTGCTGATTGATATTGCGGTCATCAGTGGCGGCAATAACCAGTGCTATATTGTTCAGATCATCAGAAGAAAAAGGTTTGTGTAATAACTGATGGGTATCGTCCAGAAAGTTGGTTATTTCCTGACTAATCTCTGGCGCAACCACCCTGACGATAGCGCCGGCAGACGTCAGAAGTCTTATTTTTCTCAGGGCAACATCGCCGCCACCGACCACCAGACAACGCTGGTTTCGAACTTGCAGAAACAGAGGGAGGTAATCCACGACCAGACTCGTATATGATGAGGAAGATGAGAAAAGAAAAAGCCAGCTTGAACCAATAAGAATAGTTCGAAGCTGGCGTTTATGCTGTGATCTTACATTCAGGCTTTAGCGGTTTTCAGGTTAGCCTGAGCAGATTCACTCACAGGGCGCTGATGCTTTGGTGTGGCATACCAGTAACCCAGCCCCATAAACACGACACCACTCAAGGTATTACCCAGAGTCACCCACAGCAGGTTGTTGCCAATACCTGCCATAGTGAATTCATTGCTGTGCTGACCAAACCAGCTCAGGGCAAAAATAGTCATGTTGGCAATGCTGTGCTCGTAGCCGGAAGCAATAAACGCCAGCAGACACCACCAGATCGCCAGAAACTTGGCTGCACCTTCGGTACGAACCGCCATCCAGATCGCCAGACACACCAGCCAGTTACACAGAACACCTTTCATAAAGAGAATCATTGGGTCTGCAGAAGCTTTTGCCAGAGCCGCTTTATGCAGCAGGCTGCTATCAACGCCTAGCAGTTTACCGCCACCAGCCAGCGCAAAAATACCGGCGACCAGAATCGAACCAATCAGGTTGCCCATCCAGGTTTGTGGCAGTACTTTCAGCATGTCGCCAGAGGTAATTGAACGACTTTTGACGCCCAGCGTCAGGAACATAGTGTGACCGGTATAAAGTTCTGCACCAGCGATAATCACCAGCGTCAGAGCAATACCAAAAGTAGAACCCATAATCAGTCCACGAGCAGGGCTACCCATAAAGGCATTACCCAGAGTGAAGATCAGAATAATACCCAGACCAACATAAGCACCCGCCATGGCAGAACTCAGCCAGAAAGACCCTTTATCGGAATTGGACAGATCAACAATGCGTCGTGCATTCGCTGAACATTTCTTGATGGTATCGGAAAACATCGTTGTGCTCTCTATGCAATGAATTGTGTAGGTCGGTTTCCGCCCGAAGGGCAGAAGCCGACAATCAGCATGGAATGCTGACAAGGTATCGAATTTTTTGCGCTCTTTGAGCGCGTTGTCGGTATGTCCTTTGGGCATGCCGACCTACATGTCCCGGAAGACAAAATCATTTAACCCTTAATCTGCACCTTGCCTTTATCAGCACGCACTTCAAAGATTTTTAGATGAACATCGTCGTTTTCAAAACACTGTCCGGATTTCAGAGAAAAACGCTGCTTCAGCAAAGGGGAAGCCACATAGAACTCACCACCGGTTTCACCAATCAAACCACGGGACATAACACTGGAACCTGCGAACGGATCAATGTTAGAAAGCGCAAACAGCTGCTCATCTTTACCGGGACGGAAAACAGCAACATGCTCCTGATTGATCAGAGCGCAGATGCCGGTGCCGGGAATAATGTCTTCCAGAGCGCAAATAGTATTCCACTTCATAACAACTACCTCAGGCTTCCACAGCGGTCATGGCGATTTTTTCTGCCGGTGAGGCAGGGCGATGTTGAGCACGCTCACTGATAAACTGCACGTTTTCATCAGACGCATCGCTGTTGATAAAGTGCTGGAATCGTTTTAACTGAGCTTCACGGGACAATGTGGTTTTCCACTCGCACTGATAACTGTCGATCAGAGCCTGTATTTCTTTGTCCATTGTGTCACACAGATTCAAACTGTCGTTCATTACGACATCACGGACGTAATCAACACCGCCTTCGAGGCTTTCCATCCATACGGAGGTGCGTTGCAGTTTGTCGGCAGTGCGTAGGTAGAACATCAGGAAGCGGTCGATGGTTTTTACCAGAGTTTCCTTGTCCAGATCGCTTGCCAGCAAATCACCATGACGTGGTCGCATACCGCCGTTACCAGCGACATAGAGATTCCAGCCTTTATCGGTGGCAATCACGCCAATATCTTTGCCTTGCGCTTCAGCACATTCACGGGTACAGCCGGACACACCAAATTTCATTTTGTGGGGAGTACGGAAACCTTTGTAGCGATTTTCCAGTTCGACACCTAAGCCAACACTGTCGCCTACCCCAAAACGACACCAGGTGGAGCCGACACAGGTTTTTGCCATGCGCAATGCTTTGGCATAAGCCTGACCGGTTTCAAAACCGGCAGAGATCAGTTTTTCCCAGATAGCGGGTAGATGCTCTTTACGGGCGCCGAACAGACCAACACGCTGTGCACCAGTGATTTTGGTGTAAAGATTGTATTCACGGGCGACTTCAGCCACAGCCGCCAGACCTTCAGGAGTGACTTCACCGCCGGGCATTCTTGGAATGACAGAATAAGTGCCATCTTTCTGCATGTTACCGAGGAAAATATCGTTGGTGTCTTGCAGTCCGGTATGCTGTTCTTCCAGAACATAATCGTTCCAAACGCTGGACAGGATAGAACCAACCGTTGGTTTACACACCTCACAGCCATAACCTTTGCCGTGTTTGGCGATCAGTTCATCAAAGCTGCGGATTTTTTCCACCTGAATAATGTGGAACAGTTCCTGACGGCTGTATTCAAAGTGTTCGCAAAGATTGTTCTTAACCTCAACACCCATTGCCGCCAGTTCAGCGTTAATCACCTGATTAACGAGTTGGGCGCAACCACCACAGCCAGTCGCTGCACCGGTTTCTGCTTTAATTGCTGCCAGACTGGTATGACCTGCCTGTACTGCCTGAGTAATGGTTTCTTTGCTGATATCAAAGCAGGAACAAATGGTGGCGGTATCCGGCAGTGCATCAACACCGATACCCACGCCACCTTCTGAGCCAGTATTCGGCAGAATCAGGCTTTCCGGATTATCTGGTAAGGTCATGCTGTTGAGTTTCATCTGCAGCAAGCCGTCATAGTCGCTGGTGTCGCCTACCAGAACAGCACCTAATAGCCTTTTGCCGTCTTCAGAAACCACCAGCTTTTTATACACTTCTTCCGGCTCGTTCTGATAAACGTAAGATTGCGCGCCCGGTGTACGAGCATTCGCATCCCCAATACTGCCCACATCCACGCCCAGCAGTTTCAGCTTGGCGCTCATGTCGGAGCCAGTGAACAGAGAAACGCCGCCGTCTTCGGAAGTAATATGTTCCGCGGTGATTTTTGCCATCTTGTAGCCGGGAGCCACCAGACCAAAAATCTGATTTTTCCACAACGCACATTCACCGACGGCATAGACGTCAGGATGAGATGTCAGGCAGTGGTCGTTAATAACAATGCCGCCACGCTCACCGATCTCAATACCACTCAGTCGAGCCAGACGATCTCGTGGGCGGATGCCGGTAGAGAAAACGATAAAATCAACTTCCAATGCGTCGCCGTTATCAAACACCAGTTTTTTACGAGCACTGTCGCCTTCAGTAATTTCCAGCGTGTTTTTACCGGTGTGTACTTTAACGCCCAGGCTTTCGATTTTGCGGGATAGCATATCGCCGCCCTGCTGATCCAACTGTTCTGCCATCAGCATTGGCGCACGTTCAATAACGTGGGTTTCTACACCTAGGGCTTTTAGAGCGCCTGCGGCTTCCAAACCTAGCAGGCCACCACCGATCACTACGCCGCTTTTACTGTTACGAGCGCATTTTTCGATCGCTTCCAGATCGTCAATGGTGCGGTATACAAACGTGTCGGTACCTTCATGCCCTTTAATCGGTGGCACAAAAGGGAAGGAGCCTGTGGCAAAAACCAGTTTATCGTAAGGAACCATTCGGCCATTTTTGGCAGTAACGATTTTCTCATTAGGGTTAACAATGCTGGCGGCTTCACCCAATAGCAACTTGATATTGTTGGCTTCGTAAAAACCGGGTTTTACCAGAGAGAGTTCTTCAACCGTGTGATGAGAGAAGTAAGAGCTAAGATGTACCCGGTCGTAGGCGACCAGTGGCTCTTCACAGAACACGGTGATGTCATATTGGTCTTTGCCAGCCTGGGCAATCAGCTCCTCAAGGAAGCGATGACCTACCATGCCATTACCAATTACGACGATGCGTTGCTTTTGCATACAGCCACCTAGAAAGATTTATTTGTCTGGAATTTTAAAGACGGCTGGGTAGAGCAACAATAAGGAGGGACTGGCTGTGATTTCTTAATTCGAACTGTCGCTTCGGTTTTTTCTTGTTTTAAAGATGCTCAGAAGGGGGTTTCCCTAACCAGGTTCAATATTTAGGGGTATTTCCTGCAGCTTGTGGCGGGATAATTGATATCCATCACCTGGAGTTTGAGGAAAAGCTGTAAGGAGTTGTCTGAAAATAATTTTCCAATTTAATGTATCGTGAAAACCTTCAATCTATGGGCTTAGTCATGAATGATTGGCTTTTCCTGCCATAAGCCACCTATGCTACTTCTTATTTCTGAGTTGCCCCCACAACTATTTCAGCAATAGCCATGGGGGCTTGTTGTTCTGCCTGTGGTACTTATAACAGGTTGTGATTTGGCCTGTGGGAGAATCCCCAAGGCTGGGTTTGTGTAAGTTTATAAAATGGCCTGGATAAGCAAATACAGATAACGCGCAGAAACACCGGCAGCCAGGCCGCCAATCGTATGCGCCATGATCGCCTTGGAGGTGAGTTGCCTGAAGCCAAGTGAGTCGAGCATAGCGGTATGTGTGCTGAGATATCCACTCCAACACATACCCATAGCGGTGAATACGGCCACCTCACTGCCACTGATCAGTCCCTGTTCAATGAAGTTAGGTACCAGTGACATGGCGGCTCCAACCGCACCGAGGCAGGTAATCGGGAATGCCACCAGTTCCGGGCTTTGGAAACCAAACAAAAATTCAAAAATACCTGAAAAATAACCCGCTATGTGTGGCAGCAGTGCGACACCTTCAAAAGCTGCACCGGTGTACCCTGTATCTGACGGGCCGAAGGTAAAGATCATAACAAAAGTACTGATAATCAGGACGCCGGGGATAATTGCCATGCCCATATCGACACCGCCTTTACCGCCATCCAGTAAAGCATTAAGAAAACGTAGCCATACCGGATCGTTATAATGGTGTTGGTCGATTAAATTATCAGAGGCGTTATTCTCTGAGGCCACCTGTTCGGTCGCTACTTCATTAGCAATAAACTTCTGCATCAGGCGGGTGGATAATACGGAGCCGATGAGAGCACCACAAAGGCCAATAATGGCAGGCATGAAGTAGGTAAAGTTGCCTTCACTGCTTTTCAGGGTGGCCATAAAGGTGATAACAATCAAACCCATCCCGAAGGAGGTACCGAAATTGGTCAGGGAGATAATCTCATGGGTTTTGAAGTTCCTGTTAAATCGTCGATCTTTGGCAAGTGCAATAATGGCAGGGTTATCCGAAAAGAATGTCATCATGGCAGCCATGGCCGCACTGCCAGGAAGGTTAAAGATTGGGCGCATCAACGGCATAAGCAGGCTTTCAATGGTGGCGATAACATGAAATTCCATTAACACCCGCCCGGCAGCACCTGCCAGCACGGTAATCCCCATCAGAAACAGTACCGTATTTAATAAAAGCTGGTGCGCTGTGTTAAATAAGGTATTGAACATATGGGTGACACCCATAGTGTTGCCCAAATAACCAAATATCACAGCCAACAGACCGAGCAGGACAACAGGTTCTATGATGAGCCGATGACGACTGATTTCAGTTGTTTTGCCCACGTTTTCCGTTTTATTCGAGACAACTTCTCTCATGGGGAGTCCTGTATGAAAAAAACTCAGGTTAGACAACAATTCACAAAAGTACGGTAAGTAATTGTACTTTTGTCTGTTCCGATGAGAGGGGGGGAGGACCTGCAGGTCAGTTACATGACTGATCTGCAGGGAAATTAGCTGGTAAGTATTAATGCTCTCTGGTAGTGCGGAATGTGACATCCGGATAACGTTCTTCAGAGAGTGACAGGTTGACTCTGGTGGGTGCCAGATAGGTCAAATGTCCACCACCATCAATGGCCAGATTGTCAGCACACTTGCGTTTGAACTCGTCGAGTTTCTTCTCGTCGTCGCACTCGATCCAGCGTGCGGTATTGACATTGACTGGCTCGTACATGGCATCCACTTTGTACTCATCTTTCAGCCGTCGCATAACCACATCAAACTGCAGAACACCCACAGCACCAAGAATCAAATCATTATTATTAACCGGCATAAACAGCTGAGTGGCGCCTTCTTCTGACAACTGCTGCAAGCCTTTCTGCAACTGTTTCAGTTTCAGTGGATCACGCAGACGCACCCGGCGGAACATTTCCGGTGCGAAGTGAGGGATGCCCATAAACTTCACCAGTTCACCCTGAGTGAAGGTGTCGCCGATCTGAATAGTGCCATGATTGTGCAAACCAATAATGTCACCCGAAATAGCTTCATCGACATGAGAGCGATCACCGGCAAGAAAGGTGACGGCATCGGCGATTTTTACATCTTTCCCGAGACGAACGTGCTTTATCTTCATATTGCGGGTGTATTTGCCCGAACAGATACGCAGGAAAGCAATTCGGTCACGGTGTTTCGGGTCCATGTTGGCCTGAATTTTAAAGACGAAGCCGGAGAATTTGTCTTCACTGGCTTCCACCTGTCGTTCATCGGTGATACGAGGTTGAGGTGCGGGTGCCCATTTAACAAAATCGTTGAGCATCTCCCTTACACCAAAATTAGCAAGTGCCGTACCGAAGAATACTGGTGTCATCCGACCAGCCAGATATTCTTCTAAGTCAAACTCATGGCTGGCACCGCGTACCAGTTCCAGTTCATCCAGAACATCATCATACAGATCGCCCAGTAGCGCTTTAGCTTCGTCGGATTCCAGCCCTTTGATCTGAATATCATCCGGTACGACGCTTGCCTGACCGGGAGTGAATACATGGATGGTGTCGGTGTAAAGGTTATAAACTCCCTTGAAGCGCTTGCCCATGCTGATCGGCCAGGTGATGGGCGCACACTGAATCTTGAGAATATCTTCCACCTCATCCAGCACTTCAATCTGGTCACGCACTTCACGATCCATTTTGTTAACGAAAGTGAAGATGGGGGTATCACGCAGGCGGCAGACTTCCATCAGTTTAATGGTTCGGTCTTCGACACCCTTGGCGCCGTCAATAACCATCAGGCAGCTGTCTACCGCGGTGAGGGTACGGTAAGTGTCTTCAGAAAAGTCTTCGTGCCCGGGGGTGTCGAGTAGGTTCACCATGCGTTCGTTGTAGGGGAATTGCATGACGGACGTGGTGATCGAGATACCACGCTCTTGTTCCATCTTCATCCAGTCGGATGTGGCCATGCGGCCGCTTTTACGACCTTTTACAGTACCTGCCAGCTGGATGGCGCCACCCAGCAACAACAGCTTCTCGGTAATGGTGGTCTTACCGGCGTCGGGATGCGAAATAATAGCAAACGTGCGGCGTCGTGCCACTTCCGGAGCAATTGCGGTCATTGAATCTGCCTGAAATTAAACGGGGAAATCGCGGGATTATACCTGAAATAATGGATAGCCACTATGTGATCAAAGGCATGTCGGCACAAACATATCGTATGCCAAAACAGAGGTATCGATATGTTGAGGTAACAGGGCATTCGATTATTGGATATGAACTTATTGCCAAGGAGGTGGTCTTAATTGCACCAGGGTGCGTTAACAACTAAAAAAATATTGGAGATGGTTATTTATGATTAATTACGCTGAAAGCTGTATCCCGCAATCAGATATTCGTCACATCGACTCCTGCCTCGACATGTTTTATAACAACGTTATAAGACAAAACTCGACTATAACTCAATGTGGTTGTTGGGGGTATAGGGAAGTATGTTATCAGGATGCTGGTGAACAATCAGCGATGTTTGCTGTGACACCATTCTATTTGCATAAACATTCACTGAACGACCGCATTATCAACGCTACGACGCCTCAGCAAACTCAATTTAAAAAAAGAGGTTACGGGGTGGTAGAAGTGGATGCTTTAAAGTCGTTTCTGAATATGTCGGACGAAAGTGTGTCTCGTTTGGTCGCATTTATGAAACAGCGTGCGTTGCTCAGAGATGAAACGATTAGGAATCAGGCTCAGGTAACGATCGATTTGATGTTTTGCAATCATTCAAACGAACTGATCATAGACTGTGTTCAAAAAGAATCTGACGAAAAGATACCTGAAGATATTATTAATATCTGCCAGCACATTGCTCAAGTCCTGCAGAAGGAATATAGAGTTGAATGTGCCTTTATGAGTTTGAATTTGAATATACAGTGGAAACCCTCTTCCAATCGGTTGCGTTACAAGGCATGCGGATCAAGCGTATCAGACAACAGATAATCAAACGAAGTATTACGATTTACTGTTTACACAGATTATTTCCACTCCTAATACCAGACTTCAGGTCTCTGGAGCGGACGATTATCCACCGCTAACGATAGGTTTGGGTGTGACCAGCACTAAAAATAATGTGACTGGGAGTGGTCGTGTGGATGATTTTTTGTATAAACCTGCCACAGGCCGTGCAGAGATAGATGATTCAGGTAACCTTTCGTTTCTTGATGAAACGGGCGACCCCATGGTGTCTTCTGAACCTGAAATCCGTTCGCTGCATTCTTTGAAAGAACGGCCTGGAACAGGCTATGGCGTCGATCAGACCCGCGTATACAAGCGTTCGGATGCTCTCGAAGAAGGTACATCCCGAGTCGTTCATGCTGCTTCTGAATTCCTCATTCCAGAACCTGATCCAAAGGTACAACCAGAAAAAACGGTCGGCCTGGGAGATTTTCTTGACAATAAAGAAAGTTATTTCAGAGACGTTCTGGTCATTAGGGTGCATGACTTGAAGCTGAAATGATCGAAATGATTGTTTAAAACCCGATGTGTGACTTGTATCTTGTAGATTGCCAATCCATGGCTTATGGGTTCTGTACACTCCCTGTACAGAATGACAGCTAGTAGAGGTTTTGTGCACTCTGCTGTCATCCCGTACAGGGGCTGTACGGGATCCACGTGGCATGGATAGCCATGTTGAAATTAAAAGTCACACATCGGGTTGTTTAAAAGATGAGTTGAACTCCCGAAATATAACAGGAGGGCATTTATTAGGGAGACTCATCGTGGCTTTTGAAAGGCTGCAGCAGCTTATACAACCGAAGACAGTTGAATACATGCCGCTCGCTGAGGAAAACAACGAGATTGGTCAGGATGAGCGGCAAGTGTTACATAGCGCCACTATGCGCCTCATGAGATCGTTATTCAGAGACGATTTCTCGTCATTTTCGCTATCTACAAAAGATCATGAACAGCTTCTAAGGCTCATTCTCTGAAACACCAAGGCTTGCCCGAGAACAAAAACGACTATAACAGTCTTTGGACAATTTCATCTCCCTGAGCAAACCATGACCAAGTTTAGCTCTGAATTTCTGTCCCTCGCTAATGATGCTCTGTCAGCGATTCTCACCCCTGATGACCTCAACGCTTTCAGGCAAGTTATCCTCTCTTCAGAGCCAGAGGCTTTCCTCCCACTAAAACCTTAACCCCGTTCATAACAGGTCATTCGATTATTGGATATGAACTTATTGCCAAGGAGGTGGTCTTAATTGCACTAGGGTACGTTAACAACTAAAAAAATATTAGAGATGGTTATTTATGATTAATTACGCTAAAAGCTGTATCCCGCAATCAGATATTGGTCACATAAACTTTGGCCTCGACAGCTTTCATAAAGATCTTATAGAAAAAGGCCCAACTATATCTCGATATAGTTGGGGAGATTGGAAAGTATATAATTCGGATGCTGGTGTACAAACGAAGATGTTTGCTGGGATACCATTGCATTTGGATAGACATTCACTGAACGACCGCAGTATCAACGCTACGACGCCTCAGCAAACTCAATTTAAAAAAAGAGGTTACGGGGTGGTATTGATAGAAATGGATGCTTTAAAGTCGTTTCTGAATATGTCGGACGAAAGTGTGTCTCGTTTGGTCGCATTTATGAAACAGCGTGCCCCATCGTTGCTCAGAAATGAAACGATTAGGAATCAGGCCCAGACAACGATCTCTTTGATGTTTTGCAATCATTCAAACGAACTGATCATAAACTGCACTCAAAAAGAATTTGACGAAAAGATACCTGAAGATATTATTAATATCTGCAGGCACATTGCTCAAGTCCTGCAGAAGGAATATAGAGTTGAATGTACCTATACGAGTTTGAATTTGAATATACAGTGGAAACCCTCTTCCGAACGGTTGCGTTGGCATGCGGATCAAGCGTATGAGGCAAAAGATAATCAAACGAAGTATCATTCAAACGAACGATTTACTGTTTACACAGATTTATTAATATCTGCAGGCACATTTCCACTCCTAATACCAGATCAAGCGTTCAGGAAGTATTACGATTTACTCTGGAGCGGACGATTATCCACCGCTAACGATAGGTTTGGGTGTGACCAGCACTAAAAATAATGTGACTGGGAGTGGTCGTGTGGATGATTTTTTGTATAAACCTGCCACAGGCCGTGCAGAGATAGATGATTCAGGTAACCTTTCGTTTCTTGATGAAACGGGCGACCCCATGGTGTCTTCTGAACCTGAAATCCGTTCGCTGCATTCTTTGAAAGAACGGCCTGGAACAGGCTATGGCGTCGATCAGACCCGCGTATACAAGCGTTCGGATGCTCTCGAAGAAGGTACATCCCGAGTCGTTCATGCTGCTTCTGAATTCCTCATTCCAGAACCTGATCCAAAGGTACAACCAGAAAAAACGGTCGGCCTGGGAGATTTTCTTGACAATAAAGAAAGTTATTTCAGAGACGTTCTGGTCATTAGGGTGCATGACTTGAAGCTGAAATGATCGAAATGATTGTTTAAAACCCGATGTGTGACTTGTATCTTGTAGATTGCCAATCCATGGCTTATGGGTTCTGCACACTCCCTGTACAGAATGACAGCTAGTAGAGGTTTTGTGCACTCTGCTGTCATCCCGTACAGGGGCTGTACGAGATCCACGTGGCATGGATAGCCATGTTGAAATTAAAAGTCATACATCGGGTTGTTTAAAAGATGAGTTGAACTCCCGAAATATAACAGGAGGGCATTTATTAGGGAGACTCATCGTGGCTTTTGAAAGGCTGCAGCAGCTTATACAACCGAAGACAGTTGAATACATGCCGCTCGCTGAGGAAAACAACGAGATTGGTCAGGATGCACGGCAAGTAAACTGGCAAGGGCGAATGGTTAGCAAGGTGAGTTCTGTTGACAGCGAAGTGCGTGGTTTGCAGGCAGAAACCGGTGCTGTATTAAAACAACGCCTGAAAGCACAATATGGTCGTTATATCCAGCAGACTATTTCGGGTAAAGTATCGGATAACAAGCAGCTTGATCAGTGCAAAGTATTAGCGCTGGAAGAGAAAGCGCATCGTCTGTTACACAGCATTCAGAGTGCTAATAAAAAAAAGCTGAAGAGCTGGATTACAAATACCAACAAGCCTGATCTGTTAGTCGAGCAGTTTGAGAAGCTGACAGGCTATCGCTGGGACAGCGTAACCCGGCATGAACAGCAACAAATGATCGATCAGGTATCTGCCATTCTGCTTAAACAGCCTGAAAAGTTAAGCAAAAGCAGGACATCCCGGCTGATTGGGTGTTATTTACAAAATCATCGGTCTAACTTTTCCCGTGTGTGTTCTCAGACAAGCCAACTGCTTGCCAGCTCAGCTCTGTGGGAAGAGCCGTTATTGGTAGAACATTTGCGAGAGTGGGCCGAACAGAAGTTTCAGGATGACAGCACCTCATTTGCACAAAATGATTTACAAATGGTTAAAAACTTCCAGTTCCTAGTGAATGAATCTCTGAGTAAGCTCACTACTTCTGGTTTGGAGCTGTCTGATGACGTGTCATATAAGCAGCAAATAAGTCAGGTTCAACAATTATTGCAGCTCGTTGTTCAGGCGCAGAAAGACCTTAAATGTGTGAAGCTCTGCATGCCTCAAGCGTTCAGAGACGCCATGGCGCAGGATCTGCAAAGGTTGGAACAGACCATGTCAGAGGTTAAAGATCAATTGACCGTAAATCAGCAACAGGATCCGAGAAACCCTCAACAATGGCAAAAGATAAAACAGATTGAAGTGTCTACTGCCCGGCAGGTTCTAAAGCAGGAAATTGCTCTTATCAAACAGAATGAGAAAAACGATCCTACTCAAGAGGATGAGAAAACCGACCCTATTCAAGAGGATGAGAAAATCAATCTTATCCCAGAAAATGAGAAGGTCGATAAATCAGCCTCCAGGGAGAATAAACCACTTGATCTCTGTAGGAAGGTGCTTAACGAAAGTGATTGAACTGGAAAAGAAGATAAACGCTGGTGTAGATGGCGACATTATTCCAGCCTTGTTAGCACCAAAGAGAGGTCGAGGTTATCTGACACCACTTACCGATGCGATTGTTTATCGAAAAGGTATGCAGCGTTTGCTGGAACAGTCGGGCATTCCAAAAGCCAGATTAAAAGAGCAGTTAGCCAGGGCAAGAAAAATAGTGATGACTCAGACAGGCTGGGAACCTATTCAGAAAACCCTGTCCGTTCGGATTAATGGGGAAGCCCGTGAATTTATTAGCCGGATAACCCCCGCTCGCCATCTCACCTGCCAATTACTTAACAAGAAGAGTGATGAAGATCAGCGTACAGAAGTGTTTCCGATTCCCTATAGGAAAACCGGGCGAGGCTCTGTGATGACATCGGAAGCGGCTCATGCGGTTAATTTGTGTGAAACCAAACTAATGTCTGAAGAACAAGAACTTTTTAGTGCTGTACGCTCAGGAACCGTCTGTGCCTTTGGTATTGAGCAACCGGAAGATCGTATTGAAGCAACAAAAAACCGGGTAAGAGAGCTGGTGGTGGCCGGGCTTCGACTGGAGCTTGAACGTCATCCGGAACTTTTGAAGAAAACTAACGTTTATCCGTTAACGCCTGATCTCTCATCAAAAGAGAAAGCAGAAATCGACTATAACTCAAATCCTGTTATTTTGAAGATGTTATCCACATCTTTGCTTAGCCCCGACAAGTTCAGGCATTACACGCAAATACACGACGATGAATACAGTATGTATAAGGAGCAAATGCAGGCAATCGGTGAGATTGAGAAGGAAGTAGCCGAGAATGGTTTTGTCGAAATGGTGGATCAGTCAGGAGAACTGGTTCGCTTGCCTGTAAAGCTCGAATTCCTGAAAGCGAATTTTGGTGTTAACCCCATCTCTTTAAACCCTTTCCAGAAGCGAATAATGGGTGCCTGGGGTGTTTCTGAAAAACTGGGACAGGAAATGCTGGATAGACTGATGGGAAGTGTTAAACCCGGTGCTCCGATTGCTGGCTGGGTTGGCGATTTTCTATCTGATAATGTGCCTGAGAATGAAAAACAGATAGTCCTTCAGCTGGTGGATCAGATTCGACATCTTTACGTCACCAAAGCCTATCGTTCCGAAGGTGAAGATGCTTATAAGCTGGTAGCGCGATTACAGCTTCTGGCGCATAAAATTGGTGCAGTGGGGCACTTCAATTGCAAAAGCGGCAAGGATCGTACGGGTGAAATGGATTCAACCATAAAACGATTAGCAGCGCAGATTAAATACCTTGGTTATGTACCTGACCCGGAATTACCACCGTCTCGCCAGGAACAGGTTCTGATGCAGCTGTTCTATTATGAAGCGGGAAATATTGAGCTACAGCAGGAAAATCTTAATCTCCCGGGTTATAAAACCACCACTGGGTATCAGCAGTATGGTGAAAAAGTTTTTAAGATGGCGCATCGTCCAGACTTTGGCGAGAAAGAGGACGATGCCTGATGAAGAGTTGATTCAGAAGGTTCTGGCAACAGCAAACTTTGCCAGATCTTTCATTGCTGTACGGTAAATACTGTCGGGCAGGTGATCCAGACAGCGAATGGCTCTTTCTGAAAAGAATCTTGCTTTTTCAGCCGTGTATTTAAGGGCGCCGGATTGTCGGACAATGCCGACAATGTCATCGATCTTATCCAATCCGCCCTGTTCGATGGTGTCACGAATCAGTTGTTGCTCTGCCTGAGTGCCGTTTTTCAGAATATAGATCAGTGGCAGGGTGGGTTTTCCCTCAGCCAGATCATCCCCCAGATTTTTACCCATGGCTTCGGTATCACCATCGTAATCCAGCAGATCATCTACAAGTTGAAAGGCGATGCCCAGGTAATTGCCGTAATCCGCCAGTGCCTGAACACTGTTATTGTCTACTTTGCTGAGGATGGCAGCGGTTTCACAGGACGCCTGAAACAGCATGGCCGTCTTGCAGCGAATTACTTCCATATACTGTGCTTCTGAAACACTGGCATCATGGATGTTCATTAGTTGCATGACTTCGCCTTCGGCAATTACGTTAGTAGCGTTGGCAAGAATGTGTAAAAGCTGAAAGCTTTCCAGCCCTACCATCATCTGAAAAGCCCGTGAATACAGGAAATCCCCCACCAGTACGCTAGGTGCATTGCCCCAGAGTGTGTTGGCGGTTTCATTGCCCCGACGCAAGTCGGACTCATCGACGACATCATCGTGCAGTAGTGTTGCCGTGTGCAAAAATTCAATTATTGCGGCCAGCGGTACATGATGATTGTCCGTATAACCGCAGGCTCTTGCCGTCAGCAGCACCAGCAGCGGGCGAAGTCTTTTACCACCGGACTTGATGATGTACTCACCGATTTTGCTGACCAGTGCTACATCGGAATGCAACTGCTCATGAATGCACAGGTCGACCTGATGAAAATCATCCAGTACTACGGTTTGAAAGGAATTCTGTTTCTTGTCCGACATTAGTCTGTTTTGGTGGGCGAGAAAGAGAGAATCGTATGAAGTGCTGCGTCTACTGTCAATAGCACCTGTCAATAGTATCTGAACTGCTCGCAGGAATAGCCTGAAAAACCGGCCCCTAAAGCAGTTACCACAGCGTTATAGGATGAATCCGCAGTGGATAATGATGGCTGAGGGGTTGCCAGAAGGCGCGTAGTTCCTTAAAATTTGCGCCCCTATCTGATAATTCGGTGCAGTATGCCATTTTGTCATCTCAGTTGAATTCTGATTTTGATACAGAGTACAGCTGATCCAATGAGGTTCTGCACTTGTTGTGATTTTTAGGTAGAGAAAAAATTCCGTTTGAAGGCCCCGTTATTTGATGGTGAGGAGTCGAATGGATGCCTTTGACAAAGAGGCTCTTAAGGATTTTCGGAGATCGTATAAATGTACGCAGTTATCAAGACCGGCGGTAAGCAGTACCGCGTTGCCGAAGGCGACGTTCTGAAGGTAGAAAAGCTGACCACCGCGGCGGGTGAAAATGTTGAAATCAACGACGTTCTGCTGATTGCCAGTGGCGAAGAGCTGAAAGTTGGTGCTCCAGTGATCGAAGGCGCTAAAGTGACTGCTGAAGTAGTCGCTCACGGTCGTGGTCCTAAGATCAAGATCATCAAGTTCAAGCGTCGTAAGCATCACCGCAAGCAGATGGGCCATCGTCAGTGGTTCACTGAGCTAAAAATCACCAGCATTGCTGGTTAATATTTGCCGATAGTCTGATTATTCAGATTATTGTCCATGACTAAGGAACGATGGTTGATGTGGTAGTCGACTTTCGGTCCGGGCTAAAAGGAGAGCAAAATGGCTCACAAAAAAGCTGGTGGTTCTACCCGTAACGGTCGCGATTCAGAAAGTAAACGCCTTGGCGTCAAAATCTACGGCGGTCAGTCTATCGTAGCTGGTAACATCATCGTTCGTCAGCGTGGCACCAAATTCCACGCTGGTACTAACGTTGGTATCGGCAAAGACCATACCCTGTTTGCTAAAGCAGACGGCAAGGTGGTATTTGAAGTTAAAGGTCCTCAGAAGCGCAAGTACGTTAGCGTACAAGCTGCCTGATGATCTCTGGTCGCTAACGGTAATGTTGGCTGACCACACAAAAGCCCCGCTTTATGCGGGGCTTTTGTGTATATACGTAGGTCGGTTTCCGCCCGAAGGGCAGAAGCCGACAAAACCATCAAAGATGGTGCAAAAAGAAAATCGCAAGTGCCTTCAGGTAAGTTTTTTTGGGTGTATCTTTCACGGCGATACACTGTAAAAGATTTATGTGTGGGCATTGTTGTGTCTACAGGAGTTGTTAAATGAAGTTTGTTGATGAAGCCACTATCCACGTACAGGCGGGCAAGGGCGGTAATGGCTGTCTGAGTTTCCGTCGTGAAAAGTACATCGAAAAAGGCGGCCCCGATGGTGGCGATGGTGGCGATGGCGGCAGTGTTTTCTTTATTGCCGACAACGATCTGAATACCCTGGTGGATTATCGCTACCAGCGCCGTTATCAGGCAGAAAATGGTGAGCCGGGTCGTGGTCGTAACTGTACCGGCGCTAAAGGTGGTGACATCGAACTAAAAGTGCCGGTCGGTACCACTATTGTTGATAACGAAACCGAAGAGGTTATTGGTGATTTGACGCATGTGGGGCAGCGCATCAAAGTGGCTCAGGGCGGATTTCATGGCTTGGGCAATACCCGTTATAAATCCAGTGTCAACCGCGCACCGCGTCAAACTTCTCCGGGTTCTGAAGGTGAAGCTCGTGAGCTGCGCCTTGAATTGAAAGTGATTGCCGATGTGGGTTTGCTGGGTATGCCTAACGCCGGTAAATCTACTTTTATTCGTTCTGTATCTCAGGCTAAACCCAAGGTCGCTGATTACCCGTTCACTACATTGGTGCCCAACCTTGGTGTGGTGGCTGTTGATCGCCATCGTGGTTTTGTCGTTGCCGATATTCCGGGACTGATTGAGGGGGCTGCCGAAGGTGCTGGGCTGGGTATTCGCTTCCTGAAGCATCTGGCTCGCTGTCGTATTCTTCTGCATCTGGTGGATGTTGCACCTTACGATGGTACTGATCCAGTGGATTCTGCCAAAGCCATCATCAAAGAGCTGGAAATATTCAGTTCTGCTCTGGCATCCCGTGATCGATGGTTGGTGTTGAACAAAGTAGATTTGCTACCAGAAGATCAGCGTGAGCTGGTGTGTCAGCGTATTATTGATGAGCTGAACTGGGATGGTCCGGTTTATCAGACATCCGCCATTGCTTCTCAGGGTACTCAGTCTCTCTGTGGTGACATCATGACTTTCATTGAAGAGAAGGCGCTGGATGAAAAACAGAACGAAGAGCTAGCCAAAGAAGAAGAGCATCATCGTGAAATGATGGAGTCTGAAGCTCGAGCCCGTATGCGTGAACTGGCAGAAGAGCGTAAAGCACGCCGTGCTGCTAAGAAGACGGCGGACGACGATGATGATGACGATTATGATGTCGAAGTGGTTTACGCTGAATAAATTCTTGTGGTTGAGAATTTGTAATCTGGGAGTGTGTTGATGACTGAGCGTAGGCGGTTGCAATCTGCAAGCCGGTGGGTGGTTAAAATTGGCAGTGCTCTGCTGACCGATGAAGGTCGAGGGCTTGACATTGCTCGTATTGATCAATGGGTTGAGCAGATGTGCTGGCTACGTGATCAGAGTGTCGAAATAGTACTGGTGTCTTCCGGTGCGGTCGCTGCTGGCATGGAGCGAATGGGCTGGACAGAGCGTCCGGAAGCCCTGCACGAACTTCAGGCAGCGGCGGCAGTCGGTCAGGCAAGGTTGGTGCAAACATGGGAGTCCAGCTTTCGTAAACATGGAGTACAACCAGCTCAGGTGTTGTTAACCCATGCCGACCACAGCAATCGCCAGCGTTATCTGAATGCTAAAACCACGCTCAGAACCTTGATTGATATGGGTGTGGTTCCAGTGATCAATGAAAATGACACCGTTGTTAACGACGAGCTGCGTTTTGGTGATAACGACACCCTTGGTGCACTGGTCACCAATCAGGTAGAAGCGGATGTTCTGGTCATTCTCACTGATCAGGATGGTCTGTTTACCGCTGACCCTCGCTCGAATCCCGATGCCCGGTTAATCAGCGAAGTTCAGGCCAGTGACAAAACATTGGATGCTATGGCTGGCGGTGGCTCTGGTCGCTTGGGTCGTGGAGGTATGGCGACCAAACTACGAGCATCCCGTCAGGCGGCTGCTTCTGGTGCAGCAACAGTGATTGTGGGTGGTCGAACTGAGAATGTTCTGACTCGTCTGCATAATCAGGAAAACCTTGGCACATTGTTGTTGCCAGACCATGAACCAATGGCAGCACGTAAACAGTGGTTACAGGGGCATATGAAAACATCCGGTACGTTAATCCTTGATGCCGGAGCTGCACGTGTACTGACTGAACAGGGTAGCAGTTTATTGTCTGTTGGTGTCCGGGGCATTACCGGGCATTTTCTGCGAGGTGAAATGGTCACCTGCCAGGATGAAGCGGGTAATGAGATTGCTCGTGGCCTGGTTAATTACAGCTCTCAGGAGGCGCGTCAGATTATGGGTAAACCCAGTCATCAGATTGCAGGGGTTTTAGGTTACAAAGGTGAACCGGAATTATTACACCGGGATAATTTGGTTCTAATTTAATTGGCTTTTGGTGTGGGGCAGAAACCAACCTACGCCAGGTGGGAGCAAGCCAAAGAATCACCCAAATAAACAACTTTCCGAACGACAGCCATAAAAAAACCGGCCATAGCCGGTTTTTTTATGGAACAGTCAGAGATTAAGCTTTCAGAGCTTTAACCTGAGCGTTCAGACGGCTCTTATGACGCGCAGCCTTGTTCTTGTGGATGATGCCTTTGTCGGCCATACGGTCGATGACAGGTACTGCTGCAGTCAGGGCAGTCTGGGCAGCGTCGAAGTCTTTAGCGTCGATAGCTTTAACAACTTTCTTGATAGAAGTACGGATCATAGAACGCAGAGATGCATTGTGTTGACGACGGACTTCAGACTGACGAGCGCGCTTCTTTGCAGAAGGAGAATTAGCCATTGTGGTGCTCCTAAAAATCGGTATTGCAGTAGTGTTTCAGGGCGGCTTCGGGCACCCTGTCAGGAAATATGGATTTGCCGCAGTCTGTAAAGCGGTCCCGGGCAAGACATTCACAGTCCATATTCCATATTACAAGTCGCGGAATCATGCCGATTTAGTCGGGGGTTGTCAATACGGCTTGATGCCTGTATAGCTGATGGATAGAGGGGGTAAGGCCTGTAAGTGCTATTTTGATGGTATTTTCGCACTAAATAACCACTCTGTGCTGTGCTAACAGGGGGCGGTTAGTTATCATCGCAGCCTTTTCCGCTATTTTCTTTATACAGGATACAGGGCGATCAATGTCCGAATCTGCTAACGATTCTCAATCCGGACAGTCCGGAGGTTTATTGCGTTCCAGTCTGGTTGTCGGTGTGATGACGATGTTGTCACGCGTTCTTGGTCTGGTTCGTGATGTGGTGATTGCCGGATATTTTGGTTCCACCGCAGCGGCGGATGCTTTTTTTGTTGCATTCAAAATTCCCAATTTCTTACGACGACTGTTTGCCGAAGGCGCTTTTTCTCAGGCCTTTGTACCGGTGTTATCAGAATATCGTACTCAGCGAAGTTTTCCGGAAGTTCGGGAGCTGGTCAGTCGTGTGAGTGGTACTCTGGCAGGTTCTTTATTGATGATCACGGTGGTGGGTATTCTTGCAGCCCCCGTATTGATTCGCCTGTTTGCTCCCGGTTTTATGGGCGAGCCGGAAAAGCTGGCTCTGGCGGGCGAAATGCTGAGAATCACCTTTCCCTATTTGTTGTTGATCTCACTAACCGCTTTGGCAGCCTCCATTCTTAATAGCTACGGGCGATTTGCTGTGCCTGCCTTTACGCCGGTGTTGCTGAATGTCAGCTTAATTAGCGCCACGGTTTTGCTAACACCGTATTTTGAACAGCCGGTGATGGCTCTAGCCTGGGGGGTTGCCATTGCCGGTATTTCTCAGCTGTTGTTGCAAATTCCTTTCTTGCTGCACATTCGCTTGCTACCAGCGCCCAAGTGGGGAGCACAGCACGAAGGTGCCCGTCGAATTATGGTGCTAATGGTGCCTGCACTCTTTGGTGTATCGGTTAGCCAGATCAATTTATTGCTCGATACGGTGCTGGCGTCTTTTCTGGAAACTGGCAGTGTCTCCTGGTTGTATTACTCTGATCGTTTGTCTGAACTGCCTTTGGGGGTTTTTGGGATTGCCATTGCCACGGTTATTCTGCCCAGTCTTTCCCGAAAACACGCCGAAGCATCTTCAGAGCATTTCTCCCGTACCATTGACTGGGCTGTCCGATTAGTATTGCTCATTGGCGTCCCAGCAGCAGTGGCTCTGTTTATTCTGGCAGGCCCGCTGATTGCCACACTATTTGATTATGGTGAAATGCAAAACAGAGACGTACTGATGTCGGCAATGAGTCTCAAGGCGTATTCAATCGGTTTGGTGGCGTTCATGTTAATTAAAGTATTAGCGCCAGGATACTTTGCGCGTCAGGATACTAAAACACCGGTAAGAATCGCTATTATTGCGATGGTTGCCAATATGGTATTTAACCTGATGCTGGTTTTTCAATTCCAGCATGTAGGGTTGGCAATAGCCACGACTTTGTCGGCTTATCTTAATGCCGGGTTGTTATTTTATGGTTTACTGCGGGCAAATGTTTATCACCCTGACCATCGTTGGCTTCGTTATGTTGCTCAGTTGATACTGGCGAATGCAGCGATGGCGGCGGTGCTTATTTGGCTTGCTGCTGATATGAATTACTGGCTGGAGTGGTCACTATGGCAACGAGTGTCACAGGCAGCATTACTGGTTGTTTCGGGTGGAGCAATTTATGTAATAACTCTTTTGATTTTGGGCATACGTCCAAAAGATTTTCGGCATTAAAATTCGACAATTTGTAGATTTACGACAAGACTGAGCATTCGAAATACTTTTCTATAAGTAAGGAGCTCATGATATGAATGTGCGTGTACGTTGTATTTTTTGGGTAACGGCTTTAATGAGCCTTGTTTTCTTTTCTAGTGCTAACGCTGAAGGTGGAGAGAGTCTTAGGCTATTTCACGAAAAAATTATTTTAGATGCTGATAGCTGGTATGGAAAAACGTTTTTTTGGACGCTTTTATCGTACTGCGCTCAAAACTGAAAATAGTGAGGATGCGATTAAAGAAAGTACGCCTACTTTTGTCCTTAGCCTGGATGATGGTTGGAGTTTTAAGTTTTTAGTGGATGATTCTGTAGAAGCCGACAGGACCTGTGGAGCTATGCGCCTTACGAACCCTCAGTTCAGAAAGCTGGAGTCACCTCTTTACTTTGCTTCTAGCACGATAGATGTCCCATTAATGCTGCCGTTTATCCTTGTTCACGGCGAATTTAGTTGTATAGAGGAGCAAGGACGTGAGTAATTATTAACCCAACCCCTTGATCACACCAGTAGGTTGGTTTCCACCCGAAGGGCAGAAGCCAACAATAAAGCGTGCAAATAACACTCTTTCTTTCACAGAGCAAAGATAGAATGAGTTTCAGAGCACCGTTCATGTCGCTGAAAATAGTCAAATAAGATAAGTTCTGATAGATACAAAAGCGACTCACTCAACAGCGAAGGCTTTGGGAAAATACAGTGATCTGTTTCTTGTCTAAGAGTGTCGGAAAATAAGTACCATCATTTGATTTCGCTGAATTAATGACCCTCACGCCCGGCTGGGTTATAATGCCGCAATTTGTCATGCGGCTATCAGGATCTGTAGTCTCCAAGTCGTAACTCCAAGTCGTTGAATGTGACGCTGGCTCAGAGTGATTTTTACAGGGTTAAGGGGGTCTGCACCTCTCCATGCAGTTAATCCGCGGATTATATAATATAAAGCCAGAGCATCAGGAATGTGTTGCCACCATCGGTAATTTTGATGGGGTACACCTTGGTCATCAGACTATTCTGGAAGCGCTCAGGCAACAGGCATTTGAAATGAATTCAAAGGTGTGTGTTATCACTTTTGAGCCTCAGCCAAGAGAGTTTTTTCAAAAGAAAACTGCACCACCAAGGCTGTCTAATCTGCGTGAGAAACTGACATTTTTGTCAGAAAAACATGTGGATCAGGTGCTTTGCCTGCCTTTTAATGAACGACTCAGAAGCCTGAATGCCGATGAGTTTGTTCGCAATGTACTCATCGATGGTTTGAATATTCGCTATCTGATTGTAGGTGATGATTTTCGTTACGGTTGTAACCGGGATGGTGATTTTGAACATTTGCAGACGATGGGTGAGCAGTTCGGTTTTGAAGTATGCGACACTCGTACTGTTTTAATGGCGAAAGACCGAATCAGTAGCACTAGAGTCCGTGATGCAGTAGCTGCTCACCAGTTGCAGGAGGCTGAACAACTGTCCGGGCATCCATTCACCATGATTGGTCGTGTGATTAAAGGGCGACAATTGGGTCGAACACTGGGCTTTCCTACGGCCAATATTCGGGTGCATCGCCGTCGTCTTCCTTTGCAGGGTGTTTTTGCGGTCAATGTCCGGGTCGACGGGCATCGCTTCAATGCGGTGGCCAATCTGGGCAATCGCCCTTCTGTTGGGGGTAGCAAGACGGTTCTGGAAGTTCACATGCTGGACTTTTTGGGCGATCTTTATGATCAGACGCTCAGGGTAGAGTTTGTTGAAAAGATCAGGGATGAACAAAAGTTTGAATCGCTGGAAGCCTTGCGGGCAGCGATTGGAAACGATATTGAAACCGCTCGCAAGATTTTCAGGAACCAGTAAACTTAAAGCGCATCAGCCTCCCCTCGCGGCTTTTTTCAAGCGTTGTTTTGGCTGATGCTAAATTTAAGACCCGGAATATAAGTATGTCCGATTATAAGCACTCTCTGAATCTGCCGCAGACCGATTTTCCAATGCGCGGCAACCTGGCTAAGCGTGAGCCAGACATGCTCCAGCGCTGGTACGACATAGATCTGTATGGTGAAATTCGTAAGATCAGTCAGGGCCGTGACAAGTTCATTCTCCATGATGGCCCTCCTTACGCCAATGGTGATATTCATATTGGGCATGCTGTTAATAAAATCCTGAAAGACATTATTATCAAGTCTAAAACCCTCAGTGGTTTCGATGCACCTTATGTGCCGGGTTGGGACTGCCACGGTCTGCCTATCGAACATAAAGTAGAAGGTATGCTGGGTAAGGCGGGTGACAAAGTCGATTTCAAAACCTTCCGTAAAAAGTGCCGTGAGTATGCCGCCAAACAGGTCGATGGTCAGCGTGAAGACTTTAAGCGAATGGGTATTCTTGGTAGCT
This sequence comes from Endozoicomonas sp., assembly GCA_965199185.1. Classification (GTDB taxonomy): domain Bacteria; phylum Pseudomonadota; class Gammaproteobacteria; order Pseudomonadales; family Endozoicomonadaceae; genus Endozoicomonas. Next base: position 60,135 of record CBDAQW010000004.1, on the reverse strand, counting down.
GGGATAAACCCTACCTGACCATGGACTTCCATACCGAAGCTGACATTATTCGTGCTTTGGGTCGTATAGTTGACAACGGTCATCTGGTAAAAGGTTACAAGCCGGTTTACTGGAGCGTCGTGGGTGGTTCTGCACTGGCGGAAGCCGAGGTGGAATATCAGGATAAAACCTCCACTCAGATTGATGTTCGCTATGCTGCTGCCGACGAAGCCGATTTGCTCTCTGCTTTTACCTTTGAGAAAGAGCAAGGTGAAGGTGAAGTCGCCGTAGTCATCTGGACAACGACGCCCTGGACATTGCCATCGTCTCAGGCGGTGACTCTGGGTGAAGGTCTGGATTATGTTCTGGTTCAATGCACCCTCAATGATGCTCCGGCACGACTGGTTCTGGCTGAAGCTCTGATGGAAGATGCCCTGAAGCGTTACGGCATAGAAGCGTTTACTGTGCTGGGCCGTGCCAAAGGGGCTGATCTGGAAAACAAGCAGCTGAACCACCCTTTCTATGATCTGAAACTGCCGCTGATTCTCGGTGATCATGTTACTGTCGATGCCGGTACAGGTTGTGTGCATACGGCACCTGACCATGGTGTAGACGACTTTAATGTTGGTCGTAAATACGGCATTGGTACACTGAATTATCTGGACGGACAGTGGTGTCTATCGCAGCCATGTTGAGCTATTTGCCGGTGAGCATGTTTACAAGGTCGATCCAAAAGTGGTTGACGTGTTGATCGACAATGGTCGTTTATTAGCGCAGGAAAAAATCACTCACAGTTATCCACATTGCTGGCGCACCAAAACACCACTGATCTTCCGTGCGACGCCGCAATGGTTTGTCAGCATGAGCAAAGAGAAGCTACTGGATAACGCCATGAGTTCCCTTGAAGGTGTTCACTTTACGCCGGACTGGGGACGTAATCGCATGGAATCCATGCTGGGTCAAAGCCCGGACTGGTGCATCTCTCGTCAGCGCACCTGGGGGGTGCCTATTGCTCTGTTTATCCACAAGGATACGGAAGAACTGCACCCTGAGACTTCCGCCCTGATTGAAAAAGTGGCATTGAAAGTTGAGCAGGAAGGAATGGACGCCTGGTTTGACCTGGAACCGGCTGACCTGCTCTCTGCCGAAGATGCGGCAAACTACGTGAAAGTGACCGACACGCTGGATGTCTGGTTTGATTCCGGTGTTACGCACTTCTCAGTGCTAGGTCGTCGTGAAGAGCTGCAAACCCCGGCAGATCTTTATCTGGAAGGTTCTGATCAGCACCGTGGCTGGTTCCAGTCTTCTCTTAAAACCAGCATGGCGATCAATAACGAGCCGCCTTATAAAGAACTGCTGACCCACGGCTTTACCGTCGATGCCAATGGTCGCAAGATGTCTAAATCTCTGGGTAATGTCATTGCGCCGCAAAAAGTCTTTAAATCTCTTGGTGCTGATATTCTGCGCCTGTGGGTCTCTGCGACCGATTATACCACCGAGATGACAGTATCTGACGATATCCTCAAACGCACCGCCGACAGCTATCGTCGTATCCGTAACACGGCTCGTTTCCTGTTGTCTAACCTGACCGGATTCAATCCTGACACTGACATGGTAGCCTGGGACGACATGATGTCTCTGGATAAATGGGCGGTCGATCGCACGCTGCAACTGCAAAAAGAAATCATGACCGCTTATGATGAGTACAGCTTCCTGAATGTGTATCAAAAGGTGCATAACTTCTGTGCGCTGGATCTGGGTGGTTTCTATCTGGATATCATCAAAGATCGCCAGTACACAACACAAGCAGACAGTGTTGCCCGCCGCAGTTGTCAGACTGCCATGTACCACATCATCGAAGCCTTTGCCCGCTGGCTGGCACCCATCACCAGCTTTACGGCGGATGAAATCTGGCAGGCTCTGCCGGGTGAGCGCAGTCAGTCTGTTCTGCTGGAAACCTGGTATGAAGGTTTGAACAGCCTGGAGGATGATGCGCTGGGTCGTGATTACTGGAATGCCGTCATGGGGGTAAAAACCGCTGTCAACAAAGCACTGGAAGATGCCCGTTCTGCTGGCACTATTGGTGGTGCTCTGGAAGCAGAAGTAACGCTGTTTGCCAGTGATGATCTGGCAGAAAAGCTGAGCCGTCTGGACGATGAGCTTCGTTTTGTATTGATTACTTCCCGTGCCGATGTCAAAGCACTGGCTGATGCTACTGATGCGGTTGATACCGATCTGGATGGTCTGAAAGTCGCGGTTGTGAAATCAGAACATGAGAAGTGTGAACGATGCTGGCATCGTCGTGAAGACGTAGGTACCCATGACACACACAAAGATTTGTGTGGCCGCTGTATAGAAAACATCGAAGGTGCTGGTGAACAGCGACAGTTTGCTTAATCTTGCTTGTTATCAATGCCCGGTTTAACCGGGCATTTTTTTACTCGTTTTAAAAAAAAGTGAAAGCTTCAGAAAACGCTTCGGAAAATGACAATGGTTCGCAATCTGTTTTAATGCGTAATATGTTCAAAATGGAGCACCCAACAGGACGGATGAATTATGACAGGTAAGACATCAGGAAAGCTGCACTGGTTATGGTTAAGTGCTGTGATTATGATACTTGATCAACTGGTTAAGTGGCTGGTAGTACAAGAGTTTACACTCTATGAGCAAATGCCGCTGTTACCTTTCTTCTCGCTTACTTTAGCCTATAACACTGGTGCTGCATTCAGCTTTCTGGGAGACGCTTCCGGATGGCAACGCTGGTTTTTGAGCGGGGTGGCCGTCATCGTCAGTGTGATGCTGGTTGGCTGGCTGAAACAGCTAAGAGACAATGAAACATGGCAGGCTTGCTCATTGTCTCTGATTCTTGGTGGTGCTGTAGGCAACCTGGCGGACCGGGTGTTACATGGCCAGGTGACCGATTTTTTATTATTTTATTATGAGAACTGGTACTTTCCAGCCTTTAATCTGGCGGATATCGCCATTACCATTGGTGCTGGAATGCTGATTCTTGATATGTTTTTTGGTCAGAAAAGTTAAGCGCCCAATCATCAGCGAAAGCGGAAGAAGTAATTCAGGAGAATTATAATAATGACTAACGCAGTAATCAGTCAGGGAAGCCGGGTTGTACTCCATTTTCGCCTGAAGCTGGACGATGGGAATGAAGTTGACAGTACCTGGGATAAAACACCGGCTGAATTTGTAATGGGTGATGGTAATCTGCCTGCGGGTTTTGAAGAAGTGATTGAAGGCATGGTTGCCGGCCAAGAAAAGTCTTCCGTCATTCTTCCTGAAAAAGCCTTTGGTATGCCTAATCCTAACAATATTCAGCGTTTGCCTCGCAGTCAGTTTGCTGAGGATATCGAGCTGGAAGAAGGGCTGGTGATGTCCTTTTCTGACGCTGCCAACACAGAACTGCCCGGGGTGATACGCTCATTTAATGAGCAGCAGGTAGAAGTGGATTTTAATCACCCTCTGGCGGGCAGAGAACTGATATTTGAGGTTCGCATCATCCGTGTCGAACCCTGATGATTTAACAGAGGCTACTATGAAAATCAGACTGGCCAATCCCCGGGGTTTCTGTGCTGGTGTAGACAGGGCTATCGAAATCGTTAACCGTGCCCTGGATGTATTTGGCCCTCCCATTTATGTGCGCCATGAAGTGGTGCACAACAAGTTTGTTGTAGAGAGCCTCAGGGAACGTGGTGCAATTTTTGTCGAAGAACTGCATGAAGTGCCAGATGATGTCATTGTCATCTTCAGTGCCCATGGTGTTTCCAAAGCCGTTGAAGCGGAAGCTGAACGACGAAAGCTAAAAGTATTTGATGCTTCCTGCCCACTGGTCAAAAAAGTTCATATGGAAGTGGTTCGTTATTCCCGTGATGGCATGGAATGTGTGCTGATCGGTCATCATGGTCACCCTGAAGTGGAAGGCACCATGGGGCAGTACGATGATACTAAAGGCGGGCACATGTATCTGGTGGAAAACCCGGAAGACGTGCAAAACCTTCAGGTGAAAGATCCATCGCAACTGGCTTATGTGACGCAGACTACCCTGTCGATGGATGATACGGCGATCGTTATCAATGCACTGCGGGACAAGTTTCCTGAAATACAGGGTCCTCGCAAAGACGACATTTGTTATGCCACACAAAATCGCCAGGATGCTGTTAAATCACTGTCTGAAGAGTGTGATCTGGTCTTTGTTGTTGGCTCTGTGAACAGTTCTAATTCTAACCGGCTGCGTGAGCTGGCTGAACGTTCGGGTTCAGAGGCTTATCTGGTTGATGGTGCCGAGGATATCGACCCTGAATGGTTGAAAGGTAAAAACGTCATTGGCATTACGGCCGGAGCATCAGCCCCGGATGTGCTGGTGCAAGGTGTCATCAGCCGGCTTCAGGAACTCGGTGCTCAGCCTCCGGAAGAACTGCAGGGGCGGGAAGAAAACATCGTATTTACCATGCCTAAAGAGTTGCGTTTACAGGCGATTTAATCGGTTTCTACACCCTCTGATGACCTGTCAGAGGGCTTCTCTTGTCAACCTGCCCGCAATACTGTTGTGCAGTCGTCTTGTTCAAGTTAGAGTTTTGGTTAACAGGAAAAGCTCGGCATTAGCTCATCTTGTTCTGAGTACGTACTTTATACTTCTTAAAAATATAACTCATAAAAGAAAAATAATAATAATAACAATATGAAATCTCTCAATACCCCGCTGAAACAGGTACAACAGAATGTTGCCCATCATCCCGATAAAATCTGGTTGCGTCAGCCAGTTAATCGACAATGGTCTACTACCACCTGGGCAGAGGCTGACTTACAGGCTCGCAAAATAGCTCAGGGGCTCTTATCCAATGGATTAGAGCAAGGCGACCGGGTCGCCATCATCGCTAAAAACTCTGCCGAGTGGTATCTCTGTGATCTGGCCATCATGATGGCTGGCCTTATCAGTGTTCCCATATACCCAACGGCGGGTGCTGACAATATAAAATATGTGCTTGAGCACAGTGATGCCAAAGCGATCTTTGCAGGTAAGCTCGATAGCACCGAGGCGCTTGCCAAGGCAATGCCAGATAATCTTCTCAGCATCGCCTTTCCTTACCCGACAGTAGAATGCACAGCAAAATGGAATGACTGGCTAAACACCTACGAACCCTTGCAAACTCTCCATAAGCCAGACCTTGATGATCTTTTCTCCATTGTTTACACCTCCGGAAGTACCGGTCTTGCCAAAGGGGTTATGCTAACCCAGAGAAATGTAGCGTCATCGGCCGTTGCAGCGGCTGAAAAGTTTCTGCAAATACAAAAAAGCCGGGTAATGTCGTATTTACCATTGGCGCATATTACGGAGCGTTGCGTTGTAGAACTGCCTTCGGTCTATTATCTTGCCGATGTGCACTTTGTTGAATCCCTGGACACCTTTGTTGAGGATGTCTCTTATGCTCGACCGACAGAGTTTCTCTCTGTACCAAGACTCTGGACCCGGTTTCAGTCACAAATTATTGCCAGAATGCCAAACGAGAAGCTCCAGTTGCTCCTGAAAATCCCGGTGATTGGCAAGCTAGTCGCTAAAAAGATACGAACGGCATTGGGCTTGCACGAAGCAATAGCCTTTGGTTCCGGCAGTGCGCCAATCTCGCCTGAAATACTCACCTGGTTTCACAAGTTGGGTATTAGCATCAGCGAAGGCTGGGGAATGACCGAAACCTCTGGTTTGTCGTGTAGTAATATGCCTTTCAATATCAATCAGCTTGGTACCATCGGGTCTCCGCAATCTTGTCTTGAAATGCGCCTTTCAGAGCAGGGAGAAATTCTGGTGCGTGGTGAAGCGGTCTTCAAGAATTACTACAAGAATCCGGAAGCGACCCGTGATGCGTTTCAAGATGGCTGGTTCAAGACTGGCGATAAAGCAGAACTGACTGCTGATGGTGCCTGGAAAATCATCGGGCGTATTAAAGAGGAATTTAAAACCAGCAAGGGCAAATATATTGCGCCTGTTCCCATTGAGTCCAGCCTTGGCCGAAATCCGGATATAGAGCAAGTTTGCGTTATGGGTATCGGACGCAAGCAGCCTATTGCCATGGTGGTTCTTGGTGAAGGCGCCAGTCAGAAGCGGGATGTTCAGAAAGAACAATTATTAGACACTCTGAAATCGGTGAACCGTGAACTGGAAGCGCATGAAAAGCTGGATCATATCATTGTCGCCCAACAAGTCTGGAGTATTGATAATGGCTTGTTGACGCCAACGCTAAAGCTCAAACGAGATCAGCTTGAAAAGCAATACGTTCACTTTTTGAGCTCTACGTTGGATTCGGAAGTCGTATTTGAGGAAGAGTTAGGTGCTGTTGCCCGTTAAGGGAAGTTAAGGGCAATAGTAGAGAAAATACCCCAGCGTCATCCTCGCGAAAGAGACTGTCATGCTGAAAAATGGTGGTTCTTTTGTGCTCTCTGGACACATTGTCGGCATGCCGTTCGGGCATGCCGATCTATCTTTAGCGAGCTTTAGAACCAGATTTCTGCTTCTACACCGTATTGGTAGGTGTTTTTGTCTTTACCAAACTCATCACCCCAGCCGTCTTTAGCATCGGTTCTCATGAAAGTGACAAATGGTTTGATCTGTGGGCGACCATAGAAATCAGAGTTAACAGAAAATACGGCTGCAATTTCTGCTGCTTGAGAGTTTTTGGTTTTATCTTCTTGATTCCAGTCTGCTTTTTCACGAGACATGGAAGCAGTGAACTCCCAGCGGAAATTGTCATTAACTTTATAAGTTGGGCGAGCGGCAACCAGCATTCTGTCAACAGTTCCACCGTCTGGCAAGCTCCAGATTTCTCTACCGTGTAGATAAGTCAATTCAGTCATTAACTGCCAAGTGCTATTGATGTTCATCATGCCGTAGCTGGTGAAGAAAATGCTTTCACCATTCTCACTGTCGGTGGTTGATGTGCCGCCGCTCCACTGGCCAAAGTTAACACCACGGTTAGCAGCCAGACCTTTACCAAAGGCAAGAGCGGTTGCAGACCAGCCATCAAAACCATAAAAATCACGCTTGTAAGTAACAGCAAGGCCTAAACCGTCATCAGCTTCTTTTTTGCTAAAGTTTGACTTATCACCAGCACGCATGATTTTAGTATCGAAATTAAAACTGCCACCCAGAGCTTGATGGTTATAGCTGTAGAAGTCCATGGAGTGAATGGTTTTACCTTTGGTTTTAGTGCCTTCACCAACGTCAACAGAAACCAGGGCAACACCGTGGGTTTTGTCATCAGAGTTCATTTCATAACCAAAACCAACGCCAGAAGACTGTTTCCAGAATTCACCAGATAAATTACTGGCTTCACGGTTCAGAAAGCGACGACCTGCCCAGATATGTGCATCTTCAGGCAGATAACTCATGCCACCCAGCTGAATAAAAGCTTCTTTAACTTCAAAATTACCATCGTTACCTTTATCTTCACTGCCGCTGGAAGAATATAAGTAATGATCGCCATTGCCATATTCAGCACGAACACCCAGCTTGGACCATACGCCATTCTGGAACGTGGTATCTTTGCCAAGAACAAACTCTACTTGGTTGGCACTTTTTCCGACGGTACCGACAACCCGGTAGTCCCCTTTGTTATACTCGTTGCTGGTAGAAACACCGTTTTCATTCATACGCTAGGCAGTACGAACATAACCATTAACGGTCCAGCCGTCGGTTAAAACATCGGTAGGTTTAACCGTGATGGTTTCAGGGGCAGCTTCATTAGCCATAACACCAGCAGAAAATACAACGCTAGCAATAGCGCTCGCCAGCGGCAAAAGATAAGTTCGTTTCGACACTTTCTATTCCTTAAAAAAGTGAGGGGTAATAAATGGTTGTTTATTAACCTTTGAATGTTTGATACCCACAGAATTAATAACTGATTCCGGGCAAAACAGGCAGGTTATTAAACGGCGGGCGTAGTTTTTTGCATAAGCGAAATGTAATCAATATGTAAGCGTTTACTGAAACCTACAGCACTTTAAATGGAACTATTTGCATAAAAAGTTGATCTGTATCTATGGTAATTCTCCGTATATTTATTGCTGCCGAATCTTTTGATTGAATTTTAATCAATTAGATAAATAAAAAACTAAAATCGTTTTCATACATTATCTTGATGAGATTCCTGATAGAGTTTTTCAGTATTTTTTCTCTTCTTTCTGCTCATGCACCATGTGCGGATGGTTAAAAGTCGGTGTGTTTATGAAAAGATTGGCGTTGTGTGTTGCGCTGGGTGTTTTGACAGGCTGTGTATCCAATGCACCGAAAGCCCCTATTAGTTCTATCAAGTCTGAAGTGTCGTACAACTCTTTCAGTGCTGTTCAATATCAGGCTCTGGATATCCTGGATGGCTCCATAAAGGTTCAGGCTGATATTTCACCATTGACGTTTAACCTGAAAATGGATGGTCAGGAGTCCGCTGTTCTGGGCTGGAAAGTGCCGACCTATGGCGTCTATAAAATAACCCTGAACAGTCAGATCAAGCGGAGTAACTTTGGCAGAACCGCAGTGGCTTTTATGCCCGACGTTCTGTTGTTGGATAGTCAGTTTAATATCATCCGATCCATTGATGCGGTAACTATGAAATATCAAAAACCAGCACTGATGGCGCCAGAAATGTTATCGCAGACCTTCTCAATAGATAACCGCAACCCAGTGGTGCCGCCAGTGGAATATATCCTGGTGAAAACGTCCGACGAGGCTCGTCAGCACAGCGTTGAGGTGGTTGATATGGATAAGGAGTATGCAAAAGTTCGTGGTCAGACGCCGCCTTTGACGGCTGATATTTTTACCCGTGCAGCAGAAGAGGGCACCATTACTCTCGACGTGGAGCCATTAGCCACTGGCTACTACGCCCGCAGCCCTGAGGTGAAAATACCGGCCTCACCCTCAGTGACAAAGACATTTACCGGCATAGATACACCCGCTGTAGTCACTGATGTTCAGTTTGATACCCTTGCAACCAGCCGGGATTTTGCCAGTGCAGTCCGTGAAAAACTCAATGCAGGCGATGTCACAAAAGCTCTGGAGATGAGGCGTTTTGTCGGTGAATTGAAGATGAAAACCGAGCAGCTATTCACCAAACTCTATCAACAGCCAGTGGGTAATATTGTCGTTGAGAATGCGCTAATTGACACTACTACTGAAAACAAACTGGCCTATCACTATGAACAGCAAATGAAGATGTACTTCAAGCAGGGTCACAAACAAATGGCTTTAAAGTTGATTGACCAGATTAATGATTTGTCTAATCAAGTTGATCGTATGTTCTGATGAACAGGCTGGGAAAGCGCCTCAACTATTAAAAACCCGATGTGTGACTTTTATCTCGTAGGTTGCCAATCGATGGCTTATGGGTTCTGTACAGGATCCACGTGGCATGGATAGCCATGTTGAAATTAAAAGTCACACATCGGGTTATTAAAAGCTATTCAGTCTGTGATGAAAGGTGTTTCAATTTGGTTTGTTTGATAGTTTACTCGCTGGCCAGTTATTAAAATAACTGGCCAGCGAGTAAAAGACATTAATGTAAAATGTAACAGGTTGTTTTAAACAACAGACCCCAGCTGGAAAATCGGAAGATACATCGCGATAATCAAGCCACCCACCAGAACGCCCAATACTGACATAATAATCGGTTCCATCAAGCTGGTCAGACCATCCACCATATTATCCACTTCATCCTCATAGAAGGTGGCGACTTTATCGAGCATTTCATCCAGTGCACCGGACTCTTCACCAATGGAGACCATTTGGATGGCCATGGATGGGAATATGCCTGAGTTGCGCATGGCGAATTGCAGTTGCTGGCCGGTAGATACATCTTCTTTGATGCGCTTTGTTGCCTCTTCAAAAACTACATTACCGGCGGCTCCGGAAACAGAGTCCAGCGCATCCACCAGAGGGACGCCTGCGGCAAAGGTCGTTGCCAGCGTTCGGGAAAATCGGGCGACTGCTGATTTGTCGAGAATGGTGCCAATGACGGGCAGTTTCAATAACAGGCGATCAAATCGGTCACGAGCTTTGCGAGATCGTTGCAGCAAGTGCTTCAGAGTAAAAAGCCCTCCGATAATGCCGCCAAGGGCAAACAACCAGTACTCTTGTACAAATTCTGAGAGGCTGATAACCATCTGGGTAAAGGCCGGAAGCTCTGCACCGAACCCCTGGAATACCTCTTCAAACTGGGGCACTACTTTAATCAGCAGGATACCGGTAACGATAATGGCCACACAAACAACCGCAATGGGGTAGTTCATGGCCTTTTTGATTTTGGCTTTCAGGGCTTCTGTTTTTTCTTTATAGGTGGCAATCCGGTCAAGCAGTGTTTCCAGTGAACCGGACTGTTCACCAGAAGCGACCAGGTTGCAGTAGAGGTCGTCGAAATAAAGAGGATTACTTCTCAGGGAGTCGGCTAGTGTAGAACCACCGGCAACATCATTCTTGACTTTTTCGATCAGCTCACGCATTGCGGGCTTGTCTATACCTTCAGCGGTAATGTCAAAAGCCTGTAACAGAGGAACACCGGCTTTCATCATGGTTGCCAGTTGTCGGGTGAAGAGAGCAATATCAATGGGTTTGATTTTGCCGCCTTTGTTTCCAAAAGAGAACGCTTTTTTACGAACCTTGGCAGAGTGAATACCTTGCTTGCGCAGTTCCGCTTTGACCAGTGCAATGCTGGTGTTCTGCATCTCTCCCTTTACTTTACGTCCACTTTTATCTTTTCCCTGCCAGGTAAAAGTGACCAGTTTGTTCTGTTTGGTGCGGGCCATAGGCGTGCGATCCATCGTTGTGTTGCTCAGTGGGCGTATTATATGGATTATCGTTCCAATATCATATCGACTACGGTAGAAAACCCTGTAAATAGCCGGCCCTGTGTACTTATATTCATCGGTTGAGATGAGGGGGGCTTGATCGGAGATTTTGAGTGTGTTTCAGGTGGCTTTTAAAGGGCGTTTTTTTATCGGGCTTTCACCTGAATTCGCTCAAAGGTGTCAAGGTTCAGAGCCGTCAGTCGCTTGCCCCAGACACAGCCTGTGTCCAGAGCGTGAATGTTGTTTCTGCCACTTTTACCATCCAGCGCCGCCCAGTGACCGAACAAGATGGTGTTGCTATAACATGGGCTTTCAGGGAAATCGAACCAGGGCGCAAAACCTGTGTCGGGATCTGAGGTTTTGTTTTTCAGATCCAATTCTCCATGCTCTGTGCAAAAGCGCATTTGAGTGAAATAGGCTGCTGATAAACGCAGTTTTTTCTTACGACTCAGAGCACTGCTCCATTGTCTGGGTTTGTCCTGTTTGAAGATGATTTTCAAGGTTTCTTCAAAATCATCACCTTGCAGTGCCTGTTCAAGCTTTCTGGCTCTTTTAATGGTTTTGTCGAGTGTCCAGACAGGGGGGATTCCCGCATGAACCATTGTGATTTGCCGTTGCGGATCATGGTGGAGAAATGGGCGATGCCTTACCCAGTGAATGAGTTCATCGCAATCAGGTGCTTCCAGAAGGTCATGCAGCGTATCTTTTCTTTTCTGTTCCCGCAGTCCGGTGGCGACCGCCAGCAGGTGGAGATCATGGTTCCCAAGGATGGCAATACAGTTGTCTTTCAGGCTCTTCAGGTAACGCAATGTCTGTAAAGATTCAGAGCCGCGATTGACCATGTCGCCAGCCACCCAGAGCTGGTCAAGATCAGGGTCAAAGCTGATCTTATCCAGTAAGCGGCGCAAGGGGTCGTAGCACCCCTGTACATCTCCAATGGCGTAAACGGTCATACAAAACTCCGAGGTCTTTATCAGCTCAAGGCTTCTAACTAGCTCAAGGCTGTTTATCGGCTCAAGGCTGTTTATCCGTTAAATAATCCGCAATTCGCACATAATCAGCAAGTAACAAGACTTCCGGGCGTGCACCGGGTTCAATTTGCAGGGCTTCCAGTTCTTCGATATTGAGATGTTTTTTTAGGGTGTTACGGATGGTTTTACGGCGCTGACTGAAAGCATCCCGTACCACAACTTCCAGCATCTTGATGTCTTTGCAGGGGTGAGGCAGTGTTTTATGCGGAGTCAGGCGAACAATAGCAGAGTCCACTTTCGGCGCGGGTTTAAAGGCTCCCGGACCGACAGTAAACAGATAATCTACTGAGCAATAATACTGTGTCATGATGCCAAGACGACCGTAGTGTTTATCGCCAGCCTGTGCAGCAAGACGCAGAACCACTTCTTTCTGCAGCATAAAGTGCATGTCTTTGATCATGCCCTGAAATTCCAGCAGATGGAAAATCAGCGGTGTAGAGATATTGTAAGGCAGGTTGCCGACGACTCTTAGTTCCCGTTCATCCGTTTTCAGCGCTGCAAAGTCAAACTTCATGGCATCCCCTTCGTGGATGCGAAAGTGTTTGTTTAGACCAAAGCGGAGTTTCAATGTCGGAATCAGATCTCTGTCCAGCTCGATGACATCCAGCTCACCAGCGCCTTCCAGCATGTATTCTGTGAGTGCTCCCTGGCCCGGACCAATTTCAACCATACGGTCACCCGGCCTTGGGCGGATAGACTGACTGATTCTCTGGATGATGTTGTGATCATGGAGAAAGTTCTGGCCAAAACGTTTGCGAGCTTTATGAAAAGGGAGTTCGGACATAATTGCTGGATACTGATAAAAGTCTGGGCGCGTATAATAGCGGCAGGTGGGAGGTTTGTGTAGGTTGGTTTGCCGCGAACGGATAAACCGATACAAATCTCGCCAAGCGTTTTGTGCGAGGGTTAGCGTTGTTTGATGTTTTTATTGTCGGCTTCTGCCCTTCGGGCGGAAACCGACCTACACATACCTGAAACCATTTCCAGAGCTGCGTCAATCGCCGTGTATAAGCTTCCGGGGCTGGCGGTGCCTTTTCCTGCGAGATCAAGGGCCGTTCCATGATCGACGGAGGTTCTGATAATCGGAAGGCCCAGGGTGATATTCACAGCCTTTCCAAAGCCCTTGTACTTCAGAACCGGTAAACCCTGATCATGATACATGGCGAGCACGGCATCCGCTGACTTCAACAACTCAGGATTGAACAGTGTATCTGCAGGTAAGGGGCCGGTCAGGTTCATACCAACGCTACGACATTGCTCCAGAACCGGAATGATTGTATCCAGTTCTTCTGTACCGAGGTGTCCGTCTTCTCCAGCGTGAGGATTCAGACCGCACACTAGAATGTTGGGCTGAGGCAGACCAAATTTAACTTGCATTTCCCGATGTAGAATATTGATCACCTGGTTCAGAGAATCCCGAGTGATAGCGGCAGAGACGTTTGCAAGGGGCAGATGAGTTGTGGCAAGAGCAACTCGTAAACCTTCGGTAGCCAGCATCATGACGACTTTTTTAGTGTTGGTCTGTTCTGCCAGAAACTCGGTATGGCCACTGAAAGGAATATCAGCATCATTAATAATGCCTTTGTGTACCGGTGCAGTGACCAGCGCATCGAAAGTTCCGTCCTGGCAACCTTGGGTTGCCAGTTCCAGTGTTTCGAGGACGTAAGCACTGTTTTGTCGGTTTAGTTGTCCGGTTTTGCAAGCACTGTGCAGAGATACCGGAGCAACCAGTAACGTACCAGGCTTAGATAAGGCACGATCATCAGGGTCAAACTTCTGTAAGTTAACCGGCAGATTGAGTTCTCTGGCTCTTTGATCCAGTAACTCAGGATCAGCAATAATTACCAGCTGTGCCGGAAAAGAACGACTTGCCAGCATCAGGCACAGATCAGGCCCGATGCCAGCAGGCTCCCCGGCGGTAATGGCCAGCCGGGGTAATGAGGACTGCTGAGAGTTCATCAGAGTTTGATCTCAACAAAGGCCTGGTCACGGATTTCCCGGAGCCAGACTTGCAGTTCTTCTTCAAATTTGCGGTTGCTCAGCAGTTCTCTGATATGGTTGCGACGCACCTGATTGCTGATGTCCGACTTACGCTTGCCCAGCACTTCCAGAATATGCCAGCCGTATGTGGTACGGAATGGTTCGCTGACCGTCTGTTGTGGAATGTTTAACATGACCGTGCGGAATTCAGGCACCAGCGCATCGGGAGAAATCCAGCTCATATCGCCACCGTTCAGAGCGGAAGCGCTATCATCGGAATAGGCTTTGGCCAGATCACCAAAGTCTTCTCCTGTTTTGACTCTTTCATAGAGGCGCCTGGCTTGCATCTGTGATTCAAGATCGGTGCGAATTTCATTGGGCTTGATCAGGATATGGCGTACATGAACTTGATCTTGTACCACCTTGTCTTCACCTCGTGTATCCAGCAGTTTGAAGATATGGAATCCGCCGGGGCTGCGCACAGGTTCAGATACCTCACCAGAGGTCATTTTGGCCGCTTCGTTGGCAAACAGGGTGGGGAGTTGATCTGACTTACGCCAACCAAGATCACCGCCGTTCAATGCATTTTGGCCTTTGGATTTGGCAATCGCCATTTCCTGGAAGTTAGCGCCCGTCAGCAGTTGCTTATAAATGTCGATGGCCTGAGATTCTGCGGATTTTACCTGATCCGGCGTTGGGTTATCCGGCGTGGCTATCAGAATGTGGCCAAGACGATACTCGGTTTGTAACTGCGCCTGACCTTCAGGGGATTCGATAAAGTGATCAATTTCCTGCTCACTGACGTGAATACGCTGGGCAACCTGGCGCTGGCGTACACGATTAATGATCATTTCCCGGCGAATCTGTTCCCTTACCTTAGCAAAAGACAAACCATCAGCTTCGAGGTTCTTTTTGAATTCATCCAGAGTCAGCTGGTTGCGTTCGGCAATGCGACTGATGGCATCGTTAAGATCCCAGTCGTCTACTCTTATGCCGCTGCGTCTGGCCATTTGCAGCTGAATGTTTTCAACAATCAATTGCTCCAGAATCTGATTTTGCAAAACATCGTCTGGTGGCAGGTTGATATTGCGATCGACCAGTTGTTGCTGGATGGTTTCAAGGCGGTTATCAAGCTCACTGGCCATCACCACATCTTTATCCACCACCGCAACAATGCGGTCGAGCTTTTGCACCGCCGCCGATACGACATTGCTGCCTAACGCTAACAGGCACAACGAGGTTAGTGCCAGATGTTTTAATCCCTTCTTCATTTACTTCTCATCCCACTCATAACCTTTAATGCCATGGAGATACTCTGATACTGAGCCCCCTGTCAGATTACCCAGCCCACGCAGTACAAACTGCAGGAAGATGCCTTTCTTCTTGTCGGGGTAATCAATGTTTGAATCGTCTTCAATCCAGTGTCGCCACAGCAAACGCACCTGATAACAGCAGCTGTTGTATTCGACACCGGCCATTTGCTCAAGCTGCCGCTTGTTGGTGATGTCGTACTGCCAGCGTCCTAAAGCAGACCAGTTTGGCATAACCGGCCAGGCAAAGGAAACATCGGACTGGCTCAGATCGTTTTTGGTGGTTTTATAACCGCCCTTGCCATCTGGAATGTTCTGGTCATCACTGTTTTTGACATAGCGCTCAGACTGATCCCGGAAACGATAACCGATATTAAGCACCTTGCGGCTGTCTGGCTTGTAGGTATAGTACAAACCGTAATTGTCTACCTCATTATTGTTGGCATCGTACATAAGATCCTGACGAACACTCATGGATCGGTTTATGTTATAGACCAGTTCGGTCGCCAGCGGTGATGTGGATTCCTTCATATCGTTGAGCAACTGACGTTCGGTTTCGTTCAGGTTTTCGTCCCAGTTTCTCTCGTTGTTATCGGGGTTGTTTGGATCTTTAGTTCCTGATGTGGGGCTTATCCATACTTTCCGGTCAGCAAAATAGAAGATTTGGCCTATGCCAAAGCGAACCCGCTCAAAGCCATCTTCTTCAATCAGTCTGGATGTCAGACCTATAGAAACCTGATTGTTGTCCGCCAGTCTGTCGTAACCGGAAAAGCGGCTGTCCCGCCAGAGAGAGCTGTAGGAGAAGCTCTGAAGTGACGTATCAAAGATCGGGTTCATCGCCTGCCCTTTAGCATGAGGGGCATAGAGGTACTTCATTCTTGGCTCAAGGGTATGAGTGAAGGCCGTTCCCCCAAAATCAGTCAACCGGTCAAAATACAATCCGCCATCAACACTGAAAGTAGGCACAGTGGTGTCTGGTGATTCAGTGTAATCATTACTGGTGAAATTGTCATAGGAGTCAGAAAGATCCGCTATCACCTGATCCTTCTTCAGGTTACTGAGCTGATATTGAACATGCTGAACTTTCACTGCCGGGGTCAGGAATCCGTAGCTGGCTTCCATGGGATAGCTCAAGCCGGTTTCAAAGTAAGCTCGCTCGCCATTGGCTCTTTTGATACCGTAGCCATCACTGTAGTGACTTTGATGAACATTCTCACGCCCAGCCACCAGGGTTTGATTGATGTAATCCCAGTTCTGGTCACGGGTGAATTTGGTGTAATTGGCGGTGTAGCTGACATCCAGTTTCTCACCTGCGTCCCAGAGACCACTGATAATCACCTCAGGCAATGTGTTGTAAGGATCATCTGAGGTGCGGCTCATGTTTTGATACTGATGAGCATCAATGCTGGCATACCAGCTGTTATTGATGCTGCTGCCGTTATATCGGGTACTGATGCTCTGATTCAGAGATCCATGGCTGGACAGGTTCAGACCAGACTCAAAATCATTCAGATACTTCTTATCACTGGCTTTGGCATAATCGACGGTTGCCGTCCAGTTGGAAGTGAGCTGAGTTTGCTGGCGGAGATTGATCAACCAGCGTTGCTCATCATAGTAAGGGTTGCCTTTTTTCAGGTTGTCTTTATTGAGTAACCCGGCAAAACCCAGTTCTCCCTGAGTATTGCTTATCAGATAACGGAACTCATTTTCCAACAGTACACCGCGTTCAGACATGACTCTTGGTGTGATGGTCGCATCGTAGTTTGGTGCAATGTTCCAGTAATAAGGCTGGGAATAATCAAAACCGTTATCCCCACCGAGGCTAATGGTTGGATAAAGAAAACCGGACATACGACGGTCGTCAATAGGGAAGCTGATCCAGGGCGTATAAAGAATAGGAACCCCCTGGACACGAACGCTGGCATTTTTGGCAACCCCTCTGCCTGTTTCCTGATCAAGAGAGACATTGCTGCTGCTCAGTAGCCAGCCTTTGTCTCCGGGAGGACAGGCGGTATACGTGGCATTGGTCAGATCAAGCGTGCCATCTTCGTTGCGAACCATCAGATCAGCGTTGCCACGAACATTTTCTTCATGCATAACGTAAGTGGCGTTTTCTAATGTGGCACGACCGGTATCCAGTTGCACGCCACCTTTTTCACTCAGTATCAGTAAGTTATTTTCACGAAAGTGGACATTGCCTTCAAAATCACCGTGATTGGTATCACGGTTAAATGAAGCGCTGTCACTGGTCAGTTGCCTGCTTGCCTGACGGACGTACACATTACCCGTCAGTCTTGCTATGTTGCCTTCATCGTAAGTAGACTCATTGGCTTCGAGAATGATCTCCGCAGAACCCGGATCACCTTCAAAGTGTTTTCCAGGGCGATCCGGTTCAACGTAGGCACCACAACTGTAATAAGGCAGCTGGTTGGTACGGGCTTCAGACAGCTGTTCTCTGGGTACCCAGTCAAGGGGGTGCTTTCGGGTTGGCGTGGTGGTAGCCACTTCATTTGTTTGATTCTCTCGCTGAAGACCAATAGTGAGATCGGTCAGCGGTGCCCGTCGAATAGCGGCTGGTTTTTTAGTAACTACACGACAGTTCCATTGTCCATCGGTGGAAGTACTGCAACTCCACTCGCTATCGGTCACAACGCGTTCGGCAGCAACAATTTTTGGAGTCGGGTAGCTGGCCAGAATACTGGCGGCGATGGCCAGAGCCAAACGCCCTGGTTTGAACGGTAAAGAATGCTTCTCCATGAGCTCAGCAGTCCTGGGGCAGGTTTATTTTTGCACTGGGTTGACCGGAGGGGTCCGAGAGTAAACCAATACGATGGTTTTGGATACTGAAAGTGCACTGTCGTTGATTTCTCAAATGTTCAGGAAGTTCAGTACCGTCAGAAAAGCGGCGGTATCCGGGTTTCATCATCGTAAGTTCCCTGGCCAGCGGGTGAGCGCCTGAGTGAAAGTTGACACGATACGGCGCAGTACTTATGACATTTCGTCTATGGTAGTCTTGCTAATAAGTTAACACTGATTTCGCAGGATGGGGAGTCCGAACCTTGTTCATTTTCAAGAAAAATCCAATTTCGGGACATATTGGTCGCAACTGATGAACGATCAGCAAAAACAATCACGTAAAAATCAACTGGCAAGATGGGTTCAGTCAGTGATCTCCGGCGCTGAAGCAGGTTCGGTAGCAACACCACTGCAAAGGGTTGGTAATGATGCCGGGTTCCGGAATTATTATCGTGTTCAGTCGCCTGAAGGAACGCTGGTGGCAGTGGATGCCCCGGTTGAAACGGAAGATACTCACAGTTTTGTTCGCATTGCCCGGCAGTGGCGAGAAGGGGGGGTGAAAGTGCCTGAAGTCCGGGCGGTGGATTATGAACAGGGGTTCATGTTGCAGGAGGACTTTGGGGATTCTGTGCTACTGGCTCAACTGAATGAGCAGAATGCAGCCGCTTTGTACCAGCAGGCTTTTTCAGCCTTAACGGCTATTCAGTCACAGACACCGAAGCGACTTCCTGACTATGACGAAAAGTTGATTCGTTTTGAGCTCTCCATTTTTCCTGACTGGTTTCTGGATAAACTACTTGGATTGGATGACGATATTCCCGATTGGCAGCCTCTGTTTTCGTTATTAGTAGAAAGCATGTTGCAACAGCCAGTCGTTACAGTACATAGGGACTACCATTCCAGAAATCTGATGGTCATTAACCCGAATGAGCTGGGTGTGATCGATTTTCAGGGAGCCCTATGTGGACCCCTGATGTACGATGCCGTTTCTCTCCTGAAAGACTGTTATGTGCGCTGGCCTGATGAGCTGGTCAACCGCTGGCTGAAATCCTTTGCCGACCAACACCAACCTCTGAGTCAGTATGATTTTAAACAGATTCGCTACTGGTTTGACGTTGCTGGTTTACAGCGCCATCTGAAATGTCTGGGGATTTTTGCCAGACTTTGGCTCAGGGATGGAAAGCCCGGATACCTTGACGATATCCCGCGTACCTTTGGTTATGTATTGGAAGTTTGTCGTCTATATCCTCAGTTTCATGTTTATGGTCAATGGCTGGAAGATAAGGTTCTGCCATTGCTTGAGGAGCGGATAAAAGTAGTGCAGTCAGAGGCCGGTGTATTATGAAGGCTATGATTCTGGCAGCAGGGTATGGCAAACGTATGCGCCCGCTGACATCCCATACTCCCAAACCCCTGTTAAAGGTTAATGGTAAACCGCTGATTGTTTATCACCTGGAGCGTTTGGCGGCAGCAGGTTTTAACGATGTGATCATTAACCTCGGATGGCTTGGTGATCAGCTGAAGCAGGCTTTGGGGGATGGCTCAAGCTGGGCGTTAAATATTCAATACTCCAGAGAGCAGGATGAACCATTGGAAACCGGTGGCGGTATTTACCAGGCACTGCCTTTGCTGTCTGATAATGATGAGCCATTTCTGGTCATTAATGGCGATATTTTTACTGACTTCCCGCTCAGTAAAATTACCTTGTCTGAGGATGATAAGGCGCACTTGGTACTGGTGGATAATCCGGATTTCAAGACAACAGGTGACTTTAGCCTGAGTCAGGGAAGAGTTCAGGAAACAGGCGACACTTCACTGACATTTAGTGGTGTCAGCGTCCTTTCCCCAGCTCTGTTTGATAACTGCAAGCCCGGCGCATTCCCGTTAGCACCTTTGTTAGTAGATGCTATGGGGCAGAGTAGAGTTTCAGGTCAATATTACAATGGCTACTGGACCGATGTTGGCACGCCAGCACGCTTGCAGCTACTTGAGAGCGATCTTCGTAATCAAGCGACTGGCAATCAAGAGCTTCAAGATCAGAGCAAAAATTCATGACGTTTATTTTAATTGGTGTATTGTTGGGATTTACCTACGGGGGAGTATTTGGTGCTTTGTTGGGAGGGTACGTTGGTTCCCGGATTCATCGCAAATTCTTTGGTGGTGTAGGTCCCGCAGGTATCGGTGGGAGCAGTCAGCAACGGCAGCATGCTCAGACTGCTTTCTTTAAAGCGACGTTTCTGGCAATGGGTCGTGTAGCTAAAGCGGATGGTCGGGTCAGTGAGCACGAGATCGATGCCGCCAATGCCATTATGGCAAATATGCGTCTGTCTCCTGCTCAGCGGCAGGAAGCCATTAAACTATTTAATGAAGGTAAGAAACCGTCTTCTGATCTTGAAACGGCTTTGAGTGAATTTCGTCAGGTGGCCGGGGCTAGCACTCTTATCCCAATGTTTCTTGAAATCCAGTTGTCGGCAGCTTACGCGGATGGTTCCCTGAGCTCTTCTGAGCAGGCGGTATTCAAACAGATTTGTCATCATCTGGGCATAGGTAACTATGTTTTTGAGAAAATTCATCAGCGCTTTCAGGCTCAGAAAGCCTACTACCAGGAAGGCGGTTATCGTTATCAGAGTACAGGAAGTCATCAAACGTCAACGGTTGATCTCAAGCAGGCATATAAAGTCCTGGGCGTTGAGCCAGAGGTCTCTGATGCTGAAGTAAAACGGGCATACCGTAAACTGATGAGCCAACACCATCCGGATAAGCTCGTAGCGAAAGGTCTGCCAGAAGAAATGATGGAAGTGGTTAAACAGAAAGCACAGGAAATACAGGGTGCTTACGATCAGGTGCGAGAGTATAGGAAAAATCAGAAATAACGGAACCTATTAACATTTCCGTTGTCCAAGCCGGTGATTATTTCATGTGGCAGGAGAATGTTGATCCATGTATATGGTGAGAAAGCGCTTTTTGTACTGGTATGTTCCAACAGTGACCAAAGTATATGTGCGCAGGGGGCAAGGAGAGGCTTTCTGCTTCGCTCCCACCAAGCGGGTAAAAGTGGTGGAAGTGCCAGTGCTTTATATCGTTCAGCGATTGCTGACAGAGTACACGGGCAGGTTGGGAGATCGAACAATCATTCAAATAGAGTATTTACAGGGAGTCCGCTGAGCGGACTCCGACCCTTTCTACAGGCTTTTCATCTTACCGCCATCTACCACGGTATTCGTTCCCGTCATATAACTGGATGCACCTGACAGCAGAAAAGCAGCTGCTTTGGCAAACTCTTCAGGCTTGCCATAACGTCTCATAGGAATATGTTCTTCAGCGTGTTTACGCACTGATTCAGGGCTTTGATCGGTTCGCATACCAATAAACCTATTGAGCTTATTGATGCGGTCTGTTGAGATGGTTCCCGGGATCAGATTATTAATGCGGATATCGTACTGAGCCAGATCAAAAGACAGGCTTTTTACCAGGCTGGTGACGCCCGAACGCATGACATTGCTCATCAATAGCACATCAATAGGTTCTTTCACTGCTGAAGACGTCAGAGTCAGAATACTACCGCCATTGACTTTCAAAGCCGGTAGGGCTGATCTGATTAAACGAACCGCACTCATGAGCGTAAGATCAAATGCTGCCTGCCAGGCATTATCATCAAATTCTTCGAAAGAACCAGGTACAGGACCTCCGGCATTGACGACCAAACCATCAATCTGTCCAAAATCTTTCAGGGTGGCAGCGGTCCATGCATCAATAGACTCCGCTTCACGAGCATCAAATACATAACCACGAATTTCGGCTGTCGTCTCTTCACTGATGGTGGCGGCTGCATGAGCAATTTTTTTCGGAGTCGGGCTGGCGATAGACACTCTGGCACCTTCGGCGGCGAGACGGTGCGCTATCGCGTAGCCCAAGCCTGAGCTGGCACCGGCTACCATAAAAACCTTACCTTTGATTTCAAGATCCATCAGCGACTCCTGTTTATTATTTTGCGAACCGAATGATGCGACAGATTACCATGAAATAACCCTTAATAACTGCAATCGGTATTATATATTCTGATGTGAGCGAGCCAGATAATCCGTGGATTGCATTTCTTGTAACCGACTGCGCGTTCGTTGAAATTCAAACGACAGTCGCCCGTCAGGATAGAGCTGATCCAGTGATGCATCTGATGACAGAATGAGTTTTACACTGCGGTCGTAAAACTCATCGACCAGGTTAATAAACCGTCGGGCAATATCATCATCACCAGCACCCATAATAGGCAGAGCTTCCAGAATAATGGTTTGGAAAAGTCTTGCCAGTTCAATGTAATCATTCTGACTGCGAGGACCACCGCAGAGTTCAGTGAAGGTAAACCAGCCAATATCTTCACAAATTCTGATGCTTTGAATGGGGCGATCATTAATGGTGATGATGATTGCCTGTTCTGTTAGTGAACGATCGGGCGCCAGGTTATCAAACACCTCCTGCAGCTTTTCTGAAGTGGAAGGGGTGAGTGGTGTGTAGTACATTTGTGCCTGTTGTAAGACGCGCAGGCGATAATCC
Organism: Endozoicomonas sp.; assembly: GCA_965199185.1. Taxonomy (GTDB): domain Bacteria; phylum Pseudomonadota; class Gammaproteobacteria; order Pseudomonadales; family Endozoicomonadaceae; genus Endozoicomonas. The sequence continues at coordinate 37,652 of CBDAQW010000004.1, read as the reverse complement.
ACCCCTCCGTCAATATTCAGTACCTCAGTATGCTGATAAAGCAGATCGATGGCCGGCAGAAAGCGCGCTCTTTGCAAACCGTCTTTGTAAAGGTTTTTTGGTTCTACGTTGGAGGTAGCCACCAGACAGACGCCCTGCTGAAATAGCTGTTCAAATAGTCCGGCCAGAATCATGGCGTCGGTGATATCTGACACAAAAAATTCATCAAAGCAGATGATTTTTGCTTCACGGGCAATGTGTTCTGCGACGATTTTGAGCGGATTTTTCTGGCCTTCCAGTTCGGTCAGCTCCTGATGCACCCGGCGCATAAAGTGATGAAAATGCATCCGCAGTTTCTGTTCAAAGGGTAGGCACTGATAGAAAGTGTCCATCAGATAGGTTTTGCCCCGACCGACCCCTCCCCAGAAATACAACCCCTTTACCGGTGGGGGCTGTTGCCCAAGCATGGCTTTCAGTTTACCGGTGATGCCTGGGGAAGGATTCTGGCACAATCGCTCATATAGCTTTTGTAAATGTTTGACAGCGATGGCTTGAGCCGCATCCTGTGAAAAGTCTTCACGGCTCAGATCTTGCTGGTAACGTACTTCCGGAGTCATAATTTTATTCTGATTCTGCCAGTGCAGAGTCAATGTAACTGGAGTATCTTCTCAGAACAACTTCATTTTTTCGGTAGGCTGCTGCGCAGTTAGCCTATACAATGAAGGCACAGAAAATATAAAGAGGTAAACCCTTTCGGGTGAGGCGAAACTGTGGAAGAAATGAATGTACTTTGGTTTGTTGGAAGTCTGGCATTTTTGGCTGGTATCTTATGTGGCTCTCTGGTCATTTACTTTCTGTCCGGCTCAAAAACACGTAATGGCAAACTGGAGCATCAGCTGGAACAGCTGCAGGATGAGTTCCGAACCTATCAGAACCGGGTAGGGGATCATTTTACAACCACAGCTCACCTGATCAATAAGCTGACGGATACTTATAAAGATGTCCACGAGCATATGGCAAATGGCGCTGAATCACTCTGCGAAGACGAAGAAGTCCGCAATCGCCTGAGTGATTCTTTATTGAGCAGCAACGCACTGCTGTCTGGTAAAATCAGCAAACGCCGTAACGAACGAGCCAAGCCCGTAGAGCAACCCAAAGACTACGCACCAAAAAATAATCCAGAAGAGCATGGTGCTTTGTCAGAAGAGTTTGGGGTTAAACCTGAAGCGGCCGGGCAAACACCTGAGAATCAAACGGCTTAACGCACCACAGGACATCGCTTCATGTAGGTCGGCTTCTGTGAAGCCGACCTATCTGATTACAACGAATCCAGATATTTTTCAGCATCCAAGGCTGCCATGCACCCCGTTCCTGCAGAAGTAATAGCCTGACGATATGTATGATCCATTACATCCCCAGCGGCATAAACTCCTTCTTTTGAGGTCAGTGTGGCATTACCTGCAAGGCCACTGTTGACTTTGATGTAACCGTCTTTCATAGCCAGTTGTCCCTGGAAAATGTCGGTATTAGGTGTGTGACCAATAGCAATAAAGACTCCTGCCACATCCAGGTCGGTGGTTTCGCCGGAATTAACGTCCTTGACTCGTAGGCCGGTGACACCCATGTCGTCACCCAAAACTTCATCAACAGTGCTATCCAGAACCAGACGGATATTGCCGCTCTTTACTTTCTCCATCATCTTGTCTTGCAGGATTTTCTCTGCACGAAAGCCCTGACGGCGATGCACAACCGTCACTGTTTCAGCAATATTGGATAGATAAAGCGCTTCTTCAACCGCGGTGTTGCCACCACCAACCACCGCTACATGCTGCTTTCTGTAGAAGAAACCATCGCAGGTAGCACAGGCAGAAACTCCTTTACCTTTAAAGGCTTCTTCACTGTCGAGGCCCAGATAACGAGCGCTGGCGCCAGTGCAAATAATCAGAGCATCACAGGTATATGTACCACTGTCGCCTTTCAGGGTGTAAGGTTTTTTGCTGAGATCAGCTTCATTAATATGATCAAAGATGATCTCTGTATTGAAGCGTTCAGCGTGTTTACGCATTTGCTCCATCAGAGCCGACCCCTGTAAACCATCCTGCCCACCAGGCCAGTTATCAACTTCAGTGGTGGTCGTCAGCTGGCCACCCATTTGCATACCGGTGATCATTACTGGATTCAGATTAGCTCGGGCAGCATAAACGGCAGCGGTGTAACCGGCTGGACCTGATCCTAGAATCAATAGACGGGAATGTTTTTTTTCGCTCATTATGTACTCCTTGACGAAAGGTTCCAAGCCACAGGTAAAAAACTGCCCCTATAATAGCGATTGCACATATTAAAGACCAATTACTATAGTCGGAAATACTCCGGTAGAATAATGATCTGGCACACAAAACTGGCATTTGTATCAAAAATGAAAACAAGTCCAACCCTATCTGCTCCCGGATACTTTTTTACCGGGTTTAAAATGTTGTTGTTACCCCAGCTGCGCTGGTTTGTATTTATCCCGCTATTAATCAATATTGTGGTTTTCGGCACCCTCAGTGTCTGGGCTTCGACACAATTTTCACAGTGGATGGATTCGCTGACTGACTGGCTGCCAGACTGGTTGGCTTTTCTTGAGTATCTCGTTTGGCCGCTGTTTGTTCTGATGATCGTAGCTATTGTGTTTTTTACCTTCACCGTGATTGGGAACCTGATTGCCGCACCATTTAATGCCCTGTTGTCCGAAAAAGTTCAGAAGATGGAAGGCGCCACTCTGCCTGATCTCACTTTGAAAGACTGGCTGGCTATCGTGCCTCGGAGTATTGCCCGGGAGTTACAAAAAATATTTTATTATCTGCCCAGAGCTGTCTTGTTACTGATTTTGTCATTTGTTCCGGTCGTGGGTGCAGTATTCTGGTTTGCGTTTAATGGCTGGATGATGTCCATTCAGTATTGCGATTATGCGGCAGATAACCGTGGTATTTCATTCAAACAGATGATGACTTCTATGAAAGCGGATAACCCTTCCTGTTGGTTTTTTGGTTCAACTGTAAACCTGATGATGTTGATTCCATTGGTTAACCTGTTGATTATGCCAGCCGCAGTTGTTGGTGCGACGTTGTATTGGGAGCGGAGAATAGAGTCTGAAGCCTGAGAGATGGTTTGTGAAAGGAGCGTTTGATGAGTTGTTTATTTTGTAAAATTGTCGCCGGAGAAATCCCGTCTGACAAAGTTTATGAAGACGATGAAGTGTTGGCATTTCGGGATATTCACCCAGCGGCACCCGTTCATATACTGGTGATTCCAAAAAAACACATCGCCACCATGAACGATGCCACCGTGGAAGATCAGGCTGTGTTAGGCAAAATGATGCTGGTGGCTAAAGACATAGCTGCTCAAGAGGGTGTGGCTGAAGCCGGTTTTCGGTTGAGCCTGAATACCAATAAGCAGGGAGGCCAGGATATCTATCATATCCACTTGCACATACTGGCAGGCCGTCAGATGACCTGGCCTCCGGGTTGATTGGTATTACTTTGATTACCCGATGTGTGACTTTTATCTTGTAGGTTGCCAATCCATGGCTTATAGGTTCTGTACACTCCCCTGTACAGGATGACAGCAGGTAGAGGTTTTGTGCACTCTGCTGTCATCCCGTACAGGGACTGTACGGGATCCACGTGGCATGGATAGCCATGTTGAAATTAAAAGTCACACATCGGGTTTTGATTCTAAAATGTTATAACTGTGGGTGATTTTGACACCGGCATTGCCCAGCATGATCGATGCAGAGCAGTATTTTTCAGCAGATAGTGCCACCGCCCGCTTTACGTGGGCTTCTTTGATCTCCTCGCCGGCAACAACAAAGTTGAGGTGAATGCGGGTAAATACGCCGGGTGTCGTGTCTGCACGTTCTGCTTCAAGCTCAACATGGCAGCTCTGAACCTTCTGCCGAGCTTTTTTCAGGATGCCAACCACATCAACAGATGAGCAACCACCAACCCCGAGAAGAATTATCTCCATTGGGCTGGGGGCAGAACGCTGATCTTTATCGGTGTCCATGACCACAGAATGATTACCACCGGTCGTGCCAATAAAACGACCGCTGTCAATCCATTTTACCTGTGCCTGCATATATCATATCCTTTCAGATGAATTTAATAGGGTTATTCTGTCGTATTTTACAGTTTTATGCATGTTGATTTCCGGTAAGTTAGTGCTTTTGCGTAACAACGCAGCGTTAAAAATGCAGATTGTTGATTCAGTAATTAACACAGCTAAGGCATAGGGATGGATGCATTTACCGATAGCATATCAGAAGAAAAAACTTTAATTTATAGGCCGTTGTATTTAATCCCGTGAATCAAGAGAACTAGGCGAGATGACAGGGAACAAGGTTTCCAATCTTAATAAAGATGTCGATATGGAACATTTTTTCTCCATAAGTCGCAGGAAAAGATATCGGCCCAAAAACACAATTTTGTGTGCCGGAGACGCTTCAGATTCCCTGTTTTATATCGTCAGTGGCTCGGTAACGGTTGCTATCGAAAGTGATGAAGGCAGAGAAATAGTTGTCACCTATCTGAATCAAGGCGACTTTTTCGGTGAAATGGGGCTCTTTGATGAAATATGCAAAAAACGTACCGCATGGGTGAAAGCCAGAACGAGCTGTGATATTGCTGAAATCAGTTACGACGATTTTAAAAAGCTGGTGGCAGAACAGCCGGAACTGATGGTCAAACTTTGTGGTCAAATAGCGGGTCGCCTTAAACATACTACGCGCAAAATGGGTGATCTTGCTTTTATGGATGTCACTGGGCGAGTTGCCCGAAGTCTTCTTGATCTTTGCCGACAACCGGATGCTATGACCCACCCTGAAGGAATGCAGATAAAGGTGACTCGTCAGGAGATTGGCCGGATCGTTGGTTGCTCCAGAGAGATGGTCGGAAGAGTTCTGAAAAGCCTGGAAGAGCAGGGGCTGGTTTCTGTTAAAGGCAAAACAATAGTGGTTTACGGCGCACGCTAACTCAGAGCTTCTCTATACTGAATAGTTCAATCAGAATCAGAGTAGCAAACTATGAATTTTTCAATCGTAAAATCGCTTATAGCAGTCATTATCAGCTTACCCGCTTTTGCAACAGCAGAAATAATTGTAAAAATTTCCAGCGTCTCACCGGACGATCCGGGTGTCGAGATGGGGACTGTTGTGATTACACAGACATCAAAAGGAGTTAGCTTCCAGCCTCGTTTACAAGGGTTGTCTCCCGGAGAACACGGTTTTCATATTCACGAACATCCTTCGTGTGAATCGGGCGAAAAGGATGGAAAGGTGGTAGCGGCTTTGAAAGCTGGAAGTCATTACGACCCTGAACAGACAGGCCATCATGAAGGCCCCTATGGCAACGGGCACAAAGGGGATTTGCCGAGACTGCTGGTCGATAAAAACGGAGAAGCGCACACCGCTGTAGTGGCTCCTCGATTAACCATCTCTGAGTTATCCGGCCGGACCTTGATGATTCATCAAAAAGGCGATAACTACACCGACACGCCGCCTATGGGTGGTGGCGGTGCAAGAATTGCCTGTGGCGTTATCCAATAAATTTGACGCTATTACAGATAGCGGCCAAACAGGTTTTCAAGACCTTCGCCGGGGTTCTCCTGACGCATAAAGGCTTCACCGACCAGAAAGCGGTTGATGTTTCTGCTGAACATGGCATCTACGTCTTCTGTCGTGTGAATGCCACTTTCAGTAATGATCTGACGATCTTCTGGAATGCTTTCAAGCAGTTCAAAAGTATTCTCGAGCGTCACTTCAAAGGAGTGCAGATTTCGGTTATTGATACCCAACAGTGCACCTTCCAGAGGCAAAGCTCTGTCCAGCTCATCCGCTCCGTGGACTTCAACCAGAACATCCATGCCAAGTTCTTGGGCAAGGCCGCTATAGTCCTGCAGCTGCATGTCGGTTAACGCAGAAACGATTAACAGAATGCAGTCTGCTCCGATGACCCTGGCTTCATAAATTTGGTAAGGGTCTACCATAAAATCTTTGCGCAAAACCGGGAGAGAGCAGGCAGATCGTGCGGCTTTCAGATAATCTTCATGGCCTTGAAAGAAATCTTTGTCAGTGAGTACTGACAAGCAGCTGGCGCCGGCCTGTTCATAACTGATGGCAATCTCAGCGGGTTGAAACACGTCTCGAATAACGCCTTTACTAGGAGAGGCTTTTTTGATCTCAGCAATAATAGCAGCCTTTCCGGATTGTGCTTGCTGGTTCAGTTGTTGAGCAAACCCTCTGGTTGCATCAGCATGACTGGCGATGGCTTTAACATCTGACAGACTGGATATTGCCTGGCGTTCAGTGATTTCTTCACGTTTTCGGGCAATGATACGCGTCAGAATGGTTGGAACAGACATTGGTGAGTTACTCCGCAGAAAATACCTGGCTAAAGCTAGCCAGTTCATTTAATTTTTCCAGAGCCATACCGCTGTCGATCACATCCTCAGCGATGGCAACACCCTGTTGAAGCGTCTCTGCAATACCTGAAACATAAATCGCCGCACCAGCATTGAGGGCAATCATGGCACCAGCTTTATGAGCATACGGCCCTTTGCGTTTGCCAAGAGTGTCACGAATCAAGGCCAGGGAGTCAGCGGAAGATGCAACATCCAGACCAATCAGGCTTTGTGATTCTATGCCAAAATCCTCTGGCTTAATGGTGAACTCGATAATCTCTCCGTCTTTCAGCTCTACGGCATGCGTTTCGCTGGCGATGCTGATTTCATCCAGGCCGTCCATGGAGTGAACGATCAGCACATGCTGGTTGCCCAATTCACGCAGTACCTCCGCCATCGGGCGACAAAGCTCACGGGAGAATACACCGATCACCAGATTTTCTACACCGGCAGGGTTAGCCATTGGCCCGAGAATATTGAAGAAAGTTCGGATGCCCAGGGCTCGACGCACATCGACAACGTTTTTCATGGCAGAGTGATGCGCCGGAGCAAACATAAAACCAACCCCTATAGCCTCAACACAGCGAACCACCTGCTCAGGTGACATATTCAGATTGACACCGGCCTGCTCCAGAACATCGGCACTGCCACTTGAGCTGGAAACACCACGGTTGCCATGTTTGGCAACTTTTGCACCGGCTGCAGCGCAAACGAAAGAAGATGCAGTGGATACATTGAATAGTTGAGCTCCATCACCGCCAGTGCCAACAATATCCACCAGGTTGTCGGCTTTTATATCGACTCCGGTCACCAGCTGGCGCATGACGGAAGCAGCGCCGGTAATCTCTTCAATACTCTCACTTTTCATGCGCATGGCCGTGAGAAAAGCACCAATTTGTGCTGGGTTGCACTGACCGCTCATGATCTCCTGCATGACATCGGTCATCTCTTCACGGGACAGGTCAAGGTGTTGAACGACCCGGTTAATAGCTTCTTTTATATTCATAATGATGGCTTGGTGTTATCTGGATTGTTTCAGGAAGTTGGCAAGCAATTCATGACCTTGTTCGGTCATGATGGATTCCGGATGAAACTGCACCCCTTCTACAGGCAGTTCACGGTGACGAACGCCCATGATTTCATCATCCGAACCATCGTCAAGGTGAGTCCATGCGGTCACTTCAAGACAGTCTGGTAAGGTGTTTTTATCGATCACCAGAGAGTGATATCGAGTGGTGGTGACAGGGTTTTTCAGCCCGGAAAAGACACCAGTATTGTTGTGATAAATCGGGGACACTTTGCCATGCATGACCTGACGAGCACGAATAATATCACCGCCATAGACCTGACCAATACTCTGATGACCCAGACAAACGCCCAGAATAGGCACTTCGCCCTGAAAACGACGAATGATATCCATAGAGATACCGGCTTCATCCGGCGTGCAGGGTCCTGGTGAGATGACAATATGATCGGGGTTCAGCTTCTCAATATCTGCAATAGAGATATGGTCGTTACGATGTACTTCGACCTTCGAACCCAGTTCGCCAAAATACTGAACCAAATTAAATGTGAAGGAGTCGTAGTTGTCGATCATTAAAAGCATAAAAAAACTTGTCTCTCATTGATTCAGTCTGTTTTCAAAAACAAGGTGCCCGGTTCCGGGATCACAACAGACATCGGTGAACCTGAAGTCAGGCAATATAACATAGCTGAACCGGATGGTCTCTCAAGCAGCCTGACAGGCTGCAGTACACAAAGGTTTAGTGAAAATAAGCGCGATTTTCACCAAAAGGTCATATTATTGCTCCTGCCAAGCTTACCAACTCAAGCTGAAAGCAAAGCCGAACTGGCAGTGCATCGAGTGGCTCTCACTTCTCTGAGATCGGTTGAATAACACTCAACTGATGAGTGCAGTTAGAACTAACCGGACAGCAGTGAGGCACTGATGTTACTTGCCAATTGCCGTCAGCGGATTAAATACGTAACTTCTCAAAGGCTGCGGTAGCGGCAGACTTTCGATAGCCGGTTTTATTGGTTGCTGGTCTTCTTCTAATCGCTCAGACAGCCTTCTGCGAATACAGCAACGTGACATATTTTTTAGAGAATGTGGTTGCGCCAACGGGGGAATGTGATTTTCCAGAGCTTGGGTGATTTTGACATTACCCATTTCTCTTGCTGTATGTATAGCGGTATCGAATGTCCAGTGTTCTCTCGTTGTTGGCCAGACGGATAACAGGTTATTGATGCCTTCAAAGTTACATAGGCTGGTTACCTCATTCAGGGATGTTAGTGATAAACCGGGGTCAGCGCCTCTGGCGATCAGGCTGTCGATAATCTTGTTATGACCTGTTCCAGCGGCAAATTTCAGGATTTCTGGTGACTGATTAGGGGCAGTGCCATCCGCTAGTAAACGGTTAACCGTCTCGATATCACCATTTTTAACCGCTAAAAATAACTTAAACATAAAATACTTTTAATTACCCGATGTGTGACTTTTAATTTCAACATGGCTATCCATGCCACGTGGATCCCGTACAGTCCCTGTACGGGATGACAGCAGAATGCACAAAACCTCTACTAGCTGTCATTCTGTACAGGGGGTGTACAGAACCCATAAGCCATGGATTGGCAACCTACGAGATAAAAGTCACACATCGGGTTTTAATTTTTATTGTTTGCATTGAGACACTCAAAGGTATGTAAGGTTCCGCCTAATTCTGAATGGACAGAGACTTCTAACACCCAGATAACTTTTAAGAATTGAAGGTGCTTCCCGGGAAGGGCAAGCTTTGAGTCAATGATTAAAAAATGGGGACTTCGCCCGGGAATTATCCGGGCAAAAAATATGAGTTGTTTCATAAAGCCGGGCATTTAGAGAGTGACCGGCTACTGGTATTTTCTTATTTGCTAGCTCTCTTATGAAAATAATAGGTCCAGCTATCCTTGAGATCACTTCTTTCAATATCTAAATATGAAAGATCCTGGAATTCGGCATTGAGGGTTAGTTCCGTGTATTACAAAAAAAGACCCCAATCTCGAGCGAAATTGGGGAAGCACACCGGGTGGTCAGATGTTTAACCGGGTATCTGTAGGCCGGTTTGCGCCATAGTCACAGCCCGAAACACAGCCCGTCCTTTATTCATGGTTTCCTGCCATTCCAGTTCAGGAACTGAATCGGCAACCACTCCGGCACCTGCCTGAATATGTAACTGACGATCTTTAATGACTGCTGTACGAATAGCAATAGCCGTGTCCATGTTGCCATTCCAGGCGAGATAGCCGACCGCACCGCCATAAACACCACGTTTAACGGGTTCGAGCTCATCAATGATCTCCATCGCCCGCAACTTGGGAGCGCCGCTTAATGTCCCTGCGGGAAGGGTGGCACGAAGCACATCAATCGCATCAAGTCCTTCCCGTAACTCGCCTTTGACATTAGAGACGATGTGCATAACGTGCGAATAACGTTCGATGACCATTTTGTCAGTCAATTGTACAGTGCCTGTTTTTGATACACGTCCGGCGTCGTTTCGACCAAGATCAATAAGCATCAGATGCTCAGCCAGTTCTTTGGGGTCGTTCAGCAGGTCTTTCTCCAGTGCCAGATCTTTTTCTTCGGTTGTCCCGCGTTTGCGGGTGCCGGCGATAGGGCGAACGGTGACTTCACCATCTTCCAGTCGGGCAAGAATTTCCGGTGAAGAACCCACCACATGGAAATCACCCAGATCCATGTAATACATATACGGCGACGGGTTTGTACTTCGCAGCGCACGATAGAGATTCAGAGGAGAGCTGTCGTATGGAATACTCATTCGTTGTGATAGCACGACCTGCATGGCATCGCCGGACAGAATATAATTACGAATTTTTTCAATCGATTCTTTAAAAGCGACTTCGCCATAACCGGATTTGAAGTCATCTTCACTGACTGGGTTCAGAGATACCTGAACAGGCGGTTGCACATGCGTGTTTTGCAATTGGCGAACCAGGTTGTCCAGGCGAAATTGCGCCTTTTCCAGAGCAGTAGGTTCCTGCGGATTAGCATGAGTGATCAGAATCAGTTTGCCGCTCAGATTATCAAAAACGACGAGCTCATCAGACACCATGAGCAGGATGTCCGGTGTGTCCAGTGCATCTTTTGGTATGGATTCCAGCAACCGTGGCTCAATATAGCGCACGGTATCGTAGCCAAAATAGCCCACCAGTCCGCCGGTGAAACGGGGTAGTTCTGGTAGTTCAGGAACCTGATATCTTTGTTGGAATTGCTTGATAAAGTCCAATGGGTCTTCAGGGGTGGCTTCTTCAATGAGCTGGCCATCCTGTTCAATCTGAACAGAGTGACCTTTGACTCTCAGTGTGGTTCTGCAGGGCAGGCCGATCATTGAGTAGCGTCCCCATTTCTCACCACCTTCGACGGACTCCAGTAAATAAGAGTAACGACCATTAGCCAGTTTCAGATAAGTGGTCAAAGGTGTATCCAGGTCGGCGAGGATTTCCCGGATGACAGGAATGCGGTTATAGCCTTCCGCGGCCAGACGCGCAAAAGTTTCAGGAGACATGACAACCTCACAAAAGACAAAATGTTAATAGAATCGTATATTAGCTTGCGGGAAAAGTATGTGTCAGGCCCAGGGCCAACTGTACCAGTACCGGAAAGGGGGCCTGAAAGACGGTTGGCGGATGGATTGATGAGAAGGCGAACAGCGTTCAGCAGAGCTTGAAATAAAGCTCTTCAGGAGACGATCTGCTGATCCCGGATGACGGTCTGCCACTGATAACTTCCCGAAGAGTGAGTTGTTTGTTAATACCTAGGCAGAAGACTCAGAGCCCCATGCTTATTGTTACATGGTCGGAAGGGTATATGAGAGCCACTGGTATTGCAATCGGGGCTGTTTATTTGGTCAGTTCGGCACGTAACTGTTCAACCCGCTTACGGTTCACGCCAAAATCATAATAGCCAGTTCGGGATGATGAGCGAACATCGACAATGCCATCAGGATTAACAATAAGAACCAGGTCGTCTTTAAAACCCATCCAGCGGGATGTAATGACGGCATGAATTTCATTATCGTCGGTGCTCAGGATTTCTGTCTCAGGCCATTTATTCAGGATTGCTTCAAGTTTGCCTTGAATGGCAGAGAATGTAGTTTTTTGCAGGTCGAGAGGTTGAATATAATGATCACCCTGAGCCTGGCTGCTGACGCAATTGGGTTTATCCGGACAGCTCAGATCGGTGCTCTGAGCGCTGGCAGTTCCAGCTATAAATCCACTTATAAATGGTGTTAGAAGAAGGCCAGCAATAGCAGTGCGGAGATTTTTTATTGTCATAACCTATGATCGTATGAGTATTATGAGGCAGGATAGTATCCACTGATGTGTACATTATTACCAGTTTGATGACTCGTTCCCCTGCCCATTTTCGCTTAAAGAAACAGTCGCTGTCGGCCTCAGGTTTCAAAAAATAATGCAACATCAGTGAAGGTTCTGGTCGATAAATCTGAATACCTGGCCACCTCGGAATACGGAGAAGATCATGGAAGGATCGCTTGATGATAATGGTTGTTGTTTTCGCGGAGAAAGTGGTCAGCTATGTCAGGATACCCGGCTCTCTGGCAGTACGTTTTGTTTCTGGCATGAACCCGCGGTGGATAAGTCCGGGTCTGATGTTGCACAGAAGTTAGAGGCCAGAGCCAAAACCGGACGCCCAATGGAAGGGTTCCAACTAAAGAAAGCCAATCTTGAAAACGTTAACCTGGTCAATCATTCCGGTGAGTCTTATCAGCTGACTGATTGTGATCTGAGTCGGGCTAATTTGCATAAAGCGCATCTTTTTCAGGTGAACCTGTCTGGCAGTCGATTATTGAAAGCAGACCTTTCTCAGGCTAATTTGCATCGAGCTAATCTTTCCGGTTGTAACCTATTGGGTGTTGATTTCAAGAATGCTCACCTGGAACATGTTCACTGGGGTGGAGAATTGCACCAGGAACGCAAGGCGAAACAAGCCCCCGATAAAGCAGAGCAGTATTACGAAGAAGCGGAAGAAGTTGCACGTAATATACGGCGACACTGTGAACATCAGGGAATGCATGGCGTAGCAGGACATTTTTATTACCGGGAAATGGTCTTTCGGCGAATGCAGATGCCTGTTTTTTCGGTCAAACGCGGGTTGTCCCGTTTTGTGGATCTGGTCAGTGGTTATGGAGAAAGCCCGAGACGGGTCGTGCTTTTTTCCAGTTTACTCGTGCTGCTCTGTTCACTGGTTTATTTCTATTCGGGCGTTCAGGACGGAGGGGCTCGAATCCAATACCAACCACGAGCCAGTTTGTCAGAGAATGTGATTGACTGGCTGGATTGTCTTTACTTCAGCGTAGTGACGTTCACCACACTTGGCTATGGCGATCTGACACCGCTGGGTTGGTCCAGAATTGTGGCAGCCTTTGAAGCATTTACCGGCAGCTTTTCTCTGGCTCTGTTTGTGGTGTTGTTTGTGAAGAAGATGACCCGCTGATACAAAAGGCTTGTGCGCTATAGGCAGTGTATTTCTTCTTCATCCGGGTCACAGCTTATTGCAGCATGAGGTTGACCCTGAAGTAACTTTTTAAACTGTTCCCGTTGCAGATGGATCAATTCCCGGTGAGAGCCTCCTTCTAAGTACAAATCCTGCACCGAATCCAGTTCATCATCCCAGCAGGTATGCAAACCATAGGCGACACCGACCGCAGGTACAGAACCTTCTTCACAGTCCGGGAAAAGTTCCTGCAGTTGTTGCTCTGTCACCAAATGCAGTTGCCGGTTCATCTTGGTGTTGATCCAGCGCAGCATGACTTTATTGAGTGAAGGCACAACCGCCATAACGTAGCCATCGTTATCTTGCAGAACAACGGCTTTCGCCATATTTTTTGCCGGCACACAAGCCGCATGGGCGGTGTCCAGAGCTCGCTCTGAATAAGGATGGTTAACGACTTCATAATCCACTTGATGTTCTGTCATGAATGATTGAAGCCGGGGAGAGATGGTCATGTTAATTACTCTTCATAAAACTGCAGAAAAGGCTATTCTCAGAGTTTATATCCAAATGTCGTATGTTTTAGCCTTGTCAGGAAATTGCTCAGAATAAAAACATATAAAATGTCAATTCTTCCTTCAAGCAAGTTGTATGTAAGCCATTACTTAACGGGTTGTCCGTTTGGTTCCGCTCAGTTGGAGTTGTTTATGTTTTTCTGGAATAATCCGTACTCCAAATTTATCGTGCTGTTAGCTGATTACCGCCAATGCCTCTGAAACGAGAGAACTTCACCTCTGTTGAGTGGTAATCAACAGTGACAAGCTAACCCTGAAAGGGAATGTGGTGGACAAAGTATGATTCATAATTTAAATAAACGTCTACTGGCAGGTACTTTGGCATTGATGCCAACGCTGGCACTGGCAGAAAGTAATAGTGTGCTGCACGCAACAACCAGCCCGATAGCCTGGATGTGTATAGCGATTTTTGTGATTGCCTACATTTTGGTGATGGCAGAAGAAAAGCTGCATTTGCGTAAATCAAAGCCGGTTATTCTTGCTGCGGGTATTATCTGGGCTCTGATCGGCTATCTGGCGACAAAAGAAGGTGTTTCTCATCATCAGCTGCAGAGCGCCGTGATGCACGACCTGGAAGAATATGCGGCGATGTTCCTGTTTCTGTTGGTAGCGATGACTTATATCAATGCCATGCAGGATCGACAGATATTTGCAGCATTGAGAGGCTGGCTGATCAGCAAAGGATTTAATTTCAGAGGTTTGTTCTGGATTACCGGAACCATGGCGTTCTTTATCTCTCCTGTTGCTGACAACCTGACTACCGCATTGCTGATGGGGGCTGTAATTATGGCGGTGGGAGCAGGGCATCCCAAATTTATTACCCTTGCTATGATCAACGTAGTGGTTTGTGCCAATGCTGGTGGTGCATTCAGTCCCTTCGGTGATATCACCACTTTGATGGTCTGGCAGGCGGGCAAAATAAAATTCACTGAATTTTTTACCTTGTTTATTCCTTCTGTGGTGAATGCTTTGGTGCCATCAGTCATCATGAGTTTCTTTATTGAAGGTGGTCGTCCGGTGGCCAAGAAAGTTAAAGCGGATATTAAACGAGGTGGCGTAGGCATTTGCCTGTTGTTTCTGGTGACGATTTCTCTGGCCGTTTCTTTTGAAAAAGTCTTTGGTCTGCCTCCGTTTATGGGCATGATGACGGGGCTGTCATTGCTGATGTTTTACACCTATTTTATGAATATCCGTGGGCTGACCAGTTCCCGCAAAGTAGGGCATACTCAGACGGTGAAAGTAGAGCGAATCGATATATTCGATGAGGTAGCTCATGCTGAGTGGGATACTTTACTGTTCTTCTTTGGTGTTATTTTCTCGGTCGGTGGTTTGCGATACCTCGGATATCTCGATCTGCTGTCGGAAGCGATGTACTCCGGTATAGGGGCTACCTGGACTAATATCTCTGCCGGTATTATTTCGGCTATTGTGGACAACATTCCGGTGATGTTTGCCATTCTGGGAATGAATCCGCAAATGGACAGCTTCCAGTGGCTGCTGATCACATTAACAGCCGGTGTGGGGGGCAGTTTGCTCTCAATTGGTTCAGCTGCCGGTGTGGCTTTGATGGGCAGTGCCAAAGGCAGTTACACCTTTATGGGCCATCTGAAATGGAGCTGGGCGATCGCCCTTGGCTATTTTGCCAGTATTGGCGTCCATTTCCTGGTGAATGGGTAGGTTTATTTATATGTGAGGAATAGGTGGTTAAGTCAAGCTGGTTATTCATCCTGGTCTTGTCTGTATCCATTTACCTTCCTGGTGCTGAACCTGAAGGTTGTGACCGTTTGCATCCTTCAGTCAAGACTGGCACATCCATGCTTGAGTGGCTATTGCTGGAAGAACATAATTTCAAACGGCTTGGGTGTTGGAAACAACATCTGCAATATGGCGAGAAAGCGATTAAAGAGGTTGAGACTGGAAAGCAGCCTGAGCCGGGTCAACAGCCTGAGCCCGTTCAACAGCAAAAGCTAGTGATGAGATTATCGCTTCAGATGGCGTCTTCGAGCTTTTACCTTGGCAATTATGAGAAAGCTCAACAACTGGCAGACAGAGGCTATCAACTTGCCATTAGGCTCAGAGATAAACGACGACAGATAGAAGGCCTTTACCTTCTGTCCGCTATAGCCCGAAGCCTTGGTCGTACCAAGGCGATTGAACTGGCAGAACAGTCACTGATGCTTTACCGGCAGTCGGCAATACAGGACAAACAGCTGGAAGCTAAAGTGTATATGAATCTGGGCGCGGCATTCTCTGACGTATCACCACCTTTGCTGGATAAAGCAAGACATTATCTGCAAAAAGCTTACCAACAGTTTCTGGATGAGCAACATACGCCTGATGCGTTGAGAGCCGGGCTGAGAGTTGTTCGTGTGGATTATTTGCAAAACCAGCTCGACAGTGCCCACAAACGGCTCAATACATTGAAGGTTCTGGTAGATACGCCAAGAGCTGAGATGCTGTTTGCCTACCAGATGGCTAAAGTGTTGCACCGTCAGAAACAGTGGGGAGATGCAGCTTTCTATGCAAATAAGGCAAAAAGACTGGCTCATACGCTCAATGCCAGAAAAGACGGACAACGAGTGAATGAGTTGCTGAAGGCAATCAATGAACGTCGGTTTCTTGCTGGAAATAAATAGCCTTAAGCTGAAAAAGCCCTCAAGAATGAGGGCTTTTTTTTGGTTTAGTGATGGGCTTTGTCGGGGTTAAACTTCTCTCTCATCGTTTGTAGCAGCATATAGAAGACTGGGACTAACATCATCCCGAACAGCGTGGCAGCGATCATACCAGAGCTAACCGTAACACCAATAATATGTCGGCTGGCAGCACCGGCACCGGAAGCAGTAACCAAAGGCAGTACACCAAGAATAAACGACAGTGCTGTCATTAATACAGCACGGAATCGCAGGCTGGCAGCATTGACTGCTGCATCAAAGACATCCTTGCCTTCCTGTCGTTGTACCATAGCAAACTCAACAATCAGAATGGCCGTTTTGGCGGTAACACCCACCAACAGGACCATGCCTATCTGGGCATAAATATCATTTGCCAGAGTCGGGTCAACCATACGCATCAGGTTGATACCAGCAAAAGCACCGAAGGTGGCAACAGGTGCAACACTGATAATGGCAAGAGGCATGGTCCAGCTCTCGTACTGAGCCACCAGGAACAGATAAACAAAGACAAAAGCCAGTGCAAACAGAAGTGGTGCCAGGTTACCGGCTTCGATTTCCTGTAGTGACTGCCCGGACCACTCAAAGCTATAACCTGCTGGTAGTGTGCTGGCCAGCTCTTGCATTGCTTTGATGGCATCACCAGAGCTGTATCCCGGTGCTGCCTGACCACTGATGTTGACCGCACGATAGAGGTTGTAGTGTTTGATGCTGTTCGGGCCAAGAACAGGGCTTAATGATGCGACTGTGGTCAGCGGTACCATTTCACCCCGGACATTGCGGACATAAAACTTGCTGAGGTCTGCCGGCTTCATCCGGTATTCACTTTCTGCCATCATCTTGACCTGATAAGTGCGACCAAACTTATTAAAGTCGTTCACGTACAGAGAGCCAAGCTGAGTTTGCAACGTGTTGTAAATTTCAGACAGTGGAATGCCCAGTGTTTTCGCCTTGTCGCGGTCTACGTCCAGGTAGTACTGCGGTACAGTGGCACGCCAGGAGCTGAATACACGACTGAGTCTTGGGTCCTGGTTAGCGGCATAAATTAAGCCTCCCATTACCTCTCCAAGTTCCTGTGCGGTATGCCCGGTGGTGTCCTGAAGACGGAAATCAAACCCGTTGGAAGCCCCCAGCCCCGGTATGGGTGGAAAGCCAAAAGCAATCGCCTGAGCGTCCGGCATCATCCATAACATACCCTGAATCTTTTTCAGGATGTTAGCCTGATGGAGGTCTTTCGTGGGTCTTTCAGCCCAGTCATCCAACATAACAATGGCCAGACCGGCGTTGGAGCTGATCCCTGCAAAAAAGCTGAAACCAGAAATGGTGACTGTATTTTTGACGCCAGGCAGTTGGGAGATCATGTGATCTACTTTATCCAGCACTGCATCGGTGCGATTAACGGAAGCCGCATCAGGCAGCTGGATATCGACAATCAGAAAGCCCTGATCTTCGTCGGGGATAAATCCATCGGGAGTGGACTGGAACATATAACCCGTTGCGGCAAGCATGCCTACGAAAAGCGCTAAACCGAAAATTGATCTGCGCAGCAACATGGTAACAACCCGTGTATAACCTCCGGTCAGTCTTCCGATTAATAATTCCAGTGGATGTAACCAGGGAATATGTCCGGTTTTACCGGGTTTCAACAAGGTGGCACAGAGTGCCGGGCTGAGTGTCAGGGCATTGATCGAAGAAATGAGTACCGCAACGGAGATGGTCACGGCAAACTGGGTATAAAGACCACCGGTGATGCCAGGCATAAAGCCAACCGGTACAAATACCGCCAGCAGTACCAGAGTCGTAGCGACGATGGGGCCGGACACTTCCTTCATGGCCCGACTGGCGGCTTCTTTGGGGGTTAGCTTTTCTTTACTGATCAGACGCTCAACGTTCTCGATCACAACGATGGCGTCGTCTACTACCACACCAATCGCCAGGACCAGAGCAAACAGTGTCAAGGTGTTAATGGAGAAGCCAAGTCCCTGGAGAACGGCGAAAGTACCAATCAAAGACACTGGAATTGCGATGGTGGGAATTAACGTCGCCCGGAAGTTTTGCAGGAACAGGAATACGACCAGAATAACCAGCGCTACTGCCTGGAAGAGAGTAACGACTACTTCACGCATTGACTCAGCAATAAAGTCAGTGGTGTCGAATGGTACAAGGTATTCAATGCCTTCCGGAAAGCGCTCTGATAAACGAGCCATTTCAAGCTTAACGTTTTTAGCAACATCCATAGCGTTGGCGCTTGGTAACTGACTCACCGACATAAACGCGGTGGGCTTACCATTAAGCAATGCCTGACCGACGTATTTCTCAGCACCAAGCTCAATCCGGGCGACATCTTTGATCCGAATCGCAGAACCATCAGGGTTGGAACGAATGATGACCTCGCCAAACTGAGATTCATCACTCAGTCGCCCCTCGGTACGAATGGTATAAGTGAACTGCTGTTGCGGAAGGTTGGGACCTTCACCCAGTTTACCTGCAGCGACAATGACATTCTGTTCAGAAAGTGCTGAGATAATGTCAGTGGTTGTTACCTCCAGAGAACTCATGCGTTCAGGGTTAGTCCAGATGCGCATGCTGTATGTCATAGAACCCATGACGGTAGCATCGGCAACGCCGGCAACCCTGGCAATAGGTTCTTTGATGTTGTTCTCCATGTAGTTGTTCAGAAAGATACCATCGTAGGAACCATCAGGAGAATAAAGGCTCACCCCCATCAGCCAGCTGGAAGACTGCTTACGGACATTCACCCCAAGACGGCGGACCTCCTCGGGCAGTTTTGGCTCAGCAGCCGACACCCGGTTCTGAACATTGATCTGAGCGACATCATCATCCGTTCCTGACTCAAAGGTGATAGTAATAGCAGCACTGCCGTCATTACCTGCGGTTGAGTCGATATAAATCATTCCCTCAACGCCGTTCAGTTGTTCTTCAATCGGGCGGATGACTGCCCGCTCAACGGTTTCGGCATCAGCTCCGGGGTAGAATGCACTCACCGACACCGTCGGTGGTGTTATGTTGGGGTATTGAGTGATCGGCAAAATTCCCAGTGAGAGCAAGCCAACCAGTGTGATAACAATGGATATAACAAAGGCAAATTTCGGCCTGTTAATAAAAAACTGACTGAACATCTCAGAGACCCTCACCCTGTTCCTGAGCTGCAGCCTGGAAAGTACCTGTCAGCGGGTCAACGTTGACCAGAGTAGGAGACACCGTCACTCCGGGACGCACTTTCTGCAAACCCTCAACGATGATCTTCTCACCCGCTTTCAGGCCGGACTGAACCGCCCACATGGCATTAATGCGTCGCCCGGTGGTGATCTGTCGGGTTTCTGCTTGATTATCAGCGTTAATCACCAGGACAAAACGACCGGATTGATTTTCCTGAACAGCACTTTGAGGAATGACAGGCAGAGCCTGAGTACGTTTACTTTCGCTGACCAGTGTGACGTAGAGACCGGGAAAGAGAATGCCGTCAGGATTTGGGAAAGCTGCTCTCAGGGTTAGTGTACCGGTCGTTTCATCGACGGCAGTGTCGGCAAAATTAAAGGTACCGGCGCGATCGTAGTTCTGTCCATTAGGCAGGCGCAGGGTCAGGTTGAACTGAAAGCCATTGTCGTCGCGATTGCCATTCTTTTGCAGGTGATTAATCAGTTGTCTTTCATCGACCTGAAAGTTTACATACATAGGGTCAACGCTGGTCAAAGTAGCCAGAGGTTCGCTGGTGGGGCCGATTAGATTGCCAACACTGTATCTGGCTTTACCCACTCGTCCTTTGAAAGGTGCAGTGATGCTGGTGTAGCCAAGGTTTAAACGGGCTGTATCCAGGCCGGCTTCAGCGGCTTTGACGGACGCCTTTGCCTGCGCTTCTGCGGTCATCTGGGCATCGTAACTGGACTGGCTGAGATGGCCTTTATTAAACAGATCCTTGCTGCGTTTGAGATCACGGCTAACCTGCAACAGATTTGCTTTGCTGCTGGACAGGGTGGCTTCAGCTTGTTTTACTGCAGCTTCATAAGGTTGGCGGTCAATTTCAAACAGTGCTTGCCCTTTGTTGACTGGCTGGCCTTCGGTAAATTCCCGTTTGGTCAAAAAGCCTTCAACACGAGCACGCAGTTGAACGGTGTCCACCGCTTCAGTACGAGCAACAAACTCTTGGTATTCACCTACCTGCTGGTCACTAACCTGAATAAAAGACACCCCGGGAGGAGGCATTTGTGGTGCCTGCTGTGATTCACCGGTGTCACAGCCAGTGAGTAGTAGTGAAGTAGCAATAGACATAGCGATAAATGCTGCAGGGAATATTCTGCCCACTTTGCCCTGGAGGTTGGTTAACTGCATTGAGTGCTCCGGAATGCATGTTATCAAGAGATAGATAAAAAGCACCGTCGTATTGTCTGGTTTATGAAATGAAGAGGGGGAGAAAGGCCAGTTTTTTGCGATGCTTCATACGATTGGCGCAATCATACGGCGTTCCGGTAGTCATTTCCATGATGAAAATACATTGGTGTATGTATTTGGTTTTGATTTACACAGAGCTTACCCAGTGCTGTAACGGCGTATAGGTGAGTGAGAATAGACTGTTCGGGTTGATGTTTGATGCAGGTTGATTTACCCCTAAAGGACAAGTCGACAAGAAATCCGGCAAGGCGCACAAAGACTTCTTTATATGCCTTTATGATGAAAGATATTATAGTGCCCGGGCGTGTTAATAGTTGCGGGGAGCTACTCCCGTTAGTGTTTAAGTTATGGAGCAATCAATGAGCACTGATAATACCAGGCTGCTTCTGGTCGATGACGATTTGGAACTGTGTGACCTGTTGGTTGAATATCTCGCCACAGAGGGGTTCAACGTCACGCCTGTACATGATGGCGAGGCCGGTGTCAGTGCAGCCCTGACTGGCGATTACCAGCTGGTTTTGCTGGACGTTACGCTGCCGAAACTGAACGGCTTTGATGCCCTGAAAATGATTCGCCAGCAATCCGAAGTACCGGTTCTGATGCTCACCGCCCGGGGTGATGATGTCGACCGCATTATTGGTTTGGAGTTTGGTGCGGATGACTATCTGCCAAAACCCTACAATCATCGTGAACTGGTGGCTCGCATCAAGGCGATTTTGCGCCGTGGTCGTCCGGTATCTATCCCGGAGAATCAAAGTAAATTCCTGCAAATTGATGATATTTATCTGAATCTCGCCAATCGAGAAGCCACTATTAATGATGAGCCTTTAGAGCTGACAGCCACTGAATTTCAGGTACTAAAAGCGTTGATCGAAAAATCCGGTGAGTTGATTTCCCGTGATGATCTGACTCAGATCGCACTCAATCGTCGTCTGACACTTTATGACCGTGCCATTGATATGCACGTGAGCAATGTGCGTAAGAAGATTGGGGTTCGGGCCGATGGCAGCCAGAGAATCAAAACGGTTCGCGGCGCCGGATATTTCTACATTCGTCCCTGAGCTAGTAACGCATTATGTCAATGAGAATCCGAAAGCTATTGATCGGATCCCCCCATAGTTTGTTCTGGCGAATATTTCTGTGGTTCTGGTTAACCATGCTGGCCATGCTTACCACTTTGCTGGTCGCATTTGCCATGACTGTCGATCCTTCCGACTACCTTTCGGAACGCCGCGCTCTTTTCCGTGAGCTGGAAATAGCCGCGCGTAAAATGGAAAGTCTGTCACGGTCGTCGGTTCATATGCCCATCCCTGTTTTTCCGGGAAGCAGTTATTACCTGTTTGACACCAAGGGTAATGTGCTCGGCAGTGCTGCTATCTCCGAGGAGCTGATATCGGCGTATGAAAAAACCAGAGAGCGCAGTGCTCCGACCATTACTTTCCGTCGTGGCGTCTTAGTGGTAGGGCCAAAAAAGCTGACACTGCACGGTGGCACCTTTGAACTCTATCTGACCAAAGAGATGCAAACTCTGGTGCAGTGGCGACTGAAGCAGGTGCTATCACGGCAATGGCATTTGGTGATTATTGCGCTTGGTGTCAGTTTTTTACTTTGTCTGATGTTATCTCGCTATCTGGTTGTGCCTATCCGGCGTTTGCAACGTGCGGCAAAGGCGTTTGGCAAAAGGTGATCTATCAGCCCGTTCGGGTATGAACTTTTCCATGCGTCGTGATGAGCTGGGCGAGCTGGCAAGAGATTTTGATCACATGGCTGAACAGCTGGGTACGCTTCTGCATAGTAAGAGGAGCGACTGCTGCGCGATGTGTCCCACGAACTTCGTTCACCGCTAACTCGCCTGACGATTTCTTTAGCACTGGCACGTAACAAAACATCGGAAACACTGGCTGAACACGATCGTATTGAAAGAGAAGTGCAGCGGCTTGATCAGTTGATTGGCCAGATTATTCACTTCTCACGCATCCAGAACGGAGCGGATAAAGCATCGTTGCAGAACCTGTCTTTGAAGCACCTGGTAGAACAGCTGGTTGAAGATGGCGACTTTGAGGCGCAGGCACGAAACCGGGCAGTGATAGCGACAAAACTGGACGATGTTCGTGTTGCCGCGGTTCCGGAGCTGTTGGGCAGTGCCATAGAAAATACCATTCGCAATGCCATTCGCTTCACACCGGATGATACCAATGTTGAGGTGTCGCTGGAAAAAGCGTCAAAACACCAGGTGGTCGTCAAGATTCGAGATTATGGTCCCGGAGTACCGGAAGAAGCGCTGAAGGAACTCTTTGAACCTTTCTTTCGTGTTGATGATACCCGTGGTAAAGAAAACGATGGCACCGGTTTGGGAATGGCGATTGCCAGTGCCGCAGTGAAACTTCATGATGGAACGATCAGTGCCGCTAATGCGAAGCCGGGTTTGGAAGTCACCATACGTATCCCTTTGAAGATGCTATAACGGGTTTGTGGAGACATAAAAGAATGGCGGTTAACTATGTCTAGAACGGTGTTATCTGATAGTGTTTTTCGGAATTTTTTCAGAGGTCTGATGCTCTGGCTTGGACCTTTGTCCAGACGATTTTCTGTTTTCAGTATCAGTCTTCTGTTGGTGGTGGGTTGCAGTGCAGGGCTTGACAAGTTGAGCCTGTCTCAGCAGACATTTCAGCAGGCCGTTAATTTGGGATTTCTGGCGCCGCAGATCAGAACGTTTGATTTTCAAACCATTGATGACGGTACAGCTTTATCTTGATGCTCCAGCCGTCCGTATCATTCCTGAAGATTCTATGGTGCATTTTGTCATTAAGGGAAAGCTGGACGCCCAGATTCTTAACGGAGATGCTACTGAAGCCTTACCCCGTAGAAATTTACTTACAGTCCGGTTTAACCTACGACACCGGTGAGCGGGCGATATTTATGAGCCAGATTGAAGTGCAGGATGTTTTGCTGGATTTGGATATTGCCTTGTTTCGAACCATGATTCTCAGAAAATTTCAACGTGTGCTGGTGAGTGAGCTGGAGAATATTCCGTTGATTTCTCTGGTGAAAACACCTGAACTGGAAGAACAGCTGGTTGAACTGGCGAGAAAGGTAGTATCGAGATTTTGGTGCAAGACGATCAGGTCGTTTTCCAGCATTCTCGCCGTCAACCATGAGATGGTCCTATCCTCGCCGATGGGGATGTTTAACTGGCGGGCTTCTTCGTGCTCTCAATAAATTCTTCGGAATCTCTACTTCCCGCCACTCTCCGGGGCTCAGTGGTGTCAGAGACCAAGGGCCGATTTGACTGCGTATCAGCCTTAATGTTGGGTAGCCGACGGCGGCGGTCATTCGGCGAACCTGCCGATTTTTCCCTTCTTTGATGATAAGTTCCAGCCAACAATCGGGTACGGACTTTCTTTCCCGTACCGGAGGATTTCTTGGCCAGATAGCAGGCGGATCAATCAGGCGCGCTTGTGCTGGCAGGGTTTTACCATCTTTTAATTCCACCCCCCTCTCTTAACAGTTTGAGTGCCTTGTCGTTCGGTATGCCTTCCACTTGTACCCAGTAAGTTTTTGGCATTTTATGTTTTGGTGATGCGATCACATTTTGTAACTGACCGTCATTGGTTAACAGCAGAAGTCCTTCACTGTCTCTGTCCAGACGTCCTGCCGGATAAACGCCGGGTACTGAAACGTAATCTTTCAGAGTCTCCCTGCCTTCCTGGTCGGGTGAACTGAGTGAGAACCCCGTAGGGCTTGTTCATGAGTAATAACCGGAGACTGGACGGTGGAGTCGAAGCTCGACGAGGGTGTGGCATATAAACGTCAGATTAACAGTGATTAAGAAAAGAGTGATTCAGGGTAGCATTTATAACAGAACGACTTCGTAGATGATGGTCTTGATGATAAAACCCATCACACCCAGCCCCAGTGCACCAAACAGAATCCATGTGCCAAATACCCCGGCTTTAGACTGTTTGGCAAGATCGTAAACGATATAAGCCATAAACAAAATCAGCGCACCGATCAGACAAGGCATCATGATGGCTTCAAATTGTTGAGAACTCATTCGACCTCCTGATAAAAAATAACCGAATCTGCCGATGAAGTATAAAGGCAAATCAGATGGCGTTGGGCAGTAACATTTCGCCAGTCGCAATCATAGCAGGCTGAAGAGTCTGTGGGAAAAGGGAAAGGGAAAGAAAATGCCAGCACGCAGAAAGCTGATTGATGTCACCAAGCTGCCGAAATCTGCTGAGCTCGTGGCTATGGAATCAGAGGCAATGAATTGCCAGTGCCAAAGAGAGTTTAGGTAGGCAACAGAAATTCATGGAAGACGCGGGAATGGATCGCCAGAAGCTGCGTGAATTCATTAATGGTGATAGATGGTCCCAAAAACAAAAGCACAAAGCCCGGCAGGAGTTGCTTCGCTTAAGTGAAGAGCTTAAGGCCGAGATGGCTCATGATGTTTCTGTGAAACGAAAGGAAATCAGACTGGCAGCCCGTTTGTTAAGTGCGAAACAGGCCCAGCAGCAAAGCAGAAAACCGAGAAGGCGTCGTACCGGTTTTATCTGAAGGGATACATTAATCAAAGGATGAATAACGAATGAACTCAACGGATGGCGTCAGCGGCAGTTCCTCGATCAATACGTTTGATCATTCGGTAAGCCAGCAGGATTTCATTACTGCCGTGTATCTCGAAAGAGGTAATATGCTGGAGACTGAAGTACGTCAGATCGTTGGAGAGATTGAGACATCCAACGAGCTGTTGAGCCGAGTGGCTGGTTTGATTTCAAAGGCCAGTGTTGCTCGAAATGGGTATCAAAATTATCCAAATGTCACCTGGGCAGTTAATGACAATACTATTGAACTGGATAATGGGTATAGCCTGTCATTCTCTGACAGCGGCGCAGGCAAAAGCTTTGTTCTCAGGGATGCAGAAGACAATCAGCTTATTTATCAGCAGCAAACTCTGATAGCCGTGCCTAAGGGTGAAGCGGTCGATGTGATTAAAAATGCCATTCCAGTGATGCAGGATTTAACATTGGTGCTGGGGGATGGCATTAAACTCATTATCAAAGCGGCTGAACCGGATACAGCTTTTGATCCCAATGATCTTTCCGGTGGTCTGGCTGATATTTCTGAGATGTATATAACTCGTGCTAATCAGGGGATTGCCATAAAAGGGCTGGATGGCTCTGGTCCGATCACTATTGGTCAGCCAAATATAGAAAATATTCAGGGGTCAAGCTCAACGCACAGCTATGACCGGGCAAATAATCATGGTCATATTTTAATTGAAGAAGGGGGTGTTCATCAGTGGTCTTATAATGGTCAGAGAGTGAGTTCAATAACAGCTGACACGCCGGAAGGCTATGGTCGCTATGCTGATGAAACGATTCAGGTGCCTGCCGGCCAGCAACTCTATTTTAACTATCACGAGCATGATGTATACAGGACTTCCACACGTTTTCCAGACAACGTAAGAGAAGCATTTAACAGAAAAGTAGAAGATTCAATTACCAATACATTTAGTGCGCTAAGTACCAATGAGCAAGTAGCTCTTTTGGAACAGGTCAAATCCGGAATTATTGTCGATTTTTCAGCCTACCAGCCCATGAGTGTTCAAAATGAGAACTACTCTGAATCCTTTACCTTTACCCCTAATGAAGGTGAAGGGTTAACAGACTTTTTTCTCAGGGTCACAGATGAAGGAGCTGATAGATTTCTCAATCAACTCTATTCGCAACAAGGGGATTACATTAATATTCGGACATTATCAGCAAGTATTGAGCTACCGGCTTATTCTTTCACTCAGGCAGTGCGTCAAGACCAAATAGCAGTAGAGCACCATTCTATAATATTCGCTGATACAAGGTCGCCGACAGGCAGTGGCCTTAATTCTGATGAGATAACAATGCAACACTCGGAACTCTTATCGGGTCAATTAAGAAATTCTGCTCAAAGGTTTTCTGATGAGCAGATGATCGGCTTACAGAACCAACTCCGTTCAGAAGGACTCAGTATCGGTTGGAATCTCAAATACTCTCAGGATGATGCTCTGGAGCGATTTGATACCAATATAAAAATGCTTCCCGGAGAGTCATTTGATGCTTTTGCTTCAAGAGCATCTGAAACCGCTGCAAGACAGTTCTACGACCATGCTCTTGAGGCTTATGCAAGCAGGTCAAATAGTAACAGTTGGCGCTTCCCTTACACTGAACTTATTCATAATGTACACATCCCCCCCTTCAGATACGATACTGTGTCTGAAACAGATACAGCCATCAATGCTGCTCAAACTTCACAAACTAACCAGCAAGTCACTCCGACCGAAGAGGCTGCACAAGCTAATGCGGTTCAGGCAACGCAAACGACTCAGAATGCACAGGGTGCCGGGCCGGTGGGGGAAGGTCGCTCTGTTAGTGCTGCATCCGGACAGGAGATTTATTTTCACCAGCCTGTTGAACAGACTGGATCGCCGACTGTCTTTCCTGAGCATGTGTTATCGGATTTAAAACGTAAGATTGATGGTTCAATTACTGGTGCTTTTAATAATCTTGATACCACAGAGCGTGCAGATCTGTTGGCTCAGATGCAATCAGGTGTAACGATTAACCTTTCGATGTATCAGCCATTTCACAGTGAGAATACTACGCAATCTAAATCCTACACTTATACCCCGCAAGAAAATGAGAGCATAACGGCTTTTATTCAAAGGGTGACGGATGAAGGGGCGAGAAGCTTTGTCAGTGACATCTATATTGAGCAAAACCGGTGGATCGATATTCACAGTATTTCCGGAAGTATTGATTTACCAGAATATACGCACGCCCGATCAGTTCCAGCGGGTGCTACAGCGACCAGTTATCAAGAGATAGCGGTGAATGGCTCGCAGTATGCCCCCGGTGCTGGTAACAACTCATTTTATTTGACCGGTCAGTATGTAGACTACCTGAGGAACCAATTAAGAGGAGCTATTAATGGGCTATCTACTGATCAGTTAGCCGGTATGCGAGATAAACTTCGCACAGACGGACTTAGCATAGACTGGGATCTTGAAGATGCACATACACAACAACATCACAATATTACGTCTTACATAAAGTTGATTCCTGGTGAAACTATCGAGGCCTTTACTGAGAGAGCAGCTTACACTGCGGCCAGCGAGTTGCACGATCATGTTCTTAAAGCGTTCAATAATGGTCAGGATGTTGCATCAGAACGATTCCCTGTCAGAGAAATCAGACACAGTGTCACAATCCCGTCTTTTGATTATCCTCCTGCGTCGCCAACAAGAGCTTCAGAAGCGACAGAGTCCGGCTCTGCAGCCAATACAGCGTCTGCACAAAATAATGAGCAGGGTGAGGTCAGTGGTTATTTTGCCCGGAAACTGGCGTTCCGTGATTCTAAAACAGATCGTCTTCATGGTTTTAAAATACTGACCCCGGATGAAATCGATATTTTGAAAAATACGCTGAAAATAAGCTATTCCGATGCCAGCGGCACAGGAACTTTGACACCAGAGGAGTGGGGGCAACTGGTATCAAACCTGCAAGGCGTAAAAGACAACCTGACCAGCAGTAATCAACTTCAGACTGTCGAACTGCAACGGGCGCTGAATTCGTTTAATCAGAATTTTGATGCCATGTCTAATGCTCAGAACCGGATATATTCTCTGTTGAAAGATATTAACAGTAATCTCAGATAACGATTAATCCATAAACTCAGCGTAAAGGAATGCAAAGCACATGAACTCCACGGAAGGCGTTAACAATAGCCCCTTGATTGATGTTATTGACTCCTCCTTCAATGAGCAGGATTTTGTCACGGCAGTCTATCTCGAACGAGGTGGAATGCTGAATGCGGAAGTGCGTAAGGTGGTTGGAGGGCTTGAAACATCCGCAGAGCTTCTGAACCGGATTGGCGTCATGATCTCAAAGGCCAATATTGCGCAAAATGGATCGCCTGACTATACCCAAACCACTTGGGTAAACATTGATAACAGTATTGTGCTTGATAACGGTTATAGCTTGTCAATTGAGGCCAGTCAGGCGGACAAGCGCTTTGTGCTCAGGGATGTGGAAGATAATCAGCTTATTTTTCAAGATCGGGCGCTCATTCCTGTTCCTAAAGGTGAAAGTGCAGATGCTATGAAAAGTGCTATTCCAGTGGACCAGGATTTAACCCTAGTATTGGATGATGGCACTAATATCACGCTCAAGGCCGTAACACCAGAGGCACCTGTTGGTATGCCCGGTTTTTCTGAAGAGCTTGCGGATATTGCTGCAGTCTATATCACTCGTGGTAATCAGGGCATAGCTGTGACGGGGCTGGACGGTGAGAACTCACCAAACATCAGTTCGCCAAATATTGAAGGAGGAAGCAGCCGGCACTCATTTAATGGGAAAAACATCAATGGTTATGTGTTGCTTGAAGAAGGCGGCGTGCACCAGTGGTCATACGATGGTCGCAGTGCCAACTCTTTCAAGAATACGCCAGAAGAAGGAACCTATTTTTCCCGGCAACCGGCTGTCCAAAAGACCCACATAGCAGAAAGTGATGGGATTCCGGCACTCACTCCGAGCGAGGTGGATGTATTAAAAAATACCCTGAAGATACATTATGCTGATGCGAGTAATACGGGGCATCTTACGCCCGCAGAGTGGGGTGAGCTTGCATCAGAATTGCAGGGAGCGAGAGATAATATGACCGGCAGTCATCAGCTTCAGGCAGCAGAGCTAAAGCGAGTATTAAGTGTGCTTAATGATAACTTTGATGTTATGTCTAATGCCAAAAAACGAGTTGATGGGCTGATAAAAAACATCAACGGTATCACCCGGTAACATTTGGTCAGTCCAGACTGATTCCCAACTGGCTAATGCCGTCATTGGCGGCCAGTTGCCGTAAAGACCGAGCGAACTCTTTTGTTTGTCTGTTTTGTGCTCGCACGGTTTTGACCAGTTCTTCGATAAAATCCATCTGCATCTGATACAGTTCATGCTGCTCAATGTACTGAGTTAGCTCAGTCCCTTTCAGCTCGTCGGCTTCAGAATACTTGATGAACTTGCCAATAGTGCTGAGTGAAAGCGTCATGACACTGGCTACTTCGGCATCGGATGTATCCATTGCACAATGGACGGAACAGTTCAGGCTGACAATGACGTCCAGAGCAATCTGAGCACCAATCATATCGAATTCATTCAGGTCTGGTGTATTGGCATCCAGTCTTTCAAGCAAGCGTTCAAAGTTCTTTGCATGCTGCAAACCGGCAGCGTTATCCCAAAGCATATTCAGGCAGTGCCACACTTCTGCAGGTTCACCAAATTCGGTCATCTCAGCAAACAGGGCGAAATTAGGCCATGCTCTTTCAGTGATGGCTGTGGCAATGGTCGTTAGTTGCCATGGTTTCAGATTCTGGATTTGCTTCAGGAATAGGGCGTACTGCAGGCGGGTGTTCAAGGTCATTGTCCGGTAAAACTGAAAGGGAGCTGATTTTACCAGTTTTGGTGTGTACTACCAGTTGTCAGTTGTCCTGTTTAGAGCTCCCAGTGAAAGTCGAGGGAAAAGGCATCCAGTTTGTAATCAGCGCTGAAGTTGACTTTAGTGCCATCGGTGATACAACTTTCGGCCTTCATCTTCTTAGAACTCAACTGAACATGGCCACAATCACCAAACTGATATCTGGTTTTCTCTTTGAGGAATTTAAAGCCACTTTTAAGAGGTGCACCCAAGCCGAGATGTTCAAGACTATAGAGCAGGGCAGTTCCCGCCAGTTCACCTTGCAATTGTTTAGTGGATTTTCCCATCGCCTTATAGATGACAGTACCGGCTTTGTTCTGGAAGGAGGATGAGGATTTCTGAAAATGCCTGACAAGCTGATTATTGGAAGATGGTAATTGATGTTTAATCAGCGGGTTTCTGTATCGGTCGATAATCGCCACATCGTAAGAGTAGGGCGTGCTGAGATGGATATTGGGAAGCAAACTCTGGTTGGCGTGTGAGATAAGTGAAAAAATCCCCGTCAGCAGGCCGCTAACAGTGCTGGCTAATCGATATTGAAAACGCTTCCTAGTCTTCATCATATCTGTCCTTGTTCAGCATACATATTTTGTGAGCTGCCCGGGTTGCCAGTTGTTATACTTCTCTGGCTATAGTTATTGTCTTATTAGTATTAGTAAAGCACTGCGTCTCTGCACTTGCTTTATGCAAAAACGGAATATAAAAAACTATTTTTAATTTTTTGACTGTTTTTTCCCTGACGAAGTTAGTTATCGGCGGTATTGACGGAATATTAACAGCCAGAGACTAAATAACCTCTGGCTGATAGCGATC
This sequence comes from Endozoicomonas sp., assembly GCA_965199185.1. Lineage (GTDB taxonomy): Bacteria > Pseudomonadota > Gammaproteobacteria > Pseudomonadales > Endozoicomonadaceae > Endozoicomonas. Next base: position 6,753 of record CBDAQW010000004.1, on the reverse strand, counting down.
AGGCACGGGACATGAATTTGCCGGTTTCGGTGTTCACTTTGATAATTTCACCATTTGAAAGGTACTCCGGCACCTGAACTTCCAGTCCGGTGCTCAGGTGGGCAGGTTTGGTGCGGGCTGCAGCTGAAGCACCTTTGATGCCCGGAGCAGTATCAATAATCTCAAGAGCCACAGAAGCTGGCAGATCGATAGCCAGCAACTGACCTTCCACCAGAAGTGCTGTCAAACCCTCCAGACCATCAGTGATGTAAAGTAGCTGGTCTTCAATGGTGGAAGTATTCACCAGATACTGACTGTAATCGTCACTGTCCATAAATGTGCACTCATTCCCTTCTTTATAGAGAAGAGTTACCGGGCGACGCTGCAAGTCGACATCGGTCAGCAGGATATCGCCGGTCAGAGTCTGTTCCAGCTTTTGACCACCGGGGACTGCATTGAAGCGGACTTTGTAAAGCGTTTGCGCACCTCTGGCCGAGGGGCTTTTGGTTTCAACCTGGCGCACCTGATAATAGGTGTTGTCGATCTCAACGATCTGCCCTTTCTTGAGCTCTCGTGCATAAGGCATTGTTATCGGAATCCTTGGAATACGATGAAGTTAAAATAAGATGACGGTCATGACCCTGATCTTCACTGGCAGGCAGGTCGAGATCGAGCATCTGTAGATGTTTGCCCAACAGTCGGATATAGCCAGTATGCCGAGACCTTCCGTCCAGAGTAAATTCGAACCGGAAGTCCCTTGTAAAACAAAGACTGCCGGTATGGTTTCTCTGAATTCGGGTTTTGTGGCGAATGACGGAGTCATCAAGAAACTGAACACCAATGTCTTTACAGGCTCGCTTGCCATGAGCTGTTGCCAGCTCTTTGGCAGCAGCGGTATCAAACCAGTAAAGAAACAGTGCGACAGCAGGGGTTAACCAGAGTAATGCGTCCATTGCAGCATTGTAGAAGGATTATCGTCATATTGCGATGGGTGCTGCATCCATCGTATAACGAATGATTCAGTGGAATACCAGGTGCATAGGGTTGCTGGCCTTACCAACTGCTTTGCCTTTGTTATTGATGATTTTATGTCTTGCATCGACCCGATAGATCTGACGAAGGTATTCACGCTTGATGGTTTCCTCATCATTCAGTTGATGAGTGTTAATTCCAACATGCTCAAGATATTCCAGCATGGAGACAATGTCAGGCATCATAAACTCCACCAATTTCACCAAAAATGACCTTTTAAAAACAGCGCAAGCTTACTCCTTGCATATGACAATTTTGTTGACCTGAAACAGTTTTTATTGAGGTGATTACATATTTTGTTTTCTGTTATTGGGTGTTGTTACTTATTTGAGTGGGCCGGATTATTTCAGGGCAGATCATTGATCTTTGGTAACCCTGTTGCTGTGAATGTTTTTTGGGTGATTGTTTTGCAATATTGTATTTATACGACTGATTAGTATGGTATTTTCAGTAAATCAAAAATTATTTTTTTAGTTGTTTGCGTAAAATTATGTTTATCAACCAGAAATATTATAACTAAGGATATTATAAAAAGAGGCTTTGAATGCAGATAGGAATCCCAAAAGAAATTAAGAATCATGAATACCGTGTCGGGCTGACACCGGCCGCGGTAAAAGAACTTTCCGATTATGGTCATCAGGTATTTGTCGAACGAGGCGCTGGTGCCGGGGTTGGGTTTGATGATCACAGCTATCAGGAGGCTGGAGCATTTATTTTAAATACGGCACTCGACGTATTTCTCAGATCAGAACTAATTATAAAAGTAAAAGAGCCTCAGGCAGAAGAGCGTGCCAGGCTACAACCTCATCATACTTTATTTACCTACTTACATCTTGCCCCAGATGAGCGGCAAACCTCAGAACTGATGGCTTCAGGTGCTACCTGTATTGCTTATGAAACCGTAACCGACAGTGCCGGACGACTTCCTTTGCTGGCTCCGATGTCTGAGGTGGCTGGTAGAATGTCTATTCAGGCAGGTGCTCGTTGTCTCGAAAAATCCATGTCGGGTATCGGTTTGCTTCTCGGGGGAGTACCGGGTGTGGAACCAGCGAAAGTGGTTATCATTGGTGGTGGTGTCGTTGGTCAGAATGCCGCTGCCATGGCCATCGGAATGGGTGCCGATGTTACTGTACTTGACCGTTCTATAGATGCTCTACGTCGACTGGATGCTCATTATGGTAATCGGATAAAAACAGTTTATTCAACTTCCCACTCCATTGCCGAGCATGTTATTCCTGCCGATCTGGTTATTGGCAGTGTTCTACTGCCCGGCGCCGCTGCACCCAAACTGATTACCAGAGATATGATTCACTCCATGAAAGCCGGCTCGGTGATTGTTGATGTGGCCATTGACCAGGGCGGTTGCACCGATAACTCAGTTCCAACGACCCATGATGAACCCACCTTTATCATTGATAATGTTGTTCATTATTGTGTTGCCAATATGCCGGGAGCAGTAGCACGAACATCTACCATGGCATTGAATAACGCCACACTGCCGTTTATTTTGAATCTTGCCAACAAAGGTGTGAAAAAAGCTTTGCAGGATGATATTCATCTGCGCAGTGGGTTGAATGTCTGCAAAGGTATCATCACCTGTGAAAGTGTCGCACAAGCCCGTGGTTTGCAATGGGAGCCGGCAGAGAAAATGATACAGGAATTATAGAGCTATCTTCCCCGGCTCGCTTTTCAGGAATGGCCGGGGATCGAAATTCCACCCCTCACTACCTCTGGCTGTTATCTTCGTTGTTTATTAGTCTCCTAAAAGGTTAAAACCACCGGCTTTAGCCGGTCAGCTTTAGCTATGATATCTTCTGCCCCAGACTCGAAGTAGGAGTGGTGCAATGGACTATAGATACGGCAGTCATACAGTCTTCAAGATTCAGTACCATTTTGTTTTTGTCACGAAATATAGGTATCAAGTTTTGAAAGGGGATGTTGGTATCAGGGCGAGAGAACTAATACGAGAGACGTGCCAGGCCTTTGAAATTGATATCTTGAAAGGTGTAGTGAGTAAAGACCATGTCCACCTACTTTTGTCAGCGCCACCCAGCATATCGGCGAGTGACATAATGAGGAGAATCAAAGGTAGGAGTTCAGCCAAGCTATTTGAAAGTTTTCCCGATCTTAGAAAGAGGTATTGGGGGCGTCATTTCTGGGCAAGAGGCTTCTTCTGCGTAACTTCAGGGGAGGTGACAGAATCAATGATCAAAGAATACTTAGAGCACCATTTCGAGCCAAAAGTAGAGGACAATTTCAGGATTGAGGGCTAAATCAACGCGTCTTTGACGCGTCCGCTGGACTTTCAGTCCGTCATACTAACCCACCGGCTTTAGCCGGTGGTTGTTGAGTTGTGAAATAAACAGGGCAATCTCATTTGGCACTAACATACTTTGCCCTGTGACATTAAAACAACTCAAAAGGTATGGCATTCTCCACCCTAAGACTAAGGATGCCATATATGACCCTCTTGGATGCATTTTCCGAACTGACTGAAATTCGTGCTGATAATCATCGTTATCCTCTGCCAAACCTTGTTTTCATAGCTGTTTGCATGATCACTTGTGGCGCTGAAGACTGGAAGATGGTCTCAGAACTTGCCAAGAAAAAGAAATCCTGGCTAAAGCTTCATATCCCTCTTCCTCATGGCGTCCCATCTCATCACACATTTATTCGAGTTTTTGAACGACTTGATCCAGATGAGTTTCGCCAATGTTTTATAACCTGGGTTAAACAAATTGCTGAGCGTACTCATGGTGAAGTCATCGCTATTGATGGAAAAACACTGCGTCGCTCATACGATAAAGGTGATAACAAGGCCGCTATCCATATGGTCAACGCATGGGCCAGCCAGACAGGTATGGTACTTGGGCAACTTAAGACAGCAGCCAAGTCTAATGAGATAACCGCTATTCCAGCACTTCTCGATATGCTAGAGATCAGCGGGTGCATTGTCAGCACTGACGCTATGGGCTGCCAAAGAGCGATCGCTGAAAAAATCAGAGATAAAAATGCGCACTACCTGCTGGCTGTAAAAGGAAACCAGCCGCACCTACACGATGATATCAAGCTTTATCTTGATGATCTGGCGACAAAGGAAAAGCTATCTGAAAGCGCAAGTTTTCATGAAACGATAGAAAAAGGTCATGGACGAATAGAAATACGTCGCTGTTGGACAAGTACTGATATTCATTGGCTTGTCCAGCGTGAAGACTGGAAAGATCTCGCTATGATAGGGGTTGTTGAAGGTGAGCGTCATGAAGGTGATCAGGTGAGTATTGAGCGTCGATATTTTATTTCTAGCCTAACCACAGGTGCCAAGCACTTCATGAATTCAGTGCGATCTCATTGGTCGGTGGAGAACAATCTGCACTGGGTACTCGACATTGGCTTTAGAGAAGACGAGTGTCGTATTAGAAAAGGCTTTGGCCCAGAGAATATGGCGATATTCAGACAAATAGCTCTAAACTTGCTGAAGCAGGAGACTACCTTAAAGCTTGGCATCAAGAACAAGCGCATCATGGCGGCAGCGGATGACGAATACAGAACACTGCTGCTTCAAGGAATTATTTGAAAGTTAGTGCTAAATGAGATCGCCCTGGTGAAATAAACAACAACTATTTAATAATTATGGCATGATGAAACCTGCTGAGAATTATGACTGTTCACTGCAGCAGGCCGATTAATGGGTGGTCATGAATCCTTGCTGCCAGTCAGTGGTGAGTCATACCTTGACATAAATCAATACATAAAACCGGAGTGACGTTTACAAACGTAGATGAACAAAAATTAAAATTGGGAGCTTAACTTTATGGCGACAGTTATTGACCGTATAATAAATGATCATCAGCATCTCATACGCCTGCTCAAATTTCTGGATTATGAAGTGGCCGGTTATCGTGAAGATACTGACTACAGACCACAGCTATCCATCATTCTCGAAGCTTTGGATTATATGCACCACTACCCGGATGCTTTTCACCACCCTCTGGAATCGCGTTTAATGGCTCGTTTGCGGGCAAGATTAAATGATCGGGAAGAGCGCCTTCAGTTTGAATTGATTGAAGACCAGCATAAACAGATTACTGCAATGACCCAGAAGTTGATCGAAGACTTTACTACCATTGCTTCTGATCAGGTGATTTCCATTAACCAGTTACTGGCTGAATATTCGGTATACAGTGAGTTACAGAAAGAGCATATGAAGATTGAAAATGCTCATATGATTCCTGCTATGAAGCAGCTGCTAACACCTGAAGATCTGACTTTTGTGGAAGATGATCTTAAACAGATGAGTGATCCTTTGTTTGGTTCTCATCTATGGGAAGCTTATGATGATCTTTATCAGTACATTCTCAAGAGAGAAAAAGATGTGCAGCAGGAAGCGGTCGTTTAGTGCTTGCTGATTAAAAACTGGCTCTCGAACTCCTCTGTCTTTGTAGATATGAGGAGTTTTTTGTTTCAACACGTCATGTGTGACTTTTATCTTGTTGGTTGCCGATCCATGGCTTGTGGGTTCTGTATAGTCCCTGTACAGAATGACGGCTCGTAGAGGGTTTGTGCTCACTCTGCTGTCATCCCGTACAGGGACTGTACGGGATCCATGGGCATGGATAGCCATATTGAAGTTAAAAGTCACACACCGGGTTTCAACTTAATGCTTTATGCCCCCGGAAACATTCCAATGCCTGCGGATTGGCCAAGGCATCTGTGTTGAGTACGGGCCGGTTATGAATCACTTCTCTCACTGCCAGTTCTACGATTTTTCCACTGATGGTTCTGGGAATGTCATTCACCTGTAAAACCAGTGCCGGTACATGCCGTGGAGTAGTATTCTGACGAATGGTTTGTTTGATTTGTTTGATCAGTGCTTCAGTGAGCTGAGCATCGTTCCGTAGCCGGACAAACAGAATCACCCGGATATCATTCTTCCACTCCTGGCCAACAGCAATGCTTTCAAGCACGTCATCGATCTTTTCTACCTGCCGGTAAATTTCAGCGGTACCAATACGAACACCGCCCGGGTTTAATACGGCATCGGCCCGGCCATGAATAATTACTCCATCGTGTTCTGTTAATTCGCCAAAATCACCATGAGCCCAGTAGCCTTCAAACTGGCTGAAATATGCAGCGTGATATTTTTCATTGTTTTCATCATTCCAGAAACCAACAGGCATAGACGGAAAACTGGATTTACAGATCAGTTCACCTTTTTCTGACTGCAAAGCCTTGCCCTGACTGTTGACAAACTCAACCTCCATCCCGAGCCCACGACATTGAAGTTCTCCCCGGTAAACAGGCCGTATCGGGCAACCCAGAGCGAAACAGGAAATAAGATCGGTACCGCCAGAAATAGAAGACAGTCGAACATCCGGCTTGATATCCCGATAGACATAATCAAAACTTTCATGAAGCAGTGGAGAACCAGTAGACAGTATCGTTTTCAGTGTTGACAGATCATGGGTTTGAGAAGGTTTTACCCTTGCCTTGTCCAACGCTGCAATATATTTGGCACTGGTCCCAAAAATGCTGATGCCTTCCTGTTCAGCCATATCCATCAGGGATTTGGGCTGAGGGTAAAAAGGTGACCCGTCGTATAGTACAAGCTTAGCGCCCAGTGAAAGTGTGCTGACCAACCAGTTCCACATCATCCAGCCGCAGGTGGTGAAGTAAAAAACAGTATCATCAGTTTTGATATCAGTATGTAGCCCCAGTTCTTTGAGGTGCTGCAATAATGTACCG
>CBDAQW010000003.1:0-157794 GCA_965199185.1 Endozoicomonas sp. | reverse complement strand
GGCGGAGAAGTGCTGGTTCAGGGTGAGAAACCCAATGGTCAGGCCTGGCGGTTGGCTGTTATTGGTCCTGAAATGGGGCAAAATGGTGTTTCTGCCATTGTGGTTCCGGGCGATAAGGCGTTGGCGACTTCTGGCGATTATCTGAGTTTTTTTGAAGTTAATGGCAAGCGTTATTCCCATACCATCAACCCCGCTACAGGCTGGCCTGAAGCCAAACGCATTGCTGAGGTGGCTGTGATTGCAGATACCGTGGCTGAAGCGGATGCTATGGCGACCATGTTTATGGTGCTCGGAGATGAAAAAGGTCTTGAGCTGGCAAACCGTGAAGGCATAGCTGCCAGGTTTGCTTATTATACTGAAAGTAGTTTTGAAACAGTCACCAGTGAGGCATTCAAGCCTTATCTGGTCGAATAAGAAGAGGAGATCAGTCATGACAATGATGCTAGTAACATTTGGAGCATTTCTGGTGCTGATTGCGGCTATGGCCATTGGTGTGATCTTTGCCAATAAACCTATTAAGGGCTCTTGTGGTGGTTTGAGTACACTGGGGCTGAAAGACGGTTGTGTGATTTGTGGAGGTGGTGATAAAACCGACTCTGTGTCCGAAATTCCGGATGGTCTTTTTTACGATGCATCGGTAGCAACAAAGTAAAGGTTTATTGTATACGCAGGTCGGTTTCCCCTGAAGGGAGAAGCCGACAATGCGCTCAGAGAGTGCAAAGAATACGGCAGCGTCCCAGCACTCAGACAGGACAAAAAACATGTTGTCTTATCCATAATGCTAATGTCGGCCCTACGGGCTTGTCGGCTTCTGCCCTCCGGGCGGGAACCGACCTATAAAATTGGCCCTTGCTCTCCGCTTAGCTGCACTACAAACCGATAACACGAAAAGAATAAATCATTATCATCAGGGGGAACCCCAATGGGTGTCTCAAACTACGACCTAATTGTCCTCGGCTCAGGTCCGGCCGGTGAAGGTGCGGCGATGAATGCCGTGAAACTGGGCAAAAAAGTCGCCGTCATTGAGCAGTTTAATTTTGTCGGTGGCAGTTGTACTCATCTTGGTACCATCCCTTCCAAAGCCTTACGCCACTCCGTGAAACAGATCATGGATTTCAACACCAACTCCATGTTCCGGGAAATTGGCGAACCCCGCTGGTTTAGTTTTCCTAAAGTATTGAAAGGGGCAGAGAAAGTCATCCAGAAACAGGTGCAGTCTCGCACCATGTACTACGCTCGCAATCGCATTGATCTGTTCTTTGGTCGAGGCAGCTTTGTTGATGAGCATACCGTCGAAGTAGTACAGGAAAACGGCAATATCGAAACACTGCATGCCGAGAATATTCTCTTGGCCTCTGGTTCCCGCCCTTATCGTCCTGCCGATATTGATTTTAATCACCACTGTATTTTTGACAGCGACACCATTCTTGAACTGTCATCAACACCCCGCCGTATGATTATTTACGGAGCCGGTGTTATTGGCTCTGAATACGCGTCTATTTTTTCAGGGTTGGGCGTGCTGGTGGATCTGATCGATACCCGTGACCGTCTGCTCTCTTTTCTGGATAAAGAAATCTCCGATGCGCTCGGTTATCAGCTGCGCAAAATGAATGTAATTATCCGCCATAATGAGGAATATCAAAAAGTCGAAACGCTGGAGGATGGCGTGGTGCTGCATCTGAAATCCGGAAAAAAACTTAAGGCGGATATTCTGCTTTGGGCTAATGGTCGTTCGGGCAATACCGGTTCAATGGGGCTTGAAATGATTGACCTGACACCGGATAACCGTGGACAGCTGTCGGTTAACGAAAGTTATCAGACACAAATTCCTCATATTTATGCTGCCGGTGATGTGATTGGTTGGCCCAGTCTTGCCAGTGCTGCTTATGACCAGGGTCGTTCAGCCGCAGCGCATATGAGCAACTCAGAAGAGTGGCACTTCGTCGATAAAGTGCCGACGGGTATTTACACCATTCCCGAGATCAGCTCACTGGGAAGAACCGAAGAAGAGCTGACTGCTGACGCTGTACCCTATGAGGTGGGTAAAGCCTTTTTTCGCCGGCTCGCCCGGGCGCAGATTACCGGTGAAGTGGTCGGTATGCTGAAGATCCTTTTCCATCGCGACACGCTGGAAGTGCTCGGTATTCACTGCTTCGGTGATCAGGCTTCAGAGATCGTGCATATCGGTCAGGCGGTTATGAGTCAGAAAGGTGAGGCAAATTCTCTGCGTTACTTCCTCAATACCACCTTTAACTACCCGACCATGGCAGAAGCTTACCGGGTGGCGGCGCTGGATGGACTGAATCGACTGTTTTGATTAGCGTTTTATAGTAAAGGGTTCACATGGAGTACCCTGATGGTACTTCATCTTCCATCCCTGTTCGGTCAAAGACCAAATGGACGATCTTTTAACAAAACGGCTGAAGCGTCCTTTGCGGTCCGTTAGGGCTGAGTTATACAACAGCAGATAAACGTCTGGAGCCAACTGTATAGTTTCATAATCCTGTGAATGAAGCTTACTCTGGTTGGTTTCTGCATCACCGAGAAGGTTAAGTGTGCTGATTAAATCAAGGCTAATGCCCGAGGCTTCGACTTCTTTAAAATCCGGGTGTAGTAGTTTGGCTACTTCGTCCTTGTCTCTGTTGACTTCGTATTCGTGCAGGGCTAATTCTTTTTCAATGATGGTCTGCATATAAACTGGCATGTATTTTCTATTTATCTGAGACTAGTTTCCCACAGTCGTACAACCTCTGTCTAAATTCTATTTTCGTTTCAGCAAAACCAGTACTGAGCCTGCGCCGCCTTCACTTTGAGGCGCCGAGCAAAATGCCAATACGTCCGGGATTTGTTTCAACCAGTGATTAACATGACTCTTTAATGTGGTTTGCCGGTCAGTTGAACGGTGTGATTTACCATGCACAATCCTGACGCAGATATACCCCTTACCCTGTGCAACCTGGATGAATTCGGCAATCAGCTCTCTGGCTTCTTCAATCCGGTAGCCATGCAGATCGACCTGATATTGCACGTTAAACTGCCCCTGCCGTAACTGGCGCATACGAGTTTGCTGCAGGCCGGGGCGAAAAAACTCAATACGCTGCTCTGGTTCAATGGGTTCAATCCAGGCTTCAGACAGGGCTGCTCCACCACTGGCTTTGCCGCTTTCGGCTGCTGCCCGGCGTGCTTTGATTGTGCTTTCTGAAAGTGCTTTGGTCGGTGTGCGCTGTTGATGGTGGCGTGGTTTGCTGTCCAGCGGCTTAACACCATCCATAGCTTCTCTGAACAATTTTTCTTCATCTTGAGACATAAGTACATTCTGCAAACAGTTGTCTAGTGATGGATATTCTACATGTAGATTATCGTTGAGAGGAGTAGAGATATTGCTGCTAATACGGTTGTCTTGCGTGACACGGTTGTGATGTTAATAAGTGGGTGGAAAATACGGATTGAGCCTGTTATTTCTTCAGGATCATTGTGCCGTATATTGAGTTTAATCTGGTGTTTTAAGCTTGATTAAGGTGTTATTAATGGTAAAATCACCCGCTTTTTTCCGTAAGGTTCTGATTTTGCTCTTTGGGTGATTACCGATATTGTCTGGATTCCTGTTTGCAGGAAGGAGAAGACCTGACTATAGTCCCGCTTCACTTTAACTGAAAGGTAACCTATGCAGATTGCTGTAAACAATACCGATACTTTTACTCCTACCATCGTTGAAGACAAAGATGGCAACCATCCGTTCTTATCGCTGTTTATCATGGTGGTGATTGCTGCTATCGCAACCTACCTGATTCCTGGTGGCGAATTTGAACGTTATGTCGTCGATGGACGCACCATTATTAATCCCGGCTCGTTTGCTTTCGTAGACAGCAACCCAACCACAGTGTCCTCCTTTTTTCAGTCCTTTTTTCAAGGGTTTCAATCCGCTTCCGGTGTGATGGGGGTGGTTTTGTTTGTGGGTGGTGCCTTTGGTGTTATGCGTCATATGGGGATTCTTGATGCGGCTGTTTTTGGTCTGACAGAAAGGTTAAAGCGCCGTGGTATGGTGGTGATTGCACCGGTGGTGATGGCTGCCATTGCCCTGAATGTGACGTTTACCGGGATGCGTGAACTGGATGTGATTTTCATCACTCTGATGATCCCTATCTGTATCAAGCTGGGATACGACGTGATGACGGCCCTGGGTATCGTATTGCTATCGAGCTGTGCGGGTTTTGCGGCGGCTCTGGCGAATCCGTTTTTTACCGGCATTGCGCACAATATTGCTGAGTTACCGATGTATTCTGCTATGTGGTATCGCGCCATTTGCATGGCATTTATGCTGGTGACCGGCCTTGTTTATCTGTTGATGTATGCCCGAAAAGTCAAGGCAGATCCATCAAACAGTTTGCTGCACGACGTGCCACAGCAGTTTTCAACAGACATCAATATCAAAGTGTTAAGTAAGCGAGAGATAGCAGCAGGTATTACTTTCCTGGCGATCTTTGGTTATATGCTGTTTGGAACCCTGACTATGGGTTTTGGCTTCAATGAGATTGCCGGTTGTTTTATTGCTGCAGCGATTATTCCGGGGCTTGTTGGTGGTCTTTCTGCCAATCAGATTTGCGATTACTGGACCAAAGGCTGTAGTGAAGTTCTGGTCGCTGTACTGATTATCTTTTTTGCCCGATCCATTATGTCGGTCATGGAAGATGCTCGCATCATCGATACCATCATTTATTATCTGTCTCAAATGCTGGTAGGTAGCTCTGAGCTGGTGTCTGCTGTCGCTATGTATATGGTGCAGGCGGTGATTAATCTGATGATTCCGTCAGGCTCCGGTCAGGCTGTGATTACTATGCCGATTATTATCCCGCTGGCGGATATGGGAGGCGTTACTCGTCAGGTGGCTTCGCTGGCTTCGCAGCTGGGTGATGGTATCTCAAACTATATTTACCCTACCAACGGGGGGCTTCTGGCGGTACTGGCACTGGCAAAAGTACCTTACCTGCGCTGGGTAAAATTCTTTTTGCCTCTGTTTCTGTTCTGGTCTGCAGCAGCATTGATTGCGGTTGTGGTCGCTCAAATGATTGGCCTGGGACCGTTCTGATCGACAGGTACTTGCAGGTCGGATTTGGGATGGCCAATCCCGGCCTGCAGAAAGAAAACGAACGTATTTCCGGGCTATGCTAACGACCACATACATCGTATATTGTCATGATGCGTCAGAGCACAGGTCACTCTGTTCGCAATAACTGACATCATCTACCAGGTAGTCTTCACTCGTTTGTAAGCTTTTGGTTAAACTTTTCATATACATCTGAAGAAAGACAGAAATAACATCTCCCGACATTGAACAGGCTTGAGGTAAGACATCAAGCACCTGAAGATCGGATCCTTGCCTTTCCACAAAATAACCAATATTGAGTCCATTAGCGAAGAAGTCAAGTATAGGCCAGCTAAGCTGACCCGGTGCATCTCTTTGTGTGAGGGGGCGATCTCTGTAGTGGTGACTGTAAATGAGCCAGACATTGCCAAACGTTTGCACGTAAGCAGGAATTGCCGTAAAAAGGGATCCGACGATTCCCAGCAATCTTTCGGTCAGCGTTATGGGTTCTACCACCCTTATGTAGCCCGTCGTTGTTTCCGGGTCAGGTCTTGATGTTAAGACTTTAAAGCAACCCAGCGGCTGACTGGAATTCGATGCCTTCGGGGGTATCTGATCCCCCTCCCGGGCAATTTTCGCTAAAACACATTGATATATCTTTTTTGCGTCGGCTATTTCCCCCTGGTGTTCAGCCTCACATTGTCTGCGCATCATACCGGTTAATAATCGCGTATAGCTATTGTCGGAATCCATTAACTGGTCAAGATAACACTGATCGAGATCCTGGCTGTCCATAAATTCATCATCAAATGAATGATATTGACGACAAAGGTCAACCACTATTGAGTGCAGTGCGCTTGCAACACAACTACTTTCAGCAATCACAGACAAGGGGTGGGAGTGGCTAGTACAGGAAACACTAAGTAGCAACAACAGACACTTCTCAAGAACGTTAAGAGCAGTTGGATACCGAAGCATTTATCTCTCCTAATCCATTTCGAATCAATCAGGCGACGTTAAGAGCTGTCTAAAATTAACTTTCTATTTTGTTCTTGTATGCTGGAACCACGAAGTTGACACCGACATGAACATGGTCTAAAAATTGCGCCGGATTTCACTCAGGCAAAATCCGGGCTTCGGAATGTAGACAATAAGGAGCTATTTTCAGACTGATCCTTAGCAAATTAGTGCTCAGTGTAGACTTTACTGAAGGAAATGCTTCTACTATTGGCCATCTTTACTGTGATGGATAACTGCGGTTAGCATTATACCTCGCCTCGATAGAACGCCTTCTCCGCTTTAGTTACTTTTTCCAGATACCGCCGTGACTCACTCAGTGGGTGTCTTTTAGTTAAAGCCCAGTAAACCTGGTTGGGCTTGAGATTATTCATCTTCTCAACGGCTCTGGTGCGATTGTTATCGAACGTCTTGAAGACGTTGCCTGCGCCGCCATTATAGGCGGAAATGACCGCGTATTTTCGTGTCAGTGGATCGCGAATGCCTTTTAGGTAGCGAGTATCCAGAAGTGATAAGTAGGCGGTTCCGGTATCAATATTATTGTGAGGCTTGAACAGATATGACTTGCTGGGCTCACCGGGTTTGTTTTTGATTTTGTTAAATACATCCCGCCCGGCGGTTCTCGGAATGACCTGCATCAGTCCATAAGCGTTAGCATGGCTGACCGCATAAGGGTTAAAGCTACTCTCGGTGCGCATAATAGCGTAGATCAGACTTTCGTTGACGCGATACTGTTTGGAAGAGCGTCGAACCAGATTGGCGTATTGATATTCACGCTTAGCCATGTGATCGTTGACAAGATCAAAATCCACTGCATAAACCCAGCCCTTGCTGGTGTTTTTGTTGCTGGAGCGGTGACGGATCAGATAATTGGCATAACGCGCGGCGCGCCAGTTCCAGCGAATGGGTTTGTTGTCCTGATCAAGCACCTGCCCATAAAGCATGGGTTCTTTACCCAGCGTAATATCGTCAGAACTGAAAATATCGACGTTAGCAGGGTCTTCCGGTGTCAGAAGTGTGGTGATAATGGCGTTGCGCAGATCTTTTTTATCCAGGGTTTCGATATGGACTTTTCCGGATTCAAAATCAACAAACACGCGGGTTTTATAGTTATTGGTGTATTTTACATACTCTTTGGTGCCGGCGGTTTTGTCATCACCCCAGGTAAATTTAACTTCCCGGGCCAGCATGCGTACCAAGGCTTCAAATCCAATGACATCTTTCCGGGTGCTCATTCCAAAAGAAATAATATCGCCGGGTGTGCCCAACTCCTTCAAAACGGCACGAGTCGCATAACTGGTTGCATGGTTGGCTGCATTTTTGGCTGTATAGCTGCCGACTTGAGATGATGAACAACTGGCAAGTAAAGGTAAAGCAATCATCAAAGCAGAGCGTTTCAGTAAGTGCATGGAGTGGCTGGCATCCCTGTCAAAATGTTATCGGCTTCTATTGTCAGCAGAATGGCAAATGGAATCAATCTATCCAAACGTTTATAGCATCAGTGACAGGCACATTTTACAGCCAGTGGTTGCAATTAATGGATAGAGTCAACAGAGTGATGTAAATCAGAGAATTGCTTATTGGTCACTGGTTATCATAAGTACCCAGTCATATGGAATATTTTTTAGTTCGCCATGAGCGAAGAGAGGCAGCATGATTGTAGGTCTGGATATTGGGGGTACCAAGATTGAAGGTGTCGCTCTTGCCTGTGAAGGATTTAATGAAATAAAAAAACTGCGTGTACCTACTCAGAAAGACAGCTATCAGAATTTTCTCAATACGGTATTTTCTGTCCTGGATCAACTGGCTGAGTCTGGTGAGATTGATTCTATTGGTATCGGGTGCTGTGGCTTTGTTGGCAACGATGGTCTGATGCAAGGAGCCAATGTTCTGGTGCTGAATGGCCAGGATTTTATTGCGGATGTTAAAGCCCGTTATCCGGTGCCTGTTACTATTGCTAATGATGCAGACTGTCTTGCGCTGTCTGAATTTAAAGATGGTGCTGCCAAAGATGCCAATAACTCTTGTGTGGCGATTATCATCGGGACCGGCTGTGGCTCAGGTGTCATTGTTCATGAAAAGCTGGTAACCGGATTGAATAAGCTGGGCGGGGAGCTTGGGCATAACCCATTACCGAACTTCTGCGAAGATGTTGATGGTGCGCCTGTTCAGTGTGATTGTGGTTCCATGAACTGCAATGAAATGTTTGTTTCTGGCAGCGGCTTTGCCAGAACCTGGAATGAGCGATATAAAGAGCCATTGTCGTCAAAGGAGATTATGAAGCGTGTGCTTGCGGGTGACCTCAATGCGATAGCACATTTTGACCTTTATTGTGACCAGTTGGCGCGCGTGTGTGCTTCAATCGTGAACTTTATTGATCCGGAAGTGATTGTACTGGGTGGCGGGATGTCCAATGTAGACGACATTTATCCATTAGTTAATGAAAAAATGGATAAGTACACAGTAACCAAGAAAACGATAACCAACGTGGTGAAAAATGCACACGGAGATTCATCCGGTATTCGTGGCGCGGCATTTTTGAATGAGTAAGAAGCTGTTCATGATCTTTTGCAGCCTACAACAAGATCATGAACAGTTTCTAAGATATGGTAGGCTCTTTTGCCTACCTACGGGTGGAAACCAACATGGTATTAACGTTTACTCACCAAGCCCTTTTGAAGCAGATGCCATCTGGATCAGTTCAATCTTGTAACCATCAGGGTCTTCTACAAATGCAATTTCGGTCGAACCGCCCAGAACCGGACCCGGCTCGCGGGTGATTTTGCCACCCGCCTGACGGATGTTTTCGCAGGTTGTGTAAATGTCATCAGCACCCAGAGCAATATGACCAAAAGCGGTACCCTGCTCGTAGCTATCCGTTCCCCAGTTGTATGTCAGCTCGATAACGGCCTGTTCGCTTTCATCAGCGTAACCAACAAAAGCCAGAGTGTACTTGTATTCTGTGTTTTCGTTTTGGCGCAATAGCTTCATACCGAGGGTTTCGGTGTAAAACTTGATTGATCGATCCAGGTCGCCTACTCGTAGCATGGTGTGTAAGAAGCGCACAGAAATCTCCGGTATGTTTTTGAAAAAAAGGATAATACCCGAAGTAGGGCTATCCATATATATGGATTTATTTCCCGGTTAACCGGACGCCATCGATTGTGGCTTCCTTGAATTCGATGGTGTATTCCGAATCGCCTTCACGCTGCAACAGCTTCACCATAAAATAGTTCCAGTTTTTGGCAAACCAGATCCAGGTGGCCCGTTTGTCGGTGTCTCGCTTGATTTTAATTCTCACCGTCTCCAGTTTACCTGCGTCAGTTTCGATGACTTCTTCACCTTCAAAAAGAAATGTGCGCTGATACACTTCATCATCATCGGCAATCTGGTAAGTAAAGTCGGATGTCTTACCGCTATTAAGGTCGATGCGCAACTGCAGCTGGTAGGCGAGATTATCAATGGCGCCATCGGGTAAGGTCATAGACCACTGTCGTTCTTTTTGCTGCCAGCTTACCTTTTGTTTTTTCCAGTCGAAGTGGGCTTCTTTGGTCGGTTTACCTCCGATGCCTGAGCGTTTGTTGGTGTACGTGTGTGAAATAATGTACTGATCTTTGAGGTTAAACTGGCTGGTTTCCATCATGCCAAAGAACGCTGCTTTGGCACCAAATTCCAACGTCCAGCTGCCATCGTCATTTTTCCTCAGCGTGCGCTTACCGGAACCACCAAAGGGAATACCTTTAATGGACGCCTGGTAGCTTGCACTATAAGGCTTCAGTTCCAGGGGCTTTTGGCTGGCAGATGCCTGGCCACCCAGGCCGGATATTAAAAAGATCGAGGCAATGACCGAGGTGATAAGAGGTTTGAATAAAAAAGCGTTGTATCGGCTCATGGTATCTCCAGAGCATGTTCCTTTAATGGGTATCCATTTGATGTCAGAGGCTTATTGTCAAGATAAGCGACAGAGTCTCTGAGAGTCAATCGACCCACTGTGATTAAGTGAATTGCCAGAGGGTATATCTGGTGTTCCATTGCTTGCACACGTTGACGAAGACTCTGTTCTGTATCGGCAGGCGTAATCTGAAGCGAAGCCTGAATGAAAGGGGTGCCGCTGTCCAGTTCCGGCGTTACAAAATGAACGGTAGTTCCATGTAATGACTGTTGATCTTCCAGTACTCGACGATAGGTGTGCATTCCTTTGTAAGCAGGCAAAAGAGAAGGGTGAATATTGATCAGCCGGTTCGCATAATGAGCAACAAAGTGTTCACTGAGGATACGCATATAGCCAGCCAGTACAACCAAATCTGGTTCCAGTTGATCAATCTTTTCAATCAATTGTTGGTCAAACGCGTCTCTATTGGCAAATGCTTTGTGATCAATGGCGATGCTGTTGATGTTGTGCTGTCGGGCGCGTTCCAGTCCATAAGCGTCGGGATTGTTGCTTAATACACCGACCAGTTGATAATTGTACTTGTGTTGTTGATCTATGATCGCCTGCAGGTTGCTGCCATTACCGGATAACAGAACAACCACTCGGTTTGCTGGATTCAAGCGAGTCACCTTGCGTTTTTATTTGCACAAATGAATGAGAGTGTAGGTCGGTTTCCCCCGAAGGGCGGCATCATCAAGTGTTGTCAGATACTTTAGCAGCCTGTTTGGCTGCTTGTCGGCTTCATGGAAGCCGACCTACGTTATCGATATAAACGTTATTTGAAAGTTACTTGTTCAGAGTTTTGCGCCAGCGTGTTGATCTTACCAATCACCACAGCGTCTTCACCCAATTTTTGCAACAAACTGAGTGCCTGGTCCTGATGATCTGCGGGAACAGCCAGAATCATACCAATACCACAGTTAAAGGTGCGGTAAAGCTCAAAGGGCTCGATATTGCCGTGATCTTGCAGGAAACGGAAAATTGCCGGGATTTCCCAGCTGCTGGTATCAATCTCTGCACCACATCCTTCTGGAATCACCCTTGGCAGATTTTCAGGCAGACCGCCACCGGTATTGTGTGCCATAGCATGAACCGGCACTTCTTTGAGCAGTTGCAGAATGGATTTGACATAAATCCGGGTGGGTGCCATCAGGTGTTCAGCCAGTGGTTTGCCGTCGAGATCCTGTTGCAGGTCAGCGCCGGATACTTCCAGAACTTTACGAATCAGAGAATAGCCATTAGAGTGCGGGCCACTGGATTTCAAGCCGATCAGAACATCGCCAGCTGCTACTTTGCTGCCATCAATAATCTCAGACTTTTCCACAACCCCCACACAGAAGCCGGCAAGATCGTAATCGTCGCCCTGATACATGCCGGGCATCTCAGCGGTTTCGCCGCCAACCAGAGCACAGCCGGACTGTTCACAACCTTTGCCAATGCCGGTCACCACCCGTTCTGCCACATCGACGTTCAGTTTGCCTGTTGCGTAATAGTCGAGGAAGAACAGCGGCTCGGCGCCACACACCAGCAGATCGTTGACGCACATCGCCACCAGATCAATACCGATGTCATCGTGCATGCCCAGATCCATCGCCAGCTTTAGTTTGGTTCCCACACCATCGGTACCGGACACTAGTACAGGTTCTTTATAGCCAGTGGGTAGCTGGAAAAGTGCACCAAATCCACCAAGCCCTCCCATGACCCCGGGGCGGGAAGTGGCTTTGGCAACCTGTTTAATACGATCAACGAGGGCGTTACCGGCATCAATATCAACACCAGCATCTTTGTAACTCAGGGGAGTGGTTGAGTCAGATTTAGTCATTGAGGTGAATCCGCACCATATGTTTTTGGATGTTTTGGGATGATCAGGTCAGTATTCTATCTTTATGGCTTAAGAAAGCTACTCATAATCACTCGGGCAGGTATCGATGTCAGAAATCTGATCAACACTGTCCTTTAATATCCTTAACTCGATGTGTGACTTTTAATTTCAACATGGCTATCCATGCCACGTGGATCCCGTACAGTCCCTGTACGGGATGACAGCAGAGTGCACAAAACCTCTACTAGCTGTCATTCTGTACAGGGAGTGTACAGAACCCATAAGCCATGGATTGGCAACCTACGAGATAAAAATCACACATCGGGTAGACT
Organism: Endozoicomonas sp.; assembly: GCA_965199185.1. Lineage (GTDB taxonomy): Bacteria > Pseudomonadota > Gammaproteobacteria > Pseudomonadales > Endozoicomonadaceae > Endozoicomonas. The sequence continues at coordinate 145,609 of CBDAQW010000003.1, read as the reverse complement.
AAAGAACAACGCAATTCGGGAAGCGAGTACTGGCAAAACGCTGACTGATCCTCCTGCCCAGTTCATTCCGAAATTCGGTGGTGAAGTTTTCAAAGCCATACTCTTTAAATCGGCATATATGTTCCATTAGAGGGGCGATCAAGCGAGGTAATTTCCCGGATGCACCTTCAAAAAAAAGGGATAGCGTTCTGTCAAACAGGCTTCGCATTAAGGTGCTCCAGTCATCAAAGTATCGGATTTTGTGCTGAGTACCAGCGAAATCTATGTCTGTAACCGTGATGTGAAATAGCATGCCGTCATTCAAAGCGCCAAAGAGTTCAATTTTTTCATCCTGAGTATCTGAAGTCGGTTCTATATACCTGAGTGACTCGAGTTGTTTTCGAGTTAAATGTTCGCCGTCGTATATTTTGGCATCATCAAGACTTAAGCGTGATGATGAAATGACATAATCAATGTCAGTGATGCTATATTCCCGATGAATTATTATACTTTCTGTAGTATAATCCGTCGCTAAATAGAGCCCTTCTTCAAGGCTCTCCAGTATTTCTTTGTAGTCATCTATTGGCCGGTTATTGTAACGCAAGAAATCGACGAACTCATCACGATTGCGGCAACGTTCCCTGAATCCATTCCCTTTTAAAGCATCCTCGGCTGTCGATGAGTTAAGAGGGGATGGGGTAAAATCAATAACAATGTCATCCATTAAAAAGTTCAGGATGGCATGAATGCAATCCTTATCATTTTCAGGGTGTGCTTCAATGATCTGTGTCAGCTGATCTCTGCGAGAACTGTTTGCCTCAGTAAACCCCTCTCTTCCCTGATCGGTGAGATAATCTTTTATTTTACGAATCTGATCAGGCAAAATACTCCGAAAGGTAAAGAGTATATGCTCCTCGTCCTCTGATGATGAGTCAGACAGATCAATGCTGCTGAAACCCTCCAGCATATCAGAGACTTCCTGAGTAGGATCAGGGATATTTGAAGGTCCGGCGACTGAAGGTGCACTCCGGGTTAAGTCATTATCCGGACCGGGCAAAAGTGGATCATTGCCGAAACCTCTCAGAACCTCCAATCCATTAAAAAGACTCAGTCCGTCATCACCTCCTGGTCCCAATAAACCGGCATAGCTCTGGGAAGTTAGTAATAAAAATACAAGAAAAAACACCGGTTTTATCGTTCGCATAATCCTCGCTACCTCTTTGAATATCAAGTGTCGGTAGATAAAGATAGCTTTTGATTTGCTTTCATGCTGTTGGTAAGTTGATCCATTTGCAATACCCACCTGGCTCCGGATATATTCGGTAGGCTTCAGTCGCAACGATGACGGCTCTATAGATCCTGCCCTGATGGTTTTTGTACTGCCATTAGCCTTGCTTATATTGGGGGATCGCTGTTTTCAATGAGCCAGAACGTGGATTATGTGGTTCCTGCAAAGTTAATCGGATACTTAAGTCGTCATTGACCAGGTAACTATGGCAGAATACCGGACTATCAAGTCTTGCAGTGGGTTTCGTGTATGTCTGTGGTTGTCAGGCGTAAGGTATTGTTCGGTTTTTTCAGTTTCTTTCTGTTGCTGGGGTTAACTACCGGCGCTGGTGCAGCATGGGTCGGCAACCTGTATAAACAGGAAGTGCTGGTAGCAGGGCAGAGTGATGATGAGCGTCAGGATGCTATGGGGCAGGCGCTGACCAATGTCATTATTAAAGTCAGCGGACAACGGAAAACATTGACTACTGGCGGTGTACCTGGTGCTCTGAGAGCGCCATCTGCCTATGTGCAGAGCTTCAGTTATCGTCAGGATGAGCAGCGTAATCAATATTTACAGGTGAATTTTGATCAGATACTGGTGAACCGTTTGCTGCGAGAATCGAATGTGGCAATCTGGGGTGTCAATCGTCCAACTACTCTGATGTGGCTGGCGGTGGATGATGGAGGCAGTCGTCAGATTCTTTCTTCGTCGTCGGAGTTGCCTCTGATTATGGAGAGTCATTTTGAAACCCGTGGTATTCCTGTCATCCTGCCTTTGCTCGACTTTGAAGACTCACTGAATATCTCAGCAGTAGATGTCTGGGGCTTGTTTTCGGATGCACTGGAGTCAGCTTCTCAGCGTTATGGTGCAGAAGCCATTATGGCGGGGCGGTTGAAAAAGAATGCAGAGCGTTATAGCGGTCGACTGACTCTCCTGTTTCGTGGCGAACGTTATCAGACTGAAGTCAATGATCTGGTCGCGGCGGGGGTAGCGAATCTGGCCTCTGATCTGGTCGCTAGAAATCTGGCCAAACATTATGCCGTTACTGCCAGTGAACTCAACATCAAACCTAAAATGGTGGTTGAGAATGTCAAGACCGTTGAAGATTATGCGACACTGACCCGTTATTTGGACAAGCTGACCGCCGTAAGAGAAGTATCAGTCTATAAAATTACTGGCTCTGTCATTGAGCTGGAGCTGTCCATTGATGGTTCTGTGTCTCAGTTAAATGACGCTCTGGCACTTGGAAGAAGTTTGACTCTGTTGCCTGCTTCGTCGAGCAGGGCAGAGCCCGGCGCCCAACAAACGCTGTATTATCGCTGGAATGCACCCTGAGGATTGCTCTGCAAGGGATTTGAATAATGAATATGACATTACATCAGCGCTACCTTCTGGGAGTAATGATTCTTGCCGGTGTTGCTACTGTCCATTTTCTGGGGCCGGTGCTGACACCATTTGTTGCCAGTATGGTACTGGCTTATCTGGGAGATCCCCTGGCAGACAGGCTGGAAGACTGGGGGCTGTCGCGGACATTCTCGGTCACTGTTGTATTTTTGGTGATCTCCGGCATACTGGCGGCGATGTTGTTGATCGTTCTGCCCATGCTGGTGAATCAGATAAAACTGCTGATTCACATGCTGCCCATTTGGGAAGAGTGGCTGCGAACTAATCTGTTGCCAAGAATTGTTGAATACCTTGATGTTGATCCTGTCTGGCTTGATTTCAGTGAGCTGGCAAAAAAAATGGCGGGTCAGTGGCAGAAAGCCGGAGGTTTGCTGGCGCAGCTCGGATTGTCAGTTTCCCGTTCATCACTGGCGTTAATCGGATTCTTTGTTAATCTCTTTCTGGTGCCGGTGGTGACCTTCTATCTACTCAGAGACTGGGACAAGCTGATGGCGGATCTCAGAGCGATCATGCCCCGCAATATTGAGCCGGTGATTACCGGGTTGGTGCAGGAGTGTGATGAAGTGCTTGGGGCTTTTCTCAAAGGTCAGTTGATGGTGATGATGGCGCTTGGTGCCATCTACAGTCTTGGTCTTACCGTTATTGGCCTGCACTTTGCTGTTTTGATCGGAATGGTCGCCGGGTTGGTCAGTATTATTCCTTACATGGGTTTTGTGGTTGGCTTTGCTGCGGCTATGATAGTGGCATTCTTCCAGTTTGACAGCTCTACAGGCATGTTGATGGTTGCTGTCGTCTTTATGATTGGGCAGGCACTGGAAGGCTGGATACTGACTCCCTGGCTGGTGGGCGATAAAATTGGTTTACACCCTGTGGCTGTTATCTTTGCCCTGATGGCAGGTGGGCAGCTGTTTGGTTTTGTCGGAATGCTAATTGCCCTGCCAATGGCAGCAATAATTATGGTACTCTTGCGTCACCTGCATCAGAACTACAAGGCAAGTGACCTTTACCATGCCAGTATTTCTGACAGGGAAAATGAATAACTTACTGAAAATGAGTACTTTATTGATATTAATCAATGAGGTTCCGGTTTTAAAATGCCGTTGTATTTAGTAGGGTTTGGTATTGGTGGCATCAGAGTATTGATGTCGATTTATGGAAGATGAGGTGTAAGTTTCTTCCATGTCTGAAGATAAGTGTATTGATGGAAATAAAATATTTCTGTCGTATTGTTCTTCAGGCAGGCACATCCATGTACCTCTGAAATCCCCGGTGTAAGAGATTTCTTTACGGATTTGATGTCCATATGAGTTTGCCTGTGCAGCTGCCACTCAGTGTCCAGTTAAGGGACGATGCTACTTTTGCCAACTATTTCAGTGGGCAAAACGCAACCTTGGTGAATATTTTGGATATGGATCGCCAGGTTCCCGGCATTGAGTCGGAACAGTTTATATATCTCTACGGCTCTCCGGGTGTGGGTTGCAGTCATCTGTTACAGGCTGCCTGTCATCAGGTGGACAGCCAGGACCATCGCAGCATTTATCTGCCTATGAAAGAACTGGTTCAATATCCCCCACATATGCTGGAAGGGATGGAACGCTTGCAGCTGGTATGTCTTGATGATGTCGGTGCGGTTGCCGGTATCCCGGAATGGGAAGAAGCCCTCTTCGACCTTTTCAATCGTCTGCGTGATTCCAGAACCCGTTTTCTGGTCGCTGCTGACAACCCTCCCAAGGCGTTAAACCTGCAACTTCCTGATCTTGAGTCACGGTTAGGCTGGGGCATGGTTTTTCAGGTTCAGCCGTTGGACGACAAAGATAAGGTCGCCGCGCTTCAGTTGCGTGCCAATCTTCGTGGATTAGATATGAGTGAGGAAGTGGCACGCTTTATTATCTATCGCAGCACTCGTGATATGGGTTATCTGTTTCGTATTCTGCAAAAGCTCGACAGTGCTTCTCTGCGTGCTAAACGCAAGCTGACCATTCCATTTGTGAAAGAAGTGATGAGCTGGTAAATAACGCATCACTTTCATCCTTACAAAGTACCTGTCGAGCGCCCGAAAGGCTGATACCCACAGCGTATAAGATCTGACAGTAAACCTACAAAATACACCAAGACGTTCATGGCGTATTTTGTAGGTTTTATACTGGTTGTGTTTGTTTGATAAGTGCTCAGTCGTATGAATTGTCGGCTCAACTAATGTTAAACCGACGTTCTTTTTGATGCTCTGGCGTTTTAACAATTCAATCTTGCCGGGTACCTATTGGCTGACTGAAAATCCAAAGTCTAGTGGTGGTAGTTGAGGTAGTTGAGGCAGTGGAAGATAGTTACGAACTTCCTCTTCAGGGGTATGCTCGCTGGGATCACGTGGTGGAATAACAAATTCAGCAGGTTCGGCCGGAAAAGTATCCGTAATGTTATGGCTGTGATTCGATACTGTCGGCTCAAGCTCAGCGTCGATAACAGGCTCATGTTTTTCTTCTGGTTCGGCACTTTCCTCTTGAGGATCTCCTGTGAAGTCAGAATTGTGGTCATTTTTAAATGCTTCAAAGGCCTCTCTTAATTCCTGTGAGTTGAAAATTTGGCTCAGCCTCTCTGTTTCGTCTGCTATGTGTAATTGGTGAGGGAGATTGAGTGACGCTGAGCTGGTTTCTGGTTCAGTTATGTGATCAGAGTCAACAGTGGGAGTATCCATTACCGGAGAAGTTGCCGGAGATTGATCCGCCAGCACTACATCTGGCTCAGTGGTATGATCAGAGTTGCTAATAGCAATCGCACTGATTGGTAAGCATTCAATTGTAGGCTCGTCACCTGATTCATTAATAATACAAACTGCATCCTCTGCCTCTGCCTCAGTTAATGCTCTTAATCCACTCATTACAAGTTCCTCAGTATGGCTATCATCACCTTCTTCCTGCTCCGTCAGGATGCCGAGGCACACCAGAAAAAGAATCAACTTCTGCCGAGCTAACATTGCTGCTCTGCCAATGCCTCTGGCGCCATAACAAACACTATTAGCTGCCCGTGCACCAAAGGCTCTGAAGCACCAAAGGCTATTTTGCAAACTAAAGAAGGAGGCAATGGGGGAGGTGGCGTAGGTAAACACACTCAAGAAGAAATAGAGCGTTAGGTTGTTATCATTGTAGGGCTGTCCAAGACATTCTGACATCGTCTGACTGGTATTCTCGCTGCTCAAACACTGAAGACAGGTGTCGATTAACATTTCATCAGTGGTGTTTATTCCAGGACCCTGATATCCACAGAAAGCGGAGTTGATATTATTCAAGGTGTACCAGCCAGCACCCACTACGCACAAAAAATTTAAAAAGGCTAGAGTGCCATAGGTAATGCGGTCTTTGCATTTAGTTGAATTAGATGCTTGTTGAGCATTGCTAGGCTCAGGCACTGCCAGAGTCGTTTCACTGTCAGCGGCGACCAGAGTTGGTGTCTGCTCAGAACGTAATGCTCTGATACCACGGCAAACTCCGTTACGGCAGTAACCGTAAATTTGAAATAATATAGCAGAGGGAATAAAGGCAAGAGATAAATGCGGTGAGTGGGCTATCATAAGAGCAGCAATAAAGTAAGGCGCATGTGATATATTCACTGTACCTTCAGCTACCAGCTCGTAAATCACACTTGAAAACTCATTATTTGACCAGAAGCCCATTGAAACTAAAGAGAAGGCTATTGCTAAACCGTAAACTATTTTTTGATCGACAGGTGCCTGTCGAACGCTGTTGTGAAAGTTAGCGCCGCTGAGGTAGCTTTGGGCTCTTAAAGCGGCTTCGATTTGAGCGGGTGTTAACACTCCCGGCTCTCCTGGCGTATTTGCAGCGGCTTCAAATTGAGAAACCGTCAAGGTTCCAGTCTCTCTTAATGAATTCAAAGCGACTTTAACCTGAGAGGGCGTTAATAGCCCTGATTCTCCTAATGTATTTAAAGTGGATGTGATTTGAGTAGCCGTGAAAGCTTCTGATGCCATTAAACTATCTAAAGCGGTTTTAATTTGACTGGGTGTGAGCGCTTCTGACTCTCTAAATATATTTGTAGCGGCTTCAAATTGAGAAGCTGTTAACTTTCCTGAAGGATTGCTGATTCTCTCGATTAAATCCTCTGCCCTTAGAGTAACACCTCTACTAAGTGATTCTTGTGATATAACCCCTTGTAAGAAAGGTTCAATACCATTGATAATGCTGTTAACCGCCATGGTTAAAGTCAGGAAGTTTAATGCAGAAAATATTGGTAACAAAGGTGTTGGTATTTGACTCCCTGCTCTCAAAACCATTAGATGAGTATTGCGATAGATTTCAACAGAGGTGGCAACCATAGCGATACTGACAAGAATTCGGCGTAACCGCTTCGGAACTCTTGAGGCTTTAGCGGGTGGCGCTTGTTCGGATGAACGGTAAGATGCAAGCCGTTTTCTTAAGCTTTCCGGGATATTAAAAAACTGAAGACTGCTTGAGCCGATAGCGTTACCAGCGATGGACATAAGCATTCCGATGGCCATACTGCTCAGGCTGGCTACGCCCCCTCTGGAAATGATGAAGCCCTGATTGCCAAAGAAGATAACCAGCGGAATTAGAGCTGACCCTAAATGGCTCACACCACTTGTGGGGTGATGGTTTAACTGTGCTTCTGCTCGCTGCGCGTACGTATCGATTATTTTTTTGGCGTCTGCGTAGTTTACTACCTTAATATCGTCTGCTGAAAATTCCTCCGTGATATCTGAAGGATCAGGAGGGGGTGTTTGTACACCCAGGGCATAAAATGAGAATGTCAAAAATATTATTGAAACTAATAAGGATTTCATGGTTTTTATTCAGGCTATATAAAAGCTAATAGTTAACGTCATGTGTGACTTTTATCTTGTTGGTTGCCGATCCATGGCTTGTGGGTTCTGTACAGTCCCTGTACGGGATCCATGGGCATGGATAGCCATATTGAAGTTAAAAGTCACACACCGGGTTTAGTTAATGAGTTCATATTCATTACGAAGACTTTAATGACACTGGTAGGTGCCATTCACCGGTCAAACGTTTTCCTTCATGATTAAATAATCAAGTCATCTAAATGAATACTCTCAGAGCGGGTCTTGGATGTGCCAGGATGATTTTTAGATCGATCGGTAGAGACCAGAGTAGCGTTCCTTTTTTATTTACAATAAGTCAGTCGTTGTTTTGAGGTGAACAATCTCTTCATAGTCCATAGCCCCAGCTGAAGTGTATTGCTTTTGAACGACAATGCATGGTTTACAGGGTATACAATAAATGGGATAAAGCAAAAGGCATTACAAAAAATATGTTCCAAAGAAAACAAAACTGATGTTTTTAATACATCTGTCTTGATGAAAATGGAATTCAGAAAATTCTGATAATTCTTATTTCGAATAACGTAGTCAGCGAGACTGTAGGAAAAAGTTGCCTAAAGACAATTATTTCCTATAGCCTCAATCAAACGTTAAGGTAGTTGTTATTTGAGGTATCAAAAATAGTATTTCTTTGATACGGTCGTGATGTTATCAGAACTGAAAACATTAAATACTGCTACATGGAGGTGGCTTGTGGTAGTAGTGATTGAGGAATGACCAGATCATCAAAGTCCATATTTGCCGGTGTTAGAACATTTAGCGGGGGGTGGATGTAAGTTTTGGGAGGTGATTCTGGCTCTCCCAACTCGTCGGTAGACGTGACCGCTCTGCTCTGGTTGCTGTTGGAATCCTGTGATTCTGATGAGCTGAGTGCAAGGCTCATGTAGTCTGTGCCGTCGCTATCAGCTGAGATTGTAGCGGTTTCTGGTGGTATAAACTGTTGAACTATTTCTGTCATCAATCGATTTCTGATGTTGTCATTTTCAAACATTATCTCGTGACTGGAACCCTCCAGTTTGATGAGGCTGACTTGATCAGACCGTCGGCTGATCTCTTCGAGGGCACTGTTAAGGACGATACGGTCTGCGGTGGCGTAAAAAATCGTTGTAGGTACTGACAGTTGATCGATCTCTTCCAATATGTCGTTCGACAATACCATAGCCTGATCCATCCAGAGATTGCTTGGTGAGCCTAGTTGCAAAGCTTCATTGACTTCATAGAGGGCTAAATAATGTTTCATGCGTTGTGATTTTTGTTTTCTGGTTAGTCTTGGTTTATCCCCTCTACCAGGCAGGTAGCTGAGCAAACCAGTCAAGAAGGTGCTCAGCCTAATCAGTGAGACGGTTGCCCAATCCCGAGCTGAAAAACGAATATTGGTGGTTTGAGGTTTATGGTATGCCTGTCCACCACCAGGTACATAGCCCCGCCAACCACATATGAAGGCATTTACCCTGAGAATTGTCCTGGCCACCCAATCCCGGAACGGTAAACGAATTTTGAACATCGGGGCTGAGAGAATAGCGCGGGTAAAACCGGGTTCCGGGTTATTCAATAGGTAGCGAACGGCAAGCGCTCCTCCCAATGAGTGACCAAACAGGTATCGCTTGCCAACCGCATTAGGTGTTACAATCTCGTCAATAAACTGTTTGAAATCAATTATATAATGATTGTAGTCTTCTACGTGACCGATTTGTGGATCGTCAAGAAGTCGCCCGGATAACCCTTGTCCACGGTGGTCCATAACAAATACCGCAGCACCCCGGTTATGAAGCTCTCTTATCATCTCCTCATAATGTATGAAAGATTGAGTTCGTCCTGATGAAATAACGACAGTTGACGCTGAAGTCAGGCTTTTGAAATAAACATACCTTAATTGCGTTCCATCAACACCAATCATTGTGCCGTGGTTACCCTTGTTCCAGAATTCTTGATCAATGTCTTTCAGGTCTTTTATGTCATCAGGACCTGATGCTGATGTGTTCTGAATAGAGTTCAGGCTGGTTATTGTGATAAACAATAAAAAAATAATTTTTGTCGGATGTTTATGAAGCCTGAATGTCTTTTTTGTAACACTGTGAATTAAAAAAAAATAATTGAAAGTCATTGAAAGACCCTGCGATGGTAAGGATTGGTTAGTTGCCATCTGTCAAGACGGAATTATAGCAAAGCATTTTCACTGCTATGGTTTAATTTTGATGAGAATTTACAGTGAAGGCGCATAAGGCATAGCGCATAGAGAATTGCATTCAGCGCTGCATTAAGTTGTACGACAGTATTAATGTAAATGGGTTTTATTTTTTTTGATAAACGATCGCGATCGTGTATCGGGTTGGCGGATTATTTTTTACTGACTGGTTGGAAGGGTGTTATGCTCAATTGCTGTCTAGGTTTTTTGATGTGTGTTTCCCTTTTTTTTTCTGCTGCTTCAAAAGCAGGCAAGGCCGATGTGTGTCGGAGTGAGTTCAAAGAGTCCTTTTGCTTTTCCTGCAGCGATGACCAAAATCGCTGGTTGCTCAACAAAAAAATCTGTGATGGTTATTATGATTGCGCTGACCACAGTGATGAAGAGCGTTGCGATTGCGAAGCAAACAGTTGCAACCGGGCGCTGTTTGTTTGCAAGGATGGTGGTTGCGTATCTGCCCGCTTAAGGTGCAATGGATACCCTGACTGTCCAGACCGTAGTGATGAAGCAGGGTGTTATTATATTCCGACCCAGAGAGGCAGCATAAACTATGATAAACCGTCGCTTAGCTTAAATGTTTATATCTGTAATGGTGCAGACAGTCAGGAAGCGAGAGTCTCTGTTCAAACTGATTTGTTGCACCGGGAAATTATCAATCATTGGCAGGTATGTAATGGGGTCATGGATTGCCCTCTGGGGGATGATGAAGTGGGCTGTTTCGTAAAAAGAATGGATCAGTGTGCCACGTCTCCGTTAATTGCAGGTTGTCACGAAGAGCAGCGTTATCAGTCTGAACCTTGTGCACAAGGGCAGGTTTTGTTGAAAGATGGTCGCTGTGCCGACGAAGCCTTGCGGTGTGCACCTAATGCAACATTGAACCAAGTGCTTAATGGTTGTCATCATGTTGGCCATCCTGTTAAGAGTGCGTCGATAAGGCAGGGGCGTAGGAATCTGCATGAGCAGCAACTCGAAACCAGGCTTTTTAAATGTGAGGATTACGATTATATTCCTGTGTCGAAAGTGTGTGATAACCAGTGGGATTGTCAAAATCATAGAGATGAGCAGTCTTGTACAAAACTGGCATTCAGCGCCCGTTGTGTGAAGTCTGCTCAGTCTACTGTTGCACGACAGTTTGTGTCCGCTGTCAGTGTGCCTGTTGTTACCACAGGTGTACTTTTAAGGCTGGGTAAAGATTTTAGGCAAAGGCATCGTCTCTTTCTGGTCAGGACGGGGTTGGCATTGGCTCTGGCGGCAGCCATTCCTTTTATGTACGACGCCTCAGTAGTGCTGACTCCCACTACTTTTGGCGTCGTATTCTGGACAATATCGGGTGTGATATTATTATTTGATGGTTTTCTGCCGCCTGTTGTCACTGATACCATGGCTTATCAGGTTGGAGGTTCGGAGGAATCAGCATCCATGATGCTCAGCGACGAAAAGCTGACTGCCAACGGATTAACAGAATAGAACCACAGAATAGTAACACAGTCAGACTGACGGTTACCCAGCCATAAAGTTGTTCCGGTCGAAACCAGGCATCCAGAACCCCGCTGGTAAAGTAAAAGCAGAGAATAAAGCAGAGCCAGGCTAATGCCCGCAAGCTTCGCTGTAACACCCAGGGGAGAGGTATTAGCAGTGGAATCAGCTGAATAATATTGATACTGAGTCTGGAGCCCGGTGGTGGGTTAAACATCCAGGTTTCAGCACTCAGGTTCAGAACCAGACCAAGATAAAGTAAAAGAATCAGCTTGAAACCCATGTTGACTTTTTGTTGTTGCGGGTCGGCCATCATTTACAAAATCTCCAGTACGGATTCCGGTGGGCGGCCAATTCGCGCCTGACCATTGGCAACAACGATAGGGCGTTCGATCAGTTTCGGGTGCTGGCACATGCTGTGGATTAACTGTTCTTCCGAAAGTTCCGGGTTGCTCAGCTGGTTGTCCTTGAATACCTGCTCGCCTTTACGCATAAGCTCACGGGCGTTGAGCCCTAGCTGCTTTAATAATGTCTTCAAGGTAACCGCATCGGGAGGTGTGTCAAGATACAGGATGATGTCAGGCTCGATATGCCGTTCTTTCAGTAGCGCCAGAGTTTGGCGAGATTTGGAACAGCGTGGATTATGGTAGATTGTAACGCTCATAACACCCTTCTCTTTTTTCTTAGGCTTCATTATAAGGGGCTGCAAATTTTTTGTAAGGGCAGATACTGATAAATAGGCCGCTGTTCATTCTGAGCTTGTCGAAGGATGCTGTGTAAGCACTTCGACAGGCTCAGTGCGAACGGTGGTGAATTTTGTACTACCACTCCCCTAAGTATCCAGTTATATGAAATCATATTTTCTGACTCATTGTTTAGATACTCTGGTACGTTACAACTCTGATTACATAGCTTGCTATGCTCCCTTCGTTGCGCCTTGTATAGCACCAGTCCAATAAATCAGAAATATTTGATTCCATATGACCGGGTACTTACCAGCAGAGTTGTTACTGTGAATGAGAAAATAAAGGCTTGGTCATTTTTTGGTAATGAGAACCGGTCAGGAAAAAATACGGATCCTTGAGTCTTTCGGGCATGGGCAGCTCTTTGAGCTTTTCAATAAACGGTTTGCCGGTAATGCCTGAGCTTCGTTGTGTTTCATCTTGTGTTGCGTTGCCATATATAATCGTTTCACGGATTTTGAGACTACAAATACTCGATAAACTTCTTGGAGTATATAAGGCCAGGTTAATTCTTTTCTGTAGATTTTTATCCATGATTGAGTATTTTTCTTGCAGGCATTTTTTTTCGATGTAAGAGAGTTTAAAGCCTGACTGGCAAAGTATTTCTATGATTTCGGGCTTGGCATTTGTGATTAATGCATAGTAAAGGTATGAGCAGGTACTGGTTTTTCGGTGAAGTTGGGAGTGCTGGTGATGTGGTGTAGCAACTGTTGTTTTTGGGTCAGCACCGTAAGCAATTAATAGTGTTAATAGCTTTATATGTCCTGACTTTATAGCAACCTTTATTGGTCTGTTATACATCGATGAACCATTAACATCTACCAGGCAATCGTGTCTTAGTAATTCCTGAACTAAAAACATGAATTTCCTTTCGTTGGTAAGAGCTGTCGCCCGTATACTTTGATATTCCCTGATTTGATCTTCATCCAGAGCTGTTTTATTTGATAACTTGTTGTCGCATTTCTCGATGACTTCATTAAAGTGTGCATGTCGGGTGACCAGGCTTTGAAATATGGTTTGTCCATTACCTTTTTTTTGTTCCAGATTGACGCCTGCAGCATTGAGAGCTCGTGTCAGGGTTATAATCTCTTCAGGTTCTAACCTGAGCCTTTGATGACCTAGACCGATGAGTTGGTACCGCTGCTGCGTAGGCCCGACGCATACATTGTGTTCTGAAAATAGATAATCAAGCAGTGTTCCTCCATGAGGGGTTGCCTGATAATTCAGATCAATGCCGCGTGAGATAAGGTATTGAGTTATTTTCTGTCGTTCACCGGGATTTTCGGTTTCTGGATAGTGAAGGATAATACTTTGAGCCAGAGAAAACCCTTTATCACTGATATAATTCAGAGCTTCGGTGGGTAGCTTGTCAAGCTCACTGGCCAGGTCTGACAGGCTGGCACCTGATAAAAACTGGTCTAATAGATATCGACCCGGTTCCTGGGGTTGTGTTGCTGTCGAGTTGGTTAAGTCGAAACCTAACCGGGAAAACATTGTTTCACAAAATGATGTTCCAGTTGCGTGCGTGTTGTCTGAGCGTATTGTTTCTTCTTTTGGTTCTTTATCATCGACAGTATCCTCTGTTCCGTTTTCAACATCCGCCTCTTGATTATTGGTTTCCTGAGTGGTTAGTACATTACCGAGTATATGAATACCGGGAGCAGAGAAAGAGTATACGGTGTTACAGGGTTCAAGTAAGTATTCTTCGGTGGTAAAGTTCGTTTCATCCGCTGTTTTCTTATTTGGATTTAAGTAATCCGTATTTTGTGGCTGAATAAAAAAACAGGGCGGTGGTAGGTTCTTCTCCGTGTTTTCAGGTGAGTGCCTGGCGATAAGATTTTGGGCTTTTTGATCTTCAAAAATATCAATGTCATCTGAAATGGTTTGGCAATCGGAGTCTAATGTTTCGTCATCGGAAGAGAAAATGGTTTTATGCAGCTCTGCGATTTCTGACATAGATTCTGACGGTATGAGCGTTAGCCTGACCAGGTAGCTTGCCCACGTAACAAATAACATAACACTTTTTGTGCTTATGCTATTGAAGCTATTATGCTCATGAAACCCTGTGGTGGGAGTTATTAATGCAATAGAGTCAGAATGACCGACGTTCGAAAAGCTGATCATGCATAAAAAGACTGGAATACAGGCACACCGATACATCATTTTTTTGCGTTTTTTTGGACGCTTTTTCTGAGTAAACATCAGTTACTATAAAATATATGGATTGTGGGTATGGAATGCGATATCCCAATGTTCAGGCAGTATAGATTGAGATGATGGGTTTTCCAGTTCTTTGGCGATGTGTATATTGGCAGCTTTCGTTCACTCCGATCACCCATCATTTGTACGCTCATTACCCTGTCCGTACCTTCAAACCCAATGGGCATAGATTCTAAATGTTTTGAAGCAGCACACGCTCGGTATTAACAATAGCTTCAGGTACACTGAATAAAATTTATCAGGAGCTGGCTAAAATGGAATTGGTGTCACAATGCTTTCAGGTGATAAAGCGATTTCTGGTGCTGGTGATCCGGCAGTTTGCAGACAACCGTTGCACAGAAAATGCAGCGGCTCTGACGTATACGACACTCTTTGCCGTGGTGCCGATGATGACGGTGACTTACAGCATGCTCTCTGCGATCCCGAGCTTGAGTGGTGTGGGTGAAACGGTGCAGAACTTCATCTTTTCTAATTTTGTACCTGCCACCGGAGAAGTAGTGCAATCCTATCTTCAGGATTTTTCACAGCAGGCGCGCAAATTGACTTTAGTTGGTGTTGTTTTTCTGCTGGTCACCTCTTTTATGATGTTGAAAACCATCGATAAGGCGTTGAATACGATTTGGCAGGTCAATAAGGTACGTCGGGGTGTTAGTGGTTTTCTGCTGTACTGGGCGATTCTCAGCCTTGGTCCGATTTTGTTGGGTGCGGGGTTTCTGCTTTCATCTTATCTTGCATCAGTGAAATTTATTTCTGATACAACGGCATTTATTGGCGGTGAAACACTGGTGTTGCGATTAATGCCTTTGGTGCTTAGCTCAATGGTGCTGTTTCTTTTGTTCAGTGCAGTGCCGAATCGCAGAGTGCCTTTTGCTCACGCACTGGCAGGCGCTTTTGTCTCTGCGTTATTGGTGGAACTGGCAAAAGCCGGTTTTGCGTTATTTATTGCTTCTTCACCGTCTTATCAGTTGGTTTACGGCGCTTTTGCCGCAGTACCGCTGTTTCTGTTATGGATTTATCTCTCGTGGAATATTGTTTTGCTGGGGGCGGTAGTGGTTCGCGCGCTGGGCATTTTCTCTGATCAGAAACGGGGTCAAACCTTACCGCCGCTGATTTCCACGCTGATTGTTCTGCAAGCATTACAGAATGCTTTCCGACAAGGGCAGGGATTGACCTTTGTCAGCTTTAATCAATGTTCAGACCAAAAAGAATGGCGACTGGGTTTGCAGGAGTGGGAAGAGCACTCCAGCCGCCTCACTGATTTAGGGCTGTTGGGTAAGAATGACCTTGGTGAATATATTCTGGTGCAGGATCTCAGAGAAGTTAACCTGGCTGCGCTGGTTAGTCGTTTACCCTGGGCTTTGCCTGAAGCGATTGAGCTGGATGCATTAACAGGAAGCGATCGTCCCGGGTGGTTTTTAGTATTGTCTGAACAGTTAAATGCGCTGGATCACCGTCGTAAAGAGGTGCTGGATTATCCGCTGGATTCATTATTTGCAGGGCGTGCCTGAAAAATCGAACGCAATAGCAGGAAACTCTACTAAGCTTGACCTCATGCTGGCCGCTGAGGGGAGCAGCAACGTAAAACTTACCGAAAACTCCGTTCACCCTGAGCTTGTCGAAGGATGCAGTGCAAGCACTTCGACAGGCCCAGTGCGAATGGTAGTACATTTTGTACTACGACTCCCCTGAGCATAAGATGATATCAACGTTATGGTGAGGCTTACTTTATGCGCATTTATGCACGTTGTCGTATGGTTTTTCAGCGCTTTTTCGATTTATGCAAAATCAGATGATTGGGTTGATTCAATAGCGTTGGTTTTGCGATATAAAGCGGCTTTTGTAAAAATGTAAACAGGGTAAGTTCTGAGTGACTATTAAAACGGCAGATGTTAACCATGCGGCGTACCGAATGATAATAACAACCCGGTTAAAATATGTTTTTCTATTCAGTTTGCTGGTGTTGTCTGCCTGTAGCAAACCACCCTTTACCGACAGTAATGGTAATGGTGTTTTTTTAAGCAGCGACAAAGATCAGTGGCTGGCTCTAAATATCTGGGCGCAATGGTGTGGGCCTTGCCGGGAAGAAATTCCGGAACTTAATGAATTGGAAAAAGAAGGCACTGTTCGTGTAATAGGTGCGGACTTTGATGGGAGTCAGGGGGCAGCGTTAAAAGAGAAGGTAGTAGCTTTGGGTATTCGTTTTCCGGTGATTGAGCAATCTCCGTTCAATCATCTCGGTGCTAAAGCACCTCAGGCGTTGCCTGCTACCTTAATCATCAATCCACAGGGCAAGCTGGTAGATACCCTGTATGGACCTCAGACCCGGCTCACACTTGAACGCCGGATTGGCAAACTTAAAGAGAACGCTTCTGATGGCTGATATTTGTAAAAGAGCAATAGTAGAAGGGCTGGTTCAAGGTGTCTGGTTCCGAGGGTCTGCTCAGATCCAGGCGCATAAGCTGGGTATTAAGGGTTGGGCAAAAAACTTACCTGATGGCCGTGTTGAAGTTATGATGTGTGGGGATGAAGCGGCAATCAGTCAGCTAGAGGTTTGGCTGCACAAGGGGCCACCGATGGCTCAAGTGACTGATGTTGAGGTGATGGAAGAAGCCTGGCACGGGGTTGATGAATTTACGACGATGTAGGTTTAGTTTACCGTCCAGTGCTTTTCATAATTTAGTAGTACTCGTTCGGGATACCAGGTTTTACCAAGGCTGCCATTATAACGAGCCAGGGCACGGGCGATGTTGCCCTTTTCCTTTTCTACGTAGTAACTCAGTATCGTGCAGCCGTAGCGCAGGTTGGTTTCTATCTGTGTTAGATTGTCATTTGAACGACCAATAACGTCTTTCCAGAATGGCATTACCTGCATCAGTCCCTGAGCGCCAGCAGAAGAAACGGCAAAGCGATCAAAGGTGGATTCAGTCTGAATGACGGCCAGTACCAGTTCCGGTTGCAGGTCAACTTTTGCGGCTTCCCGGTGAATCAGTCGTAACAGTTTTACGCGTTGATCAGGGTCTTCTACAAAGTAGGCAAGGCGGGATGACATATCAGTCAGCCAAACATCGGCTTCAAACTGATCAACAAAACTGCTGGCTGAATTTAATGTGCGAGCTAATACGCTGGTCAGGTCCGGATCCTGCCATTGTCCCCAACTCTGTAAAGAAATTGGAGACAGCAGCAGCGCCAGGGTAAACCCCAGCGCTTTCGGTTCGGTTACCTCAGCCAGCCACCCGGTCTTTGAGAAGATTAATGATTTCACTGAGTTGCACTTCTTCCTTATCGGCAGCGGCACGATGCTTATATTCCACCTGACCCGTGGCCAGACCGCGATCACTGAGAACGACTCGGTGAGGAATGCCCACCAGTTCCATATCGGCAAACTTAACACCGGGGCTGGCTTTGCGGTCATCCATGATGACGTCGTAACCGGCAGCGGTCAGTTCCTGATAAAGATTTTCGGCGGCTTCACGCACCACTTCAGATTTTTCCATCTTCAGTGGCACAATGGCAATCTGGAAAGGTGCAATGGCTTCTGGCCAGATAATGCCGCGTTCATCGTGATTCTGTTCAATGGCTGCAGCCACTGCACGGGAAACCCCAATGCCATAACAGCCCATCGCCAGAGGAATGCTTTTGCCGTTTTCACTAAGCACATTGGCGTTCAAGGCCTGAGAATATTTGGTGCCCAGCTGGAAGATATGGCCCACTTCGATACCGCGTTTGATAAACAGTGTGCCATTGCCACAAGGACTCAAATCACCTTCTTTAACATTACGCAAGTCTTCAACCCGGCTGAACTGGCAATCGCGCTCCCAGTTGATGCCGAAGTAATGTTTATCGTCGATATTGGCGCCGGCACCAAAGTCAGACATGATAGCAACATCACGGTCAGCAATGACCGGAATAGGACAGTTAACCGGACCAAGAGAACCCGCACCAGCACCCATGATGGACTTGATTTCATCCTCTGACGCAAAACGCAGTGGTGCAGCTACATCCTTCAGGTTTTCTGCCTTGATTTCATTGAGCTCATGATCGCCACGTACGATCAGAGCAATAAAGTCTGCCTCCGCTTCTTCGGCTGCGGCAACAATCAGTGTTTTCACGGTACGTTCAATCGGCAGGTTGAACTGTTCTACCAACTGTTCAATGGTTTTGGCATTTGGTGTCTCCACCAGGGCCATTGCTTCAGCCGGTGCCATGCGCTCAGCGGTAGGTGCCAGTGCTTCTGCCTTTTCAATGTTGGCGGCGTAATCACTGCTATCACTGAACACAATGTCGTCTTCGCCGGATTTCGCCAGGACGTGAAACTCTTTAGAGCCAGTACCACCGATAGCGCCACTGTCAGCCTGCACTGCACGGTAATCCAGTCCGAGACGATCAAAGATGCGGCAGTAGGTGTCGTGCATGTTCTGGAATTCTGTTTTCAGGCAGTCCATAGAAGCATGGAAGGAATACGCGTCTTTCATCAGGAATTCACGACCACGCATCACACCAAAACGTGGACGACGCTCGTCGCGGAATTTATTTTGAATCTGATACAGGTTCATGGGCAATTGTTTGTAACTGCTCAGATCATTACGGGCGATGTCGGTGATTACTTCTTCATGGGTTGGGCCAATCACAAAGTCACGGTTATGACGGTCCTGAAAACGCAGCAGCTCGTCACCGTATTCTTGCCAGCGACCGGATTCCTGCCAGAGCTCTGCCGGTTGAACCGCAGGCATCAGAGTCTCCAGAGCGCCGGAGCGGTTCATCTCTTCACGAACAATGTTTTCGACTTTCTTCAGCACTTTCAGGCCGACGGGCAGCCAGGTGTACATACCGGAAGCGAGTTTACGGATCATACCCGCACGCAGCATCAGCTGGTGGCTGACCACTACGGCATCCGATGGGCTTTCCTTGAGGGTAGGAAGTAGGTACTGACTGGTTCTCATTGGTTCAGTTTCCGAAAGTCTTTCTAGGTTGATCGCGCATTTTACGGGGAATAAGGATTTATTGCATTATTCAGTTTGCGATTACTCCTGACTCCGATATAGTGAGCCGGATTTCTACCTGACAGGATGTAATGCGTGAGTGACTTTCGGCTGGATGACCGGTTAGCTAAAGACTGTGTAGTGGTGGGTGATTTTCCTTTGTGCCGTTTGTTGTTGATGAACGATGCCACCTATCCCTGGTTCATTCTGGTGCCCAGGCAAGCCGGTATCGAGGAGGTCTGGCAGCTGAATGAAGGGCAACAGCAACAGTTGAGTCATGAGTCTTCATTATTGTCTAAAGCACTGTATGGTCTGTTTTCTGCGAATAAAATGAATGTTGCAGCGCTGGGGAATATTGTCCGTCAGCTGCATGTTCATCATGTGGTTCGTTATGTGGATGATCCGGCCTGGCCTGCGCCTGTTTGGGGGAGGTTACCGGCTCAGCCT
Source organism: Endozoicomonas sp. (assembly GCA_965199185.1). Lineage (GTDB taxonomy): Bacteria > Pseudomonadota > Gammaproteobacteria > Pseudomonadales > Endozoicomonadaceae > Endozoicomonas. The sequence goes on along the minus strand of CBDAQW010000003.1, from coordinate 126,039 downwards.
TATCAGCAAGCCGATATTGAACGTATTATCGGTCAGTTGCATGGCGTATTAGGTGCACCTTTCAGGTTTGTGTCAGATGTTTCGGAGCAGTCGCTATGACAGATGAACTGGTTGAATTACAGACTCAAATGAGCTTTCAGGAAGATACCCTGGCTCAATTAAATGATGTGGTGACGCGCCAACAAAAACAGATTGATGAATTGACTATGGCTGTTGAGCAATTGAAAAAGCGGCTAGAGTCCATGGCGACTGAGCAGCTTGAAGCTGTTCAGGAAGAAGAACCGCCTCCACCGCATTATTAATCCGTTGTTAACCGGTCCAATTAGCTTATTGTAAGTCGGAACCGGCAAGCCGATTCCGACTTACATTGAGGCAATTATCGACCTTTTGGAGCTGCAATAACGTCTTCTGCCTGTAAGCCTTTATCTTTATCAACGACGATAAACTCAACCCGCTGCCCTTCAGACAGTGTTCGATGCCCCTCACCACGAATAGCGCGGTAATGAACGAATACGTCCTCACCACTGTCCCGCGTTATAAAGCCAAAGCCTTTGGTGATGTTGAACCATTTAACAGTACCGGTTTCCCTATCCGAATGATCAATAGAGACTACCGAGGTGTCGGAGGTGGTAATATTCAGCAGAAAGTGCAGTAAAACACCGGAAACCAAAACAATAATGGCCAGTAGTTCATTAGAGTGTCCCAGTAATTTGCTGTTCATTTCAACCACGGACCATGTTGAAAGAATCGTGCTGAGAAGTACGGCTTTCGAAGCGATGATCTGAAGCAGGTTTTTTGTTGTAGTACCCAAAAAAGAGGGTGCCGCCATTAGTAGGTTACACAAGGCAACAGCCATAAGAATAAGTACAGCTGAAGAGTTAAAGTCGATGCGAGCAGCCGTTAACTGAACCAGATCATTAGCTAGCGCTAATGTCAGTGTCAGGGCCAAAACACCGAACAGAGCATGAAATATTTTAAGAAGCTTCAACACGTGATCCCTTTATTTGTTATCTGAATCGAATAAAATAGTACTGTTATTACCCAAATGCCGAAGTTGTTTTAATTTTTCAATGATACGGTACTAAAATACCAATCAGGCAATAACCAATACGTTACTTTTTAAGTCTTTTAATGTAACGCTAACCGGCAATAACCTCAAATTTTTACGCTCAGGTGGTAGCCTTATTTATGGGGTAGGAAACGAGTTAAAAAAATACAGATTTTGTTGAAAAAACACTCGACGTTAAAAAAAGCTGAGTTTATAGTGGTTCTAGGTGCTTCATTAAATTCCGTTCTGGTTTTACCGGCTCTTTTAACGATCTTATCAAGTGATCGTTTGTTGTTTTTTAGTCGTGATGAATTATTGCGGTCATTTCGTGGAGTGCTTAATCTGCCAGGAGTTGTGGCTGATATTTTATGCGGCAGAGTTTCAGCTCTGTATTTGCAAGCACTGGTACTAACAGTCAGCGCCTTTTTAAATGGATTTTTCAGGAGAAATAGCATGGCCGCTAAAAAAGCACCTGCAATTAAAGATAAATACAGTAAAACCCAGATGGTGGCAGAAATTGCTGAGAATTCAGGCCTTTCACGTAAGCAGGTGAATATGGTGATGGATGAGCTGGGTGAGCTTATTGAGCGTCATATCAAAAAACGTGGCTGCGGTGAATTTACATTGCCCGGCTTGCTGAAAATTGTGACCAAGAAAAAACCCGCTCAAAAAGCCCGTAAAGGTGTGCCTAATCCATTTAAGCCGGGTGAGGTCATGGATGTAGCGGCTAAACCCGCTTCTATTCAGGTAAAGGTCAGACCTTTGAAGAAACTGAAAGAATTTGCATCTTCCTGATCGACAATCGATCTGTCGTATATAATTCACTCATTCTAAAAAAGAGAGCTAATGCTCTCTTTTTTGTTGTTAAATGATGCATTTCCTCTGATTGTAGGGATGCTTATTAGCACTAAAGAGCTATAAAATAACCGGTTTCCAATCATGTTGAGCTGTTGTTTGTTCATGGATTCCGCACTGTATCGGCGCGTCTGGCATTTTGCCTGGCCTGCCATTCTTTCTAATATTTCTGTGCCTTTGCTCGGGTTGGTGGATGCCGGTGTCCTCGGGCATCTGCCGTCGTCGGAATATCTTGGCGGTGTTGCTATCGCCGCGACCATATTCAGTATGATCTTTTGGGCCTTTGGTTTTCTGCGTATGGGAACCACCGGACTGGTGGCACAGGCGAAAGGCAGAGAAGATGTTTGGGCGTTGAGGCAATGGTTGTCACAATCGGTCATCATGGCGTTGGTGGTCAGCCTTTGCTTGTTGTTGCTCTCACCTTGGGTTCTCACGCTTGGCTTGCCGTTATTTGAGGCAAGTCCGGAGGTGGCTGAACAGGCAAAAATCTATTTTCAGGTGCGAATCTTCTCCGCACCCGCCGCATTAATTAACTATGCCTTGATTGGCTGGCTGATCGGTATGCAAAAACCCAAAGGGCCATTGCTAATACTGGTTCTGGGCAATGGCATTAACATTCTTCTTGATCTGTTGTTTGTCCTTGGTTTGGGTATGCAAACCAAAGGCGTAGCTCTGGCAACAGTGATTGCAGATTATGCAGCACTTGGGTTGGGGTTATGGCTGGTCCGTCAGATTTTAAGTCATGAAGCGGGTCGGTTTACCCGTGCAATGTTGCTGAATCTGGCGTCCATGAAACGATTGCTATTGTTGAATCGCCATCTATTTGTCAGAACCATCTGCTCGTTAGGGGTTCAGGCCTTTTTTACCGCTCAGGGTGCACAACTGGGAGATGATGTTCTGGCGGCTAATGCTCTGTTGTTAAACCTATTATTGTTGATCTCCAATGGTCTGGATGGTTTTGCCCATGCCGCTGAAGCATTAACCGGCGAGGCACTGGGGCAACAAAATCAGGTAGGCTTCAGGCAGGTGGTCAAAGTCACGGGCGGTTGCTCACTGGTATGTGGCCTTTTGTTTATGCTGGTATTTGCTCTGTTCGGAAGCCAGATTCTCAGTGTATTGACCAATAATGAACAGGTAATTGTCACTGCAGCTCAATATCTGCCCTGGCTGATGGTTATGCCGCTGGTGGCCGTTTGGTGTTTCTGGCTGGATGGTGTGTTTATTGGTGCCGTAAGAACCGATATGATGCAGCACACAATGCTGATTGCCACATTGCTGGTATTTCTGCCAGTCTGGTATCTGAGTCAGCAAGCTGGAAATCATGGTCTCTGGTTATCTTATACCCTTTTTATGGGAGCCAGAGGTATCGGGCTGTTGTTGGTGTATCGATGGATATCGAGCAAACAGGGCTGGCAACCAGATCAGTCGGTTTGAAGACGTTTTTTTAAAGAGTTTGGTTTGAGGAGTTTATGTCGGAACAATGTGAAATAACCCATGAACTGGATACCTGCGGCCTTTTATGCCCGGAGCCGGTGATGATGCTGCATAATAAGGTGCGGGATATGCAGCCGGGTGATGTAGTAAAAGTTCTGGCAACAGATCCATCTACCCAGCGGGATATTCCAAAATTCTGCAACTTTCTTGATCATACGCTGCTGGAGCAAAAAGAAGAGGCGCAGCAATATATCTATCTGATCCGTAAATCAGGATGAGAGTTAACTGACATTCGCCGTTTGCGGTTTCGCTTTTGGTGAGCTCTCCGGGAATTTTATTGTTTCAGCATGCGTTGGTTGGCTCTTGTGCCCTGTAGCTACCTTTCTTTGGGACGGAAATTGACCAACTAATATAAGTACCCGGTCATATGACATCATATTTTCTGACTCATTGTTCAGGTGCTCTCGGCGAATGCTCCTGCGTTACTCTACCTCCTGCATCCATGCAGTCGTGCTTCGTCACAACTCTGGTCACATAGCTTGCTATGCGCCCGTCGTTGTGTATTGCATAGCACCAGCTCAATAAGCCAGAAATATTCGATTCCATATGACTGGGTACATACAGAGCTGTTGCCTCTGAATATCAGTTGGTTTTATCGTTAAAAAAACGATCCAGATCAGTCACTGAAACACTCATATTATCAGTAGATTTAAGGAGCGTGGCTGTTTTTACCAGCCTCGCTGCTGCTTCAAGATCGGATTGACTGGATGCAGTGATACGACCCAGAGCTTGGGGAGCCACCATGTCAATACCATCACAAGTCTGAACCAGTTTTTTGCCTTGCCATTGTTCTTTATTTATTTTTATAACATCAGGAGGGACGATGACGACGCCCATATAATCATCGTCACCAAAACTGCTGGCAGTGCCTAGAGTTTTACGGCTGTTAGGGATAGCCACTCTCGCATGTATGCCAAAATAGGTAATCATTCCTCCTCTTTTCTTAACGGCTGCCTCGTATGGAATAGAACCTGGGTATGCTCTGACGCTGATTCGTTCAGCACTACCTTCTTGGGACGTTAAATAAGCCGAACTATCTCCCGCATTTCCTATCCATAATTGATCGTCAATCAATACGGCAACATTTGCGGTACTGCCTGACTTTGTTGGTCGCTTGTCGTTTTTTGACCAATGAAACTTTACAAAGGCCTGGGTAATGGCGTTATAAACAGCTAAATCCGTTATTCCTTCAGAGCAAAATGCTTCCAGCTCTTTTTTTAATGCGCCTGTAAAGTGGTCGGCTAAATAGTCAGCCCACTCGCGACCGCCGTGTCCATCAAAAATAGCGGTAATTCCAACGGGAACTGACTGGTTCCTGGCCTCTAACTGGATGTTGAATGTTGTGGCTAACTGCCGGTCTTCCATCTCGTCTCTCCAGCCTTCAGTGGATGCCATGGCTGTACTCAGGGCGCTGGAATCTATAGAAATATCCATCGAGGCTTGTTCTGTGTCCCAAAAACGTTGATGTTTAAACGTGAATTCTTTCTTGTCAGCGTCCAAATCGTCTCTTGTGATGAGAGATAATTTGATATCGTGTTCGATGTCTTCTTCGGGAACCCAACTGTATCCTTGTTCTTTTTTGGCCATGGCAAGGTAGGATTTTTGTTTTTCTACCATTTCTTCAGGGTTTACGATGATTTTAAATTCTCTATTCATAAAATCATCAAGAGTGCCTGCAAATTTCCCTGATAGCTGAGTTGTGATCAATTCTCCCCGGTGATGGCTGGCCAGTGTGTGAAAGTGTTCGTTGTCAAACTCTACCTCAGATACCTGTTCCATAATGCTGGCAGGCAGCCCGCCTTCTGCTGTTGTAACGGTTGTTTCGGGTGCAGAGTGTGTTGAAGAGGATGTTTCACTGCCGCCGTACGACAATAGCCCGGTTACGCTAGTAGAATCGGAGGATTCACTGGACAACCGTGCTTCATGATACAGCTCATAGTCGTGAGCGACACCGGGCTGATTGAAGGCATCAGGATCATCTCTGAACTTTTTGAGGTATGCTTTGTTATCTTTCCTCTCTTTTTCTGACAGGCCATTGAGTTCATTCAGATAGCTTTCATGGTCCAATGATCTTTCAGAATAACGGTTACTTTGACGTTTGGATATCTGACGAGTGTCGCTTTTTTGTTTTGTATTATCAAACCAGTTTTCTGCTGAAAAGATAGTCGCTCTTTCTTTGGCGCTTTCTTCAATAGATTGTCTGTGTTCATTGGCTTCACGAAGGTTTTGCAATGCTGCAGTGGAAGGTGTGTCAAATCCCGGCTCTCCGGAAGGTTTAGGAAGGTATTTGGTAAGATCATTGTAAATCGGCAACAGGCCTGGAAAAGGAGGCGCTGAACAGGCTTGGAGCTGTTTAGAAAAAACGTTGCCGGGTTGCATTAAAGGGGGATAAAACATTTGTTCCATAGCAACCCCGGTATCCAGATACACAATAAAGAAGACTAGATAGAAAACACCTGTGTTGGCGCTCAGTGTTGTTGATAGTATGCCAAAAATAGAGGGTGTGAATCTCGGGGCTCGGTTACAAATTTGCATAATGAAATAGAACTCTAGGCCAGCATTACAAGAATACTGAGCCTAGACCCTGGTCAGAAAAAGTCCATGCGATTGTTTTCAAGAGCCCAGCGTCACTTCGGAATCTCCTTTGCAAAAGCTTCCAGATCAGGGCTCATGCTGTTACCTGCCTGGGCAATAGCGTAATTGTAAGTATTGCCAAGCTGATTCTGTTGCTTTTCCAGATTTTTCAGGTGCCAATCCGCTTTCATTTTATTGATGCTAATCTCAGTGTGAGCCTGCTCAAGAGGGCCTGCGTGGTAGAAATTTCTTTTATTGGGTTTATTTCTAACTCCGTCAATTTGGTTGCAGATTGAGTAAGCTTCATGCATATAAAACAGTTTCCTTTGGGAGTAATAATGGATTAATACATCTTTTAGCTCTGCTTTAGTTGAATCGTTTGCACCTTCATTTTGAAAACGCTGAACAGCTGTTATTAGTCTCATCTCAGGAGAATCAGAAAGTTCTTCGGAAGTCTGTAATAATGGTGTTCTTTCTGTCTCTCTTGTATTCGTTGTGACGCTCCGAGGTGGGTTCAGGTTTATCAATAACAGGGTTGTGTTTAATGTATTGGTGAGCTGGTCAAATGTCATCATGTATTCCCGATTTGCTTTCGCAAATTCTCGGTTCATTCTGGTTGTTGCCTCAGTCTTTTCATTTTGAAGATCGTTATACTTCTCCCCGCCTTCCAGATAAGGTAACTCTTGTTTATTTAAGTCATGGATTTCACTACCAGCGTTCTTTAGACTCTCTGCGAGTTGATGGTTATGAGTATGAACTCCCTGGTAAATAGCCAGCAAGTCTTCACTCTTCACGGGCTTTGCGCTGCGCTTGCAAAGTGAAATAGCGGCCCCCGTAGTAGCTCCAGCTACAATGAAGCTGCCAACAGCCAGAGTAAGCCCGACAGTAACCCCTAGCGCAGGCACTGCAAGAACAGTCATTCCGCCAAATATCGTAGCAGCAGCAAGGCTGGCCAGTGCGGTGTTCCGCCCTCTTATTTGTGTCCCTTTGAGGTGATCCCAGCGGGTAAAATACCCTTTAGTATTTTCTTCGACCTGGGTAATGGTTTTTAGCTGATCAGGATTGCTACCTGAGTCTATGGTTATTTGAGTATTCGCTGTGTTTACTGGTGTCATAGTTTACTCCTTAAAAGCGTTTGATGTGTGGGTTAAGGGGAAGTGGCAGATACAAAACGACCAAAAACTCTGTTCATCCTGAGCTTGTCGAAGGATGTTGCACAAGCACTTCGACAGGTTCAGTGCGAACGGTGGTAATTTCTAAACTGCCACTACCCTAAGTGATTCAGGTAAAAAGATCGTTGACAGCTGCCTGGTCTACGTTGCCCAAAGGCTTGATGCCTTATGAGCGAGCGCAAGAGCACAGAGCGTGCTGAATTCGTCAAATCGACCTGTTTATTCGCCACTTATGATGGAATCTCCTTTGCAAAGGATTGCAGGTCTGGGTTCAGAGGATTGCCTGCCCTTGATACAGCATCACGGTATATCTCAGTGAGCGAATTCTGATTGGCTCTGAAATCTTCGACTTCTTGCTCTGCTTTCGTTTTTTCAGCAATTAATTGTGTGCGAGCTGCTTCTATTGGGCCTGCCTTGTAGAAGCTTTCTTTTATGGGTTTCAATTCCGTGTTGTTGAGGTTTGTTATCAATGAGCTGACATCATAAGGAAGTAGCGTATGTAAGTTGCTGTAATCGTTGATGGCTTGAAGCAGGTTCAGTCGAGTGTTAAGGGTGAGACCCAGGTCAGTGAAATTTTTAACAGCCTGATCTAATTGCTCAATGGCGGTTTCCTGTTCGGCTTCAGGTTGATTAAACAGGTTTCTATCTATCGAGTCTGAATGTGTAGGCTCGTGCCGAAGATTGTTGATGGCCTCATCCAATAAAGGAGTTGATATCTCGGTGTTGGCCTTCATGTAGTCAGTGATTTGCTTTGCTAAATCCTGGCTTGCTTCAGTGCTTAACCTGCTGTTGTTAACCTGGGATTTAACCTTATCGACTGCCCGTTTCAGCTGATTTTCTCTTTGCTGCTGAATGCTTTCTGCGCTTGGGTATATCGCGCTATATAATTCAGATATTTGCTGTAATAATAAAAGATGATTCTCATTGTAAGTCTCCTCAGCCTTCGAAAAATCAGTATTCATTTTTTCCCTTGACTCTGCTCTTTCACGTTGCAACGCCACATAATGTTCACCATCTTTCTGATAGGTGCTTAGCATCTCATCTATCTCTATCACTGTGCTGAGTAAGTCATTGTCTGTATCGATGCGCTTTTGTTCATGATCTTGAACGCTGCAATAGAGGGACTGTAAATCCTCCTCTTTTGTGGGCTTGGCGCTGCGAGATAAAATTGAACTGGCAGCGTATGCAGAGGCGCTGGCTGCGAGAATGCTGCTGCCGGCTACAGCAAGAGCTGCCGTTATGCCTAAAGAAGGGATCGCAAGGACGGTCAGTCCACCGAATAGCGCAGCAGTGGTAAGGCTTGCAAATGTAATATTGCGTTTTTTTAATGCGGTGCCTTCAAGGTGATTCCATCGTGAGAAATAGCTTTCCGTTTTACTCTCGATTTGAGTAATGGTTGATTGCGTATCAGAATGACCTTTCTCCTTGGCATCCGGTGCAGTGACTTGAGCGTTTTGAGTTGCATTTATAGTGGCTGTCTTTGTGTCTAGTGAATTCATTGCACACCTCCTGGTAATGTTCACAGATGTAACTTAAATGCCTCAGGCAAAGGGTGCACTAACGGGCTGGTTTGCCTGGCTAACAATGATCAGCTGCTGGTAAGTTGTCGGAATAAAATGGGTATGTTGGATAATGTTCTGTTCTTTCACGGATGAAGGTTCAGGTTTTAACCCATGATGGATTAAGGCGGATAAGCACGTCAGAAATAGCACGCAGCTGATGAATAATCGTCAGAGGGCTGTCCTGCAAGGTGGAAAGTTTGTTAAGATAGCTCGTTATTTCGTATTCGGTGGGTCTCCATGTATTGCAAGTCTTCTGATTCAATTTGGTTGTTTGCAGTGCCCGGTAACAATGCCGATCTCTCTCAACCTTTGCATGAAGGCGGGGGTACTTCATGGCTGTAGTTGCCAAAAAGTCATCCATGATTTTTTTCTCGAACCCAGCAGATCATTACTGTCACCGGGTTCGTATTGTTCTTGCTGAGAAAGGGGTTGCCGTAGACATCCAGAATGTCAATCCGGATAGCCTGCCTCAGGAATTGTCTGATCTTAATCCGTACAACAGCCTGCCTACCCTGGTAGATCGTGAGCTGGTGCTGTATGAGTCCAGCGTGATGATGGAATATCTTGATGAGCGTTTCCCTCATCCGCCGCTGTTGCCAGTGTACCCGGTCAGTCGCGCTCAGAGTCGTCTGATGATGCATCGCATCCAGAAAGACTGGTGTGCTCTGGTTGATACCATTCTTGATCCGAAAACCAAAGAAACTCCGGCTGCCCGTGCCCGTAAAGAATTGCGTGAAAGCCTGTTGGCGGTTGAGCCGATTTTTGCAGAAAAGCCATTCTTTATGAGTGATGAGTTTACTCTGGTGGACTGCTGTGTCGCTCCGATTCTTTGGCGCTTGCCTGAGTTGGGTATTGAGCTGCCCAAGCAGGGTAAGTCGATTCTGGCTTATGCAGAGCGTCTGTTTGAGCGTGAATCCTTCCAGGAAAGTCTGTCTGAAATCGAACGCGAAATGCGTGAGTAATGTGCTCGGATTATTGCGCTGCCCGGTTAAGCGATTAATCTGGCAGCATTAATGTTGCTGTATTGGTGCTGTCAATGGCGGTAAGCATGGGTTTGCTGTCTGGAGGTTATAATGAGTATGACCAGTAGTCGTCCATACATTGCCAGAGCTTTGTATGAATGGATTCTGGATAACGACTGCACACCCTATATTCTGGTGGATGCAGATCGTCCGGGAGCTGAAGTACCCAGAAAGTATGTTAAAGATGGGCAAATTGTTCTGAATGTTTCTCCAACGGCTGTTCGTGCTCTCAACATTGGTAATGATGTGATTACTTTCGATGGTCGCTTTGGTGGTGAAGCCTTGACGATCGTTGTGCCAATGGATTCTCTGATGGCGATTTATGCCCGGGAGAATGGTCAGGGAATGGTCTTTGAAGTCGCGCCCAACGCAGAAGCGGATGCACCGCTGTTTGAAGAGGTGGGGTCAGATGATGCTTCCTCTGAAGAGGCAGGTTCACCTGAGCCGCCGAAACCTTCTAAAGGCGGACGCCCTCATTTGAAGGTGGTTAAGTAACCTGCTCTCTGTCAACAAGGGGCTAAGAGGGATCGCTCCTTGTTATTGTTCCAATAGCAATGGCTGTTTATGGCTGATTTTGAGTTCTACTCGTCGATTCTTGCTTCTGGTGAATTCTGAATCGTTGGCAATTACTGGTTGGCTCTCACCCATACCTTGAGCCTGCAGAGTTGACTTAGCAAACCCATGAGCACGCAGTGCGTCTACTACGGACTTGGCACGCTCGAGAGAGAGTTGTCGGTTGTATTGTTCGGATCCAGTGTCATCAGTGTGGCCAATCACCTGTATGCTGAGTTGTTGGCTGTCTTCCAGGGGCTGAGTCTGCAAGATGAGCTTTTTGATATTGGCGGCTGTCAGTTTGGCAGAGTCTATTCCAAAATAGAGGTTGTCTATGACGATGCTGGTTTCTTGAATGGCTGGTTCTGGTTCTGGTATTTTGGTGGAGGCTGTGTCTGTCTTTGGTGTAATACTGGCCTGTGATCTCTGGATTGGGCAGCCTGTGTCGTTTACTCGAATTCCTGCTGGTGTGTTCGCGCACTGGTCTAGAGTGTTAACAACGCCATCCTGATCAATATCGGTACTGCAGCCAGTTTCCCCTACGATTGTATTCAAAGGCGTTGCTGGGCACTGGTCAAATTGATTGGCGATGCCATCCTGATCATCATCAGCGTTACTGCTGTCCATTGCCATGCATAGCAGCGTGCCAAGAACAGCTCCTCCTAGAGCGCCTTTGATGATGTTTTCCCGGTCTTCACCGGAGGTTGCCACTGTGCCAGCGGCTGCACCGGCAATAACGCATTTTGTGGAAGGTTGATAACTGGCACACCCTGTCAGAACGACAATAATTCCTGTCACAGCAAGATGTTTGGTGATGATTCCGTTCATTATATTCCCTGTTTTTGTTGTTTTTGCTTTGGAGGGTTTATCTTTATCAGAATTTATACGACTTTGCACGTATTTTGAAAAAAGGGAGGGCTTTAGCTTGTCTATGGCAGGGAGGAGGTTCTGCCCCTCAAGGGAGGCAGAGAAAAGAGTTACATTTCCTGAGTAAACGTGCGTGTGATGACATCACGCTGCTGTTCAGGCGTCAGGGAGTTAAAGCGAACCGCATAGCCGGAAACACGAATGGTCAGAGATGGGTATTTTTCCGGATTAGCAGCAGCATCTTCCAGCATTTCACGGGACAGTACGTTGACGTTAAGGTGCTGTCCGCCTTCGCGGACGACTTTTTCTTCCGTTTGCAGTTCCAGTTCACGGAACTCGATATTTCCCAGTTTGTCTACGGCAACCACTTCATCGGTATCGAACGAGTCGGTTTTACCACAAAGCAGGCGGGCTTCAGAGGTGTTGTCGTCCAGCAGCCAGATAGAGTGCAGCAGGCTGGAGTTGTCGGAAGCGGTGATCTGAATGCCTTTCATCGAATATTTCTCTGTTATGTATAAAGTAATACCATTAATCACAGTAGATACTACTCAGGGGGGTGTGATGGATATCGATCTCGGGCTTGGCCAGAATGACAAACAACGACACAGAATAATCCCGATTGCTCGCCTGATTGTGCACTTTATTGCAAGAAAGCGAGAGGCTGGCTGTGATTGGTATAAGCCGATCGTATCAGGTAGTACTTCGGTTATATCTAGGTAATAACCGAAGCTGTTTTTTTGAGTGATGTTATTACTCTTTAGGTTTGGATTGATGCAGGTCAGTGTTTTTCTCTTATAAGGAGTGAGGGCTGTGTGGCCTGCACAGCTGTCCTCTTCTGTCCTATGGAGTGTACTCAAATACTTTTACTACTTTTTGTACTCCATAGGTATCTCTGGCGATCGCCACTGCAGCCTGAGCGGTTTCAGGCGTAACCAGCCCCATAAGGTAAACGGCACCTCGTTCGGTATTGATCTTTATCCGGTCTGCAACAATGATTTTATCGGCAACCATGGCGGCTTTTATTTTGGTGGTCAGCCAGGTGTCGTTGCTTTGTATCACCAGATCAAGAGGTTTGCCGATTTCCAGTTCATTGTAAACCTTTCGCACCTGTTGAATATCGTTGGCTGTTGAGCCGGCCAGATCTTTTAATGCCTGGCTTGGCACTTGCCCAATCAGGAGTAAAATGCCATTAAAGCTGATCACTTTTACCCGCGCGGTTTTCAGTTCTGGTGAGGCTTTGTTGATGTTGACCTTGGCAACGGTTTCAATGGTTTGATCGTCAATCCAGCTGCCCCAGGTTCGTTTTTTGGTGTCTATTGAAACAGGGTCTTCGTTGACCGCTTCTACGATAGTGGTGCACCCTCCCAGAAGCATGAGTGTGCTGGTGAGAATCAGGATTCCCAGATGTTTCATCATTCCATTTCCTAATGATTGAATGCTAATTGTCTTCTGTTGTGCGTCAGTAATCGCTTATTCGCTGGAGAACAGGTACTCGTCAATAAGGTCACAAATGCAGTGAATAACCAGTCCATGTACTTCCTGGATGCGCTGAGGGCTGTTGTCAGGAACCCGCAGTTCCAGCTCTTCAGGGTGTAGCAGCCTTGCCATGTCGCCACCATCGGCACCAGTCAGAGCAATAACATGAATATCCCGGTCGTGTGCAGCCTGTATCGCCTGAACAATATTAGGGCAGCGACCGTCTGCGGAAATAGCCAGAAGAATATCGCCCTGTTGCCCGAGGGCACGTATCTGCTTTGAATACACTTCGTTGAAGCTGTAATCGTTGGCGATATAACTCATGGTCAGGCTGTCTGCGCAGAGCGATACGGCAGGCAGGGAAGGGCGCTCCCTGTCGTATCGGTTGACCAGTTCCGACACGAAATGCTGTGCTTCTCCCGCTGCACCACCATTGCCACAGGTCATGATTTTTCCATCATTCAGCAGAGTCTGTACCATCAGTTCTGCAGCCTGAACAATCAGGGGCGGAAGTGAGTCCGCCGATCGGATTTTGGCATCAATGCTGTCGGCAAAGTGTTGAGTTATACGGTCATGCATGCCTGGATTCCTGAGCTGAAAACAGTATTTAACTGATGAAAAGCGTTAAGCTGAAACAGTTTTATCTGCTTTCATCCTTGTATCAAAAAGCGCTTTTTAGCCATTCTAAACTTTTTTCACCGTTGTCGTCATCGTCACTGACCGCTACAACATCAAATCGACAGGTTCGGTGTTGGTGTTTCGGGTGTTTTTGCAGATAAAGTGCAGCGGTTCGACGTATTTTCTGTTGCTTTCGCAAGGTGACACTGGCTGCTGCACTGCCGTAACTGGAGCGACTTCGAAAGCGAACTTCAATAAAGACAAGTGTGTTTTGATGGAGCATGATTAGATCAACTTCACCTGTCCGGCAGGCGAAGTTGCGAGCGATGAGTTGTAGTCCCTGCTTTTTCAGGAACTGCAATGCCTGTTTTTCGGCTCTGATGCCTTTCTTGTTACTTAAGGCCAGTTGCCAGAACATGGTTTGAGTGGTTGGGATTATTTTTGTGGGCAGCCTGGTCGCGATTAATGGGCAGAGGAATCAGTCGTCCATTTCTGAACAGTTGCCAGGTTAATTCGCGCTGAACTTTGCGGTCAGGTGTGATGCTCAGTCGTCCTGTCATCCCCTGTACCTGAGTTCCCGGCAGAGAGGAGAGTTGTTGTAATCGAGGGTAAAGTTGATAAGCATCGGCACCAAGCGCATAAAGTGTGCCGTACTGACCGCGGGATTGTGACCAGAGTCTGGTGATTTGTTGTTCCAGTCGGGTACTGACTCCCGGCAGTAGCCAGGGCATGACAGGAATTCGAATGCCATCCATATCCTGATCGTAGCTGGCGTTGTTTTGGCCAGAAAATGCGCTGGAGGTTGCGTAGACTGGAATGCTGCCAGCAAACTGATAGGCCAGTGCCGGTTTTAGCTGGCGTGCCTGACCGGGGGTTGCGCCAATAAAAATCATATCGACATCCTGGCGACGCCTTGGGCGGAATCCCAGTTTTTTACCTAGCTGGCGGTTTAGCTGGTTAGCTCTTTGTTGGCTTGTACTGGTGTGTAATACCTGTCCTGTCAGACGGCTGAACTCTGCCTCTGGTTCGAATTCAGTGCTTTCGGCAATGTCGCCGCCGAGTTCTATCCAGGTGCGGGAAAAAACTTCATTGACTTTTTTGCCCCATTCGTTGTTCGGGGTTAAAACCAGCGCCCGCTGATGCCCGTCAAGATAGCCCCGGTGTGCAGCCATAAGGGCTTCGTCTTCGGCAGACAGTCCAAACTGGTAGAAGCTATTATGCGGCATTGATTGTTTATGCGGCATTGATTGTTCTGTTTCGGTGTTATTGTCTATGTAGTTCAGTGCCAATACAGGAACCTGGGTGCTGCTGTCAGAGTTTAGCCGGGCGACATTGGTTTTATTCAGAGGGCCGATAATGAGTTGTGCCCCTTCACTGATTGCCCGACTAGCAAGGTCGTTGATGTCAGTGCTGTCTGTGTCGTAGAACTTAAGCTCTGGCAGATTTTCATTGTTGCGTAGTGCTTCGTAGTTGGCTGCGATAATACCATCCCTTACCGCGCGTCCGGCTTTGCTCAGGGCGCCAGACAGAGGCAGCAATATGGCAATATGTTTTGGTTGTTGGATGGCATGGCTGTGCAGATGGTTGAACGCTTCCGGAAGATAGCCTGAGGCCGGGTGTGATGGCCAGCTGCTTTGCCAGCCTTGCAAATTGTTTAACTGGTTTTCCAACGAGTTACCGGGCTGATAAATTTGCGCCAAAGCGACCCAGCCGCGCATTTCATCAGACAATAATTGTGGGTAAAGTGCTTGCAGTCGATCCCCGGGAATATGGAGTAGGGTTTGCCAGAATTCGTCGTAATGGTTACTGCGCTCAGGGTTGCTGAGAATGGATAAGCCGCTGAGCCATTCATCCAGAGCGGCCTGGTATTCGCCGAAGCGGTAGTAGGCTTTGGCGCGCAAAATGTAAACTTCTGACTGAAATTTCATGTCATCATGGATAATGACGGCTTCCCGATCCAGCCAGTTGAATACTTCCCAGCTTTTATTATCGCTTTCAGCAATCATGGCCTGCTGAAGTGCCATCCGGGCTTGTAGTTTGGAGGGGAGGTCGTCGTAGGGCATTTCGTCCAGCAATTCTCTGGCTCGGTGTGGGTTGAATGCCAGGATTTCCCGGGTAATGGGTAACATTAGTTCAGCGCGGTCAGGGTATTCTGTCCGGAAGGCTTCGGTCAGCCGTTGCTCTATGGTTTTGTAGCTTGCCACTGTTTCAGATGTGGCAGTTAGCTGTGAACCGGTGTTGGGAGCGGGTGTTGATGAGCATCCGGCTATCAGAACAGCCAGAGCCGCCAAAGCGTATCTGGACAGAGTTTTGCTATAGGGGCGTGTATACGTCATAAGTCGCTATTGTCGGCCAGCAGCTGTTATCGAATGAAGAGGCCTTCTGAAAAGTCACGTGACTACTGCGGCCTCTAAGTAATGCAAGTTCTTTATACCCATTCTTTGTCGAGAATTGAACGGGATTTTGTTTTGCGTCCGATGATTGTACTTAAACAGAGCCTGATTTGCAGGCAGTACCTGACGAACTTATTGGCAGAGCGTTAGAATACCGCCTTTTGTGGTGAAGAGTGTCCGCTGATGATGTCCGAATCTGAACTATTTATTGTGTCAACGCCCATTGGTAATTTGGGTGATATGACGCCCAGGGCGGTTGATGTGCTGAAACAGGTGGATGTGATTGCCGCAGAAGATACCCGCCACAGCCGCCGGTTAATGAATCACTTTGGTATTGAGACGCCAATGATTCCCTGCCATGACCACAACGAACGGCAGCAGACAGAGCGGATTGTTGAAAAGCTAAAACAGGGCAATAAGGTGGCTCTGGTGAGTGATGCCGGTACACCTTTGATCTCTGATCCGGGTTTTTATCTGGTGCGGTCTGTGCGGGAAGCGGGCTTCAAAGTGACTCCCGTTCCGGGTTCCTGTGCCATTATTGCAGCCTTGTCGGTGAGTGGTTTGCCTACCGATCGTTTCTTCTTTGAAGGTTTTTTACCAGCAAAAGGTGCAGGGCGTCGTAAAAAGCTGGAAGTGCTCGGGAATCTTGACTGCACCTGGGGAGTGTATGAGTCTACGCACCGCATTATTGATAGTCTCAAGGATTTTGTTAGTGTTCTGGGTGCTGAGCGTTATATGGTTCTGGTGCGTGAAATTACCAAAACCTTTGAGACGGTAATTGCGGGTTCGGTGTCTGAAGTGTTGGCGTGCCTGGAAGGTGATTCGGATCAATGTCGAGGAGAGTTTGTTTTACTGGTGGAAGGGCGTAAGGAGAGCAAAGACCAGTCAATTGACCCGCAAACGATCAAGATGCTAGCGCGTTTGATGAAAGAATTGCCGCCTAAAAAAGCGGCAGCCGTCGTCTCTGATTTGACAGGGGTTCGTAAAAAAGATCTCTATGAGCAGGTACTTCTGTTAAAACAGACTTGATTAATGACGGCGGTGTGCGTAACATTCGCCGCCGCGAGTCGGCTGGGCAGTCGCTGTCTGGCAACTGTGTTTTCAGTGGCCAGGTGGAGGAAAGTCCGGGCTCCAAAGGGTGAGACGCCAGATAACGTCTGGGGGGCGCAAGCCTACGGAAAGTGCAGCAGAGAGTAGACCGCCTAAGTCAGTCATGATTTATACTTTGTAAAGAGTGCTGACCGGTAAGGCTGAAAGGGTGCGGTAAGAGCGCACCGCATGACTGGTAACAGTTCATGGCATGGTAAACCCCGTCCGGAGCAAGACCAAATAGGAATCCTGAGGTGTGACCCGCACTGGATTCGGGTAGGTTGCTTGAGGTGTCTGGTGACAGGCATCCTAGATGAATGACTGCACAAGTCTGTTTTACAGGCTGGACAGAACCCGGCTTACAGGCCGGCTCGCTTTCTGACTTTTCTTCTTTTGTTTTTCTGCTGTGCCAGGTTCTCTCTGAATTAATCATTGGCTCGACTGATGGTTTGAATGCGATCTAGCACAGATTATCTCCATAATTCTATTATTCCAATCTTTCTGTGCCTTTTGGGGGCTGAAGCCCAACGGAACGAAAAGTTGCTCTAAGCTCCTTACCTCCTGAATTTACTGGGCTCGCATTATTCATCTTCCTCATTTAACGGCCTCAGCCCTCCATTTGACACCTGCTCTGACAGAGTAAAGGAGTACTGACCCAACATATTGACATGACCTGATATGGCAAGAGTTTCCCGGACACTTTTTTAGGCTACCTTGGAAAGATTTTGTTCATAATTGAACGGAGCCAGATAGCCATTCGTTGAATGCTTTCTCTGACGATTGTAAAACACTTCAATATACTCAAAAATTGCCTGATGAGCCTCCTCCCTTGTCTGAAAATCCTCATGATGAGTCAGCTCAGTTTTCAAGGTATGGAAGAAGCTTTCAGCCACTGCGTTATCCCAGCAGTTCCCTTTGCGGCTCATGCTACAAGTGAAATCATTATCGTTCAGTAGCTTCTGGTATCGATCTGAAACGTACTGACTGCCACGATCGCTATGTACCAGTAAGCCCGCGCCTGGTCTGCGCTTCCTCATGGCCATTTCCAGAGAGTCTGTCACCAATGTGGCCTTCATACGGCTCCCCATCGACCAGCCCACTACAGCCCTTGAGCACAGATCTATAAAAACAGACAGGTAGAGCCAGCCTTCTCGGGTAGGAATGTAGGTGATATCACCTGCGTAAGCCTGATCAGGCTGTTCCCGGTTAAAATCCCGCTTCAATAAATTGTCTGCCACCGGCTTATTGTGACTGGAATCGGTTGTAGCCTTGAATTTACGCTTGGTCTTACACTACAGACCCTCTTCCTTCATCAATCGACCTATACGTTTGCGACTCACTGTCTTACCCATATCAGCCAGGTCGTCTTTAATACGACGCTCACCGTACAACTGGCGTTTTTTCTCATGAATGACTCTAATGTCTGCCTTCAATGCCTGATCTTCCTGAGAATGATTGGATTCAGGGCGGGAGAGCCATTCATAAAAGCCACTGCGGGATACGGACATCACCCGACACATGGCAGAAAGACTGAACTGCTCCCTGTTGTCACTAATAAACTGGAACCTCAGTGACACTCTTTGGCAAAGAAGGCGGCCGCCTTTTTTAATATGGCGCGCTCTTCCTTCAGTTTGGCATTCTCTTTACGGAGACGCTTGAGTTCATCGTATATATGTTCATCATTGTGCGCCTGCTTTCCGGAGGCTTTACCTGCTTCTTTCGGCCTGTGGAGCTTACTGATCCAGGTATGGAGAGTGTTGACATTCACACCCAGATCTTTAGCTGTTGCTGATACTGGCTGATCAGATTCAACAGCCAACTTTACTGCTGATTCTTTGAACTCAGCTGTATAGGATTTCGTTTTTTTTTCTGACATTTGGACACACCTTAATGGGTTGTAATATTACCCGTGTTTGTGTGTCCGGAGAACTATAACCACTTCACTGGCCGGTGAACTCATTAACCGGACAGTGATGGCTGAAAAATGCACTAAAACACCGCTGGTACTGCACTCAGACAATGGGGCTCCCATGACGTCGAGTACCTTTAAGGCCAAGCTTGAGGAATTGGGTATTATTCCCTCTCACAGTCGCCCAAGGGTGAGTAACGATAACGCATTTGCAGAATCAGTCTTTAAAACGGTGAAGTACTGTCCCCAGTGGCCATCACAAGGCTTTCTGACATTAGAAGACAGTCGTCTTTGGATGCTTAAGTTTGAACGGTTTTATAACAATGAACACCGCCATAGCTCAATCCGCTTTGTGACACCTGCGCAACGCCATGAGAAAAGAGATCAGGGAATCCTGAATCACAGAAAGCAGGTGTATGCCAAAGCGCGAGAGGCCAATCCAGGGCGATGGTCAGGAAGCATCAGGAACTGGGAGCCTGTAGGTGCAGTTGCGCTGAATCCTGAGCGGTTGTCTGAAGTAGGAATTGATGAGAAAAAGGCCGCCTAAAATTCAGTTTTCGGGACAACTATCTTGAAAAATTATTCTCCGGTTAGCTGTAGTGACAGATATGTTATTAATTTTTAATTTATTTTAAATGTACTATAAAAGAATACTTCTCTTAGCAACACTTCGGACACTTACCGACAACTCAGTAGCTATGGAGCTATCGCTGCATGAAAGTGTCCGAAGTGTTGTCTTAGAAGATCTGAATATTTGAATGTCGTTTAACTATTGAAAAGGGTGTTAATATCATGAATACAACTCCTCATTATAATCATAATTTAAAAGTAAAATTAGATGCAGCTGCAAATCAAGGATTCTTACTTGCCAATTCTATGACTCCCGTAAAAGGATTAGGAGCTATAAGTCACTCAAGAACTATTTCAATTGCGGAGCAGTCTTTTGATAAAATCTTTTCTGTTAAATTGGGTTCTGAATTAATGGCATTGAAAACCAAAAAGGCATTTCTCCGCGCGGTGAGTTCTGGACTTAAATCGTTGCAGAGGAAGAAAAAGAAAATTCTGGGATTCTTTCGGGCGGAACATACGGCTTATGCTTGTCTTGAAAAGACTGTCGCATAGTGTGAGCGCATATCAATACATTTCCAGTAAAGCTTTTACACTTGGATGTTGGATATTGCTTGACGGCAACACATTGTTTTTAATGGGCTTTCAGACTATAGAAAAAGCTATTACTGAAGCGACAAAAAATTTAAAAAAAGATAGTCAAAGTAGCATTGAAAAATTTATCGATGAAGATCAGCCTACTCCTCCTTCAGATGAAAAGAGCAACTACTCAAACACTCATGTTAATCCTACGCAGAATATTAAACCGACAACATCCACGACGGAGAAAAATGAAAGACTCCCTGTGAGAGTTAACAATAAACCGAAATCTCACGAACACTTTCAAGAGTTGAAAAAAATAAAGGGTTTGAAGTTAAAAATAATTTAATTCTCGCAAGAAATTATAATCTACTTGACAAAACTACACGCAATTTTATTGATGAATGCCTTAAGAGTAGAGGGCATACAATTCAATCAATAACAGAGGATGAAAGTCGAGGTGCAAAAGACTCAACAATTCTAATAGTTAAAGAGATTTCAACCGATAAACTGTGTGGTATTGCAACCTTTAACTACTTCTTGGAAGACTATCAAGGTAATACCGAATTATCCTTAAATATGGGCCCCATGGTCATTAGCAAGGAGCATAGAAGGAAAGGAATTGCTTTGACGATAATGCAAATATTGGAAAGTGAGTTAATAAAGAAAACAATCCCAAAGTCCGACAGCAAGTATCTTAACGCACTCATTGCTAGCGATAATAATGCTTATCAGGGAGTACTTAAAAAAGCTGGATTTACAAAGAATCAGAGTTGTGGAGATCAAATAAGCTATACGAAAAATGTTTGAGTAATAATTTTTGGCTCTTATTTGTATTAGTCACGACCTGATCTGACACTGCCCTCTTCAAAACAGAGGGTTACCAGCTTAAGTTGGAAGTACCACCAACCAAAATAAACAAAGGTAACCCTCAATGAATCAGAATAATGATCCTGCGATTAAACACAAGCTCGGATTGCTGGAATTGGCTCATCAAGCCTTCTTCGCTGAGCAAGAAGGGGTGGCTTTCTATGGCACTCTTCAACCTGTGTCCAATTTATTCAGGGCCATGAGAAAGCTGAAGTGGCTGAACTAGAGCCAGGATATCACGAATTAGTATTCAGGGCTAATGGTGAGATTGATAATAAGGTGGTTTATTTGCCACTAGACTCTCGAGTTTTTCTCCAACTGGATGGATGCATTTGAACTCTTCATAGTGCTGATCTCACGCTTCTACAACTTTCTATCCTGCCTATACTTGTTCGGATGTTACCCTGCACTACTTATTGTAGGGGGCTGAAGCCTTATAGTAACTTTTCGTTCCATTGGGCTTTAGCCTAATGGCACTGACTTAAGGCTCATTCTCTGAAACACCAAGGCTTGCCCGAGAAGAAAAACGACTATAACAGTCTTTGAACAATTTCATCTCCCCGAGCAAGCCATGACCAAGTTTAGCCCTGAATTTCTGTCCCTCGCTAATGATTGCCTTCGTCAATTTGCCCAAACTGGCAACGATGCACTGTCATCGATTCTCACCCCTGATGACCTCAACGCTTTTCAGGCAAGTTATCCTGGCTTCAGAGCCAGGGACTTTCCTCCCTCTAAAACCCTAACCCTGTTCATGAAACAGGTCGCCAGCGACACCAAGTCATGCCGACACGCCCTTATTGATGAGGCAAGAGATCAGGCCGTCAATGGTAACAAGCCTTCCAATACCGGAACCGGTGCGTATGCCAAAGCACGGCAGCGATTAACAGAGGAATCAATTAACGTACTGCTGCGCACCTCAGGCAATAACCTCGACAGCGCCTCACCAGAATCCTGTCTCTGGCATCAACGCCGAGTTCTGATCACTGACGGCTCAACACTCTTAATGCCGGACACCGAGAAAAACCAACATGAATACCCTCAGCCTGACACCCAAAAAAAGGGCTTGGTTTCCCTGTTCTTAGAATTCTTGTTTTGATATCCCTTGGCAGTGGTGCGTTACTCGATTATGCAGTAGCTCCTTACCAGGGCAAAGAGACGGGTGAGCAAGCCCTGCTCAGAAGGCTCCTGTTTCACCTGCGTGCTGGCGACATTCTGCTGGGTGATGCGAATTTTGAAAATTATTTCCTGCTGGCTCTTGTGCTGCATGCCGGGGCAGATGTGGTGTTTGAGAAAAACGGTGCACGACTTATTGACTTCAGAAAGTGCTACCAACGGTTGGGCAACAAAGACGGGCTGTTCAGGCTAACACGCCCTGCAAGACCGGAATGGATGAGCCGGGAATTATACGATCAGATGCCTGATGAGCTGGTTATTCGTGCCGTCAAAAATAAGACCCGTATAATCGTCACCACTTTACTGGATGCTGAAGAGTATTCTCGTACCGAGATCATCGGCCTGTATCTGAAGCGCTGGCACGTTGAAACCGATTTTGATGTGATCAAAACCACTATGCAAATGGAAATGCTCCGGTGCAAAAGTCCGGAAATGGTGAGAAAAGAAATTGCAGTGAACCTGTTGGTTTACAACGTGATACGCGCCCTTATGGGTAAGGCAGCAGTACGCATCAGGAAAATGCCCAGAGAGATCAGCTTTAAAGCGGCACAGGAAACGCTGGTATCCTTCCACCAGACATTACTGGGAGCGCGCGGCGACTGGCTGGAAGAGAAGATCGTCAACATGCTGGAAATAATAGGCCGACATGTTGTTGGTAATCGTCCGGGAAGGTCAGAACCAAGAGCTGTAAAGAGACGACCAAAGCCGCATAAAAGGCTACAACACCCGAGAGCTGAGGCACGCAGATTGAAGCAGTACCAAGGGAAAGCGGCTTAAGTCAGTGACATTGGGCTTTAGCCCCCTTTTTTAATGTATTGAGGCTTATTTGTTTGAACTTTTTTTTTGTGCTTGAGTCTTACATTCTATAAATAAAAAATATTGTTTACAGGAGCATCGGAGTGAATGATATTCCCACAATAAGATTACCCCGAAGTTCTTTGTCGGGTAATGTTGCAAGTGTTTCTAATACAGTTTCTCAGTCCGCTGAATATAACAGGCTCAAGGTTAAGAAGGTGCAAGGTCCTCAGAGGAAGATACCAAAAAAACGCAATCCTGATTATGACAGAGCAAGGCGGGAAGATGAATCTGATCAACTGAATGCCTTGAAAGATATGCTGTCGATCAATAAATCAACGACTTATCCGAATACGCTTATCACAGCATTGGCTACTTTAAGAGTTATGAAAGGAGACCAGTCCGTTGATAGAATTAAACTTATCCGTGATATATATCACAATGAAATACAGCACAAGAAAGTACAAGGCTCTCCGGAAATCGTTCAGCCTTCAAATTATGCAAAAGAATGTCATCGAAAAAAAAGCCCCATAGGATCGAGTACGCGTGAAAAAATAAAATCATTATATTCTTTGCTCAAAGAAATGATTGGCAAAGATGCAGAATGTTTAAATAGAAGAGAAGTTGTTAATAAGATAATACAATTTCTTCGACAAAATGGGGTACCCCAGTGGCCTACTAAAACTGGGGTGATATACTTTGATCGTGTTGTCAGGCAGAAAGCAACCAGTATTTTGTATGGTAATCCGATAGACAGCAGTAGGGGGGGGAGTAGTTTAATTGCCAGTGAGGCGTCGCTTCCAATTAAGAATGTAAGCGCTGATGACGGATTAACCGCTCAGGTTCAGAGGGGACCCGCATTAGAGCCTGTAACTCAAAAAGGAAATCCTCTGGTAATGGAAGATTCGCTAATGCCTTCTTGCTCTACCGATGATGAAATTGGAGGCCTGCACACAGGCGTTTATTCAGAGAAATATGAAGTCAGTGCTAAAAAAATAACTGGCGAAATGCAACCCATACCCGCAGAGAAAATACCCAGGATCGCCTGGGAAAAAGCCACCATGCTAGAAGGTATTGAAGGTGCTTCTGAAAAAGGTTGTGAGCCCGTTCAATGCGAGGGGTTCAATGCTAAGGCTATAAAAAATCCATCGAGGGAGTTGCCAAAAAATAAAAAAACGTATTCTTATGAATCAATGCTCCAACAAAAGATAAATGGTAAAATGAGTACGTTAAAGGGTATTCTGTCTATCCATTCGTCAACGACTCAACTAAACACGCTCATCACAGCATTGGCCACCATTAAAATGATTAAGAGTGGTGTTTGCTCCGTTGATAGAGAGCAACTTATTAAGGGAATATATAATGATTTGCAGAAAGTCCGGACTTTGTTTTCTTTAACGACTGTTCAGATAAGCAATAAAAGTGTCTTGAATACTGAGTTAAGTTTAATGTATGAACAACTCAAGAATTTATTCTTCAAGGAAAACAGATTCCGATCTAAAGTCGATATTTTAGAGAGTGCAATAACATTTCTTCGTGAAAGTAAAATTCCTAAATGGCCTGAGATTACGATTATAACTCTTGGTTCTACTAATAATCATCGAGGGAGGATTCTAATCACTGATAAGATGCCATCATCCTTAGTTCGTAATGTAAATGATGAGGGAAGGCTGATCCAGAGCCATCCCACGGAACTTGTTCTTGAGAATGCAGGACTTGATAGTCTAAGCGTTGAGAGTGCAGGGAGTGCTGCTTCGGAAAAGTTTAGAGTAGAGGAAGAAAAAATTATACCAGGCTCACCAGGTGATGCTGCATTATCCGTCGGTTCTGATGTAGCTAATGGTGATTTTTCCGCTGCTGCTACCCTTATCTCTGAACCATTACTGGAATCCGATAAGGAGTTTTCATCGGCTGCCGGTTTGGTTTTGTCAGAAAATACACAAAGCCCTTCAATTACGGATTGGACTGTTGAAATAGTACCTGCAGTTAAGAGTCATTTTCAATCAGATGTTGGGGGGGAATCAGAAAAGCCTCCGCTCATGAGTGGTTTTGACGATTGTCTGCCAATGATTTCTGGTTTTCCTAATCTAAATCATCTCAATGACCTGTCCGCAAATACTGATTCAGAGAAGCTTGAATTCATTGTTAAATCACTATAAATAAAATCAGAACCAAAACAACAGGCAGGGCTTACGCATGAAGATAATCATTCTCATTTAGGTTTCAACAATGAATGACTTCAGTAGCTGAGCAAGATATTTGCTGCTCCATCCAGCTTTTTTACGCTTAGTCTTGATGCTTTTCTTGCTGGTGATGTCAGCCTTCAGAATATTCAGGGCAATGCGCCGTAATGTAGATAGATTTTCAGCAGCATGTTCTTCTTTGGTCTGGCACGCGTCTTCATTAAAGGCAATATCCAACATCCAATGCAGGTTATTTTCAACTTCCCAATGCTGGCGCGTTGCGTTAAGCATCTCTCTGGCTGTAAAAGCTTTACTGGAAATGTAGAAGCGCAGGGCTGTCGTAGCTTTACCATCAATGGTTCGGTCTGACTGAACAACACCGAACTGTTTGATACCTGCCCACTCTTCTGATGTTGAGAGAGCTGTCAGTTCATCAAAAACCCAGCAACAGCGGTACTCCTGTCGACCATGCCCTTCATTTTCATGTTCAAAAAAGGTAGCAGAGATAGCTTCCTTTGGATGGCTGCGCCAATGCTCTTCAGCTGCCACCTGAATATCATGATGTAGTGTTTTCTGATTGCCTTTGACTGCAAGAAGGTAATCCGCTTCCTGGCTCACGCAAGTTTCAGCAATGCTCTTTTGGCAGCTGATTGCATCAGCTGTGATCACAGAGCCTTTCAGGTCAATGGCTTCAAGAAGCTCAGGTATGGCTGTTATCTCATTAGACTTCTTATCAACTTTCTTCTGCCCGAGAACAAGGCTCAGTTTAGTACTCCAGGCACTGACAATGTGAACCGCTTTTTTGCCCTTGCCTTTCCCTCTGGAGCCTTTAATAGCTTTGCCGTCGATAGGAATAATTTCAGCATCACTGTCAGGTATATCAAGGGCTTCAGGGTAAGCAGACTGCACCCAGCGAGTGAAGCATTCCTGAAATTTATCAGGGTCTAGCAGACAAAAAACACGATAGAAGGTGTCGTGTGATGGAATACCAAAAGGGAGTTCAAGAAATGAACGAAACCAGTCTTCTTTTTCTTCACCGAATTCCTGCATCTCTTCCCATGTATCGGCTCCACTGATAATGGCACAGATGGCAATCACAAGAATATCGGTAAAATTGTGGTCACAAGAGGAGGCACGCTTGCGTGGATCAGATAATTCGCTGAGAAACATGATTAACGGGGCTGGAACAACAGTCATCGGGCGTAAAATATGGCCATTCTACAGTCTTTTGGTACGGATACGAGCACTCTAAATGAGAATGATTATTCTCATGCGTAAGCCCTGAAACAACAGGCTGGGCAGAACCCGGCTTGCAGATCTACTCGCTTTCCAGCTTTTCTGCTTTTTTTCCTGTTGTTCTGGATTTTCTCTGAATCAATTGTTGGCTCCTGGCTATTCCACTCCATTCGGCCACCCAATCCGCTAGCATCCGGCCGGTGATTCCGGTACATCCGGCCACCCCTTTTCGGAGCGCAGCGACGCATCGGAATCCAGCTTAGGATCAAGGTTCAGAGTTTGCCAGTTTCGCGCCTTTCTTCCGCAGCGAATCTCCCTTCAGGGCAACCCGGTGAGCACTGTGCGTCAGCCTGTCCAGAATGGCATCCGCAAGGGTCGGATCACCGATTAGTTCATGCCAATGTTCCACCGGTATCTGACTCGTGATCATGGTGCTTTTGAGGTCGTGGCGATCTTCAATGATTTCCAGCAAATCACGACGCTGACCTTCAGTGAGTGGCGCTAACCCCCAGTCGTCCAGAAGCAGCAGATCTGTTTTGGCGTAGCTCGTCATTAGCTTCGGATAGCGTCCGTCTGCCTTGGCATGATTCAAGTCCTGTAACAGCCTCGGCAGTCTCAGGTACTGCACCGTGTAACCATCACGACAGGCTTTTTGAGCCAATGCACAAGCCAGCCAGTTTTACCAACACCCGTTGGCCCCGTGATGATGACGTTCTGGTTTTCCTTGATCCAGCGATTACCCAACAACTGTTGTATGTGTTCTCGCTTCAGTCCTCGTGGATGTCGATAGTCGATATCTTCAGGGCAGGCATTCTGTCGCAAGCGGGCTTTCTTCAGACGCGTCTTGAGTCGGCGATTGTCTCTTGTGGTTAATTCCCGATCAACCATCAGGCCGAGTCGTTCATCGAAGGTCAGCTGATCAATGTCCGGACTGTTGAGTTGCTCATCCAGTGCTTCTAACATGCCGGTGAGTTTGAGAGCCTGTAGTTTTTCCAGGGTGGGATTCAGTAACATGTTTCTTTTCCTCCATCGACCTCTATTTATTGGAAGTAACCAGAACCACGCAGGTTCTCATGTTCGTCTGGCAAAGTGTTTGCAGGCTCCAGCTCTGGCAATGGCAGCTGATCCAGATTGTTTTTCAGGATGGATTCGATACTGCGGTAGGAGCAGGTGTCTGCATGCAATGCACGACGACAGGCGTTTTCCAGCCGGTCATCACCGTAACCTTTCCCCAGTCTCATGATACCCATACAGCTGCGATAGCTTTGCTCCGGATGCCGACGGGTTGAGAGAATGCGACGAACCACGGCCTCAGTCTCTGGCCCTGTTTTGGCGGCCCAGTTCTGCATACGCTCCGGTGTCCATTGCGCATACTGCCGATGCTTGGCAGGCATGTGGTCTGAGTCAGTGGTATGTCGTCCTTTATGCTGTGAACGCCGATGACTGGCGACTCTCTGGCCTTTGTGGAAGCACTCGATGGTATTGCCGGTGATCCTGACAGACAGCTGTTTTTTCACCAGCTGATAAGGAACGGAGTAGTAGTGTTTGTCGATCTCCACATGGTAATCAATGTGCACCCGTGCTTCTTTCCATTCTGCGTATTGATAGCGCTGGGCAGGTAGAGATTTGAGTGCGGGTTTATCCAGACTTTCAAACAACGAACGACGACTGCCAGGTAATTTCTGGAAGGGTTGATGGTTGAGATCTTCCAGCAGCACCGCTATCGCTTTATTCAGTTCTGCTAGCGAGAAGAAGGTTCGGTCACGAAGCTTTGCCAGTATCCAGCGCTCCACCACCTGAACAGCGGATTCAACCTTGCTTTTGTCCTTGGGTGCCCTGACTCTGGCAGGTACGACAGCGACCGAGTAATGTTCGGCCAAATCCTGATAGGTTGGGTTGATCACCGGCTCATAGCGATGAGGCGATTTGACACCACTCTTCAGATTATCCGGAACCAGCGCATTGGGCACGCCACCCATGTAATCAAAGGCGCGAATGTGAGAGCCAATCCAGTCTGGCAGTGATTGTGTTTCGGTTGCCTCAACGTAGGTGTAACTGGAAGCACCCAGGGTGGCAATAAATATCTGTACCTGCCGGACCTCCCCAGTGTGCTGATTGACGACAGGCACCGTTTGTCCGGCGTAGTCAATGAACAGCTTGTCTCCCGCAATGTGACTTTGTCGCATGACAACATCCAGTTGCTGTCGCCAGTCCCGGTACAAATCGCAGAACCAGCTGTACTGATAGCCCTCTGGATGATTGGCTTTGTATTCCTGCCAAAGTCTCATCAGGGTGACGCCCGGGCGGCGAAGTTCCTGATGGATCTCACTCCAGTCGGGAGTGTAAGGCTTGCTGGTTGTTTTGGCTTCAGCAGGAAATAGGTGACCTTCAAGAGAGGCTTCTTGCATACCGCCAGGCAATGGCCATGGTAGTTTTGATACAGCGAACCGGGCCAGATAATCATTGACGGTTGAACGGGAAATATTGCAACTGTGGGCGATTTTCCGTTCGCTGAGTTGGTGCTCGAATTTGAGCCTGAGTACTTCACGAATCTTGCGCATGGGCAGTCTCTTCATGGTGCTATCCGCTCGTCCTTGAGGTGGTCTCAATTTTGAGGGTAGCGGTAGAAAAAAGGACTGCGCCACTGGTCTGAAAGGGGTGGCCGAATGATCCGGAATCAGTGGCTGGATGGCTCCGATTGAGCTATGGCGGTGTTCATTGTTATAAAACCGTTCAAACTTCAGCATCCAAAGACAACTGCCTTCTAATGTCAGAAAGCCTTGTGATGGCCACTGGGGACAGTACTTCACCGTTTTAAAGACTGATTCTGCAAATGCGTTATCGTTACTCACCCTTGGGCGACTGTGAGAGGGAATAATACCCAACTCCTCAAGCTTGCCTTAAAGGTACTCGACGTCATGGGAGCCCCATTGTCTGAGTGCAGTACCAGCGGTGTTTTAGTGCATTTTTCAGCCATCACTGTCCGGTTAATGAGTTCACTGGCCAGCTCACCAGACTCATGGCTATGAATCTCCCAGCCAACAATCTTACGACTGTAAACGTCCAGTATCAGGTAGAGGTGCCAGAACTGGCCGCGTACTCTGGACGGTATATAGCTGATGTCCCAACACCAAACCTGGTTGGGGTCAGTGGCAACATGGGTTGTCGGCTTTTTATTAGTCTCCTAAAATGATATGGCAAGAGTTTTCCGGACAATTTTTTACGCAGCCCCAGCAAGCTGCTTTTCATACTTGAGCGGAGCCAGATAGCCATTCGTTGAATGCTTTCTCTGACGATTGTAAAACACTTCAATGTACTCAAAAATTGCCTGATGAGCCTCCTCCCTTGTCTGAAAATCCTCATGATGAGTCAGCTCAGTTTTCAAGGTATGGAAGAAGCTTTCAGCCACTGCGTTATCCCAGCAATTCCCTTTGCGGCTCATGCTACAAGTGAAATCATTATCGTTCAGTAGCTTCTGGTATCGATCTGAAACGTACTGACTGCCACGATCGCTATGTACCAGTAAGCCCGCGCCTGGTCTGCGCTTCCTCATGGCCATTTCCAGAGAATCTGTCACCAATGTGGCCTTCATACGGCTCCCCATCGACCAGCCCACTACAGCCCTTGAGCACAGGTCTATAAAAACAGACAGGTAGAGCCAGCCTTCTCGGGTAGGAATGTAGGTGATATCACCTGCGTAAGCCTGATCAGGCTATTCCCGGTTAAAATCCCGCTTCAATAAATTGTCTGCCACCGGCTTATTGTGACTGGAATCAGTTGTAGCCTTGAATTTACGCTTGGTCTTACACTCCAGACCCTCTTCCTTCATCAATCGACCTATACGTTTGCGACTCACTGTCTTACCCATATCAGCCAGGTCGTCTTTAATACGACGCTCACCGTACAACTGGCGGTTTTTCTCATGAATGACTCTAATATCTGCCTTCAATGCCTGATCTTCCTGAGAACGATTGGATTCAGGGCGGGAGAGCCATTCATAAAAGCCACTGCGGGATACGGACATCACCCGACACATGGCAGACAGACTGAACTGCTTCCTGTTGTCACTAATAAACTGGAACCTCAGTGACACTCTTTGGCAAAGAAGGCGGCCGCCTTTTTTAATATGGCGCGCTCTTCCTTCAGTTTGGCATTCTCTTTACGGAGAGGCTTGAGTTCATCGTATACATGTTCATCATTGTGCGCCTGCTTTCCGGAGGCTTTACCTGCTTCTTTCGGCCTGTGGAGCTTACTGATCCAGGTATGGAGAGTGTTGACATTCACACCCAGATCTTTAGCTGTTGCTGATACTGGCTGATCAGATTCAACAGCCAACTTTACTGCTGATTCTTTGAACTCAGCTGTATAGGATTTCGTTTTCTTTCCTGACATTTGGACACACCTTAATGGGTTGTAATATTACCCGTGTTTGTGTGTCCGGAGAACTATAACCACTTCAGTTTCCGTTATGCGAGCATGTACTTCAACAAAAGGGCGTTGAGTTTGTTCAACAGGTTGTTAGCGAGTTTCCACACCTTAGAAGACCAAACCTAACCAATGAAGCCTGGCAAGTTGAAACGAACCCGATCAGGTCGATCATAGGGCGACCACAAATACCTGCCAACCAACATAGTAATCCTAATATCTCCGAAGCCTTCCTAACCATCATTGACCCCAGAGAACACATAAAAAAACGTCATGACTGGGCTGAATGGCTGTTTAATAACAATATTGAAGGGGCAAAAGGCGCTATCGACCTTGCTAAAGGACTTAGTTTTACAAAAGAGCTGATAATAGCTGCCCTTGAGTTAATTTTTGATAATATGCCGGCAGCGGAGCAAACAAAAGATGAGGTTGAGTTAAGCGCTGCAGACCTCATCAATACAATTCAGGATTTAGAGGCTTCAACAGATGCTGGAGACACAGAAAATATTCATTCTGCAGAAGGTTCTTCTCATCACCTGGCATTAACAAGAACCATCAGTCAGGAATACAAAGCACAGTTAGCTGATCGCAAATGCCTTATTTGTCAGGACAAACCCAAAGATACCCTATTTACATCTTGCGGACACTTAGTCACCTGTGGTGATTGTGCCAAAAAAACCGAAAGATGCCCGGTTAAAGACTGCAAAGTAATGGTTAAAGATCCGATCAAAACCTTTTTATCCTGATAAAAACGATAACGCCTGCTGCATGCCACAGGATTGGCTACTTAAAGTGGATAAATTAAACCTCTCTGTGAGCTGGTCGTACGGAAAACGGCAGGCGTATTATTTCCATTGATAGTCAGCATGTCATCGGTATCATGACTGACCTTTCCCACTCTAACATTGCTATAGATCAGATTGTTGAAGATATTTAAAGGCTGCTTCCCTAGAAACCAAAGGTCGTCTGAGGTCTGAGATAGGCACGTAGAAACTACCATTGACTGAAGAGTAGATTATCACCCTACATTTAGCACTGGATAGGCCGTAAATATATTTAGATAACTGAGTTCAAGGATGAATGCTTATGCCTAGTTTCTTTTTGCGGGGGTATCTGGCGCTGTCGGTTGCGCTTGTAGTGAGTCCAATTACCTACAGTGACCAGGTGTCTGATAAGGCTACCCCTCTTGCTGACGATAATTTGTCAGCGGTGTCCGTAGTTCGCCCTGGTCCTAATCGCCGCCCTCTACCCGCTGAAGATATTCGTTGTGAAATCGAGTGGAATGACCTGGTTAAATCACCGGAAAAAGTCTTCGGTGAGGATCAGGTTGCCGAGAAAACCAGCTTATTAGTGCATCAGGATAATCTTCTTGCTGGCAGTAATAAATGGGTTCGAAAAGAAGGGGTTATCCTCAAAAATGGCAAGGCAACATTGAGAGGTGGGGAGGGTGGTTCGTTAAGGCTTTACCACGGTAATATTCCGGTTTGGTATTCAAAGGGACCGCACTACAACCTGAGTTTAAGTTCTTCAGAAGAAACGTATATTCATTTTTCTGGTCTTAGTAGCCAGCTTCTGGATGATCCTGTGACGGGAGTCTCTATCGTCAAATTGACCTTAACGGATACTGGCAATCTTCAGGCTTTTGATGCAACTGATAATCAGGTCTGGGCATCGAATACCTACATGGCTGATGGTAACCGTGTATTGAGTGATGGTTTGTTTGAGCGTAATGCCCCCGCTAGCATCAGCCGTCCAGATGCTAGCCTGTTCTGGAATACAAAACTGGCATCGGGCATGTTGTTAAAAAACGGCGACCATCGGATGAGTTGGGAGGAGCGTAAACTAAGGCTGTACAAGAGCAATCAGTTGGCCTGGGAGCCCCGGGTAAGTGGCTCTCCTGTCTGGCAGGGGAGTGCGACTCTTTCTATTTATGATGGTAATGTTACCTCAGCATGGACCAGCGAGAACTGGTTTCAGGATGTGGTGGTTGGTGAACGGCTTGGGCTGACGTCTAAAGGTGAACTGATGATTACCGACAGGCTGGGCTGTGTTGTCTGGGAAGCTACGCCTTCAAAAGATCGAACCTGGGCAACGCTTCCATCTCGTAAAGCTATCTGTAAAGAAATTTTGACACTTAAAGAAAACAACCAGTGGTGGCACAGAAAAGACAGACCACCTATTAGTTATGGTTGCCCAAAATCATTGGCTGAGTGATCTGTACTGGTATTGTCGGAATCAGCTTAGCCGATTCCGACCTGCAAAGTGCGAATCATAATGTGGCCATCACTTAAGCCTGAATTAACGCTCACCCATGGACTCATTCAGAGTCTTGATGATCGGTTTGGCCAGATAGTTCAGCACGGTCTTCCGACCCGTTAGTATCTCGATGGTGGCAGTCATGCCCGGCTGGATATCGAGCTTTTTAGCACGTTCTTCCAGCTGCTCACCGGATGCTTTTACACGAACCCGGTAGTAGGGTGTTTCACCGTGCTGAAGTTCTTTCTTGATAGTATCTGCACTGATAAAAATGATCTCAGCCGCCAGATCACCAAAGATGGTGTAATCATAAGCATCCACCTTCACCACCGCTGGCAGACCTAACCTTAGAAAGGCAATATCTGCAGGGCTGACCTTGGCTTCTACCAGTAAATCATCGTCTACAGGGACAATCTGCATGATTTCACCGCCAGGCTTAACCACGCCGCCAATAGTGGTGATTTGAACATTCTTTACGGTTCCGTTGGCGGGAGCTTTCAGTTCAGTGTGATCGAGCATGCTACGGCGCTGGTTCAGAAGTTGTAAATTGGCTTCTAACTGCTCACTGGCTGAAGCCAGTTCACCCTGAACTTCCTGAAGATAGTCGTTTCTGCGTTTAACGATCTTGGCTCTGAGTTCAGACGCCTGTCTTTGAAGCCTGAGCAGGTCGGATTTGCTGACATCACCACTTTTAAACAGGGGCAGGTTGAGGTCCAGCTCCTGCTTGGTCAGATCGTAATTGCTTTCCATGGCTTCCAGCTCTTCTTGGAGAGCATTTTTGCGGATTTCCAATAGCGCATTTTGACGGACTTTGAAATCGGGATAATCAGAAAGTATATCGTCGTAAGCTGGTTGCTCACCCAGTAGCTCAGCGTTCAAACGACTTACCTGGGCACTGAGTGCTGCGGTTTTGGCTCGGGTTTCTAGGTAAGCGGCTTCGGTTCTGGTTTTGTCGATTAACACCAAGGTCTGGCCTTCTTCAACAATCTCACCTTCAGAGACTAATAACTCTTCAAGCACACCGCCATCTTGCGACTGAATCAACTGAGTTCGGGAGCTGGCGACCACGGTCCCCGGCGCTCTCGTGACTTCATCGATTTCCGCCAGGGAGGCCCAGATCAGCAAGGCACCTAAGCAGGTTGAGATGGTGAAGATCGCTTTACGGGAAGACAGCAGTACATCATCCAGCTTGCCAATGGATGGATTCTCACCATTGTCTACGCCGGTGATAATCCGTAAGAAAAAACTGGCGACTTTGATCATGACGGCTTACCTCCGATGTGTTGGTAGAGTTTTTCCATTATTTCCTTGCTGTCACCATCCAGAACGATGCCGCCTTTATCAACCACAATGATGCGGGAGACCATGGGGAGCAGGGCAGTTTTGTGAGTGATGAATATAATGGGGGTTTCTTTTGGGAAATCGTTGAGCAGGGCGTCCATGACCTGCTTTTGGGTGCCGGCATCCATCGATGCGGTAGGCTCGTCGAGAAGCACCACGGCAGGTTTCAATAGCAGCAATCGGGTTAATCCGACCAGCTGGCGTTGTCCGCCGGATAGCCCGCGACCACCTTCAGAAATGCTTAGATCCAGACCTTTTGGGTGTGCTTGTATGACTTTATCCAACCCGGTTTTTACCGCCGCAGCCAGAATCTTTTCATCAGAGGCATGACCCACCCCAAGTAGCAGATTATCTCTGAGAGAGCCATTAAACAGTCGAACATCCTGTGGCAGATAAACCACTTTCTCTCGCAGGTATTCAGGCGCAATGACACTCATATCTACACCATCCAGGCACACCTGGCCCTGAGATGGTCTGTACAAGCCGGACAAGAGTTTCATTAATGTGGATTTACCCGAGCCGACCGGACCGACAATGGCGACACGCTCGCCGGACTTGATTTCCAGGTCCTTAACATCAATAACGCTATTTTCCTGGTTATAAGTGAACTGCAAGCGGTGGGCTTTGATGTTGCCATCACACTGGCCGGGAATCACCTGGCGAGCACCGTTATCGTCATCGGTAGGCATCATCATGATCTGGTTCAGACCATTCAATGCGATCCTTGCCTGTTTCCACTGCACCAGCATGCCGGGAATCTGAGCCAGTGGCGATAAGGCTCTGCCCGAGATAATCGAACAGGCAATTAATCCACCCATGGTTAAGGAGCCGGAAGTGATGAGATAAGCACCGGTAGCGATCAGGGCAACATAGTTACATTGTTGAATCACCTGCGTCAGGTTGCTTGCCTTGGTGGATAGCAATCTCAGATGTAGCTCACTCTTGGATATGACTTTGTTTAATTCCTGAAACTTGTTCACTGCCACCCATTCACTGCCGACGGACTTGAGTGTTTCAATACCGTCAATGGCTTCAATCATTAATCCATTCTTCATGCTGGATTCAGCCATATGCTTTTGGGATGCTTTCTCGATAGGAGTCCGGAACAGCCAGCCCAGACCAATAGCTACAGGAATTGTAATCATGGGCACAATGGCAACAGGACCAGCAATCAGAAAGATCACGCAGATGAAGACGATAGCGAAGGGCAAATCAGCCAAAACAAACAGTGTTGAGGCGGTCATAAAACCACGAACCGATTCAAAGTGCCGTACCTGAGAGGCAAATGTCCCCACTGTAGGTGGTCGAGCATCAAGACGGATGTCCAGAGCCCGGGCAAAAAAGGTTTTACCGAGATTCAGGTCGATCTCTCTGGCGGCATAATCCACCATGTGAGAGCGGGCCAACTTTAATGTAAATTCAGAAAGAATGGCAATACCAACACCAATAGTTAGTACCCAGAGGGTTGAGTAACCCTTGGTTGGCACCACCCGATCGTAAACCTGCATGGTATATAGCGCGGTAATCAGGCCAATAAAGCTGATCACCAGGGTGGTGAATATGGCTTCAAGGATGACCCGGCGATTCAGAAAGATCTGTTCCCGAAACAGATCAAAAGCGGTGATTTCTTTATTTTTGCCAGAAGCGCCTTCAGCTTCAAAATCAAAACCGATGAAAATATAGTTTTCATGTTGGTCGATATGGTCAGTGCCTTCTTCGCCTTCGTGATCTTCAAAGGCCAGCATACCATCGGCCCTGACTGCGCTGACCAGCAGGCACTGTCGTTTGGTGGTACAGAAAGCGAGATAAGGACCACCGGACGTGGAGAGTTCACCATCATGTATCACTTTGGCTCTGGCGTTATCCATGGTTTTATCCATGGTCAGCTGAACGTACTGCAGCAGTTCCTGTTCTGAGTGGATGTTTACTTCGTACTGACCGGCAACGCGAGCTGAGGAAACGGCAAT
Organism: Endozoicomonas sp.; assembly: GCA_965199185.1. Lineage (GTDB taxonomy): Bacteria > Pseudomonadota > Gammaproteobacteria > Pseudomonadales > Endozoicomonadaceae > Endozoicomonas. The sequence goes on along the minus strand of CBDAQW010000003.1, from coordinate 90,016 downwards.
CCCCTTAATGGCCAGCAGCTTTAGCAGTACGGGTATGACATCATCTTCTGATATTTGAAAATCCATATCCAATCATTCCTTTGGGCTGGAAATGTCCGTAGACGGTGATGCTTGCAACCGTCCTGCATAAAGCAAGAGGTCAACTTTTAACTTCTGAATATCAATTTTGGTCTGAATGTAGCTGACCAAAGCCTGATTTCTTTCCCTCTGAGTATTCAGTACATCCAGCCAGGATTTTCTGCCTGCCTGAAACTGGCGGATGTATGACTCGAGTACTGCCATAGCGGCATCGCTGGCTGTCTTTAGCGAAGGGAGTATTCGCTCAAGATTATCCACCGCATTCCATTTGTCCCGTAAGGTGCGGTGATATTCCATTCTGTAAGCCCTGATTTCTTGCTGAACCGAATCCCGTTCAAACAGGTCGGCCTTGTATGACGCAAATTTTGATAAGCCGCTGCCTGTATCAAAGTTCAGCGATAAACGGAATTCATCGGAAGGTTGCCCGACACCGATATCACCAAATCGCTTTTGATAAGAAAGGCTGACTTCTGGAAACCGTTCGGCTTTTTTTAGCTCAACAGCATGATTGGCAAGATCCAGCCGGAAGCTCAATCTTTTTCGTGTTGGTGAGGTCTGGTATCCATGTCTGAGCAACCCTGCTTGAGAATCATTAATCTGTTTTGATGGTGTCAGAAAAGTATGCGAGTCGTAATCTTTTCCTGAGAGTTCATTTAATCTGTCAAATAAAGATTGCTTCTGTTGTTTGATTCTTTGAATCTCAATGCGGGCAACCTCCAGCCTTGAACTGGACAGGGTTAGATCAATTCTGGGGCTGACAGAAGATTTTGATCGACGTGAAATGATTTCATACAGTTTTTTGTATTGAGCTTCATTGTCTTTAGCGATCTTATAAAGTGCCTGCTGCTTCTTAATGTCGTAATAGATGCCCGATACTTCCGTCAATATTGCCAGTACTCTTTCTTCTCCTTCCGCTTGAGTGATACCAAGCCTGGCCTGTGCTGATTTGACCGCGCCGGTTATTCTGCCACCATTCCAAACGGGCTGAATGATGGTCAGGTTAGTGGTTGAGGTGCCACTGTTATCTCTTTGCCAAGAGCTGGACAGAGACGGAAACCACCCCCACTCCGCTTCTTCGAGTGAAGATTCTGAGGCCATGAGTTTGTGTTTATATTGGGCGATAACCGGGTTTGAACTCAGCGTTTGAGAAAGAACTTCTGAGAGCGTTAGAGTATTGGCGTAAACTTGCTGGCAAAACATGAGTGGTGCAATACATAGTGAAACGCATAGTGCAGTGACTCTATTCCTTTGAGTGCTTATTACCACAGCTGCCTCCATAACGGCTGTTTCTGGCATTAGGTGCTGCAGGTAATTCGTACTCCTCGCTGCATCATTTTTAAAAGCCTAGAAAAACTTCGAATTGTTTTGGACTACAGGTTGTTAGTCTTAACCTGAAATATAGTGATGATTTAACAGTCTTGTTGGTATTGTGATGAGTTGTTTGTATATCAGATTAAAGGTTTATTCTCTTGCTGTTTAACAATGCATAAAATTAATATCTATATATTTTTTGGTCTTATTAGAATTGATGTTCTACGATCAAATTAGTGAAGAATGATATCGCTTTTTATTCTTTCATCTGCCCCAATTAAAAGATTTGCTACAAAACCTCAAAAGGAAATTGAATATGAAAGATTTATTTGTTGATCAGCTGCTGGGTATTACTGTAATGAGAGGCGTTGCCAGATTGGATTTTGCCAGAGTTGATGAAGTCGACACTGGTGAAAACAAGGTGAAGCTTTCCGGTTCCTATCGTATAGCCATGCCAATCGATGTTCTGCTGCCTCTGGCCGAACAGGCAGGTAAAGCGGCTGGCGATTTGAAAGACCGTCTGGAACAGCAAAGTAGCAAAGAAAGCAAAAAGAAATAATCATCGAGCCATTACAGATGGCTGGCTGAGAAAATTGCTTTTAAAAATTCATAAAAAAACCGATCATCGTGATCGGTTTTTTTTGTGTGGTAGCTGCGGGCGGACTCGAACCGCCACGCCTTTCGGCGGGGGATTTTGAATCCCCTTTGTCTACCAATTCCAACACGCAGCCATTTTTAACCAAACTGTAAGATAATCTCAAAGGTTGTTGGATTGTCTAACTCGTTGAGTTGGCTGAATATTAATGATGTAATTCGCCAAACGCAAGTCTTTTTTAATCTCGCTCATGCCATTGTTTATGCAGCGGCTGATGAGTATTCTTCGCACTCGCTCAACGTGCCCGTAGTATAATGAAGCAGCTTTTTAGATCAAGCGCTTATTGTTTGCGCTTATCTGCGTTTATAAGTGTACCTTGGTAAAATCCACTCAGTATTGAGTGGATTACTCAGCCTGACACTGATCATTTTTTGCAGTATCCTTTGCGCCTTTCAGGCGTGAGCGCAGCAAGACAAGCCATACATGCAAGTTACCGACTTTGATTTTGATCTGCCCGACGAGCAGATCGCCCGATTCCCTGCCGAACAACGTACCGCCAGCCGTATGCTTTGCCTTGAAGGCAATACGGGCAGTATTGCTCATCGGCAATTTGCGGATATTGAAGAACTACTGAATCCCGGAGATCTTCTGGTTCTAAATAATACCCGGGTGATCCCGGCGCGAATGTACGGTCGTAAGGAAACCGGCGGCAAAATTGAATTGCTGGTGGAGCGAGTGGTTGAAGATGACCTGGTGTTGGCACAGATACGTTCCAGCAAATCACCTAAACCGGGCTCAGCCATTTATCTTGCCGACGATGCTGTGCAGGCTACCATTGAAGGGCGTCAGGACTTCCTGTTCATTGTCCGATTCAAAACATCCGTTTTACCGGCGTTGCAGGAATATGGGCATATGCCTTTGCCGCCCTATATAGATCGTGAAGACGGCGATAGCGACAGGCTTCGCTATCAAACGGTGTTTGCCGAAAAAGAAGGCGCAGTGGCAGCTCCTACTGCCGGGTTGCATTTTGATGAAGCTTTATTGGAGCGTCTCGAAAAGAAAGGAGTAAATAAGGCATTTGTTACTTTGCATGTGGGGTCAGGTACTTACCAGCCAGTGCGGGCTGATAATATTGAAGACCACGTCATGCACTCTGAATACATCGAAGTTTCTGAAGAAACCTGCGAAGCGGTTCAGGAAACCCGTGCCCGTGGCGGACGAGTGATCGCAGTGGGGACAACCTCGGTACGAAGTCTTGAATCCGCTTCGGCAAAAGGTGAGATTCAGCCATTTCAGGGAGACTCCAGTATCTTCATTTATCCTGGTTATTCGTTCCGCAGCGTGGATGCCATGATTACCAATTTTCATTTGCCGCAATCAACGCTATTAATGTTGGTGAGTGCATTTGCCGGGAAAGATGAAGTACTGCACGCCTATAACGAAGCCGTTGAACAAAAGTATCGCTTTTTCAGTTATGGCGATGCCATGTTGCTGACTCGAAAAGACTAACAGTTAATCCGATGTCTGATGATTGGAACAGGCGTCAGATGTCATTTGTAAAGGCAAAATCGAAACAATGACCAGAGAATGTTTCATGAAATTTGAGCAGCTCGGCTCTGACGGCCATGCTCGAAGAGGTCGTCTGACCTTCCCTCGCGGTACCGTTGAAACCCCTTGCTTTATGCCCGTTGGTACTTACGGAACAGTTAAGGGTATGTTACCCCGTGATATTAAGGAAATTGGTGCCGAGATCATTCTTGGTAACACATTCCACCTGATGCTACGCCCCGGGACTGACATCATTAAAAAGCATGGCGACCTGCATGATTTTAACCAGTGGCATGGCCCTATCCTGACCGACTCCGGTGGTTTTCAGGTATTCAGCCTTGGCAAACTGCGTAAAATCACCGAAGAAGGTGTTTCCTTCCAGTCTCCGGTGGATGGTTCCAAGGTGTTTTTGAGCCCTGAGATTTCCATGCAGGTGCAACGCGACCTGGGATCAGACATCGTCATGATTTTTGATGAATGTACGCCAGGTGATGCTGACGAAGAAGAAGCCCGTGTTTCTATGGAAATGTCTCTGCGCTGGGCAGCGCGTTCCAAAGCCGCTCATGGTGACAACCCTTCGGCTCTGTTCGGCATTATTCAGGGAGCGATGTTTGAAAACTTACGTGATGCTTCTCTGGAAGGTCTGAGTGAGATTGGCTTCGATGGTTATGCTATTGGTGGTCTGTCTGTGGGTGAAAGTAAAGAAGACATGATGCGTATCCTGTCTCATATCACGCCCAAGATCCCAGAAGGCCATCCTCACTATTTAATGGGTGTAGGTAAGCCCGAAGACATTGTCGAAGCTGTGCGTCGTGGCGTGGATATGTTTGACTGCGTCATGCCGACCCGTAACGCTCGCAATGGTCATCTGTTTGTGGACGAAGGGGTTATCAAGATTCGTAACGCCGTGCATAAACACGACGATAACCCTCTGGAAGAAAACTGCGATTGTTACACTTGCCAGAATTTCAGTCGTGCCTACCTGCACCATCTGGATAAATGTGGTGAAATTCTTGGCTCTATGCTCAATACCATTCATAACTTGCGCTATTATCAGCGTGTTATGGCTGGATTGCGGGAGGCCATCGAACAGGGTAAATTGGACGACTTTGTTACAGAGTTTTATCGAAAGCGCGGACAGGAAGTACCCGATTGGGGACCGGTTGCTTGATTTTCCGGTAACTGGCCCAATAATCGAGTTTGAAAGTAATAACACAACTAGGAGTATGGAAATGATTCCATTTATCGAATCTGCTTACGCTGATGGAGCAGCAGCGGCTGCAGGCCCGAGCATGGTGGGTCAGCTGGTCATGCTGGGTGGCTTTGTGCTGATTTTCTGGCTATTGATCTGGCGCCCACAGAGCAAACGGACCAAAGAGCATAAAAACCTGCTGTCTGCTTTGACCAAGGGGGATGAAGTCGTAACTACTGGTGGCATTTTGGGTAAAGTCATCAGCGTCACTGATGAGTTTGTCAGGCTTCAGGTCGCCGATAATATGGAACTGAATTTCCAAAAGGCTTCTGTTGCTGCCACTCTGCCCAAAGGCACCATCAAGGCAATTAAATAAGCTAACTTGATGGCAGAGAAGGTCAATAGCATCTATGCTGTGACTTTCTCTGATGAAACGGACACTTCTTTAGCAATCACAGTGATCTACTGCGATTGGTATTATTAATATCAGGAACCGGTGAGCCATGCTCAATCGTTATCCCTTGTGGAAGTACCTGTTGATCCTGGCGATCATCGGTCTGGGTTTTATTTACGCCCTTCCCAACCTCTATACGGCCGACCCTGCAGTGCAGGTCAGCGGCGCCAGTTCATCCGAGGCGATGAACGATGCTGTTCTCAAGCGTGCCGAAAAAACACTGGAAAATGCTGGTGTTAATATCAAGGCGCTTGAATTGAACGACAACTCTATTCTTATTCGCCTTAATCGTGCCGACCAGCAACAGCTGGCCAAGTCACTGGTTAAAGAAGCTCTGGGCGACGATTATGTAGTGGCCATCAACCTGGCTCAAACCACGCCGGAATGGTTAACCAGTATTGGTGCCAATCCCATGAAGCTTGGGCTTGATTTGTCAGGCGGTGTGCACTTCCTGTTGGAAGTGGATACCGCCAAGGCCATTCAGACCAAGCTGGACATAGCCAACTCTGAAATTCGTACCACCTTACGCAAAGAAAAGTTGCGTTATCGTACTATGCCTGAGCGTGCTGATGGTGCACGACAGATGGCATTTAATGATGACGATATCCGTGACCGGGCAGCGAAACGAATCAGTAAAGATTTTCCTGACCTTATAGTGGAATCTTCAGAGTTGGGTAATCGTTTTGTACTCTCATTCAACTATTCAGAAGCAGCGGCAAAAGAAGTCGAAGATTATGCGGTTCGTCAGAACCTGACGACGGTGCGTAACCGGGTTAACGAACTGGGTGTTTCTGAACCGCTGGTGCAGCGTCAGGGGCGCAATAACATTGTCGTAGAACTACCCGGCGTTCAGGATACCGCTGAAGCCAAACGTATTCTTGGTAAAACAGCAAACCTTGAGTTCCGCCTTGAAGCTCAGCAAAGTGCTTCGCGTACCAGCACTGAAAGTTTTGAATTCCGTGATCCACGTCGCCCAGAGGCAACTCTGGAACGGGATATTATTATTACTGGTGATCAGGTATCCAGTGCTCAATCCAACTTTGATACTCAAACTGGCCAGCCTCAGGTCAATATAAGTCTGGATAGCCATGGCGGTCAGCTGATGAATCGTGCAACCCGAAGTAATGTGGGTCGTGCCATGGCGGTGATCTTTATCGAACAGAAGCCGGTCACTAAAATGGTGACCAAAGTGGTGGATGGCGAAAAAGTGAAGGAATCGGTTCAGGCCTTCAAAGAAGAGAAAGCCATTATCAGTCTGGCAACCATTCAGTCTGCTCTGGGTAACCAGTTCCGTATTACCGGCCTGAATTCATCTGCTGAAGCTTCTGAGCTGGCTCTACTATTGCGGGCGGGCTCTCTTGCAGCACCAATGTATTTTGTGGAAGAACGTACAGTCGGCCCAAGTCTTGGTGCTGAAAACATTATGATGGGCATTGACTCTACGTTAATGGGGCTTTTCCTTGTCGTATTGTTTATGCTGGTGGTTTATCGTGCATTTGGCTTAATGGCAAATGTTGCGCTTACTATCAACCTGATTTTACTGACAGCGGCTATGAGCTTGTTTGGTGCGACACTAACTATGCCGGGTATTGCCGGTATTGTGTTGACCCTAGGTATGGCGGTGGATGCTAACGTGCTGATTTTCTCCCGTATTCGTGAAGAAATTAAGCTGGGTCGACCCATTCAGCGAGCTATTCATGACGGTTACGACCGGGCTTTTGTATCTATCTTTGATGGTAATATCACCACTTTGTTGGTGGGTGTTATTCTGTTTGCTGTTGGCACCGGGCCAGTGAAGGGCTTTGCAGTAACCCTGTGTATCGGTATTGTCACTTCCATGTTCACGGCCATCATGGTTTGCCGTGCAATGGTGAACATGGTTTATGGTGGTCGTAACGTGAAGAAACTCTACATCTGAGGGCGCTGTGATGAGTGATACAAAAGCGGATGATGTAAAAATCATTAACTTCATGCGGTTGCGCACCATTGCAACAGTGCTGTCTGTTCTGGTGCTGGCTGCATCTATATTATCCTTGGCTACAAGAGGGATTAACTGGGGATTGGACTTCACCGGTGGTACCAAGATAGGTATTGTCTATGACCAGCCGGTCAAGGTAGGTGATATTCGTGAACAGCTTGATGCAGCGGGTTATCTGGGTATTTCGGTGCAGGAAGCAGGTTCTGCTCAAGATATCGAGATCAAGATTGCCAGTGAGAAGTCAGACGCTAAACTGGGCAACCAGGTCGTCGACGTTTTGAAGCAGAGCTATGATGGCGACATTCAAGTTCAGACCATAGAGTTTGTTGGTCCGCAGGTCGGTGACCGTATGCGTGAGCAGGGCGGTCTCGGTATTCTGATGGCGCTCGGTCTGGTCATGCTGTATATCGCCTTTCGGTTTCAGTTCAAATTTTCGGTAGGTGCGGTGTCTGCTTTGGCACACGACTCTATTATTGTTATGGGCTTGTTTTCCTTCCTTGGATTACAGTTTGATCTGACAGTAATGGCCGCGATTCTTGCTGTGGTCGGTTACTCTCTGAACGATACCATCATTGTTTATGATCGCATCCGTGAAAACTTCCGAAAGCTGCGCAAAGGCAGTGCCGAAGAAGTGATCAATGTCTCGTTGACGCAGACTTTGGGGCGTACTCTGGCAACCTCCGGTACTACCTTAATGGTACTGCTGGCCCTGTTCCTGTTTGGTGGTGATATGATCCACAACTTTGCGATGGCTCTGATTGTTGGTATTGGTGTAGGTACCTACTCCTCCATCTATATCGCTTCCAATATTCTGATCTATATGAACATCAGTCGAGATGATCTGTTGATGCCAGTGAAGGAAAATGCAGAGTTGGATGAAATGCCCTGATTCACTCAAGGTTTGACTCTGAAAAACCGGCAACCCTTATTTGCCGGTTTTTTTTTAAGCCTTGCACCAGTATGATCCTGATCTTTTAAATTCAGGCATAACTAAATGCGCATTGATAAGTATATCTGCGAAAGTACCGAGCTGACACGGTCTGACGCAAAGAAAGCACTGCGTCAGGGTGGGATTACCTGTGATGGTGAAGTGGTTCGTAAAGCTGATTTTAAAGTGCCTGATGATGCGCAGGTGGAGATGGAAGGCATTGCTCTGAAACTCCGGGGCATTCGCTATATCATGTTGAATAAACCACAGGACTGCATCTGTTCCAATATAGATGAAGATGGCTACTTTTCAGTACTCTCTCTGCTTGAGCTCGATAAAGCCAGAGATTTGAAAATAGCAGGTCGCCTCGATGCTGATACAACAGGGCTGGTCTTAATAACCGATGATGGTCAATGGGCGCATCGGGTGACATCTCCCAATAAATCTTGCGGAAAAACATACCGCGTTACTTTGGCGAGTCATATTCCTGAGCCGAATCAAAAAGCACTCATACGACAGTTTAAAGAGGGTTTGCTGTTACGAAATGAAAAAAATTTGACTAAGCCAGCAGAGCTAAAGTTCATCCATTCTGACCAGGTACTATTGACGCTTTATGAGGGAAAATATCATCAGGTCAAACGCATGTTCTCAGCAGTAGGTAATAAAGTCGTCGCCTTACATCGAGAGCAAATAGGTCAGATTGCATTGGGTGATGAATTATCTCCGGGACAATGGCGTTATCTCAGCAGTGAAGAAGTTGATTTTTTTTGAATATTTTTTGATCACTTAAACAATTATGAACATTGTGTTTATCTGGCAAACATTGCGGCATTTGACGATTATATCAGCTATCACATAATTGAGGGCTGTAATAATGAAACTGTCTAGAACTCTAATGAAAGTAAGCTTTTTTCTAATGAGCTTCTCATCTTTTTTTCTTTCATTAAATGCGTTATCAGAAGATACGATGGAAAATAAGGATAGGATGCACATGCAAGAAATATCGGATCGCATAGCAAAACAACTGTGGAAGCTCTATGATCAAACCAAAATCGCTGGTCAATAACGGGCTCGGGTTGCCTGGTGTGTGGAGTCTTTTGTGGAGTGTTAGGAGGTTCTGCAGGCTTTTCATATGGGGTTTGTGAATTAGTATTTGAAACGAGTTCATTATTGTTAACAATGATCTTATTTCCAGCCACTGATACAGGTAATACGCTATGAGGTTAATAACCTTACCGGTTTAGTGGATCATTTTCAGCATTAAGTCAAACACTTTGGTGCCAGGTTTAAAGTCTAGACTTGGCGAACGCATCGTGGTTGTACGGGTCGAATTATTAAGCAGGTGCTGGCGAACAGGAAGGCTATCAGATGATGTTCCGGGGATGTTTATGGCATCACTTGATTGTGGCTCATTATCATAACTGCTCTGTTGAGTTAAATTCGGTTCTGCAGGAAGGGCATATCTATCCTCTGTGTGCTCTTCTTGATTGCTACCACTTTGGGTGGTTACATCTCTAGTTGATAAATTAAGTGGAAACCAATAGTTTCTTACGTCAGTCTGAAGAAAGCCTAAGAACAAAGGGTATTCAACGGCTGAACGCTCATAAGATAGATATTCATTTAATTCATTTTCAGATAAATACTCAGGTGCATTATCTAAATAGATGGACATGGCATAATGACCATCAGAGTTGTAACTCTGGTTGGCTAAAATCAATATAATTGGTCTATGAGCTATTTCTGATAGTTGACGAAGTATAGCAACTCCACCCCAGGTGTTTGGGTCTTCTAATATTTCAGTATCAATGTCCTGAAGCAGGGTTTCAGCAACCCTTTGGTCGTCGTAGTCAACCAGGTTTTCAGAAAATTTGATCTGGATTTCCCTGAATGCTTCAGGAGCGGTTTGTAAAAAGTGATTAATGATATCAAGCAGATTTGTTGGAGTTTCCGAACTAATCTGAATATACGCTTGAAAAATGCTGGTCTCGGCTTGTTGAGGAACAAGCCCAAGGTTTGATAATCGATTGTTGGGATCAAGAGTCAGTATCTCTTCTGAAGTGACGATATCCCTTATATTCAGGAGTTGCCGTATGCTGGCATTGAACAGGCTTGTGTTTGCTTCTTCATAGAATGAGTGTCGGTCAGTTACAACGCCTACCTTAATATGCCCTCTATTAACAGCCACCTCTTTGTGAATTTCAGAAGAAGAGGCCGTATCATCCAGTCCCTGATGTACTGTGTTGACGAATAAGTCTACAAGGTTAAGGACGTCACCAGGGTTAGAATGACTGGTTGAGGGAGTATTTAATTCAGTATTCAGGAAAAAATGATTGTTTTGGTGTAGTTCCCTAATAAAGTTAATAGTATTGAGTAGTCTTTGCTTCAATCTTTGCTGTTTTTTGTGGTCAGTTTGATCATTCTGATTGTTGGAAAGGTGCTCTAATTGAAAAGTTGTTAAGTATTCTTGCATGGTAGTAATAGTGGTTTGATATAAAGACTTATCTTCAGCAATGATGCTTAAGAACATTATCTCTATGATTTGATTTATTGTGGTTAGTATCATAGTTTGATCATCTTCAGGAGGGGTATCCGATGACAGAAATTTGAAGCTGGAACATAATACCTTTTTTAGTTGAGTCCATTCAGTCTTTAATAAATACTTGAGCGTATTTAATTGATGGTTAATGTCAGATGAAGTGCTTTTCAAAATGAAAGGCATAAAGGTTAATGGAGAGTAATTTTCTATAAGTTCAGGAATGGTGTATGCCAGTATCAATGTTTTGCAGCCTAAACGAGTCAATTGTTTTTTTTGCTCTCGAGTTGTTGTCTTCTGTTTATCCAATGCAGCTCTAAGATATTTTAATATCATTCGGCAGAAATTTGTTATTAATGGTTTAGTGATTTCTGGATTTTCTTTTTTATTTATTTGGTTGGTTAGCTCCTCATAAATGCGATGTGATTCACTAATAGAGGGTAATGGATACTGTAGATATGAATTAATGAAGTTAATTTCCTCCAAAAGTGTCTCAGGTCTGCTGTTAGCTAACGCACTCTGAGATTGTGAATTCGATATAATAGAGAACCAGTAATTTCTACCGGTTCTAACGGCCTCATGGAAATGACCAATCATAAGAGGCTGCTTCGTGGAATGGTGTTGATATTCAAGGTATGTCTCCAATTGCTGTTCAGACAGTGTGATGCACTCATCAAATCCGGAAATTAAAACAGCTATCTTGTCATTCTGAGTTCCCGGATTGGCTGTCATGATGATGAATATAGGGCGCTGAAAGAGCAGGTTTAATTGCTGAAATAGCGCGAGTCCTCCCCAGCTGCCATCATCGGCAACAGGTTGTGGTGCGCTTATTTCTTTTAAGAGGCTACGAGCATACTCTTGATAGGCAGGCTCTGTGCGCTTTTTTTCTGCCAGCTGTATGATTGCCTGAAGAGTGACATCTTGACTATTACAGTGGGCTAATAGTTGATGTAAAATCTGAACAACTGAGTTGTAACTGTGTCCCCCGGTAAGCGTTGATGGCTGCACTATTGATGATTGCAATATGGCAGGAAATACGCCTGCATCCTCAATAGAATGCACCAATAGATTTAATCTTTTCAGCAGTCCGGTTGGATCAAGATCAGGTTTTTCCTCTACGATAAAGTTACCAGCCAGATAATGCAGTTGGCGAATAAGGCTTCTTTGTAGTGATGTCGTTAGTTCTGAGTCAGAAGATTTCTTTATTTTTAATGTTAATTTATTCATGTTGTCAATAAAATGATGGCTGTAGACTGTCCATTCTTCGATTAATTCTTGCAATATGTCTCTGATCTTGTTGTAAGCGGTTTTTCTTTTTTCTGTATTTAATGGTTGGTTAATGTGATTGATTAAATCAAAAATTTTGTTTTTGAATAAATGGATGAAGTTGTTTATTTCTGTGAAAGTGTTTGAGGCCCTCTTATAGAGGGCGTTTTGCTCAAGATTATCATTGAGGAGAGTATGAATCATATTTGTAGCTGATTGAGTGGTATATATATAATGATGAACTAATTGCCAGATATCATTTTTAATATTATTAGGGTTTTCTTTCAGTAGCTGTGTGAGGTAGTTACTGATACTGACCTTGTCGTTGATGATTTGTTCTAATGCTTTGCTGATAGTATCGATATCCAATGCTATAAATGCATAGGTTAATGCCTCAAATATTGAAGATAATTGTTTGAGCTCTGGTTTTTTCAAGTCGCTATTTTTGGTGATTGCTTTGATTACCAATGGTTTAAAATTATCCCATTCGCTCAATATTGCGACTGATAAAATTTCAAATTTGTACTCCTGATGAATCGAATCGGATGTGTTCTTCATTACAAAATTTAATAGTGATGCTTCCGATAATGGCTTTTTCAGTGCTATTATAAGTTTTATTTTTTGTTTTAATGCTTGGGTTGCGGGTTGTAATTTTTTAAGCAGCTGTAGTTCGTCAAATTCTTTTGGGAGCTGGACTGTTTTATTGAAATCTTCTATTTTTCGATCAATATCGCTTAGTAAACTCTCAGATAGATCAGTGATAGTGTTTCTTGGCTTACCTTTATTGAGTATTTCTATGATTGTCTTGATAATTTTTTCTAGTTGATTGTCCGAAGTATTTTCTAATATAGAAGCATCGCAGTTGATAAAGGTGATAATGCGGTTTTCTATGTTTTCATTTTTATAATCTTTTATTTTTTTTCTTTTTTCTTTTTTTTCTGATTTGTTTTCAATGTCTGTAGAAGTAAGATTTTTGTTGTTTTGATTGATTTCGTCTTTAGCTGCTTTTATTGATTCATTTGTTGTATTGTTAGAAAGTGGTTTTTTATTTGTCGCAGCTTGAGCGGCAATCTTAGCTTTGTTTAGTACGGAATCAGGTATTTTTCTTTTTCTTTTAAGTAATGAGGTGTTATATATTTTGTTAAATCTTTTTTTTAATTTTGACTGTTCATTGAGGATATAACTATCATGGTGCAGATCGTACAGGGTAAGTAGCTTATGAATGTTTAGCAATATTTCATATTTTACGATTGGAGTTTCTTTATCCCATAAATTAATTTCATTGCTTTTTATTTCCTGGTCGTTAATAAAGCGACTGATATATATAAGATAGCTCATGATCTTAGTGATTAAGCCTCTGTTGTCGTCATAATGCTCTTCTTCTAATGCTGATTTTATTGCTTTGTCAAAATTAGAACTGTTCTTGTTAATAATGCTTAGTGTATGTTTGATCAGGTCATGTTTATGAGCAAATAATGCAAGAATTAGTTTTTTTAGTGCTTCGTTAAGTAATACAAGAGGGTTTGTAGAGGATTTGTTCTCTGGTTCTTGCAAAGGGGTAAATAATTCTTCCAACTCTTTTTGATTGCCTAAAATAGCACTGTATAAAAGAGCGTATCGATTGTTTTGCGTAAAGTCGATCGAGAATGCTAAATAAAGGATGTTAAGGGCAGAGTCCATGCAAGGTATTTCAGGTAGTAATAAAGATAGCTGTAGATAAAATGCAATATATTGGACTTCGGTTGCTGAAATATCCACTGTTGCAGGGGGGTGGAGATTGTGGTTTTTCTTAAGCCTTAATCCACGTTCTTTGCACGCTTTAGTAAGCATACTAATGGCTGGTTTCAACTGTTCTCGAAACTGGTCGTTTTCTATAATGATTTTTATATTGCTTATTAATGTTCTTATTTCAGTAATTAGTTTAGTGGACCCATCTGTGGCTTTTATTATTGGTTCTATTTTTTTGGTGGTTTCAATGATTTCATTGATGTATGTTGATGTCTGTTGTTTATCTGGTAAAGAAAGTACATCACCAATGGCTTTTATTCTTTTTTCCAGTTGATTGTTTTTTTTGTTGGAATTTCTAAGTGTTTTCTTGATCTGATTTATTTCCTTTTTTTGCTCCGTTGTTATTCTTATGGCTTCTTCGTATTCTTTTTTCAGGGATGAGAGGTTGTTTGTGAATGTTTTTAATTCCTGTTCTTGCTTGTCAATATATTTCTGAAGGCTTGTACATTGGTCTTCCAGTGAATTAATTTTAATATCTCTTTCTTCAAGTTTTGCTCTCAGTTGCATGTTTCCTTCATTATTAAGTTTTATGTTTTCTTGAGCTGTGCTGTATTTTTTTTTATTGTCAGTTAGCTGCTTTTCAAGTTCTTCAGACTTCTTTGCTTCCTGATTGAGTTTTTCTGATAGCTCTTTTGAATGTGAAGTAGTTTGAGTTAACCTTTGCAGAGCTTCTTTTAATTCAGAGGATTGCAGTGATAGCTGGCTTTCAAGTTTTTTTCTTTGAGAGTCAGTCTTATGTAGCCTTTCGTGAACCTCTTTTGAAGTTAAGGACTGCTGTGCTATAAAACTCTCAAGGTTGCTTGTGTGAGCGTAAGCCTGATGTAGCCTTTGTTGCAGTTCTTTTGATGTTGAGGATTCTTGTACTAGCTGGCTCTCAAGGTTTTTTGTGTGAGAGTTAGCGAGATCTAATCTTTCCTGAAGTTTACTGTTTTTTTTAATGATTTCAGCGTTAGATTCTGCTTCCTGTGTCAATTGATTGCTTGTTTGTTCCAGTTTGTCAGTAACCGTCTGTTTTTCTTGTTCAAGTTCTGCATTTTTGTTGACCAATTCCCCTATTTTATCCTTGAGTTGCTGGGACTCTGATCTGGTTTCATTAAGTTGTCTCGATAGTAATTGGTTGTAATCGATACTGCACTGCAATGCTTTTTCAGCTTCCCGGATGCGTATCAAGTGCTCTTGAAGGGTTGAGTCGGTCGTGGGTGGCGGCACAAATATTGCCTGTTGCTCAGGTGGGTAGACCGCTGGTATGTAGCCCGACTGGTACGGCTGTTGTGGTGCAGGCTGATATATCGGCTGAGGTACGGTTATACCGGTTGCTTGAATGAGCCCGTAGGGTGTTGAGAGAGCTGTTGTGGAGGGCGTTGTGAGAGGAAGAGTATTTTCAGGGTTGACAGTATAGGTTGCTCGTTCTGTTCCACTCTCAACGTCAATGTAGCCTTGATTGTTCTGATCTCTTGTAATGTGTACCTGTAGGTTTGTGGGTGTCTGAAATACCCAGTTACCATTTTCATTGAGCTGTATAGGGTGAGGAAAGGTAATGACTTTATTGTCTTTGTCTATTCTGCATTGCAGTGTTAATAAAAACATTTCATCATAGGCACAGGATATAAAAGAAAGAGAATATAAAATATAAGCTAAAACATAGTGCCGAAAAGTCATTGTCCCTTATCCTGCTATAGGTCTATTTTTCCAGAGTGAAACTATAGACAGAAGGGCGAAAGAAAGTATGATTTTTTTTGAATATCAAGAAAAATGATCTGAATGGCCAGTTAATACTTTCTTATCTTTTCTCAGTTTTTCTGATTATTTATCGAAGTTTGCAATCATGTGGCAAATTGTACTGCTATTTTAATCGAGGTCATTTTAATCAAGACTAAGGTTTGCCACATGTAGCCTGATGTTAAGTAATGAGTCAATACAGAGCATTCAATAAAACTGGTTTCTGTTTTTTATTGATATGCGTTTACGCTATGCGACAGTCTTTTCAAGACAAGCATAAGCAGTATGTTCCGCCCGAAAGAATCCCAGGATTTTCTTTTTCTTCCTCTGCAACGATTTAAGTCCAGAACTCACCGCGCGGAGAAATGCCTTTTTGGTTTTCAATGCCATACGGCCAATATGCCCTGATTTCAGAACACTCCAGACAAGTTCAACAGGGTTCAGTTCCGGTGATTAGGGTGGCAGTAGCTGTATGTCAAGAAGCCGTTCTTCTTTCTTGAGATATTTCATGACTTTCTTGGCGCTGTGTGCAGAATGACCATCGGTTACGATCATTACAGGACGATCATGTGATGCGACTATTTGCTTCAGAAACTTTATAAAGACATCCGCATTAAAGCGGCCGGTAATTGTCATGTAGCGCATGTGCCCTTCACCACTGACAGCGGCGATCATGTTGATGCCAAAGCGCGCGCCAGTTTTGGTGACAGTTGGCGTATAACCTTTTTTGCTCCAAGTTGTACCGGAGTGATAGTCAGAACGTATGCTCGCTTCATCAATGAAATAGATAATAGCCCCTTCCTCTTCCGCCTGTTTACGAAGAGCTGGATAACGTGTATCCAAATAATCCTGTACTTTTTTTTTCGCTCTGCTGCCAGGCTTTTCGCACTGGCCGCTGAGGCGTTAGACCCATTTTTCTGAGCATCTTACTGACAGCGGCAGGATGCATGGTGATGTTGAACTCTGTTTTGATCACCGCTGCGATGATGTCCCGAGACCACAGTGCTTTATAAAAACCGTAAAACGTTGGGTCTTTGGTGAGAATGATCTTTGAGAGTGTCTCTCGTTGCTCAGGCGAGAGTTTGGCGTTTTTACTGTGTGCGATGGGGCGTGTTTTTAACGCCTCCATGCCACCTTTTTGTAAGCGTCAGCCAAAAACCATCTACCCAGCCTGACCACCAGTCCGGATACTGATGCTTCCAGCTTTCAGGAGGTAACATGTCCGAAAAACAACAATTCTGGTTTAAGCATATCGAACAATGGCAGCAAAGCGGACTTTCTCAGGCGGAATACGCTCGTCAGCAGAAACTGTCCATCAAATCTTTCGGTTATTACCGTCGTCGCTACAGGCAACAGTCGACCCCTGATAAAAGTCCAACCCCTCTATTACCAGTCACTGTAGCTCATATCGAAACCAATTCGCTCCCTGCTCAACCAGGAAGTACCGGCATCACCCTGACCAGCCCCTCCGGGTTTCGTATCGAACTGGCACCGGGATTCGATCCGCAGACCTTGCGAACCGTACTGCAAACCCTGGAGGCTGCAGCATGATTGGTGATGCGACTTCCCTCAAGGTCTATCTAGCTCCCGGTGTCACCGACATGCGCAAGTCTATCGATGGTCTCTCCCTGATCGCCAGCGAAGTACTGAACCTTGACCCGTTCTCCGAAAGCCTGTTCGTATTCTGCAACCGGGGACGCAACAAACTCAAAATACTGCACTGGCAGACTAACGGGTTCTGGCTTTACTACCGTCGCCTCGAGAAAGGCCGTTTCAATTGGCCTGATCATGAAAAGACGAATCAGGCAATCACTCTGACCCGTCGTGAGCTGAACTGGCTTCTGGACGGCTTGCCAGTCGATCAGAAAAAAGCACATCCGACATTGTGCTATCAGCCTGCCGCCTGAATGTCCATGAACTACAACAATGAAAACGACGGCGGTTCTGTTAGATAATAGGCGATATGAATACGATGACCACGCCAGACAAACCGACCATTGAATCTCTTCAGTTTGAGAACGTTCAGCTGAAGGCGAAACTCGCGTGGTATGAGGAACAGTTCCGCCTGCATCAACATCAGAAATTTGCCGCTTCCAGTGAACGTTTCGAGGGCCAGGAGTCACTGTTCAATGAACCTGAATTATTGGACGAAGAGTCTGCTGAACAATCTGAAACCCAGACCGTAGAAGCTCACCAGCGCAAAAAGCCGGTCAGGAAAACACTGCCTGACCATTTGCCCCGGGACGTGGTTCAGTTGGATATCGCCGAAGAAGAAAAACAGTGCGACTGCTGTGGTAAAACCCTCAAGGCATTCGGCCATGAGAGCAGTTGTAAGCTGGAC
The DNA here is from genome assembly GCA_965199185.1 of Endozoicomonas sp. Lineage (GTDB taxonomy): Bacteria > Pseudomonadota > Gammaproteobacteria > Pseudomonadales > Endozoicomonadaceae > Endozoicomonas. The sequence continues at coordinate 72,285 of CBDAQW010000003.1, read as the reverse complement.
ATCGTTCCGGCGCAGGTGAAAGTCGTTGAATTCCAGCGCCTGAAATATGCCTGCGAGTGCGAGTCCGGCGTCAAAACGGCACCGATGCCGAAAATGCCCATCCCGAAAAGCATTGCCACTCCCGGATTGCTGGCCTGGATCATCACCAGCAAATATTGTGATGCTCTGCCCCTGTATCGACAGGAGTTTATCCTGAAGCGCATGAACATCGAGATCAGTCGTGCCTCCATGGCTGAATGGATGATCAGGGTGTCCGTATTACTCAAACCAATATACGACGAGCTACAGAAAATGCTGGTCAGACGAAGCAGTATTCAGGCTGACGAAACACCGCTGCAGGTACTGGATGAGCCCGAACGGTCGCCACAGGATAAATCCTATATGTGGGTGTATCGCACTACCGGGCAGCTGGGGACACCAGTCATCCTCTATGACTATCAGTCAGGTCGTGACCATAGTCGTCCACAGGCATTCCTGTCCGGGTTCAGCGGCTATCTGCAATGCGACGGACTGTCTGCTTATAAAGCGCTGAGTAAGAAGCAACCGGAAATAGAACTGGTTGGCTGTCTTGCGCACGTCCGGAGAAAATTCAAAGAAGCGCTGGACGCTATCCCAAAGAAAAAAGGCCAGCCACAAGCCAAAATCACCAAGCCCGCCCAGGTGCTGACGATGATCCAGACGCTCTACGCTATAGAGAGAAGGGTCAAAGATAAAGCGGTAGAAGAACGATTCCAGATAAGACAACGGGAAAGCCGCCCGATCCTGGACAAGCTGAAAGAGTGGCTGGATCGGCAACAGCCCAAAATCCCTCCCAAAAACAAGCTTGGCAAAGCCATCACCTATGCGCAAAACCAGTGGCCTTATCTGATACGTTACCTTGATAGCGGGCTGCTGGATATTGACAATAATGCGGCAGAGAGAGCCGTCAAACCGTTCGTAATTGGCCGAAAGAACTGGCTTTTTGCTAAAAGCGTAAACGGAGCAAATGCCAGCGCAACACTTTATAGTTTGATCGAAACCGCCAGGGCGAATGATCTGGAGCCTTACGCCTGGCTACGTTACGTGCTGTCCAGGGTTCCTCAACTGCCCAAAGAAGCGTGTGTTGAACACCTGTTGCCTATGAATCTCACGCCAGACGATTTAAAAATAGCGAATTGGTGGGAATAGGGGTAGATGGGGTTGCCCGACCGCTTACATTGCTTTTATCACCGAACTATCATCGCCCCCTTCAGGGCTTAACGCATGATCAGTGCTGTAAACAGATTTAAAACTTATAAGAGAATATACTGTTAAGAATACTGCACCTCCATAACGAGCTACTACTTCTATTTCAGGAAATTTGGTGACAATAACTCCAAAACCTGCAACTCCTAATGTAATCAAAATTGCATCTGAAACTGCACAAATTAAACAGACAAGAAATAAATTTTGATTTTTTATTCCTTGTTTTAGTACAAAGGCATTTTGAGACCCTATAGCAATTATTAATGAAAGACCAAGGCTTAAGCCAGCAAAGAAAGTTGACATCATATAAAGAATTTAATTGGAAATGTAATTGCTTTTTGGGCACCTAACGCCTGCTTAAGCCGCGCCGCCGCAGGCGGCGTCGGGGGAGCGTAGCGACCGAACTTGAAGCATTTGTTAGGTGCTTTGCGATTGCAAAATCTTTTTTGGCACCGAGCCTCAAGCCACTCCTCTCGATGTTTGCAGCGGAATAACCGCCTTGCACCACTTGAGAGAAACTGAAAAGTTAAAAACTAGCACTACACCAAAATGCTAAGAGCCAGGAACAACTTGACCGTGGAGCCTGAAACCAAAAACTGACAAATTTGTTTGAACGCTACCCCAGCACCTGCTGAGAAGGTTACAAGGTTTTGCTGGCGTTGCACTGAAATGATGAGCTTTGCACTGACTTTAACGCCAGAAAATAATGAACCCAACCCAATGCTGAGATTTACTCGAATGATTTTACTGCCGTTGCACGCTAAGGCAAGGGAATAATGTTGCCCGGCAGTTTTGAATGAACAAAAAAAATCTCACGACAACTGAGGTCTTTAGGTTTTGCTGACTTTAACGCCAGAAAATAATGAACCCAACCCAATGCTGAGATTTACTCGAATGATTTTACTGCCGTTGCACGCTAAGGCAAGGGAATAATGTTGCCCGGCAGTTTTGAATGAACAAAAAAAATCTCACGACAACTGAGGTCTTTAGGTTTTGCACTTCTGGCACAGAACTTAAAGCACCTAACGCCAAATTCAGCGGCGCGCCGCAAGGCGTGTCCGCTGGAATTTATTGTTATGTGATCTTGCTTTGTTTGAACTGGAGCATATTTGCCCCACGCTTGTTGCTTATGACGGCCAAAATATTCTGAGCCAAAATGCATGACTTTATATTGAGCCTGAGAATTTTTGCCCCATAAGAATGGCTCATTGTTCCAACCTGCGCTGAACCAAAATGCCTGATGTTCAATAGCGCTTGAAGATTAACTTGAACAAAAGGAAAATAGGCTTATGTACAGACAAAGAATTGATGTTTTCTCATGCATGCTACCGCCTACCGCTGTTTGAAAACTTACAGCATTTTCCTTCCATGAACTGACATTTGTACAAATAACGTACGCCAAATATCCGATTGCCTCTCTTTGAAATCAGAGAGTATATTTTTCTTCTGAAAATTCCAAGATCGAAAGGGATAATAAACTCGATATTTGATCACATAACGCCTAATTCAGGGGCGCCGCAGGCGTCCCCTGGAATTTCTTGTTAGCTTACGGTGTATGTGTAACTGATAGGAGTTAACTTTTTCTTATCAAGTTTCCAGGGCCACTTGATTACGATCACACCTGAGTTTTTCTTCGTGCTTTTTTTATTTAGCTTTATAGAGTGAACCAAGAACAAGACCATTTTCTCGCCATGCTTTTTGCTCATTTCCACTTCATTCTTGGTAAGAATTATTTTTTCACCTGTAGCTTGAGTTCCTTTTACCTCTATAAATAATTCCTTACTACCTTTTTTCGCAAGAAAATCATAAGGCTTGTTTAGCGAAGTGTCTATTAGTTTATAACCATTTTTTGTAAAATGCTCTTTGCACATATCCATTGCATGATTTTCAATTGCTTTTTTGATTAAAATATTTGATTGAAAACCTTGACCTGAACTTATAAAAGTAGAGTTGTCGATTTCTTCTAGAACTTCATCTTCAAACGAATCTATTTTCTCTCCCTCATAACCTTTAATGTACTCTATGACATCATAGATCCATGAGTTAATTTGATTACACTCTTTCTTATTTAGTTTGCTGTCATATATGTAGAAGGCGTTTGCCTGACCCGGATTGCCTTCTTTTATACCTTCTATACCATGACCAATTGCATATTTTCTTTTGGAAATAGGAAGTAATACAGAGTCTTTTTTAGCTGAAACTAGATTATATCCAAAATTATCTCGTTCTTCTTGATTATCAGGTGACAGTATAGTTTCGTGAACAGTAGCATTGTGATACCAGCCAACAATTACTTGACCTTTGCCAATAGTATTTTTAGAAAAGAAAATAACTAACACATCATCAACAAAGTTATCTATTGAACTTGGATCAATCCTCTTTAGATTTATTTTATATGGTGATTTCATATGTGGCTGAAAGTAACCATATAGTTGACCATCTACGTCTTTAAAATTGTATGCCTCATGGCCTAATTCATTGTTATTATATTTTCCTCCCCCAATAGGTCTCTCATCACCTTTTTGAGGGCCTTGGTAAAACTTCATGTAACCCACTCGGGCAAAAAGTACTCTCATTTTATTTCTCACGTGATGATTTTGATGAGTGAGCTAACGCCAAATTCAGCGGCGCGCCGCCAGGCGTGTCCGCTGGAATTTATTGTTATGTGATCTTGTTTTGTTTGAACTGGAGCATATTTGCCCCACGCTTGTTGCTTATGACGGCCAAAATATTCTGAGCCAAAATGCATGACTTTATATTGAGCCTGAGAATTTTTGCCCCATAAGAATGGCTCATTGTTCCAACCTGCGCTGAACCAAAATGCCTGATGTTCAATAGCGCTTGAAGATTAACTTGAACAAAAGGAAAATAGGCTTATGTACAGACAAAGAATTGATGTTTTCTCATGCATGCTACCGCCTACCGCTGTTTGAAAACTTACAGCATTTTCCTTCCATGAACTGACATTTGTACAAATAACGTACGCCAAATATCCGATTGCCTCTCTTTGAAATCAGAGTGTATATTTTTCTTCTGAAAATTCCAAGATCGAAAGGGATAATAAACTCGATATTTGATCACATAACGCCAAATTCCAGGGCTTACGCATGAGAATAATCATTCTCATTTAGAGTGCTCGTATCCGTACCAAAAGACTGTAGAATGGCCATATTTTACGCCCGATGACTGTTGTTCCAGCCCCGTTAATCATGTTTCTCAGCGAATTATCTGATCCACGCAAGCGTGCCTCCTCTTGTGACCACAATTTTACCGATATTCTTGTGATTGCCATCTGTGCCATTATCAGTGGAGCCGATACATGGGAAGAGATGCAGGAATTCGGTGAAGAAAAAGAAGACTGGTTTCGTTCATTTCTTGAACTCCCTTTTGGTATTCCATCACACGACACCTTCTATCGTGTTTTTTGTCTGCTAGACCCTGATAAATTTCAGGAATGCTTCACTCGCTGGGTGCAGTCTGCTTACCCTGAAGCCCTTGATATACCTGACAGTGATGCTGAAATTATTCCTATCGACGGCAAAGCTATTAAAGGCTCCAGAGGGAAAGGCAAGGGCAAAAAAGCGGTTCACATTGTCAGTGCCTGGAGTACTAAACTGAGCCTTGTTCTCGGGCAGAAGAAAGTTGATAAGAAGTCTAATGAGATAACAGCCATACCTGAGCTTCTTGAAGCCATTGACCTGAAAGGCTCTGTGATCACAGCTGATGCAATCAGCTGCCAAAAGAGCATTGCTGAAACTTGCGTGAGCCAGGAAGCGGATTACCTTCTTGCAGTCAAAGGCAATCAGAAAACACTACATCATGATATTCAGGTGGCAGCTGAAGAGCATTGGCGCAGCCATCCAAAGGAAGCTATCTCTGCTACCTTTTTTGAACATGAAAATGAAGGGCATGGTCGACAGGAGTACCGCTGTTGCTGGGTTTTTGATGAACTGACAGCTCTCTCAACATCAGAAGAGTGGGCAGGTATCAAACAGTTCGGTGTTGTTCAGTCAGACCGAACCATTGATGGTAAAGCTACGACAGCCCTGCGCTTCTACATTTCCAGTAAAGCTTTTACAGCCAGAGAGATGCTTAACGCAACGCGCCAGCATTGGGAAGTTGAAAATAACCTGCATTGGATGTTGGATATTGCCTTTAATGAAGACGCGTGCCAGACCAAAGAAGAACATGCTGCTGAAAATCTATCTACATTACGGCGCATTGCCCTGAATATTCTGAAGGCTGACATCACCAGCAAGAAAAGCATCAAGACTAAGCGTAAAAAAGCTGGATGGAGCAGCAAATATCTTGCTCAGCTACTGAAGTCATTCATTGTTGAAACCTAAATGAGAATGATTATCTTCATGCGTAAGCCCTGCATACTGACCTGATTGAGTTACTCCCGGCTCGAAAATTTCAAGCAATGCTAAGATAGCACTTAAGAAAATCAATAGAGGAAACCCTAGCCATATAAAGAACCCAACATGATAGCGCAATTTAATGGCTTTACCTTTGGTTATAAACCACTCACCATGTGGAATTACGTGTAAATGGGCCTTTTCAAATAACGAAATAACTGCATTTTTATTATCAATACTTCGGACAGTTTCCGCCAGATGCGGCCATGAGAGAAAACAGCGAAAATGGAGAAGCTCACCCCCTCCATTCGCTGATACTTTTCTCTCATGGAAAACATAGTAAAGGCTGCTCTGGACGGCATGTCCAGTGTTAAAAAGCCCCAGAAAACCTTCATCGCGCTGCTTCTCTCTGCTCTCATAGCAGGGCTTACGCATGAGAATAATCATTCTCATTTAGAGTGCTCGTATCCGTACCAAAAGACTGTAGAATGGCCATATTTTACGCCCGATGACTGTTGTTCCAGCCCCGTTAATCATGTTTCTCAGCGAATTATCTGATCCACGCAAGCGTGCCTCCTCTTGTGACCACAATTTTACCGATATTCTTGTGATTGCCATCTGTGCCATTATCAGTGGAGCCGATACATGGGAAGAGATGCAGGAATTCGGTGAAGAAAAAGAAGACTGGTTTCGTTCATTTCTTGAACTCCCTTTTGGTATTCCATCACACGACACCTTCTATCGTGTTTTTTGTCTGCTAGACCCTGATAAATTTCAGGAATGCTTCACTCGCTGGGTGCAGTCTGCTTACCCTGAAGCCCTTGATATACCTGACAGTGATGCTGAAATTATTCCTATCGACGGCAAAGCTATTAAAGGCTCCAGAGGGAAAGGCAAGGGCAAAAAAGCGGTTCACATTGTCAGTGCCTGGAGTACTAAACTGAGCCTTGTTCTCGGGCAGAAGAAAGTTGATAAGAAGTCTAATGAGATAACAGCCATACCTGAGCTTCTTGAAGCCATTGACCTGAAAGGCTCTGTGATCACAGCTGATGCAATCAGCTGCCAAAAGAGCATTGCTGAAACTTGCGTGAGCCAGGAAGCGGATTACCTTCTTGCAGTCAAAGGCAATCAGAAAACACTACATCATGATATTCAGGTGGCAGCTGAAGAGCATTGGCGCAGCCATCCAAAGGAAGCTATCTCTGCTACCTTTTTTGAACATGAAAATGAAGGGCATGGTCGACAGGAGTACCGCTGTTGCTGGGTTTTTGATGAACTGACAGCTCTCTCAACATCAGAAGAGTGGGCAGGTATCAAACAGTTCGGTGTTGTTCAGTCAGACCGAACCATTGATGGTAAAGCTACGACAGCCCTGCGCTTCTACATTTCCAGTAAAGCTTTTACAGCCAGAGAGATGCTTAACGCAACGCGCCAGCATTGGGAAGTTGAAAATAACCTGCATTGGATGTTGGATATTGCCTTTAATGAAGACGCGTGCCAGACCAAAGAAGAACATGCTGCTGAAAATCTATCTACATTACGGCGCATTGCCCCTGAATATTCTGAAGGCTGACATCACCAGCAAGAAAAGCATCAAGACTAAGCGTAAAAAAGCTGGATGGAGCAGCAAATATCTTGCTCAGCTACTGAAGTCATTCATTGTTGAAACCTAAATGAGAATGATTATCTTCATGCGTAAGCCCTGGCTCTCATAGTGGTTCAGGGCAAAGCCAACTTTCGGAATATGAGTCGATATTCCCCGATGAGTGAGAAACGCTTTAGTCGCTGGTATCGCCGTTCCTTCGACTTTTCCAGTTTCAACTGCCTGATGCTCTCTGATGTAGTTGAGAAAGCTCAGGAGTTAATAGCTGCTCTCGATGCCAGCTTTATGACCAAAAGTGGCAAGAAGACGGATGGGCTCGGAATGTTTTGGCGTGGCTGCACAAGTCGCTCTGAGCGAGGACTTGAGCTATCCCTTCTCAGTGTTATAGACCTTCAATCCAATACAGCGTATGCACTGGATGCTGAGCAGACCCTTGATGAAGACGGTAAAACTCGCGTCGACCTCTATGCAGAGCAGGTTATTCGTCTTGCAGAAAAAATTCTGAATCTTGGTATCAGCTATCTGTCTGTAGACTAATGGCACTGACTTAAGGCTCATTCTCTGAAACACCAAGGCTTGCCCGAGAAGAAAAACGACTATAACAGTCTTTGAACAATTTCATCTCCCCGAGCAAGCCATGACCAAGTTTAGCCCTGAATTTCTGTCCCTCGCTAATGATTGCCTTCGTCAATTTGCCCAAACTGGCAACGATGCACTGTCAGCGATTCTCACCCCTGATGACCTCAACGCTTTTCAGGCCAGTTATCCTGGCTTCAGAGCCAGGGACTTTCCTCCCTCTAAAACCCTAACCCTGTTCATGAAACAGGTCGCCAGCGACACCAAGTCATGCCGACACGCCCTTATTGATGAGGCAAGAGATCAGGCCGTCAATGGTAACAAGCCTTCCAATACCGGAACCGGTGCGTATACCAAAGCACGGCAGCGGTTAACAGAGGAATCAATTAACATACTGCTGCGCACCTCAGGCAATAACCTCGACAGCGCCTCACCAGAATCCTGCCTCTGGCATCAACGCCGAGTTCTGATCACTGACGGCTCAACACTCTTAATGCCGGACACCGAGAAAAACCAACATGAATACCCGCAGCCTGACACCCAAAAAAAGGGCTTGGTTTCCCTGTTCTTAGAATTCTTGTTTTGATATCCCTTGGCAGTGGTGCGTTACTCGATTATGCAGCAGCTCCTTACCAGGGCAAAGAGACGGGTGAGCAAGCCCTGCTCAGAAGGCTCCTGTTTCATCTGCGTGCTGGCGACATTCTGCTGGGTGATGCGAATTTTGAAAACTATTTCCTGCTGGCCCTTGTGCTGCATGCCGGGGCAGATGTGGTGTTTGAGAAAAACGGTGCACGACTTATTGACTTCAGAAAGTACTACCAACGGTTGGGTAACAAAGACGGGCTGTTCAGGTTAACACGCCCTGCAAGACCGGAATGGATGAGCCGGGAATTATACGATCAGATGCCTGAGGAGCTGGTTATTCGTGCCGTCAAAAATAAGACCCGTATAATCGCCACCACGTTACTGGATGCTGAAGAGTATTCTCGTACCGAGATCATCGGCCTGTATCTGAAGCGCTGGCACGTTGAAACCGATTTTGATGTGATCAAAACCACTATGCAAATGGAAATGCTCCGGTGCAAAAGTCCGGAAATGGTGAGAAAAGAAATTTCAGTGAACCTGTTGGTTTACAACGTGATACGCGCCCTTATGGGTAAGGCAGCAGTGCGCATCAGGAAAATGCCCAGAGAGATCAGCTTTAAAGCGGCACAGGAAACGCTGGTATCCTTCCACCAGACATTACTGGGAGCGTGCGGCGGCTGGCTGGAAGAGAAGATCGCCAACATGCTGGAAATAATAAGCCAGCATGTTGTTGGTAATCGTCCGGGAAGGTCAGAGCCAAGAGCTGTAAAGCGACGACCAAAGCCGCATAAAAGGCTACAACACTCGAGAGCTGAGGCTCGCAGACTGAAGCAGTACCAAGGGAAAGCGGCTTAAGTCAGTGCCATTGGTCTGTAGACGCCTATTACTTCAAGGAAAAATTTGTATCCGCTGTGGTTGCTACTGGCCTCCAGATCGTTGGCAAGTTAAGAAATGATGCCGACCTGCTGTGGCTCTACACCGGTTCATATTCTGGCAGTGGACGCCCAAGAATTTATGATGGTAAGGTCAACCCTGACAAAGATCTACACCGCTTTGAGCACGTAGGCCAGCTGGAAAGCGGAGAAAATATCTATACCGCAGTTGTACATTCCAAATGTCTGAAACGTCGTATACGTGTTGTTATGTTGCGGACTCAGCGAGGCACCAAAATGGGTGTATCGCTGCTCTACTCAACCGATACAGATCTGGACGCGATGACAATCATCAAATATTACAAAGCCAGGTTTCAGATCGAATTTATTTTCCGGGATGCCAAGCAGTACACAGGGTTGATGGACTGCCAATCTTGCCGGAAAGAGTGTATCCACACACAAATCAATGCTTCGTTTACAGCCCTGAATGCACTCAAGCTGGAAGACCTGGAAGAAAAAAATACCGATGAAGAAACCGTGATTTCTATCGCCACCTGGAAACGCCGAAAGTTCAATCAGCACTTGATGTGTAGAGTTTTTGAGAAGTTAGATTTACCCATGAGCAATGAAAAAGTCATGGACACTTACCGACAACTCAGTAGCTATGGAGCTATCGCTGCATGAAAGTGTCCGAAGTGTTGTTATCCCAATCAACTCAATTAAATTCATACATTAATTTTTTATTGTTGAAAATTATCAGGCCTTTGTATAGCACCTAACGCCTGCTTAAGCCGCGCCGCCGCAGGCGGCGTCGGGGGAGCGAAGCGACCGAACTTGAAGCATTTGTTAGGTGCTTTTCGATTGTAAAATCTTTTTTTGGCACCGAGCCTAAAGCCACTCCTCTCGATGTTTGCAGCGGAATAACCGCCTTGCACCACTTGAGAGAAACTGAAAAGTTAAAAGCTGCCACTGAACCAAAATGTTAAGAGCCAGAATGAACTTGACCGTAGAGCCTGAAACCAAAAACTAACAAACTTGTTTGAACCAACCGCCACCAACGGCTGAGAAGGTGACAAAGTTTTACTGGCGCTGCACTGAAATGATGAGCTTTGCACTGACTTTAACGCCAGAAAATAATAAACCCAACCCAATGCTGAGTTTTACTCGAATGATTTTACTGCCGTTGCACGTTAAGGCAAAGGAATAATGTTACCCGGCAGTTTTGAATGAACAAAAGAAATCTCACAACAACTGAAGTATTTGGATTTTGCACTTCTGGCTCAGAACTTAAAGCACCTAACGCCAAATTCAGCGGCGCGCCGCCAGGCGTGTCCGCTGGAATTTATTGTTAGGTGCTTGGCACACTGTATATTAAATGAAATGCTATTGATAGCATTACAAACCCTATGCAGAACTCTAAAACCTTCCATGCTTTAGGATTTGCAAATATTGGTGCTAACTTTTTAGCCCCATAACCAAGCCCGAAAAAGAACAGAAATGAGCCTGTAACTGCACCAGCGGCAAAGATATAGTGACTTGGCTGATATTGTGTGGAGATTGAACCTAACAAAACAACTGTATCAAGATAAACATGGGGTTTAACCATGTAAAAGCCAAACAGATCGTTATTGCTTTTATCACCGAACTATCATCGCCCCCTTCAGGGCTTAACGCATGATCAGTGCTGTAAACAGATTTAAAACTTATAAGAGAATATACTGTTAAGAATACTGCACCTCCATAACGAGCTACCACTTCTATTTCAGGAAATTTGGTGACAATAACTCCAAAACCTGCAACCCCTAATGTAATCAAAATTGCATCTGAAACTGCACAAATCAAACAGATAAGAAATAAATTTTGATTTTTAATTCCTTGTTTTAGTACAAAGGCATTTTGAGACCCTATAGCAATTATTAATGAAAGGCCAAGGCTTAAGCCAGCAAAGAAAGTTAACATCATATAAAGAATTTAATTGGAAATGTAATTTCTGTTTGGGCACCTAACGCCTGGTTCAAGGGCGTCGCCGACGGCGGCGGCGTCCCTTGGAACCATTTGTTAGGTGCGCTGTCAATTATATTATGAACCAATAGATTATAATTCAATCTAAAAAAATATTATACAGATGAAGCAGGTAAAAAATGCAACCAATCGCAGCAAGTACGTTAAATTTGACTACAAATAATTATGAACCAAAAATTAAAGATTCATTATTTGAAATTAAAGAATTAAAGGAATTTGAAATTGATCAAATACAAGATGTAATTGAGAAATCAGCTTACCTAATGAAGGAATATTCTTGCAATGAAAATACATTAAGAGTTATTGAAAAATTACCTATTGAATTAAGAAAAAAACTTAAAGTCATAATAGAAACACATGAAAATAATGGAGTCATTAGCTACTTTGGTAAATCTTTTTCGCATCATGTGTTTTTAATATCTAAAACGGAAAACTCAATGATTATTTTTGACCCAGAAGTTAATTCAGGGAAAATGCTTTCGGCTCAATGGATAAAGTCAGCATTTAATAAAGATAATATAGATTACGCACTTACAAATTCATATACGATGAAATATTTACCTCAATTTAGAATTGTTGAAGCAGATAGTTATATAGATAACTATGACGATTCACTAGATTTTTCAACACTGTCACCAGAATTTAGGTCACCTGAAAGCAAATCGGGAATGTCTAATTCAAGACTCTGGCAGAACTCTATCCGCATTAACTTATATGATGCTGTGAAACTATTTAGTAATGAAATTCCATATAAAGAAATAGTTAAAAATCATGATGGATATAAAAGTCCATTAGGAAAAATCAATGCAAGAGAAATAGAATTATTACATGAATTTTACGCAAGCACCTAACGCCAAATTCAGGGGCGCCGTAGGCGTCCCCTGGAATTTTTTGTTAGGCTTTCTCTGGCACTTGAAGAGCAATATTATTTGAATGGTGCTTTCCAGAATATTCTTTATTCAGTTTATCAACCACATAGCAACCACAAATATCTGGAATTTCAACTTCTGCTTTAAGCCAAATGTTGTAAGTTTTACTGGCACCTGCAGAAATATCATCCCCGCCAGAGCTTGCGAGATCCTGAAGAAAATGTCTACCGCGAATAAGAGCAGGCTTTTTATTTTTTGTACCCTGTTCATTAATTATCAGGCCAACATCATGTATATGCATATCTACATGACTAACGTTTCTGACCGTTACTGTATAAATTGGCCCTATTAACGAGTTCGGATCTCGCTCTCTTTCTGATCCTGTGCCGAAAATAGATCTAGGATTAATCGCATCATTAATTAATTCTTGAGCTCTTGAGTCAATAGTTGATTCAACCTTTAACTTTCGAATACTCTTTTGATACATTAATAAAAATCGGCCTAAATTTAAAAAAAGTGCAATCGTTCCAACAATTGCGCCATAAATAGCAATTGCATTTTGTTGTATCCACTCAAAGTTCAAATCTTACTTCCTTTTCTACTCTGAAAGCCTAACGCCAAATTCAGCGGCGCGCCGCCAGGCGTGTCCGCTGGAATTTATTGTTATTTGTACTTTGTTTTGTTTTCGCTGGAGCATTTTTGCCCCATGCGATTTGTGATGACCGACCAGAACACACCAAACCCAGATATTTCTGACTGAATGAACAATCGTGTTTTTGCCCAAGAAACAAGCTCGGAATCCTAGACTGGCGTGAAAGAAAACATTGGCTCAAAACTTTATTGCCAGCTGTACAAGCCCAACCGCGAGCGTACTGCTTGCGCTGGCATTGCACGAGAGAAATAAACTCTAAGCTCTTTCGCCAGAAACTCGAAACCAAAATGCTGATGATTTTGAAGAAGTGATAAATACAGTACGAACAAAAAACCCTACTTCAAATCACCAGAATCATTGAATGAGATCAAATATCTTATGTGAAATGAACGACTACTTTTTCATATTTCATAAGATAATCTATCCGAGGAAAACTATACTCGATATTGTACAAATAACGCCAAATTCAGGGGCTGAGCCGCAGGCGAAGTCCCCTGGAATTTATTGTTATGTTTCGATTCCTTTTAAGTACTGCGCGTATAGTATGTCAGCAAAATCAGTTTCATTTATTTTTTGAATAACCAAATCTCGAACTGCATTTGCTAAAAGTTCATTATCTTCTGTTATTTCGTGATCATTCAAGGAAAGATATTCAAGCGCAACAGCTAGCCCTGTCCGTTTATTTGCATCAGGGCAGGCATGAGAAACGGCAATAGATGCGGTATATTTTGCTGCTATTTCAAATATATCATCTAAGCCTTCATAAACTATTGCATTATCAATGCGGCTTAAAGCTCCTTGTAACTTAGATATATCAACGTTTCCTTTCATTCCTGCCTCGGTTGAAAGTATAAAAGCATTGATTTCAATCACACGTTCAAAAGGAAAGCAGATGAGATTCATCACATGTCAGCCAGTTTCTTAAATGTTTCAGGATGTGTTCTGAGAGCAAGTTTTGTTTCCGACTTTATAATTTGGCGTCCAGTATCACCAGAAAGATCAAGTTTCTTTGTTGCCTTTATTTTGGGTCTTTCAACAGGTTGAACACCATATTCTTCCACTTTTGAGTTCATGATTTTACCTTTGTCTAAGAATTTGATGTGTATTATAGCTCGACGGGATGACTTAAGAAACATAACGCCAAGTTAAGCGGCGCCGCCGCAGGCGGCGTCCGGTGGAGCTGCGAAGCAGCGGAACGAACTTGAACTTTTTGTTATGCCTTTTACTTTTGAGGTTTTGGTATACCTAAGGATTTTGCAATACGCTCAAAACCTAATTCATTTTTGAAAGGTTCAATTTCTTCTTGAAGTTTTCTTAACTGAACTTTTTCCCAAGATGATGACTTATCATGGTGCTTCTTTATAAATTCTGGAGTTAGCGTGTAAAATTCAGGCTCTTTTTCACCTGTTAAACCATCACGACCACGATAGAAATTACCAATATTCAAAAATGACACAATAAGAAAATCAAAGGCGTCTAAAGATTTTTCTTTTATTGGAAATCCTCTGTCACAATCAGTTGCATACCTGCTTTTTACTTGTATTCTTACTTGAGCTAATTCATTTTTTTTTGTTTATATCGTGGGTCTGGATGTATACAAATGAGATCATAGCCTTCATTTAGATCAGGAGCCTTATAAGTAAGAATATTTCTTCGCATCAAATATCCTTGAACTAAATATTCTGCTCCTGTAGAGACAACAGGTAATCTTAGTGCTTCCTTTTGACTCATAAAAATCTCTTTATTTAGGTAAGGCATAACGCCAAGTTAAGCGGCGCGCCACAGGCGCGTCCGGTGGAGCTGCAAAGCAGCGGAACGAACTTGAACTTTTTGTTAGGTGCGTTGCTTGTAGTAGACGACCCAGTTAACAGGCGGCAAACCCACTATTTTCGTTGCTTTGTATTTAAAGCCGAATTTTTTGTAGAGATTAATTGCCGGACTATTTTTCTCTGCTGTGCCAACATGAAGTGTTTGGAAAATATTCAAAACTTCAGTTAATAAACTTGATGCTATTCCTTTTTTAAAATTCTTTGGTTCGACAACCAACCTACTAATCCAAGCTGAACTACTTTTAGTCTCAATTTCTATAGCACCTAATATTTTTTCATTTTCGAGATAACCATAGAATGATGTCTTTGATTTCATTAATGTCTCTAACTTCTCTTTTAGAGGAGGGAAATCTTGGTAATCTATTATTTTTGATTCCTCTCTGTATGCTTTTAATGAAATATCTAATATTTGATTTGCAATTTCCTCATTTGTTATATCTAGATGTTTTATCATAATATTTGAGTTTGTATAAGCACCTAACGCCAAATTTAGCGGCAGCGCCGCAGGCGCTGTCCGCTAGAATTTTTTGTTATGTGGCGGGGCGTGGTTCAAAGCTTATTTTTACTTTGTAGCCAATTGCATTTGCATAGTCTTCGATGGTGGACAATTTTGGGGAAGTTGCTGAATTTACATTCTCAAGCCTGGAGATATTACTCTTTTGAGTATGTAGCCTTTCGGCAATATCTTCTTGTGTAAGCCCTGCTTCTTTACGAAGGGCTATCAGCTTTTTCCTAAGTTCAAATGCAAGTTCTTGCTTTTCATATTCTTCACGAACCTCAGGATCAGCAAGAGCCTTTTTCTTAAAATCAGAAAATGATGGTCTACTCATTTTTTGACCTCCTTCATTCGTTTTTTGGCAAGATCAAGCTCCTTTTTGGGAGTTTTCTGTGTTTTCTTGATGAATGAGTTCAAAACCACAACTTCTTGCCCTTTCACCATACAAAACAGAGAACGACCAATACCTTCCTTACCTTTTGCTCGAATTTCAAAGAGACCTTCCCCCATAGGAGCTGTATATGGCTTTCCGAGAGCAGGGCCAAATTCTTCAATCATTTCAACAATATGGATGAAGTTAGCCAAAATGCCTTTTGGAAAGGAAAAAGTTTCTTCCTCTACTTTCTCGTTATAAAACGTGATACGCCATTTCATACAACAAAGGTTATCATATTTGATAACATATTCAAGTAAGTTCGACTTTATTATCAGGTATAGAAAGTAGCCACATAACGCCAAATTCAAGGGCTGCCGCAGGCAGTCCCTTGGAATTTTTTGTTATGTGCTGGGCTAGTCTATGGGGTATGCATCTTCAAAATGTTCATCACATACTGGATGATCCTGAACATAGTTTGTAGCCGGTCTATCACAGAACTCGCATTCTGTACCTTTTGGTACTTTCCATTCCGCACAATGTGGACATTCTTCATCTTCATCAGATGAATATTCAGTTCCACACTCATCGCAGATTATTAATTCTTCCTCTGAACAATTTGGACAATAATCGAACTCATCTTCAGAGTAATTTTCCCCACACTCATAACATGTAATCAACTCACTCATTTACTCTAACTACCTTATAGATTTAACCGTTGTTGTATTTTCGTCGTGGAGCAATTTGAGAAACTCTTGCAGGCGATATATTAAACTTAGCTGCTACATCTTTAGTCC
The DNA here is from genome assembly GCA_965199185.1 of Endozoicomonas sp. Lineage (GTDB taxonomy): Bacteria > Pseudomonadota > Gammaproteobacteria > Pseudomonadales > Endozoicomonadaceae > Endozoicomonas. The sequence goes on along the minus strand of CBDAQW010000003.1, from coordinate 56,029 downwards.
TTTGACCGCTCGCAGGGCTTACGCATGAAGATAATCATTCTCATTTAGGTTTCAACAATGAATGACTTCAGTAGCTGAGCAAGATATTTGCTGCTCCATCCAGCTTTTTTACGCTTAGTCTTGATGCTTTTCTTGCTGGTGATGTCAGCCTTCAGAATATTCAGGGCAATGCGCCGTAATGTAGATAGATTTTCAGCAGCATGTTCTTCTTTGGTCTGGCACGCGTCTTCATTAAAGGCAATATCCAACATCCAATGCAGGTTATTTTCAACTTCCCAATGCTGGCGCGTTGCGTTAAGCATCTCTCTGGCTGTAAAAGCTTTACTGGAAATGTAGAAGCGCAGGGCTGTCGTAGCTTTACCATCAATGGTTCGGTCTGACTGAACAACACCGAACTGTTTGATACCTGCCCACTCTTCTGATGTTGAGAGAGCTGTCAGTTCATCAAAAACCCAGCAACAGCGGTACTCCTGTCGACCATGCCCTTCATTTTCATGTTCAAAAAAGGTAGCAGAGATAGCTTCCTTTGGATGGCTGCGCCAATGCTCTTCAGCTGCCACCTGAATATCATGATGTAGTGTTTTCTGATTGCCTTTGACTGCAAGAAGGTAATCCGCTTCCTGGCTCACGCAAGTTTCAGCAATGCTCTTTTGGCAGCTGATTGCATCAGCTGTGATCACAGAGCCTTTCAGGTCAATGGCTTCAAGAAGCTCAGGTATGGCTGTTATCTCATTAGACTTCTTATCAACTTTCTTCTGCCCGAGAACAAGGCTCAGTTTAGTACTCCAGGCACTGACAATGTGAACCGCTTTTTTGCCCTTGCCTTTCCCTCTGGAGCCTTTAATAGCTTTGCCGTCGATAGGAATAATTTCAGCATCACTGTCAGGTATATCAAGGGCTTCAGGGTAAGCAGACTGCACCCAGCGAGTGAAGCATTCCTGAAATTTATCAGGGTCTAGCAGACAAAAAACACGATAGAAGGTGTCGTGTGATGGAATACCAAAAGGGAGTTCAAGAAATGAACGAAACCAGTCTTCTTTTTCTTCACCGAATTCCTGCATCTCTTCCCATGTATCGGCTCCACTGATAATGGCACAGATGGCAATCACAAGAATATCGGTAAAATTGTGGTCACAAGAGGAGGCACGCTTGCGTGGATCAGATAATTCGCTGAGAAACATGATTAACGGGGCTGGAACAACAGTCATCGGGCGTAAAATATGGCCATTCTACAGTCTTTTGGTACGGATACGAGCACTCTAAATGAGAATGATTATTCTCATGCGTAAGCCCTGTGACCGCTCGCGACTTCCCCACGAATTGCACTATCTCTTAAATCATCTAATGATTGCTGTAATCTGCCTATTTCTTGAGCCGAATTGTCTTGCTGACTCTCTAAGCGTTCTAATCTGGCATCAGTAGCAATTTGCTTTTCCTTGAGGCCTTCAATATCTTTGCTCATTTCTTCTTGAGCTTCTTGCAAAAGCTCTTGTGCTTTACTTAAGAGCTTTTGCGTCTTCGTACCAAAAATGTCCAATGCCTGTACCTCATGCTGGCTTGCCCGAAACCGGAATTAAATTAAGTGAATTTAATTATTAAGTCAACTTAATTTTTGCTCAGCGCATGATGAAGCACATAACGCCAAGTTAAGCGGCAGCGCCGCAGGCGCTGTCCGCTTGAACTTTTTGTTATGCGCTGGACTCTGGATTTAGTTTTGCTGTAAGAATATGGTCTTGCCATTTTCCATTGATTTTCAAATATGACCTGGCCAGCCCTTCTTTTTCAAAACCAAGACGCTTAAGCAATGCAGTACTTCTGAAATTATCAGGAATATAATTTGCCATTATTCGGTGCAAACTTACATTTTCAAAGATATATTTCATTGCAGCACCTAATATTTCAGTCATATATCCTTGGCCTTCATATTTTTTTGAGATTGAATAACCAAGATTACAAGCTTGAAAAACACCGCGTACAATATTTGTAAAGCTGCAAATTCCAATAATCTCTGATTGATTTTTGCTGAGAGCAATAAATTTTATTGCTGACCCTGATTCAAAAAGCGAATTGTTTTCTGATAAAAGTTTTTGCCAGTTTTCAATCGTGAAAAATTCATCAGGTCTTTTTGGCTCCCACGTTGAAAGATGCTCTTTATTTTCAAGATGATAATTTAAGATTAATTCTGCATCATCAATCTCTGGTGTAACCAAGATAACTCTTTCAGTTTCTATTACTATTTTTCTTTCCATCACAGCCAGCTTATTTAAAGAACTATTTATTAACTAAACTTTTTCTGATTGAAGTAAAGCGCATAACGCCAAATTCAGCGGCGCGCCGCCAGGCGTGTCCGCTGGAATTTATTGTTATGTGATCTTGCTTTGTTTGAACTGGAGCATATTTGCCCTACATTTATTGCTTATGATAACCAAATTACCCTGAGCCAAGATGCATGACTTTATATTGAGCCTGAGAATTTTTACCCCATAAGAATGGCTCATTATTGCAACCTGCACTGAACAAAAATACCTGATGTTCTATAGCCGTTAAAGATGAACTTGAACAAAAGAAAAATGGGCTTACGCCACGGAAAAATCATGAAACCCCACAGCCAGCAAGAACCTCTGACAGATATTGAGTGCTCATGGCCGCCTTTTTTTGCTTTCGCTTCAGCCCTGCTTTGAAAGACTTTGTATTGTTCAACATATTAACTGCAACGTGTCGAAACCCTGCTAACATCTCTGCAGCATTGCCTCTTCTTATTCGGCAATCATCTTCGTTCATAGCAACATCTAACTTCCAATGAAGCTTTCCTTCTATTGCCCAATGACTTCTTGCTGCAGTGGCTAATTCTTCTGCTGTCAATTCAGCAGATGAAATATAATAACGAATGCTGATATCTTCAGAATCAAACACCTCTCCATCCATTCTTGCTGACATTACGATTCCAAGTGTTTTCATCCCTTTCCAATCAAAGGACAAATTTACAAATTCATCAAAAATATCACTAACAATGTGTTGTCTTATTTCAAGCCGACCATGGCTTTTTTCTGTCGTCTTGAATGAATCACCTTTCCAAGCATTAATCTTTTCTGAAGAAAAATGGTTTTCAAATGCTTCGAGAAGTTTGCCCTGATTACCTTTGACCGCCAATAAATAATCGGCTCCCTTATCGACAATCTTGCTGGCAATGTCCCTCTGGCAGCCCATGGCATCAATGGTTACAAGGCATCCACGAATCTCAAGGAGCTCTAAAAGCTCTGGAATAGCGGTTATTTCATTACTCTTGGCATTGACTTTAATTTGCCCGAGAACTAATTCATTGGCAGCCACAAATGCACTTACCATATGAATGGCTCCTTTATCTTTTCCTTTATCGTAGGAACCTCTTACGGTCTTTCCATCAATTGCAATGATTTCGCCATTACTTACTTTATGACAGGCTTTCATCCATTCAATAAAGCAACGTTGAAATTGTTTTGGATTCACAACAGCAGCAACTCGGGCAATAGTATGATGAGATGGAACTCCATTTTCAAAGTCACCATACTTTTTTAACCAGTCGAGTCTTTCAGTTCCAAAATCCTCGATTTCCTCCCAACCTTCACAGCCGGCAATAACAGCACAGATTATCAAAATCAAAACATCTGTGAGTTTATGCTCTACTTTCCATGCTTGGCGTGGATCATAAATAACAGAAAGGCTATTCATTAAATCTAATGCATTCATTGGTTGGGCATCCAAAGTTTTTTATATATGACAATGGACGCATAAATCGGGCTATACGCACTTACACTTATAGGTCTTGAGGCCAAATGCTTCGGGGTGTTTCATGATTTTTCCCTGGGGCTTACGCACAGACTACGAATTGATGGTTTCTCATGCACGCTACCGCCTACCGGTGGTTTGGAAACTTACAGCATAGTCCTTGCATGAGCTGACACTTGAACAAATAACGTACGACAAATATCAGACTTCCTCTTTTTGAAATCAGAGAGTATATTTTTCTTCTGAAAATTCCCAGATCGAAAGGGAAAATAAACTCGATATTTGATCACATAACGCCAAGTTAAGCGGCGCCGAAGGCGTCCGCTTGAACTTTTTGTTAGCTGTTTGCCGCGCTGCCAACAGCTCTTTTTTTAACCTGAACCAGCAGCGAAAAGACTAACAGCCAACCGTGAACCTGCAATTTTAAGCAAGCTGCAATTGAGCACAATGCAGAAACACACGTAAAGGCAAAAAACTTACAAGCTTGTAAATTTTACCTGGCTGAAAATGTGCTGGAAATATTACCAATCATTACCGCTGGCGTGCACTGATATAATTAACAGCCCAAACTACAACGCCAGCCAGACGAAAACCAAAAACTACCCAGCCAGAAAACTTTACCCACCAAAAAATATGCTGGAAATATTTTCGATGCTTATGCTGGCGCAGCACTGAAATAATTTACCACCCAACTATAACGCCAGCTTACCCCGAACAAAAAGCCAAACAGTACGAAGTTTGAGGATAAAAAAACCTGGAAATAATATAACTCTTCACGCTGGCGCAGCACTGAAATACCTAACAGCCAAATTATAACGCCAGCCTAACGGAAACAAAATGGAAAAAAGTTACAAACTTTTCAGCTATTCCGAATGGAACTAGCCGCGATAATTTCGCCTCAGAAAAGAAAATAACTGAATCAAAACAGCTAACGCCAAATTCAGCGGCTGCCGAAGGCAGTCCGCTGGAATTTTTTGTTATGTGTGGAGTTCAAGTTTTTATTTTGATCTAATTATAACAATGCCCTTAAGCTACTAAAAGAGTTTTTAACTTCTTTCTGAACGTTTTTTATGTAGTCAGTCATATATTCATAATCAGGAACTTTTTCTTCTTTGGCTGGTAACATGAAAGAAAAATCTCTCTTTATGTGGGCATTTAATTCCTTTATGAATGCTCTATAGTTATTTTGGCTTTCAATAAAAATAGCTGTTGCTATAAATTGCTTGGCTTCCCAAGATATGTCATTTTTAGGTTTTAAAACTACGACATTTTGACTGGTGTAGAATGAGTTTATTTGAACGAAGCATGAGCCTAAATATGCACCACCTAAAGCCAGCGTTAAATTTCCTTTCTCATATGGCTTAATATCATTAAAAACATTAACTTTAGTTGTTACTCCATTATTGAAATTTGATCGTCCTACAAAATCAACAGCTTCTGTTGAAGTATCCATTTTTGATTTATCGAATTTATTTCCTGAATCTATTTCAAAAACATCATATATATGAAACTCTTTCCAACTACACAAATCAAGGTTTGGTGTTCTCGAAGTCGTGGCTGATTTTAAATCGCTTAAAGCATTATTAGTTTCATTCTCAACATTGTTTATATAGTTCTCCATAAAAGTCCAATCAGGCTTAACACCGTCATTTGATGGTAGGAAAACATAATCTTTTACTATTGTTCTTTTAGAAATAGAATCTCCCCATGTATACAGAGATGAAAGTGAAGCTTTTAAAGATACGACAAGAAAAAGTTGAATATTTTTTGTTGCTTTAGATTCATCTTTCAAGTACAAGGCTAAATTATGGCTGTCATTTGAAAAGTAATCATAAGGTTGATATGAAATAACTAAAGTTTTTCCACCGATTAATATTGAATTCCCTTTCTCAATTTTTTCCATATCATAAGAAATATAACTTTCAACTGAGTTGTTTCCTTCTTTAGCAGTTACATAAGGATGTATACCACTATTTTCAACAATATCTTTTTTTAGAATGCTGTGAGTATTTTTGATATTGAAAAAATCAATAATTGGAAACTTTTTCCAGTTTTTGAAACTTTTGCTATTCACATTATTCCCCGTTGATAGAAATTAAAACGTCATTTGCTTTTGAGGAAATGCTGCTTTCGTACAATACCTTTTCTTTGATTTTATTAGAAAAATCTTTTGAATCGACACCTTGTTGGAACATGATATAATCAAGCATTGTTTTTTTAAAATCTTTTTCTGAGATCTCAAACGGTTTTTTTGGTGTTTGATAACTTATATTTTTAGATGGGTCTATCCACTTTATAGTTTCTTCACCACTTTGCTTTCTTATTACCTCAACCCATTTATCTTCTATTTCTTGCCATCTGTCCTTTACGTCCTGCCGCCCTTGGTTTTTAACGGTCTCAAGTCCATCTTCTTGTATGTAACATGTAAATATTTCTTGTTGCTTTTTATGTGGTATACCTGCAGTAAAAATAAATATAGATGTGGTTACACCTTCATTGAAAATTTTCTCTGGCAATTTTACTATTTTTTCTAATGAACTGTGTTTTAATAGTTTTGAACCGTTGTCTTTTTCCAGTTTTTTGTCAGGCAGGATGAAAGCACACTTGGTATTTTCTGGAACATTCTTTAATACATTATCTACAATCGTTAAGCACCCATACTTTCTTTCGAATGGCGGATTCATTAATACTTTAGTAATAAAAGTATCTTGTAGTATTTTTTTACCCTCTTTGTTTTTTTCCAACTTTCCATTTATATCTATTTTATAACTTTTTGATTTTATCCAATCACAAGCTTCCGTGGTTCTAGCATCTAATTGTTCAAGATTAGTTTTACCATCTTTATGTATAAGCATATTTGCACATGCAAGTGCAAATATTTCTCTATCAAATTCAATTCCAAATAATTGCGCACTTTTTATTTCAGTCGCTTTCTTACTATTTACACCACCTGCTTCATTAATCATATTGCACATGGATTTTACTAAGAATGCTCCTGAGCCGCATGCAGCGTCAAGAATTCTATCATTTTGTTGTACATCAATAAGGCGATACATCAAAGAGGTTATATGATCAGGTGTGAATACTTGACCGCTCTCTGACTTCTTTTTATACCTATTGAACTCATTGAAAAAGATACCCATTACATCTTCACCACTCCAAAAATCAGAATTTACACATTCTGAAATTTCGGAAACCCAATTTATAAAGTTATTAATGGCATCTTGGTTAGCTGAATTATTCATTTTAATTTCAGCAAACACTTCAATAAGAATATCTAACTTTAGATTTTGTTTTTTACTATCTTCTAGAGATTTAGATAGCGTGCTTAAGATAGAATTTTTCATTAGTGTAAAATCCATATTTTCCACTAATAAAGCTTTATAACGCTTGCCTACCAATGCACAAGCGGTAAATATCATCCTATGATATAAATTTTTAATTCCAAACTCTGTATGCAAGCAATCATTAATTTTTTTAGTTAAAGAATATATGAGTTGTTTATCTATTGAGTTTTTAGTAAATAATGAAAGGTAATATTTTTTATTTTGAAGCTTAGAAGATGAATCAATAATTTCTTTATTATTTTTAAATACTCGAATCTCTGATCCGTTATATAATAAACCGACAACTTATTTATATTGCTTTAAAACAATATTGCAATTCTTGAAGAGTTCATCCTCCCATTTTTTCTGAGAGATATTTTCTTTTTCTGACTTGGTTTCTAATATTATTGCTGGAGAACCTTTGTCCTTAGGTAAATACCAACCATCAGGTTTATCTAACACACCTTTAAACCCAAGCTGATTAAAAGTAGTAATTTGTCCGTTTCCTTGATTGATATGAGGTTTTTTTTCGTCAAAACCAAGTAATATCTTTGCTTCATCCCTGATTGAATCTTCAGTTCTATAAGTAGGTTTTTTCATTTTTATTCTCATTATTATAAAAATGTTATTTTATTATGTCGGAGTTTTTCAAGATAGTTGTCCCGAAAACTGAATTTTAGGCAGCCTTTTTCTCGTCAATTCCTACTTCAGACAACCGCTCAGGATTCAATGCAACGGCACCCACGGGCTCCCAGTTCCTGATGCTTCCTGACCATCGCCCTGGGTTGGCCTCTCGCGCTTTGGCATACACCTGTTTCCTGTAATTCAGGATTCCCTGATCTCTTTGCTCATGGCGTTGCGCTGGTGTCACAAAGCGAATTGAACTATGGCGGTGTTCATTGTTATAAAACCGTTCAAACTTCAGCATCCACTGACGGCTGTCTTCTAATGTCAGAAAGCCTTGCGATGGCCACTGAGGACAGTATTTAACCGTTTTAAAGACTGATTCTGCAAATGCATTGTCGTTACTCACCCTTGGCCGACTATGCGAGGGAATGATACCCAATTCCTCAAGCTTGGCCTTAAAGGTACTCGACGTCATGGGAGCCCCATTGTCTGAGTGCAGTACAAGCGGTTCTTTAGTGCATTTTTCAGCCATCATTGTCCGGTTAATCAGTTCACTGGCCAGCTCACCAGACTCATGACTATGAATCTCCCAGCCAACAATCTTACGACTGTAAACGTCCAGTATCAGGTAGAGATACCAGAACTGGCCGCGAACCCTGGACGGAAAATAACTAATGTCCCAGCACCAAACCTGATTGGGGCCAGTGGCAACATGGGTTGTCGGCTTTTTACTTTTCGATCGCTTTTTTGAACGACCGCGATAGTGCAACTGACCATGCTTTTTCAACACACGGTAAAAGCTGGATTCAGAAGCAACGTATACTCCCTTGTCTGCAAGGGCTGGAACGATCTGCGATGGTGGCAGGCTCGCATACTCATTGTCATTACTGATGGCCAGAATCTGTTGCTCCTCTTCCTCAGTCAGTTTGTTAGAGGGTACCGGACGCAGGGCATCCGGGCGTTTGTCCGTTAACACTGCGCCATTGTCATCGCGCCAGCGGTCCAGTGTTTTCAGGGATATTTCCAATTGTTCCGCAGCCTTCCAGCGAGAAGCGCCGTTTGATATGGCTTCATCAAACCATGTCAGCAGTTGGCGGCGCTTATCAGCAGGTGTCAATTGTCCTCGCTGTCTATCCCGTAGAAGGCATCGAGCTTTTTTGAAAGCACCAGCAAAGCTGCAGCTTCTGCCAACGCCTTGTCTTTACGGCGAAGCTCTTTTTCGAGGGTCTGATTGCGTTTGCGCTCTTGTTTTAATTGCTTGCTTTCCTGGTCTGCACGCTGAGAAACCTGATCAGCACCTGAAATACAAGCGTGCTTCCATTCCTTGACTTGTTGAGGGTAAAGCCCTTTTTTACGACAGTATTCGCTCAATTCAGTTTCTGACAAAGCAGCGGTTTCAACGACCACGGCAAACTTGCTTTCAGCGGACCATTGTTCTGATTTTTGTTCGCTTCCTGGCACAGGTAATCCTTTGTCCCTTAGTTTTTTACGCCAATTATACAGGGTTTGTTCGCTGATACCTTCCTCTCTGGCCACATCTGGCACAGAGCGATTGTGTGGTGGCAACAGCTTTTTCAAAACAGCTGACTTACGTTCCTCTGAAAACCGAGGCATATCCCACGTCCTTCGCCCACTGCTTAACTTTTATTGGTTAATCAGTAAGCGGGACAACTATCCTGACACAGCGGGATGTTTTTATTTATTAAAATAATTGTCATTATGCAACTAACATAATTTATTTAATCCTCATAACTGTAATGCTATCGACTGGCACTAACACATAACGCCAACTTAAGCCGCGCCGCCGCAGGCGGCGTCGGGTGGAGGTGCGAAGCGCCGGAACGAACTTGAAGTTTTTGTTAGCTGCCGAAGCCCGTATAATCTTTCTTTTTGACACCCAGCTCGCAGCGAAACTACTTGCAGCAAACTGAGAACTTTCCGTTTTAATCAGCTGAGATTGATTCCGATGCTGAAAATACCTCGAAACCAAAAAACCTGAATTTTATAAAACCTGATGGTTGAAAAGAATGAAACCAGAGAACACTTCAATACTTATAGTTTTGCACCAGGAAAATTTTTCCAAACTCTCAATTTGAACGAAGCCAGAAAACCCGATAAACACAATGAACTCAAGGTTTTGGCGAACGGAAATTGACTACCATTTTTTGGCTGGCGCAAAAGCGACTGGTTCTTTAACTGGAGTTGATCGCCAGCGGCTACTGAGCAAAAAAATATCAAATAGGAAAAACTATTTTTCTGCTCCGATCGTAATCTCGCTGCTAAATTCAAACCACCAGATTTACACAACAAAATCTGATCAATGAAAATGAACTCGAAGATTTGTACATTAGAAACTTGCCGCGAAAACAATCTTTCAGATTGAAAGCATTAACTCGAACTAAGCAGCTAACGCCTGCTTAAGCCGCGCCGCCGCAGGCGGCGTCGGGGGAGCGTAGCGACCGAACTTGAAGCATTTGTTAGGTGCTTTGCGATTGCAAAATCTTTTTTGGCACCGAGCCTCAAGCCACTCCTCTCGATGTTTGCAGCGGAATAACCGCCTTGCACCACTTGAGAGAAACTGAAAAGTTAAAAACTAGCACTACACCAAAATGCTAAGAGCCAGGAACAACTTGACCGTGGAGCCTGAAACCAAAAACTGACAAATTTGTTTGAACGCTACCCCAGCACCTGCTGAGAAGGTTACAAGGTTTTGCTGGCGTTGCACTGAAATGATGAGCTTTGCACTGACTTTAACGCCAGAAAATAATGAACCCAACCCAATGCTGAGATTTACTCGAATGATTTTACTGCCGTTGCACGCTAAGGCAAGGGAATAATGTTGCCCGGCAGTTTTGAATGAACAAAAAAAATCTCACGACAACTGAGGTCTTTAGGTTTTGCACTTCTGGCACAGAACTTAAAGCACCTAACCCTTCAATCAGTGGCAGCCGAAGGCTGTCCATTGGATTGATTTGTTATACGCTTTGCACGAAGTAATGGAGAAGTAACATGAGTTTATATAATCAAATTCACGGTGTTAATCAGGCTGCATTCTGGTTTCTACCGATGCTGGGCAAACACCCAGACGAGTACCCAAGATTCAGGGATTGCTTTACCAGCGACGAAGCGCACCCAGAATACAATGACCATATCCATGTGTTTACACGAACAGGTGGCGGGAATCGTGACCACTACGATGAAGGCAATCAGATGATGAAAAGCATGGATGGTTTTGTCACTGACTTCGACGATTCATTTGATAAAACATTTGCATCGTGGGTTTTTAAAATCTCTGCAAAATGGAAGAAAGACTACGATGCTATTTGCAGGCAGGACTTACAGGGTGTCAGCGAAGAATACAGGGAGCAAATCAAAAAGGTTTACCCAAAGCTAGCTGAAAAGGTAGACAGTATCTTTGGCGTATAACGCCTGCTTAAGCCGCTGCGCCGCAGGCGCAGTCGGGGGAGCGAAGCGACCGAACTTGAAGCATTTGTTAGGTGCTTGTTCTATTTAGTTGCCCAACCTTGATCCCATGCTTGTGCTTTTTCAGAATTAATACGAATATAGGGATTACTTGCTCTCGAGAGTCCTTTCCTAGCAGCTTTACAACCCTCTAACCAAGCTTCATTTATTTCTGCTCTTGAAGTCATCCAAGCCCCCACATTTTGCCAACATAAGTTTTCCCTGACTCAATCATAGGTTCTGTAATGTTTTGTACCTGATGTTTTTTATAAAGAAATTGAAACCCATCATATACACAATATGGTTCATTTTCTTTCTGTGCAAAGAGCCAATGTCGTTTGTATTGATCGTACGAAGGGATTTCTTTACCATCAATCTGAGGATTAAGGAAAGCTCTATGATAGTCACCGAATATAATAGCTTCAAGCTTTGAAACTTGATCTTTCAATGGAATGCTATGGGATAGATATTTTCTTGCTATCACCTTTTCCTTGAGATAATAATCATGATCATTTCTTATTATTTTCTCTTCCCATTTAGGAACTTTCATTTTGCCTCCTTATGCTGAAGCTTTAGTAGCACCTAACGCCTGGTTCAGCCGCGCCGCCGACGGCGTCGTCGGGTGGAGGGCGAAGCCCGGAACGAACTGGAACCATTTGTTAGCTGCGCTGTAGCGTACTCAATAACGAATATGCTTCTTTGAGCAAAACAGTTCTTTCTTCTATTTCTCTGACTGTCAGTAGCTCGTGATAAATTTCGATGTAACGTTTTCTTATGCGCCTAAACTCAAGTGAGTTGTAACATTCCCTCATCCATTCTATTTCAGTTTTGGTGATGCTTTCCTTTACTTCTTCTGGTAAGTCATCAACATAATCTAAGTAATGATAATTTGTTGAATGCCAAATTTCATATTCCTTTTTGAGATTTTCTCCGATTACGTGTGGAATTAAGTAAAGATTTGAAAGCATAAGCTCAGCAAGCATAAATCTTGCTTCAACGGTTTTATTTGCTCGATACAACCCAAGAGACCAACATAGCTTTTGGATCGGCTCTCCTACATCATCTGGAAATTCCTCATTATACCATCCTACATATTCTTCAAATTTATCTAGATCATTTAGAACAAAATACAAGCTAAACAGAATATATCTTTTGCCACTTCCATCGCTTATAAACCCAATTTCTTTCTTCTCCTTTTTCATGGATGATTTATAGCTCGAAATTCTAGATTTAAGTTTTTTCTCTGTTTCAGGGAATATAAACATTTGATTACTCAATATTTGCGAATAGTGATTAGCAGCTAACGCCAAAATTAGCGGCTGCGCCGCAGGCGCAGTCCGCTAGATTTTTTTGTTAGCTGCGTACTGATTTATGCATTTGCTTAGCCACCGAAATATTTGCTTCAGCTCCCGATTTTGACAAACCATTTACTACACCGGAATAGTCTTCTGCTGTTTTATTTTGACTTAACTTAAAGTTACCGATTATGTCGTCAATGATAACTTCTAAACCAACCACGGCATTTGTCAGCTTTTTAGTGAAATCTTCAGGCGCATCTGAAACTGACCAAGGAATATTCTGGTTCAATTCATGAAAGTTTGAAATATTGTTTAGAAGCTTTAAAATCCATTCGCTTTCATGTTTAAAAAACACCTTTCCTCTAACATGCACAACTGAATAATTCCATGTAGGAACAACTTTACCCGTTTCTTTCTTTGATGGGTAAAAGTTTGGGCTTATATATGCGTTTGGGCCATGAAATATGAGCAAAACATCCTGACCATCTTCGACATTTTTCCATAAAGGGTTTACTTTGGCGATATGGCTTTGAAGTATTACTTGTTCATTTTCTCGTTTTTGAAGATAAAACGGAATATGATCAGCATCCAAAGCATTTTCTGCTGAAACTATCAGAGTACCAAGTGGATATTCTTGAATAAAATTATGTAATTTATCCAAGTTTACTTCTTTAAATTTTGATGGAATGTGCATATTTACTCTTAGCAGCTAACGCCAAATTCAGCGGCGCACCGCCAGGCGTGTCCGCTGGAATTTATTGTTATGTGATCTTGCTTTGTTTGAATTGGAGCATATTTGCCCCACGCTTATTGCTTATGACGACCAAATTACCCTGAGCCTAAATGCATGACTTTATATTGAGCCTGAGAATTTTTGCCCCATAAGAATGGCTCATTGTTGAAGCCTGCGCTGAACCAAAATGCCTGATGTTCTGTAGACCTTGAAGATGAACTTGGACAAAAGAAAAGTGGACTATGCACAGACTAAGAATTGATGTTTTTTCATACGCGCCTACCGCCTACCGGTGGTTTGAAAGCTTACAGCATATTCCTTGCACGAGCGTAAGCGGTCGGGCAACCCCATCTACCCCTATTCCCACCAATTCGCTATTTTTAAATCGTCCGGTGTGAGATTCATAGGCAACAGGTGTTCAACACACGATTCTTTGGGCAGTTGAGGAACTCTGGACAGCACGTAACGTAGCCAGGCGTATGGCTCCAGACCATTCGCCTTGGCGGTTTCGATCAGACTGTAAAGTGTAGCGCTGGCATTTGCGCCGTTTACGCTTTTAGCAAAAAGCCAGTTCTTGCGGCCAATAACGAACGGTTTGACGGCTCTCTCTGCCGCATTGTTGTCAATATCCAGTAACCCGCTATCAAGGTAACGTATCAGATAAGGCCACTGGTTTTGCGCATAGGTGATGGCTTTGCCAAGCTTGTTTTTCGGAGGAATTTTGGGTTGCTGTCGATCCAGCCACTCTTTCAGCTTGTCCAGGGTCGGGCGGCTTTCCAGCTGTCTTGCCTGGAAACGCTCTTCTACTGTTTTATCTTTAATCCTTCTCTCTATAGTGTAGAGCGTCTGGATCATGGTCAGCACCTGGGCGGGCTTGGTGATTTTGGTTTGTGGCTGGCCTTTTTTCTTCGGGATAGCGTCCAGTGCTTCTTTGAATTTTCTCCGGACGTGCGCCAAACAGCCAACCAATTCTATTCCCGGTTGCTTCTTACTCAGCGCCTTGTAAGCAGACAGTCCGTCGCATTGCAGATAGCCCCTGAACCCGGACAGGAATGCCTGTGGACGACTATGGTCACGACCTGACTGGTAATCGTAGAGGATGACCGGTGTCCCCAGTTGCTCGGTGGTGCGGTATACCCACATGTAGGATTTATCCTGTGGCGACCGTTCGGGCTCATCCAATACCTGTAGCGGCGTTTCGTCAGCCTGAATGCTGGTTTGCCTGACCAGCATCTTCTGTAATACGTCGTATATTGACTTGAGTAACACGGACACCCTGATCATCCATTCAGCCATGGACGCACGACTGATCTCGATATTCATACGCTTCAGGATAAACTCCTGACGATATAAAGGCAGGGCGTCGCAGTATTTGCTGGTGATGATCCAGGCCAGTAATCCGGGAGTGGCAATGCTTTTCGGAATGGGCAGTTTTGGCATGGGTGCCGTTTTGACACCGGATTCACACTCACAGGAGTACTTCAGGCGCTGGAACCTCAACAACTTTCACCTGTGCCGGAACGATGTCCAGCTTACAACTGCTCTCATGGCCGAATGCCTTGAGGGCCTTACCACAGCAGTCGCACTGTTTTTCTTCTTCGGTGATATCCAGCTGAACGACATCCCGGGGCAAGTGGTCAGGCAGTGTTTTCCTGATCGGCTTTTTGCGCTGATGCGCTTCTACCGTCTGGGTTTCAGGTTGCTCAGCAGACTCTTCGGCCAATAATTCAGGTTCATTGAACAGTGACTCCTGGCCCTCGAAACGTTCACTGGAAGCGGCAAATTTCTGATGTTGATGCAGGCGGAACTGTTCCTCTTACCACGCCAGTTTCGCCTTCAGCTGAACGTTCTCAAGCTGAAGGGATTCTATGGTCGTTTTGTCTGGGGTGGTCATCGTATTCATGTCGCCTATTATCCAACATAACCGCCGTCGTTTGCATTGTGGCAGGTCATGGACATTCAGGCGGCAGGCTGATAGCACAATGTCGGGTGCGCTTTTTTCTGGTCGAGAGGCAAGCCGTCCAGAAGCCAGTTCAGCTCACGGCGGGTCAGCGTGATGGCCTGATTCGGACTTTCATAATCAGGCCAATTGAAACGGCCTTTCTCAAGGCGACGATAGTAAAGCCAGAAGCCGTTAGTCTGCCAGTGCAGTATTTTAAGTTTGTTGCGTTCCCGGTTGCAGAATACGAACAGGCTTTCGGAGAACGGGTCCAGGTTCAGTACTTCGCTGGCGATCAGGGAGAGACCCATCGATAGACTTGGCGCATGTCGGTGACACCGGGAGCCAGGTAGACCTTGAGGGAAGTCGCATCACCTATCATGCTGCAACCTCCAGGGTTTGCAGTACGGTTCGCAAGGTCTGGGGGTCGAATCCCGGTGCCAGTTCGATACGAAACCCGGAGGGGCTGGTCAGGGTGATGCCGGTCGTTCCTGGTTGAGCAGGGGGCGAATTGGTCTCGATATTGGCTACAGTGACTGGTAATAGAGGGGTCGGCTTTTTATCAGGGGCCGATTGTTGCCTGTAGCGACGACGGTAATAGCCGAAAGATTTGATGGACAGTTTCTGCTGACGAGCGTATTCCGCCTGAGAAAGTCCGCTTTGCTGCCATTGTTCGATGTGCTGAAACCAGAATTGTTGTTTTTCGGACATGTTACCTCCTGAAAGCTGGAAGCATCAGTATCCGGACTGGTGGTCAGGCTGGGTAGATGGTTTTTTGGCTGACGCTTACGCACGAGCTGACATTTGAACAAATAACATACTACAAATATCAGATTTCCTCTTTTTGAAATCATAGAATATATTTTTCTTCTGAAAATTTCGAGATCGAAAGGGTTAATGAACTCGGTATTTGATCACATAACGCCTGGTTCAAGGGCGCCGCCGCAGGCGGCGTCCCTTGGAACCATTTGTTAGCCGTACTCTATGGAAATGACTGTGGTTTGAAAATAGCATT
Source organism: Endozoicomonas sp. (assembly GCA_965199185.1). Taxonomy (GTDB): domain Bacteria; phylum Pseudomonadota; class Gammaproteobacteria; order Pseudomonadales; family Endozoicomonadaceae; genus Endozoicomonas. The sequence goes on along the minus strand of CBDAQW010000003.1, from coordinate 39,864 downwards.
TTTGAAAAGATGCTTACCTCAAAACTTTTTAATTATTGCCTTATGCCAGCTTTTATTAAGATCTATTGAGGAAAGGTACTCATGGTTTTGGAAATATTGTACATACCAACTACAAAGGCCATCCCAATCATCTAGTTTGCCCGGTGGATGTATCTTTAGATTTAATTGCTCAACAGTCATTGAAGATTTTTTCATGTTTGTTGTCATTGATGTAGTTATCCAGTTTTCTGGAATATCTTCACCACCATTTGCAATTGGATCAATGTGGTCAATCGTGGGAAATAAGTCCCAGTGTGCGCTGTGAGAATTTTCTTTTGAACCACCCATTGGAAATGCTTCTGGTAACTCATACGCAATTGCATATAAAACAGATGGATATATTAACTTTTCTCCTGTGTAGCGATCTATGAATCCATCTCGAATAAAAATATCCAATGATTGAAGTCGAGTATATTTCCTTTTATTTTTCCTTTTTTTATTTGAAGGGAGGAAAGGATACTCAGAATTAATGATCTTAATTGCTTTCGATTTATTACTTTTGGAAAGACAATTAGCTACATCAGTCAAAATATCTTCGATTTTATTCATTATTATCCTTATTGCACCGTACGGCTAACGCCTGCTTAAGCCGCGCCGCCGCAGGCGGCGTCGGGGGAGCGAAGCGACCGAACTTGAAGCATTTGTTAGGTGCTTTGGATTGTAAAATCTTTTTTTGGCACCGAGCCTGAAACAACTCCTCTCTCTGTTTGCAGCGAAATAACCGCCTTGCACCACTTGAGAGAAACTGAAAAGTTAAAAACTGACACTACACCAAAATGTTAAGAGCCAGAATGAACTTGACCGTAGAGCCTGAAACCAAAAACTAACAAACTTGTTTGAACCAACCGCTAGCAACGGCTGAGAAGGTGACAAAGTTTTACTGGCGCTGCACTGAAATGATGAGCTTTGCACTGACTTTAACGCCAGAAAATAATAAACCCAACCCAATGCTGAGTTTTACTCGAATGATTTTACTGCCGTTGCACGTGAAGGCAAAGGAATAATGTTACCCGGCAGTTTTGAATGAACAAAAGAAATCTCACAACAACTGAAGTATTTGGATGTTGCACTTCTGGCACAGAACTTAAAGCACCTAACGCCGCAATAAGCCGCCGAGCCGCAGGCGAGGTCGGGTGGAGGGCGAAGCCCGGAACGAACTTGATTGCTTTGTTATTTGTACTTTGTTTTTTTTGTGCTGGAGCATTTTTGCCCCATACGATTTGTGATAACCGACCAGAACACACTAAACCCAGATATTTCTGACTGTATGAACCAGCGTGTTTTTGCCCAAGAGATAAGCTCGGAATCCTGGACTGGCGTGAAAGAAAACATTGGCTCAAGAATTTATTGCCAGCTGCACAAGCCCAACCACGAGCGTACTGCTTGTGCTGGCATTGCACGAGAGAAATAAACTCTAAGCCCTTTCGCCAGAAACTCGAAACCAAAATGATGATGATTTTGAAGAATTGATAAATACAGTACGTACAAAAAACGCTACTTCAAACTCACTAGAATCATTAAATCAGGTTGGATAATTTATGAGAAAAATACGACTACTTTTTCATGCTTCATAAATTGTTCTATCAGAGAGAAAATATACTCGATATTGTACAAATAACGCCAAATTCAGGGGCGCCGTAGGCGTCCCCTGGAATTTTTTGTTAGCTTTACCAATATGCCTGAGTTTGAATATCTATTTCATTCTGAGAAATGAAATCTTTTAATTCTCGATAGCTTTCTAATAAAGCTCCACGATTAGACCAATTATTATGCTCATCTTCTATCGAAGGATTTATGAAAGTAGAACCTTCAGCAATATAGCAATCAATAATGTCAGTCTCTAAGCACCCTTTTGTGTGATACCAATCATGATCAAAAACCAGACTAAAACTAGCTAAAAATGAGCTAATCAATCCATACAGTTTCTTTTGTACATCTGACTTCGGTTCTTTACCATGGCTTCGTGTTAAAAGTCTTGACAAATCCAAGACCTCCTCAAGAATACTACGATCAGACCTTATCGAATCAATATTCTCCAGTTCTTTTTCTTCGAGTATTGGATTAACCATTTCTTCTAACTTAGGCCACCACATTTCAAAAACTGTATTGAGAACTTCATCATCAAGTTTACCTTCAGAATTTGCTGAATTGATCCCCTTAATCAAAGCTTTTATATCTCTTTTATCAAAAAGAGTTGTTTGAAATTGTGTTAATGGCCCAGAAATATCAGAATTGCTCAGATTGAATAAGATAGGGCATACTAAGGATTGATCTACTTTTTTAGATATTGCTCCAGCTTCAAACATAATCCATGGACTATTTATATTTTCAGGAGTAATACAGAAGATTCCAACAGATGAGCTATCGAGCTCATTGGCTATATCTGATGACCATCTGTTACCTTTTTCTATATCATTTGGGGTAAAGTAAGGTTTTGCTGTTTGTAACACAGCAGGAAGCCATGTTCTAAATGCTTCACCTAATTTTCGGCTTCTTTCACCGGACCAGCTAATAAAAACTTTCATTTACTTTCTTACTTCATCACAAAAAATTTGAGAGATTATATTTGATACCTGATGGTAAAGCTAACGCCAAATTCAGGGGCTGCGCCGCAGGCGCAGTCCCCTGGAATTTATTGTTATGTTGCGTTTTAATATTTGCATATAGTATTAATAGTGCTACTATCAATGTATGGCAAATATCACTGAACTTCTCAGTCAGATGAGAAGTAACCCCAAAGGGGTGAAATTCAAAGACTTGTGTAAAGTCTGTGACTCATATTTCGGGACACCAAGACAGTCAGGAACAAGCCATAGGGTATACAAAACCCCTTGGACCGGTGATCCGAGAGTTAATATTCAAAACAGCAAAGGCAAAGCTAAGCCTTATCAGGTACGGCAGGTGCTACAGGCGATTGACCGGATAGAGGTTGATAATAATGGATAAGCAAATAGACAGATATACATACCGGGTAACTTGGTCCGAGGAAGATCAAGAATATGTTGGCTTATGCGCTGAGTTTCCTAGTTTGAGCTGGCTAGAAGAAACACAACTGGCTGCTTTATCTGGGATAAGGGACTTAGTTTCACAAACTGTTGAAGAAATGTTAAGTGCAAGTGAAGAAATACCACAGCCATTTTCAACGAGAGATTATAGCGGGAAAGTTCTCCTAAGAATTACTCCAGAAACACACCGTTTACTGGTAATCCAAGCTGCTGAATCTGGGGTAAGCTTAAATCGCTACATTTCTAGTAGATTGCACTAAGCAACATAACGCCAACTTAAGCCGCGCCGCCGCAGGCGGCGTCGGGTGGAGGTGCGAAGCACCGGAACGAACTTGAAGTTTTTGTTAGCTGCCGAAGCCCGTAAAATCTTTCTTTTTGAACCCAGCTCGCAGCAAAACTACTTGCAGCAAACTGAGAACTTTCCGTTTTAATCAGCTGAGATTGATTCCGATGCTGAAAATACCCCGAAACCAAAAAACCAGAATTTTATAAAACCCGATGGTTGAAAAAAATGAAACCAGAGAACACTTCAAAAGTTACAGTTTTGCACCAGGAAAATTTTTCCAAACTCTCAATTTGAACGAGGCCAGAAAACCCGATAAACACAACGAACTCAAGGCTTGGACGATCGGAAATTGACTACGATGCTTTGGCTGGCGCAAAAAGCTGCTGGCTCTTTAACTGAAGTTTTTCGCCAGCGACAAAAGAGCAGAAAAACCTCAAATAGGAAAAACTATTTTTCTGATCCGATCAAATTCTCACTGCTGAATTGGAAGCACCAGATTTACACGACAAAATCTGATTAATGAAAATATACTCGAAGATTTGCACGTCAAAACTCGCTGAGAAAACAATCTTTCAGATTGAAAGTATTAACGCGAAACTAAGCAGCTAACGCCTGCTTAAGCCGCGCCGCCGCAGGCGGCGTCGGGGGAGCGTAGCGACCGAACTTGAAGCATTTGTTAGGTGCTTTGCGATTGCAAAATCTTTTTTTGGCACCGAGCCTCAAGCCACTCCTCTCGATGTTTGCAGCGGAATAACCGCCTTGCACCACTTGAGAGAAACTGAAAAGTTAAAAACTAGCACTACACCAAAATGCTAAGAGCCAGGAACAACTTGACCGTGGAGCCTGAAACCAAAAACTGACAAATTTGTTTGAACGCTACCCCAGCACCTGCTGAGAAGGTTACAAGGTTTTGCTGGCGTTGCACTGAAATGATGAGCTTTGCACTGACTTTAACGCCAGAAAATAATGAACCCAACCCAATGCTGAGATTTACTCGAATGATTTTACTGCCGTTGCACGCTAAGGCAAGGGAATAATGTTGCCCGGCAGTTTTGAATGAACAAAAAAAATCTCACGACAACTGAGGTCTTTAGGTTTTGCACTTCTGGCACAGAACTTAAAGCACCTAACGCCACATTAAGCCGCGCCGCTTCAGGCGGCGTCGGGTGGAGGGGCGAAGCCCCGGAACGAACTTGAATGTTTTGTTAAATGCACTTTACTGCAATGACTTGATAAGTATGCCAGTGCTTTGATACACCGAGTGCTGTGATACCATCTTCTTTGCGAACTAGAAACTGTTTGATTTCATATCCGTTGAAAAGCTCTCTTACATCATTTTCTGATAATGGACAAACAATTATTTCAGGATCCTTAACCCATGAATCTTCTAAGCCAATAAAATCGCCGCAAAACACACCACCAGGTACTATCGAATCTGATATTTTGGACCAAGCTAATGAAAACTCACTTGGTTCACAAAAAAATAGACTCGAATTTGCTAAAACCACTCCTGATTTTTTGTATGAGAAATCAATAAAACTGCTATGTGATACTTTGACATTTTCAGTACCAGAAAAGCGATCATTGCAAATTTTTACTGATTGTTCATGAAGATCAAAGCCATGAACAGAATAGCCTTTACTTTCAAGATAACCAATGTCTGCCCCTGTACCACAACCGCAGTCAATTGCATGAAAATTATTTGAAGAATTTAAATTTACTGCTTTTTCTGTTTGAACTCGATGCGGGTTGGATAGAATCTTTTTGTAATATTCTTTCCATAATTCATTTCTATCTTGCACGATCTCTCCTAAAGTGCATTTAACGCCTGCTTAAGCCGCGCCGCCGCAGGCGGCGTCGGGGGAGCGAAGCGACCGAACTTGAAGCATTTGTTAGGTGCTTTGCGATTGTAAAATCTTTTTTTGGCACCGAACCTAAAGCAACTCCTCTCGCTGTTTGCAGCGGAATAACCGCCTTGCACCACTTGAGAGAAGCTAAAATGTTGCAAACTGGCACTGAACTAAAATGTTAAGAGCCAGAATGAACTTGACCGTAGAGCCCGAAACCAAAAACTAACAAGCTTGTTTGAAGCAACCGCCACCAACGGCTGAGAAGGTGACGAAGTTTTACTGGCGCTGCACTGAAATGATGAGCTTTGCACTGACTTTAACGCCAGAAAATAATGAACCCAACCCAATGCTGAGATTTACCCGAATGATTTTACTGCCGTTGCACGCTAAGGCAAGGGAATAATGTTGCCCGGCAGTTTTGAATGAACAAAAAAAATCTCACGACAACTGAGGTCTTTAGGTTTTGCACTTCTGGCACAGAACTTAAAGCACCTAACGCCAAATTCAGCGGCAGCGCCGCAGGCGCTGTCCGCTGGAATTTTTTGTTAGCCGTTCGATTGGTCGATAGGCTTAAAATTTTCTATTATTTTCTCATTAACACAAGATCTCAGAAATACATTCATACCCGACATTTCTGCTGTTTCATAGAAATCGAGCATTAGCTGATTAAACTCTTTCTGTCGTTTTGCAGGCACATTAATGATGGGATAGCCATGTGAAAGCAGGATACCATTCATCATAAATCTGCCCATGCGTTTATTCACATCCCAGAAAAACTGTGCTCTTGCCATTCTGAGGAAGGCAGTAATCGCCTGATCGTAAACATCAGTGCAAGCTGCCACTTCAGACTCTATTTCTTTCCACACTTGGTCGAGTAGTTTAGCTGATGGAGGTTCATACTCAGAACCACTGATCGTCACGTTGCCCGTGCGAAAACTTCCCCATACCAGAGCTTCTTCTTTACCCGCAATATTATGAATAGATAAAGCAACATCTTTAGAAAAAGTGAATTGATCTTCTGAAACCAAAGAGAATAGATGCTTCCAAGAGTCTGCCTGATTGAGAGCCATGTTTTGGTCACTTATTTTATGACCTCCAACTGTGATCCCATCCAAAAGTGTTTGGACTTCAGGAAGAGTCATAGCAACACCTTCAAGGTTTACAGCGTCATAAACTAAAGAAGGAATCTCACGAACGGCAAGTTGTTTGGCCATCGGACGATCAGGACTCATTCCCCAAACTGTATCTTTTGCCGTTTTCATCTGCTCATCTCAAATTTATGCGGAAAATTTCCACATTATATCTGTTAGAGTCCTAAGCGTCATGCTGCGCTGAAGCTTGATTTAGAACGGCTAACGCCAAATTCAGCGGCGCGCCGCAGGCGCTGTCCGCTGGAATTTTTTGTTATGCCTCGTTTACGCCTGATAGCTTTAAGATATTTGTGGGGAAACCATCCAGACTATTTTGGTTGGCTTGCTTCCAATAAGCTTGAATGCCTTCTTTACCTTTGCGCTTTGCTGAAACTAATAAATCTTCTCTATCTGAGTTGTAGTCGTATAAAGGCACACCTTTACCACACGATGATTGAGTATTTTCTACTTCAAGTATGAACACTTGCCTTGAACTTGATGATTCTGGAAAAAGAGAAGCAAGTTTATCCCACTCTTCATCATTCTGATGTATAACTTTGGCTTTACCATACAATCGCAAGATAAGAGGACTGCCTTCAAAAGCACAAAACATAATTGTCATTCTTGGGTTTATCTGAACATGAGCAGAGCTTTCATTGCCACTACCAGTTAAATTCATCCAAGCAACATTGTTGTTATTAAGAATGCGAAAATAGTCCATTCCTTTAGGAGAAATATTTACTGATCCTTCTTCGGCAGCAGTACCAACAAAGAACATCTTTTGTTTCTCTATAAAATCAGCTTGCTTATCTGTGATTTCAGTAAATAACTTTCCCATAACAACCCTTTTTTATTTTTGATATTCGATTCAGAGGCATAACGCCAAATTCAGCGGCGCGCCGCAAGGCGTGTCCGCTGGAATTTATTGTTATTTGTACTTTGTTTTGTTTGAACTGGAGCATTTTAGCCCCATACGATTTGTGATGACCGACCAGAACACACCAAACCCAGATATTTCTGACTGTATGAACCAGCGTCTTTTTGCCCAAGAAATAAACTCGGAATCCAGGACTGGCGTGAAATGAAAACATTGGCTCAAAATTCTATTACCAGCTGAACAAGGCCAGCCATGAGCATACTGCTTGCGCTGGCATTGCACGAGAGAAATAAACTATAAACTTTTTCGCCAGAAACTTAAAACCAAAATGCTGATTATTTTGAAGAAGCGAAAACCCGGTACGAACAGAAAACGCTACTTCAACCTAATCAGAATCATTGAATCCGATAGAATATTTCATAAGAAAATACGAATATTTTCATGTTTCATATATTGATCTACCCGAGGAAAAGGTTTCTCGATATTGTACAAATAACGCCAAATTCAGCGGCGCGCCGCAAGGCGTGTCCGCTGGAATTTATTGTTATGTGATCTTGCTTTGTTTGAACTGGAGCATATTTGCCCCACGCTTGTTGCTTATGACGGCCAAAATATTCTGAGCCAAAATGCATGACTTTATATTGAGCCTGAGAATTTTTGCCTCATAAGAATGGCTCATTGTTCCAACCTGCGCTGAACCAAAATGCCTGATGTTCAATAGCGCTTGAAGATTAACTTGAACAAAAGGAAAATAGGCTTATGTACAGACAAAGAATTGATGTTTTCTCATGCATGCTACCGCCTACCGCTGTTTGAAAACTTACAGCATTTTCCTTCCATGAACTGACATTTGTACAAATAACGTACGCCAAATATCCGATTGCCTCTCTTTGAAATCAGAGAGTATATTTTTCTTCTGAAAATTCCAAGATCGAAAGGGATAATAAACTCGATATTTGATCACATAACGCCAAATTCAGGGGCTGCGCCGCAGGCGCAGTCCCTTGGAATTTTTTGTTATGCCACGGGTATGGATTAGCGTAATTCTTGGAAAACTTCCGGGCATTGCTCTGCAATTCGAAGTAGTGCTTTAGCAGGCCCCTGAGGAGTTCTACGTCCTTGCTCCCAATCTTGTATTGTTCTGATACTAACACCCATGAATCCAGCAAAGGCTGACTGTGATAGCTGTAATTTATGACGTATTTCTTTGGCCGGAGACGGTTCGGAAAGAATCGAAGTTTTTAACTTACCATTACCAGACTTAAAAGCTTTGATCTCTTCAATTCCATCAAGAATTTCTTGCCCAATATCTCTTTCACTCATTTTCGATAGCCTCCGCAATTTTTTTGAGTATGTGGCCGGGAATAGAGGCTTGTTCTGACTTACTGTAAATAGTGAGCATCCATATTTCATGATCGCTCTTTTTCCAGTAATAAATTACTCTAACACCACCACGTTTACCTTTGCTTTCTGGTGCCCAGCGCACTTTCCGGACACCGCCGCTACCACGAACAATGTCACCAGATTCAGGCTTTTCCTGTAGGTGCCATTGCAGCATTCTGTATTCATCATCAGACAAATACTCAGAGAGTAGCTTGCTGAATTTGCTTGTTTCAATGAAAATCATAGAAAACAAGTATACGGCATTGCCGTATTTTGTCAAATTTTCCTAGTAGCACTTAAAAGTGATGTTTGGGAGGAGTGGCATAACGCCAATTTCAGCCGCTGCGCCGCAGGCGCAGTCGGCTGGAAATTTTTGTTATGCTCCGTTGAAGAATACAGACGGTGATATTTTGAATCGCTGTGAAAGAGCCTGAATATGATCTCTGGTTAGATTTCGTGAACCATTTAAGATCATTGATACCAAGCTTTTACTTCCAAGCTCACTTTTTAAATCATCAGCTTTAAGATGATGTTGGTCCATTAATGTTCTTAGGACAGCTACACCATCATCAAGACCTTCAATTCTTGCATTGAAATCTGACAAATCATCTGACTCTTCCTCCCACTTATCAATGGATATAGAAAGAACTTCAATTAGAGGAAGGTATGTATCGTAATCCTCGATTAATTCTTCCATGAGTTCTAGAGCTTGCTCATACTCTTTCTCATTATGAATACGACTCACAAAGCCTGCTTCAGAGAAAAAGTCTACAGCCTTTTGTTTTAGATTTGTATATCTCATGTATCAGCCTCCTTTGCGTACTTTTTGCACAATTTGTCATATTCAGAGTGTGAAACAATGTGTTTTACATACATTCTGCTGTCTCTAAACTCTATGAAAGCTATGAGCCGAAGATTATTGCCACCAATATCTATAACCCACCATTTATCTTTGTATTTGAAATTATCCAAGCTGGGAAATAGTGATCTCAACTCATTTGGGCTATGAAAATCACCATTTCTCAACGACTTATAGGCTGCATCTATAGCATTGGCATCGTTTGGATACTTTTTTGCAGCTTCGTTGAACGGCTTTCTTGAGATAACGTGCATAACAGCCTCTAAATTCACTTATTGTGAACTATAGCACGCATAAAAGGCTTTTACAAATTGTGAACCTGAAGATTTGTATAGGAGCATAACGCCAAATTCAGCGGCGCGCCGCCAGGCGTGTCCGCTGGAATTTATTGTTAGGTGCTTGGCACGCTGTATATTAAATGAAATGCTATTGATAGCATTACAAATCCTATGCAGAAATCTAAAACTTTCCATGCTTTAGGATTTGCAAATATTGGTGCTAACTTTTTAGCCCCATAACCAAGCCCAAAAAAGAACAGAAATGAGCCTGTAACTGCACCAGCGGCAAAGATATAGTGACTTGGCTGATATTGTGTGGAGATTGAACCTAACAAAACAACTGTATCAAGATAAACATGGGGGTTTAGCCATGTAAAAGCCAAACAGATCGTTATTGCTTTTATCACCGAACTATCATCGCCCCCTTCAGGGCTTAACGCATGATCAGTGCTGTAAACAGATTTAAAACTTATAAGAGAATATACTGTTAAGAATACTGCACCTCCATAACGAGCTACTACTTCTATTTCAGGAAATTTGGTGACAATAACTCCAAAACCTGCAACTCCTAATGTAATCAAAATTGCATCTGAAACTGCACAAATTAAACAGACAAGAAATAAATTTTGATTTTTTATTCCTTGTTTTAGTACAAAGGCATTTTGAGACCCTATAGCAATTATTAATGAAAGACCAAGGCTTAAGCCAGCAAAGAAAGTTGACATCATATAAAGGATTTAATTGGAAGTGTAATTGCTGTTTGGGCACCTAACGCCAATTTCAGCCGCTGCGCCGCAGGCGCAGTCGGCTGGAAATTTTTGTTATGCTCCGCTGAAGAATGCAGACGGTGATATTTTGAATCGTTGTGAAAGAGCCTGGATATGATCCCTGGTTAGATTTCGTGAACCATTCAAGATCATTGAAACCAAACTCTTACTTCCGAGCTCACTTTTTAAATCATCAGCTTTGAGATGATGTTGATCCATTAATGTTCTTAAAACAGCTACACCATCGTCAAGACCTTCAATTCTCGCATTGAAATCTGAGAAATCATCGGACTCTTCCTCCCACTTCTCAATGGATATAGAAAGAACTTCAATTAGAGGAAGATATTTATCGTAATCCTCGATTAGTTCTTCCATGAGTTCTAGAGCTTGCTCATACTCTTTCTCACTATGAATGCGACTCACAAAGCCTGCTTCAGAGAAAAAGTCTACAGCCTTTTGCTTTAGATTTGTGTATCTCATGTACCAGCCTCCTTTGCGTACTTTTTGCATAATTTGTCGTATTCAGAGTGTGAAACGATGTGTTTTACGTACATTCTGCTGTCTCTGAACTCTATGAAAGCTATAAGCCGAAGGTTATTGCCACCAATATCTATAACCCACCATTTATCTTTGTACTTGAAGTTATCCAAGCTGGGAAATAGTGATCTCAACTCATTTGGGCTATGAAAATCACCATTTCTCAATGACTTATAGGCTGCATCTATAGCATTGGCATCGTTTGGATACTTTTTAACAGCTTCGTTGAACGGCTTTCTTGAGATAACGTGCATAACAGCCTCGAAATTCACTTATTGTGAACAATAGCACGCATAATAACTTTTTACAAATTGTGAACTTAAAGGTTGGTATAGGAGCATAACGCCAATTTCAGCCGCGCGCCGCCAGGCGCGTCGGGTGGAGGGCGAAGCCCGGAACGAACTGGAAATTTTTGTTAGCCGTAAAATGGCACTAAACCAAATTGTCTAATAGCCAGTACTCGAGGGTAGGTGCTAACTCATATATTTTCCCGTCGTCCTCAGATTCCACGACTATTTTCCCTTTTCGATCAATCGCTATGGGACTACCTGAACCATCCCAACCAATGATGAAAGAATCTTTTATAGTCCACCCATGTTCTAATGCACACTCTTCATTGAATTTAGTGTGGGTTGAAAACAGTTCATCTATACCTTCTACCCACTCTGACCCTATGACGCCTCCACCACAGTTAAGTAAAAACCACCTGTAATCCTCCGGCACAATTTTGAAAACATCCTCGAAGTCTGCAATTGCACCTTCACTCGCAGGAGGATACGAAATGCCTGGCTCTCTGGACTTCCAAAGTTTAAGAATTAAATCTTTCGATTCTTTACTGATCATTTTTTTACAGCTGTATATTTATCGAAACAGTTCATTTTTCAAGAAAGAGATAATGCATTCAGACTCTTTATCCCCTAGAGGTGTTTTTTGTGAATGATCAAAAAGCACTAATTTTGGAGGTGATAAAGTTATATCGTATGCCAACATCCAACCCGAATAATCATCTCCTATAAAAATAAAATCTGTCAGCTCTTTTGATGTTTCTGGATCAAATATTTCATCAGGATCATGCGGGCCTCCATATATGGAAAAACCCATTTCTCCAAATGACCCATGTCCAACTTCTCTGAGGAATTTTATATAGTCATCTGGAAGATTCGGAAAAAAATCCAAAAGTTTATTTTCTTCAGTATCACTCAAAAGCTCTAGCTTGGATGTCGGTAATTTTTCAAAAATCAATTTTTTAAATTCTGCGTATCTACTCATACATTCAAAGGCATATCGTCATATAGTGAACATCGTCATAAAGGCATTAAGGCTGGTATGGAGTTGGTTTTTACGGCTAACGCCAATTTCAGCGGCTGCGCCGCAGGCGCAGTCCGCTGGAAATTTTTGTTAGGTGCCGATTAACTCCATCAGGTCAGATGTCCAAATTCCTGGCTCTAATATCAATTTATTTGAATACCTATCTTTATATTCTTTATGCTTGCTAAAGTTTTCAGCTTTCGCATATAGAAATTTCCATTCCATGGTACGAGAGAAAAGGCAAGCAGCGACTATATCAATTTCACCTACCCGATAATATCTATTTCTGCGTGTATCTCCATCATCATCAGTAGAGTTTCTCGTTCTCTGAAAATCAATTGTGATTGGAAATTCACTAAACTGCTGTAGATAATCGCAATCAGGCAGTTGACCAATTTTTTGGAAAGTCTACTTTTGATGAGCTAAATTCATATTTGGCTAATCCAGATTCTCTAATCTCTTGAGGAAGCTTTTTGAAAAAAGAACTTAATTCCGATGAGTTCAAATCTTGCATCGCACTGCTTGAAGATTTTATTTCATCCAAGATATGATCTATGCGTTCACTAGATAAATATCCCTGCTCTGCAACATAGCTAATGTAATCAAGCCTCGAACTCTTTGTAGATGTTTTAATAACTTCCACATTTTTACATTCAAGACTTATGCTCTTATCCCCAACATTTAGATAAAAATCCTTATCCATATCACCAGAAGCAGTGCGATAATCTTGAATAAGGTCATCCTGCTTCAATTTACAGACAATTTTTTCTAGATGTTTTTCTGCTACAGCTCCTCTGACAGCCATATATGCTCTTGGGTTGTGCTGAAAAACTTCAGAAAGTTCTTGCGGCGTCAAGCCTGTAGCTTGATATAAGTCAAAGTTTGTCACTACAACTACCTTTATTCCTTGTGATAGCTCAACAGCTCAGATATTGAGCAGTTAAGATGCTTACAGAGGGTGTCCAACATCAAGAGCGTTGTGTTGTAATCCTGGCGAGAGCCTATAGCTTCAAGAGTGGCTTTGGAAATTCCAGTCATTTCTGAAAGCTCTTGATATGTGAGCTTTGTTCCGCGTTGCTGGCTGAAGCTAGCCATAACCGCCCTTAGTCGTACCTCTATCACTTGTATCCCCAGTACAATTTTGCTATTGTTTCATCATCCCATGAATGGGACACTCATCTATAACTCTGAAACACGACACGGTAATTTAATTTCTCACTATGCTCAAGACAATTAGCCTTTATACTGGTGCTGGCGGCCTCGACTTGGGTCTAGAGGCTGCGGGATTTGACACTTCTATCTCAGTTGAAATGGACAAGTGGGCATGCGAAACCTTAAGGCACAACCGCCCTGAGTGGAATCCTATTCAGCGTGATATTCACGACGTTAGCAGCCATGATATAAAAGTAGTTGGTGGTTTTGACAACGATGAACCTGCACTTTTAATTGGTGGTCCGCCTTGCCAACCTTTTTCCAAAGCCGCCTACTGGTCAAAAGGCGATACGAAAAGGCTCGATGACTCCAGAGCTGATACGCTTAGTGCATATCTGCGGGTGCTGAGAGACCTCAAACCAAAAGCATTCCTTATGGAGAATGTATTTGGCATTACTTATAAGGGTAAAGATGAAGCTATCGTACTTCTAAAAAATATTATTAATAATATTAATGAAGAGGAAGGAACGAATTATAACTTCAACTTGGGTGTAATTAATGCAGCAGATTTCGGAGTTCCACAAGTTAGAGAGCGAGTATTCATTATTGGCTCTAGAGAGGGGTTAGATTTTCAGTTTCCATTACCTACACATAAAAACCCCGAAGTTATTGAGAATGATTTATTTCCTCGAGAACCTTGGCGTACAGCATGGGATGCAATTGGCGATCTAGAAGACTTACCCCACCCATCGCTTAATGCAACAGGTAAGTGGGCAGACTTATTGCCAAGTATTCCAGAAGGAAAAAACTATTTGCACCACACAAATAGAGGTGATGGTGAACCTTTATTTGGATGGAGAACAAGATATTGGAGCTTTCTCCTTAAGCTTGCTAAAAACAAACCTTCTTGGACAATACAGGCACAACCGGGCAGCGCAATAGGCCCTTTTCATTGGAAAAGTAGAAGGCTTTCTACTCGAGAGCTATGTAGGCTTCAAACTTTCCCTGATTCATATGAAATTTCAGGAGGAAGAACAGAAATTCAGCGACAGTTAGGAAATGCAGTGCCTAGCTTAATAGGCGAAATTCTTGGTCGGGAAATCAGAAGGCAATTCTTTGATCATGTTATTGATGAGCCTTTAAAGCTTTTGCACAATGTGAATGAAACCCCATTTGAAGATCATCCAGTACTACCTGTTGAGAAAAAATATTTAGACCTAATCGGAGATCATGCCGATCATCCCGGTACGGGTAAAGGTCCACAGGCCATTACCCGTGTGGCGTCCTAAGCAAAATGGATAGAGGGGAAGGAGAAGCCCGTTTAACAATCTCCTTCCATTTCAGCATCTCGGCAGTGTGCATAGCCACCTAACGCCAAATTCAGGGGCTGCGCCGCAGGCGCAGTCCCCTGGAAATTTTTGTTAGCTTCGTTCTAAATTTCCATGTCTTCTGGCCAAATAAAATATGGCCCAAATCGCTTACTATATTTGAACTCACCACCTATATCTTTGCCTTTCTCGGTTAGGGTGTGCTTGCCATCTTGCTCAGATAAAAAACCAAGTGAAACTAACTTTTCCAGCAATTCTTGCGTTTTAACTCCTAGTTTTTTTGCAAGCTTTGATGAGGTTAGTTTTTCGTATTCAGATTTACTTGGAGATTCTATGTTTTTGCTTTCGTCTTCTGAGTTAACAACTTTTTCGAATGAAATACGAACCTCATCACTTATTCTAATAATTCTCTGAGATTCTTCATATGCCGCTTTATATATTTCTGAATCTTCATCTCTGGAAATATAAATACCCATTTCATTATTATTAACTTGGCTAAACTCATATAAATTCAGGCTAGTAATAATACACCCGCTTTCATTCATATAACATTTAGCATGTAAGTTTTTGCAGAAACTAGTTCTTACAAAGGATAACTCTTTAAGCCAGTTTATTTCTTCTGGTTGTAGCTCACTTTTACCATAGACGATTCTAACATCAATTTTAAGTCTGTCTTTATCCTCAAGTAATTCTTTGATTCTATCGTTTAATTTCAAAAATGGACTTATCAATACAAGACGATCTGATGCAGACTTAATCAATTCTTCTAGATAATAATTTGTGGCACTTGTGTTTAGAAATTTTGCCATATACACCTCTTTTAAAATTAATTTTCTAGATTTTGGTATGAGAAGCTAACGCCAAATTCAGGGGCGCGCCGCCAGGCGTGTCCCCTGGAATTTATTGTTATGTGGTCTTGCTTTGTTTGAACTTGAGCATTTTTGCCCCATGATTTGTGATCGAAACGTCCGATTTACACGAAACCGAAATGACAGAATTTATGATGGACTGGAGAATATTTGCCCAACATGAATGGTACAGATTATCCAGTAACCACTGAACCAAAGCAACGGAGCTAAATAGGAAATTGCGTTTTCATGCTACAGAAGAAAGACACTGCAGTATGATGGAAATATGAGCTAATGGAAGTTATGACTGACTTACATGATAAATTCGTAAAAAAAGAAATCTCAAGCACGCTACCGCTTACCAGCAGTTTTATGAAATGCAGTATACTCCGTTCTTGGGCTGACATTGATTAAATATTATACGACACAGACATTACGCCAGCTTCCTGAACTCAAAGAGTATATTTTTCTGAATGGTTTATCGAGAATGAAAAGAGTGATGAACTCGATATTTGACCACATAACGCCAAATTCAGCGGCGCGCCGCAAGGCGTGTCCGCTGGAATTTATTGTTATGTGATCTTGCTTTGTTTGAACTGGAGCATATTTGCCCCATGAGATTCGTGATGACCGACCAAAACACACAAAGCCCAGATGTTTCTGACTGCATGAACTAGCGTGTTTTTGCCCAAGAGATAAACTCGGAATCCTGGACTGGCGTAAAATGAAAACATTGGCTCAAAATTCTATTGCCAGCTGAACAAGCCCAGCCATGAGCATACTGTTTGCGCTGGCATTGCACGAGAGAAATAAAGTCTAAGCTTTTTCGCCAGAAACTTAAAACCAAAATGCTGATTATTTTGAAGAAGCGAAACCCGGTACGAACAAAAAACGCTACTTCAAGCTAATCAGAATCGTTGAATCCGATAGAATATTTTATAAGTAAATACGACTACTTTCATGTTTCATATATTGATCTATCCGAGGAAAAGGTTTCTCGATATTGTACAAATAACGCCAAATTCAGCGGCGCGCCGCAAGGCGTGTCCCCTGGAATTTATTGTTATTTGTACTTTGTTTTGTTTGCGCTGGAGCATTTTTGCCCCAGGCGATTTGTGATGACCGACCAGAAAACACCAAACCCAGATATTTCTGACTGTATGAACCAGCGTGTTTTTGCCCAAGAGATAAACTCGGAATCCTGGACTGGCGTGAAAGAAAACATTGGCTCAAAACTTTATTGCCAGCTGTACAAGCCCAACCGCGAGCGTACTGCTTGCGCTGGCATTGCACGAGAGAAATAAACTCTAAGCTCTTTCGCCAGAAACTCGAAACCAAAATGCTGATGATTTTGAAGAAGTGATAAATACAGTACGAACAAAAAAAACCTACTTCAAATCACCAGAATCATTGAATGAGATCAAATATTTTATGTGAAATGAACGACTACTTTTTCATATTTCATAAGATAATCTATCCGAGGAAAAATATACTCGATATTGTACAAATAACGCCAAATTCAGCGGCGCGCCGCAAGGCGTGTCCGCTGGAATTTATTGTTATGTGATCTTGCTTTGTTTGAACTGGAGCATATTTGCCCCACGCTTGTTGCTTATGACAACCAAATTGTCCTGGGCCAAAATGCATGACTTTATATTGCGCCTGAGAATTTTTGCCCCATAAGAATGGCTCATTGCTGCAACCTATGCTGAACCAAAATGCCTGATATCCTATAGCCTTTTAAGATGAGCCTGGACAATAGAAAAATGGGCTTATGCACAGAGCAATATTTAAAACTTTTTCATGCACGCTAACGCTTACCAGTGGTTTGCAAACTTACACTAACTCCCTTCCATGCGCTGATTTTTGTACAAATAACATACGGCAAATATCAGGTTTCTGCTCTTTGAAATCAGAGAATATATTTTTCTTCTGATAATTTCGAGAACGAAAGGGAAATAAACTCGGTATTTGATCACATAACGCCAAATTCAGGGGCAGCGCCGCAGGCGCTGTCCCCTGGAATTTTTTGTTAGGCATCGTTTGCTTACTAATAAACCTCATTTAATCCTGGGAAATTTGTATTCCCAAAAATTGCACGCCAATCCTTGCTCTAATAGTACTTCTGCTTCTGTAACTAATTTCTGATATTTTTTGAGGTTTACCGTTCTCTCAGCTATTTCAGCTTCCATTAATTTTTTTCGTGCCCTATACTTGGCACAGTTTTCCTTAACTTGTTTTATTTTATTTCTGTCGGTATCTTCAAGTGAGTTGTATTTCTTCAACTTGGTTTCGGAGTCATCAAGCTGTTTTATAATTGATGAAATTGATTTTATATTATGGACTTCTCTATCCGAAGCTTTTTTAATATTTTCCCTTGCATATACAAGTTCTGCTTCTCGTATAAGGGGAATTGTTTTTTCATTTAATAAATCATACTCATTTTTAAATAATTCTTTTGTACTATCATCACATTTTATTAATAACTCAGATAAATAATCAGAAATTGCACGTATTTCCCACTGATCAACACTTTTTTCTGAAATTGATAATTCAAACTGGGTAAGTCGATTTTTAAAATGATTAATTTCATCAAGTGCATAACTATTTTCATATCCATCCGTATCTTCGAAGATATCTTCATCTTCTTCAATATCAGGATATTCAATTCTGTTATACACATCTACTTTTGAGTTAGATATGGAGTTTGATGCAAACAGCAACATTTCAGACAAAATATCATTTAAGCTAAGGTCGCAGTCTTCATGTAGTACCCCGACCAAACTATTTATTTCATCTCGAATCATAGCTCTATTGTCATCATTTAGTTTTTCATTCGACATACATACTCCTCGATGTCAAGTGTTGAGATGCCTAACGCCAAATTCAGGGGCGCGCCGCAAGGCGTGTCCCCTGGAATTTTTTGTTATGTGATCTTGCTTTGTTTGAACTGGAGCATATTTGCCCCACGCGTTTGCTCATGACAACCAAATTACCATGAACCAAAATACATGACTTGAAACTGATGCTGAGAATTTTTGCCCCATGAGAATAACTCAAAATTACCACCTACACTGAGCCAAAATGCCTGATATTTTGTAGCCCTTGAGAATGTAACTGGACAAAAGAATATGGGCTTTTGCACAGAATACTACTTGATCCTGTTTCATGCACAATACCGCCTACCGGTGGTTTGGTAACTTACATCATTTTCCTTGCATACACTGACCTTTGTACAAACAATATGCGACAAATATCAAGGATCAGCTCTTTGTAATCAGTGACTATATTTTTCATCTGGAAATTTCGAGAACGAAAGGGATAATAAACTCGGTATTTGATCACATAACGCCAAATTCAGCGGCGCGCCGCAAGGCGTGTCCGCTGGAATTTATTGTTATGTGATCTTGCTTTGTTTGAACTGGAGCATATTTGCCCCACGCTTGTTGCTTATGACAACCAAATTGTCCTGGGCCAAAATGCATGACTTTATATTGCGCCTGAGAATTTTTGCCCCATAAGAATGGCTCATTGCTGCAACCTATGCTGAACCAAAATGCCTGATATTCTATAGCCTTTTAAGATGAGCCTGGACAATAGAAAAATGGGCTTATGCACAGAGCAATATTTAAAACTTTTTCATGCACGCTACCGCTTACCAGTGGTTTGCAAACTTACACTAACTCCCTTCCATGCGCTGATTTTTGTACAAATAACATACGGCAAATATCAGATTTCTGCTCTTTGAAATCAGAGAATATATTTTTCTTCTGATAATTTCGAGAACGAAAGGGAAATAAACTCGGTACTTGATCACATAACGCCAAATTCAGGGGCGCGGCGCAAGCCGTGTCCCCTAGAATTTATTGTTAGCTTTTGATGAAAATTCCGGGACAACTTCAGGAATGAAATTATCAGCGGCTCGAATTGTTACGCTGGCACTAAACCAACCATCTCATGTTACTTACGCACGCTATTGAAAGTGGCGTAAACTCCGAACTCTTTTGACCCGATCGGGCATTGCACAATGTTTATACGCCACATCATGCTCGATGCCGAGGGTGGCGAAACTGAGGACTGTGATATTTTGAAATATCAACAACGCCACTTTACTGAAATATTAAACTCTCAAATTTGTTTCCACTTACAGCTTGGCGATCATAAACGCTAACATTCTCATAATTTCATTTTTATTTTGAAACCCATTAGAACCGAACTTGGAAAAGCTAACGCCGCAATAAGCCGCCGCGCCGCAGGCGCGGTCGGGTGGAGGGCGAAGCCCGGAACGCACTTGATTGCTTTGTTATAAGGCGTGTTTGTTATTAGATTGAGTTATCTACGCTTTGGTGAGTTTCTCTGAATAGCAATAAATGACATTAAAGCAATGGTCTTTGTTCATTTCACGTTTATGTGATGACCAAGATAACGTACCTCTTGTAGGAATTGACTTATATTCATAAAATGAACTTAGAGTATCATATACATCGAAATTTGACTCATTAGTTGTTTCGCAGAAGTAGGTTAAATTATTGCTTTCACACTCAGCCGAAAACCACTGCTGGATGTTTTGAATGGATGCAATTTTTGGAAAGTTTTTTAGACATAGCTCTTTCTCCCAATCCTTGCAGGATAGAAGGAGTTTTTTATTACCTTCAACTAGAATCCCTAAGTGCTCATTAATTAGATAGCTTTCACCTTGTGTTCTAAATTTATTCAATCTGGACTTTAAATCCAATAAATTTATTCTTGGCCTGAATCCACTTCGTACAACTATTGATGTATTTCCATTCCAATCGACCCATTCATTTCTACGGGTAGCAGAACTATATAACTTTACAAATCTAATCTTCAATTAACATGTTCCTAAAATTACTTCTATTAAGAATATTTTTCAATTTGTTTAGCCTTATAACGCCAAATTCAGCGGCGCGCCGCAAGGCGTGTCCGCTGGAATTTATTGTTATGTGATCTTGCTTTGTTTGAACTGGAGCATATTTGCCCCACGCTTGTTGCTTATGACAACCAAATTGTCCTGGGCCAAAATGCATGACTTTATATTGCGCCTGAGAATTTTGCCCCATAAGAATGGCTCATTGCTGCAACCTATGCTGAACCAAAATGCCTGATATCCTATAGCCTTTTAAGATGAGCCTGGACAATAGAAAAATGGGCTTATGCACAGAGCAATATTTAAAACTTTTTCATGCACGCTAACGCTTACCAGTGGTTTGCAAACTTACACTAACTCCCTTCCATGCGCTGATTTTTGTACAAATAACATACGGCAAATATCAGGTTTCTGCTCTTTGAAATCAGAGAATATATTTTTCTTCTGATAATTTCGAGAACGAAAGGGAAATAAACTCGGTATTTGATCACATAACGCCAAATTCAGGGGCTGAGCCGCAGGCGAAGTCCCCTGGAATTTATTGTTATGTTTCGATTCCTTTTAGGTATTGTGCGTATAGTATGTCAGCAAAATCAGTTTCATTTATTTTTTGAATAACCAAATCTCGAACTGCATTTGCCAAAAGTTCATTATCTTCTGTTATTTCGTGATCATTCAGAGAAAGATATTCAAGGGCAACAGCCAGTCCTGTGCGTTTATTTGCATCAGGGCAAGCATGAGAAACGGCAATAGATGCAGTATATTTTGCTGCTATTTCAAATATATCATCTAAGCCTTCATACACGATTGCATTATCAATACGGCTTAAAGCGCCCTGCAACTTAGAGATATCAACGCTTCCTTTCATTCCGGCTTCGGTTGAAAGTATAAAAGCATTGATTTCAATCACACGTTCAAAAGGAAAGCAAATTATATCCATTACATGTCAGCCAGTTTCTTAAATGTTTCAGGATGTGTTCTAAGAGCAAGTTTTGTTTCTGATTTTATAATTTGGCGCCCAGCATCACCTGAAAGATCAAGTTTCTTTGTTGCCTTTATTTTTGGTCCTTTCAACAGGTTGAACACCATACTCTTCCACTTTTGAGTTCATGATTTTACCTTTGTCTAAGAATTTGATGTGTATTATAGCTCGAACGGGATGACTTAAGAAACATAACGCCAAATTTAGCGGCAGCGCCGCAGGCGCTGTCCCGCTAGAATTTTTTGTTAGGTTTCATGATTTGCGATTACAATCATATGGTTTTTTATTGTATTTACTTACTAATGAAACCGTATTGCCATTTAGTGAAATTATTTTCTCTGAGCTTTTCTATTTTTTGGAAAATATCTTTAAGGTTAATTGTTTTACCAAACTCAGGATGTGAGATATTTTTAGCTCAAAGATTTATATAAAGAAACAATACTATTATTCTTTATATCCCATGTTCCAGTGCCATGAAATGTATAAAAGAACTCAGGATAATCAGAAGAAATTCTACAGTTAAATTTGCAACTACTTTCTAAGACTCCGTTTTCAAAGAAAATTTTCAGTAGTAATTTTTGATATTGTTATATCTGAATCAGTGAAAGTAGTTTTACAAATCCAGCTACCAATTATTTTATTTTATAATCAGAATACGCATGAGAATAGCTGAAAATAGTGGATGTCACAATACAAGTCAATAATATTTTTTTAAGATCTAAACTTCATAGTATTACTCTTTTATTATTGTTGTTGTCGATTTGAAACCTAACGCCAAATTCAGCGGCGCGCCGCCAGGCGTGTCCGCTGGAATTTATTGTTATTTGTACTTTGTTTTGTTTGAGCTGGAGCATTTTTGCCCCATGCTATTTACGATGACAGACCAGAACACAACAAACCCAGATATTTCTGACAGCATGAACAAGCGTGTTTTGCCCAAGAAATAAACTAGGAATCCTAGACTGGCGTGAAAGAAAACATTGGCTCAAAACTTTATTGCCAGCCTGCACAAACCCAACCGCGAGCGTACTGATTGTTCTGGCATTGCAGGAGAGAAATAAACCCTAAGCCCTTTCGCTAGAAACTCGAAACCAAAATGCTGATGATTTTAAAAAATGATAAATACAGTACGAACAAAAACGCTACTTCAAACTAACCAGAACCATTGAATGAGATCAGATATTTCATGTGAAATGAACGACTACTTTTTCATATTTCATAAAATGATCTATCCGAGGAAAAATATACTCGATATTGTACAAATAACGCCAAATTCAGGGGCGCGGCGCAAGCCGTGTCCCCTGGAATTTTTTGTTATGTTGCTTGGTTTGAGCCAACTTTAGACCTGTTCTTGTTGAGCACTGAGCTGATTGACTTTTTGCTTTAGGTAGCTTGTGTATTGTTCATAACCATGAATGTTGAAGTTTTCAGAACATTGATTCATGAAGCCGTGATGAAACTCTGTAACCTTGAGAGCTACCCTCTCTTTAACTGAAAGTTTCTCTTTCAAATTATTTATTGAGAAGGTTTGCTCGACACATGGAAAGATAAGCTCAACGTTAAAGGTAGGATTTACTGAAAGATGATTTCTGATCTGAGAACTATAGAAACCAATAGCTGAAATCTTGCCTTTATATTTGTTCGGTGAATTTAGCCAAATCGCCGATGCGCCAATACTAAAGCCAATAAGCAATGCACTCCCTGAAATTCTTTCTAAGTATTTGTAGACAATTCTGGAATATTTCTCTATCTGAATTCAAGTCATAAGTGCATAACCCATGACTTTTCTTACATCTATCCCTGTTGACTCTTTAAATGCCTCATAAGGTGTTTTGTAGCCCAGGCATTTTCTGGGTCTGCTGTTCAGCTTATCAACCGCCATGACAACTTCTTTTTCTGTGACCTTATCAAGTTCCATCGACTTGGGAAAATACTGCCTGAGCAAGCCATTAGCGTTCTCATTCTGACCTCTTTCCCACGAATGATAGGGTGCAGCAAAGTAGCTATCACACGCCAAGGCTTTGGAAACCTCTTCATGCTGAACAAACTCTTTACCATTGTCGTAAGTTATGGTCTTTACAAATTTTTTCAGAGGCTTGAGTACATCAATCATCCCCTGTTTAACCGCTTTTGCTTTCTTGCCGGGCAGTGCAACAGCAAGGCGGAGCTTGGTTTTCCGTTCATCCAGCGTAGCGATGGCTCCCTTGTGGTTTTTGCCAATTATTGTGTCAGCCTCCCAGTCACCTACGCGCTCTCTGTTGTTGACCACTTCTGGACGCTCTTCAATACCCACCCGATTAGGTATACCAGTTCGGTTATGGGCTGAGCCGTAGCGTTTACGGTAGGTCTTGTCTTGATGTCGCAAATGCTTGTAGAGTGTGCCACCTGCCTTTTTGTCATCCAGTATGAACTGATAAACAGTCTCGTGATGAAGCTTAATGACTCCTTGTTGATCAAGCCTCCCAGCAACTTGCTCTGGACTCCAGTCGTTTCTTATTTCATGTGCAATCCGTCGCTTAATATCGTCAGTAAGTTTAACCGGCTTAGCCTTCTCTTTATGACGTTCTTGCGCCATCCTGTGGGCTTGCTTGTGTCTATAACCCCGTTGACCGGTATTGCGTCCCAGTTCACGTGAGAGCGTGCTTTGTGCGCGACCGAGGGCTTTAGCTATTTTATTCATTGATACCCCCTCTTTGCTCTGAACTTCGATATAATGTCTTTCTTCGAGGCTCAGGTGTGTATAGGCCATCCTTGGCTTCCTCTGTCTGGTTTAGTCGCTAACAGAGTACCCCTGAGCCTTGATTCATTTCAAAGGTGTGTAGCGATCAGTTGGTTACAGAGGTTATGCACTTATGATACGAATTCAGGCTAATCCAATTTCTTCTTGAAAATATTTATATGCATCACTTTCGTTTTTAAAATCATGCCTGTATCCGCTGTAAGGATCAATTATTTTCGCACTCTCAAATATTTCATCTTTAAGCGCTTCCAGAACTGACGTCTTACCGAAAATGTCAGAAACGAATATTATTTGCATGGTATTTTTTTGGCAACATAACGCCAAATTCAGCGGCGCGCCGCCAGGCGTGTCCGCTGGAATTTATTGTTATGTGATCTTGCTTTGTTTGAACTGGAGCATATTTGCCCCACGCTTGTTACTTATGACGACCAAATTACCCTGAGCCAAAATGCATGATTTTATATTGAGCCTGAGAATTTTTTGCCCCATAAGAATGGCTCATTGTTGTAACTTGCGCTGAACCAAAATGTCTGATTTTCTATAGCCCTTGAAGATGAACTTGGACAAAAGAAAATTTGGCTTATGCACAGACCAAGAATTGATGGTTTCTCATGCACGCTACCGCCTACCGGTGGTTTGACAACTTACAGCATGTTCCTTGCATGAGCTGACATTTGTACAAATAACGTATGACACATATCAGACTTCCTCTCTTTGAAATCAGAGAGTATATTTTTCTTCTGAAAATTTCGAGATCGAAAGGAATAATAAACTCGGTATTTGATCACATAACGCCTGGTTCAGCCGCGCCGCCGACGGCGGCGTCGGGTGGAGGGGCGCAGCCCCGGAACGAACTGGAACCATTTGTTATGTGCGGATTATGAAATAGAATAGTTTGGTTTAAGCTTTACTTGATTTGTTTCGATTGAACTACCAACTATTGATTTGATGAAGTCTTTAGTTTTAGCAGAAATATTTAAACCATAATGAATCTTTCGTATTTTTGAGCTTTCGATGCTTGACAGTTTATTTCCTTCAAGTGAAACCAGTCTCCACTCTTTTTCATATCGCCAAGGATATGATTTTATAGTAAAACAAGTTTTCCAGCTTCCCGTGTCTTTGATCCATAGCTTCATGTAGTGCAATTTTGGGCTGTATTTCTGAATAAGTAACTTTGTGCAAACCATGAGCATTCTCTGGTATTTCAATTTCCAAGCAAATGCCTTTATGGTTGCTAGAATAATGCGCCCACATCAAACAACTTTGATAGGTTTCTGTAAAACTAAGAAACGCCTACATCAACACTTCGGACACTTTCATGCAGCGATAGCTCCATAGCTACTGAGTTGTCGGTAAGTGTCCATGACTTTTTCATTGCTCATGGGTAAATCTAACTTCTCAAAAACTCTACACATCAAGTGCTGATTGAACTTTCGGCGTTTCCAGGTGGCGATAGAAATCACGGTTTCTTCATCGGTATTTTTTTCTTCCAGGTCTTCCAGCTTGAGTGCATTCAGGGCTGTAAACGAAGCATTGATTTGTGTGTGGATACACTCTTTCCGGCAAGATTGGCAGTCCATCACCCTGTGTACTGCTTGGCATCCCGGAAAATAAATTCGATCTGAAACCTGGCTTTGTAATATTTGATGATTGTCATCGCGTCCAGATCTGTATCGGTTGAGTAGAGCAGCGATACACCCATTTTGGTGCCTCGCTGAGTCCGCAACATAACAACACGTATACGACGTTTCAGACATTTGGAATGTACAACTGCGGTATAGATATTTTCTCCGCTTTCCAGCTGGCCTACGTGCTCAAAGCGGTGTAGATCTTTGTCAGGGTTGACCTTACCATCATAAATTCTTGGGCGTCCACTGCCAGAATATGAACCGGTGTAGAGCCACAGCAGGTCGGCATCATTTCTTAACTTGCCAACGATCTGGAGGCCAGTAGCAACCACAGCGGATACAAATTTTTCCTTGAAGTAATAGGCGTCTACAGACAGATAGCTGATACCAAGATTCAGAATTTTTTCTGCAAGACGAATAACCTGCTCTGCATAGAGGTCGACGCGAGTTTTACCGTCTTCATCAAGGGTCTGCTCAGCATCCAGTGCATACGCTGTATTGGATTGAAGGTCTATAACACTGAGAAGGGATAGCTCAAGTCCTCGCTCAGAGCGACTTGTGCAGCCACGCCAAAACATTCCGAGCCCATCCGTCTTCTTGCCACTTTTGGTCATAAAGCTGGCATCGAGAGCAGCTATTAACTCCTGAGCTTTCTCAACTACATCAGAGAGCATCAGGCAGTTGAAACTGGAAAAGTCGAAGGAACGGCGATACCAGCGACTAAAGCGTTTCTCACTCATCGGGGAATATCGACTCATATTCCGAAAGTTGGCTTTGCCCTGAACCACTATGAGAGCAGAGAGAAGCAGCGCGATGAAGGTTTTCTGGGGCTTTTTAACACTGGACATGCCGTCCAGAGCAGCCTTTACTATGTTTTCCATGAGAGAAAAGTATCAGCGAATGGAGGGGGTGAGCTTCTCCATTTTCGCTGTTTTCTCTCATGGCCGCATCTGGCGGAAACTGTCCGAAGTATTGCTACATTAGACATTTTTAATTTGACAAGTTGTTTAGCGAAATTTTCAAGATGGACAAGTGAAATAGTTCTTATCATAGTTTCACTGTACGCTTCAGAAAAATAGCTACGATAAGCTTCTAGCATTTCTCTTTGTATTCTTAGCTCTTGGAAAACTTTCTCTAAGCAAATCTGCTTCATCATCATGCAAATCTTCTATGATCGCTTTTATATCATCAAATGTTTTCACTCTATGAAATAAAGGTACGCAATCAAAAGGATCATTTAAAGTTGCTGGTTTTGAAAACCAAAACTTATTATCTCTTATTGCTTCACATCTTTTTATATTTAATTCACGAATTTCTTTACTATCATTTTCATCCCATACCACTGGCAAATGTTTATACAGAATCATTCACTATCCTATAGGTTGAAGTTGAGCACATAACGCCAAATTTAGCGGCGCCGCAGGCGTCCGCTAGAATTTTTTGTTAGCTGCGGAAGACCGTAAAATATTTTTGTGCTGAGTAGGTACCAAACCCAAGACAACAGAAAACCAAGCTCTTGGTCATATAGAGGTAATAAGAGCCTATGGAGCCAGACAATTATGTCTCAAGTGAACACAAGCAAAACAACATAAAATACTTGACATTCTATTTTTTCCAAGCTCTAATCTCATTAGTTTTTTAATATGGAGATATTTCCAATGGCATATAAAAACAAAAACGGACAACCAAGAGAACGCGCTATGGTAGCAGCATACTCCCTCGTGACTGAGTTTGGAGCATCTCAAGACAGCGTAGGGGCGGCATTAGGCTGCTCTCAAGGCACGGTCTCCAACTGGGTCAAAGAGGTCGGGCATGAAGCAAAAGTCAGAAATTTAGAAGCTCAACTTCAGGACGCACAAATAATGATTCAAGAGCTAAAAGAAGACGTTATGCTCTTGGAACATCAAGAAGATACTGACGATGATTTTGATAACGACCAAGACGGTGACGGTGAATATGTTCCCGATTATGGATATGAATCCGACGAAGATAATTGGGAACATGCACTCGACGATATTTTGAAAGCCAGTGACATGTAATATCAATTCTCCATCACTCTAGCCTGAGTAACCTGATTACTCAGGCTAATTTTATTGAACCCAACGAATATATCTTCCCTATGGCTAGATGGATTTACAGACTGAATTGCAAGCAGCTAACGCCAAATTCAGCGGCGCGCCGCCAGGCGTGTCCGCTGGGAATTTATTGTTATGTGATCTTGCTTTGTTTGAACTGGAGCATATTTGCCCCACGCTTGTTACTTATGACGACCAAATTACCCTGAGCCAAAATGCATGATTTTATATTGAGCCTGAGAATTTTTGCCCCATAAGAATGGCTCATTGTTGTAACTTGCGCTGAACCAAAATGTCTGATTTTCTATAGCCCTTGAAGATGAACTTGGACAAAAGAAAATTTGGCTTATGCACAGACCAAGAATTGATGGTTTCTCATGCACGCTACCGCCTACCGGTGGTTTGACAACTTACAGCATGTTCCTTGCATGAGCTGACATTTGTACAAATAACGTATGACACATATCAGACTTCCTCTCTTTGAAATCAGAGAGTATATTTTTCTTCTGAAAATTTCGAGATCGAAAGGAATAATAAACTCGGTATTTGATCACATAACGCCAAATTCAGCGGCAGCGCCGCAGGCGCTGTCCGCTGGAATTTTTTGTTAGCCGTTCGATTTGTCGGCAGGCTTAAAATTTTCTATTATTTTTTCATTAACACATGATCTCAGAAATGCACTCATGCCAGACATTTCTGCTGTTTCATAGAAATCAAGCATTAACTGATTAAACTCTTTCTGTCGTTTTGCGGGCACATTGATAATGGGATAACCATGCGCAAGTAAGATACCATTCATCATAAACCTACCCATACGCTTATTTACATCCCAAAAAAACTGTGCTCTTGCCATTCTTAGAAAGGCTGTAATCGCTTGATCATAAACATCGTTGCAAGCTGCAACTTCAGATTCAATTTCTTTCCAAACTTGGTCGAGTATTTTAGCTGATGGTGGTTCGTAATCAGAACCACTGATCGTCACGTTGCCAGTGCGAAAACTTCCCCACGCCAGAGCTTCTTCTTTGCCCGCTATATTATGAATAGATAAAGCAATATCTTTGGAAAAAGAAAACTGATCTTCTGAAATCAAGGAAAACAGATGCTTCCAAGCTTCTGCCTGGTTGAGAGCCATGTTTTGGTCACTTATTTTATGACCTCCAACCGTAATCCCATCCAAAAGTGTTTGGACTTCAGGAAGAGTCATGGCAACACCTTCAAGGTTTACAGCGTCATAAACCAAAGAGGGAATCTCACGAACGGCAAGCTGTTTGGCCATCGGGCGATCAGGACTCATTCCCCAAATTGTATCTTTTGCCGTTGTCATCTGCTTATCTCAAAATTTATGCGGAAAATTTTCTCATTATATCTGTAAGAATCCTTAACGTCATGTTGCGCGGGGAGCTTGGGAAGCTTGATCTAGAACGGCTAACGCCAAATTCAGGGGCGCGGCGCAAGCCGTGTCCCTTGGAATTTATTGTTAGCTTTTGATGAAAATTCCGGGACAACTTCAGGAATGAAATTATCAGCGGCTCGAATTGTTACGCTGGCACTAAACCAACCATCTCATGTTACTTACGCACGCTATTGAAAGTGGCGTAAACTCCGAACTCTTTTGACCCGATCGGGCATTGCACAATGTTTATACGCCACATCATGCTCGATGCCGAGGGTGGCGAAACTGAGGACTGTGATATTTTGAAATATCAACAACGCCACTTTACTGAAATATTAAACTCTCAAATTTGTTTCCACTTACAGCTTGGCGATCATAAACGCTAACATTCTCATAATTTCATTTTTATTTTGAAACCCATTAGAACCGAACTTGGAAAAGCTAACGCCAAATTTAGCGGCAGCGCCGCAGGCGCTGTCCGCTAGAATTTTTTGTTATGCAGCGCTCTCGATTATTTTTTTGGTAATAAACTCACCACACATTTTTAGTGATTCATTACTATTTAATCCATGTTGCCCGCTGAAGTGAGGAACGACTACCAACTTTCTAGACTTATAGATTTTATAGAAAATTCTTTTAATATGACTATTCACCTGAAATTGATGTTCATCAAGTTTTACAGACTCACCAAATACGGCCTTTGAAAATTCATTTCTTTGAGAGATTCCAACACCGATAAAGAGCTTTGGCTGGTATTTTTCGACCCATCTTGTTACTTCTGGCAATCTATTTTCTTTACACCAGTTTTGATATTCAAATTTTGAATTTGCACCTGTAATTGCTGCTGCTTTATCTGACCAGTTTTTTATACTTTTACAAGGAAATGGATAAAGATTTCCTTTAAAGAAATTTTTATTACCAACTACAAATGGTTGAAAATCATTGGCAAATTTTTTGTACTTTTCGACTCCATATTGTTTATCCATCGCAGATAAAAGCTTGAATGCTTTTTGATTATAAGACCACTTCATCTGAGTTTTAATAGAATAATCTTCGTCTTCTATAATTTCTCTAGTTTTCTCATTTTCATCATGCTTACTTTTGTATGTTCCTGGTTCAAGACCAAAAAGCCAAATTGCCGGATTATCTTTTGAGCCAGCTTCAATAATCGAATTATCACAACCGCTAAACTCTGTTAACGATTCTCTCATGAAATCTTGATTTAACAATTTTACTACCTTTTGTTAATTGAGCTGCATAACGCCAAGTTAAGCGGCGCCGCCACAGGCGGCGTCCGGTGGAGCTGCACAGCAGCGGAACGAACTTGAACTTTTTGTTATGCTTTTATGCCAATTGTTATTTATGATGAAACACACCAGCGATATTTAGACTCATCAAGTTCTTTATACCCTGAAAACTTAATTTTCACTTCATCAGCGTTATAGCTTATAAATTCAATGTTTTCTTGCTTATACGGGGTAACAGACAGATAGCTAAAGTTTTGTTCTTTATCGATATTGTATAAGTTCATTTCAAATTTTCTAACACTATCTTTTTCTATTTTTTCATCATTAAATGAGATTGCCAAATGGATATAGGGATAATTATTTCTCTTTTTAGATATTCTATAGTCTTTACTTGAGAGGAATATAAAGTAGTCATCTGTTTTTCTAATTTGATTTTTTTGATCTTCACTAAGAACTGATGGAGTTAGATATAATACTAATACTTTATCAGACTCTCTATATGTTCCTGTAACATCCCTAATTGGAATGCTTATGTTATTTTCAGTAAAATAGCCAAGTATGTGATCATTATTTACTATGGAAGCCTGATTTAGAATTTCTTTTAGAAAGTCTGAACAATTATCATACTCAGTGCTTGCAGCAAAAGCATTTGAACATAAGAATAAAGTGGATGACACAATAACAGTTTTTTTCATTATAATTTTCACTCTTTATTTTGCACCAAAAGCATAACGCCAAATTCAGCGGCGCGCCGCCAGGCGTGTCCGCTGGAATTTATTGTTATGTGATCTTGTTTTGTTTGAACTGGAGCATATTTGCCCCACATTTATTGCTTATGACGGCCAAATTACCCTGAGCGAAGATGCATGACTTAATATTGTGCCTAAGAATTTTTGCCCCATAAGAATGAATAATTGTTGCATCCTGCGCTGAAAAAAAATGCCTGATGTTCTATGGCGCTTAAAAATA
This sequence comes from Endozoicomonas sp., assembly GCA_965199185.1. Classification (GTDB taxonomy): domain Bacteria; phylum Pseudomonadota; class Gammaproteobacteria; order Pseudomonadales; family Endozoicomonadaceae; genus Endozoicomonas. The sequence continues at coordinate 8,295 of CBDAQW010000003.1, read as the reverse complement.
AACTTGGACAAAAGAAAAATAGGCTTATTCACTGACTAAGAATTCCTAGTTTCTCATACACGCTACCGCCTACCGGTGGTTTGAAAACTTACAGCATAGTCCTTGCATGAGCTGGCATTTGACCAAATAACGTATGACACATATCAGACTTCCTCTCTTTGAAATCAGAGAGTATATTTTTCTTCTGAAAATTTCGAGATCGAAAGGAATAATAAACTCGGTATTTGATCACATAACGCCAAATTCAGCGGCGCGCCGCAAGGCGTGTCCGCTGGAATTTATTGTTATGTGATCTTGCTTTGTTTGAACTGGAGCATATTTGCCCCACATTTATTGCTTATGACGACCAAATTACCCTGAGCCAAGATGCATGACTTTATATTGAGCCTAAGAATTTTTGCCCAATAAGAATGACTCATTTTGGTAACCTGCGCTGAACCAAAATACCTGATGTTCTATAGCCGTTAAAGATGAACTTGAACAAAATAAAAATGGGCTTACACACAAACTAATAATTGATGGTTTCTCATGCACGCTACCGCCTACCGGTGGTTTGAAAACTTACAGCATATTTCTTGCATGAGCTGACATTTGAACAAATGACGTACGACAAATATCAGACTTCCTCTTTTTGAAATAAGAGAATATATTTTTCTTCTGAAAATTTCGAGATCGAAAGCGATAATGAACTCGGTATTTGATCACATAACGCCAAATTTAGCGGCAGCGCCGCAGGCGCAGTCACCTGGATTTTTTTGTTATGTGCGTGCTTAATATTTTATTTCGTTCTGTATTGGTGAAAGCTATCAAGGACTTGGTGGTACAACATTGATGAGCCTTTAATTGCCGCAGGATGAAAAGCATTTATGAACAAGGCGTTTCCATGTTTATGAACTCGATAACTAACTTTTTCTAACTCTGGAAACACATAGCTTTTCATCTGTTTATACGTGCCACCAAGAACAACAATATCGGGGTTTAATATTTCTATTTGTTTTCTGATAAAAGGAGCAAATTGCTCAACATGAGCATTAAATGATTTTTTGTTTGTTCTAGCCCCACCTGAAGACTTTCTCATATTTATATATGCAATATTTTTAATGAAGCCTTTTTCATGACGTTTGGCCTCTCTATAATTTGGAACTTGACCGTTGTAATTTAATAAACCATAAGACCAACGACCAACACGACGAAGAACTTTTCCTTTCCACCATCCACTTTTTTTCGTAGTTAACGCTCTATTGATCGCACAAACAATATTTTGCTTTGCCTTATTTGTTTCCTTCAATACAAAAAGAATTTTTACTGGACTATTTTCCCAATCAACCTGTGAGATAACCCCATCCTTATTGAAATGTAAAGTCTCTGCAAACTTACTTTCCCATAATTCCAATAGTTCATCATGGGAATCAATTTTTGTTAGTTCTATTTCTTCCATAATATTTGATTCCTGATATTTTGTATAAGCACATAACGCCAAATTCAGCGGCGCGCCGCAAGGCGTGTCCGCTGGAATTTATTGTTATGTGATCTTGCTTTGTTTGAACTGGAGCATATTTGCCCCACGCTTGTTGCTTATGACGGCCAAAATATGTCCTGAGCCAAAATGCATGACTTTATATTGAGCCTGAGAATTTTTGCCCCATAAGAATGGCTCATTGTTCCAACCTGCGCTGAACCAAAATGCCTGATGTTCAATAGCGTTTGAAGATTAACTTGAACAAAAGGAAAATAGGCTTATGTACAGACAAAGAATTGATGTTTTCTCATGCATGCTACCGCCTACCGCTGTTTGAAAACTTACAGCATTTTCCTTCCATGAACTGATATTTGTACAAATAACGTACGCCAAATATCCGATTGCCTCTCTTTGAAATCAGAGAGAATATTTTTCTTCTGAAAATTCCAAGATCGAAAGGGATAATAAACTCGATATTTGATCACATAACGCCAAATTCAGCGGCAGCGCCGCAGGTGCTGTCCGCTGGAATTTATTGTTATGTGATCTTGCTTTGTTTGAACTGGAGCATATTTGCCCCACGCTTATTGCTTATGGCGACCAAATTACCCTGAGCCAAGATGCATGACTTAATATTGAGGCTAAGATTTTTTACCCCATAAGAATGGCTCATTTTTACAACCTGCGCTGAACCAAAATGCCTGATATTCTATAGCCCTTGAAGATGTTTTTCAAGATAGTTGTCCCGAAAACTGAATTTTAGGCAGCCTTTTTCTCGTCAATTCCTACTTCAGACAACCGCTCAGGATTCAATGCAACCGCTCAGGATTCAATGCAACGGCACCCACGGGCTCCCAGTTCCTGATGCTTCCTGACCATCGCCCTGGGTTGGCCTCTCGCGCTTTGGCATACACCTGTTTCCTGTAATTCAGGATTCCCTGATCTCTTTGCTCATGGCGTTGCGCTGGTGTCACAAAGCGAATTGAACTATGGCGGTGTTCATTGTTATAAAACCGTTCAAACTTCAGCATCCACTGACGGCTGTCTTCTAATGTCAGAAAGCCTTGCGATGGCCACTGAGGACAGTATTTAACCGTTTTAAAGACTGATTCTGCAAATGCATTGTCGTTACTCACCCTTGGCCGACTATGCGAGGGAATGATACCCAATTCCTCAAGCTTGGCCTTAAAGGTACTCGACGTCATGGGAGCCCCATTGTCTGAGTGCAGTACAAGCGGTTCTTTAGTGCATTTTTCAGCCATCATTGTCCGGTTAATCAGTTCACTGGCCAGCTCACCAGACTCATGACTATGAATCTCCCAGCCAACAATCTTACGACTGTAAACGTCCAGTATCAGGTAGAGATACCAGAACTGGCCGCGAACCCTGGACGGAAAATAACTAATGTCCCAGCACCAAACCTGATTGGGGCCAGTGGCAACATGGGTTGTCGGCTTTTTACTTTTCGATCGCTTTTTTGAACGACCGCGATAGTGCAACTGACCATGCTTTTTCAACACACGGTAAAAGCTGGATTCAGAAGCAACGTATACTCCCTTGTCTGCAAGGGCTGGAACGATCTGCGATGGTGGCAGGCTCGCATACTCATTGTCATTACTGATGGCCAGAATCTGTTGCTCCTCTTCCTCAGTCAGTTTGTTAGAGGGTACCGGACGCAGGGCATCCGGGCGTTTGTCCGTTAACACTGCGCCATTGTCATCGCGCCAGCGGTCCAGTGTTTTCAGGGATATTTCCAATTGTTCCGCAGCCTTCCAGCGAGAAGCGCCGTTTGATATGGCTTCATCAAACCATGTCAGCAGTTGGCGGCGCTTATCAGCAGGTGTCAATTGTCCTCGCTGTCTATCCCGTAGAAGGCATCGAGCTTTTTTGAAAGCACCAGCAAAGCTGCAGCTTCTGCCAACGCCTTGTCTTTACGGCGAAGCTCTTTTTCGAGGGTCTGATTGCGTTTGCGCTCTTGTTTTAATTGCTTGCTTTCCTGGTCTGCACGCTGAGAAACCTGATCAGCACCTGAAATACAAGCGTGCTTCCATTCCTTGACTTGTTGAGGGTAAAGCCCTTTTTTACGACAGTATTCGCTCAATTCAGTTTCTGACAAAGCAGCGGTTTCAACGACCACGGCAAACTTGCTTTCAGCGGACCATTGTTCTGATTTTTGTTCGCTTCCTGGCACAGGTAATCCTTTGTCCCTTAGTTTTTTACGCCAATTATACAGGGTTTGTTCGCTGATACCTTCCTCTCTGGCCACATCTGGCACAGAGCGATTGTGTGGTGGCAACAGCTTTTTCAAAACAGCTGACTTACGTTCCTCTGAAAACCGAGGCATATCCCACGTCCTTCGCCCACTGCTTAACTTTTATTGGTTAATCAGTAAGCGGGACAACTATCCTGACACAGCGGGATGGCATTGAAAACCAAAAAGGCATTTCTCCGCGCGGTGAGTTCTGGACTTAAATCGTTGCAGAGGAAGAAAAAGAAAATTCTGGGATTCTTTCGGGCGGAACATACTGCTTATGCTTGTCTTGAAAAGACTGTCGCATAGCGTAAACGCATATCAATAACAAAAACTTCAAGTTCGTTCCGGTGCTTCGCACCTCCACCCGACGCCGCCTGCGGCGGCGCGGCTTAAGTTGGCGTTATGCTCTTCATACCTCAACTCCACCTCTTCAGTATAAGATTATTTAGCCAAACTGAATTCCTTACAGGAACATGCGCTTGACACACAGGAATGTTGATATATGCTGATGCCCTATCACAAAAAAAGAGTTAGGGAGCAAGATGATGGGCAGCAGCGAAGCAAGGGTTACTACATTTTCGAGTATTGCTTTAATCCTTCTCAGGGAATTGAGGCTTGAGCGCAGCATCCATCAGGCACAGATAGCTGATATGTGCGGAAAAACACCAAGCGCATGGACGAAAATTGAAACAGGTAAAACGCCTCTTCCGATGGAAATGTTTTTCAGGGTTTGCATGGGGTTGCAAGTGGCTCCTTCAGCAGTCCTATCAACTATGGAAAGGTATGCCACTTTATTCACCTCAAACAATTGGGCAGTCGTATCAAAACAACTTGACTTTAATGAGGATACACTCCTGAAAGAGGCTCAGGAATATTATGGCTCATCTGGTTTCAGAGCAAGGGTACCTGTCCAAGTATGGAATTTAAATACTTCAGTTTTGAATGGCCCTATTTACAACCCAAACGGAACAGTTACTCCCATTGATGTGTTCTTGTTTGCATTGAACCCAGAGTTTAAGGAGCAACAAATCAACTTCCAGCAAATTGCTATGAGTTGAAAGCAGTAAGGATGGCTTAACAGTAGTTATTACAACTAGATTGGAGTTAACAATGAACAAAAATTGTCCAAGATGTAGTTCATCCAACATTGAAAAACGTAACTATGGCAAAAAAGCAGGTGCTACCACTGGTGCAGTTGTTGGAGGTGTCGGTGGTTATTCTGGAGCTGGGGCTGGTGCGGCAATCGGTGCTGTTTTTGGTCCCGTAGGTGCAATAGCTGGAGGTGTTGCAGGTTCAATTATTGGTGCGTTAACTGGTGCGACAGCAGGTGGTGCTGTTGGAGCCAAAGCTGGTGAAATTGTCGATGATAATATCTTAGACAATTATGAATGCCTCAATTGTGGCCATACATTTTCAGAACAATAGACCAGAGCATAACAAATGCTTCCAGTTCGTTCCGGGGCTTCGCCCCTCCACCCGACGCCGCCTGCGGCGGCGCGGCTGAAGCAGGCGTTATGTGATCAAAAACCGAGTTCATTATTCCCTTCGATCTCGAAATTTTCAGAAGAAAAATATACTCTTTGATTTCAAGGAGAGAAAGTTTCATATTTGTCGTACGTTATTTGTATAAATGTCAGCTCATGCAATGAATATGCTGTAAGTTTTCAAACCACCGGGAGACGGTAGCGTGCATGAGAAACCATCAATTCTTAGTCTATGCATAAGCCTATTTTCCTTTTGTCCAAGTTCATCTTTAAGGGCTATAGATCATCAGGCATTTTGGTTCAGCGCAGGTTGCAAAAATGAGCCATTATTAAGGGGCAAAAATTCTTAGGCTTAATATAAAGTCTTGCATTTTGGCTCGGGATAATTTGGTCGTCATAAGCAACAAGCGTGGGGCAAATATGCTCCAGTTCAAACAAAGCAAGATCACATAACAATAAATTCCAGCGGACACGCCTTGCGGCGCGCCGCTGAATTTGGCGTTATGTGATCAAATATCGAGTTTATTATCCCTTTCGATCTTGGAATTTTCAGAAGAAAAATATACTCTCTGATTTCAAAGAGAGGCAATCGGATATTTGGCGTACGTTATTTGTACAAATGTCAGTTCATGGAAGGATAATGCTGTAAGTTTTCAAACAGCGGTAGGCGGTAGCATGCATGAGAAAACATCAATTCTTTGTCTGTACATAAGCCTATTTTCCTTTTGTTCAAGTTAATCTTCAAGCGCTATTGAACATCAGGCATTTTGGTTCAGCGCAGGTTGGAACAATGAGCCATTCTTATGGGGCAAAAATTCTCAGGCTCAATATAAAGTCATGCATTTTGGCTCAGAATATTTTGGCCGTCATAAGCAACAAGCGTGGGGCAAATATCAGGGAAAAATCATGAAACACCCCGAAGCATTTGGCCTCAAGACCTATAAGTGTAAGTGCGTATAGCCCGATTTATGCGTCCATTGTCATATATAAAAAACTTTGGATGCCCAACCAATGAATGCATTAGATTTAATGAATAGCCTTTCTGTTATTTATGATCCACGCCAAGCATGGAAAGTAGAGCATAAACTCACAGATGTTTTGATTTTGATAATCTGTGCTGTTATTGCCGGCTGTGAAGGTTGGGAGGAAATCGAGGATTTTGGAACTGAAAGACTCGACTGGTTAAAAAAGTATGGTGACTTTGAAAATGGAGTTCCATCTCATCATACTATTGCCCGAGTTGCTGCTGTTGTGAATCCAAAACAATTTCAACGTTGCTTTATTGAATGGATGAAAGCCTGTCATAAAGTAAGTAATGGCGAAATCATTGCAATTGATGGAAAGACCGTAAGAGGTTCCTACGATAAAGGAAAAGATAAAGGAGCCATTCATATGGTAAGTGCATTTGTGGCTGCCAATGAATTAGTTCTCGGGCAAATTAAAGTCAATGCCAAGAGTAATGAAATAACCGCTATTCCAGAGCTTTTAGAGCTCCTTGAGATTCGTGGATGCCTTGTAACCATTGATGCCATGGGCTGCCAGAGGGACATTGCCAGCAAGATTGTCGATAAGGGAGCCGATTATTTATTGGCGGTCAAAGGTAATCAGGGCAAACTTCTCGAAGCATTTGAAAACCATTTTTCTTCAGAAAAGATTAATGCTTGGAAAGGTGATTCATTCAAGACGACAGAAAAAAGCCATGGTCGGCTTGAAATAAGACAACACATTGTTAGTGATATTTTTGATGAATTTGTAAATTTGTCCTTTGATTGGAAAGGGATGAAAACACTTGGAATCGTAATGTCAGCAAGAATGGATGGAGAGGTGTTTGATTCTGAAGATATCAGCATTCGTTATTATATTTCATCTGCTGAATTGACAGCAGAAGAATTAGCCACTGCAGCAAGAAGTCATTGGGCAATAGAAGGAAAGCTTCATTGGAAGTTAGATGTTGCTATGAACGAAGATGATTGCCGAATAAGAAGAGGCAATGCTGCAGAGATGTTAGCAGGGTTTCGACACGTTGCAGTTAATATGTTGAACAATACAAAGTCTTTCAAAGCAGGGCTGAAGCGAAAGCAAAAAAAGGCGGCCATGAGCACTCAATATCTGTCAGAGGTTCTTGCTGGCTGTGGGGTTTCATGATTTTTCCGTGGGGCAAATATGCTCCAGTTCAAACAAAGCAAGATCACATAACAATAAATTCCAGCGGACACGCCTTGCGGCGCGCCGCTGAATTTGGCGTTAGGTTTCAAAACTACAAAGGAGTAAACGTAGGAAAAGAAATTTTCATTCAAACTAAGCAATAAGGATTTATATGAAAAAAATTACATCTTTTAGCCTTATGTTATTTCTCACATATTCGGGAAATACTTTTTCGGGCAACATGCTATCAATAAGTGCATACAAAAATCTTAAAGAAAAACATCCTGAAATTGTAAAAATTCATGTAAATGGTGTTGGTCAAGGATTTCTTTGGAGTAATGAGCATAATGGTAGGAAGCCAATATATTGTGCGCCAAAAAATTAGCACTTAATGGTGATAACTATATGCAAATTATTGATGATCAAATTCCAAAATACAAAAATTCAAAAACAGATTTTCCAATCGAAATGCTGTTGTTGAAGGGGTTGGAAGAGTCCTTTCCATGTTCATAAAATAATAATCAACAAAATTTTGGAATAAATGATGAATAAAAATTTTAAAATCAAGTCAATTCTAATTTTGACCATCAGTATCTTTGCATTATCAGGGTGTAAAAACAATACAGAGACAATTTGCTCAGTTTCAGATTATACAAAAATCACTGAACAGTGTATGCCAGGTGATACACTATTTTTTGCTCCCAAAACCTTCGGAAATGAGCAACTACCTCTAGTAATTGCTGCTAGTGCTTGTGACATGGGTAAAAATGTTGTCTGGAATATTGGTGGATTAGTTTGCACAATGTCTAACCCTAAAGAGTCAAGAGAATAAACCGTCAAAGAAACCTAACAAAAAATTCCAGGGGACTGTCGCCTGCGGCGCCAGCCCCTGAATTTGGCGTTAGGTGCTTTAAGTTCTGAGCCAGAAGTGCAAAATCCAAATACTTCAGTTG
>CBDAQW010000002.1:0-13725 GCA_965199185.1 Endozoicomonas sp. | reverse complement strand
CCATTGTTCATCCATCTGGCAGATCAGCACCAGCTCTTCATTGTCGAAAGGAAGTGGTGTCACCTGTGGCGGGTTGAGTTTTTTAAATGGCTGATGACCGTCGTTGGACTGACACCCAGAACACGCCCCGTATCTCTGACACCAGAGCCATTCATAGCCATATCGACGATGCGCTCATGAGTTCCGGGCTTGTTGGCGTTGTAGACAAACTCAAGTGGAAGCTCTGTTTGCAATTTCGGCATATATAACGCTGGATACCTGAGATTCATTACCAGTTTGGGGAACTATCTGCTTTCTCAATGCTCTAAAGAGATATAGCATCTATCAAGGAAGAAGAATATGTTACCCATTAACTGGCCCTATCCCGTTGTTTCTGTTCCACCTGGTTGCAACATTTACGAAAAAACCTTCAGGGAACGCTTTCCTGAGGCATCAGACGAGCTAAAGGTTTCCCACTCTGAGGACACCCGGTCTACGGTGCCGCAACCCAGTGCACGCATGGTTTATTTCATCGATAATGATGCTGAGCGCCAGAGTATTCAGCAAGCCTTCCGTCAGCACCATTGGAACCAATCAGATAAAGGCAAGTCAGTTCTCTATATTGGCTCACCAGAGGACTTGGATAACAACGGCCTGATCAAACAAACCATTGAAGATAAAGCGGGGCGGGTCAGCAAACCAGGAAGGCTCTATCAGCAAACACCAATGACTCTAGTGCTCGATTTCACCAACATGGAGCCTGAGGCTGGCGATATTACCGAGCTCAATGATTTAATCGATCAACCTTCACGTTATTTAGGCCAGCCAATCGGCCCTAACATCAGACTGGTTATCCTGCTGGATGAACCCACCGCGCAATTACTGGGGCCTGATTCCTGGCGTCGCATTAAGCGATTTTCCCTTGGTGCCAGTGCTGACTACATCGACGACCAGGTGCCTGACAACGTTTCGTTTCTGAATCAAGTGGTTTCTACCGCGCCGGAAACATTACTTTCATCATCAGAGACAAAAACGGTTACTTTTTATTCTAAAGATGATTGGGAAAAACAATTATTTGGCCGCTACACAGCGGATCAAAAATCAGGCACGTTTATCTATAAGCCGGGCATCATTTCAACGCTATCATCCGGTGACCAACTGATTTTACAGGATGCGCCCTGGGATAACCCCCGCTTTCAAACAGCCCTTTGCAATGCACTTCGCGAAGGCGGCTTTGAAACAAGCACAGGACAATGGATTCCTCTTGCGCCCAATCTTCGAATCTATAAAACCCAATATACCGAACAACAAATGGAACTGGACAAAAAGTCACACTGCTCACCATTTATGCCTGAACAAAATTTTGTGTGCATTAACCAGGCAACCATTAAGCATTTAGAAAATAATCTCCGCATAAACAACGCAGGTATACTGGAGGCTTTCAACCCGCTTGAAGAGTTGTGCCGCTCATGCCCCCAAATCTGTATTACAGAGCCTCTCTCTCTACAGCAGTGGCACCAGCTATTGACTTACTTAAAACAGATTCCAGAAAACCTCCGCCCAGTTCTGGTTGAAAACCCGCCCCCGGTTACCGATCTGTCTTCTGACCATCTGAAGATAGAGTCCAACGCTCAGGAAGTGGAAAAATTAAAAACCGATGATATATATCTAAAAGAATACCATGTTGCAGAAGGGAGCAACTGGAACGAACTGTTTGAATGCACAAATCTTCTGAGTGCCCGCCAGCGGACATTCAAACAGACAGATACTTTTTTGATGGAAAAGATCAGATCAGGGTCAAATGTGTGTATTTATGGCCTACAGGAAAACTCAGAGCAGAGTCACCAGTGGGCCACGTTGAACGATGCCCCCCCTTTTATTTTCGTTAACGGGAAAAAAATAGAGGTTCCACGAGCAAGAGTAACGCTGGCGGTTTGTCCCATTAATGAAATACAGAGTTCTAATGAAAAACGCATCGTCTCCTGTGAGAACGAACTTCAAGCTTTTAAAGAGATAGAAAAATTATACGCCTATGACCCGCTTAGTATAGTAAGAGTGAAATTCAATAAATGGTTCTTACCTATACTTTTGAAGCTATACAGTCAATTTAAAGAAGCTGCAAAAGCACAAAATACAATCAAGCACTGGAATGTCACTTTTGAACAAATACACGATGCTTGCCTGTACCCTGAATGTCTTCCATTATCAGTGAAAGACTTAATCAACCAAGCCGATTATGACACTGAAAAACCTTTTTTTTTCAGCACATCTGATTTTGAAAAGAGCCCTCCCAATATCTCTATGCATGACAGAGCAAAAACCAGCTGCTATCTCTTATACCACTATTTCTCAAAACCAAAAAACCAGTTATTACGACTTCTGGAATCAAGTACTCGTGGCAATAAAGCATTATACGGTTTCTTCAAAACCCAGTTAAAAAAGCAAGGTTATTTACCACTTTTCCCTTTATTGACTGACTCGAGAGCGCTTCAAATGAGCTCAAAAACGGACTACACCATCAACCTGGAGCTATCCTGTGCAGACCGAAACCCATTGGTGCAATGGCTCAAAAACCACCCCACGCCAACACGAGCTGCACTGAAAAAGGACTTCTGGTCATTGGCTCCAAGTCTTCCCATGTCTTATATCATGAGTCTACCCGATCACTTTTCGGAACCTTCTGAAACCGCATTAACTCATCTGGCAGAATTCATTGTTGGCACCCAGACAGCAAAAAAACAAGCCACTGAATTGGCTCAACAGCTGGGTGTTGAGCCAAGCCGTTGCCAGGGGCGTGTTTACTGCTCCAGTGAAACCGAAGAACTTGTACATTCTTTCTTCACGGCAGCATCAACCCTTTGTCAACACTTAATCCCAAAAAATGACATCATCAAGATACGAAATATTAACCAACTAGTCAGCACAATCTATAATCAGAGTTTTCCTATAAATGAGGCCAGCAATGAGTACAGAAGATTTATTCAAGCAATAGAACTTTCAATACACGAAATCTTCAATCCATTACAAAACAGCAAAACAAAAGAAATTGAGGCGCAATTCAGACAGCTAACCTCTCTTTTTGCTCACTCGATCATTGAAAAGACCCCTTGTAGCTTATTTCAATATTATGCAGACTTATTTTCGATTTCTGACAGCATTACCATGAATCAATTTGTTCTGCTCGGGCTTCCTGAGTTAACTCCCTTTCAAGAAAAAGAGTTTTCATCGACTTTTCGTCATTTCATATCCCGCAGTATTTCTCCCAAGAGAGAAAGTAACCCTGAAGTTATTGAAGTATCCATGGAAAGCAATACCTCACCTGAGGCACTTTTCAGTCATCAGGTCTTCTCTGAAAAGAATGCTGAAAACAGTCATTGTTCTGATGGCCCCATCATGCAATGGGCAAAGAATCCAAAAAAAACCTCAAAGGTTCTGGTATTACACAATATTGATCGAGCCCCAGACAATATTTTAAAACATTTGAAAAGCCTATTTAATCCCGTTGCCCCATGCGTTTGTTTTGCAGGCGAAAGGATTTACCTTTCGGGATATCACAAACTGGTGATGACTTGCAGCAACAAAAACATAAACAAACCTGACATGGGCCAGTGGATAGATCGCTGCATCACTCGCATCAATTATCCGACAGGGGACAGTCAACGTGCAGCTTTTTTTACCCTTTATCCGCAAATGGATGGCTTGCTTAAACCTCATCGGGCTGAACTCTGCGACAGCATTATGAGTCTGTTCAATCAATATAAAAAACGAGTAACAGATTATACGCTCGGGGAAAGTGATCTGGATGATGTGGTCGCCTCCTTAAAGGCAGTTCTACGCCTTGCAGAATCTAAAAATCGTTCTCTCACGCTGACGACCGAGCAAATTCATGCCCTGGTTCTGCACTCCATGGAATTAAGCCTTGACGGGATTGTGCCCCTTGGTCAAAAGGAGGAATTGGCTGCTCTGAAAGAGGCATTTCAACAGCAACACCCCTGTGATACAAGCATCCTCTTAGCTTTTAACAACTTGTTCGATTTCTTTTTAATCCAGTTAAAACGCAAAAACCCGGATATAGACCTGGACACAGCTGCGGTCACCCGTCTGGTCCGACACTACTTCAATCTTTTGCAGAAAGGCGATTGCGGTAAAGCCGTCACAGTCGTTAAAGGCCCTGCAGGCTTTGGCAAAGATTTAGTGTTACATCGAGTACTTGAGTTATGGCGCAACCTATTTGCTCACGAAAGCTCATACCAGCATGTAAACGCCAGCCGCAGTCAGTGGACGGAAATTGTAGAACTCAACCAACAAGCCATGAAAAAAGGGGAAATCATGGTCATCAGTGAGCTCAATACCCTTCCTGCAGAGATGGTCGAAGACTTCTTGAGACAAATCCGGTCAGCCAATAAGGCAAAGGGCTATAAACTGATCGCTACCGTAAACCCTCCAGCCGGTTTCCCCGGACGGGAAGACCTGACTGAATACTCAAAGAGCTGCGCCCTTACTGTGGAACTGGAGCCACTGAGTCAGCAAGAAATAAAAGGCGTTATCACCAGAACTCTGGACAAACTGGGAACGAATCAAAACAACGGACTGGATCAGTGGCTGGCTGAGCACTTTCATACATTAACCCTTTTGTTGCAACAAGCGAAACTGGGAATCAGCCCCGGCATGGCTGATTTGATGGACACCATTCGGGAATTTAAAAGCACCACACCCCAGCAATGGCCAAAGCTATTCGCCAAACAATTCGGCATTGAGCTCAGGCTATTGAAAATGACTATGGCCGATTTCATGGGTATTGTTCATCAGAGCCGGGCTGAGGTGAGCACTGAACCGGCTTCTTCAACCGCACTTTCTGCCGCTTCAGAAGCTAGCCCCGTTACGGCTATCTCGGAGATTCAACCCAGAGCAATGGTACAAAAAACCAGCGCTCCATCTGGGTTGCCAGGATACATGGTTCATCCTGAAAAATACTCTCTGTTAACCTATGATGCCAACCAACCTGCTTCTTTTTCCAGCCTTATCAACGAGCTGTATCGTATTGATATGGGGTTGGACAGAACACCGGATATTAGCTCTAGCCCTAATAGTGGCTCTAAGCGCTACATCAACCAATCCCTTACACCTTCTTTTGTTGATGGCCGAGTGACAGGCAAGCACACTCTCACCGCTGACCAAATATTTGATTTGCAATCTTTTGACCCAACACATTATCGGATGAAAGTTTTACAATTGGAATTTTCCGGCGACGATGTACTGGTCGTCCCTGTTAACCCAACTTCTGCTGGTGTCACTCCTATCAACATTCCACGTCCATGGAGAATCTACGACTCCATTATGCAAAATAGTGCTACCCAAAGGATCAGGGAGTGGATGTGGAGTGCACGCGGATGCGCTCTGGTTAAAGCTTCACATAACTGGACACCTATACCAGGATTAAGCCCCAACGACTCTTTAAAATCTTTAAAGAGCATTCCAGACACCCCTCTGGAAGCTGCCAGAAGTCATTCAACCGGACAGTTAATGGTTCGGCTGGCAAAAGTCGTCCCCAAAAATGAAGTGAAACTAAAGCTCGACTATCGGATATCGCCTTCGTTCCATGCTACAAAAACCAATGGTAGTACCCCTCCACCAAAAAGCGAACGACTTCCAGCCGCAATAAAACAGTGGTTGAAAAGAAATATCTTTGAGTCGGATGATGCAGATTCCATACCAAGTTTCAAGGAGCTAAAAACGATAGACCTCATCGAAAGTCCCAAAAATAAGATGGAGGCACTAAGAAAGTTCTGCCAATCATTCTCTGACAAATACGATAGCACTGGTCAAGGCCTTCCTATGCTAATGGATCTTCTGAAAAATAAGAGTGGGGTATGTCGACATCGTGCAGTTCTTTTTGAATTACTGGCTCGATACTGGGGTATAGAAACACGACAAGTTTCTAATCAATTTCATCGATTCATTGAGTACAGTCTGGATAATGGAGCAAGCTGGAATAAAGTGATTGACCTTTACATTCTCAATGACGACGAGGAGGACGATGGCAATCAATACATCACCCGAAAATGTGAGGACTTTGATATTGACCCAGATGGAAGTCCACCAACAATAAACCTTGCTATTCCAGCTACGGGCCTTCTCGCTATTGCTTATGGCGCGAGCACATTGATGTCACCCCTATCAGCATCTCAGTCTGATCCTGCATCCCATTACGGCTCAAGTAACATGCCCTCTGAACCCCCAAATGTGCCTGACTATACGCCAACACAGCCTGACACTTCATCCATTATTGATTGTATAAACCCCATGGCAATAGCTGGCCCCCTTATCTATGCTGGAACTCTTTGTGTCGCTTATGCTACGGCTAAATACAGGATAGCTTGTAAAGCCAGCCACTCTAAAGAAGCGCCTGTGCATGTTACCAGCGACTCAGCCCTCGCGTCAGGCACTAAACCTGAGAATAAAAAAAGCAAACCAGAAACAAAATCCAGTAATTCAACACCATCTTTAGACGACACTAGATCAACAAAAACATCCAGTAACATCTGCAGCACCGACGAAACTGAAAGCGGAAACGTTAATGCTTCGAAGCTCTCTCAGACTGAAACGAAAAGAGTGGAAGCCTGGCTAGACTCCCACATTATGGATGATTCAACTCTCTCCCCCTTGTATCAGAAAATGCAACCGGTGCCTGAAGCCCCTGATTACGTAGAATCAATATTTAAAACGTTGCATGAATTAAGCACAAACCTCAACCCAGAGCCTGACGACTTTTTAAAAGCCCACGACTCTAGAGCAGACGGAGCCCTGAGGAGAAATCGAAAGCGGGCAGCAAGCGAAAAAGCCGGCACCTTGCCTCCCAGTAAAATGAAAAAAAAGGGGCTATCACCGCTTAGTGAAAGCAAAGCCTCAATGTCTGTGGAAAATCAAATCAAGGCATTGAATCAGCAATTGCTGCTTCTTGAAAATAAAGCCGACACACCAAATAACCAGCAATTCATTATTAAACGACTCCAGCACTTTGTATTATCGGACAGTTACCGATCTTTATTGATGGCCAACCCTGAACATGTATCACTATTTGAAAGGCTGTTAAGCCTCCTATCCCATACCGGAAATAATAAAAATGAGATGATTTTGCAATTTATTCACGCTCTATGTCGAAAAGACCGGGTGCTTTCCCCACGACTCGCTAGAATCACAGAAGATTACATCAAAAAACTGGACGATCAGGAAGTACAAAACATTTTAACAGCACTTGAGCGGCTTAAGCCTCATCTTGCTCATAATAACCCTCTCAGATCGCGATTATCGCATTTTTATGAATCAGCTCTGGTAACCCGTCAAGACTGGCCTTTTGAAACACTTGATGCAACGCACCTCACTGAATACAACGAACAGATCCGGCAGGCACTGGATAACTGCAGAAACTTACAAGGACTTATCGCTAAAGCAGCAATAAGCACCTCCTGGCAGTGGGAACCCAATGGAACAGTCCCCGACTTCGAGCGTTGGAACAATGGTCAAAAATGTTACAAAGCGTCTAACCCCATCACCGCCAAAAAAACAGCCATTGTTCATATAGACAGCCAGTTATACAACGAGCTTCGTACTGCTTTTGCTTCCCGGAAACTGTCAACAGAGCACCGCATCAAAACAGGTCATCGTGAAAAGCTACTGGACAATGAAATAGAAAACATGATTATTGATGATTCTTCAGATTATCCATTGTATTCAACGCTGCCTAATGGAAATGAAGCCATGTCTGAAAATGGCTCAAATGGCTCCAGCTTGTCTTCTCTCGATATGTCTAAAGAGTCATCCCTAAGCGACTCACTGGATCACTTTGACACTATTTTATCAGCCTTTCTCAATGCTCTCAAAGCACAGCAAGGAGACCAGACCTGGGACTGGGTGCTATCACGTGGAGCACCCTCTGCTGAAGAGAGCTCTTTAAGCCCTGGACACTACACCTCTGCACCAACAGCTAACCATTTGAAACAGCTGAGCGATGCTAACAACAACGCAACGCCATTGACCCTGAACAAAGACCACATCAAACGGGCTTTAAAAATGCCTTTAGCCGCAGTGATACAGACTAAAGAATTGAAAGAGATTTTCCTGCATTTCCTGTCCGGCATTGATCATCACAAATTTATGAAGTGGTTATAGTTCTCCGGACACACAAACACGGGTAATATTACAACCCATTATGAAGTGGTTATAGTTCAACACAAACACGGGTATTAAGGTGTGTCCAAATGTCAGAAAAGAAAACGAAATCCTATACAGCTGAGTTCAAAGAATCAGCAGTAAAGCTGGCTGTTGAATCTGATCAGCCAGTATCAGCAACAGCTAAAGATCTGGGTGTGAATGTCAACACTCTCCATACCTGGATCAGTAAGCTCCACAGGCCGAAAGAAGCAGGTAAAGCCTCCGGAAAGCAGGCGCACAATGATGAACATATATACGATGAACTCAAGCGTCTCCGTAAAGAGAATGCCAAACTGAAGGAAGAGCGCGCCATATTAAAAAAGGCGGCCGCCTTCTTTGCCAAAGAGTGTCACTGAGGTTCCAGTTTATTAGTGACAACAGGGAGCAGTTCAGTCTGTCTGCCATGTGTCGGGTGATGTCCGTATCCCGCAGTGGCTTTTATGAATGGCTCTCCCGCCCTGAATCCAATCGTTCTCAGGAAGATCAGGCATTGAAGGCGGATATTAGAGTCATTCATGAGAAAAACCGCCAGTTGTACGGTGAGCGTCGTATTAAAGACGACCTGGCTGATATGGGTAAGACAGTGAGTCGCAAACGTATAGGTCGATTGATGAAGGAAGAGGGTCTGGAGTGTAAGACCAAGCGTAAATTCAAGGCTACAACTGATTCCAGTCACAATAAGCCGGTGGCAGACAATTTATTGAAGCGGGATTTTAACCGGGAATAGCCTGATCAGGCTTACGCAGGTGATATCACCTACATTCCTACCCGAGAAGGCTGGCTCTACCTGTCTGTTTTTATAGACCTGTGCTCAAGGGCTGTAGTGGGCTGGTCGATGGGGAGCCGTATGAAGGCCACATTGGTGACAGATTCTCTGGAAATGGCCATGAGGAAGCGCAGACCAGGCGCGGGCTTACTGGTACATAGCGATCGTGGCAGTCAGTACGTTTCAGATCGATACCAGAAGCTACTGAACGATAATGATTTCACTTGTAGCATGAGCCGCAAAGGGAATTGCTGGGATAACGCAGTGGCTGAAAGCTTCTTCCATACCTTGAAAACTGAGCTGACTCATCATGAGGATTTTCAGACAGGGAGGAGGCTCATCAGGCAATTTTTGAGTACATTGAAGTGTTTTACAATCGTCAGAGAAAGCACTCAACCAATGGCTATCTGGCTCCGCTCAAGTATGAAAAGCAGCTTGCTGGGGCTGCGTAAAAAATTGTCCGGAAAACTCTTGCCATATCAGTGAACCCGGCTATGAATCTCCGATCTTCTTTCGGCTATTTCTAAGCTGCCTATTCGGCAGTGAACAAGATAAACGTGATATTCCTGAAGATTATAGTTTTCTAAGCTGCCTATTCGGCAGTGAACGGAAATACACGCGGGACTAATCAGTTTATGTCTTTCTAAGCTGCCTATTCGGCAGTGAACGTCACTCATTCAGATTGAGCGCTAAACCGATGTTTTCTAAGCTGCCTATTCGGCAGTGAACCAGCACTTCGGTATTGATCTGGAAGCTCTGGCTTTCTAAGCTGCCTATTCGGCAGTGAACGGTTTATACCGACCAAAGCGCGAGCCAGTATTTTCTAAGCTGCCTATTCGGCAGTGAACAGACATCAAACCCATGTTCTTTGTGGCAGCACTTTTCTAAGCTGCCTGTACGGCAGTGAACAAAACCCTGTTAATTGGTACGTTTTGATTCGTTTTTCTAAGCTGCCTGTACGGCAGTGAACTATTTAGATGCTTCTGACAAGGTTTTACTGTTTTTCTAAGCTGCCTGTACGGCAGTGAACAATCGGGCAATTTTGCTATATCGGATTTCATTTTTCTAAGCTGCCTGTACGGCAGTGAACATTTTTTCACGGGATAGTTTATCCCGATTACGTTTCTAAGCTGCCTGTACGGCAGTGAACCTCCTTTAGTTGTGATACTTCATCTTGTACGATTTCTAAGCTGCCTGTACGGCAGTGAACAGCGGAGTAGAGTATAGTAGTACGCAGAGGAATTTCTAAGCTGCCTGTACGGCAGTGAACGCGGCAGACCTTCAGAAGTTACTTGAGCGCAATTTCTAAGCTGCCTGTACGGCAGTGAACCCATTACGCAGATTTGAGCAACTGGCACACAATTTCTAAGCTGCCTGTACGGCAGTGAACGGAGAAAGAACGGGATCGTCAAAACATCTTCATTTCTAAGCTGCCTGTACGGCAGTGAACGTTAGCAAGTCTTCTGAGCGTGCTACCGATATTTTCTAAGCTGCCTGTACGGCAGTGAACACTAAATGGATTCCAATTACATTCAATTAAATTTTCTAAGCTGCCTGTATGAACCACCACCATATCCTGCTCGTAAGGCATTTCTAAGCTGCCTGTACGGCAGTGAACGGATTACAACAGCCGCAACGAAGGTTACAAGCTTACGGCAGTGAACTTTTTCTAAGCTGCCTGTACGGCAGTGAACCAGAAGAGCCCATCGTTCGCAATTACAGTGAATTTCTAAGCTGCCTGTACGGCAGTGAACGGAAAGAGTTTTGTCCAGCGGGTGATGGTGGATTTCTAAGCTGCCTGTACGGCAGTGAACAGAGAAAATTGCTCGTGACGCAATTATGCGTATTTCTAAGCTGCCTGTACGGCAGTGAACAGCGTCACCTGCTGTTTGTCGGCAAAGGCGTATTTCTAAGCTGCCTGTACGGCAGTGAACCTTCTGAAGGTCTGCCGCTTTATGATCTTCAATTTCTAAGCTGCCTGTACGGCAGTGAACGCCGAGCAATGAACCACGGAAGACCTGTTCACTTTCTAAGCTGCCTGTACGGCAGTGAACGGTGAAGGTCGACGCTTCGTTCATGGTGACGTTTTCTAAGCTGCCTGTACGGCAGTGAACGTTAGCAGTAGTAGCTTATGTGCTGTTGTGTGTTTCTAAGCTGCCTGTACGGCAGTGAACTCATTTTATCACCTATTTGATAATAATTGATTTTTCTAAGCTGCCTGTACGGCAGTGAACAAGCCTATGACTTTCAGGGAATAGCACAGTATTTTCTAAGCTGCCTGTACGGCAGTGAACTTCATTCGGGAAAGAAGGGCTTGTTGAATGGCTTTCTAAGCTGCCTGTACGGCAGTGAACTCCTTGCGCTTGCCGCCGCCACTGAGTTGATATTTCTAAGCTGCCTGTACGGCAGTGAACTTCTCTAGTAACAAAGGCTCAGACTTTTCTGATTTCTAAGCTGCCTGTACGGCAGTGAACGTTTTTAGAGAAATTTCAACCTAACTCTACGGTTTCTAAGCTGCCTGTACGGCAGTGAACTGATCGCACGGTAAAAGCGCCCGGGGCGCTCGTTTCTAAGCTGCCTGTACGGCAGTGAACAAAACAACACGCTAGAGAAAAAGGTTTTTAATTTTCTAAGCTGCCTGTACGGCAGTGAACAAAACAACACGCTAGAGAAAAAGGTTTTTAATTTTCTAAGCTGCCTGTACGGCAGTGAACTTATTTTTGGAGTACTACCCCGGATCGATTTATTTCTAAGCTGCCTGTACGGCAGTGAACAGGGAAAAAGATGATCAGGACTTGTTAGATAATTTCTAAGCTGCCTGTACGGCAGTGAACATGGGAAACAATGGTGCAAATTCATTGCTCAGGTTTCTAAGCTGCCTGTACGGCAGTGAACCGTCTTTCTCCACATTTTCAGGATACCCGCAATTTCTAAGCTGCCTGTACGGCAGTGAACACTTTAGACTATGGTTTAACGCTGCCTCGATGTTTCTAAGCTGCCTGTACGGCAGTGAACATATGAGCTTTAAGCCGTTCTTTGCTTGGATGTTTCTAAGCTGCCTGTACGGCAGTGAACTTTCCAACGGGCTACTAAGCGTTGGGGCTGTTTTTCTAAGCTGCCTGTACGGCAGTGAACACGGGAACCGGGGGAAAAACACGGGTCGGGCAGTTTCTAAGCTGCCTGTACGGCAGTGAACTTAATGCTCATGATCACATTTCCTTTCATATTTTTCTAAGCTGCCTGTACGGCAGTGAACTTTAGTTAAAAGCATCGTTTGGTCCATTCTGTTTTCTAAGCTGCCTGTACGGCAGTGAACGAAAATAGACTGCCTATCTCCTGAGGAAAAATTTTCTAAGCTGCCTGTACGGCAGTGAACGTATTGCAACCACCAGCGAGAAAGATGTCGTATTTCTAAGCTGCCTGTACGGCAGTGAACCTCCCATTGATATAGCCGCCGCGCTCGGTATGTTTCTAAGCTGCCTGTACGGCAGTGAACGGCATGTAAATGAAAACGGATGGTCGGATATTTTTCTAAGCTGCCTGTACGGCAGTGAACATGCCCGTGGCTGTAGCGCCGGGAGATGGTAATTTCTAAGCTGCCTGTACGGCAGTGAACACAGAGCTTGATTCAGGGCTTAGGTAGAAATTTTTCTAAGCTGCCTGTACGGCAGTGAACGTAGAAAGCCTCGTCTGTTTTACCCCCTCGAATTTCTAAGCTGCCTGTACGGCAGTGAACATAAAGCGGTTGCCATATCAAAAGAATTCACCTTTCTAAGCTGCCTGTACGGCAGTGAACCGAACATCATCATTGCTGATGCAATTCATTATTTTCTAAGCTGCCTGTACGGCAGTGAACAGGGAAAAAGATGATCAGGACTTGTTAGATAATTTCTAAGCTGCCTGTACGGCAGTGAACTTTCGTATAAATCGTATCCGTTCGTGCAGTTCTTTCTAAGCTGCCTGTACGGCAGTGAACTCATGCTCCGGAAATTCCGGAAGAATATACTTTTTCTAAGCTGCCTGTACGGCAGTGAACTTTATGAAAAAAAGAACCAGTACCGAACTGTTTTTCTAAGCTGCCTGTACGGCAGTGAACCACGGTTTTATTATTTGCAGCAGACATCATTCTTTCTAAGCTGCCTGTACGGCAGTGAACTCTCTTCAATCCTCAATAGATTTAATCTTGGTTTTCTAAGCTGCCTGTACGGCAGTGAACCCTCGGGAATTCAACAACAGGTTTTCCATACTTTTCTAAGCTGCCTGTACGGCAGTGAACACCTATCTGTGTAGCCAGAAGTTTTCCAATATTTTCTAAGCTGCCTGTACGGCAGTGAACGGTGGTATTTGAAGAAGTCTGATTTTTAGGATTTTCTAAGCTGCCTGTACGGCAGTGAACTATCAAGGGGTTTGAGTGAGGTTATATGCTGTTTCTAAGCTGCCTGTACGGCAGTGAACGGGTGTATGAATATTTATTCATTATGTTTGGGTTTCTAAGCTGCCTGTACGGCAGTGAACAGACTGCCCGTGCTTCAATGCAAGCCGGTGGTTTTCTAAGCTGCCTGTACGGCAGTGAACGCAGAAAAAATAGTACACAGTTATGCTCTGTTTTCTAAGCTGCCTGTACGGCAGTGAACGTAGAGCGCCTTAACCGTGAGTATTACCACGTTTTCTAAGCTGCCTGTACGGCAGTGAACGTCATCCGTTTCAATGTTCACCACGTTTTCGTTTTCTAAGCTGCCTGTACGGCAGTGAACCCATCGTAGCGGTAG
>CBDAQW010000001.1:0-6827 GCA_965199185.1 Endozoicomonas sp. | reverse complement strand
AAAGCTACAGACATAAGTTTGGCAATGTCAGCAAAGACAAAAAATCCCAGAAATTAATCGCCTGGAAGAATCCAGTTCTACCAGAATGGGCACTACCCCGCACCGATATGCAACAGTATATCGACTTGATCAACAAGACGGCCTCTGCGGCAGAGCTTCGCAAAGTATTTGCTGACGCATACAACTCAGCAAAAGTGAATCAGGATGCAGAAGCTGGCAAACGCTTCAAAGCGCTTTATGACGAACGCAAACAGTATTTTGAAGACCTTGCGGTTCAGAGCCTGGTTCAGGATACAAAGGAAATTGAAAGCTGGGCTACCACTCAAGCGTCGAGTTATAAACTGGTACCCAACACTTCCGCCGTTGAATCCATGCACGCCAGCCTGCTGCGCTCTTTAGATCAACAGTGTCAGGACAAGAAGGTCAACAAAGACAGCGTTGCCGAAATACTTCGAGCTGCTTATGAAGCTCGCATTTCAGAATTACAAGAAGAGACTGGGGGTGAACAATGAGTGATTTGATCAATATCGAAAACAGTATCGAAATCAGCAAAAGCGAAGTAATTGAAGTATTCAGTGATTCCGAAAAACTGAAGCCGTATCTTGAGCAGGTTGCTTCTCAGGTTCATTCCGACTCTGTTGATTTGAGCACAAAAACCAGCAGAAAAGAGATCGCTTCAAGGGCGCACAAGGTCAGCAAAATCAAATCAGCATTGACCAAGATCGGCAAAGACTCTGTTTCTGATCTGCGCAACAAGGTTAATGCAGTCAATTCTGGCGTCAAGTACGTCGAAGAAACGCTTTCTGATTTACGGGATAAAACTCGCCTTCCCTTAACCGAGTGGGAACAGGAGCAGGAGCGCATCGAGCAGGAGCGCCTGAGTAACATTAAAGAGAAGGTAGAAGGTATTAGAGCTATTGCTTCATTGTCTGGCGATGAAAGCATTGAAGCAATCTCTGCACTGATTGAAGCCGTCAATGCCATCGACATTACTGTTGGTTTTGATGAGTTTTCTGGCGAAGCCGCAAAAGCTATCGCCGAAGCAAAAAGTAAGCTGTCTGTTGCGCTGTCCGAAACCGCCAACAAGGCTGAACAGGATCGTCGCCAACGAGAGCTTGAAGAAAAGAGAGCGTGCGATAGCTGTTGATAGTCGTATTTCTGCAATCAGAATGCTGCCCATGGAATACATGGGCAAAGATTCCCTTTTTATTCTTGAGGGTTTTGAATGCAGCCAAGGCCAGAGAGCTGAATGAGCGTGATTTCGGTGAGAAATTATCTGAAGCCGCTAAAGCTTTGGAAGGAGCAATCAATCAGCTCGACATCATGTATCAGCAAGCCTGCCAGCTTGAGGCAGCCCAACAGCCTGAGTTTTCAGGAGAGAGTTCTGTTAATCAGGAAGACGCTGAATCTCAGAAGGTGGTCGAGGAAGCAACGGCCAAGGTTGAAGAGTTGTTTGCTGAAGGTGGCGTTAAGCCGGTTGATCTGGAGCGGTTAGGATCAGAAGAATCTATCAAAGATAAGATGAATAGATTGATGTACTCACTGATTAAAGAAGCAGCCAGAGGCGACTTTTCAGAGTTCTTACACGATCTGAGTATTAGTGATTCCGACTACGAAGCAATTAAAGCTGAATGGTTGAAGATCGGTATTACGAAAACATACATATAACACTCAGTACGTGAGACGCACCCGAGCATGAATTATAAAGGCTCAAACAGAATTCAAAATAAGGAAATACAGCATGTGGTTTAAAAATCTGATCGTCTACCAGTTCAAGCAAGCATTCAACTTAACCGCTGAACAACTGGAAGAGAAACTAAAAGAAAAGCTATTCCGCCAGTGCGGTTCTCAGGATGTATGCAGTTATGGTTTTGTTTCGGCGCTGGGGTGGCAAAACAAAGGCACTGGTACATGCCGCTGAAGGAAGCCTGCTGTTCTGTGCTCGCAAGGAAGAAAAGATTTTACCTTCTGATGTTATTCGGGATGCCCTTGATGAAAAGATCGAAAAAATTGAACAGGAGCAGGATCGACAGGTATTCAGCAAAGAAAAGAGAGCACTGAAAGATGATGTGCTGATGGAGCTGTTACCCAAGGCGTTTACTCGAAGCAAGTACACTACCGCTTATATCGATACACAAGCTGGCTTGCTGATTATCAATGCCAGTGCATCCAATCAGGCGGAAGAACTTACTTCTACGTTGCGCTATGTTCTGGGTAGCCTGCCGGTCACCCCTGCGGAAATCAAGCATGTTCCAGCTTTTATTATGACCGAATGGCTTACCCGTGGCGGCCTGCCAGACGGCTTTGTGTTGGGTAGCTCCTGCGATCTGCGCGAGCCTGGTGATGCAGCTGGCAAGATCACCGCTCGCCATGAAGATTTGGAAACCGAAGCTATAGAACAGCATCTGACTGACGGCAAGCAAGTCAGTCGCCTTGGCATTGACTGGAATGAACAGCTTTCGTGCGTTCTGTGTGATGACCTGAGCGTTAAGCAACTGAAGTTTTCTGATGACTTGAAAGATCAGGTTTACGAGCAGGATTTAGATACCCGTGAACAGCAGCAGGATGCAAATTTTGTTTTGATGGCTTCGGTTTTGCGCCAATTTCTGAAGCAGTGGGTTGCTGCACTTAATTGATCGAGGTGGCGCAATGTTCGTTTTGAAATCTACCTACGAAGAAGAAGTCAGGGAAAGGCAAAAGGCAGAGCGGGTTTTTATGCATCTTCATGAACAGCATGAAAGTCTGATCGATAAGCACAACCGCCTGGTAGAAAAAATTAATGAAAAAGGCGCGGGTAGCGACTTTTTAAACGGACAACCTGATAACCGTTTCTCAAAAGACGACATCAAGCGACTGATCTCCTTGTGTCATCCAGACAAGCATCAAGGCAAGGAAGCCGCAAAACAAATGACCCAGAAACTTCTGGAAATAAAGAAAACAGCATAAGGAGAAAGTCATGGCTAGAGGTGTAAACAAGGTAATCCTGATCGGCAATCTGGGAAATGACCCGGATGTGCGTTTCACCCCAAACGGTGGTGCAGTGGCAAACTTGTCGGTAGCTACTTCTGAAAGCTGGAAGGATAAGCAGACCGGCCAGCAACAAGACAAAGTTGAGTGGCATCGAGTTGTCATATTCGGAAAGCTGGCAGAGATTGCTCAGCAGCATCTGCGCAAAGGCAGCAAGGTCTATCTTGAAGGGAAATTACAGACCAGAAAATGGCAGGGACAGGACGGCCAAGACCGCTACACCACCGAAGTAGTTGTTGATGGATTCAGCGGCCAGATGCAAATGCTGGACGGGCGGCAGGAGGGTGTTCAGGCTGGCGGATATCAGCAGCAGCAGCCAGTACAACAGCAGCACGTCCAACAGCCCCAGCAACAACGGCAGGCACCCCAGCAGCAGAGACCTGTACAGCAGCAACAGGGGCAGCAGCAAGGCCGACAACAATATCATTCAGGTCAGGGACGCGGACAAGGCGCGCCAAACGCTGGCGGGTTTGATGACTTCGACGATGACATCCCTTTTCTTCCGCTAAATCACCGGATGGCTTGGGGGTAAACAGCGCATGGAACTGTGCGTCTATATCCATAAAAACACAGATCAGGCAGTATCCGATTTATTAGATGTACCTGTTAGAACCGTAAGCTCATGGCGAAGATTGGAAAGAGCACCAACAACCTCCATGGCGTTTCGAATTATTGAGAAACCGATGGTCTGGTTGATTGGGCCGGAATCTATCAGCCTTATGCCAGACACAAAGCCAAGCAAGCGTCTCGGGTGATTTAATCATGAATCAGAAAGTAGAGCTCAAAGCGATCACGCATCAACCCAAGGGCGGGATGTGCCAGAACTGCCAGAGACTGGATCGGGATTGCTCGGTGTTGGATTTTGAATCGATGCGGGTGATTGAGCGGGTAGGGCAGGTGGCGGTGGTTAAGTGCTCTGAGTATAAGCATCAGAGCAGTGGTAGACCGGAAGAATAAAGCGAAGAATGAAAATCAGCGAAATAAAAAAAGGACAGCTCTTCCGAGACATTAAAGGGGCGATCTGGAGGCGAGATAACAGGGATGGGGGTTCTTGTTTATGCCATTAGACAGTCTGATAAAAAGCGCGACTGTTTTGGGGTGAGCGCAGAGGTTGAACTCGTCGGGTGAGCGGACGAGCGAACGAATTAGAGCGACTTGTTATGTTGCCTCTAACAGATAGGAAGAAAAATGAACCAGAAAAAATGGGATGAAATGACCGATCAGCAGAAACATGATTATCTCTCTACGGGTGAGATCAAAATTGCAAAACGCATAGGTGTACGTGCTGATTCCAAAGTTAATAGCGATGAGCCTGCTGTTATCTGCTTCTTAGCCTACTGCAATGATATTCAGGTCAGCAATGAACATGAAACCAGCACTGGCGCAATGGAAGAAGCCATTGCCAACATAAAGGCACTGGCGACATAACCGTGAAATTAAGCCGCCCGAACGCAGTGAGGGTCGGGTGGAGCGCAGCGGAACGAACTTGAATGATTTGTTAGACGGCGATTTGCAGAGGATTTTAAGAGTGGAAATAGATAAGCATGAATTTATTCATATAAGAATGCACTCAACAGAAGTTTCTAAATTCAAAATGCTTCTTGAGGAAATCAGTAGTGGAAACAGCAACTCTGGTGACTGGGCGAAAAAATACGCCGAAGAAATTATCAAGCAAATTGATCGGGCTAAGAAATGAAACTCAAAAAACATTGGGAAATATTCCTGATCTGGGTTGCAGAAATAATTTTTGAAGGAAAGAAACGTCCCAAGATCGAGATATGTCAGCCGCAGAGATAATAATGATATGTATTACATGGCGGAACGGCTAGAAGGTGTTCGAAAAAGAACGAAGGCTAACTACGAACATGATTAAGCCGTTTAACCGTGTGAAGCTATGCGGAAGCCGAAGGCTTTCCGGTGAGCTTGCGAACGAACATGAGCGACTTGTTAGACGGCGATTTGCACATAGGTTGAATTATGGAAGAAAAGCACTGCAACAAATGCAATGAAGACTGGCCAGCAACAACAGAGTTCTTTTTCAAGGACAAAAACACAAAGGATGGTTTTCGTCATTGCTGTAAAGCCTGTTATTCAGAAACGCCATCTGTAATTAAAAGAAATAGCGCATCGAGGCGAACAATGAAAAATCTCACTGAAGAAGAACGTCAAGCCCAGCACGACGAAGCCTATGGAGAAGGAATCAGGCTGGCTTTTGAAGGCTCTAAACGCACAGGCTGGATGCATCTTTATGATAATCCACCGCAATGGGTAGTTGATGGTTTTAACGCAGGATGGGAAGCGCAGAAGCAAGCTGAAGCGATTGGTGAAAATCTTTATTAAGCCGTTTAACCCTTATTAGACGTACATACGTCTTTCAGTAAATAAGCCGTATGTACGTCTAATTAACAAAAACTATTTGAAATTGGCGTGTTAGTCGTCAAGCGGCATCTTCACATTAACAACAGTACCAATTAAAAATCGGTTGATTAAACCGAGGGGTAAGCTTTGTCTTAAGGAAATGAATATGGCTGATATTGATTGGGTTCTCGGGGTCAAGATGGAGGAATTGACC
Source organism: Endozoicomonas sp. (assembly GCA_965199185.1). Taxonomy (GTDB): domain Bacteria; phylum Pseudomonadota; class Gammaproteobacteria; order Pseudomonadales; family Endozoicomonadaceae; genus Endozoicomonas. The sequence goes on along the minus strand of CBDAQW010000001.1, from coordinate 1,228 downwards.
GGCTACACTGTCAAGGCTCTTAGGGATAAGTGCTACAAGGGTGTATTCCCACAAGGTTTAGTCTGGATAAAAGCCCCAGACGGGAAAATTTTGTATAGCAAAAAAGGGTATAGCAAATGGGCAAGAGTCTCGGCTTCAGCATTAGTTAAGGATCACACAGGCATAGAGCTACATGGTAACCGTCTGCGCATTCATTTTACTTACAAGGGAGTGCGTTGCCGGGAATTGCTGAAACTACCTGTCACCAAAAGCAATATTAAGTATGCTGCTGGCCTTCGTGCCACGGTCATTCACGAGATCGAAACTGGCGTATTTGATTACCGCGCCAGATTCCCTGATAGTCCCAACGCGCGAAAGTTCGGACGCTCAGACACGCTGAAACATATCGAACTTGAACGATTTAAAGAAAAATACATTAAAGTTAAGACTGTTGATATTGGTCCACAGACCATGAGGCGTTACAAAGTAGGCATTGATCAGTGTATAGGGATTCTGGGTAAGGGCATGCTTATATCTTCCCTGCTGCCCGAAAATATAGCTGAAATGCGCTCCGATCTGATAGCGACTCGCACACCATCTACCGTTAATCACTACCTGGCAGCCTTTAAAGGGCTGTTGGAGTTTGCCTACGATAACGGCTACACCGAGCACCAATTGTTCAAAGGGGTGCAAGAAGTTTAAGCTTGGAAAGAGCACTCCAAACCCTTTCACCTTGGAAGAGTATCAGCGAATCATAGACAAAGGCTGTCGTCACGATTCGCATAAAAATTTTGTTACCCTAGCTGTCTATACCGGACTGCGCACCGGAGAGATTCGAGCGTTAGCCTGGGAGGATATTGATTTGGAGGCTGGTACAATCACCGTTCGCAGAAACATCGCCAAAGATGAACAGGGCGAGTTTTTTAAACTAACCAAGACAGACGAATCCAGAACCATTCAGCTGCTACCGCCAGCCCTTGATGCTTTACTGGCTCAAAGACAATACACCTGCGCATTTCCGACCAACCTCATTGTAGTAAGAATCGATCACAAAACAACGATTGAGGAAAATGTCAGGCCGGTTTTTTAGGCCATCGACAGCACTACCTCACGACAATCATCACGCCAAGGATTCAGTCTGGTATTCTGAAAGCTCTATGTCCTCCCACTGGGCAACCATCCTGAAGCGAGCCAATGTTACATACCGTAGAATTTACCAGACGCGACACACCTTTGCGTGCTGGCAATT